>CAZCNS010000008.1:0-159311 GCA_964500205.1 uncultured Chryseobacterium sp. | reverse complement strand
AAAGGTTTTTCGTGCCTCCGGGCGATGGCGAGGGGGTGTCAGAAAGGTTTTTCGTACCTCCGGGCGATGGCGAGGGGGTGTCAGAAAGGTTTTTCGTGCCTCCGGGCGATGGCGAGGGGGCGTCAGAAAGGTTTTTCGTGCCTCCGGGCGATGGCGAGGGGGCGTCAGAAAGGTTTTTCTCTGGGCTTGCCGATGGCGAGGGGGCGTCAGACCGTAGAGCCATTCCCTGTGCGTTGATAGGGGTGCTTTCTTCGGTTGGGGCGCAACTTTTTCGGAAGAGGGATTTACCCCAAAGACCTGAAACAGTGCGAGGTCATCGACCGCCCTGCTTCAGGACATGGATGTAGGAAATGCGCACGGCCCTCGGCACGGGTGTGCCAGGGGTCGTGCGTAGTCAGTCACGACCGCGTGCCTGGTACTTCCTCAGTCGCGCACCACCATGAATGTGCCTCCCCGCATCGTCTGCCCGTCCTGCGACACACGATAGACGTAGCTCCCTGCCGCCAGGGCACGGACGTCCACCACCTGCTGGTCGCGCTGACCCACAAGCCGCTGTGTGAGCAGGGTGCGGCCCTGCATGTCCATCACCTCGAAGAGGTTGTCACCGCTACGCTCCTCGAAGCTGTAGTCGATGGTGATGAACTCCTTGCCCGGATTAGGGAACACGTTCACCGATGACATGCCCTCCATCGTGGGCGCTGCCCTGCGCTGCTGTTGCACCAATGGCAGTGGCAGGACAGGGTAATGGCGCACAGAGTCGTTGAGGAACGCCACAATGGCATCGGCCCGTCTGGCGGCTGCATCCTCGCCCTCGGCAAGTTCTGCGAGCAGGGCCAGCTCGCCCTCATTGAGCCGCCCCATGCCACGGCCATCCGCACTTGCGGAGGCCAGCAGTGTAAGCAGCGATGACAGACGTTGCGCGGCCTCCTGACCCGGGCCATCGGCAAGCTGCCCCAGCCTTTCGGCATGGTGGGCCGCGGCCTGCGCGTCACCCTCCTCTGCATGGAGCAGGGCGAGGCGGTAGTGGGCATGGGCATCGTCCTTGGCGGTGAGCAGTGCCAAGGCACTGTCGCGCTGCACGGGCTGCCCGTCCTCAGGGAAGAGCCAGCCCGCCACCAGCGCATCGGCCGTCTCCTTCCGCTCCGATGCGAGTTGCACCACCTCGGCCCTCAGCCGCTCCATGGGCGATAGGGCACGCGAGGCCTCCTCCACCTGCCACACCATGTACTCTGGCAGCTGTTGAGGTCTCTCGGCAAGGCCGGTCATCACTGTTTCCGACTTGCCCGCCTGCGGATTGGAGGCCAGCACATCGCGCAGCATGGCGTTGGGCAGGGCCGCATTGCGCTCCACTGCACTGAGCAGTACCTGCTCCGACAGGTTGGGACTCCGCTGCATCAGTGTGCCATAGACCTCCATGTCGGCCTCATGGCCCGTAGTGGTCACGTGCATCAGCAGTTGCTGTGTGTTGCCCCCGTCTGTCAATGCCGTGAGTTCGGCCTCCTTCTCTGCCTGCCTCTGCGTTGCATCACCGTACTGCACCATCGACTTTCCGGCAGCACCGCAGCTCCACAGGCTCCAGTTCACGGATGTGTTCACGTGGACAATTCCCAATTGTGGGTCAGGATACCACACCGTGGTCGTGCATCCGGGCATGGTGCATTGGTGATGACAGTAGTATGCTGGCTGGCTGGTATTGAATATGTCTGCCAAAGTGGTCGGGGCATCGAACTTATTGCCTGCGGGCACTGTGAAGCTCCCTTGCACCACCCTGAATCCTTGATTGGGCAGACTACCACTCGGAAGCACCGCAATGCCCACATAGTTGTCGTCAAAGGTGTTCTCAAGGTACTGGAGACCTTCTCCATTAACGTTGCGGTTGGAGCCACTGGCTTGGGCGCCCACATACAGGTCGGTGAAGGTATTGTGCCGAATGGGCGATGCCACCCCCGTGTTCCATGATTGGATGCCGTAGCGGTGATCGGAATCTGCGAGCGGGGCAGTGCCGGCATCATCGAAATCGTTGCACTCCACGGTGTAGGACGATGTCTGGTCGATGTACAGGCCCACAGGGGTCGGTCCGAAGAGTCCGGGGCTGAAAGTGTTCTCCCTCACCGTACTGCCCTCCGCAGCGCTTAACACTACGCCACGGTGGTTGTCCACGAACGCTGAGTTGAGCACCGACACCACACTCCCCGCTGTGGCCTCCACCCCGTGTTGTAGTCCGGTGAAAGTGCTCGGAGTAGTGTGTTTCGGAGGACAGGGCTGGCCGAAGGGCGGCAGCGAGGCGCAGTGCTCGCGCACACTCAACTTCGCATCGAGCGTGTACACACCGATACCCCTGCCCGTGGGGCTGCCATTGGCGGTGCGCACGTTCTCGAAATGGCAGCCGATGACGTCCACACCCCTTGTGGCCCAGTGGCTGATGTGGGCATAGAGGCCCGGGCCGGGGGTCATGTCGTCATCCACCGTGAAGGTGCAGCGGTTGAAAAAGCCCTTGTCGTTGATAGGGTTGCCGAGGGAATTGGTGTTGGTGTAGGCCATGAACTGTGCGCTGCGCCTGTTGTTGCGGAAGGTGGCCTCCGTGGCCTGTATGATGCCTCCGAAGGCGCCCCAGTCCAAGCTGCCGCCCGATGTGAGGCCGAAGTTGTTGAGCGCCTCCTTGGCGTGCTCCACCACCGCCCCGTTCTTCAGCTCCACCGTGCCGAAGTGCGTGGGGTTCACCGTCTGGCTCGATGAACTCGTGCCGGAGACGTAGATGCCGTTCCAGCGACTGTCAAAGCAACCCGAGGAGCGGGTGATAGTGCCCCCGTCAATCACCAGCTTGGCGTTGGGCTTCACCTCAAAGCGGGCATCCTCGGCCATGCGCACCGTACCGGTGATGGTGAGTGTGCCGCTCTGTACCACCACTGCACCCTTTACATAACGGTCGCCCGTCCAAGTGGTGTTGGAGGTGATGGGGAGACATCCCCGTACGTCTGTGCTTCAAACACGGCCTTGTAGGCATTGACACGGCCCGTGCCGATAAGACCTTGAAAGCTTGTAGCATCAATTACGGGGTCGGTGGTGGACTTGAGGAGATGTTCAAGATCCTGAGGGGCGATGCACTCGTTCACACTATAAACAAGACCTGCTATGCCAGCCACAATCGGGGTGGCAAAAGAAGTTCCGGAATTGTTAGCATAAGGTATGGAGTTGGCCCCACAATCAGTATTGTTCGCCAGCAGTATCCCATAGCCTGGAGAGCACAGGTCAACTTCTGGAAACCGAGCATGGACACCATCTGGATTCCCACCCTGCGGGGCATGCCAGTCATACCTGTCAGTACTGGTGACAATGATGATGCGGTCATCGTAGGAAGGATGCATAGGGTAAAATGGGCTAAAGGTTTCCGTTTGAGCGTCATAACAATGGTGACCATTCGAAAGAAAGCCGTTTCCTGCGGGCATAATAATGGCCGTGCCATTATCCAGGATTTCACGAACTATCAAGTCTTCATCCATCACCGGTATAGGCGAACAGCTAAGCGCACTTCCACCTGCGCAAGAAGTGATTGTTTTAACCCCCATAACAGCGGAGGCATGCAACGCCTTCTGAAGAAAGGTACTCCGGAGAGGAGGGCTTCGATACCCTACCATCATACAGTTGAATCCCGCAGAAGCAAGATGACCTTGCGGTGTGTCGCCTATCTCGGTGGTCTCTGCAGCGATGCAACTGGCGACCTGAGTGCCATGAGTATTGGCATTCCCGCATGTAAAGGAAAAGGAGTCATGAGGGTCAAAATGGGGAAATATCTTAGTAGCAAGGTCTGGGTGGCTGACATCAAACGGTCTGTCTATAATCCCGAGTTTGATATTCGGGTCTCCTCTGGTAATATCCCATGCGTCATCACAAGCCGTGTTCTTCAGATGCCACAAATGCTGATCTGGATTCTGCTCCGTCAATTGCCAGAAGTAGTCCTCTGGTGAGTACACCTCGATACCCTCGTCTTCCAACTCAAACTTCGAAAACTCTTTGATTTCTTCTTCAGTAAAAGCAGTCCTGATAGCGGAAATCAAACTATCTATAACGCAATCGCAATGAATCTCATGTATCTGTAACAAAACAGGATTCTTCGCAAAGGGCAGTGCCTTCTTATAGGTGTACACCTGATAGTCACTGAATATCTGGTTCAACATTGCATTCGAACTGCTGTCGCCTGATTCAACCGCCTCCAATTGAGGAAGCAACGGTTTCATCCAACATTGGTCAGTGACATACGTTTGGGCGTGGAGACTGGAAAAAGAACAGAGTCCGAATAGGACAAGTAAGTTTACAAGTTTCATGATGCTAAAGGTTAGTGAACAATGAGTTTTTGTGGTGTACGGTTGTCGGCATGGAGCATGTAAAATCCAGGATTCATCAAGAAGAAGGAACACTTTGTTTTTCCGTTAACAAAAGTGCGCATTACTATACGTCCAATAAAATCTGTGACCCAAACGACCTCAACATCTTGTATCCACTTAACATTAACTGCATGACCAGCTAATACAGGATTTGGAAACACGGTCAAATTCATCGATTCTGATACCGATGCCTGTGGTACACCAGTACCCAGAAGACCACACTGCCCTGAATATACCGGATGATCATTGACATAGAAGGTTTCCCCGTCCTTATGTTGGCACAAGAGCACAGAGGCATTGACGCTCTCGATTCCGGGGCCGTACATGTAGCGAAATCCTACATTGGGCCCCACGCCCTCTATCATTGTATAAGGTTGGCCCATTCCGGTCGTGAATGCAATTTCTATCACCTTTCTGTTCTCGTTGTCCATGTAGATGTTGTGTACAGGGCGGTAATCACCGAGCAGTGTGCCTCCCGTGAAGGGAATCCTGAAACTGTCTTCCACTGTGAGTTGCATGTTCTGAACAAGAATCTCCCCGTAATCTGAATTATGATACCAGAGCCTTCCTGATGCAGTGTCTTCTCGAAGCAGGGAAACGGCAGACTCATCAGATAGAGCTATCCCGTCCACAATTTCATAGTGCATCAATGACCAATACCTCAAGCCTCCAATGAGTGTGTCACCAATCACCGCGAGACTGTCCACAAAGTCTCCGGGCATATCCGTCATTTTAGTGCTCCACGAGGTTTGCTCCTTACCGAAAACTGAGCGGTAAGAATCTTGAGCCGTTACGCAGCCGAAGGCAAGCAACAGTAGCAACGAAGAAAAGGTGAGATTTTTCATGACCATGGTGTTAATGAAGCTGCAAGTAAAGAATTTGCATTGACAATCAATAAGATGGAATCAGGGCATGGACGAATCATCGTTCAGGCCGGGTGTGATGCCCTCAGGCATATAGGGCAAAGAAAAAGGGTCTGGAAAAACGTTCAAGGCCAAATTTTCGGAAAAATTGCAGCGATTTGGGTGGGTCGTCATCTGTTCAGTTATCTTAATCCCTTACAAGGCAACGGTTTCGGTGCTTTCACCCTTTGAGCGCACAAGTGCAAAAACGAGCATTTTGGTGTGTAGAGGGTAGGGTATAGTCTTCGTCACTGATCTCTCGGGGCAAAGGAAAAGGGTCTGAAAAAATTCTCACTGCCAAATTTTCGCGTTTTTCTCACTTAATTTCGCCTATTCAGTCGCATCATGTATTGCCGTTTTCCTTTATCTGTGAGGGTTACAGAGCATTCTGTACAATCGAGTTTCTTCGGTGAAATCAGGATGTTGAGTATCGGAAATTTTGGTTCTCGGGCGCGAAATCGGCTTTAAGATGTCAAAAAAAACATTAACATATAGATGATTTAGCAAAGGGATTGCAATATGGAATTAGGGGCGTCATGTCGTCATCCACCGTGAAGGTGCAACGGGTGAAAAAGCCCTTGTCGTTGATAGGGTTGCCCAGGGAATTGGTGTTGGTGTAGGCCATGAACTGAGCGCTGCGCCTGTTGTTGCGGAAGGTGGCCTCCGTGGCCTGTATGATGCCTCCGAAGGCGCCCCAGTCCAAGCTGCCGCCCGATGTGAGGCCGAAGTTGTTGAGCGCCTCCTTGGCGTGCTCCACCACCGCCCCGTTCTTCAGCTCCACCGTGCCGAAGTGCGTGGGGTTCACCGTCTGGCTCGATGAACTCGTGCCGGAGACGTAGATGCCGTTCCAGCGACTGTCAAAGCAACCCGAGGAGCGGGTGATAGTGCCCCCGTCAATCACCAGCTTGGCGTTGGGCTTCACCTCAAAGCGGGCATCCTCGGCCATGCGCACCGTACCGGTGATGGTGAGTGTGCCGCTCTGGACTGCAACTGTGCCCTTCACATAGCGGTCTCCCGTCCACGTGGTGTTGGAGGTGATGGGGGCAACGTCACCGTAGGTGGTGGCTTCGAGGACGGCAGCATGGGCATCAAGCAACCCAGCGCCTGAGTATCCTATGAACCCTGAGGGATTGGCAGTATGCACACTTTGGTCGCTCGTCTGCTTTAGTATCTGTTCAACATCAACGGGAGACAGACACGGGTTTACTGCAAGCATTAACGCTACGGTTCCAGAGACTAAAGGAGCGGCAAATGATGTACCTCCCCAAACATCAATGTAGCCAGAGTTTATGTCCGTAGTTTGCACGAAAAAGCCAGGTGCGCTGATATCCACTTTATCATTGTGAGTGTGATAAACATTATCTTGATCATAACGTTTAGTGAAATTACCCTGACTATCACGCGCAAGAGTTACAGATGTTACGCTTATTACATTGTCATAGGAAGCCGGATAAGCATATCCGTTTCTATATATTCCATTGTATTGTGCCCCAATCTGCGGCCCTCCCGAACATCCAGAGCATGCTGGACACCCTTGATTCCCATTTGCAGCAGATGCCACGACAACTGTTCCAGCACTTTCTGTGATGAGGTTTATTATGTCTTGATTGTTTTGGCTGTATGTACAGCCCCTGAAGCTACAGTTAATAATAGCTGCTCCATTACTTGCCGCCCAAAGCATGTCATTATAACTAAATGATCTAAATAGCATGAGATTAGTGTTAAATCCTATTGAAGCCACACCCAAATCATTGTCTGTGGATGCGCTCACAATACCAGCAACCCAAGTGCCATGAGATTCATAGTTACCGGGAATAAATTCTACATTCCCATGCTCATAATCAATATTTCCAATAAGATCCGGATGATCTGTCTGAAAACCATATTTCTCCATAACTGCCACCTTTACATCAGAACTACCATGAGTGATGTTCCATGCTTGCTTTGCATTAATCATATCCAAGGATGCGCCTTGCGCCCCTGTACTTCCGTTATTGTAGTCATTTGGTGTGTAAGTGGGAATCAATTCATAACTAAATTCAATATGATCGATGTCTTCTTTGAATTTGCGCTCAAGTGAATCTCTGAGAACACTTTCATCGCATGCGCAATCAAGTCTCCATACCCTAAGCAATCTTGTCGCAATAGGATGTTGATACATGGCCGCATCTGGATATGCCTGTCGAAAGGATCGTATTTCAGTACTCGAAAAGAAGTCCGTGAGTCCCGGATTATCAAAGGTGAGCCGATAAGTGGTGTCAGAGTGGCTCACTATGGTGTCCACATCGAGGGTGAGGTTCTCAGAGAACCGGATGTCAAGAATGCCCGGAATAGCCTGAGCAAAAAGAGCATGAGACGAAACGAAACTCAGGAGTATGGTGGCGAAAGAACGTACGCTTTTCATGGTATGTAGATTTTTATGGTTTCTGAATGATGTGAGAAGAAGACATGAATGAAGTAGATTCCCGTCCGGGGAAAGCCCAGCTTTACAGCGTACGCATCCGTTGCGACATGTGATACAGGGACAGTACGTCCTAAAAGGTCGAATACCCGGATACTGCGTATTGCATCTTTTGCAGACAGAAGGACATCCTTATCAAGAACCGACCATGTCATGCGGTCCACCAAAGGCTGATTCTCAATGCCCACTGACTCGACAACGAAAGTCGGAAAAGCACTCACAAAACTCCGACAACCGCCCACAGAGTCAGTCACATACGCGCCATAGACCAACTGACCGGAAGTGTCCGGAATAATGACTGTCTTGCTGAGACTGTTGACATCCCAAACATCGAAATCGACCGTGTCTCCCAAATAGCCGTTGCCTTGCCATTCCAGCAGATAAGGCGGACACCCCAACTCAAACGGCACCAGGTGAATCGTTTCCTCTGCTCCCGCAAACGTAGTCGTGACCGGAGTGGGGGTAGTGGAAAGTGTAAGCCCATAGTTTACAAGTAGCAATGTGTCGTAATCCGTATTGCCCATGGAATCACTGACCTTCAGAACAAAGAAGAACTTTGGAACACCCGGTGCGGGCATCCAACCTTGAAGGGCCCGTGGATTTGGGCTGGTCGTATCGGACAAGAAATCACTTGCCGTATAAACCAAGCTCGGAAGCTCGGGGTTAGGAACATAGACAGATGGAGACAGTGTCCATTCGTACGAATACTCTCCGCTACCTCCATTTGCAGAAGGGCTTCCCCCTATGAAGTATGGAGGCCCATTGAACAGGTCTCGCTCGCACAAGACCGTGTCCACTCCAGCATCTGCCGTCAGTGGTGCTGTTTCAAGAAGACCGCACTGCCCTGCATGAGCAGGATGGTTGTTCACATACACTGCCTCCCCATCCTTGTGATGGCATAGAAGTACGGGGCATTCACTGTCATACAGCGGCATCATGTCATGTGGATGAATGATGCCCACATTGGGGCCTATTCCCTCGATCATGGTGAAAGGCAGTCCCATTCCAGTCATGTAATCCAATTCAATAACCTTCCGTCCCTCATTGTCAAGGTAGATGGTGTCCACATGCGCCCATTCGAACACTCCAGCCAGGTAGAAACTGTCCGCCTCCGTAAGTGACATGTCCTGAACAAGGTGCGGTGATTCCCACAAGGGATAACTCACCCAGACCATCCCTGAGGTAGTATCCTCACGAACGAGGTAAATGAATCCCATATCTGTCCATTGACCATCGTTGAAACTCGAATATTTCTTCAATAGCTTTGAAGTGAGACCGTTGAGTATCGTGTCACCAGCAATCGAAAAACTATCGGTGTGAAAGGACTCCGCTACAATTGTTTGACCATACCCCGTTATGTTCCACGAGGTCTGCTGCTCCCCGAACACGGAGCGGTAGGATTCCTGAGCAGTTGCGCAGCCGAAGGCCAGCAACAATATAAATGAGGAAAGGATTAGGTTTTTCATGGCAGTGGGTTTGGAGTGTCACAAGTATCCGAGTCATACTGACAATCAAAGTAGAAGTCGATGTTCTGCGTGGGCAGCATCATGCGGTGCTGCTGCGGGTGCTGGGCACTGGTCTGCACCGCAGTGCAGAGGCCGAGCGTTAGAAGTAGGGCTGATTTTCTCATGGTTTTTGGGTTTTGGTTAACGGACTATGAATTTGAGATTTGAGAGTTGCTGTCCCGATGTGTGAATACTTGCCACATACATGCCGGGACTAAGATGAGAGACGGGCAGCACAACATGGTTAGACCCCGAACGGGAATCGGTGGAGAATACCGCCTTGCCCGCCATGTCCAGCACGGTGACGGTCAACTGCCCCTTTGCAGACCATGAGGCCGGGAAGGTGATGATGCTGAACTCAGTGGCGGGGTTGGGGTGCAGGCCCGGCAGTTCGCTATCGCCAACGGTCCCGTCAATTCCCACCACACTCCCCGTGTCATCCGTCTTGATGAGGTAAGCAAGCCCGTGGCCCCTGCCACAGATGGCAAAACCATTGTCATGGGTCTGAACGCCACCTGTCCCGTGCATGGACTCCTGATCATCGCGTTCGTGCCTCTTCGTCCAGAGCAGTTCCCCCGAACCATCAACCTTGGCGATCATGAGGCCGTACTGGCCGAGCACACCTGGGCCGGATGACCCGGTGCCCACAAGCACCGCTCCTCCGTCATTGGTTGAAAGCACATGCACCGCTGTTTCCTCAAACGCAGACCCCACAGTGGTAGTCCACAGCGTGTCCCCGTCCTCGGTCAGTCTTATGAGGTACATGTCGTAATGCCCCGCCCCGAAGCTCCACGTGAAGCCTGCGGCATAGACCCCGCCACCGGGGATGGTGGTCACGGCCGTGCCTATGTCATTCTCTGGGCCTCCTAACCACTTCTCCCAGATCAGGTTGCCATGGGCGTCCACCCGCACCACGTAGAGCATGTTCTCCCGGGCAGGGTCGGGGAAATGTACCGTACCGCAAGCATAGAAGCCGCCCTCCCCGTCCAACGACACCGCTCTGAATTCCGCCCCGTCCGCCCCCTCCGGCAAGAATGTCTTCTCCCACACCGTGTCGCCCATCAGGTCGGTGCGCATAAGCCGGGCCTGTGTAGCCCCCCAGGTGGTGGCAATGACGTATCCCGTGTCGGGGATGGACTTCACCCTCCAGCCGCTGTCATAGTCCACCGTGCCGAAGGTCTTGAGCCAGAGCGTGTCACCGAACTCGTCCGTGCGGGCGAGGAACACATTCGCCCCCATGCCCATGTGCCCATGGACACCTGTGATCACGTACCCTTCGCCAATGCTGTCCCTCACAGCGTCCACCCCGCGGATGTAGGTGTCGCTCCCCGCCCAGAACGTGTTGTGCCACTGCTCGATGCCGTGCGCATCGGTCTTTATCAGCAGTCCTTCGGAATAGAACGGGGCGAAGCCCTGCCGCCCGCCCATCAGGTATCCGCCATCAGCGGTCTGTATCACTGCGTAGGCCGCCTCGGCATAGCCGTAGTCGTAGCTGCGCTCGAAGGTGATGTGCTGGGCATCTGCCATGTGGCCGTGCAGCAGTGCAATCATCAAAGGGGCTATGAAGTATCTCATCAACGGATTATGAGTTTATGGGATGAGAGTGGATGTTGCGATGTGCGGAGCCTCACGGTATATAGGCCCGGACTCAGGTGGCCCACCGCGAGGGATATGCTGCCCGAAAGCGTGGGAACAGTGGTCGAGAGCACGGTGGCACCTACCATGTTGACGATATCAGTGCTTGCCATGCTCGCAGTGGCCCATGACGGGGGAAAGCGGACATGGCACACATCTGTGGCGGGATTGGGGTATAGCAGGGGTGCTTCGCTCCCTGTCACTGGATCATCTATCCCCACGATTCGCCCCTGCGGGTCTGTCTTGATGAGGTGCGCCTCAAAATGGGAGGCCCCGCAGATGACATGGCCGCCATCATCGGCAAGGCATGCACCGTAGTTGTACATGCTGTGCTGGTCGGGCCTTCCGAACTGCTCTGACCAAAGCAGTTCACCATCATCCCCTATCCGGGAAAGCATGTACTGGTACTGTCCCTGTGGGGGAGTGCCTGCGTATGCGGTCCCGGCAAGGACTGCACCTCCATCAGCCAAGGCCATGACCCGCGAGGCGGTTTCCTCGTTCGCTGTGCCAACGGTCGTTGTCCACAGCGTGTCCCCGTCCTCGGTCAGTCTTATGAGGTACATGTCGTAATGCCCCGCCCCGAAGCTCCACGTGAAGCCTGCGGCATAGACCCCGCCCCCGGGTATGGTGACCACGGCTGTGCCCTGGTCGTTCTCAGGGCCACCGAACCAACGTTCCCACAGCAGGTTGCCATGGGCGTCCACCCTCACTACATACAGCATGTTCTCTCGTTCGGGATCGGGGAAGTGAGCAGTGCCGCAGGCATAGAAACCGCCCTCCCCGTCCAACGACACCGCTCTGAATTCCGCCCCGTCCGCACCCTCTGGCAGGAATGCGCCCACCCACATCGTGTCACCGACTAGATCGGTGCGCACAAGCTTTGCGTGTATGTCCCAGCCGGTCGCGATTATGTAGCCCGTGTCGGGAATGGACTTCACTCTCCAACCGGCATCATAATTCACAGACCCGAAAGTCCTGAGCCATAGCGTGTCACCATACTCATCCGTGCGGGCAAGGAAGATGTTTGTACCCATGCCCATGTGTCCATGCGTACCTGTGATCACATATCCCGCCCCTATGCTGTCCCTTACTGCGTCCACACCACGGATGTAGGTATCGCTGCCCGCCCAGAACAGGTTATGCCATTGCTCCATACCGTACGCATCGGTCTTAATCAGCAGTCCTTCGGCATAGAACGGGGCGATGCCCTGCCGTCCCGCCATGAGATAGCCGCCATCAGCAGTCTGTATGACGGCATTGGCCGCCTCGGCATAGCCGTAGTCGTAGCTGCGCTCGAAGGTGATGTGCTGGGCATCTGCCATGTGGCCGTGCAGCAGTGCAATCATCAAAGGGGCTATGAAGTATCTCATCAACGGATTATGAGTTTATGGGATGAGAGTGGATGTTGCGATGTGCGGAGCCTCACGGTATATAGGCCCGGACTCAGGTGGCCCACCGCGAGGGATATGCTGCCCGAAAGCGTGGGAACAGTGGTCGAGAGCACGGTGGCACCTACCATGTTGACGATATCAGTGCTTGCCATGCTCGCAGTGGCCCATGACGGGGGAAAGCGGACATGGCACACATCTGTGGCGGGATTGGGGTATAGCAGGGGTGCTTCGCTCCCTGTCACTGGATCATCTATCCCCACGATTCGCCCCTGCGGGTCTGTCTTGATGAGGTGCGCCTCAAAATGGGAGGCCCCGCAGATGACATGGCCGCCATCATCGGCAAGGCATGCACCGTAGTTGTACATGCTGTGCTGGTCGGGCCTTCCGAACTGCTCTGACCAAAGCAGTTCACCATCATCCCCTATCCGGGAAAGCATGTACTGGTACTGTCCCTGTGGGGGAGTGCCTGCGTATGCGGTCCCGGCAAGGACTGCACCTCCATCAGCCAAGGCCATGACCCGCGAGGCGGTTTCCTCGTTCGCTGTGCCAACGGTCGTTGTCCACAGCGTGTCCCCGTCCTCGGTCAGTCTTATGAGGTACATGTCGTAATGCCCCGCCCCGAAGCTCCATGTGAAGCCTGCGGCATAGACCCCGCCCCCGGGTATGGTGGCCACGGCCGTGCCCTGGTCGTGCTCCGCCCCTCCGAACAGCCGCTCCCAAAGCGGGTTGCCATAGGCGTCCATCCGCACCACATAGAGCGTGTGCTGTCGCTCAATATCGGGGTAATGGGCCGTGCCGCAGGCATAGAAACCGCCCTCCCCATCCAACGACACCTCCCTGAACTCGGCATAGTCCGCACCCTCTGGCAGGAATGTGCTCACCCACACCGTGTCGCCCATCAGATCGGTGCGTACAAGCTTGGCATGCACCCCCCAGGTAGTGGCGATGACGTATCCCGTGTCGGGGATGGACTTCACTCTCCAACCGCTGTCATAGTCCACCGTGCCGAAGCTCCTGAGCCATAGCGTGTCACCATACTCATCCGTGCGGGCGAGGAAGATGTTGTCGCCCATTCCCTGCTTCCCATGCATGCCTGTGAGCACGTAGCCTGCGCCTATGCTGTCCCTTACTGCATCCACACCACGGATGTAGGTATCGCTGCCCGCCCAGAACAGGTTATGCCATTGCTCCATACCGTACGCATCGGTCTTAATCAGCAGTCCTTCGGCATAGAACGGGGCGATGCCCTGCCGTCCCGCCATGAGATAGCCGCCATCAGCAGTCTGTATGACGGCATTGGCCGCCTCGGCATAGCCGTAGTCGTGGCTGCGCTCGAAGGTGATGTGCTGTGCATCTGCCATGTGGCCGTGCACCAGTGCAATTATCAATGGGGCTATGAAGTGTCTCATCAACGGATTATGAGTTTGAGGTTCGAGAGAGGTTGCTCCGAGGCGTGAAGCCGCAAGGTGTATAGGCCGGGACTCAGGTGGCCGACCGTGAGGGATATGCTGTCCGAAGGGGTGGGAACAGTGGTCGAGAGCAAATTGGGCCTGCGCTCAGCGGTAGTGTTCATGGTCGATTCATCCAAACACCAACAAACCAACGGAACATTTTCTCCACCGATCAGCCATCTTTCATGCGTTTCTTCGGTCGATGCGAGCCCATATTTGCACCTTGAGATCACGCGAAACTTTATGAGACGGGACTTTCTTCAAGAACTTACAGGTGTACTTTCTTCGGTTGAGGCCCAACTTTTTCGAAAGACCGATTTTTTCCAAGGCTCGAAATGGAAGGTAGAGCGGCTAAGGCTGTTCAACAGCTTGCAGGACGGGACACAGAAGAGCGAGGGCCGTTCTGTGAAATCGCCCGACACCTCCCCTTATGCCCGTGCGCTCTACCGCGAGCGCCACCTCATGCACAAGGCGTTGATGTCTTTTCTGCTGGGGTCGCCACCCCAAGGCCCGGACCCATGGCAGCATTTTGAGGAATCGCGCATGTTGTTGGACAGAAATCTCAAGGTCAGGGCGCTGGACGCAGCACTCACAGGTCTGCGTGTGGCCGAGGAGGTGCATGACCTGCACGCGCAGCTTGCACTCCGTGAGCATCTGAGAATGCTCTACAAGGCACTGCCCAAAGGCAGATATGAACGGGAGACCGAGGACAACTGGCGCTGCTTGGATGAGTTGATGACTCAGCTGACCAACCTGATGCGCTACACGCAGATAAATGACCGCATGGCCGACCTGCTCACCAGATACTATCGGGCCGATGACCCTGAGGTGCGCAGACAGATAGACAGGCTGATGGACGATGAACTGATGACCGATTCGGCCCTGGCGCTGTCCGTGCCCGCGCAGCTCAGGTTTGAGAATATCAAGGCTTACTATGCACAGTGTACCGATGAACGGGATACGGCCTTGGAGCATCTGCAGCGGTGTGTCTCGCTCTGGGAAAGCTGCCCGGCTCGCATGGCCTACCTGCCGCACCTGTATCACGAGGCTTTGAGCAATCTGACCGGCCTGCTTATCACTGCGGGGCGACTGGAACCGATACCCGGGCTCCTTGCCCGATTGGAGAAATTGCCCATGAATGGCAGGCGGGCAGAGATGAGCGCATTCTGCGACATTGAGCTGCAGTATCAGCTCTACTACCTCAACACCACACGACCGGAGGATGTCATTGCCCGCGAGGCTACTGTGAATCGGGGCTTGGAACGGTTCAGCTCCTCGATGTCCGAAAGCCGCGAGCTGGCGTTGCTTTACAATCTCGGTATAGCCCATCTCATCATGGGCCATTCCAAACATGCACTGAGGTATTTCAACCGCATCCGCGACAAGGGCAGGTGCGCATCTCGCCTGGACCTGCAGAGCACTGCCCGTATGTTCCGGCTCATGCTGTTGATGGAAAAGGACGATATGGGTAACTTCGATCTTTACCTGCGCGGCAACAGACGTAACTTCAGGCGTCACATGCCCACCTTCAGGATGATGGAGGTGATTTATGGTTGGCTGGACACGCACCGCAACGAATTCCACAGGCCAGAGAGGGAGGCTGCCCTGCTGAAGCTGCAAGCAGCTCTGCTACCATTTGAGCAGCAGAAAGTGGTAGGCGCTGAGGTGCTGCGGCTATGGGTGACCGGTCAGATACACGGGGTGACGGTCGTTGAAATGATGCGCGAACAGAAGGGGTGACTTTCAGTCCCCCAACCAACGGGTACAGTATCTCGGAAGGCACTGGTGTGAGGTACGGGGAGTCGTCCATGGAGGGCTTGTGCGCACAGACACCACTGTCACCCAGATGGGCATCCCCTCCCAGTAGGACGGTTGTGGCAGTGCGTCATCTGAGGTCAGTCCCTAAGCGTAATTTCTCTCAGTCAAGTTTTTGTACTCCTTCATAAATCTTGTTCAACGATGGCAGGACTATCTTGATTTCAGCCCCATGTTCAGATGGATTGTTTCCGAGTGGGATATCCGATAAGCTTTCGCTGAAACACGGGAGTACCTTCGCGGCCAAACTCGAAAGATGCGTTCTCCCATAAAATTCGGTACCGATGGCTGGAGGGCCATCATAGCGGACACCTTCACAGTTGACAATGTGGCATTGGTGGCCTCGGCCACTGCACGCTGGGTGGTGCAGATGCGCCTGCCGAAGGTGGCCGTGGTGGGGCATGACTGCCGTTTCGGTGGTGAGTTGTTTGCAGAGGCGGTGGCTAAGGTGCTGCTGCACGAGGGATTTATTGTCCATCTGGCAAAAGGTCCGGTCACCACACCCATGGTTTCCCTCGGCACCCGTGAGCTGGAGGCGGGCATCGGAATCATCATCACTGCAAGCCACAATCCGCCTGAGTACAACGGGTTCAAGTTGAAAGGCAGCTTCGGTGGGCCGCTGCTGGAGCAGGATGTGAAGGCCATCGAGGCGCGCATCACCGAATGGACGGGTGTGGAACTCGGCACCGTGGACATGCAGCATTACATCCAGCGCGGTAGATTGATACATGCGGATCTGGAGGGATTGTATGTTGATAAAGTCGAGGCGGCATTCGACCTTGATGCTATCCGAAACTCCGGTCTTGAGTTCGCATTCGATGCCATGTACGGGTCGGGGCAGGGTGTGATGCGGAGGCTTTTCCCGGACATCACGTTCATGCACTGCGAGCGGAACCCGTTGTTTGACGGCACTCCTCCAGAGCCGATCCTCAAGAATCTGGGGGAGTTCTCGGAGATGATAAAACTGTCTGACGGGGAGGTCGATTGCGGACTGGCCGTGGATGGTGATGCCGACCGAATCGCCCTTTTTGACAACGAGGGGAACTACATCGACAGTCATCATGTGCTGATGCTGCTGATCCACTATCTGCACAAATACAAGGGTTGGACAGGCAAGGTCGGGGCGGGCTTCAGCAGTGTTTCGCGCATCGGCAAGCTCTGTGCGCACTATGGACTTGAACTTGAAACGGTGAAAATCGGCTTCAAGCACCTCTGCGGTGTCATGCTGCGCGAGGACGTGCTTGCAGGTGGCGAGGAGAGTGGCGGTATCGCTGTGAAGGGCCATATCCCGGAGCGGGATGGCATCTGGAACGGTCTGCTGATCTGGGAAATGATGGCCAGCACAGGGAAGTCGCTGGGCGAACTGGTGCAGGAGGTGTATGACATCACCGGGCCGTTTGCGTTCGAGCGCAATGACCTCCATATCTCTGAATCGTTGAAAGAAAGTGTGATAGACCGATGCAGGGCGAATGGATTCTCGTCATTCGGCAAGTATCAGGTGGAGCATGTAGAGGATTTTGACGGATGGAAGTTCTGGCTGGGTGAGGGCATCTGGGTCATGATTCGGCCCTCCGGCACCGAGCCTGTTCTGCGTACCTATTGCGAAGCGTCCACGCGAGAGGAGGCCCTTGATATCCTGGAACTGTGCCGATCGGAAATTGAGCAGTCTGCGAAATAGGTGGGCTGCAGCTAATAGTTCGGAGACTCTCAACGACAGACTGCCCCGTCTTTGAGCGAAAAGCGTTTCGCTACCTTTGATCGCATGTTCAAGCAGACTGTCATAGCAGAAGGGGTAGAGGTGGTGCTGCGCATCCCTAAGTATCTTGTGGGCAAGGAGCTGGAGATCACCGCCACGGTCAAGAAAGGCGGGAAGGTTGCTACCGCACCGCTCAGCGATGACGACTGGGCATTGCCCGGAAGGCCCGCCACTGACGAGGAGCTGGAGCAATTGGCCGTGGCGATGGACAGGGAGCAGGGTGGGGATGATGCGACCACGGTCTTCGCCCGCATCCGCAAAGAGTTCTCCACAGAGGAATGAAGGTCATTATCCGGCCAAGGGCGGAGAGGAGCATACGCGCAGTAGCGGCTTACATCCGCAGTAAAGGATACCCCGACACGGCCGCCCGTTTCCTGAACCGGATGGAAACCTTTGCCATGACCCTTGCCGATTTCCCAGACAAATACCCCGTGTGCCGCTTCCCTCACCTCGCCAAGCGCGGTTTCCATTGCGAGGTATTCGAACGTGACCACATCTTCGTCTATCGCAGGGAGGGCGATGCCGTGATCATTCACAATGTGTTGAACGTGAAACGTCTGCGCAAGTAGAGGGACGGCAGAGAGCCGGTTTTCAATCTACCATACCCTCATCATCGCTCACCTCACGAGATTGACATTTCCCACGTATTGGTGCGGTGCGCCTTTGATGTCCACCACAGAGATCATGTAGGTATAGACCCCGATCTGCACCTGCCGGCCGTTCTTGGTGCCGTCCCAGTGCAGGTCCATGCTGCCTGACTCGAACACCTGCGCGCCCCATCGGTCGAAGATCACCATCTGGTAGTCCACCACGCCCACACCCGTGCCGAAGAAGGTGTCGTTCACCCCGTCATTGTTCGGGGTGAAGGTGTTGGGAATGTAGAAGTAGAACTCGGGGTCCACCCGCACCATGAACTCGGCCGTGTCGCGGCATCCGAAATCGGTGGTCACGAACTGCGTGATGACAAAATCGCCCGTGTCCGCGTAGTTGTGGATGGGATGCTGGATGTCGTAGGTGGTCCAGTCGCCCATGTCGTAGAGCCAAGTGGTCACGTTCGGGCTGCTGAGGTCGGTGACGCGCATCCGTGCGAAGAGCAGCTCCTCGCGCTTGGGGTCCACATCGAAGTGTGCGGTAGGCTTCGGATGCTCCGTGATGTAATCCTCGAACGTGTGCGATGACACGCAGCCGTTCATGCTTGTCACGGTTAGCGTCACGGTGTAAATACCAAGGTCGAACGGCCCCAAGGAGTCGTTGAGGTAAGTGTGTGTCGGGAACTGTGTAGTGACGACTCCCGTGCTGTCGCCCAGGTCCCATGCCCACGAGCGGAGCTGGTAGGGCACGGGGATATTGGATTCATCGTAGAACTGCACTGTGAAAGGCTGGCACCCCTCCTGCTCGCTCACGGAGAACATGACCCTCGGCAGCGGGTAGATCTCCACGCTGTGCGTCACCGAATCGGTGCAGCCGTGGTTGCTCGTCACGGTCAGTGTGGCATCATAGAAGCCTTCATCGCCATAAAGATGCGTGGGAGAAGGCAGGGGTGATGAGGCCCCGTCACCGAACTGCCACTGCCACAACACGAGCGAGTCAAGTGGGAAATTGTCGAGGGTGCTGAGGTCTTCGAAGAAAGTCGTGTCCTCGTGGCAGTTCGCAATGCTGGGGCTGAATGCGGCCAAAGGCTTCGGATGCACCCGTGCTGGGGCGATGATGGTGTCGTCCACGCATCCGTCAGCGGTGGTCACGGTGAGGGTCACCTCGTAATCGCCCCATTGTGCGTAGCCGTGCTGGGGGTTTTGATCGGTGTTGTTCGTGTTCTGGTCACCGAACCTCCAGAACCACGTTTCGATGGTGCCGTTGCCCGGCACGGTGCTCAGGTCGGTGAAAGAGGTCATTTCGGGGAAGCACACCGTGTCGAATGTGAACAGGGCAGTGGGCACGGGGAAGATGACCAGTTCGGCATCGGCCGTGTCGCGGCATCCGTTGTCGCTTATGGTGATGAGGCGGATGTCGTAGGTGCCGTGTGTGGCATAGAGGTGCGGTGCGGGGGTGATGGTGTCCATCACCGTTCCATCGTCCAAGTTCCAAAGGTTGTTGTCGATGCTGCCTGATGGGATGGTGGACTGGTTGACGAACACCGCTTCGTCATATCCGCACACATCATCCACAGTGAAAGCAGCTACGGGTAGTACGAACACTTCCGCATCGTGGCTCACTGTGTCGCGGCATCCGAGGTCGGTCTCCACTTCCAAAGTGATGGTGTAGATGCCACTGTCATCGAAGATGTAGGCCGTGTCTTCCGCTGCGGATGTTCCCACGTTATCACCCATTTCCCAGGAAAAAAGAACAACCTGAGACCCGGCTGCCACCGTGCTGGCATCGTTGAGCTGTGTGGCGAAACCGAGGCACTCGTCTGTGAAGGTGAAGTCGGCCATTGGCTTAGGATGCACCACTACGCTGCGGGTAATGGAGTCCTGACAGCCCTCGTCAGTGGTCACGATGAGTTGCACGAGGTAGTTGCCACCTGTCAGATAGACGTGGGTCGGGTTCTGCAGGGCGGAACTTTCACCGTCACCGAAATCCCAGAACCAGGCCACCACCGCGCCCGTATCGACTGCGGAAGTGTCGGTGAACGAGGTAGGCAGCATGGCGCACACGGTGTCGTTGGTGAAGCCGGCAATGGGCAGCGGGTGAGATGTGACCTCCTGCACTATCGTGTCGCGACATCCATTCTGAGATATGGCGATGAGCTGCACATCGTATTGCCCGTGTAAGGTGTAGGTGTGGTTCGGGCTGTTCTGAACACTCGTTCCGTTGTCCCCGAAATCCCACTCATGGTCGGTAGAGCCGGAAGAGGTGTTATTGAATGCAGCGGGGAAGGTGGCGCACACCTCTTCAAACGTGAAATCAGCCTCGGGCAATGGCCAAACGTGCACGGTGTCTGCTGATGCGCGGATACAGTTCTGGTCTGAGGTCAGTGTCAATATCACGTTGAAAGCACCAGGCGCCCCGTACAGATGAGTCGGAGATTGCTCTGAAGAAATCCCTGCATCTCCAAAATCCCAATCCCATTGGACAATGCTACCGGTGATGATGCTGCTCAGATCTGAGAATCGCGTGGTATCATTCAAACAAACGCTGAGAGCATCGAAATCGACCTGTGGCATCGGGTGGATGATGATGGTGTCGATGAGGGTGTCAGCGCAGCTGTATTCATTGATGGTGATGTGGCGCACCTCGAAAGTGCCTGCGTCTGTGTACACATGGCCCGTCTCGCTGCCCTCTTGGTCGATGATTCCATTGGATGTGAAATCCCAAAGGAAATCGGCTATCTGATATCCATTGCCGTCAGCAGCCGATGTGAAGATGACCGAGTCCGTCTCACACGCATTGGCAAGTGAGAAGTCTGCGATGGGATGGGTGTAGATGGTCAATGGCATGGCTGCCGAGTCCGCGCATCCGGATGGGTCGTTCACCACCACTTTCACCTCATGGAGCCCTGCCGTATGGTAGAGGAAGCAGGCGTCCGGGTCTCCTTGTCCCACCAGCGAATCGTTGATGAAAAATGAGGTGACCGATAGCACTGAGGTGCTCGTGCTCAGGTCTTGGATGCAAACTTCATCGAGCAAACAAACATTGGTTGTGGTCAGATCGGCAGCAATATCCACCACGCGGATGATGATGGAGTCGCGGGCAATGCAGTCGCTGTCAAATTTTTCCCCGAAAACATAGATGACCGTGTCGGTGGTAGGGAAGAGGCGTATGCTGTCGCCCACTGCGCCCGTGCTCCAGTATATGCTGTCATATTCCACGATGATCTCCACGCTGATGGTATCCCCGCAGCCATTGACCCTTGGTACCTCAAAAGGCTCATTCACCGGAACAATCAGGTCGATGAACTGGCCGAGGCACAGCGTGGTGTCATTCTGCCTGATGCTGATGGGCGGGTCGATCACATCCATCGGCTTGGTGATGTTGATGTCGCATTGGTTGTTCTTCACCTTGGTAAGGGTCACGGTATAGGCTCCGTTCTGAGCATAAGCGTGTGTGATGGCAACCCCGTTCTGGGGAGGTGTGCCGTCACCAAAGTCCCAGATGTAGTCGATGGTGGCAGGGTCGGTCACAGCAGTGAAGGTGACGGTCTCGCCAGCGCAAGCAGGGGTGGTGGCGATGCTGAAATCGTTGGTCAGGTCTTTCATCGAGGCCCCTGCGCAGTATCCGAAAGATTCGGCACCGCCCCAACCATATACCGTGGCAAGGATACCCGCACGGGAATCGAGCGTATGATCACCAACAGGGATGTTGATGCGCGCATAGCTGTACTGGGCGTTGAAAGGGAATGGGGTGAACTGAGCACCTATGTTGGCCCCGTCCAATGTCACGGTTCCCACTTCGGCAGTGGGCGACACGATATTCACCCAGAAGTTGTTGACCACCGGGGTCTGTAGTGCATTGAAAGTGATGCGGTTGATGGATTGCTCAATGGGGAAGATGGACACCTTGAAGGGGTCGCCCGTGTTGTCGCAGCTCACACCTCGTGCAAATTGCGAAACCATCACCGGTGCGGTCGATGATAGGTAGGAGAACGTATTGTTCTGAAACTGATGGAACTGTCCTGCGTTGAGTGTGGCGACCACATTGCCGTCCACCGACACTTGGGTGCCATTCTCTATGGCCATCACCCGGTAAATGGTCTGCCCCTTCTCTGCCAACGGCACCAAGCCGTAGTTATGGCCGAGGTTGGAATTGGGGATGAGCATGTCGTAGATCTGGTCGCACGCGGTGCAGTTGCCTATATTGATGCACTGCGACCCGGAGAACACTCCGAAAGGCTTGCACTCGCCCACGTTCATTCCCACGATCCTTGTGCCGGTAAGGTCTGCATTGGTGGGTGGATGGGTAAGCTGATAGACATCGCCTCGGTTCAGCGTCACTGTGAAAGGCACTCCGGCCGGTCTGCCGCCCCCCGTGTTGACGCTCGGTGTGATCTCGATCACGGTATTGTCCTCTGTTGCCACGATCTGTGCGGCATCGCCCCAATCATTAGGACTGCCGGTCATGTTCAGCACACGGTACTCACTTCCCAACGAGTTCTTCGGGAAAACCACGGTCGCATCCGAAGAGAAGGAGGCTGGGAAGACGGCATAGACAGTCACAGAGTCGCAGGCCTCCACACGCACGGCAAGTTGGTGAAGTCCTTCAGAATAGGGTACGATGGCATTGGCAGGAAGCGTCACTGGTTGCGTGGTTCCTGCATTGACAGCGAAATTGGCCGTAAATCCTATCCCCGGGATCTCAACAACACCTGTTACGTTGGTCTCTGCTGATATATAGACCTGTGGGTCTGCCTGGACCAGGTTGTAGATGTAGCTGAACCAAAACTCCGTTCCCTTGGTGGTCTGCCCCAGCGCGCTGGACAGGCCCAAAAGCACTATCCCGATATTTAGACTGAGTTGACGTAGCACTTTGAAGGTTTGAACGAGGGGTTGAAAGTCGGCAAAATCAATGAGACCGCCCCGCCCAAGGAAGACGAAAGGCTTGGAGCGGGTTGCTCTGTCAGCGCATCAGGTTCACGTGCCCTACGTAGTAATGAGGCTCGCCCTTCACATCCACCACGGTGATCATGTAGGTATAAACACCGATCTGCACCTGCCGTCCGTCCTTGGTTCCGTCCCAATGCAGATCCATATCCCCGGATTCGAAGACCTGCGCCCCCCAGCGGTCATAGATCACCATTTGATAATCTACCACGCCCACTCCAGTGCCGAAGAAGGTGTCGTTGTCCCCGTCATTATTCGGGGTGAAGGTGTTGGGGATGTAAAAGAAGAATTCCGGGTTCACGCGGATCACGGTCTCAATGGTGTCTTGACATCCGAACTCCGTGCTCACGAGCTGTGTAACCGTGAAATAGCCAGTATCGGTGTAGGTGTGTTGAAAGGATGAAGTGCTGTAGCTTCCCCAGTCTCCGGTGGTGTAGTTCCATGTCGCCACATCCGGGCTTGACGCATCGGTCACGGTGAAATTGGCAAAGGTCAGGTCGGCCTCCGGTGGTGACACTTGGAAATAGGCAGTGGGCTTGGGGTGGCAGCTGATATAATTGGTTCTAGTGAGCGAGGATACGCACCCGTTGCCTGAGGTGACTGTGAGCGTCACATCAAACTGGCCGATGGCATTGGGCAGCAGGTCCGGGTCATTGAATGTGTGTGTGGGGAATTGACTGCCCGAGGTACCACTGCCATCACCGAAATCCCATTCCCACGAGGCGATGTTGTAGGGTGGTGGCACGATGGTCCCGTCCAAGAACTGCACCCCGAAGGGCTGGCAGCCAGCAGTCGTGTCCACGCTGAAGTCCACCGATGGTAGCGGGTAGATCTCCACATCGTGGGTCACGGAGCTCTCGCAGCCATGATTACTGGTAACGGTAAGTGTCACAGGGAAAATCCCATCAGCTTGGTAATCATGATCGGGTCCGGCCTCAGTGGACGAACTCCCATCTCCGAAATTCCAATCCCAAGAGTCGATGAAGTCATCAGGTGCATTCTCCAAGGCACTCATGTCTGAGAATGATGTGGTCTCCCCAAGGCAGTTGGCAATGTTGTTCCTGAACACGGCCAAAGGACGTGGATGCACCCTTGCGGGCCCGATCACCACCTCGTCCGCACAGCCGTCTGCGGTGGTAACGGTCAGTGTCACCTCATAGTCTCCCCACTGTGCATAGGTGTGAACAGGGTTCTGGTTCACAAGATCCATGTTGGTGTCTCCGAATTTCCAGTCCCAACCAGAAATCACACCACCTGCGCCTATGGTACTCAGGTCGGTGAATGTGGTCGGTGAGGGAAAACACACCGTGTCGAATGTGAAGTTGGCAATGGGGGCCGGAAACACCGATACAGTGCCGGTGACCATGTCGCTGCACCCCAGTCCGCTGAAGACAATGAGTTCGATATTGAAAGTTCCATGCGTAGCATAAGTATGCGGGTCAGGAATCTGGTCGGTCACTTCCGTGTTGTCACCGAGGTCCCATTGATATGAACTGGCCGCTGTCGAGGTGTTGGTGAAAATGACCACTCCACCCTCACAGACATCCTCCGCAGTGAATGACGCTGTTGGAAGGTCGTAAACATTCACCTGCTGCGTCACCGAGTTGCTGCATCCCGAGGCGGATTCCACGGTGAGCGTCACATCAAATTGCCCACTTGTGCCGTAGGTGTGGACCGGGTCCTGATCCGATGCATTTCCCATATCCCCAAAATCCCAATCCCAGGATGCAACAGTGCCACCGCCCGACACTGTGGACGCGTCAGCGAAGGACGTACTGCTTCCAAGACAGACATCATCCCAAGAAAAGTCAGCCACAGGGCCGGGCAGCACCGTCACATCTGCCTGAAAATCATCTGAACAGTTGAGGTTCGAGGTTACGGTCAGTCCAACCGTGAATGTTCCCGCTGTCGTGAAGGTGAATTGCGGATTCTGCAATGCCGACTGCCCAAGTCCGTCAAAGTCCCAATCCCATGTGTTCACAGTGCCCACATTATCAGTGGAGGTATCGGTGAAATCCATCGGCTGGCCCACGCATACCGTGGTTGCTGTGAAACCAGCCGTTGGCGCGGCATAAGTGCCGACCTGTTTCGTCACGCTGCTTACACATCCGTTGGTTCCTGTCACTTCCAAAGTGACATCGTACTGCCCCAACTGGTCGTAGGTGAATGAAGGCGATTGCGAGGTGGAACTTTCGCCTGCCACCCCGAAATCCCATGACCACGAAGCGGCTGTGCCAGCCGGTGTCAGGTCAGTGAACTGGGTTGCCACGCCAACACAGGCCTCCACGAAGCTGAAATCCACCGCAGGCAGTGGCAGCAGGTTCACCGTCACCACGTTCGACTGCACGCTCTCGCACGCATTGGACACCTCGGCCCGGAACGATGCCGATGCCGTCACATCGGGAATGGTGAGGGTCGTGCCTGTCGCGCCAGGGATGTCCGTCCACGGTGCAGCTCCGGTGGGTGAACCCTGCCACTGTAAGTCGCCTGTATGGCCGGTGAGGGTGAGTGTGGTCGATTCGCCCGGACACACATCGGTTGGTGCCACGGATGCTGTGCCTGCCACCGGGGGTGGGTCCATGCTTACTGTCACATCTGCGGTGGTCGTTCCCCCGCCACCGCAAGCATCACCGGGGTCTGTCACCGTAACAGTATAGGTCGTGGTCTGACTGGGGCACACCGTGGTGGTAGTGCCAGTGCCTCCGCTCGACCAGCTGTAGGTCTCCGAGCCGCAGGAGCCTGTGGAGGAAGCCGTCAGTGTGGTGCATCCACCGGGACAGACCCCTGTGGGGTTGGCTGTCACATTGGCGGAAAGCGAACCGGGCGTGCCGGGAACGGTGAAGCTGTACGTGGCGGTGTAAGGGCCGAACCCGTCAGGCCCCTGCTCGCGGGCACGCCATTTCAACTCTGTTCCCGGACAATACTGGCTCAGATCAACAGTGACCATGTTGTAGGGCTCTGGGGTGTTCCATGAACTGAAAGACCCTGAGCCTGATCCCTTGCAGACCTGATTTGAAGAATGCGTATGACTTCCCGTAAGGTTTTGAGATGCGCAGCGAACCTCGATCCTTGCGGTATAACAACACTGATAGGCGGTCAGACTCGTAAGGTTGATCTGAAGCTGGTTGCCTACCACCTGCCAGTTCACTGTCATGTTGGACCACGGGGAACAGGCATACGAAGACATTGGCAAGACCAGCAGTGGCAACCAAAGCCAAAGAAGCAGATATCGCCAAAGAGCACTCATGAGACGAAATGGGGTTGTGCAAAAGGGGTGAACATGCCAGCCGCTAATTTTGGGGAATGAAGTTGGCCTTGCAATGGTATCGAAATATCGTCAGTCAGAGCTTGATTCTTATCATCGTACTTGCACAAGTTTTGAACGTGAGCGCCTTCGAGCGCAATGTCGGTCAGGTGCATGATGGCTTCGGCAATCCCCGTCCTGATGTGCTTTTTGTCCATGAGAACGAGGGATTTACAGTATTGCTCAGAGAGAACGGCTTTTCTTATCAGCTTCATGCGACTGAGAGACGCAGACATTCCGAAAAGGATGGCTCGTTCCAAATGAATTTTCACAGAATTGATATTGATTTCCGAGGAAGTGAATGGAGAGGGGAAGTGCTCGAAGGGGAGATACGGAACACGAATAGTTACTTTCTGGGCGGTCACTTACGTGGTGCTGCCGAGGTCTTTGATGAAGTGACCTACCGCGAGGTCTATCCTGGAGTGGACATCCGTTTTTCTTCTTCCGAGGGAAGATTCAAATACGATGTGATCTGCCGGAGTCGTGAGGCGTTGGATCGGGTGGCTCTCCTTTTCTATGGCGCATCAGGCTTCTTGGATGAGGGAGGTGCGCTGAAGCTATCGACCCGTTTTGGAGAAATGGTGGAGCGCATCCCAGCGAGTTTCATCTGTTCGGAAGAAGATTGTCAAGAGGTGGAGGTGACCCCGGTCTGGGACTGTGCGGCATCGCGGCTTTCGTTCGACTATGCCGGGGAGTGGCCCGATGGTGCACATCTGCTGATTGACCCCGCCCCGCAGCTACTATGGTCGACCTATGCCGGAGGAAGCGGTGGAGATGAGCTCTACCGCGTTGCAGCGAACGCATCGGGTGAAATCTACTCCACGGGATTCACCACCAGCACTTCCAACATCGCCACTTCAGGGGCATACCAAGGAACGCTTGTCGGTTTTCAAAACTGTTTTTTAATGAAGTACAGTTCAGACGGGCAGAAGATCTGGGGCACCTATTTCGGGGGAAATGCTGCAGACCGCTGCTATGCGCTGCGTCTCGATGAGTCCAGCGGGCACCTGTACATCGGGGGCAGCACCTTTAGTAACACTCTCGGCACGCCTGGGGTGCATCAGTCGCTGCCCGCCAGTGCCGATGACGCTTTTCTCGCTAAATTCGATATGCAGGGCCAGCTCATCTGGTGCACCTATTTCGGTGGCGAGGGCCACGACTTCATTGCCGATATAGCCCTCGACTCTTTCGGCAATCCCGTGGTCACGGGCCACACGCGAAGCGCGACAGGCATCTCCACTGACCTGACTGTGCTGCCAGGCAATGAGAACGGCTTCATCGCCAAATTCACAACCGATGGTTTTCAGATGTGGGGCACTTATTTCGGGGGATGGTTCGATGAGGGATGGGGTATCGCGGTCGATGCAAGCGATGACATCTATGTATGTGGCGTCACCTCCAGCACGGCTGGCATCAGCACTCCTATGTCACATCAACCGCAGAATGGAGGAGGGTTGGATGCTTTTTTGGTGAAGTACTCTGCCTCCGGTCAAAAGCTATGGGGCACTTATATCGGTGGTCAGGGCGGGGACAGGGCCAATGCCATCACCTTGCTGCCGGACGGGTCGGTCGCACTTGCGGGAGACACAGAGAGTCCCACGGGCATTGCCACAGCCGGGTCACACCAGTCGCAGCCGGGCAGCATTGATGATGGTTTCCTCGCCCGTTTCGCACCTGATGGAACGAGGGTTTGGGGTACTTATGTCGGTGGGGGAGGGGTGGAATACCTTCACGCCATCAAGGTGACGGCAAGTGGCAACCTGCTTGTGGCCGGTCAGTCGGAGAGTGCCGAGAACATCGCCTCGCCAATGGCCTTCCAGCCCCAGCCTGCCGGGGAGTATGATGCCATTCTCTTTTCTTTTGATGCTGATGGTCACTACCTGTGGGGGACCTATCTGGGCGGCCCGCTGCTGGACATTGCCCACGATGTGGCCGTGGACCCGCTCACAGACCACGCGGTGATTGGTGGAATGACCCGAAGCCAGTCGGGCGTGACCTCCAGTGATGCGTTCCAGTCAAGCTACGCGGGCGGTCTTTACGACAGCTTCTTGGCGAGGCTCTGCATTCCCATCCATTCACAGGTTCAACCGCTGGACGGCACAATGCTTTGTGGCGAGGGCCAGCTCAGCTTCGTGCTACAGCCGGCTCCGTCTTCCGCTATTTGGCAGAACGGCCATGACGGATTGATGTTGAATCTCATGGGTGCTGATGATACACAGACCGTTCATGCCACATTGGTGGACACCACGGGCTGCCCTGGATGGTCTGACACGCTGACGGCAAGTTTCTTTCCCGCATTCGACCCGGAGATCGGGCTGGATGTATCGCCCAACACGGCAGTGTGTGTGGGATCCGGCTTTTACCTCACGGTCGCGCCTCAGTTCGCTGACCTGCTGTGGTGGGATGGTAGCACTGGCCTATCTGCCGGGTTCTTGCCGCAGGACACCATACCGCACTTGCTCCATGTGACGGTTTTCAATGAGAATGGCTGTGCTGCCTCGGATTCCGTTACTGTGCAGGCGGGAATTTGTCTCGGTGGGTCTGAGCTGAGCGGTGCCGGACCATGGTCGCTACTGCCGAACCCGAGTGACGGTGCGGTGTTGCTCCGCAATGAGGGCAAGACACAAGACCGGCTTCACATCGAGGTTTTCTCCGTTGATGGCAGACATGTCCATAGCGCAGCTGCGCTTTCAGGCGAGGACATTGCATTGCCGTTGCGGTCGGGCATGTACCTGATCCGTGTGTTGGATGTAAAAGGGCAGTCGCATCATTTCAGGCATGTGGTGAGATGAGTGGAGGCAAGCATGATGTAGTGGTTGTTGGGGCAGGAGCGGCCGGGTTTTTTGCAGCCATCACTTGCAAATCCTTGCATCCAGAGGCATCGGTCGTCCTATTGGAGAAGACCGACAAGGTGCTTGCCAAGGTCAGGGTCTCTGGCGGAGGTCGCTGCAATGTGACCACGTCTGTCACCGATCTGGCACGGCTCATCTCACATTATCCGAGAGGAGGGAAGTCACTGAGGAAATGCTTCGGTCAATTCGGCCCGCTGGACACGGTGCGTTGGTTCGCAGAGCGTGGTGTGACGCTGAAGACCGAGGCCGATGGTCGCATGTTTCCCGTCACCGACTCATCGCAGACGGTCATCGACTGCCTTATGGGCGAGGCGCAAAGCCTGGGTATTGTTGTCAGAAGGAATTCCGCAGTAAGAGGCATCATTCCCAAGGAGAATGGGTTTGAGCTCAGTATGGCAGAGGGTGGGGTGCTTGCGGCTGACCGTGTTATCATCACCTCTGGTGGCAGCCCTAAGATGGAGGCATACCGATGGCTGGAGGAGCTGGGTCATCGTATTGAGTCGCCTGTGCCGTCACTTTTCACGTTCAATATGCCTGAGGAGCAGATCACTTCACTAATGGGCGTGGTGGCGAATCCTGTCAGCGTGCGCATTCAAGGGACAAAACTGAGCAGCGAGGGGCCACTGCTCATTACGCATTGGGGCATGAGCGGTCCTGCCATTCTGCGACTTTCGGCATTCGGTGCCCGCCTTCTAAAGGAGACGGATTACGCATTCTCCGTGCAGGTCAATTGGCTGCATGAGCACACCGAGGAGCAGGCACGTGCCCTATTGGGCGATTTTCGCGCAGCGCATCCGGAGAAACAGATGGCGAACGGCAACCCGACCCGGCTGCCCTCACGGCTTTGGGTCTTTCTGCTCGATAAGTCGGGCATCAATCCCGCCACGCGATGGGCCGACATTCAAGGGAAACCGATGAACAGGCTGGTGAATCTGCTGGTGAACGATGTATACCGCGCCAAGGGCAAGACCACCTTCAAAGAGGAGTTCGTGACCTGCGGTGGGGTCTCGCTCGAAAGTGTCGATCTGGCCACGATGGAGAGTCGTATGCTTCCGGGCCTTCATTTTGCGGGCGAGGTGCTGGATATTGACGGTATTACGGGCGGCTTCAACTTTCAGGCCGCTTGGACCACGGGTTTCATCGCTGGCCGCGCCTGCGCTGCTGCTCTTTCACAATGAGAGAAAGTTCGCGGCCCATCTGCCCGGAGACCGAGGTGTTCTCCTCTGCCCTGCGGATCAGATAGGGCATCACCAGCCTCACCGGGCCGTAGGGCACGTACTTCACCACGTTGTAGCCCTCGCTGGCAAGATTGAAGCTGATGTTGTCGCTCATGCCATAGAGTTGCGCTGCAAACACCCGCTTATCATCACGCTGCAAGCCGTTGCTTTCCATCAGCTCTGTGAGGTAGAGCGAACTGCGTTCGTTGTGGGTGCCAGAGACCAGATGCACTGTGTCGAGGTGTTGAATACAATAGGCCAGGGCTGCATCGTAGGCAGCATCGGTGTCGGCCTTGGTGGCGTGGATGGGCGATGGTCTGCCTTTGCGCTTTGCGCGCTCGCGTTCCTGCTCCATGTATGCCCCGCGCACCAGTTTCACACCGAGTATGAAGCCTTTTTCCTGTGCGATGCGGTGCGTGCTTTTCAGATAGTCGAGGCGATCGTGGCAATACATCTGGTAAGTGTTGAGCACCACCGCCCTGCCGATGTTGAACTCCTCCATCAGCGCCATCACCAATCGGTCAACCGCACCTTGCAGCCAGGTCTCCTCGGCATCTACCATCACAGGCACATCGTTGTCCGCAGCGGTCTGAACGATGGTGCGGATGCGGGCCAGACCACGGTCCCATGCCCGCTGCCCTGCTGGTTTGAGGGCCACACCGATGGTCTTGTTCTCTAAAAGTTTGGCACTGACCACTCCCGAACATTTGAAAACTGCGAAAGGAATGCGCTTATCGGTCTTGGCTCTGATAATGGTGTTGATGACCTCGCCCACGGTTCGGTCGAAATCATCTTCGTTGTCCTTGCCTTCGGCACTATAGTCGAGCAGCGTGTGGACGCATCCGTCATACAGGTTCTGAATAGTGCCCTCACAATCGGCCACGGTCTCGCCTCCGCAGAAATGATTGAAAACCGTTTTTTTGATGATGCCTGTAATGGGCAGTCGCAGGGCCATGGCAACGTGGAGTGCCGATTTTCCGGTCCGCACAAGGGCATCATTGCCCACCAGTCTGAACAGCAGTTCAGCCCGCTTCAGGTCAGCATCGCTGCGGTTGGCAAAGGCCGTCTCGGTGTTCTCAAACGATAGCATCCCTGGGTAGTAAGGGCGGCAAATATAGATGGGGCAGATGCCTCACATCATATCCTGAACCGCACCTGCGCCTTGATGTCCGTTCTGTTCTTGCCGTCTATGAGTTCCATCCCGCTGCCGATCTCATCGCGGTCGTGGTAGAACAGGTTGCTGACCCGAAGCCAAACACTGATGCTGCGCGTGATGTCCCAACGGATGTTGGCATACATCCTCATTCCCTTGTTGAAGTAGGCCGGGAACGAGAAGGCGTAAAGCACGTCATTCTCAAAAGCATAGATGCGGGTGTTATAGCTTTCGGTGTCGAAGTAGGCAAGGCGTGTGGAGAAGGAGAGCGGGAAGCTCAGCGGCTTATAGATGATGTCTTGGAACATCATGAAGCCCTGCTCCACATCGCGGTCGGCCCTTCGGTAGCGTGCATACTCCACACGGCTGCGCAGGGTGATGGTCTTGTTCAGCTTATAGCTAAGGTTGAGGCGGTAGTAGGTTCTTCGCTCGTCTTCAATGAAGCGTATCGGCTCATTGTTGAACGCGGTCGGGACATTGATCTCCCTGTTTTTCTGACGGAAACGGAAATAGACCTCCAGGTTGCGGTTGGGGCGGTAACTCAGCTGAGCGATGCCTTCGTAGCCGAAAGATGGACTGTTGACCTGAAACCGAAGCCAAGGGAAGCGGAACAGGTCGAAGAACCCGGTGAGATACCACCCTTTGAAAGGATTGAGATTGAAACCGAGATAGTATCCCGTCTCGTTGTTCATCCGAGAGCTCTCAGTGATGGCGTTGGCATAAACCGATTGAAAATCAGGTCTGAGATGGCGCACCATGGCCGCGAGGGTGACCTTGGGGTCCAGTGTCATCAGCACCCCGTGCGTGGTGGCGTAGCCGAGGTTCTGGCTCATGCTGAACTCTCCGAAGAAATTGAAGTTGCGGAAGATGTAGCTATAGTCGATGCCGAAGTTGCTGTTTTGACGGCCCTGGAACTCATTGACATTGTATAGGTCGGGACTGCGCTGGAAGGCTTTGGAGAAATGATAGCTCACCCCTGTGAGTCCTACTTGCAAACGCTTGTGGCGGTAATTGATGTTTCCTCCGTAGATCAGTTCATCAATCGCGTCCTTGTTGTCAAGCTCGTTCGGGGTGCGGTGAAAACCGCTGCTGAAAATGGAGCTGAACACCTCTTCCACCTCCGTAAGCGTGTCGTTGGTGGTGTTCACGTTGCCATCCACTGCCTTATAGCTCACAAAGGCCGTGACATCAATGCGCTTGCCGATACCGATGGTAGCGGCTGCTCCGCGCAGAAAACGGTTCTCGTCCACCGAGGTGTAGGGCCGCAACCCCTGTGCGTTGCGCTTTACGCCCACTCCGGCCGCTGATTTGCCGAAGGCCAAACCGCTGAAGAACGTGAGGCCCTGCCCGAACTGCGCTTGGTAGTCACCGATCACAGCTGCCTTCACGATGCCGATGTCTCTTACGAACACATGCGCACTGTAGAAATCGAAGCCATAGGGATTGGTCCCTTTGAAGAATTCTTCACCTTGGTCTTTTTCCATGGTCACCCCCCAGCTCACGCGGTTGGAGAACTGAAAGCGGTAGCGCGCCCATAATTTATCGGGGGAACCGAGGTAGCGCCTGTTCGGGTTTTCAGCCAGCAGGCTGTCCTCGATAGCAGAATAGCCGAGTTTTTCCTGCAACGTACGCTCGTAGCGCACCACCATCTCGTGGCGACCCTCTTTCCACATCTCCTTTAGGGAGAAACGGGTGCTTTCGTCATCGCTCACAACCACGAAGGGCGCGATGCTGCGTATCACCTGCGGGCTGAAACCCTTGATGGTCTGCAGTTCGAGGATGTTCACCAGTTTGCCGTGCTCTTCCCGGTGCGATAAAAGGCTACCTATTGCAATGTCATCCAGGATCACGAGCCGCTGGAGGTCATCGAAGCTGGCTTTGTTGATGTTCAGGGGTTTCTCACTGAAAAGCAGGAGGTCATCTACCAGTGTGTTGTAGTCAATGTTCGGGTCGTCCTCGCCTGCCTGCTCCGCGATGGTCTCCACAAGCACCTCGATGAGCAGTGTCTTGCGCGAATCGTTCTCCTCCTGTGCCCAGACCGCATCAGCCCCCGCTGAAAGCAGGATGACACAGATGAGCTGGCGGAGATTGTTTTTCAATGGTAAATTGAAAATTGTATGTTGCAAATCGTCTATGGCCAATCCTCCGTCAGAGCTCACTTACCTTTCCTGAAGCCGCTCTTCCTTTTCAGGTCGAACATGTAAGAAAGTCCTGCCTTGGGTGAGAATCCGAGCACGGGGTGGATCGACCCGGCTATGTCGAACATGAAGCCTTTGAGCCGCAGTCCGAAACCCATGTCCACGTGCAGCGGCAGCGTGCCCATGCCGAGACGGATGGCGAACTGCTCCACAGGCCAGTACTCGAATCCGATCTTCACATTAGGGTCCAGTTCCAGGTCTTTCTCCACCTCGGCCACCATCAGCACTTTCTTGGAGAAGTCGTACTGAATGCCAAGGCGCATGTTCATCGGCACACGCTCATCGTTGCCCTCGGCAAGAGTTGTACGGGTGAGGTTGTAAACATGGAATGCCGCCCTGAATCTCGGTGTGATCTGCGAGAGGACCCCGAGCTCGCCCACGAAGCTGTGGCGGTCGCCATAGCCCTCGGCCAGATGGGTGTGCAGGTAGTTGAGCTGCAGCCCCACGCTCAGGAATGGGAATAGCTGCCGCCCGTAGGCCAGTCCGTACGAACTCTGATTGAACAGCCTGTTGCCGAATCTTGAATAACTGACACCGAAGGTGCCTGCCTTGCCGGTGGGTATAGCGAATGTGGCCGCTTGAAGGTTGAGGTCGGAGAGGAGAAAACGGTTCTCGTAATAGACGCTCGCCCCTGCACGGTCCAGCAGTCCGAGCCCTGCCTGATTGTGATGCACCGACCACAGGTCCACCAGCGTCACAGAGGCGTTGGCCATTCCGGCAGCTCGCGCACCTACGCGGAAATCGCTGCTTTGTGCAAGCAGTGTGCCGTGGAAACCGAGTAGCAGGATGTTGAGTAGCAGTGCCCTCATGCAGCTCATTGTAGTGGCCGAAAGTACTATTTGCGTTGGTGGCCCTGCGTTACCAAGTGGTTAAGTAAGAAGATTGTCGTCAAAGCTGACCGTTTCCTTATGGTCGCATGCTGTTGAGAAGTAATGATGAACAAGCGCGTGACCGGGCGAGGCCGGGCTTTACATTTGTCACCCGGACATTCACTTTCCGCCAAGCGGAACAACCTCTTATAAATGCCGGGTACCAAGTACATTTTCGTAACAGGTGGTGTGACCTCCTCCCTTGGGAAGGGCATCATCTCTGCTTCTCTGGCCACTTTGCTGCAAGCGCGCGGCTACAGGGTCACCATCCAGAAACTGGACCCCTACATCAATGTCGACCCCGGCACACTCAATCCTTACGAGCATGGCGAGTGCTACGTGACCGAGGACGGTGCTGAGACCGACCTCGACTTGGGGCATTATGAGCGGTTTCTCGGGGTGGCCACCAGTCAGGCCAACAATGTGACCACAGGTCGCATCTATCAGACCGTGATCAATCAGGAGCGTGAGGGTGCTTATCTCGGCAAAACGGTTCAGGTGATTCCGCACATCACCGATGAGATCAAGCGTAGAATTCGCCTTCTGGGAGAGACCGGTGATTTTGACATCGTGATCACAGAGATAGGAGGCACGGTAGGCGACATCGAATCCCTGCCGTACATCGAAGCTGTAAGGCAGTTCAACTGGGAAGTGGGGGCAGGCAATCACTTGGTCATTCACCTTACGCTGCTACCTTATCTGAGTACCACGGGCGAACTCAAGACCAAGCCCACCCAGCATTCTGTGAAAATGCTGCTCGAAAGCGGCCTTCAGCCTGATGTGCTCGTGTGCCGTGCAGACCGTTCCATACCCAAGGAACAACGGAGGAAGATCGCGCTATTCTGCAATGTCACGCAGAACGCGGTAATCGAATCCTTGGACGCAGAGAGCATCTACGAGGTGCCGCTGCTGATGCAGAAGGAGAAACTCGATGAAGTGGTGCTCTCAAAGCTTAAACTCAAGAAAGGTGTTGACCCTGAGTTGAATAACTGGCGCAATTTCAATCTCAAACTGAAGAATCCTTCTGAATCGGTGAAAATCGGTCTGGTGGGTAAATATGTTGAGTTGAAGGACGCCTATAAGAGCATCAACGAGGCGCTGATCCATGCTGGCGTAGTGAATGATTGCAAAGTGAATGTGGAATGGATTCACAGCGAGGATGTCAATGATGGCAACGCAGACCGCAAACTGGGCCATTTGCAGGGGATCCTTGTAGCCCCGGGCTTTGGTGACAGAGGGATCAGCGGTAAGTTGGAGGCCGTGCGTTTCGCCCGCGAGCGTAGCATTCCGTTCCTTGGCATCTGTCTCGGTATGCAGTGTGCTGTCATCGAGTTCGGGCGCAATGTGCTTGGTCTGGATGGGGCAAATAGCACCGAGATGGACAGCAGTACCGCTCATCCGGTGATCGACTTCATGGAGGATCAGAAGGGAGTGACCCGCAAGGGTGGAACCATGCGCCTCGGTGCCTATCAGTGCAAGTTGACCAAGGGAAGCCGACTGGCCGATGCTTACGGTTCACTCCTGATCACTGAGCGGCACAGGCATCGCTATGAGTTCAACAACGCCTACAAGGATGCCTACGACAAAGCGGGCATGAGGGCCGTTGGCATCAACCCGGACTCAGGACTGGTTGAGGCTGTTGAGCTGAAGGACCATCCTTGGTTCGTGGGGGTGCAGTATCACCCGGAGTACAAGAGCACTGTGGCTCGTCCGCATCCCTTGTTTGTAGGTTTTGTGCAGATGGCTTTGCGTCAGACAAAAGGCTAAGGCTGCTGAAGACCGTAGCTTTCCAATGAACCCAGTCTCGGCCTGATGCGCCCTTTCTGATAGCGGGCGTTGGCCTCACGCTGCTTTTTCCGGTAAGCCCGTTGCTGCTCCTCGCTGAGGTTGACCACCGTCACGCACTCGGTGCAGCAGCATCCCTGCATCTTCTCCGCGCATTTCGGGCACTGTATGAAAAGCAGGTTGCAGCCTTTGTTCTTGCAGTTGGTGTGGTCGTCACAGGGTTCGCCACATTGGTGGCAGTGGGCAATGATGTCATCACTGATGCGCTCGCCCAGCCTTTCATCAAACACGAAATTCTTGCCCTTGAAACGGTTGTTCAGACCCTGCTCCTTCACCTGACGGGCATACTCGATGATGCCGCCATTGAGCTGATGCACCTGTTTGAATCCCTTGGCTCTCAGATAGGCACTGGCTTTCTCGCAGCGGATTCCGCCTGTGCAGTACATCATCACGGGGCGATCCTTGGCGTCACCGAACTCATTCTCCACCAGCGGCAACAGGTCGCGGAAGGTGTCAGCATCGGGAAGCATGGCCCCTTCAAAATGGCCCACCTCGGTCTCGTAGTGGTTGCGCATGTCGATGATGACCGCATCCTGGTTCTCTGAGAGTTCATTCCATTCCTTGGCATTGAGGTGAACACCACCGCCCGTGCCGTCAAACTCGAAATCGGTGAGGCCATCGGCCACGATCTTCTCGCGTACCTTCACCTTCAGTTTCAAGAAGCTCTTGCCATCGTCCTCAATGGCCACGTTGAGGCGGCAGCTTTCAAGGAACACGATGGTGTCCAACGCATGGCGCAGCAGCGAGAGGTTCTCGCTCGGCACGCTGATCTGCCCGTTGATGCCCTCGTTGGCCACGTAGATGCGGCCCAGCACGCCCAGCGTGTCCATCATGATGTAGAGATGGTCGCGGAAAACGGCCGGATTGCCGATGCGCGCATACTTGTAGAACGACAGCGTGACGCGCTGCTGGCCGCTCTCTTCGAGGCGTTTCATCAGCGTGTCGTGGTCGTAGATGTTGTGCAGTCTCATGGGCGCGAATTTACGTCCGGTGGATGGGGCGGGGATGACGTGGGTCAGTACAGAAACCCGAAGTACCACAGCGGAATCGTCCGTCCGAAACCGCGCTCCACGTCATCTTTGACCAGATAGGCATCCTGCAGTCCCTTGAGCTGTCGGCCACCCTTGTTGCGTCCACCGACCTCGAAATGCGTATCACCGACCACGAAATCTGCCGCCTCCGAAGCCCTGACGGTGTGTGACTGCGAAAGCTGGTCAAGAAGGAAGGTCTCGCGCATGGTGCCAGTGTCGGGCCTGTCGGCAAAGAGGTGCATCAGCACCGTGTTGGACAGATATACCTTCTCCAGTTTTCCGAGTCTTCGGATACCGCCCGTGTTGTCGTGCAGCAGATGGATGAGTCCCGCCTTTTCGAGATGCAACAGGTGGTCAGGCAGGAGATTGCGCGAGATGCCCGTCAGTTCGGATAGCTTCGAGAAATTGGGGCGGAAAGGCACAGAGGCCGCAATGATGGCGAGTAGTCTCTTCAGTTTGTCGATGGAGGTCGGTCTGATGTCGAGGTGTTTGGGCAGGTCCACCTCAAAGACCGCATTCACGGCCCCGTGCAGTCGCAGCATCACATCGCCCTCCAGAAAGAAGGGATAGTATCCTTCGGACAGATATTCCTTCATCACCTGCAAGGGACGGTGCCCACCGATGTCAGGGTTGCCGCCCGCCAAAAGCTCGGGAAGGGTGACCGTGGGAAGCGTGTCCCCGTGCTTCATGCCGATGTACTCCCGCAGTGACAGCCCGTGCAGGTGATAGACCACCGACCGCCTGCTGAGGTCTCCGTAGCCGCTCAGCATGTCAATGACCGAACTGCCCGTGATGACAAGGTTGAGGCGGGGAATGCTGTCATAGATGTTCTTCACCTCCTGCGACCAGTTCGGGTACTTGTGAACCTCATCAATGAAAAGGTGCGTCCCGCCGAGGGCTTGGAAACGCTCGGCAAGATTCAGCAGGGTCTCGTTGGAGAAATGGATGTTGTCGGCAGAGACGTACAGTGTACCGCTCCCTGCCTGCATCTCCTTGATGCGCTGGAGCATCAGGGTCGTCTTCCCCGTTCCGCGTGCACCGAGGATGGCGATGAGCCTGTGCTGCCAGTTTATCTGACCGTACAGATACCGCTTGAAGCCAAGGTCGGTGACCTCCAGCAATCGGTGATGTGCATCAATGAGCTTTTCCATTGCACTTTACAGAGTGCAAATTTAAGTGATAATTGCACTTTATAGAGTGCAATAACGCATTTCTGCAAAATGAGGCGTGCATCGAAGCCATACACCCAAGTGTCTCACACCTTGATATCGAACCCGTCCAGTCCGCGCCTGTAGCTGTCCATCTGCTGTTGCATGTGCCTAACGGCCTGCTCTGCCATGAAATCGCAGAAGGCATCCGTGCTGCCGCAGGTGAACAGCATCCATTTTCAGTACTTTCGCATAAACAACCGTCCTATGCAGACCATCACACTCCGGATAGACAGCAGCATCTACGACCGCCTGATGTCCATGCTCGGCACCTTCGGCAAGGACGAGCTGGAGGTGGTCACCACTGATAATCGTTTCGAGGCTGATAAAAGATATCTGGCCTCCGAGTTGGAGAAAATAGATCAGGGCAAGGCCAGATTCTATACCATCGAAGAGGCCGAGGAGCGGTTGGAGGCACTCTACAGAAAACATGAAGCTCGTTCTTGAGGAGAGTTTTCTCAACCGCCTCGACCGCCAACTCAACTTCATCGCGTTGGACAGCCCTGCGCGGGCGAGGAGATTCGGTGCGGCCTTGATGAAGGCCGTCCGTCAGATACCGTCCAATCCTCTACTTTACCGCAGGTCTGTCTATTTCGATGACCCGAACATCAGGGACATGGTTTTCAGGGGGTATACAGTGGTGTTCAGAATGAAAGAGGTGACGATAGAGGTGTTCGGTCTGATTCACATGCAGTTGAAGCCGACAGACGACTGATTCTGCTTCGCGGTCTCATATTCCCCCTTAGACCCTCGCCACCTGCCCCTCCACGATCGAAATCCAATTCCTGAAGCTGTGCGGCCTGTAGCCCAGTTCGCGCATGGCCTTGTCGATGGGCGTGATGGCATGGGTACACCTCAAACCTCAAGCAGCACACATTGAATGCTTTCGACCGATGCGAAGTCCCTGTCTGCGGTGAGCAGGGTGATGCCATGGGCAGCGGCATTGGCTGCAATGATAGCGTCAGGAACTTTCAGCCCACCTCTGCGGAGCGTGATAGCGGCCTCATGCATGTGTTCAGCATAGTTGAGTCTCACACATCCTCCGAGCATCTCGCGCACCATTTTTCGATGGGACTCGGATATGCGGGGTGCACCCAGAAGCTCTATCTCAGTGATGAAAGAGAAGAATATCCTGCTGCCCGCCATGGCTTTCGCGGCCAGCTCATTGCCGTTGAGCAGGTAGATGAAAACGTTGGTATCGAGCAACAGGCGGTCAGCCCCACTCATCACGGACTTTTTTCTGGAAATCAATCCCATCACCGAACACGCCCTTCAGCTTTCCGAGGAAAAGGTAGGGGTCGAATGTGGGTTCCCTGTCTTTGTGCTTGGAACGGGACGCACGAGACATTTTGCGCTCCACCTGCTCGTCCGAATCCGTTCTCTTCAATGTGATGACCATGATTGCAAAGATAGGATCAGGTCGAGATTCTAAAGTGGTTCACAGAATGAGCTCGTGTCCGTTCTGAGCAAGGCCACGAGTTCTTCCCTGCAACAAAGAAGACATCCCTACATTTACCCTTCCAAATCAGCCTCACCATGAGAGACTTTCTATTCCTTGTCCTTGCCTTACTGCCGTTCTGCGCTGCAACAGGCCAGAACGTCCACTTCAGTTTCACAGATGGCGGACAGCAGAGCTACGCGCTGGAGGAAGTGCGCAAGGCCACCTTCACCGATGATGTGATGAGCCTCCACCTGACGGACGGCACCATCTATTCATGGAACATCAGCAACATTGACCATTACACCTATGGCGAAGGGCTGGTAACCTCCGTAGCGGATGAAGCGGGCAGCCAACTGCCACCCATGCACCTTTACCCCAACCCCACCACAGGGCAGCTTACAGTGAACTACACCCTCGATGTCCGAGTGCCCGTGAGCTTTGAGGTGCGAGACTTGCAGGGCCGCACCGTGCGCCAAATGGAACTCGGCATCCAGCCCACAGGGGCGCACACCGCCCAGTGGGACGGCCTTGACAGTAAGGGCCATGCTGTGGCCGCAGGCACCTATCTCTGCCGCATCGTCACCCCACGGTTGCAGATGAGCCGCACTTTCATTGTCCTGTAACTGAGTGGCAATTGGACGCAATAAACTCGAAATGAAACGACTCTTCACCCTTTGCACCCTTTGCGTTTTCAACCTTGCGCATGCTCAGGTACAAATGAATGTTCATCTGACCGATGGCACGGTGTATTCCATCCCGGTGTCAGAAGTGGACTCCATCACTTACAGCACTGGGCCTTTGCCCTCTGGACCGTTCAATCCAGACCTCACTTACGGCACGGTTGCTGACATTGAGGGCAACACCTACGCGACTATTGTAATCGGTGGACAGGAGTGGATGGCCGAGAACCTCCGTACAGCCACCTATCGGAATGGCGAATCTGTGCAAACGGTGAGTGATGCTAATGAGTGGTCACAATTGAACTTGACCGAAGCAGGTGCATGGGCGTATTTCGATAATGGCAGCACTACCGTGCCGGAACCCATAGGAAAGCTGTACAACTGGTATGCGATCAACGATGCGCGGGGTCTATGTCCGATTGATTGGCATGTGCCTTCATCTGCGGAATGGAACACTTTGATTGTTGAACTTGGAGGTGGTGCCGAAGCAGGTGGACAGCTTAAGTCAGCCGGCACTCAGTTTTGGGCCTTCCCGAATTTAGGAGCCACCAATTCGAGCGGTTTCTCTGGATTACCCGGGGGCTACCGCACTGCCGAGGGTTCATTCTCGGCTTGGGGTGCGCAGGGTTTCTGGTGGACTGCCCAGTTCAGCAGTGGGCAGAATGCGTGGTATCATAACCTGTTTTTCGATGGAGGTGGTGTCGGCAATGTATCTGGGAGCAAGCGTTTTGGTTTGTCCGTGCGCTGCGTTCGTGATTGAGATATTCAATTCACATCAGGCCGCTGAAATGCCTCGGCTTACTATCATCGAGTCGGGGCTTTCATAGCATGACTACATTGGGTTGTCGCGATTCCACTTTAGAATCAATCCACTTTCAGCCTGTGCCGCTTGGTTAAACCGCATAAAGGCAAGTCGTTAGCCTACTGCTCCACCCTCGCCACCTGCTCCTCCACAATCCCAATCCCCTCCCTGAAGCTGTGCGGCCTGTAGCCCAGTTCGCGCATGGCCTTGTCAATGGGCATGTGGGTGCGGGGCGGGCGCTTGGCGGGCTGGTTAAGGGTGGCACTGCTCACAGGGTTGATGAGCCGCTTGTCCAGCCCGTAGTGGTCGGCCACCTGCTGCACGATCTCAATGATGTTGAGCGCGTCCTTGCCGCAGATGTTATAGATGCCCGTGGCGTTGCGGTCCACCGCGAGGATGCAGCCATCGGCAAGGTCCTCGGCAAGGGTGGGGCAGCGCATCTGGTCATCCACCACGTTGATGGGCTGGCCCTTCTCCAGCGCACCCTTGGCCCACAGCACGATATTGCTGCGGCTGGCGTTATCGACCACGCCATAGACCAGCACCGTGCGCAGGATGGCCCACCGCAGCTTGCTGGCCTGCACGATCTGCTCGCCCTTCAGCTTTGAGTTGCCGTAATAGCTCACGGGGTCGGGCGTGGCATCCTCGTAATAGGGGCCGTCCTCACCTTTGAAGATGAAGTCGGTGGAGATGTGAACGAAATGGGCATTGTGCCGCTCGGCAGCGCGCACCATGTGTTCCACGGCATGCACGTTGGCGCGGTCGCAGGCCTCGCGTTCCGTTTCGCAAGCATCCACGTTTGTCATGGCGGCCGTGTGGATGATGTAATCGGGCCTTGTGCGGTCGATCACCTCGTCCACGCTGGCCTTGTCCTCGATATTCATGCTGAGGAAGGTGTAGCCATCCTGCACACGTAGACGGTTGTCACCCCGCGCGGTGGCGATCAGCTCCACATCATCCCGCTCCCGCAGTTTGTAAACGAGCTTCTGACCGAGCAGGCCGTTGGAACCCGTGATGAGGACTCTTTTTAAGGGACGGGGGACGAGGGACAAGGGACGAGTGAGGTTTAAGGTTTAACGGACAAGGGGCGAGAGAGCGAATCAGCAGTTCAGCATATCAGGTTTTCAGCAGTTGAAAAAGCAAGTGGCAGTGGTGTCGGCATACATATCCCTCATTCGCTTAAGTCCTGATTTGCTGATCCGCTGAAACCCTGACCCGCTCCTCAAAGATCCCAAACACTCCGCCTTTTCGGAGCGAACCATTTCTTGAAATACTCCTTGTGTTCCAGCAGGAATGACCCGACCAGATAGACGATGATGGGTGACCCGAAGGTGAAGAAGCTGAGGTAGATGAAATACATGCGGATGGTGGTGGCCCTGATGCCGAGCTTCTCACCCAGCCATGAGCACAGCCCGAAGAGCTGCAACTCGAAGAGCGATACCGCCCTGTCCTTCATTTCGTTGCTCATTTCATGTTTTTTTCAGCAGATTATTTCACGCAGAGGTCGCAGAGTTTTTTCGCAAAGAGCGCAAAGATTGCTTCGCAAAGCACAGAGAATCCCGCTTTGCGTTCTCTGCGCCTTTCCTTTGCGAACTCTGCGTGAAAACTCCCATCACCCCCGTTTGAGCACCTGATTGCCGATGGCGCAATTTAGGCATTTGCGCAGGTCGCACCAGTGGGAGCGCAGTTCGAGCAGGGCCTGGGCCGTGGCCGCATCGGGAATCTTCAGCCCCAGCTCGCGGAAGGGATGGATGCGCGCGTTCTTCTCGCCCTCGATGGAATAGAGCATTTCAAGCGCACGGTCGCGGAGTTCCTCGCGGTGCTCGCGGTCGGCCAGCACCATGAGGTAGGGCGCCACCGCGTTGATGAGGATATGCCGCTGCATGGTGGCCCCAAGCGGTTTGCGTTTGAAAACACCCGCCTGCCCAAAGGTGTAATGCGTGTCCCAATAGGCAGAGGGTTTGGCCAGCACGCTGGTGCAGTCGTCCTTGGTGAAATGGGCCGAGTACCATTGCAGCAGCGGCCCACAGCAGTTGATCATTCCCGCGAGCTGCGCCAGTCGGATGGTGGGGAAATTGGCAGGGCGAAGGCGCAGGTAACGCCACTCGCTGCCCGTCATGGGGTCGAGGCCGTACTTGTGACGCAAGAAATCGAACTCATTGCGGAGCTGAACAGGATATTCCTCATCGCCCGTACCGTGCAGCAGCCCTGCCGTGCCTAAGAGCAGTGCCTCCAGTTGCAGCGGGCTGTCGCGGTGCTTCATCAGCACTTTCCATGAGATCCTTCGGGCCAGCATCTCAAAGGCATCGCCATTCACCTTCATGCCCATGGTGCGCGCCATGATGACGAAGAACGCCTGTTCGAGGTCGCCATCGCACTGGTGCACCACCTCGGCCATCCACGATGATTTGCGTTGTAGGCGCTGCAGCAGAACCCGTTCGAGCCAGTTGTGCAGCACGGTCGGCTCCACCTCGGTGATACCCTTTCCGCAGGCGATGGGCTGCATTGAATGGACGAGGCCCGCGTAGCGTTTCAGCACCTGGTCGCTAATGCGGTCGCGCAGCTCCACGGTCGGGAAGTCTCCCGTGGATTCTGGGAGGTCATTCTCAAAGACCACATGCAGGATGATGTTGGCGTAGGCGGGGTCGGTCTGATGGCCGTGCAGCAGCCAGTCACTTGCCCTCACGTGCAGCTCGATGTTTCCTGCCAGTTGAATGCCGTCTATGCGGATGCGTGCGTTGAGGAAGTCGGGGCCCGCGTCCGCGCTGTGCTCCCCAGGCCGGATGACCTCCACCGTGCGTCCGTCTACGGTGGCAAGCCCCTCATTGCTGAAGAGCCTGAACTTCCAGATATGGTGCAGCAGTTCTTCGCGCATGATGACCAAACGCTAAGGTATTCTGAAAAATGAAACGACAATAGGTCTCAGACCTGCGCATCGACTTAGAGAAGTCCCGCCTCCTCCAGCAGTTGGGCCATCTCTAATTGAACGGCCTTTGCCGCTTCCCGCGCAGCTTCAGCGAAATCCTCGTCATCACCAGCGTAGATGATCGCCCGCGAGGAGTTGACCAATAGTCCGCACTTACTGTTCATGCCATTTCGGGCCACCTCGCTCAGGCTGCCACCCTGCGCACCCACTCCTGGAACGAGCAGGAAATGCTCAGGAACGGTCTGTCGCACCTTTGCAAGCATGTCTGCCTTGGTGGCGCCTATGACATACATCATGTTGTCGGGCGTTCCCCAAGTGCTTGTTCTTCTCAGTACCTCTTGCCAAAGTGGGCCGTTGGCGGTCTCGACCATCTGAAGGTCTGTGGCTCCCTCATTGGAGGTGAGGGCAAGAAGGATGGCCCATTTGTCAGCAAAGTTGAAATAGGGTATCACGCTGTCATGTCCCATGTAGGGCGACAGGGTGATGGCATCGAAGTTCATCTGGTCGAAGAACCCTTTGGCATACATGGTCGAGGTGTTACCGATGTCGCCACGCTTAGCATCTGCAATGGTGAAGATGTCCTGAGGAATCTCCTGCATCGTCCGTTCCAGACTGACCCATCCCTCAAAGCCACGACTTTCGTAAAACGCCATGTTGGGCTTGTAGGCCACGCAAAGGTCGTGTGTGGCCTCTATGATCTGGCGGTTGAACTCCAGCACAGGGTCAGGATAACCGAACAGGTGTGTTGGTATCTTGGTGATGTCGGAGTCGAGGCCGATGCAGAGAAAGCTTCTCTTTCTTCTGATCTGTTCAAAAAGCTGATTGCTGTTCATGGGCTTGGCAAAGCTATGTTTTCGCTTCGGGCGTGCAAGTGCTGTGCCTCTCATCCTCTGTTTTGTACGTGAATTGCGTACGCATGGTGTTTTATGTCATGCTGGCAGGCCACAATCTCAGGCATGATGATCGCTTACCTTTGTCATCGTTCTTTATTTATGGGGCCGACCGGTTTTGACAGCAGCAAGGTCGGTGAGGTAAGCATGTCGGGTGTTGGGAAGACCATCCGCAATCAATCTTTCCAAACAACAACAGGCGAAGAACACTTCGCGCTGGCTGCCTGATCCAAGATCACGCAACAGCTGTCCCTGCCACAACAGCGTCCTACAGTGTGGTAAATGGGGCATCGACAGGTAGGAATAAGCCAAAGGTCGCCTCGGCCTGCGGACGAAAACCTAAGAGGCTAAGGACCGGTTCAGGTTGTCCCTTGCCAGGGCGGTCCCGACAATCAATGAGGGAATAAACATGTAGAAAGCCCACAGGTCTGTTGTTTGGACGAGGGTTCGACTCCCTCCGGCTCCACCAAGTACAGAAAGGGCTGTGAAGCAATCGCCTCACAGCCCTTTTCATTTATCAACGGTCTCGATTACTTCCTGCTGATCGCCCTTTCGGAAGCGGCTACTATGCTTTCGGTATTCCCGGAGCCATGCTCTCCGTCATGGGTCTCAACGGTCTGAACCGTGCCCTTAATGAGCTGAACATCACACGTCCTGCCGACCTGCTCACCCAGCTCACTAAAAATCTGCGCGATGCCTTCTTATTGACCCTACGAGGGTAAGTTAAGATTTTGCGTAACGGACATAGGGGTCATTGAAGTAGGCTTTGACCTGATGTGGTTCTGCTTCGATGATTCTCATGTGGCATTCGACATTGTTCCGCAATGCCTTCTCGGTTCTCACAGGGGGCTTGTTTCTCAGGGCGTTCTTCAGGTCTGCGTTGAGTCGCTCATCGGGGTTGAGTTCCGGTGAATAGCTTGGCAGGTAATGGGCCTCTATGCGTTGCACATTGTCCTTCAACCATTGTTTGACAGGCTTGCAATGGTGTGTCGGCAGGTTGTCCATGATGATGAACACCTTCTTGCCCGCATCCTGTATCAGAGACTCCATGAACTCGATGAGGCGGTCCGCATTGACAGTGCCCTCCACAATCATCCACCGGGCATCGCCCCTGTTGGAGACCGATGAGATCATTGAGAGCTTCCTGCGGGCGGCAGGGGTGGGCACCACGGGCGTCTGTCCTTTGGGGGCATAGCTGCGGCCATGGACATCCGTGTTCATGACGGCCGTCTCATCGCACCAGTGTATCTCGCCCTGCTCGGCACCGCACCTTTCGGCAATGGCCGGATAATCCTCGTCCAACCACTTGCGTACCGCCTGTGAGTTCTGCTCATAGGCCCTGCGGATGGGTTTCTGCGGGGTGTAGCCCCAGCGTTTGAGATAATCGCTGATGCTGTTCAGGCTCAGTTCGATACTGAACTCCTGACGGATCAGTTCACGCACCGCATTGCGGTTCCACAGCGCGAAGTCCAGCTTCAACTGCTCTGGACGCCTGTCGCGGACAGCATCCCGGATACGCTTCTCCTGTTCGGGAGAAAGGGCACGGCCTGCTCCTTTGGCGGTTCCGCGTGCCGCAGGGACAAGTGCTTTCATGCCTCCCTCCGCATACAGGTCTATCGACCTGCGGGCTATGGCATGTGTCACCCCGGCCAGCTCGGCAACCTCCATCACCTTATGGCCTTTGAGGTGCAGCCGCACTATCTGTTTCCGTCTCTCGTGCAGTTCGGCCAGACTGCACTTGCGGGCATCGTTCTCTTTCATGAACGAAAGATCCGAATTCATTCCCGAAGATCCAAATAAACTCATGGAGGGTCTATAAGCTCCGATGCCACCGTTCGCGATGGAATGGACATCAGCATCTGCGCCCTGGACTCCGCCAACCGCAGGCTGACCTACGCAGGCGCCAGCCTCCAGCTGTGGATAGCCCGCAACGGGGAGATTATTGTCCACAAACCGAACAAACGCTCCGTAGGCTTCAACGACATGGAGGGCGAGGGTTTTTCGGAGGTGGAGATTGAACTGGAGGAGGGTGACATCATCTATCTCTTCTCAGACGGCTATGCCGACCAGCTCGGTGGCCCCAAGGGCATGAAGATGATGACGAAGGTGTTCCGCAGCCGACTTGCCGAGATTAGCCGCCTCCCCATGGCCGAGCAGCGCGAACAGCTCATTGCCGACCTCGATGCGTGGCGCGGGGCGGTGCATCACACGGATGATATTTGTGTGATGGGGGTGAGGTTGTAGGGGAGAGGAAGCTTACACGGTCAGATTTTTTCCCTCGGATGGAATCGGATGATGCTGTCGCAGAGGTACTTGCGGTCAAGGCGGGTGTGGATCTTGGTGGTGGTGATGCGCTTATTGAGCCTGCCCGGGCGAAGCTGAAGCCTAGTTCGGACGTGGGCGGTTTCCCTTGCTGTGGTCTGGTATGAGGTGTAGGACCTTGCTGATGCGATATCAGGGCGGCCCGCTGCGGTCAACCCGAGGATGGAGGATTTCGGCACGAGCAAAAGAAGCAGCTCGACAAGGAAATCGGGATTGATCAAGATTGCCTTGTACGGGGCATACGCCAAGCAGCTTCAGGCCCTGAACACCCAGTTCAGCAAGCAGGTGATTGCGGTAAGGTTACAGGTGCCACAGCACATGCCAGTGAGAATGAGGGAGCTATCAAACCCGAGAGCTGGTCTATTTGTGCGACCGCTATCCACCTTAGGGAACAGTAGCGCCATCAAGAGTGCAGGATACAGAACAAGGTCGTCCAGAGCTGCCCGTTCACCGAGTGAGAAACGTTCTTCAACAAGCAAATCTCTAGGACTTGCTGCTCGGTTGAACGCACCTGTGATAGCGACAGGAGAAGTATCCAAACCACCGTAAGGGAGACTACCCAAGACCCACACACAGTGGTTTATAGGGGCAATGGCATAAAACCTCGCCAGAATATCAAGGATGGTAGTGTAACCGAAAAATCAGCCGATAAGCGGGCGAATCGACCACGGAAAGCGAAACATGGCATCCGCGAAGGCCCCAATCCAAACCGCAAAACCCACTGAAAAGTCGCAAAATCAATTGTCCGGTCTGTTTAAGATGACTTTGCAATGGTCGCACATCAGAAATAGGGTCATACACGGTTGCAACTCTATTCCAGACGTTAACATCTCAGAAATCGGAAATGGAAAGTCAGGCGCCCTGAGGATTGAAGTTCAATCTCTTTGGAACTTGTGTTTTTAGCAGGAGAGAGTTAATCACTTTGGGAAAATCACGCTGATTGCGCGGACAAGATTTTTCTCCCCATCTTGCGCACCTGAACCAGAACCAGCTGCCCATCGCCTAACTTTTACTTAACGGAAGTCGGAATCCTATTTTTGGCGAATGGTGCTATCGGCCGGTGCAGTGGCCGCCCTGCTTGGCGGGACGGTAGAGGGTGATCCCGAAGTGAAGCTCACTACAGTTTGCCCCATTGAGGGTGGGGGAGAAGGTGCGCTGTCTTTTCTGGCCAATCCAAAATACACACCCTTCATTTATTCCACAGGGGCCGTAGCGGTCATAGTGGCCGAAGATTTCAAGGCAGACCGACCCCTGTCCTGCACACTGATAAAGGTGAAAGACCCGTATTTAAGTTTTGCCGTTCTACTTGAGCAGTACAGCCGCATGAAACGCCCCTCGGTAGGCGTGCATCCATCTGCCTCGATAGATCGGACGGCCACGGTCGGAGCTAATGCCTACATCGGAGCTCACGCAGTGATAGAGGGCGGGGCATCAGTGGGCGCGGGCTGTTTCATCCATGCGCAGGTGTTCATCGGCAGGAATGCCAAGGTGGGCGATAATGTTACGCTTCATGCTGGTGTGCGACTGTTGGATGATTGCGTGGTGGGCAACAACTGCATCATCCATTCGGGCACTGTCATCGGCAGTGACGGGTTCGGTTTCGCACCCTCGGACAACGCCTACGGCAAAGTGCCGCAGATTGGGAATGTGGTCATCGAGGATGACGTGGAGATCGGTGCCAACTGCACCATCGACAGGGCCACGATGGGCAGCACCATCATCCGCAAGGGAGTGAAGCTGGACAACCTGATTCAGATCGCACACAACGTGGAAGTGGGAGAACACACGGTCATCGCAGCGCAGGCTGGCGTGGCCGGGTCCACGAAGATCGGCAAGCGGTGCATGATTGGAGGACAGGTGGGGATCATCGGTCACATCACTATAGGTGACAATGTGATGATCGCGGCCCAGAGCGGCATTGGAGCATCGATCCCGGACGATGCCATCGTGCAAGGCTCACCGGCATTTGATGTGGCATCCTATCGCAGATCTTACGTCTCGTTCAGGAATCTGCCCGCTACCGGGCGCGAACTTGCCGAATTGAAACGCGAGATCGAGATTTTGAAAAAGAACAACGAATGAGCAGGAAGCAGCGCACCATCGCCAGTGAGGTCACTTTGACAGGTACAGGTCTGCACACTGGTGCGCTAGTGAAACTGACCATCGCACCTGCCGAGAGTGGCGGTGTGGTGTTCATCCGTACAGACTTGGAGGGCCAGCCAGTAATCAAGGCAGATGCGCTCAACGTTTCTGACACCTCGCGCGGTACGACCATAGGTCGCGATTCGGCCAAGGTCAGCACCATCGAGCATGTGATGGCCGCGCTGTATGCGAATGGGATCGCTCACGCCAGCATCACAGTGGACGGCCCTGAAGTGCCAATTCTTGACGGGAGCTCAAAGCTGATCATGGAAGCCATTGATTCGGTCGGCACAAGAGAACTGGAAACAGAACAGGAAGAGTTGTATTTTGAGGCGCCTTTCCATTTTACTGATGAGAAGACGGGTGCATCCTTTCTGATCGTGCCTGCCGAGCAACCGAGCTGGACGGTAATGATCGACTACAGCAGCAGTGTGCTGACCCCTCAGCATGCAGTGCTGAAAGAAATCTCTGCATTTGGTGCGGAGATCGCGCCAGCCCGCACATTCTCCTTTCTCCATGAATTGGAGTTCCTGCTGAAGAATGGCCTCATCAAGGGTGGTAGCTTGGACAACGCGGTCGTTTTCGTTGAAAAACCGCTGGACGAACCTCATAGAGAGCGACTTGTCGAGCTTTTTGGTCAGGCGGATGTTCACATTACCCAGGCAGGTGTGCTCAATAACACTGAACTGAGATTCACCAATGAGCCTGCCCGCCACAAGCTGCTCGACCTTGTCGGAGACCTTGCTTTGCTTGGTGTGGACATCAAGGGGCATGTCATTGCCACCAAGGCGGGGCATGCGGCCAACAATGCCTTGGCCCGGGCGCTCGCAGCCCGACTGAAGGAGTCGCGCAAGCCTCAGGCACCGCGCATCGACCTGAATGCCGTGCCGCTGCTCGACATCAACGGAATTATGCGGAAGTTGCCGCACAGGCCGCCCTTCCTGTTTGTGGACAAGGTTTTTGAGTTGACGGAAACCCATGTGGTCGGCATTAAAAACGTGACCATGAACGAGCCTTTCTTCGAGGGACATTTCCCTGGGGCGCCTGTCATGCCCGGAGTGCTCCAGATAGAGGCCATGGCACAGGTGGGCGGCATTCTTGTGTTAAGCACTGTACCCGACCCCGAGAACTGGCTTACCTATTTCCTGAAAATGGACAACGTGAAGTTCAGGAAGATGGTTTTCCCGGGAGACACCATCATCTTCCGCATGGAGCTGCTATCGCCCATCAGGCGTGGACTCTGTCACATGCAGGGCCACGCTTTCGTGAATGGGGAAATGGTGATGGAGGCAGAGCTGATGGCCCAGATACAACGAAGAACTGACTCATAGTCCAGAAGCACTCCACAGCAATTTTAGAGCAGATCGCGATCATTCGCGTCAATACCCGAAGAAAAAACCGACTTTCGCGCACTTTCCCCGTTTTTTGAATGAATCAACCGCTCTCCTACGTTCATCCACAGGCCGAGATCGCTGACAACGTGGTCATCGAGCCTTTCGTTACTATCCATAAGAATGTGAAGATCGGGGAGGGCACCTGGATAGGGTCCAACGTGACCATCATGGAGGGTGCGCGAATTGGCAAGAACTGCCGCATTTTCCCAGGTGCTGTCATCTCGGCCATTCCACAAGATTTGAAGTTCGGGGGTGAGGATACTACAGTCGAGATCGGTGACAACGTCATCATCCGCGAGTGTGCTACCATTAACAAGGGTACTAAGGCCAGTGGTCGTACCGTGGTAGGTGATAACAGCCTGATCATGGCCTATGTACACGTAGCACATGACTGTGAGATAGGTAAGCATGTGATCCTTGCCAATGCCACCACCCTTGCTGGGCACATCCAGATCGGTGATTTTGCCATTGTTGGAGGTATGTCGGCCGTGCATCAGTTCGTCCGCATCGGGGCGCATGCGATCCTTTCCGGAGGTGCGCTGGTGGGCAAGGACGTCCCGCCTTTCAGCAAGGCCGCCCGCTATCCGCTCAGCTACTCTGGTGTCAATAGCGTAGGTCTCAAGCGAAGAGGATTCTCTGTCGAGAAGATTCGGGAGATCCAGGAGATCTATCGTGTCATTTTCCTCAAGCATTACAACACCACTCAGGCGCTGTCCTATCTCGAAGCAGAGTTTCCTGTAACCGATGAGAGGGATGAGATACTTGATTTCATCAGAGAATCCAGACGTGGCATCATGAAGGGCTATCAGTTCTTGAACGGCAATGGGCGTGGCCGGGTCGAGGAATGAGATAAGACTTGCAGACGCGGGAAGACGCTTCAACCGCGAGTGGATCTTCAGGGGAGTGACGCACGCCTTCATCCCCGATAGGCACACTGTCATCCTCGGCCCCAACGGCTCAGGAAAGTCCACCCTGCTTCAGGTCATCCTCGGAAACCTGAGCCCATCTGAGGGAACTGTCTCCTATTGCGTGAACGGAAATGAGACCGTCCCTGACGATTCACTTGGGCTTTTCTCCATTGCTACTCCTTACATGGAGCTGGTTGAGGAGTTCACCCTTCGTGAGATGCTCAAGTTTCATTCTAATCTAAAACCTTTCAAGGTTGGTTTTTCATTTGATCGTATCATCGAGCTGCTATACTTGACCGAGGCTGCCGATCGCCCTATCAGAAACTACTCATCGGGCATGAGGCAGCGCGTGAAATTGGTCATGGCATTGCTATCGGACACACCGTTCGTGCTGCTGGACGAGCCTACCTCCAACCTCGATGCCAAGGCGATAGAATGGTATGCGGACCTTGTGACCGAGCACATGAAAGGCCGGGTGGTCATTGTCTGTTCCAATGCGCAGGAGGCGGAATACTTCTTCTGCACCGAGCAACTGAACGTAGCCGATTTCAAGTGAGGACGCAGATCATCTTGGTTTTTGCGGTGGCAGTTATGCTGGTGTTTTCAGGATGTGCCCTGAAGGACTGCCACCGTTACCGTGTAAAACAAGGTAGGCACGTATCAGCAGGAACCCGCGCCCTTCGTCCGGCTACCGATGCTTTCTCGTTCACCATTCCCGAGGGGTTCAAAGGCGAGGCAGCAAAGGTGGGCATCACCAAGGTCTTCGGTTATTCAGATGGTCTCAGGCATCATCAGCATTCAGTGAGGCTGGGCATACTATGGGACGAAAAGACCGACCGGGTCAAAGTGCTGGCCTACATCTATCAGGACGGCAAGCGACACTGGCACGAACTGGGCACCGGCACACGAGGGGGTAAATACCGTGCCTCGATAACCGTGACGGACAGTGAGTATGTGGTGACCTTCAGCGACAGCATCTACCGGACCAAGCGCTCGGGAAGAGGGCCGCTGTTCGTGCTCTATCCCTATTTCGGAGGCACACTTCCCGCCCCGCAGGACATGGAATTCATGCTCTGTTTCTGAGCAGCGGGCGTGGTCACTTCATCCGCAGCCGGTCCACAGAGCCAGCAGTGATGCTGTGGTAGGACGGGCGGTTGCGCTCGTACAGTGCGTTGCCCCATTCCTGCCATTCTTTTCTCGCGAAAAGCTCTTGGTAGATGGGAAGGACGAATTTCCGTCTGCCCACCTTCGAGAGGAAGGCCTCCAACTGTGGTTTCACCGTTTCTCGCCCATTACGGATGCACAGAAGGAACCATTCAAAATTGACCTCGGAATTGCCCGAAGTGCTCAGACCGAGCACCCGGTCGAGTGTTTCGAGTTGCTCCATAGTGAGCGGTTCCTTCAGAATCCGGAGGAAATACTGACGTTGCTGCGCGTTCCATTTACCGACTCCTTGCTCACTGAGGTCGCGCCCGGTAAGGAAAGCCACACGCGCCTTCTCCACCGTCATCAGGTCGGCTACACGGGTGCGGTCGCCATCTCTTACCTGACCAAGGGCTTCCACCATCTCGCGGAGCGGCACTGCTGAAAGACTGCTGTCTTTCGCATACTTTTCCGTGAATGAAATGAACTCCTCTGCGTGTATGCTTTTGAAGCTATGAGAGTTGAAATAGTGTTTTGCATAACGGTCGAATGCTTTACGGCCCCATGCCTGCTCAATGGCCTTGATGACCAGCGCACCGCGTTCATAGGCCACATCGGTCATGGCGTCATCTGGGTCTCGGCCGCTTAGTTCGGGGTTCAGGCCAGTGTCGCGGTTCTCTTCTCCCATCTCAGCAATGGTCTGCTGAAGGTCTTGTAGCCCAAGCACCTCCATAGTCTCCGCAAGTCCCTTTCCGTAAAGGGTCTCAACAAGTCTGCGCTCCAAGTGTACCGTCCAGCCCTCGTTGAGCCAAAGGTCGGCCCAGCGAGCACAGGTGACCAGATTGCCGCTCCAACTGTGCAGCAGCTCGTGTGCGATGAGCGACACCAGTGATCTGTCTCCAGCGATGATAGTGGGCGTGGCGAAGGTCAACATAGGATTCTCCATACCTCCGAACGGGAAACTGGGCGGCATCACCAGCACATCGTAGCGTTTCCATTCATAAGGGCCGCACAGTTCCTCGGCAGCCGAGAGCATCTTTTCAAGGTCAGAGAATTCCTTGGCCGCATCTTCAAGGACATGGCGAAGCGCATAGACGCCTGTGCGCGGCCCTGTCTCTTTGAAATGGATGTCACCCACAGCTATAGCAATCAGATAGGCGGGCACTGCAAGCGGTTGTGTGAACTTGAAAACCCGTTCTCCTCTACGCTCGGTAGGGTTGTTGAGTGCGCTCATGAGTGCTACCATGCCCTCTGGCACACTTACCGTGGCGTTGTACGTGAAGCGCACTCCCGGACTGTCTTGAGTGGGAAACCAGGTTCTCGAAAGGATCGACTGCCCCTGTGAGTACATGAACGGTGTCTTGCCATCGTTCTGCGCTGGTGTGAGCCACTTTAGTCCGTCACTGTTCTCTGTTGTGGAGTAATTGATGCTAACGCGCTTCGTCTCTTCTAAAAGCAGGATGGCCAATGGACTTCCGAGAATGGGGTCGGCATCCTGAATCTTGTATTTCAGCGGGTTTCCTTCTCCATCAGTCACGGATGAGATGCTCAGACCCTTGGTGTCCAGTACGAGCGTACCGCCCTTTTTCGCTTTCACATCATAAACAGCAGTTCCCTTCAACCGCCTTTTATCGAGGTTGATGTCCAAGGTAAGGTCAAGATGGGTCACCACGGCCTCCTCTGGCCGCGCGTAGGAGTGTGTCTCTCGTTTCATGGCTATTTGCATCAGTGCCTCCTTGCCGCCCGGTGTTTGGTTTGAACGGTCTTGCACATGCGCCCTACCAGCGGTTCCCTCAGCTCCTCTTCTGCTGATACTTCGCTGACCATCACTCTGTGCAAGTGCGTCCGAGTTTGTCAGAATGGTCATCAGGAGGAATGCCGATACGGTGGGAAAGCGCATGGTACGGAAGGTTGTGGCTGCGAAGTTAGCCACATGGTCCACCCTTCACTTTCGTCATCAGAAGTGGATCCATTCTACAGTGGATTTGATAAGGAAATAATTACTTTTGCGCCCCCTTCTTTACAAGGGATTCGGGGCGTAGCATAGTCCGGTTAATGTGCTGGTCTGGGGGACCAGAGATCGGAGGTTCGAATCCTCTCGCCCCGACATCTGAGCAGAGGCGGTCCGAAAGGGTCGCCTCTTTTTTTGCTGGAAAATGTGCTTCTACCTTTGGGCCATGAGTGGCATAAAGCGGCAAAAACCTGTCAAATCCGAAGCGGACTATACCCGCGACCACCGCAGTCCACTGCCCCTCAACGAGAACGTGTCCAAGTACATGCGCTCCAATCGGAGTAAGGACACCAAACCGGAGCTGATGCTGCGAAAATGCATGTGGCAGGCTGGCATCAGGGGTTATCGGCTTCATTGGAAAAAGGCAGTAGGCAAGCCCGATATAGCCTTTCCAGGCCGGAAACTTGCCATTTTTGTCAATGGATGCTTCTGGCATCGCTGCCCGCATTGCCAGTTGAGCCTGCCGAAGCACAATGCCGAGTTCTGGGCGAGCAAGTTTACCCGCAATGTGGCCCGCGACCATGAGAATCAGCAGGCGTTGGTCGCTGACGGCTGGCAGGTGCTCGTGATGTGGGAGTGCGAGCTTGCTACAGATGTTGAAAAGCAGTTGCAAAAAGTGCGCAGTATGCTCATACGTTGAGGGCTGAGGTCGGCTACTTTCGCAAGCATGGAACCACTCAGGGTTGTTGAGCTTTTTGCAGGTGTAGGTGGCTTTCGTCTCGGACTCGACAAGGTGAGAGATCATGACGGCAACCCTGTCTATACCACCGTTTGGAGCAATCAGTGGGAGCCTGGCAGTGCCAAACAGCACGCATCAGCCATCTACATGCGTCACTTTGGCGAAGATGGACACTGCAATGAAGACCTGGAGCAGGTGGTCGAGCACAGGCTGGACACCATTCCTGACCACGACCTGCTTGTCGGAGGTTTCCCTTGCCAGGACTACTCGGTGGCCAACACCCTTAACCGCGCCCATGGTCTTGCGGGCAAGAAAGGTGTGCTTTGGTGGAGCATCCATGCCATACTTGCTGGAAAGCTCACACCACCCAAGTATCTGATGCTGGAGAATGTGGATCGCCTGTTGAAGTCGCCTGCCAAGCAGCGCGGGCGAGATTTCGCAGTGATGCTCGCCTCACTGGCCGACCTTGGCTACGCAGTGGAGTGGAGGGTCATCAACGCGGCCGATTATGGCCTGCCACAGCGCAGACGCAGGGTCTTTCTGCTTTGTTATCACTACACCACCAGTTTGTTCGCCAGCATCGCGGCTGCCAGTGATGATGAGTCCGTTGGGCATGTTACCGCTGACGGGCCGATGGCAACCGCGTTCCCCTGTAGGTTTGAGATGAGAGATTGGCCTGAGCCATTTCTACTGAAAGGTGGACTTGCGGATATCTCAACTGATTTCAATACTTCGGGCGAAGCATCGCCCTTTGAGAATGCGGGTCTGATGATCAATAAAAAGGTTTTCAGTCTGAAGACCAAGGCAGAGTACTTCGGTGCGCGGCAGACACTGGGCGAGATTGTCCAGCCGCTGAGTGAAGTGCCACGGAAATTCATCATCCTGAAAAAGGAACTTCCAAAATGGAAGTATCAGAAGGGTGGAAAGAGCATTGAGCGCGTGAGCGCGACCGGACACAGCTACCGTTTCTCCGAGGGCGGCATGCGATTCCCTGACGCGCTGGACATGCCGAGCCGCACCATCGTGACCTCCGAGGGTGGGGCATCAGCCTCACGCATGACGCATGTGATAGAGCAGGAAGGCCGCTTCAGAAGACTCACGCCCGTTGAGCTGGAGCGGCTCAATGGTTTCCCTGACCATTTCACCGAAGGCCCAAGCGATGCGAAGCGGGCGTTCCTTATGGGCAATGCGCTTGTGGTCGATGTAGTGGAGCGGCTTGGCACGGCCCTGCACGCTGCCATAGCAGAAGTGAACCAGCCTGCATGACCTATCCCGCCAAGATCCTTGTTGCATGGGCCGAGGCGATCGGTGGCAACACTGCCATACGCGACTGGCTGATGCGCAATGGCTATCCTGAGCTGGGGCTTTTCACTCATGCGCTCTACCTGCAAGACAGTGCAAGGGAGTGGCTCATGAAAAATGGGCATTCGCATCTGATGGCAACAGTCCGAGGTGCGGAGGGCGATGTAGCGGCCATCGGCTGGCTGGAGAAAGGAGGATTCAGACCCCTCGCGCAGGTGGCACGCTCGGCCGATGGCGATGATGAAGCCACGCAATGGCTCCGTGCCAACGGCCATGCCGAGTTGGCAATGGTGGCGTTGCGTGTGCGCATGGTCAAAGACTCCATAGAGTTCGACAACAACGACCATCACAAGTTCAATCCAAACAGTTGACCCGCCATTATTCGCAGTCTGTGGGTTCGCGGTAGTGATGTTTGCACAAAGCGACAGTAAGAACTACGTGAACATCGTAAATACATAGCTATTGACATTAGGATGTTTATAAGTATCCGATTTGAGATTATGATCAGCTACTTGCTCAGGAATCTTGAGGGTACTTTTGCGCCCTGAAAAAACAACCCTTTAGCGACAATAAATGATGAAACGTTTCTTCTCCGCCTTCTTTCTCTTGGCACTTTTCACGCTCAATAGTTCTGTCACTTTCGCTTGGAGTGATGGCATCAGTATCTCTTCCAACAAGATCCCTGATGAGCTGATTATTGATGTAACGAACGATGTTGCCGGTACAGTGACCTTGGCTGTTTTCAGTCAGAATGGGGAGATTGTCCTTGAGCGCGAACTCAGTCAGGGTGCCAATCGTATCAGTGTCAACCGACTTCCCGCAGGCAGCTATACAGCCGTAGTGAGAGAAAACGATGTTTTTCGTGAGAAACAGACCTTCGAGGTGATGTGACCCGCGTCTGAGAGCAAATCTTCTCTGGCCCTGTGACGAATCTTGTCACGGGGCCGTTTTGTTTCCCGGGGTTCTTATCGTCTGGCTTTGCGCCCGGTATTGATGGTGTTCACATTCCAACCGAGGCCGATGGCGAACCGCAGTTCATCCAGCGGCAGCTTGCCTGTTGTCATCGCATGTTTACCGTGAACATAGCGGACCTGTCCAGTGAAGTGGATGAAGCGCCACACATACCAGTTGAACCCGGTGGTGAACGACAAGAGCGGGACTATTCCGGTGGAAGTGCCGTGGCTTTGCTCAATCTCATCGAATGACTGCACTGTCTCGTGGGTCGCTACGTAGGATGCACCAGGCTGCATGCCCACAAAGGGCGCGAAGTTTCCCAAGGGGAAGTGGTATTGCGCCCCGAAGAATATCCCATGGTGTTGCTGGAGGAGGTCTTCACCCTGCGTGCCGAGGAAGTAATATCCATCGCCTTTTACCGAGATGCGGTCGGACAGGTGATACTCAGCATCGCCATGGAGGTAAATGTTCAATGCGCCACTGTGAAGCATCACCGCAGGGCTTATGGTGCCTTGCGCCCGCAGGAGCCCTTTGCGAGATATTGTCTCGCGGTCAGTGCGTTGTTGTGCCTGCACGTGGCCCGCGACCAGCAGGCAGAGTAGGAGGGAGGTTGCATTTACCATAGGTCTGCGATCTTGTAGTTGACACTGAGGGTGAATAGCAGGTGTCCTTCAAGGCTCACACCGTCATGCACGTGGGTCTCCATCCTGCCTTCGTGAATGTGGGCCTGGACATGGTCACCGAGATGAAACATGTACTGCGCCTTGAGGGTGATATCGAAATGATCGGTGATGTTGAAATGGTTGCCCAGTCCCACCTGAATGGCGGAGCTCCATCGCTCCATTTCGTTTGTCCGATTTGCGTTCTCATAGATTCGGGTGTAGTCGAAGCAGTGACCCATCGCCACGTATGGTTTCATCAGTTGTCGAAATCCGACCTGAGGTAGCGGGTAGAACATCACCGACCACCCTATGTGCGCGTCCTGACGGGATGCTACACCGCTCAGGTCAGTGGTCATGAAGTCCGCATACCACTCGGTGTTGACCCGGTCGTGGAGTTGGAGACGGAACTGACCTCCGGCACCTGTGCCGACCTCTTTCCAACTGCCATGATTGAAGGTGCTCACCGTGGTGCGCATACCCAGCGAGAACAGACCGCCATGCGTGTTCTTCAGCCGCAAAGCATCTTGGGCCATGATAGCGCTGACCGAGAACATCGATAGTATCACTAGGGCTATGGTTCTCATTGCTTCCTTGTTTTGGTTGATAACTTCCTTTGCCCCTCGGATATTTCACGCCCCGTGACTTTTTCCTCATTCTTGCAACAAAATTGAAAGAGTTGGCAAGGAGCTCCTTTCCGTTGTGATGTCACTACTTTGGCCGCTTAAGAATGATTTCGAAATGGAAGAGAGGAGTTTGGCCACCAGAGTGGTGGATGCCATGTTCGATAATGATCCGTTCAGTCAATGGTTGGGCATAGAGCGGATGGAGGACGGCCCCGGCAGTTCAATGCTCCGAATGCGCGTGCGAGACGAGATGCTCAACGGTTTTGCCATTGCCCACGGGGGTATCGCCTATTCTTTGGCAGATACCGCCCTTGCATTTGCGGCCAACGGGCATGGAGTGCAGTGCGTGAGCATCGAGACCTCGATCTCGCACGTGCGTCCCGTTAAGATAGGTGACATTTTGACCGCCACTGCCCGCGAGTTGAGCCTTACCGGTCGGCTTGGCATTTACGAAGTGACCGTTTCCGATGTAGAGGACAGAACAGTGGCCTTGTTCAAAGGCACAGTGTTCCGAACAGGCCAGGACTGGGAGGTGTAGTCGGTTGCATCATCAGTTTTAAGTGGTTGATAATTGGTGAATACCAATCTCAGACCGTGTTTGGATAATTCACCGATATTTTGACCTTTGCGCATCCGTCAAATCTGAATACCTGACATCATGATGAAAAGAGCATTTTTCGTTTTCGGCCTCGTTGGTCTCATGGCAGCGAGCGCGCAAGCCCAGTGCGTTGAGGGCAACTGCTACGAGGGCAGCGGCACGTTCAACTTTGATAACGGTGACAAGTACAAAGGTCTGTGGAGGGTAGGTCTTCCAGAAGGTTATGGCGTTTACGACTTCGCCAATGGAGACAACTACAAGGGCACCTTCAAGTCCGGGCTGATGGAAGGTCGTGGTACTTACGTGTATGCTGGAGGAGATAAGTACGTAGGTATGTGGAAGGCCGGGAAGATGGATGGTCGTGGCCATTTCTACTGGAATCTGCCTGGTGACCTGATGGATAAAGGTAAGTTCGAAGGCAATTTCGTTGCGGGTGTGCCTCAGAATTTTGAGATACCCGAGAGCGCCTTACCTACTGAGCCGCCCAAGATGAAATGATGATTGATAGTTATCTGTTTGTATTTAATAATCAATGTGTTATATGTAATTTATGAAAAGTCTGTCCCTTACTGCTCTTGTACTTCTGTTCTCCTTAGCTGTGCAGGCCCAGAAGATTGCCTATGCCGATATCAATGCGATCATCGGAGTGATGCCCGAGAACGAGAAGGTCAACGAGGATTTGCAGATCTACGCCATCGGTCTTCAGAAGCGCCTCGATGATCTGCGTGGTCAGCAGGAGCAGTTCGGTCAGCAGTTTCAGCGGGCATTGGCTGCTAAGGACACTGCCACTGCCATTGGCATTCAAGAGAAGGCCATTGAACTTGATCAGCAGATTCAGCAATCGTCCCAGCAGGCCGAGCGCCAGTTGCAGCAGAAACGCGCTGAGATGATGCAGCCTGCGCTGGATCGGATCAAGAAGGCACTTGAGACCATTGCCAAACGCGATGGGTTTGCGTACATCCTCAATTCCGTGGACGGTTCAGGCACTTCATCCGTGCTCTACGGGCCTGATGAACACAACGTTACCATGAAGCTGGTTGAAGAACTGGGTATCAAGCTGGAAGGACAGCAGCCTGCGCCATCAGCCCCTGCGGCCGCGCCTGCTGAGGGAGGCAAGAAGAAGTGACACTACCCTGATGCTTGGTCTGAAGCTGGTGACCGACCCGCGATGGGTCGATATAGCCTCCAAGAATATTGCGGAGATATTGACCGATCACGCCTATTGTGAGCAGAAGGCCGCCTCCAGTGCCATCTCATTCATCGTAAAGTACCCTGAGCTCACTGATCTGGTGGATGCCATGACCGAGCTCTGCAGGGAGGAGATGTCGCACTTTCAGATGGTTCATGACCGCATCAAGGCTCGTGGACTGGTGCTGGGAAAGCAGCGCTCGGACGAGTACGTGAAGCAGATTAACGGTTTCTTTGAAAAAGGAGGTGCACGAGAGCAACGACTTGTGCATGAGCTGCTGACAGCTGCACTGATCGAGGCCAGGAGCTGCGAGAGATTCCGTGTGCTCTCAGAGCATATTGCCGATGAAGAGCTGGCTGCTTTCTACCACGACCTGATGGTCAGCGAGGCGAATCACTACACCATGTTCCTCGCATTTGCCCGCAAGTACGGAGGGCGCAAGCGGGTGGATGCCATGTGGCAGAACCTGCTCACCTTTGAGGCCAGTGTGATGAAGGGACTCGGACAGGCCGAGCGCATTCACGGTTGAGCGCTGCCGCTCATGGCATCTACCCAAGATTGCGGCAGATTCATACTCTTGTGGTTCACGTAGTCGAATGCCACGATGATGTTGAGCCCTTTGGCCGCAGGTCGCTCGCCCTTTGCGTCCTCTTTGGTGATGATGCATTCGAGGTTCACACTCTTGCTGCCTACCTTGCCAGAACGCATGTACACCCTTACCTTGTCTGTTAAAAACACAGGTTCCAGATAGTCTATGGAGACATGGGCCAGAATGAAGCCTTCCTTTTTCCAGTCGATGTAAGGGAGCACGGTGTCTGAGAATGCCATTCTTCCCAGCTCCATCCAGCTGAGATAGACTGCATTGTTTACGTGGCCGAGCATGTCGAGGTCGCGGAAGCGCAGCTGCACATCCACATTCACCTGAAAATCTTGTTTGTTGAATTCCATGCCGCGAATATCTGTCAATACAGGTGGTATTCACCCAAAGGGGAATGACAATAGCTTATTTGCAATGGTGTGAACGAACCAACTCTAAGGATTGCGGTTACATTCGCCATCCTAACCAACAAACCGATCTAATCATGCTTAAACAAACATCATTCATTCTTTTCGCGCTTACGCTGTCCATGTTCATGACCGATGCACAGGCACAGATTCAGACCCCGAGGCCCAGTCCTCTCGCCAAGGTGAGCCAGAACCTTGCTCTCACAGATGTGGAGGTCTCCTATTCCCGTCCTGGTGTGAAGGGACGCAAGATATTCGGGGATATTGTCGCTTATGGTGAGATGTGGCGCACTGGTGCGAACGATGTTACGCTTTTCAGTGTGGCCGATGATGTGAGTATCAATGGTTCTCCACTCGCTGCAGGCAAGTACGCACTGCTCACCATTCCTGGTGAGAAGGAATGGACTGTGATATTCTCCAAGGACAATGAGATGGGCGGAGTGGCTGATTATGTTGAGGCAAATGACGCGTTGCGCACACGTGTGCGGCCTCGTCTGTTGTCCGAGACAGCAGAGACCTTCACCATCAGTTTTTCAGACTTTAAGGATGAGGGTGCTACCATGACCCTATTCTGGGAGAACACTGCCATCGACCTCAGCATCACCATGGATGTTGACTCTAAGATCGAGGCAGCCATCAAGGCAACGCTTATTGACTCCAAGGAAGAAGCAAAGGCAGGAGACTACCATGCTGCAGCGGTTTACTACATGGGCAAGAACAAGAACCTCGATCAAGCATTGACGTGGATGGAGAAGTCAGTGGAATTGCGTCCAGCGGCTTTCTGGTACGTACATCGCCATGCGGAACTGCTTGGTCAGATGGGACGAACGGAAGAAGCGATCAAGACTGCAGAGCAGTCAAAGAAGATGGCCTCAGAATACAAGGACGGTGATTTCGGCTACATCAAGCGAAATGACGACCTGATTGCTAAGTTGAAAGGGAACTGATGAAGCGTACGCGTTGACTAAAGGCCCGGTCGCACTTGCGGTCGGGCCTTTTTTGTAGGTCCAACAAGCGGTCAACCCGGTGTGCTGGCAAACATCATCAGGAAGAACCAGACGATGGCCGCGTAGATGGCATGCGCCACGAAGGCGACCTTGCGGACAGCCTTCATGGGCAGGTTGTCGTCAGGTTTCTCTGTGAAGAAAGAATCCTCCACCTGCTTTCGCTCCCGTGCGATGCGGTCTTCCTTCTGTTGGACTGTCCGCGGGTCGAGCACACCTCCGCAATGCGTGCAAGTGTCCTCAGGTCGCTGATTCCACGAAGTCCACTGGCCACAATGGGGACATTTTTTCTCGCTGCTCATCCTGTTTGAAATGGCGGCACAAGTTCGGTATCGGAGCGATGATATGACCTGATGCACATCATGCGGGTACAAACGGTCGGTTCGCTGCCGAATGCCGACCTTCGCGGCTCATTCAAAATGTCATGGGACTTTTCGATTTTTTCACCAAAGAGAAGAAAGAGCGGCTGAACGAGGGATTGGACAAGACCCGCGAGAGCGTGTTCTCCAAGCTTGCCAAAGCCGTTGTAGGCAAGAGCAAGGTAGATGACGAGGTGCTCGACAACCTCGAAGAGGTCTTGGTGACCTCGGATGTGGGCGTGGAGACCACCCTCAAGGTCATCAAGCGCATTGAGGAGCGGGTCTCTCAGGACAAATACGTGGGCACGGATCAGCTCAATGCCATTCTCAGGGAGGAGATCACAGCACTGCTACAGGAGAATGCAGGAGGTGGTGACGGTCGGCTGGTGATACCCGAGGGCGTGAAGCCCTATGTCATCATGGTGGTCGGAGTGAACGGTGTGGGCAAGACCACCACCATCGGTAAGTTGGCGCACAAGTTCAAGTCCTCTGGCATGAGCGTGGTGCTCGGTGCTGCGGACACCTTCAGGGCGGCAGCCGTGCAGCAGCTTATCATCTGGGGCGAGCGTGTGGGTGTTCCGGTCATTAACCAAGGAATGAATGCCGACCCGGCCTCCGTGGCTTTCGACACGCTGCAAAGTGCTGTTGCCAAAGGTGCTGATGTGGTCATCATAGACACAGCAGGGCGCCTGCACAACAAGGTCGGCCTGATGAACGAGCTATCCAAGATAAGGAAGGTGATGGACCGCATTGTGCCGGATGCTCCTCACGAGGTGCTGCTCGTACTCGATGCATCCACAGGACAGAATGCCATCGAGCAGGCCAAGCAGTTCACCAACGCAACGGATGTCAACGCCCTTGCGCTGACCAAGCTTGATGGCACAGCCAAAGGAGGTGTGGTCATTGGCATATCAGATACATTCAAGATACCGGTGAAATACATCGGGGTAGGAGAGAAGATGGAGGATCTTCAGGTGTTCAACGGAAAAGAGTTCGTGGACAGCCTTTTCAAATAGTCATAGGCGATCGCGTAGTGAGGAAAGAGAAAACCTCACTGTCACATAAGTTGGTGACAGGGAGGTTTTTTCAGGAGGATTCGCTTGTCGGGTCTGCCCGGTCATTTTTCCGATGCACCGGATTTGGCCTTCTTCGTTGTGATGGTAAGCTCCTCGGCATCGGCTTTGTGGTCCACCAGTATCACATCGCCCTCGTTGGCTTTGGCACCGATGAGCTGCTCCGCCAACGGGTCTTCCATGTAGCGCTGAATGGCACGCTTGAGCGGCCTTGCACCGTAGGCAGGGTCGTAGCCTTTGAGTGCGAGGAAGCTCTTGGCTGCGTCCGTCAGCTCCACGGTGTATCCGATGTCCTTGATGCGCTTGAGCACATGCCGCAGTTCCAGCTCGATGATCTTGTGGATATCCTCTTCCTTCAACTGGCTGAAGAGCACCACATCGTCAATGCGGTTAAGGAATTCAGGGGCAAACGCCTTCTTGAGTGCTTTCTCAATGACCCCACGGGCGTGCTCGTCCGATGAATCTGTCTTGGCGCGTGTAGCGAAGCCTACTCCTTGACCGAAGTCCTGCAATTGGCGGGAGCCGATGTTGGAGGTCATGATCACGATGGTGTTCTTGAAATCGATCTTACGGCCCATGCTATCGGTCATCATGCCGTCATCGAGAGCTTGCAGCAGAAGGTTGAATACATCGGGGTGCGCCTTCTCGATCTCATCGAGCAGAACAACGGAATACGGCTTTCTGCGCACTTTCTCTGTGAGCTGACCGCCTTCCTCGTAGCCCACGTAGCCCGGAGGGGCACCCACGAGTCTCGACACTGCGAACTTCTCCATGTATTCGCTCATGTCGATGCGAATGAGCGCATCGTCTGAGTCGAACAAGTAGCGGGCTATGACCTTGGCAAGCTCGGTCTTGCCCACACCGGTAGGCCCGAGGAAGATGAAGCTGCCGATGGGTTTGTTGGGGTCCTTGAGGCCCGCACGGTTACGTTGTATGGCGCGCACCACCTTCTTGATGGCCTCATCCTGACCGATCACCTTACCTTGAAGGTTGTCTGACATGGTCTTGAGGCGCTCCATTTCATTAAGGGAAACACGCTGCACAGGAATGCCAGTCATCATGCTCACCACCTCTGCCACATGCTCTGCGGTAACGGTCTCACGGTTCTCCTTGGTTGACTCCTCCCATTTTTTCTTCTCCCGCTCCAATTCCTCGGTCAGTCTGCGCTCCTTGTCACGCAAGTCGGCCGCCTCCTCATACTTCTGGTTGCGCACCACCTTGTTCTTCTCCTCCTTCACATCGTCCACAGCTTTTTCCAATTCCACCACCTTGTCGGGCACATTGATGTTGGTGATGTGAACACGGCTACCTACTTCGTCCAAAGCGTCAATGGCCTTGTCGGGTAGGAAGCGGTCGGTCATGTAGCGTGTCGTGAGCGTCACACAGGCCTCAATGGCCTCATCGGTGTAGATCACATTGTGATGGTCCTCGTACTTATCCTTGATGTTGGAAAGTATCTGAATGGTCTCCTCGGGAGTGGTCGGCTCCACGATCACTTTCTGGAAACGCCTTTCAAGTGCACCATCCTTCTCTATGTACTGACGGTACTCATCGAGTGTGGTGGCACCGATGCACTGCACCTCACCACGGGCCAGAGCAGGCTTGAACATGTTGCTCGCGTCCATGGAGCCGCTTGCACCGCCTGCGCCCACGATGGTGTGAATCTCATCAATAAAGAGAATGACATCGGGAGATTTCTCCAGCTCGTTCATCACGGCTTTCATGCGCTCCTCGAACTGGCCTCGGTACTTGGTGCCCGCTACTAACGATGCGAGGTCGAGGGTCACCACCCGCTTGCCGAAAAGCACACGGCTCACTTTGCGCTTGACAATGCGCAGCGCCAATCCCTCTGCGATGGCAGATTTGCCCACACCCGGTTCCCCGATCAGGATCGGGTTGTTCTTTTTTCTTCTTGAAAGAATCTGAGATACGCGCTCGATCTCTTTCTCGCGGCCGACCACCGGGTCGAGTTTACCGTCCTCAGCAGCCTTAGTGAGGTCACGCCCGAAGTTGTCGAGCACCGGGGTCTTTGACTTCACATCGCCTTGCTTTTTGGCCGTTCCGCTCGAAGCGCCACGTGCCGCTCCGAAATTCTCCTGGTCCTCATCATCATCGGCAGAGCTCATTCTGCGTCTGGCCTGCGGTGGTCGCGACTCGCCCATGAGCACTTCCAGCTCTTCTTTCACCAGATCGTAATCTACTCCGAGATTTTTCAGGGTGCGGGTTGCCACGTTGTCTTCGTCTTTCAGCACAGCGAGCAGCACATGCTCCGTGCCTACGTCCGTGCTCTTGCAGACCTTGGCCTCGAGATAGGTCAGTTTCAGAGCTTTTTCTGCCTGCTTGATGAGCGGGATGTTGCCCAGCGATGCTTTCTTGAATGTTGCACCGCTACGGGTTGCGGTCTCCAGGTCTTTGCGCAGGTCGCTCAGGTCAACACCCAGTCCGGTGAGTATGCGCAGGGCCGTACCCTCACCCTCACGAATCATACCGAGCAGCAGATGCTCAGTGCCGATGTAGTCATGCCCAAGTCGCAGTGCCTCCTCGCGGCTGTAGCTTATTACCTCTCTCACACGTTGTGAGAATCTCGAATCCATGTCCATGCTTGTTGGTCTGGCTGTTGTGTTTTGACGCTCAAAATTACGATGATGCGGACGGGCAGTTGCCTTCTATCCTACATTATCCAAGAAATTCAAAAGTAGGCGGGGTCTCAGGCCGCGACTTTCAGGGCGGCTTCAATTATTCACATGGTGCTGTTTACAAGGACATCGGGCTTTTCCACACCGATTGTTGACAACTGCGGCCCTGCGACTCAATGGTCAGGTTGCCCGTGGTCTGTGGCGAGCGTACTTTCGGCCTTGGTTCAGTCCGCATTGCGTGGTACGTGATGATTTGGTCACCTGCCGGTTCATGAAGGTTTGAATGGAAATGCCTTTGCATTTGAAATCATTGTAAGACAATAATTTAGAAAAATGGCTGAAGAACTTGAGGGAGGGGGACGCATTATTCCCATCAACATCGAGGAGGAGATGAAGACGGCCTACATCGACTATTCGATGTCGGTCATTGTGAGCCGTGCGCTGCCCGATGTGCGTGACGGACTCAAGCCCGTGCACCGAAGGGTGTTGTTCGGGATGCGTGAGTTGGGGGTTCTCCATAACCGCGCGCACAAGAAGAGCGCACGTATCGTGGGTGAGGTGCTCGGTAAGTATCACCCGCATGGTGACTCCTCTGTATATGACACCATGGTGCGGATGGCGCAGGAATGGAGCCTCCGCTACCCGCTGGTTGATGGGCAGGGCAACTTCGGCTCGGTCGATGGTGACAGCCCAGCGGCCATGCGTTACACCGAGGCCAGGCTGCGCAGGATCGCGGAAGAGATGCTCTCAGACATCGATAAGGACACGGTCGATTTCCGCCTCAACTTCGATGACTCGCTTGAGGAGCCGACCGTACTCCCGAGCCGCATCCCCAACCTGCTGATAAACGGCTCTGCCGGAATCGCGGTGGGCATGGCCACCAACATGGCTCCGCACAACCTTACGGAGGTCATTAACGGAATCATTGCTTTCATTGACAACCGCGACATTGACATCGCAGGACTCATGGAGTATGTCAAGGCACCCGACTTCCCTACGGGCGGTTTCATTTACGGCTATGACGGTGTGCGCGATGCCTTTGAAACAGGCCGGGGACGAATCGTTATGCGCGCGCGTGCCGAGTTCGAGGAGACCAATGGTCGCGAGCACATTATCGTTACCGAGATTCCCTACCAGGTCAACAAGGCCAACATGATCAAGGCCACTGCCGACCTGATCAATGACAAGAAGCTGGAGGGTATCAGCGACATCCGAGATGAGAGCGACCGCAGAGGCATGCGGATCGTATATGACATCAAGCGCGATGCGATACCCAACGTGGTGCTGAACAACCTTTACAAGCACACGCAGCTCCAGACATCCTTCAGTGTGAACAACATCGCGCTGGTGAAGGGCCGTCCGGAGATGCTGAATCTCAAGGATCTCATCCATCATTTTGTGGAGTTCCGCCATGAAGTGGTCATCCGAAGGACAAGGTACGAACTGGCCGAGGCCGAGAAGCGTGCGCACATTCTCGAAGGTCTCATCATTGCAGTGAACAACCTCGATGAGGTCATCCGCATCATCCGCGAGTCGCGCACACCCGATGAGGCCCGCGAGCAGTTGATGGATAAGTTCAGCCTCAGCGACATCCAGAGCCGTGCCATCCTTGACATGCGTCTCCGCGCCCTTACCGGTCTGGAGATCGACAAGCTGAAAGCCGAGTACGATGAGCTCATGAAGCACATCGCATATCTTAAGGATGTGCTGGCCAATGAGGACCTTCGCATGCAGATTATCAAGGATGAGCTCATCGAGATCCGCGAACGCTACGGTGACGAGCGCAGGAGCGAGATCGTTCATGCTGCGGGAGACATCAGCATCGAGGATATGATCGCGGACGAGGAGGTGGTCATCACCATTTCTCATATGGGATACATCAAGAGGACACCGCTCACCGAGTATCGTGTGCAGAGCCGTGGAGGTGTGGGCTCGCGCGCCAGCACCACCCGCGATGAGGACTTCTTGGAGCACATCTTCGTGGCAACGAACCATAACCACATGCTCTTCTTTACCGAGAAGGGCCGGTGCTTCTGGATGAAGGTCTATGAGATTCCAGAAGGGTCGAAGACCAGCAAGGGACGCGCCATCCAGAACCTGCTTAACATCGAGCCGGACGACAAAGTGATGGCGTACATGAACGTACTCAGTCTCAAGGACGAGGAGTACATCAACAACCACTTCGTGATCATGTGTACGAAGAAGGGCATCATCAAGAAGACCACGCTGGAGGCGTACTCCAGGCCGCGTGTCAATGGCATCAATGCCATCGTGATCCGCGAGGGCGACCAATTGCTGGAGGCCCGCCTCACCAGTGGCCAAGACGAGGTTATGTTGGCCCTGAAGAGCGGTCGCGCCATCCGTTTCAACGAGAGCAAAGTGCGCCCGATGGGCCGAACGGCATCGGGTGTGCGTGGCATCACCATAGAGCAGGACGATGACGAGGTGGTGGGCATGATCGCCATCACCGATTCAGCCGAACAGACGGTCCTCGTGGTGTCGGAGAACGGCTACGGCAAACGCAGTTACCTCAATGACCCCGATGATGGGGAGCCCGTGTATCGCGTCACCAACCGAGGCGGCAAGGGTGTGCGCACCATCAACGTGACAGAGAAAACGGGCAAGCTGGTCGCTATCAAAGATGTGCGCGATGGCAACGACCTGATGATCATCAACAAGTCGGGCATCGCCATCAGAATGGCCGTGGACGAGCTGCGCGTGATGGGCCGCGCAACGCAGGGCGTGCGCCTCATCAACCTCAAGGGCAACGATAGCATTGCGGCCGTGGCACGCGTAGATGCAAGCACCGTGGAAGAGGAGTACATGGACCTGCCAGAGGGCCACGAGGGCACTGAGGGCGCGAGCGATGGTGAGAAGCCCGAAGCCTGATGTGTCTCCGTGTCCGATGACACAACAAGTTGAAGGGGAACGGCAGCGATAGGCGGCTGTTCCCCTTCCGTTTTAGTTTTGAAGACCTAATCAATCAACATGAAAAAAGATACCGCAGTTTTTGATCTCATCGCCAAGGAGCGCCACCGCCAGACGGACGGCATCGAACTTATCGCCTCGGAGAACTATGTGAGCGACCAAGTGATGGAGGCACAGGGATCCATCCTTACCAATAAATATGCAGAGGGCCTGCCCGGCAAGCGTTACTACGGTGGCTGCGAGTTCGTGGACGGCATCGAGACCCTTGCGATTGAGCGTGCCAAGGAGCTTTTCGGCTGTGATTTCGTGAACGTGCAGCCGCATTCGGGCGCACAGGCCAACGCGGCCGTGATGCTGGCGGTGCTGAAGCCTGGCGATTCCATCCTCGGATTCAACCTCTCTCACGGGGGGCATCTCACGCACGGGTCGCCTGTGAACTACAGCGGCATTCTCTACAAGGCACATTTCTACGGGGTGAACCGTGAGACGGGCCTCGTGGACTATGACGAGATGGAGCGCGTGGCGAAAGAGGTGAAGCCCAAACTCCTCATTGCAGGGGCATCGGCCTATAGCCGCGACTGGGACTATGCCCGTATGCGCGACATCGCGGACGAGGTGGGCGCATTGCTCATGGCCGACATCAGTCATCCGAGCGGACTCATTGCCCGAGGTCTGCTTACCGACCCGATGGACGACTGCCACATCGTGACCACTACCACCCATAAGACCTTGCGCGGGCCTCGTGGCGGTATGATCATGATGGGCGAGAACTTCGACAACCCTTGGGGACTGACCACGCAGAAAGGCACCGTGAAGAAGATGAGCCTTCTGATGAACAGCGCTGTGTTCCCTGGCACGCAGGGCGGACCGTTGGAGCATGTGATCGCTGCCAAGGCAGTGGCATTCGGAGAGGCGCTCACCGATGCCTACCTTGACTACTGCGTGCAGATGGTGAAGAATGCCAAGGTGATGGCTGAGGAGTTCGTGAACCGTGGTTACAAGCTCATTTCAGGTGGCACGGACAACCACAGCATGCTGATCGATCTGCGCAGCAAGAACATCACTGGGGCCGATGCGGAGAACGCGCTCATCAAGGCCGACATCACGGTGAACAAGAATATGGTGCCTTTCGATGAGCAACCGCCCATGGTAACGTCAGGCATGCGTGTGGGAACCCCCGCCATCACCACCCGTGGTGTTAAGGAGGACGATATCCGCACTATTGTGGATTTCATGGACCGTGTCATCTCCAACCCGACCAATGATGGCATCATCTCCGAGACACGCCAGAAGGTGAACAGTATGATGCAGGGACTGCCGCTCTTTGCAGCCTGAGTTTGTCTATCCTCGCAAATGAAAACGCCCCTGTGCAATCGATATGCACAGGGGCGTTCCCGTTCTGAAGATGCAGTATCAATGCTTCACCAGACGACTTGTAAGGACTTGTTCGCCCAAGAAGCGCACGATGTAAGTACCGCTTTGCAATGGGCGGACATCCACCTGCTGCCTGCCGCTGGTCACGGATAGCGATAGCACCTGACGGCCGGTCATGTCCATCACCTCGAGTGTGCCGTTGGAAGGCACGTCCAAGTGGAGGTCTTCGGTGGTCGGGTTGGGGAAGATGCGCAGGGTGCGTTCTACTGCCTCCGCCTCGCTCACACTCACGAAACTGCTCGGTAGGTCGCTTGTACCGAAGCAAACGATATCTGCGCAGAAAGTGCTCACGAAGTCACGTACGATAGGTTGCAGCCCACCGATCACGTAGCCCACGTGATTGTTGTTGTCAGGGTAAGTGAGTAAGCTGTTATCTATGCCCAGATTATTGGCCCTCACATGAATGTCGCGGCTGCCGGAGGCTATGAGTCCAGTGCTTATACCGAAAACCGCTACTTCCTGCGTGCCATAAGGAACGGTCTCGTCCAGGTCCTCGTGAACACTTACGATGGGCAGGTCGCCCGGCTCGATCCAAGTGCTGTCACCGATCGTGCCGCTGAAGCTAAGCACGGCCCGCGGGCGGCTGCTGTAGCCCGGACTGCCGCTGTTGCCTTCTACACCACCGAGTCCGGCCGTGTCGTTGGCCATGTAAGCGGGCACTTCCTCCAGCTTGTCGAGGTAAGCTGCATGTATGGCACTGATGGCACCTGCCGACACACCGCCTACGATGATGCGGTCTGGGTCGATTCCGTAAGGGTTACTCTCCTCGGCCACAGATTTTCTGAGAAAACGCACCACAGCTTTCATGTCATGCGCACCACGGAAAACGGCCAGTGTGGTGGTGATCTGGTTGGGCAGGAAGAAGCCGACACGGTAGTCGGGTGCGATCGCCACGTAGCCCATACGTGCGAACTCGCGGCAGAGGTCTGCAACATCTGTACGCTGACCAGAGACAAAGGATCCACCGAAAGCCATGACCACCACGGGGCGGTTGGTCTCTGTGTCGCCAGCTGGTTGATAGACATCAAGACGCAGGGTCTGATTACCGCCACCAAGGGCAGTGTTCGACCCAAAGGTTATTCCTGAGGTGACGTCAACGTCAGGGAAAAGGCCAGGCGTGCGGTAGCGCACACCATCACATTCGCTCTGCGCAAGCGCAGATGTCACCGCCATCAGCGCGTAGGCAAGAAGGGTAAAGGATCTTTTCATGGTTTGAAGTTGTTTATTGAGTTGGGCTAAAGGTATGTTTTCAAATTGTTAAGGAGTGGTTTTGATTGAACAGGCTGTGCCCATTGTCGCTCAAGACCGGATGATCCGATGCGAAACCCCATCTACAACCTCTAGAGTGTGTACTTCGGCATGCAGTCCGAAGGCATCGCGGTAGCTGCTCTTCAATTTTTCTGCAAACGGAGCAACGGCATCATCCCGCATCAACGCGATGCAGCAGCCCCCGAATCCTGCACCCGTCAGTCTTGCACCGAGGCACCCGTCCGAGTCCTGCGCCATCGACACGATGTGGTCAAGCTGTGGCGATGACACTTCATAGTCGTGCCGTAGCGATGCATGCGAGCTGTTGAGCAGATGGCCGAACCTATGAATGTCCCCGCTCTTTAGGGCTGCTGCCGCGGCCACCACCCGCTGCTGTTCGGAGACCACGTGCTGCGCCCGTTTTATCAGTAGAGGGTCTTGGAGGATGGAAAGATCATCTTCCTTGGCCTGTGTCAGAAAATCGATGTCCCTGCTTTGGCGCAGCACAGCGAGTGCGGCCTCGCATTCTTGTCTTCGCTCGTTGTAGGCCGATGATGCCAACTGCCGAGGAGCCTTGGAGTCAATGATGAGTAGTGTGTGTCCCGCCAGATTCAGCGGTATCTCCTCGTGCTGCACAGAGTCACAGTCCAGCAGCAGGGCGTGATCCTTGAGCCCCAACGCCACGGCATATTGGTCCATGATGCCGCAGTTGACCCCGATGTGCGTGTTTTCCACGCGCTGGCAGGTGAGGGCCATTGCCTTGCGGTCGGGTTCCATTCCAGTAAGCCAGTGGGTGAGCATGTAGTGGATGAGCACCTCAATGGCGGCTGAGCTGCTGAGGCCGGACCCTTGAGGCAGGGTGGATGAGAGGCTTATCTCACAGCCGGTGAGTGAGAGACCGCCTCGCTGCAGATCCAACAACACACCGATCACATGGTCACACCAGTGACCCGGCCTGGCGGTGATTCCACTTATGGGCAGCTCCACACGTTCGGTGCTGTGGTCGCTGCTGAGATTGATCTTCTGCTCCTCAATGCCTGCTATCTCTGCCGTGATGCCCAGCGAGATGGCGGCAGGCATCACAAGCCCACCGTTGTAGTCGATGTGCTCACCGATGAGGTTGACGCGACCAGGGCAGAAGTAGGATACAGGACTGTTCATCGGGCCGAAGTTAGAAGTAGGGTTGAAGTAGCGGAAGTCGTTCAGACTGTTCGTATATATGATAAGTCGGCCTATTTTTACGCGACCGAACTCCGAAAGAACCATGAGCAAGATCACTCCGCTACTTGTAGAGTACAAGACCAGCCATCAGAATCCCACCAACCAGGTCATACACTGGATAATGGTGCCTCTGATCTATCTGAGTGTCATCGGTCTGCTGTGGGGCATCAATCTCGGTGTGGAGCTAGACTTCCTCGGTGGTCAGCCACTTAATGTGGCGATGGTGGTTAGCCTGCTGGTCTTCGCCTACTACCTCTCGCTTTCCTTCACTATTGCTGTAGGTATGCTCATCGTATCGGTGCTTGGTATGATCGCCTGTTGGTACATCGACCCCCGAACATCGCTGCTTGCTGTGAGCGCGGCAGTTTTCATCATCTCATGGATTTTTCAGTTCATTGGTCACAAGATCGAGGGCAAGAAACCCAGTTTTTTCAAGGATCTTCAGTTCTTCCTCATCGGCCCCGCATGGGTCATGAGTGCCCTTTACAACAAGTTGGGAGTGAGATATTGAAATTGCATATCGAAAATTGAAAATCGTAGAGTGCTAATGGATGGTGGTGGCCTTGGGAGGCTCAACCTTTAACTTCAAACAATAAACTTTAAACCCTTTCCTACATGGAAACCGAAACCCTCGAACAACCCAAGGTGGCGCAGAAGTATGCAGCCATTGTAAAGGCCCAGCGCGACTACTTCTGGACAGGCGCCACCAAGTCGATCGATTTCCGCAAGACGCAGCTTCGCAAACTGAAGGCTGCCATTCGCAAGCACGAGAAAAGCCTGCTGGCCGCGCTCAAGGCTGACCTCAACAAGCCCGAACTGGAGGCGTACGCCACCGAGATAGAGGTGACCGTGGCCGAGATCGACCACATCATCCGCAACCTGGCCGACTGGATGGAGCCCGAGCGTGTGAGCACCCCGCTGTTCTTCCAGCCGGGCAAGGCGACCATCGTTCCAGAGCCGTTCGGGGTCACCCTCATCATCGCTCCGTGGAACTATCCTGTGAAAAACCTCTTCGGGCCGCTGTTGGGCGCGATGTGCGCGGGCAATACAGCCGTGCTCAAGCCATCAGAGATATCGCCTGCGTGCAGCAAGGCCATCACCGACCTCGTGCGCGACACCTTTGAGCCACGCTACATTACCAGTATTGAGGGCGGTGTGGCCGAGACCACAGAGCTGCTCAAGGAGCGGTTCGACTACCTGCTCTTCACAGGCGGTACTGAGATAGGCCGCATCGTTTATCAGGCTGCTGCCAAGCACCTTACACCCGTGACATTGGAGCTGGGCGGTAAGAGTCCCTGCATCGTTGACGAGGACATCAACATGGACATCGCGGCCAAGCGACTCGTGTGGGGCAAATACGTTAACGCGGGCCAGACCTGCATCGCGCCCGACTACGTATACGTCAATCGCAAAGTCAAGGACAAGTTCATGTCGCGGGTGAAGCATTTCATTCACGAGTTCTTCGGTGAGCCGCAGAGCCAGAGTCAGGATCTCGGCCGAATCATCAGCGACCGCCATTTTCAGCGGCTGTCCAAGATGGTGACGGGCGACATCATAGCAGGCGGAATTACCGATGCCTCCACACGCTACATCAGCCCGACCGTCATCGACAATGTGACGTTGGACCACCCAGCCATGCAAGAGGAGATCTTCGGACCGATCATGCCTGTGCTCACTTATGATGACATTGATGAGGTGATCTCGCACATCAACAGTGGAGAGCGGCCATTGGCGCTTTACCTCTTCTCCAACAGCTCGAAGCTGCGCAGGCGTTTCGAGAATGAGACATCTTCGGGTGCCATCTGTGTCAATGAGTGCATGGTGCATGCGGGTCACCCCAACCTGCCTTTCGGGGGCATTGGCAACAGTGGCATTGGGGGCTACAACGGCAAGCACGGTTTTGACACGTTCTCCCACAAGAAGCCTGTGCTGGTGCGCAGCTACTTCGGTGACGTGAAGCAGAAGTACCCGCCTTACGACAAGAGCAAGGTCAACTTCATCAAGTTCGCGGCCAAGTGGTTCCTGCGTTGATGCGGAAGAGTCTGCTTCTTCTTCTGATGATGAATGCGAAAGGCCCGTCCGTGCAAGCGCAGACGGGCCTTCCCATTGCCCGGCATGTGCTGGTGATAGGGGTCGATGGTATGAGTCCTACTGGCATCCGTGCCGCACACACGCCTGTGATGGACAGCCTGCTACGCACATCGGCCTACACCTTCAATGCACAGGCGGTGCTGCCTACCAGCAGCGGCCCCAACTGGGCCAGCATGCTCATGGGCGCAGGGCCGGACGACCATGGCATCCACAACAACGACTGGCGGCCTGATTCGGTGGTCGCTCCCTTGCCCTGCGAAGGCATGGACGGCAAGGGGCAGCCAAGCGGAATGTGGCCCACGGTGTTCGGTGAGCTGAGGAGGCAGCGGCCAAAGTCGCGGCTTGCATGCTTCCACGACTGGTGGAATTTCAAATTCTACATAGAGCGGGGTGTGCTCGACAAACGTGCGCAAACTGGTATGCTGGCCAAGGCATTCCACACCGGGCACCGCCAGATAGCGCGCAGGGTAGGCAGTTATTTCCGGAGAAAGGCACCGTTGCTCACCTTCGTGCATCTGGACCAGTGCGACCACGCGGGCCACAAGTACGGTCATGGCTCCGCGGAGTACAATGCTTCTGTTACCGAGGCCGACAGACTCATCGGTCGGATGCTGCGAGATGTGCAGCGATCGGGTGTGGCGGAAGAGACGGTAGTTTTCATCGTCTCCGATCACGGGGGGGTAGGCTACGGTCATGGGGGCGATACCCCTGAGGAGCGCACCGTGCCGTGGATTCTGCACGGCAGGCGGGCGGTGCACAGCCAGCTGGAGGTGCCTGTAAGCAACATCGACCTCGCGCCTACCATCCTTCATCTGCTGGGGCTGCAATCGCCCGCCTGTTGGACGGGCAGACCGGTGCTACAGGCTGTTCCTTTCTGAACGGAAGTAGTGAGTGCACTTGAAATGTCCGTTTCCAAATTGCCGTGGCCTTAAAGCTCTGTGCGCGACCACAAAGGCTCGTTACCATGACATGAAAGCCTGCTGGTCGATGCCGAAATCCCACTGACAATGCGGTATAGCTCTGTGACACCGCACAAGGCTGCTGCGCCAGAGCCAGAAAGCTCTATGACACGGCCAGAAAGCTCTATGACACAGCCAGAAAGCTCTATGACACGGCCAGAAAGCTCTATGACACGGCCAGAAAGCTCTATGACACAGCCAGAAAGCTCATTTTCAGTGAAGTACGAGCTAACGGGGCGGGCGAGATGAGGGAAGATGGTCTTACTGCACGATGAGCTTCTGCGCGAAGACCCCATTGACAGTCGCTATCCGCAGGAAGTAGATCCCGGCCTTCGGCAGTTCCAATTGGATTGTCTGTTGTGTTGCGGCCTGTTCCAAAACAGGTCTTCCCAACGCATCCGATACACTGACTATGGCGGGTAAGCTGTTGGCAAAACGCAAGGAGACCTGCCCGCCTGACGGGTTCGGATACACGGTGAAAACATCCGTGTGCTGCAATTCGTCTTTCACAGAAACAAGTTGGTCGAGCGCGTACTGACGGAAGAACCGCCAGATCTCCGCAGAAGCCGAGAAGTCCTGGTTGGTGATGCCGAGCGATGCGAAGAAGGGGTTTGTTCCAGGCCAAGTGTGTGCCCCGCCATTTACGCGGTACAATTCCACCGAGGCACCATTGTCTCCATCGGAGTACACGAAACGGTCGGCTGTGCAACCATCCATCAAATTCACATTGGGGACAGCGGTCTCGGTCGGGGTCGGGTTGCATCCATTGAAGTTGACCCAATAGTCTACAAGATCCTCGACCGGTACGAATCCCATTGCATTCCCATTGTAAGGAACCGTGAGGTCGGCTGTTCCATGGATCTGCATGACAGGCATTGGGTGCTGGCAGTTGCAAGCATTGAGGTTGGGTGTCACCATGGTGCCGGTGACCGATGCAATGGCCGCGATGCGCTCGCTGAGCTGACAGGCAAGGGTGTAGCTCATGAACCCACCGTTGCTCATGCCAGTGCTGTACACCCGGTTGAGGTCAATGTTATAGTCTTCGGCCAGGGTGTCGATGAGTGCGGAGAGAAAACCGATGTCGTCCACGGTCTCGGTGGGAGAGCCGAAGGCATTCCAGAAGGTGGTGCCTGTCATATCCTCTGTACCATCGGGATGCACCAGAATGAAATTGGCGGTATCCGCTACAGGTCTGAAATCTCCATAGACCTCTTGCTCGAACGCACTGGAGGTGTATCCGTGAAGATTGAAGAGCAACGGAACACTCTCGCTGCCATTATAGATGCTTGGCACATAGAGTCGGTAGCTCCGCTCGATGTCGTCATGCATTATCGTCTTGACAACGGTTTGTCCATGGGCCACTTGAGCCGATATAGCGAGTACGATGCAAAGGCTGAATCTCTTCATGATGTTGTTCTTTTTGGCCTGAGTTGGCTGTTGATGTTCGGGAATCTGACCGGTCAACAAAAGACGGTGAATTTTTGCTCTGTAACCCAGAACATTTTTCCAGAGGTCAGATGTCTTCATTTCGATGGATGATACGATGAATGTACAGTCCCAGCTTTGTGCTCTGCCTCCCTTCGGTTAGCGCATTGCTCGCAGGAATTACTGCCGGACATCCATTGTGCGACATTCTTACTTTCACGCCAACAACAGCATGAACCAACTCACCGCTTACATCCGTGACTTTGTGCGAGAAGACTGGCACCCGTTGCCCTATGTTGGTTTGGTCTTTTTATTGGCAGCGGCACTTTTCATCAACTACAGCTCAATCATAGATATTCAGTGGGTAGGCCGCGAGGATGGGATGACCGCATGGACGTTGCATTACTTTCTGCTGTACGGTGGCGCCTACTACGCAGCGGCACTGCTGGGCTCGAAAGACAGCCAAAGGGCTTATCTCAGTGATGCGCGCTTTTGGGTGTTCAGTCTCCTGCTCATTTTCACCGCTCTGCTGCCTAAGGTGGGCTTTGCCAGACCGATAGACGTGATGTCCATGGCGCAGTGGTCGGGGCCGGAGAAGCTTTTTGTGCACAAGAGCCAGTTCTTTCTCTATCAGTTCATGCTTACAGCGGTGGCCTTGGGTCTGATGGTGCTGGTGCTGGGCGGGTGGTACAGGCTGGAGGTGGGCTTGCGCTGGGATGGGGCCACTTTGCGTAAGTACCTGTTCATCCTGCTTGCGGTAAGCCCGCTGATGGTGGCGGCATCGTTCCTCCCTGATTTTCAAAGGGCCTATCCGCAGTACAAGCCATGGTTCGGTGACGGGGTCGCGTTTGGACTCTCGGAAACGGAGCGCACCGCCATTTTCACATTGTGCTATTCCACCGGCTTTCTTGCGGTGGAGTTGTTGTTCCGAGGCGCGATGGTGATCGGTATGTTCCGTATCATGGGCACGCGGGCCGTGCTGCCGATGGCCGCCATGTACTGCGTCTTCCATTTCGGAAAGCCTATGGGCGAGGCCATTGCTTCCATCTTCGGCAGTTACGTGCTCGGTGTGCTGGCGTTGTACGGTCGGTCCATCATGGGAGGCGTGGTGGTGCATCTGGGCATTGCGCTGCTCATGGAGCTGCTGGGTCATGTACAACATTACGTTCGTTGATAAGTGCTGGTTTTTCTAACGGGGTTCAATGGAATGTTACGCTGATGTTATGTCGATTTTCGCGGCATGACAACAAAGCGGAAAGTGGCAGTGGCCCTCGGGGTGGTATTCTTGCTCATTCAACTGATACCAAGGTCGCGCACGGTGCATGAGGTGAACCCTGCTGCGGATTTCGACCCGGAGCGTTCGGTCAGCGAGCTGGCCTTGCTGCGTTCGGCCTGCTATGATTGCCACAGCTACGAAACACGATACCCTTGGTACGCTGATGTGCAGCCTATTGCCATGTGGATGGACCACCACGTAGAGGAAGGTAGGGCAGAACTCAACTTCTCGCTGTGGCACACCTACTCCGAAAAGCGCAGGCGTCACAAGTTGGAGGAGAGCATCGAGCTGGTGGAGAACCGGGAGATGCCGCTCACAAGCTACAAGCTGACCCACCCGGAGGCACGCCTCTCTGACGAAGAGCGGACGCTGCTGGCCGATTGGTTCCGGTCGTTGCTGGAGAACCAGTGATACAATAGCCTTTGCGTACTTTGGCCGCATGGCAGATAAGAAAATGAGGCAGCTTGGCCTGTTGGCCTCCCTTGCACCGATACTGGTGCTCATCGCACTGCTTTCGGTCAATGTGCTGCTATTCGGTGACAATTCGCTGGGTGGTGCCAATCAGGTGGCGTTGCTGCTGGCCGCTGGTGTGGCCGCATTGGTGGCCATGGCTCATGGCAGGGCTTGGAACGACCTGTTCGAGGGGGCTGTGAGCAGCATCGCCTCGGCCCTACCTGCCCTGCTTATTCTTTTGATGATAGGTGCATTGGCCGGCACATGGCTCTTGAGCGGAGTGGTGCCTGCCATGGTCTATTACGGTCTTGGCATCCTCAGTCCGGGCTATTTCCTCGTGGCCGCAGCCGTGGTCTGCGCCATCGTGTCGGTGGCTACTGGCAGCTCTTGGAGTACTGTTGCAACGGTGGGCATTGCATTGCTGGGCATAGGCCGCGCCCTCGGCATGGAAGACGGCATGGTGGCGGGGGCGATCATCTCAGGGGCTTATTTCGGGGACAAGATGTCGCCCCTTTCCGACACCACCAACCTGGCCCCGGCCATGGCGGGAACAGACCTCATCACCCACATCCGGCACATGATGTGGACCACGTTCCCTTCGTTCGGTCTGGCGTTGGTGCTTTTCGGCCTGCTCGGTCTTTTCTCAGGAAAAGCGGACGGTATTGCCGATGTAAGCGCGTTTCAAGAGGCTATCACATCCAAGTTCCACATCACCCCTTGGCTTTTTATGGTGCCGGTGGCAGTCATCGGACTCATTATGGCACGCGTGCCAGCCGCACCTGCGCTGTTCATCGGTGCGCTGATGGGCGGTGTGTTCGCACTCATTTTTCAGGCGGACCTTTTGGCCGAAGTGGCTGGCACAGAGGCTTCGGCTGCTGGGCTGGCCTATATGGCCGTCATCAACGCGATGACCACCGACATTGCCGTTATCACACCCGATGAGCGCGTCAATGAGCTTCTGCAAACAGGTGGGATGTACGGCATGATGAACACTATCTGGCTCATCATCTGCGCTATGACCTTCGGTGGGGTGATGGAGGCTGCGGGGATGCTGGAGCGGATTGCCCGTTCCATACTGCGCCTTGCCAAGAGCGATGGTGCGCTGGTGGCATCCACTGCGGGCACCTGTCTCACTTTCAATGTGACAGCCAGCGACCAGTACCTCGCCATCGTGGTGCCAGGGCGAATGTTTGCCAGCGAATACCGCAAGCGTGGTTTGGCCCCAGAGAACCTGAGTCGTGCCTTGGAGGACAGCGGTACTGTGACCTCTGCCCTCATCCCTTGGAACACCTGTGGGGCGTACCATGCGGGAGTACTCGGGGTGGCAACTGGCACCTACCTGCCGTTCGCGTTCTTCAATCTCATCAGCCCGTTGATGACCATTCTTTTCGGTGCGATGGGATGGAAGATGCCCAAGTTGAGACCCAAGAACTGAGGCACAGATGTTTGACCTTCCTTTGCAGATTATGATGCGCCCACTGTTACTCCTGCTCTTGTTGACATCATGCGGTGCGATGGCGCAAGATGTGCTACTGATGACTAACGGGAAGTTCCGTGACACGAAGGGCAAGGTGCTTTTTCATCAGGGCGATTGGGTGATCTACCAGACCACGAAGCAAAAGGAGAAAGAGCGGTCTTTTTTGGAGAAGAAAGGGAAGAGTTGGGAGCAGTTCGAGGCAGAGGAGCAGGCCCGCACGGCCACTTCCAAGGAGAAGCTGGCCGCCAAGCGCAAGGAGATGCTCGATGAGATTCCCAAGAAGATGGAGGAGCTATCCGTAGAGGATTATGAGCAGTGGAAGAATGCTCAGATGCTGAGACTGGCCGAGGCCGAGGCGGCCATCACAGCGGGCAAGGTGAGACGCAAGAAAAGGAGATTCACCAAGATGGTTTCACGCGATCTTGTCTTTGCCTATTACACTTCGGATAGTACCGAGATCATTGTTTACGATGCCGATACGTTAGGTTTTCTTGCTGATGGTGATGCGGAGGTGGAGTGGGGCGTGGAGGACATGCGCAAGTACATCCGAGGGCGGCAGGACGGTCGTAGGCATCGGGTGGGTTTTGATGCGGTGATGGGTGCCACCCTCGGCACCTTCGGGGCTTTCTTCGGCACCTACTGGGGTGCGTCCGTGCCAGCAGGTTATATCGTAGCTACATCAATAACCAACACCAAGGTTCAGTTGAAGGCCACAGACCTTGACCGATCAATTATCGATCATCCTGCTTATCTTGATGGCTATGAGCATTCTGCCAAGGCCAGAAAGACCATGGCTTTCGTGCAGGGAGCGGTGGCAGGGCTCGGCTTCGGTTTCACCCTTTTTCAAGGGGTTTTCAGGCCGGAGGGGGTTAGGTGACCTTGCACGTTCAGTACATTTGCCGACCACTCGGAAGCTTATGAAGGAAATCCTTGAGATCCAACCAACGCCTATTTCCCCGGCCGTTTACCTCGACCTGCTCAAGGAGGAGTTCAGGATCAGCGGCAGGTCTATGCCCGAGGACAGCGATGCCTTCTTTGAGCAGGTGAAGACATGGATGAGAAAACATCTGAGCCATACACGCATCACTGCCAACTTTGACCTTTTTCTGGAGTACTACAATACCGGCACTTACATCCGACTCATGGAGATCTTCGACCTTTTGGAGGAACTCAACCGAGGAGGATGCAAGTTCACTGTCAGATGGCTTTATGAGTCTGATGACCCGGATAGCCGGGATGACGGTGAGTCGCTCAAGGAGATTGTCAAGGTGCCTTTCGAAATCGTAGAGGTGGAGTAGTCTCAGACTGATGGCGCCTGTCCGAACCATAGCTGTTTTCACAAGCGGGGGCGACTCGCCCGGAATGAACGCCTGCATTCGCGCAGTAGTGCGAACGGCCGTTGGTCAAGGTGTCCGCGTGTTCGGCATCATGCGCGGTTTTCAGGGAATGATTGACAATGACTTCCGTGAACTGAGGTCAACGGATGTCAGTAACATCATCCAGCGTGGTGGCACCATCTTGAAATCGGCCCGCAGCAAGGATTTTATGACGGCCGAGGGCAGAAAGAAGGCGTTCGACAACCTTGAGGCACGCGGCATTGACGCGGTGATCGCCATAGGCGGTGATGGCACCTTCGCGGGGTGCAAGGTGTTCGGTGAGGAATACGGTATTCCGTTTATCGGACTTCCGGGCACAATCGACAACGACCTCATCGGTACTGATTTCACCATCGGGTATGACACAGCCCTCAACACCGCGGTGCAGGCTGTGGACCGCATCCGCGATACTGCTGACTCGCACGATCGCCTCTTTTTCATAGAGGTGATGGGCAAGGATGCGGGGTTCATCGCCCTGCGCACGGGCATCAGCTGCGGTGCGGAGGCCATTCTGGTGCCAGAGGTTCCCACCTGCGTGGAAGACCTGTTGGCGAAGCTGGAAAACGGTTGGAAACGTCAGAAGTCGAGCATGATCGTCATAGTGGCGGAGGGCGATGACGCGTGCGGGGCATACGCTATAGCCGAAAAGGTGAAGGAACGGATGCCACACTTCGATACTCGAGTGTCCATTCTGGGCCATCTCCAGCGCGGGGGCAGCCCTTCGGCCATGGACAGGGTGTTGGCATCACGGCTGGGTCATGAGGCGGTGGAGGCCATTCTGCTTGGTGACCATGGTTCGGCCATGGGAATCGTGGCAGGCAAGGTCGTACACACACCCTTCGGACAGGCTATCAAGCACCACACCTCTATCAGCAGGTCGCTGCTGAATCTCGCAGAGGTGTTGGCGAGTTGATTATTTTCGGCAAGGTGTACTTGGCAATCATTTCATGCATAAGCTCTGACTGGGCAGTCACACGTCCGTTGGCATAATCATCCTCCGATTGCAATGCCATTGCGGTGATATCGTCATGGGTGAGCTTTTGCATCGCTACAATGTCAGAGCTTCTCATCTTCCTGATGAGGGACTCGATAAGTTCCATTTGACGCTCATCTTTCAATGTGATGAGGTATTCGATGGCTTCGAGTTTGCGTGTCTGGATATTCATGGGTCTGTTGCTTTCAGCAAAAAAATCTTTCTAATTCATTGATATGATGCTATTTGAACCCGTTCACCCCAGCTCGTACTCCAGTTTGGTGGGATGCTCCATCCTCTTTGATGCGTTCAGTATCTCAATGCCGACCAGTCCTCCTTCCTCATCGTAGTCGATGACGATGCCGGGCCTGTCCTCATCGCTCTCAATGATTTTCCTGTCATTGAAAGAGATGTACATCACATCGGTATCTCTGTCGTATCGGACTTTCATGGCAGGTACTTGCTGATCTTGGAGGTACGGTAAACGGTGATAATCACAGCTGGTTTCTTGTTTCTGTCGGTGAACACCCGCAACAGGTATTTCCCCCTGTGGGTCAATCCTTGGAAAATGGTCGTCTCTTCCTGTTCTTTAATGCTGTCGGGTGAGGTCAGGATTTCAAGAACCTCTTTCTCGGTGATGCCACGAAGCCGCATCTGCTCCAACGCATGACCACTGAAAGTAAAGGCACTCAAAATAATTCTTTTTACAAAAATAGAGGAAAAGCAAGGGTGTGTGTCCGAGAAAAAGCAACGAGGGCAATGAGCACTATCCGCTCCGCTCACTGCCGATACCTTTGCCCCACATGCCCAACGTGACCCTCTTTGCCGATGTGATCGTGCCGCTGCCTGTGCAGGGGGTGTTCACCTACCGCATCCCAAGGGACATGGCTTCGCACGTGTCCGTTGGGATGCGCGTGGTGGTGCAGTTCGGCAAGAAGAAGCTCTACACCGGTATCGTCCACGCGGTGCATGACCGCCCACCGCAGCATTATCAGGCCAAATACCTCCTCGACCTGCTGGACGACCACCCTGTTGTCACCGCGCAGCAGCTCGGTCTTTGGGAATGGGTCAGTGACTACTATATGTGCCACCTGGGCGATGTGATGCAAGCGGCAGTCCCATCGGGCCTAAAATTGAGCAGCGAGACCCGCATCGCCATTCACCCCGACTATATGGGCGAGACCGATGACCTCGATGACGAGGAGCTGCAAGTGCTGGAGGCCCTTCAGGCCAAGGAACAGCTCACGATGGAGGAGATAGCTATCGAGGTTGGCAAGCACCACGTGCTGAACCTCATCCGTAGGATGTCGGCCAAACGGCTGGTGCTGCAGGTGGAGGAGTTGCAAGAAAAGTTCAAGCCGAAGATGCGCACAGTGTTCCGACTTGCGGACGGCCTTGAAGGTGAGGACGCGCTCAAAGTGGTGTTCGATGCGCTGGGCCGCGCTCCCAAGCAACTCGATGCGCTGATGCAGTTCCTACAGGTGCAACGGGCGGATGCCAGCCCTGACAGCACGGTGACCCGCGAGCGGTTGGTGGATGATTGCGGCATTCAGCCTACAGCACTCGCGCAGCTTGTGAAGCGCGGTGTACTGCTGCGGGAGGAGCAGGAGGTGGGCCGCCTGCGCGACCGCGATGCCTGGGCCGAGGCCGAGATAGAACTCACCGCAGGACAGGAGGATGCCCGCACTGCGGTGGTGGATGCGTTTGCAAAGGGTTTGCCTGCGCTTCTTTTCGGTGTTACCGGTAGCGGCAAGACTGAGGTGTATATCCGCCTCATTGACGAGGTGCTGAAGCACGGAAGGCAGGTGCTCTATCTGCTGCCTGAGATCGCACTGACCACGCAGATCGTGAACCGCCTTCGCAAGCACTTCGGGGAGCAGGTCGGGGTTTATCACTCACGGGTATCGGACAACGAGCGGGTGGAGGTATGGCAGCGGCAACTGAGTGACAGTCCTTACGGAGTGATGCTCGGGGCGCGCTCGGCCATGTTCATGCCATTCCGTGACCTCGGATTGGTCATTGTGGATGAGGAGCACGAGCACACCTTCAAGCAGCACGAGCCCGCCCCGCGCTACCACGCCCGCGACAGCGCGGCCATGCTGGCACGGAGAGAGGGCGCGAATCTGCTGCTTGGCTCGGCCACACCATCGGTCGAGGCGTTTCACAATGCCGTTCGTGGAAAGTTCACGCTTGTGCCGCTTACCGAACGTTTCGGGGGGATAAAAATGCCGCACATCATCATCGCTGACCTCGCCAAAGAGCGCAAGGCGCATTCGATGAAAGGACCATTCTCGGAGATGCTGCTCATGCACATTAGAGACACGCTCTCGCGGGGCGAACAGGTCATCATCTTCCAGAATAGACGGGGATTCTCATCGTTCGTGCAGTGCAGTGCCTGCAGCCATGTGCCAGAGTGCGAGCACTGCGACATCACACTTACGTACCACAAGCACAGCTCGGAACTGCGATGCCACTATTGTGGATTCTCGCGCCCGTTGCCGCGCATCTGCCCCAAGTGCGGTGGCACCAATTTCCGCACGATCGGTTATGGCACCGAGCAGATCGAGGAGGAGCTGGGGCTGCATTTCCCCAACGCGGGCGTTGCTCGCATGGACCTCGACACCACACGGGGCAAGCACGCCTATCTGCGCATACTCAATGATTTTGAGGAACGTAGGGTCAACATCCTCGTGGGCACGCAGATGGTGACCAAGGGCCTCGATTTTGACCACGTGGGCCTGGTAGGCATCCTCAATGCCGACCAGCTGCTCAACTGGCCCGATTTCCGCGCCTTCGAGCGTGCCTATCAGCTCATGGCGCAGGTAAGTGGTAGGGCGGGGCGGAGGAAGCGGCAGGGTAAGGTGGTGATCCAGACCTCCAATCCCACGCATTTCATCATAGACCGCGTGGTGGCCAACGACTACGAATCTATGTTCGAGAACGAGCTGGAGCAGCGCAGGAGATACCGTTACCCGCCTTTTGTCAAGATGATACGCATCACTGCCCGCCACGCAGACCGCGACCTCGTCATCAAGGCATCGGACGCGCTGCGCAAGGCACTGGAGGGCATCCCCGACACCGCGCTGCTAGGGCCGGAGTTTCCGCCCGTGGAGCGAATCCGCAACCGCTACAACCGCGAGCTGGTCATCAAGTTGGGCGGCAGTGCCATCGCGGAGCGCAAGGCCGAGATCCGCGCACGCCTTCAGCGGCTCTCAGAGCAGCGGGAGTTCCGTTCGGTGCATTTCGTGCCTGATGTGGACCCCGTTTAATGCGCGATATCGTGAGCAGTGTACCTACAATGGGCTTTTCTTATCCAATTGGACAGAGCCAGCAGCTCTCCGTGTTGCCTGATGTTTTCAAACCCCGTTCTTTGCAGCCCTAACCGAGAAAAAATGAGCGATACACTGAATGCCGCTGAGGAGCGTCTGCGCACCCTGACCACCCGTCCTTCCAACGAGGAGCTGCTGCAGCTTTACGGCTTGTACAAGCAGGCACTGCTGGGCGATTGCCTACAGTCCAAGCCCGGAATGTTCGATGTGAAGGGCCAGTTCAAGTGGAAGGCATGGAAAGACAATAAAGGGATGACGCAGGAGGATGCCACACAGAAATACTTGGATCTGGTGGATAAGGTCATGGCAAAGTATTCGTGATTGGTGATTGATGAGTGTTGATAGATGATTGCTGGAGGCCGTGATGTCTGCCAGCACTCCCGTCCCCCGTCCCTCGTCTCCCGTCCCTCGTCCCTCGTCTCCCGTCCCCCGTCCCCCGTCCCTCGTCTCCTGTCCCTCGTCCCCAGTCCCCCGTCCCCAGTCCCCCGTCCCCCGTCCCTTTAGGTTTTGAGAAATCTAATCGCCTATTTCATAAGGTATCCCGTGGCCGGCAATGTGCTGATGGCCTCGATCCTGATTTTCGGATATTTCGGGTATGCGAGCTTGCGGAGCACATTCTTCCCGGTGTCGGAGAGCAGGCTCATCATCATCAACTCGATTTTTCCCGGTGCATCGCCCGAAGAGGTCGAGGACGGCATCATCTACAAGATCGAGGAGGAGCTGAAGGGCCTCACGGGCGTTTTCAAGGTGAGCAGCACCGCGCAGGAGAACATGGGCCGCGTGGTGGTGGAGATCAAGTGGGGGCAGGACATCGACATCGTGGTGCAGGATGTCAAGAACGCCATAGAAGGCATCGCATCCTTCCCCGAGGGGATGGAGAAGATGAATGTCTACAAGCAGGAGGAGATGAACTTCGCCATCAGCTTCTCGCTGAACGGTGATGTGCCGCTGCGAACGCTCAAGGCCAAGGCCCGCGCAGTGGAGAACGACCTGCGCTCATTGCCCGGAATCTCCAAGGTTGAGCTTTATGGATTTCCGGATGAGGAGATTGTGGTGTTGCTCCGTGAGGAGAGAATGCAGCGCTTCGGCATCACCTTCGAGGAGGTGGCAAGGGCACTGGCCGGCAGTAACATAGAGGTGACCGGTGGCACCATCCGCACCCCGACCGAGGAGCTGGTGATTCGTGCCCGCCATAGGGAACTTTACGCCAGCGATATGCGAGACATACCGTTGAGGGCGCGTCCGCAGGGCGGTATGATCTTCCTGCGCGATGTTGCCGACATCGAGGACCGTTGGAGCGAGCAGCCCGACCGTAGGTACCTCGACAAAAGGTCTTCCGTGGTGGTGGTGGTCAACAACACCAACGATGAGGACATCCTTCACATCACCAACACCGTGAAGGCGTATGTCGATGATTTCAACACCCGGAACGATGCCGTTCATGCCGATGTGGTCTTCGATGGATCCGTGATGCTCCAGCAGCGCATCGATCTGTTGATGAAGAACGGCATCGTGGGCTTTCTGCTCGTCATCGTGGTGCTGGCGCTTTTCCTGCGCATCCGTCTGTCTTTCTGGGTCGCGCTAAGCATTCCCATCTCGTTCATGGGCATGTTCCTGCTCTCGTCCTATTTCGGTATGACCATCAATGTGATGTCGCTCTTCGGTATGATTCTCGTGATCGGCATCCTGGTAGATGATGGTATCGTGATCGGTGAGAACATCTACCAGCACTATGAGCGTGGCAAGCCGCCCCTGATTGCCGCTGTCGATGGCACGATGGAGGTGCTACCCGCTGTGTTCGCGGCCGTCATGACGACTGTCGTTGCATTCTCGACCTTTTTCTTTCTTGACGGAAAACTGGGCGATTTTGCGCCCGACCTCGCCTTCGTGGTCATCGCAACCCTGCTGTTCTCGCTGGTGGAGGGTGCGCTGATCCTGCCGGGCCACATCGCCCACAGTGCCGATTTGCACCCCGACCGCAAGCCCGGCCCGGTAGACCGCGTGCTGCTTGCCATCTCTGGTTTCATGGGCCGCATCATGGATTTCATGAAGCAGCGCATGTATGGCCCGTTCCTCAGTTTCTGCCTCAACAACAGGCTTTTCGCACTCAGCATCCCCATCGCCCTCCTGATGTTGAGCATGGGAGTGGTGAAGGGCGGCATCGTGAAGACCACCTTCTTCCCGTTCATTGAAAGAGATGAGGTGACGGTGAACCTCGATTTCCCGGTAGGCACCTCCGAGCACATCACCAAGCAATGGCTCGACCACATCGAGGAAGCGGCCTGGGCTGTGAGTGCGGACTATCGCAGCAGTCGGGAAGACGATCGCGAGATTGTGCTCAAGGTGGAGCAAGCCATCGGGCCGATGTCGCATCAAGGCCGCGTCAGCATCATCCTGCTCGATGGCGAGACCCGCAATACTGAGATACTTGGCATCAACAAGGCTTTCCGAAAGGCCATCGGACGAATCCCTGACGCGGAGACGCTGACCTACGGCATCCGGACCCCATTCGGTAAGCCTGTTTCTGTCTCATTGCTGGGAAATGACCTTTTGGAGTTAGAGGCTGCCAAGCGCGAACTCATCGCTGAGCTGGAGAAAAATCCCGAACTGACCGAGGTGACCACAAGCGACCAGAAGGGTAGCAAGGAGGTACGCATTACCCTCAACGACCGAGGCCGCCAGCTCGGACTCACTACGGGTGATGTGATGCGCCAGATCCGTCAGGGCTTCTTCGGGCTGGAGGTGCAACGGCTGCAGCGCGGGGTGGATGAGGTGAAGGTCTGGGTGCGATATGCCGACAGCGACCGCTCCTCGCTGGCCGACCTCGACAACATGCGCATCCGCATGCCCGATGGCCGCACTATCCCGCTACGTGAGGTAGCTAATCACGAAGTGGAACGCGGCATCATGACCATCCGCCATCTGCACGGCAAGCGCGAGATCCGAATCGAGTCAGACATCGCTCACTCAGGCGTCTCGGCCTCCGCTATCCTCGATGACGTGGAGAGCCGCATCATGCCCGCCATCATTTCCCGCCACCCTTCGGTGAGCGTGGCCTTTGAGGGGCAACGGGCCGAAAGCGGCAAGACACAGGTCAGTGGCGCGAAGGTGCTGCCCATCATTCTCGCTCTGATGGTCATTATCATCACTTACACCTTCCGATCGTTGGGACAGGCGCTCATCGTGTTCTTGATGATACCGCTGGGCCTCATCGGGGTGGTGTTCGGCCATTTCGTGCATGATGCGATCATAAGCCTGCTGTCGGCCTTCGGCATCATTGCGCTCATAGGCATCATGGTAAATGACTCGCTGGTGCTCATCAGCGCATTCAATGGGATGCTGCGCGAAGGAAGAGCCTTCACCAACGCGCTCTACGAGGCATGTCTCTCACGTTTCCGCCCCATCATTCTCACCTCTATCACCACCATTGCGGGCCTCGGGCCACTCATCATGGAGAGGAGCATGCAGGCGCAGTTCCTCGTGCCGATGGCAGTGAGTGTGGCCTATGGTATGGTCATAGCTACGCTGGTCACCCTCATCACGCTGCCCATCGTGCTATCACTGTACAACGACATTAAGGTCTATTCCGTATGGCTGTGGGAAGGGAGGAGACCGCGCCCAGAGCAGGTGGAACCTGCCGCGCAGGAGTGGGAGGCCGAGCGGGAGCTGCCTGATGCGTGAGGGGAAAGGCCGTTTAGATGAAGGTCAGGCATTTCAGGGATGCTTACCTTCGTAGCAAATAACCACCAGCCATGCAGACTGAAAGGGTCAAGTTTCCCCGCGACCGAGACGCTGAGTTCTCCAAGACTTTGAATGCACGGGTCAACGCTTACTTCAAGGACAGTGGCATATCAAAACACGCCAATGCCACCATGGTGCTGAAGACCATTATCCTGGTCTCGGCCTATCTGGTGCCGCTTGCGCTGATGCTGACCGGTGTGACCACCACCACTGGCGGGATCATGGCCTCGTTTCTCATCATGGGTGTGGCCATCGCAGGCATCGGCATGTCGGTGATGCATGATGCCAACCATGGGGCCTATTCATCCAACAGTAAGGTGAATGACGCAGTAGGCTACCTGCTCAACCTCATCGGGGGTAGTGCCGAGAACTGGAAGATCCAGCACAACATCCTGCATCACACCTACACGAACATCGAGGGCCTGGACGCTGACATCAAGACCTTTCCGATGATGAGATTCTCGCCCTTTGCCAAGCGCAGGGGCATTCACCGCTGGCAGCACATCTACGCTTGGTTCTTCTACGGGCTGATGACTGTGAGCTGGGTCTTTCTCAAGGATTTCAAACAGCTTTGGGACTATCAGCAGAGCGGCATGACCAAGAGCTATTCTACTGGTTTCCTCTCAGTGGCGCTGCGAATCCTGTTGCTGAAGGCCGCTTATATCACCGTTACGCTGGCCCTCCCGATCATCATTCTGCCTGTGCCTTGGTACGTTACTCTGGGAGGTTTTTTCGCTATGCACTTTGTGGGCGGGCTGATTCTCGGAATGGTGTTTCAGGCAGCCCACATCATGGAGGTATGCGATTTCCCACTGCCCGATACTGATGGTAAGATGGGAGATGGCTGGCTGGTCCACCAACTCCGCACCACCACCAATTTCGCTCCCGACAACCATGTGGTGAACTGGTACGTGGGCGGGCTCAACTTCCAAGTGGAGCACCATCTCTTCCCGCGTGTATGCCACGTGCATTATCCACAGATCGCGCCCATTGTTCGCGATACGTGCCGCGAGTTCGGAGTCCCCTACAACTCGATACCCACCTTCACGGGCGCGGTGCTGGGCCATGGGTCTATGCTCCGAGAGTTGGGCCGCAAGGATTTCGCGCCTGCTACTTAAGCGGTTGTTTTCGGTTGAGCAGAATTGGTGTGTGCTCAACCCCTGGTTTCCTCCTCTCCGTTGGAGTGAAGTGCAAATCTTCCTTTTGAACGCGGATGTACCGGGTCTTTCCTGTTCCAAGGCCAACCACCGAAGCCTGTGCGCTGGTAGTCGTCAAACGCCTGTTGAATCTCCTGCCGCGTGTTCATCACGAATGGGCCGTGCTGCACTACTGGCTCGTTGATCGGTCGGCCTTGGAGCATGAGGATGCGGGCCTCACCCTTTCCGTTGGTGAGCGTCAGATCGCGGTCTGACTGCACCTCTGCCGCATGATAGCCCGGAATCTTCTTGCCATCAATCGCAAGGTCATCGCCCTGATAAACATAGAGTGTGCGGTTGATACCCGGCACCGAACCCGGAAGTTTCCACTCAGCGCCCTCATCAATTCTGATGTTGAGGATGGATACATGATTGTCGGGATCGTTGGCCCATGAATCGGGTGGTGGGGTAGGGGCGCTGTGCCCCATGAGTGACCCGACAAGCACTTCGATGTGGATGCCCTTGCCCTTGCTGTCGCAGAGGGCGAGTTTCGGCACATCTTCCTGCCAGAACATGCTGAAGTGCGGGCTCACCATCTTGTTCTTGCGCGGCAGGTTGAGCCATATCTGGAAGAGTTCGAGATGGTTGCTGCCTTCCTTGTTCAACAGGGGGAACATCTCGGAATGCAGCACCCCACCACCAGCGGTCATCCACTGCACATCACCGTTGCCGTAGCGACCGGCCGCCCCGATGCTGTCTGCGTGGTCCACCATTCCCTTCCTAACAACTGTTATTGTCTCAAAGCCCCGATGCGGATGGTAGGGGAATCCGGGCACGGTCTCCCCATGATACATGCGCCAGCCATCTTTCAGGAGGAAGTCCTGCCCGATCTGCCGGCCTTCCAGCGATGCTGCCGGCCCCATCTGGTCATTGCCCTTAGGGAAATGGTCGTCATGATGAACGCAGAAGAGAAAGGGGTCCGCAGTCTCCCACTGGAATCCCAGCGGACGGATGCGGGTCACGCTGTTGCGTTGCTGCTCCATGTTCGTTTCGTTTGGCTGAGAAGCCTTGCCTATGATGGGCGAGGCGAACATGGCGCTTAGGCCCACCGACATACGGGCCAGCACGCCTCTGCGATCGATCTTGTTTGCCATGGTTGTTTAGTTGGTGAAGCAAAAATAATGTTTGAACATCAATTTTGTTTTGTGAGAAGAGGATAAGTTCTCGGCCATTTGAAATTGTAACCTCGATTGCCGTTTTGTGTGGACAACACCTCTCCTTTGTTGAAAAGAACCGATCTGCCTGCCGAGGGGTTCGGGCTACCTTTGCCCGAGGCATTGGAACGCCTACAGACCATGAGCAAAATCATCGCAATAGCCAATCAGAAGGGAGGTGTGGGCAAGACCACAACCGCCATCAATCTCGCAGCAAGTCTGGCCGTGCTGGAGTACAAAGTGCTGCTTGTGGATGCTGACCCGCAAGCCAATTCCACATCTGGTGTGGGCTTTGACCCGCGCAACGTCAAGACCAGTATCTACGAGTGCATCATCGGAGAGGCCGAGCCCAAGGACATCATCCTGAGCACCGAGACCCCGAACCTCGACATCCTGCCCGCGCACATAGATCTTGTAGGTGCGGAGATTGAGATGATCAACATGCCCAATAGGGAGATGATGGTCAAGCTCACGCTAAACAAGGTCAAGAACGACTACGATTTCATCATTCTCGACTGTTCACCATCCTTGGGTCTCATCACTGTGAATTGCCTTACTGCGGCAGACAGTGTGTTGATACCCATTCAATGTGAATACTTCGCCCTCGAAGGTCTCGGGAAGCTGCTGAACACCATCAAGATCGTGCAGTCGCGCCTCAACCCCGACCTGGCAATAGAGGGACTGCTGCTGACCATGTACGATCAACGCCTGCGCCTTGCCAATCAGGTGGTGGAGGAGGTGAAGACCCATTTCCAGCAGATGGTGTTCAACACCATCATAGCTCGCAATACCAAGCTGGGCGAGGCACCGAGCTTCGGACAGAGCATCATTATGCACGATGCGGCAAGCAAGGGAGCGGTGAACTATCTTAACTTGGCTCGCGAGATTCTTCAGAAGAACGGTCTCACGCGCATCAAGGAATCTGACAGAGTATTGGGCTGATGGCGGTGAAGAAGAATGCACTTGGCAGAGGTCTGGGAGCACTGCTCCAGAACCCTGATACGGATGTCACTTCTAACGCAGGTTCGGAGTCAGTGCCGGCAGGTGGTGTAAATGAGATACCCGTAGAGCAGATCGAGGCGAATCCCTTCCAGCCTCGCACCAGATTCGATCAGGAGAAATTGGATGAGCTGGCTGCTTCCATCTCGCAATTGGGCATCATTCAACCTGTCACCGTCAGGAAACTGGGCTATGGGCGCTATCAGCTCATCTCCGGTGAGCGAAGGTTCCGCGCGTCACAACTGGCAGGGCTGACCCACGTGCCTGCTTTTGTCCGCATTGCTGACGATCAGGGAATGCTGGAGATGGCCTTGGTCGAGAACATTCAGCGCGATGAGCTGGATGCCATCGAGGTGGCACTGAGCTACCAGCGGCTTATCGAGGAATGCGGACTCACGCAAGAAGGGCTGAGCGAGCGTGTGGGCAAGCAACGCAGCACTATCGCCAATTATCTGCGGCTGCTGAAACTTCCACCAGAGATTCAGAAGGGTATTGCTGACGGGTTGCTATCCATGGGACATGCACGCGCGCTCATTGGTATTGACGACCCTGCGGAGCAACTTCGCCTTTTCGGACAGATCGTGCGTGAGCAACTTTCCGTGCGTGAGACAGAGGATCGGTCGCGGGTCGCAAAGAAGCGGCCTCCCGGAAACGAGACCAGAGGCGCGGCAGCGGCCAATGAAGGACTCTCCCGCATCGCATCGCACTTGGGTCAGCAGCTTGGCGCAGAAGTACTTATCAAATCGGATACAAAGGGTAAGGGACAGCTTTCCATTCGTTTCAAGAACGAGGCAGACCTACAGCGGGTGCTCTCTATCCTTGACCTGCTTCCGTAGCCGTTTGTGGCGACCTTTGCGCAGCTGATGCGTTTTTCTCTGTTGAAATCGGTCCTGTTGATCCTGATGCTGCCTTTGGGCGGGCATGTCTTTGGTCAGGAGATTGCTGCTGATACTGTTGAGACCATCGTACGCGTTCAAAAGGACCGTAAGCCTCACAACCCCAAAAAGGCCACGATAATGAGTGCCGCTCTGCCAGGACTCGGGCAGGTGTACAACGGTCGCTGGTGGAAGGTTCCGATCATCTATGGGGGTTTTGCTGGACTCACTTACATGGCCGTGAGCAACCATACCAACATGATGCGCTACAAGAATGCCTATCTGCTAAGGTTGGATGACGACCCTGACACTGTGGACGAGTTCGCTGGCGTTTATTCTGATGCGAATCTGCGCGACCTGAAGTCATCTCATCAGCGCAGCCGAGACCTGTCTTTCATTCTTATGGGTGTGCTTTACGTGCTCAACATTATCGATGCCAACGTGGACGGTCACCTCAAGGATTTTGATGTGAGCGAGGACCTGTCTCTGCGTATCAGACCCATGATGCAGCAGACCGTTTCACCCGGTCAGTTGTCTGTTCCGGGTCTCACAATGACGTTCACTGTGCGTTGATCCGTCTCAGAAACCGCAAAGTTTGTTGCGTTCTGTGACCGCTATTTCGAGACCGAGGTTGGCGGCTGTGATGATGTCCTTGCAGCCGTCATCCTTTTTTCCGATGATGACCTTCTCCACACCTCTGTTCATGTACGCATCTGCATCCTCCGGGTCTATGCTTATGGCCTTGGAGAAGTCGCGGATAGCGTCCTGGTGCTGATCGCGTTTGGCATAAGCGATACCGCGGTTATAGAACGCGTCACCATTCTCAGGGTCAACAACTATGGCCTGTGTGTAGTCTGCGATCGCATATTCGAGATTATTCATGAGGCGGTGAGTGATACCCCTGTTTACAAGTGCCTCAGCATTGGTCCTGTCACCCCGCACAGCAGTATTGAAATCTTCCATAGCACTGTCAAACTTCTCGAGCGTCCTGTACGAGATGCCTCGTTTGACCAGAGCTTCTGTGATTGATCCGTCAAGGCCAAGCACCTTGGAGAAGTCTTCGATAGCTTCTTGGTGTCTTCCGAGGTTGGAAAGTGCAATTCCGCGGTTGAGAGCGGCCTCGGTATTCTTAGGCAGGAGCTTTACAGCAACTGTAAGATTGTCTAAGGCAGCTTGCGGGTTACCGACATTGTTATAGAGCGACCCTCTTCTGAGGTATGCTTCCGCGAAGTTCTGATTGTACGTGGTCGCCTTCCCGAAATCAGCAATGGCTTCGTTCAGCTTGCCAGTGGCGGCCTTGGCAAGACCGCGCCAGTAATAGGCATCCGCATTCTCGGGGTCAAGCCGCAGGCATTCTGAGAAGTCTGCGATGGCCTCCTCCATTTGACCTTTTTGGGCTTTGGCCAAAGCACTATTGTAAAACTTGACATGCTCTTGTGCAAAGCAAGAGATCTGCAAGGCTCCGATGAGCGTCAAAGTGGTTAGCGTTCTTATCATGATTTCTGTGCGTCTGTGTATTGTTAAATCAGGGGTTGGCGGCTCGTGCCCTCTCATGTCACGCGGACTCCCATCACAACAATGTCATCAACTTGTTCAATGTTCCCCATCCACTTATTCAATCTCTGTGCCAGTTCTTCTTCCTGTTTCTGCATAGGCATGACATGTATCTCCTCGAGGATCTCTCTGAATCCTACAAGCTTCAACTTCTTTCCTCTCGGCCCACCGAACTGGTCGGAATAGCCGTCTGAGAAGATGTAGATGACATCTCCCGATTGAAGGTCTATCTCCAGATTGGCGAATGAACGTATCTCTTCTCCAACGAACGCACCTACAGGAAAGCGGTCTCCACGGAAGATCTGGAGCTTACCGTTACGAAACAGGTACAAAGGATTGTAAGCACCCGCAAACTGAAGGTTTTTCGTTTTGAGGTTCAATGTGCACAAGGCAATGTCGAGACCGTCCTTGACGCTCGATTCCTCATAGGTCTGGTGCAGAGTGTTGGTAATCCCTTCATTGATGAAATCGAGCACATCGGAAGGCTTCGTAAGACCAATCTGACGAACTGCCTGAACCAGCAGGTTGTTGGCCACGATAGACATGAAACCACCGGGCACACCGTGACCTGTGCAATCCACGGCTGCGAAGATCACCAGATCCCCTACTTTCTCAGTGAAAAAGAAATCTCCGCTTACGATGTCTTTGGAACGGAAGAACACGAAAGACTCGGGCAGCAGGTCTGAGGCACGGTCCCATTCAGGAAAAATGGCCGACTGGATGCGCTGGGCATATTTGATGCTGTCGGTGATGTCTTTAGCATAGCGAGCTATTTCATCGCGACTTTTCTCTATCTCGACCTTCTGCTGTTGAATCTGATCGGTGCGCTCTGCCACAATTCTTTCGAGCGCGATCTTATCTGCCGTGAGTCTTACTGTTCGATAGCGGATGAAACCACCGACTAGCGCTACCAGACATACCACCGTCAGAATGAAGAACGGCCAAGTGCGATAAAAGGGTTTGGCGATGGAGAAGACGAGTTGCGCTGGGCTGTCTGACCAGCTGCCACCGGTCTTCCTTGCAGATACCTCAAGGGTATATGAGCCATCCTCGAGTCGCGGAAACTGAATGATGTCGGTTGTGAATTCCTCAGACCATTCATCTGAGTACCCTTTCAGTCGATAACGGTATCTGATACTTTCCGGGTTTCTTAGTGAGACACCCGAAATGTCGAAACTCATATTGTACCGTGCAAATGGCAGGCGCATGTCAGGTCGCATTTCAAAGACCTTGTCACCCGAACGCATGCCAGTTATCGAAACCTTGGGAACACTTCTCCCGAACATGTCGATACGTGGGTTGTATCGCACTACACCATGGGTTGAGGTGACCCAGATATTCTCCTCAAGGTCTTTGAAGAGCGAGGTGATCATGGTGTTGGCAACTGGAGACAACGATTCGTGACCGATGATTCGGGTAACATTCAGGTTGTTGTCAATACGGGAGATGGACTTCTGGTGGCTCACCCACATGCTGCCCTCTTGATCGAGCACCATCTCATAGCAATACGAAGAGGGCATACCCTCTTGCTCACCGATGTGATAGGCCATTCCATTGTCGAGCACGAATACACCCGACCCTAAGGTTGTGAACCAAAGCCTACCACGCTGATCCTCCGCGATGTGTTGCACATCGGTTATGTTCTGCGAACTTCCATCTTCCAAGAAGCTGATTCCGTTATCACTCAAGAAAGCAACCCTGTTTCCTTGATTCGCGATCCAGATGTTGCCATGCCTGTCGGTAAGGGTGAAAAGCACATTGTTGTGCGGCAGTCCATCAATAGTGGTTATCTGTCTCTCCACTACACCGGTCTGATCCATTATGAACAGGCCATTCTTGGTGCATATATGGAGCAGATTACCGCTGACCGTGACTGCGTTGATCGAGTTGGAGAGGTTGCCTCCTGGAAGCGTGATGTTCTGAAACTGGTCACTATCCCTTCTTTTAACGTAAAGGCCATTGGATGCGGAGCCTACCCACAGGGTGCCGTTAGAACTCTGATTGATAGCGGTGACTGTGTGACCACCTATATGGTGGTAGCCGAATGAGGTGCTTTTCAATTCTGCTTTTGTACTAAAGACCCCCTTGTCAATACCAAGCCATATGACATTGTCCATATCCCTGAAGAGTCTGGTAATGCGCTGCTGCTTTAGCCAATCCTCATCAAATGGGTTGTCAAAAACCTTGTCCAACACTTGCACCAGCCCTCCACCGAAGGTGCTGAACCAGATCGTACCCTCTGAATCCTCTTGGATATGATGCACCTGGTGCTGGTCAAGAGCGGAGTGAACCACAGAAGTAAAAGAGACGTCTGTGAAATCTCCCGAAGTCTTCAATTGAAGCAGCAGCACACCTCCGTTGCCGATGCCCATCCAAAGACGGCCCCTTCTGTCGCTGTGCATGGCCCGGACTTCATCGAGCGGTGTGCTGCCAACAGCGGTGAATTGCTTTGCTGAGAGTGCCTCCGTATCTGTTTCCCGATGGATGATGTAAAGCCCTATATCTTCGGTGCCAGCCCAGATCACCTTGTTGACGGTATCGATGGCAAGACTAAGCGTACGTGTTTGTGGAAAACCATCAACAGGTGTGACAGATTCTAATCCCTGGGGGTTGAGCTTCACAGAAAGAAGGCCGTCATTGGTGGCTACAAGAATGCGATCAGCACTCCATTGCTCAACAGCATTGACCAACAGACCGTCATCACTCAACGAGGTGATTTGCTGAACTCCGTTGTCAATGATCAGCAACTTGCCAGATCGGGAGATGGCTGTCAGATTGTCTTTGTCGGTTCCTCCCACAAAAACAATCTGTTCTTCCAGACCAGTTTCTGTAAGTCTAAGAGAGCCGTGCTGGCATTGCAAGACATTGCCATCCGATAGACCGATAAGTGCCAGATTCTCCTGTTCCCATAGAGCTGATGCGTTGTCTATCAGCTCGCCTTCGAGAAGTACGTTGGAGAACTGCCGGCCATCAAAATGGTTAAGACCTCCTTTTGTCGCCACCAAAAGCCGTCCATCAGGACACTGGGCACTGCCAGTGATGAAACTGCTGGACAGACCTTTGTTTTCCTGAAAATGGCGAATGATAAATTTATCTTGGGCCGAGACCTGAGCAATAGCCAGGACGGTGGCCGTCAATGCGACCAGCCAGCGCAATATGTCGGGGCGGCAGAACACGATCACAGTAATCAGGGAGCAAAGATCTTACCTCCTTTGTGGCGTTCGCCTTCCCGCAGACGCTCGATGAGATTGATGTCGTACTTGAACTTCTGAACACCACCGATCGGGATAGAGTAGAACGGCATAAACTGACCGTACTGGTTCTTGATCGAGAAGCCAACGTTATTGTTGCGTTTGGACCTCTCTGCGATTTTGACGAATTGGATGTCCAGAGAGCTGTTACGCTCTGTTTCAGCAATCCCGTGCTTGCTTGTGGCCCAGTCATTTTCGTTACTCATCTCCACCCACTCACCCTTCTTCTCATAGGAGACTATCTTGATGACGCCATCGTCATCCCAGTCGAAATTGTACTGCTGCACAGAGACAACATCATCTGTCACATAGGGATACAGATGAGCAATGGCATCTTTTTCGGCAGGCATTCGGAATGTCCACTCGTAGCTGAAGGCGTTAGCTCCCTCAATGGCAATGTTTACCGATGGACTGCGGCTGAAGAAGTACTTGTAGAGGTTGCCGTCATTGCCCTCCGTTCCTTCGGCAATGATCTTGAACATGAAGGAATTGAACTCTTGGATGAATTCGCCCTGCTTGGGGTCGAACGGGCCGAAGGAGTACCACTGGTTGTCGTACTTGGCTGAATTGTCAAATGTTCTGGAATCCAGCAGCGTGCCACTCTTGTACTTTCCGATGGGGTCTGTCTGCCGCGCATCTTTGTGCGAGTAAGCCTCCTTGCCACCATAAATACTGAACTTGGTCTTCGTGTCGGCACTTCCAATGATCTCATCGTTTTCTCCACCTGCATCAGGGTCGAATATCCGAACATAAATGGGCGTGTTTTCCGTGGCTGGCACAGAGAGAAAGAAGACCTGCGAATAGTCGTCATCACCGTAGCTTTTGGCTGCGCTGTTTCCAAAAGTGACAAGAAACGGGATGTTACTCTCGGCCGGGGGCACAGGTTGCGCCTTGAGGTTGAGGTGACAAGTGGCTGTCAGCAAAAGAATTGGCAGCAATGCGAGAGCGTAGTGTCTGCTCATGCGGTAGGTTGAAGGCATGTTCACGGTGTCAATGTTAACGCTGAGTGATCGGATTGGTTACGGTGTTCTGCAATAAATCTCTGGTGGTCGGGGCATCCAACGTTTGATAACTTGCGGGCCAGTACCAATGAGTATGCCATCATGAGATTCATCAGGCCGTCACTCGGCATTTTCGCCACGCTCGCGTTGGTCATTGTGCTCAATACCAAGATCGGTCCTCTACCGCCTCTTGGCAGGTTCATTGACCCATTTGCAGGTGTTTGGCAGAATGCCGAGTCGAAAGAACGAAGGCCAGAAGTGCCCAGCGTGATTCCCGGTCTAAGCCAAGAGGTGAAGGTGGTGTTCGATGACCGGGATGTGCCCCACATTTTCGCTGAGAATGACCGTGACCTCTATTTCATGCAGGGCTACACCACCGCCATGCACCGGCTTTGGCAGATGGAGACACAGACCCGTGCTGCAGCAGGTCGGTTGGCAGACGTCATAGGCCCGTCAATGGTCGACTTTGACCGCAAGCAGAGGCGCAAGGGCATGGTTTGGGCTGCTGAGAGGGCTTTGCAGGAGTTCGAGAGCGATTCGTTGAGCCGAGAGGTGGTGCAAGCATACACGGACGGTATCAATGCTTTTATTGCTACCATCAATGACCGGAACCTCCCGCTGGAATACCGACTGCTCGACTATTGGCCGGAGCCGTGGACTCCCTTGAAGTCAACACTGCTGCTGAAATACATGGCAGACATGCTTTCAGGCACAGAGCAGGACCTCGCGAACACCGAGGCGTTGAAACTCTTCGGCCACGACCTGTTCGGGTTTCTTTACCCGGAGCAGAACAGATTGGAGGATCCCATCGCACCGGGTTTCAGTCCCGACACCTCTGCTGCTTATGCCCGAACCAAGGCGTTTCTCGGTGCGGGGGGCTTCCAGACCATCGACCCGCAGCCTCGGTTTATTGGGAGCAACAACTGGGCAGTGGCCGGTTCGCGAACCGCATCGGGCAATCCTGTCCTTTGCAACGACCCGCACCTGAGTCTCGGCCTTCCAAGCATCTGGTACGAGGTTCAGCTGAATGCACCGGGCATCAACAGTTATGGTGTATCGCTACCGGGGTCCCCGGGCATCATTATCGGGTTCAATGAGAATATTGCATGGGGTGTCACCAATGCCGGCAGGGATGTCCGCGACTACTACGCCATTGAATTTGAGAACGAAAGCAGAAAACGCTACCGACATGGCGATGAATGGCGGACCACCGACCTCCGGGTGGAGGAGATTCGGGTTAGGGGCGCGCATCCTGTCATTGACTCGGTTCCATATACCCACCACGGCCCTGTGACGAGCGAGCCCGATGGGGAGGGCAGGCCACTTGCTATGCGCTGGACCGCACACGATCCCAGTAATGAGATGATGACCTTCCACAAGCTCAATAGGGCCGGTGGGTATGACGATTATCTCGATGCTATCAAGCATTTTCAGTGCCCAGGACAGAATTTCGTCTTTGCCGACATTGCTGGCAACATCGCTATCTGGCAGCAGGGACGGTTCCCGTTGCGGCCCGAGGGACATGGGAGATTTGTTCTGGATGGCACAGACCCCGCCATGGACATCACTGAATTCATCCCTCAGCACCACAACCCGCACTTGGTCAACCCGCAGCGTGGGTTCGTGAGCTCTGCCAATCAGGCCCCTACCGATACCACCTATCCCTACTACTACACCGGGGTTTTTGAGGAGTTCCGCAACCGAACTATCAACAGGGCGCTACGAGCCGATACGGCCGTCACTTTCGAGTCCATGCGTTCATTGCAGCTCAACAACCTCAACCTACTGGCAGAAGAGGCCCTACCCGTGATGTTGGGGTTTCTTGATACGCTTGATTTTCAGAACAAGCGCACGGAAATGATGGCTTTGTACACCCTCCTGACATGGGATCACAGGCACGACAGGGGCATCATAGGCCCAACGGCATTCCAGATCTGGTGGGATGAGCTCAATGGGCTGATCTATGATGAGATGAACGACCCCAAATGGACGCAAGAAGATTACTACCAGCACTCCTGGGAGGAGTTTGAGCGCACCGGACGGGCCAAGCTGGACATGCGCGACAAGCGGTTCATGTATCCGACCGACCTCGTAACCCTGAAGCTGATCCGCGATTTTCCCGATCACCCGATCTTCGATCACGCATCCACAGCGGAAAAGGTGGAGACCGCCCATGACCTCATTTATGACTCCTTCTATTGGATGGCAATGAAGCTTTCCGACATCATCTCCTACCACATAGAAAAGCCGCACTGGGGGCATTATCAGGGCACCAAGGTGCGCCACCTGCTACGGCAGGATGCGCTCAGTTCGCCCACTTTGTTCGTAGGCGGACATGAGAGTGCGCCCAACGCCATGACACCGACACATGGCCCATCTTGGCGCATGATCGTAGAACTGACACCCGATGGGCCACAGGGCTTCGGAGTCCTTCCTGGCGGCCAGAGCGGTAACCCCGGCAGCCATGGTTACCTGCGCTCATTGCCTTCTTGGGCGCGTGGCGAGTATCATCAACTTCATTTCCTGAGTGGCTTTGATGATGACCGTATCACCGGTGCGCATCTCATCACCGTGTCAGGTCAACCTTGAAACACGCAACCGTCATGCTGAGTATTGTATTGCGAATAGTTGTCATCTGCGTGCTCACGTCCCTCGCGCAGAGTTATGTGCCATGGTGGTCGTGTGCCGTTGTGGCCTTCGCGGTCGAGTTCTTTTTGGGAAAGGGGCAACGGTTCGGTTTCTTCACTGGTTTTTACGGTGTGGCCATTGCATGGATGGTAATGGCCTTCTACATAGACCGCACCACCGACTCCGTGCTCACCTACCGCATTCTGGAGTTGTTCAGTTTGCCGAGGGTGGCCGCAGTGCTGGTGATCGTCACCGGATTCGTGGGCGGCATGGTGGGTGGCATGGCCTCATTGGCAGGAAACTGGACCAAAGCAGCTTTTGTCAATGCAGATTGAGCCGAAAAAAACCGTCTCGCTCGCTCTCGGCAGCGGGGGTGCCCGTGGCTTCGCGCATATCGGGGTCATAGAGGTTCTGCTGCGCGAGGGTTTCGACATTCGCAGTGTATCAGGGGCATCGGCAGGTGCGCTGGTCGGTGGGGTGTTCCTTGCCGATAAGATCGATCCCTTCCGTGAGTGGGCCCTGAGTCTCAATAAGATGGAGACCTTCCGGCTATTGGACTTCACTTTCTCGGGTCAAGGAATGGTCAAGGGCCAGAAGGTCATGGAGACATTAAGGTCGCTGCTCGGTGAGATACGCATCGAGGACTTCGGTAGGCCATACACGGCCGTGGCCATCGACATCCGCACCAAGGAGGAGGTCTGGCTTCAAAAGGGCGACCTTTTCGAGGTGATACGAGCATCTTCCGCGATCCCATCCTTTGTAACACCCTACAAACTCAACGGCCGCATCCTTGTGGACGGTGGTGTGCTCAATCCCCTTCCAATTGAGCCATTGTTGCCCAAACTGACAGACTTGGTGGTGGCGGTCAACATCAATGCCGAAGACCCGCTGACCGATGATGCCGAAAAGAGTCCCGTGCCGAAGGACGATGAGGAGGCAGATGCTTACATGACGCGCATGGTCAATAATATGCGCAGCTGGCTCAACATGAAGAAGACCAGCTCCAAGGTGGAGGATGATCTGAATCTCGGATACATGGGCTTGTTAAGCAAGACATTTGATTTCATGCAGGACAGGATGTGCTTGCAGAGTGTGCAGATCCACAGACCCGACATCGTGGTCAATGTGCCGCGTAGTATCGGTGCCACATTGGAGTTTTACCGTGCGCAGGAGATCATTGAGGAAGGTCGCATGGCTGCTGAAAAAGCTGTTGCAGAATGGAGGAAGACCCAGTCCTCTTTGAAAAATGATAAAGTATGAACACTGCCATCATCATCCTGACCGTCATCGTGTCCATCATTGCCATGCAGCGCGCTGATGTCTTTTCTAAGCTCCAGTTCAATGCTTATCTCATCAAGCACGGCAAGGAGCATCACCGGGCGTTGACGCACGCATTGGTGCATGCGGGTTGGTTGCATCTGTTCGTCAACATGTGGGTGCTCTGGAATTTCGGGGGTGTGGCTGAGGAGTTTCTCGGTGCCTACCGCGGCAAGATGGGTACCATGCTCTTTGTACTGCTCTATGTGGGGGCAGTGCTGTTTTCCTCACTGCCGGCCTTTCGACTTCATCAGGACAACTTCTTGTACAATGCGGTCGGTGCCAGTGGTGCGGTCAGTGCCGTCCTCTTCTCCGCCATTTACTTCATGCCTGGCATGGGCATCTACATCATGTTCATACCCATAGCCATTCCTGCTTTTGTCATTGGCCCGCTTTATCTGGCCTATGAATGGTATCAGCACAAGAATGCCAGCGACAACGTGGCTCATGACGCCCACTTCTTCGGTGCAGCGTTCGGATTCGTATTCACTGTGCTAATGGTGCCCGAGCAGTTTCCGATGTTCCTGAAGGAGATTGCCCTGACGCTCGGAATGGGTTGATCGCAAGCCATTGGCGAGGTGCTCAGACCTGCTCCGCTATCTTGTATTTCTCTGTGAAGGTGTCCCAGTTGATGATGAACTGTTCCACGATCTCGTCCAGATGCTTCAGGAAGATCGGGTCGGGCGAGGTCAGATTCCTGAAGTACTCTTTCTGATACTTTGCCAGCTCGTATTTGTAGAACACCGCCTTGCTCATGGCGTAGTGAATGTTCTTTGAAGGGAAATTGATCTTCTGGAAGAAACCGAGCATCTCCTCTATTTCCTGCTCCATCTTCTCATCCGTAACCTCGAATATCTTAGCCAGTCGGCTCACGATCATCGGGCGGATACGGTCTTCCTGACCGTCAGAGAAGTAGTTGTCCAGCAATCGGTAATTGCCTGCAATGATGATTCTTAGGAAATTGTCCATGTCATCCTTGTCGATGGATGGACGTTCTATCAGGTTGATGTCGTTGTTGATCAGCTCGGCAACATCTGCAAAGCCGTTATCCACGGCATTGAATACGATGTTCACGAAAAGCTCTGCAACCTTCTCCTCTGATACTTTCTTTCTGAAAAGTGCTGTGAGTCCAAGTGTCATGGGTGATGGTCGGTTACGGAATTTGAACAAAAGTAGGCGGATGGCAGAGGGATGACCGAACCATTTCGAAACCGTTTTTTAACAGGGTTCTCAACACTTTTGCACTGATTCAGCGCAAATTGAGGGTCAGGGAAGTAGTGTTGCCCACGTTGTCAACGGCTGTCACCTCCAGCACTTGTGGTGCGCTTGTGATGCGGTGGTCCTTCACATGATAGATGACCTGATTCTTGGGGTCATGTTCCATCAGAAGCCACTTGCCGTCCAGTTTTGCGGTGTAGGTCGCAATGCCCGACAGGTCGTCAGACAACTTTAAACGCAGCGTGTCCAGTGAGGCTGTGTTGGCCCCATCTGCGAAATTCAAGGGGCGCAGGGTAGGGGCAAGGGTGTCTGCCATCACCGAGTACTTCCCGAAGCTACGGGTGCGAGTGGACAGCCATTGGCCGCTCATGGTGCCACCCTCTGCCACTGGTCGTCCCTTGTCGTCAAATGACACGATGAGCAGCTTGCTCCGGTCGGTCTTCACGCTGCCGTCTATCCTGATCGAAATATTCATGTAGGTCTCCGCAGGCACTGACAGGTCGCAAAGGGCGTGAACCTTGGTGAGGCATTGCCTGCACGCTGGCTCTGACGCATGATGAAACCGCAAAGTGTCATACAGCGCACCCTTTGGGATGTACATCCGCAGCTCATCAGTGCTGAAACTGTTGTCCCTGTCAGGCAGATAGGTGTCGGTCACCTCACCGGGCCGAGGCAGCACCTCATCGTTCCATTTCGTGCCTAGCATAGTGAACCGCAGTTCAGAAAGGTTGCCCGCATGATCCAGCATCCGCACCTTCACTTTGGAGGTGTCGCCTTGCTTCAGATGCCACATGCCCCTGTCTTTTATCTCACGGTAGATGTCCAGGTCGTTCATCGGGGCGATGTAGCTGCGAAAGACGAAATCGCGGAAACGTTGCTTCTTAGAGTAGTCGATATGCGCCTGCACCTTTCGTTTCTTATCGAATGGCATGCGGTCGATCACGTGGTCGTGTATCACCTGGCCGTCCACTTCCACGGTCATCCTGTGAATGCCGCAGATGTTCTCAGAGTCAGAGAAACGGTCGATGGCCGCCACCCCGATGCTGACGGTGCCAAGGGCATGAACCGGAACACCGTCCTTCATCCGATAACCTTCTGAAGTTTTGGTAAGAGGGAATACCTGTTCTCCCGAAAGCCCCTCCACATGCCCCCCATTGCCGTGAGCATAGACCCAGAGCCGCTCCATCTCAGGTGGGCGTTTGTCCCTGGTTTTGATGCCGAGGCCCAGTGGGTTGATGGGCACCTGACCTGCAGTCTCGCGCACCTCAAAGTGGAGATGCGGCCCGCCCGAGCTGCCACTGTTGCCGCTCAGGGCAATGGTCTCACCTTTCGATACTTTGAACCTGTCACGGGGCAGCGGCACGTCAATCGCGAATTTCTCCTGTGCATACTGTTGGGCTTGAACATACGCTGCAATGTCCGCGCGAAACGACCTCAGGTGGGCATAGACCGAGGTGCGACCATCAGCATGTTCCACGTAAAGTGCCTTGCCGTAGCCCGTAGGCGACACTGCGACCCTTGATACGAAACCATCGGCCACGGCCCGCACTGGCAGCCCTTCCCCGCCACCTGTCTTGATATCGATACCGGTATGGAAATGCCCGCCACGGATCTCCCCGAAATTGCCCGAAAGGCGCAGGATGCCATCTATCGGGTGATGGAGGTCGGCTTCCTGGGCAAGTAGACTCCCGCAAAGGCACATGACACATACTGGGAGAACCAACCGTTTCAATAGTCTTGTGGAACTTAGGATGGAGTGCATATTTGCAAAGTTCGCACAGCTTGCCGACCATCGGCTATTTCATTTACCTTCACCTCCCCGATGAGCGCATTGGACAGCATGATAGAAGGCATGGCCGCGAAGGTGGAACGGCTGGCAGAGCGGCAGCGGCAACTCGTGGCCGAGAACCAGCGACTGCTGTCCGTCAACGAGGAGTTAGGCCGTGAGTTGAGTGTGTGCAAAAAAGCCAATGCCGAGCTCATCGAACAGAATAAAGTTGCTAAAATTGCAAGGTCGGTAGCCTCGGATGAAGAGAGCCGAAAAGAAGAGAAAAAGAGGTTGAATGACCTCGTGCGGGAAATAGACAAGTGCATTGCACTTTTGAATAACTGACAACACATTCATACTTGGGACAGCAATCTATAACGGTCCGTGTGGGAGGCAAAAGCTACCCCATGACCGTGGAGAGTGCTGAGGAGGAGGAAAGGGTACGAAAGGCAGAAACGGTCATCCGTGAGCGGATGACCTCTTATGAGAGCCGATATGGCATCCGCGATGTTCGCGACCTGTTGAGCATGTGTGTGCTACAGTTCGCCACCGAGGCCATCGAAGGGAATGAGCATTCCCAAGGTGTCGATGACCGGATAGCCGATAGGTTGAAGTTGTTGGAGCAGTCGCTGGATGCGGCACTTGTCTGAATCAGTCGTTCTTTCACATAAATCCAAAGCAAATGGCAGGAAGAGTCTCCGGCCATGATTTCCCGCACGGATCGATCGTTTGTTGAACTCAACACTTTAATGATCGGGATCAAGCTTAGCGGTGTTCAAGAAAGGCCTCAACCCAGCTTCGGCAGGGTTTCCATCCCGAGAATTCGGGATCGGGACGGTGGAACTCTGATGCACCGGGCAGTCCCGTGAATGTCTGATGGAGTTCTATCAGACCTATCGGTTCGTGCGGTTTTTTTTAACCACAATTCAAAACAAGATGATAGGGACATTGATAGCTGCCATCGCAGGACTGGCAGTAGGAGGAGGCGGAGCTTACATGTTGGCCCGAAAGGCCAGCGACAGCGAGGCGAAGAAGATAGCCGAAGAGGCCAGTCGCAAAGCAAAGACGCTGGTAGAGGACGCGGAGCGCAATGCTAAGCGCATCGAGGATGAGGCCAGGTCGAAGGCTGAGGTGGTGCGAGAAAAGAGGGCGCTGGAGGCCAAGGAACGTTTTCAGGAGCTCAAGGCCAAGCACGAGGAGGAGGTGCAGCAGCGAAACCGGGCGGTACAGGCCGGTGAGCAGCGTGTACGCGACAAAGAGGGTACGCTGAACCGCAAGCTTGAGGATGTGAACCGCGAGCGAAAGGAGCTCGAGGCCAAGAAAGAAAGTCTTGATGCACAGATTGAATTGTACAATGCCAAGGTGCGCGAGGTGGAGGCCGACCGCAGCAAGCAGGTGCAGCAGCTGGAGCGTATCGCAGGATTGTCGGCCGATGAGGCCAAACAGCAGCTCGTGGAGGCGTTGAGAGCGGAGGCACGCACTGCTGCCACCGTGCACATTCAAGAGACAGTGGCCGAGGCACGCCTCACGGCCGACAAGGAGGCCAAGCGCATCGTGGTGCAGACCATTCAACGTGTGGCCACAGAGCAGACCATCGAAAATGCCGTGTCGGTGTTCAACATCACGGGAGATGAGGTGAAGGGCCGGATCATCGGCCGTGAGGGACGTAACATCCGTGCTTTGGAGGCGGCCACAGGGGTCGAGTTCATCGTGGACGACACGCCCGATGCCATCATCCTTAGCGGATTCGACCCGGTGAAGCGCGAGATCGCTCGCTTGGCGCTCCACCAGCTGGTTACAGACGGACGTGTTCACCCAGCTCGAATCGAAGAGGTGGTGGGCAAGACCTCCAAGCGACTGGAGGAAGAGATTATCGAGATAGGCAAGCGTACGGCCATCGACCTTGGTATTCACGGACTACACCCGGAGCTCATCCGCATGGTTGGCCGTATGAAGTACCGCTCATCTTATGGGCAGAATTTGCTCCAGCATAGCCGCGAGGTGGCCAACATGTGCGCCATCATGGCCACGGAGCTGGGCCTCGACCCCAAGAAGGCCAAGCGTGCCGGACTGCTGCATGACATAGGCAAGGTGCCCGATGAGGAGCCTGAACTGCCGCACGCCATCTACGGCATGAAGCTGGCCGAGAAGTACGGTGAGAAGCCTGATATCTGCAACGCCATCGGTGCCCACCATGACGAGGTTGAGATGACCACCATGATCGCACCCATCATTCAGGTGTGCGATGCCATCAGCGGAGCACGACCAGGCGCAAGGCGCGAGATCGTGGAGAGCTACATCAAGCGTATCAAGGAACTGGAGGCATTGCCACTGGCATTCCCTGGAGTCACCAAGACCTACGCCATTCAGGCGGGACGTGAGCTGCGCGTGATCGTGGAGAGCGACCAGGTGAGCGATGCCCAGTCCGATCAGATGGCCCATGAGATATCGCAGCGCATTCAGGATGAGATGACCTATCCCGGACAGGTGAAGGTCACCGTGATCAGGGAGAAACGGGCCGTGTCCTATGCCAAGTAAGCCATTAGGTCTGACGCTTAATTCTTCGCATTTCCGGTGAGCAGTGACGCTTAGGTCGGTGGTCAGGGAACTGTATTATTGCGGCCGCATTCATTATTCGTCAAGTTGAAAAATCTATTGCTTGTAGTCGTTGGTGTCCTTGCTGGAGGATTGGCCGGTTATTTTGCTGGAAGTCAGGGGGCTCCGCCCTCTGATTTGACCCCGAAACCAATAAAGGCCGAACTACAGGAAATGAGAGGGCGGGAAGGGTTCAGCTTCATCAACCCCCTTTTGGAATGCGATGCGTCTGTCCCTGTGTTGCGACCCAATGTCAAACGGCTTGAATTTGAGCTGAAAGACCTGATTGTAGAAAACCAGCGCACGGGTTTTGTCACCGAGATGTCAGTGTACTACCGCGACCTGAATGGCGGTGCTTGGATAGGCTTAGGGGTCAACACGTCTTTCTCACCCGCCAGCCTTCTCAAGGTGCCCGTCATGCTCGCTGCGTTGCGGCAGGTAGATAAGGACAAGACATTGCTCAACAAGGCATTCAAATTCGATGCATCGGTGCCTTTGGATGATTATGCTGCCAATATCCCAGGCAAGACCATTCGTTTTGGGGAGACTTATACTCTTATCGAGCTGATGGACTACATGTTGGTACACTCTGACAACAATGCCAAGAATATGCTCTTTCATATTCTTGGTGATGAGGCTTTTCTCAAGGTGTGGGATGACCTAGGGCTTACTTTTAATATGGAACCCGGTGTCGATGATTTCATTTCTGTCAAGGAATATTCCTCCTTTTTCAGGATACTTTACAACGCCACCTACCTCAGTAAGGAATCCTCTGAGCTCGCGCTCGAGATACTTAGCCGAACGGACTTCGACATGGGTATCCAGCAGGGTATTCCCGATGGTGTGGTGTTGAGCAATAAGTTCGGTGAACGTGGATTTGTCGACCGCAGCGAGAAGCAATTGCACGATGCAGGCATTGTATATGCTGGAACCTCACCATATCTGCTCTGTGTCATGACGCGGGGCAGAAGCTTCGATGCGCAGGCCAAGGTCATTGCCGAGGCCTCACGCCTGGTGTACGAGGCGCACACTGCCATCACCCCAACGCAACCCTGATGCTTACCCGTATCGTAAGGCTCACGTTTTCGCCAGATAGGGTAGGGGATTTCTTGGAGATATTCAAGAACAGTGAGGCCCTTATCCGTGGTTTTGACGGCTGTAGTGACGTCCGGCTCATGAGAGATATGGATGCCGACAACATCTTTTTCACCATCTCACAATGGGAGTCCGCAGCGCACCTCGACCGTTACCGCCATTCGGAACTCTTCCGCTCCACTTGGGCGCGTACCAAGGTGCTGTTCTCCGCGCCTCCTTTGGCGCATTCCATCATCGACACCGGACACTGACCAGCGATGAACCCCGCTGAACTCCTCGCCCACGTAGCATCCCAGTCGGGAGTGCTGGACGAGAGCGGGGTGCAGGCCTTTGTCGATGCGCATGCCGTGCCTCCTCCTGTCAGCATCAGAATGAACCGCGCCAAATGGCATGGCGATGTGTTGGCTGACCCCGTGCCCTGGGCCTCCGATGCGTTGTATCTGCCACAGCGGCCCACCTTCACCTTCGACCCGCTGTTCCATTCCGGGTCCTACTACGTGCAGGAGGCTGGTTCGATGTTCTTGGAGGCTGCGGTGCGGGCCTGTGGCCTTGCCGGGGCCCACTGTGTGGCCCTCGACCTCTGTGCCGCACCGGGGGGCAAATCCACCCATCTGCTCAGCATCCTGGGCGATGGGGCCGTGCTCGTCAGCAACGAGGTGGTGCGGCAGCGGGCGCGTGTGCTGTGCGACAACATCACCAAGTGGGGCCGCACCAACGCTTGTGTCACCGGCAGCGACCCCTCAAGATTCGCGACTCTGCCCCATCTCTTTGACCTTGTGGTGGTCGATGCGCCCTGCTCAGGCGAGGGACTCTTCCGCAAAGATGCCGATGCCATGAGCCACTGGTCAGAGCAGGCCTTAGAGCAGTGTGTCGCCCGCCAAGCGGATATTCTTGCCCATGCGTGGGCCACACTGCGCCATGGCGGTCACCTCATCTACAGCACCTGCACCTACAACCGCCACGAGAACGAGGAGCAGGTGGCAAGGCTGCTATCCTGGGGCGCAGAGTGTGTGGAGGTGCCCCTGGCAGCAGCCTGGGGCGTGGTGGAGGTGCGCGAGGCAGGGGTGCTGGCCTACCGTTTCATGCCACACCTCACCGCAAGCGAGGGGTTCTTCCTTTCTGTGCTGCGCAAACCGGGTGTAGAGGCTTTCCGGCCCTCGGTGCCCAAGTCTACCAGGGCGCAGCTGCCACAGCGCGATATCGCGCCTTGGATGCAAGGCTTGGACGGCATCCTTATTGAAGAGACCGATGGCGTTGCGGTCATCTCCGAGGGCCTACAGGAGCTGCTCCCTGCGCTGGCATCCCAGGTGCATGTGCTGCAGCGTGGTCTACAGGTCGGGCAGAAGGTCAGGGGGAAGTTTGCACCTGCCCATGGACTTGCTATGGCTGCGAAACACGATGCTGCTCCGCTGCATGCGCTTGACACAGATCTTGCCGATGCCATCCACTACCTGCGCGGCAATGCGCTACCTGCTTCCGATGCGCGAGGCCATGCCCTGGTGCGATACCGCGGGGTACCGCTCGGGCTGGCCAAGGGTGCAGGCAATCGCTGGAATAATCTCTATCCCGTCCCGCTGCGCATCCGAGATATGCGTACTACGCTCAGCGAAGTGCTCACTGCACCTTTGTGACTTTACCATCCAGCCCCACCACCTCCGTGAGAAACAGCTCCGTGGCCGCGGTCACACCTGCCACATCGGCAGAGCGATAAGGGCTGGTCAGCACATGCGCACCCGCATCTGGAAACTCAACGAACCGCTTCTGCCCGGCAGGCGTGCCCAGCAGAGGCATCATCTCTCGCATTGCGTCTACCGACACCACCTTGTCCTGAGCCTCCGCATCCTTGTAGTAGCACGCCACAAATGCCGGCTGCCGCACCCTGCCGAACGTGGCTGCTGTCATGCTCCCCTCCACCAGCGACTGCACAGCCTGCACACCCTCCAGCCGGTAGCGCGTCTGCCAGTACCGTTTGAAGTCCTCATCCGCATCATAGCTCCGCCAGTCACCACCCGTCACCACCCGCGCTATCTCCAGCCCCCAAGGCATGGTGAGCACCTGTGCCGTAGGGTCATAGATCCTCACGTTGGGCGAATAGCACAGCAGAGCCGCGATCTCCGGGTCGTGCGCAGCCATGTACAGCGCAAGCGTGCCTCCTGTGCTGGAGCTCGCCACGATCACTTTCCGGCCTATCAGCTTGCCAATCGCCACTGCCTCCAGGGCGGTGCGCAGATGCCTGTCGGGCGTCAGGTCCATGAGCACATCGGCAGTGTCCAGTCCGTGGCCGTATAGCCTCGCCTCAAAAAGATTCATCCCGAAACGCTCCGCGATGGCAGTGGTCACCGGTCTGCCTTCCATCTTGCTCGCGGTGAAACCATGAAGGAACACCAACGCATACTCCGAGCGGTGAACAGAGTCGCCTGCCCACACGATGCCCGCCTCATTACCAGGCTTCAGCGATGGGTGCCGCCCTTCCTTTCGTGCTATGTATGAATCAAGTTCATTCAGCCCCACGTCAAGCACCATCGGTGTGGCATCGAGCTGCGGCTCAGGTGCCTTCGGGCCGAGCAGAAGAACAACGACCGCCATTACAACAGCGGTGAGGGTCACATAGAAGGCTTTGCGCATGGGACGGGATATAAAGGAGGTGTGATATTTTAGGTTCTTGCTCAAAGGTTCCTCTGGCCACTGCCGTTCTTCATCCTGCACCCGTGCGCACGCGCACGGTCACCTGCTCGATCCGCGTCCCGTCCATCTTCTCGATCAGGAAATCGAAGGGTTCTATCCTGATCTCCTCACCCTCCTGCGGTATGCTTTGGTGGTGGGTGATGATAAACCCCGCGAGGGTCGAGTAGTCCTCATCCTCCGCGATGTCGAGATTGAAACGCTCATTGATCACCGCCACCTCCTGCCGCCCTGCGATGCGATAAACATTGTCACCGATCTGCTCGGCCAGCATGTCTTCAACATCGTGCTCATCGTCAAAGTCACCGAATATCTCCTCGATGATGTCCTCTACGGTCACCATGCCCGCTGTGCCCCCGAACTCATTGAGCACCACCGCCACGCTGCGATGTTGCTGCGCAAACTGCTTGAGCACATCCTTGGCCTTGGTGCTCTCAGACACCAGACTGATGGGGCGGATGATACTCCGGATGCTCTTCGGCCGCTGAAAAAGCTCGAACGAATGCACGTATCCGATGATGTTGTCGATGTCATCACGGTAGATCAACATCTTGGAAAAGCCCGTGTCCATCAGCCGCTGGCGCAGTTCCTCCACATCGCCCTCTATGTCCATCGCCTCGATCTCCGGGCGGGGCACCATGCACTCGCGCACCTTCAGCTCAGAGAAGCTAAGTGCGTTTCGGAAGATGCGCACCTCGTTCTCCACATCTCGCTCCTCCGGCCCGCTGGATGTGTATTCATGCACAAAATGGTCGAGGTCCACCTGTCCGAAACCTATCTTCTCTTCATTGACTCTCATTTTGAACAAGATCAAGAGCAACCTGCTGAGAAAACGGTCGATGAACCAGACGATCGGGTATAGCAGCGAGTAGGCCACCTTGGCCGGAATGGCGAATAGCATCAGCATCCGGTTGGGGTTGATCCGGAAGAAAGCCTTTGGCATGAACTCCGACACCACGAGCACCAGCAATGTGGCCAGGATGGTCTGAAGCAGGAGTGCCGATAAATTGCTGTCCACCAAAGGTTGCAGCAAGGGGTCGAGCACCTTAGCCATCAAGATGCCATACACCACCAAGGCGATGTTGTTTCCCACGAGCAGCGCACTGATGAATCTGGAAGGGCGATCAAGGAAGCCGCCTACGAGATTGGCCGACACTCCGCCTTTCTTGCGTTCCACCTCCAGCTTAAAACGGTTGGCCGACACGAAGGCTATCTCCATGCCCGAAAAGAAGGCTGAGAGCAGCAGGCAGATGACTATGGCGATGAACGTGCTCATCCTTTATCCTGCGAATTGCGCTCCTGCTCCTCAAATCGCTTGCGCTGCCGCCTGCGGAAGGAGTAGAACATGGCTGCCATGAACGCCCCCGCGAAGAACCATTTAGAGGCATCCCATCCGTGGTTGTTGAAATAGTAGGCCCCCATCACAAGGGAGAATAATCCGATGGCCACCCAGGCCATCTCAAGGATCTTCAGTGCTGTCAGCATCTTCAATGTCTATGGTTCCCTTGATGTTCTTGATGCGGTACTTGGTGAAGTCCTGGTTGGACTCAAGTCCGTGGCCGAAGATAATCTCATCCTCCGTGGTGATCTTCACGAACTCCTCCGTGGTGATCGTCTCGTTCTCTTTGTTCCAGATGAGATGTTCGGTGTTCAGCGTCTCGTTCCGCTCATTGACCACCACCACATCATCTTGCGCCTCCATCAGGTCGGTCTTCTCATGGCTTACAGCTCGTCTTGACCGCAGCTCGGAGGTCACGTTGCCCTTATTGTCGAGAAATTGCACATGCACGCCCTCAGACATCTCCAGCCTCGGGTCATCTCCAGAGTAACGCTCCAGAAGTCCCGCATCGAGTATAACCTTGACGTTGGCTGAGTCGGAGTAGATCACACGCACCTCGCGGGCTGTTTCTATGGGCCGCTCAGGGTCATCCTCTACGATGACTGCAACCTGTTCCGGGTCGTTCTCGCATGCGCTCAGTCCTATGGCCACGAAAAGAAGAAGGCAGGGGAACAATGCGATCCCTGCCTTCCTCCTTACGGCAATATGCTTGATGTCAGTTGACAAAGCGGGCTGTGGTCTCCACCCCGATCCATCCGCCCACGGTCACGGCCTGCCCGTCCTGAATACCTTCGAAGAAGCAGTCCTTGGAGCTCGGGAAGTATTTGCGGGCCTGGGCTATCTTGGCATTGGCAGACTCTGCGGCACTCGCATCCACGCTCTTGGCCTTGATGAACAGGTCTTCAGCAGCCCAGTAGCCGTATGCCTTGGAACAGGCGCTGCTACCACAGCTCGCAGATGTGCTCAAATAAAGGCTTCCAATATAAATATAGGGTTCACCCCAGCCTGTTTTCAGTCCAGCAGCCTCTTGCGCCTTAGAGCGGGCCACGCCATACTGACCCTTCGATCCGAGCACCTGAGCTTGTTTCATGAGGTAGTCCGCCTTCGTACCAGGGTCGGTCTCCAGCCGCACGGCCTCTTCAAGGAACCTCGATGCCACGTCCAGCTTGTCCGCTTTTATATAACCCTCATACAGGTTGTAAGCCGCAATCGCGGTGGGTTCGATGGCATAGAGCTTCTCTGACACCTCGAGATAGAATGGGTTGCCGGTCCACTTGCGCTTGGTCATCATCGCTGCCACTTTGCCAAGCAGGGCCGCATCCTTGGGTGCTTCATTCACCTTCGGCTTCATCAGTTCCACATACTGATCCTCCTGTGCGATGCGCTCAAAGTTCTGATCCACGATCTCCTGTGCCTGCGCGTAGAAACGGTAGCTTTTGTCCTCCTCACCCTTGGCGAGATTGTGGGCCAGTACGGCACCCACCTCATCATATAGGTCAAAGAGTACCTCAACCTCTAATTTCTTGGCTATCAGTTGGTTCATTGCAGCCTGATAAAGCCGCAGGATCGCGTTGGCCTCGGTCTCGTTTCCACCGGCCGTCAGTGCTTCTCGAAGCGTGTTGTAGGTCGCTGTGAAATCATCACCGGCATATTGGAACATGTCCATTCCCTTGCGGCCAAGTGAGTAGGCCTTATCCTCGGGATACAGCTCGATTCGCTTGTCGTAAATCATCAGCAAAGTATCTACGTAACCCTGCATTTTGGTCGGGTCGTCCTTGTACTTGTCTATGAAATGGCCGATGAGTGTCGGCCCATTGATGACGATATTCTTCGTGGCAGCAGGGCAGTTCAGGAACGACCATCTCCAGCCCGGCAGAGCATCGTCATAGTTCTTCTGCTTGAAGTATTCGCGGTAAAGAGAGATGCTCTCGCGACACTTGTCGGGATCATCACCGAATTTCTCGTCCTGGGCCATCGAACTGCCGGCATTGCCGAGCATCATGCCAAGGCCGAGTGCGAGGGTCAGGGTCTTGTTCTTCTTTGTTCTGAGAATGTTGAACATGGCAATCTTCATTTTTTGATGGATGAATGGTTGTCAGTCGTATTTGCGCTTGATGAACCAGCGGTCGTTTAGAGTGAATCCGAGGCGGAAGAGCCAGTAATCCTCCAGAAGCATGTTGTCATTGACGGTGCCTCTTTGTCCCCACTCTACTGCTACATTGACCATACTTTGTATGAACAGGTCGTTTCCGGCTTTTCTGCGCGCCATGGGTAGCCCAAGACCAATAGTTATGCCATACTGCGTAAGCTGGTTGCCACGGACATTGTATTCACTGAGCCCATAGTGCCCGCCAACCCTGTATTGCATGCGAGTGAGGTAACCAACAAAGCCCCGCTTCTCGCCATGAGGACGGTATTCCACTCCAGAGCGGATATTCCATGCATCAGCCAATGAATCGGATTGACCTTGGGCATTCAGGTATTGACTCCAGAGCTGCTGGTTGAATTCCACGCCCACCAGCCATCTGTTGGCAATGGTCCAGCTTACACCCGCACCGTATTTCCAAGGCATGGTGACGCTTGCTCCGCTTGTTTCGTTGAAGAACACCGTGTCACGTGGTATCTCAGTACCAAAGGCGTTGTTGAGATAGGTATAGGCCAATTGGCTCGTATTGGCCCTGACCTTCATAGGGTGAGCAAAAGTGCCACCGAACACCAATGAGTGCCTGTTGTTGACCTTCGCAGTGTATTGCACTCCATAGTCCAGATAGAATCCCCCCACATCTGTGATGTTGTCAGATCTCAGGTCCATCGTTCCCGACTCTTGGAATTCGATGCGCTGCAAATGATTCATCCTTCCGAAAAGGTAGGAGACGTTAAGGCCGATGGAGAGGTTCTTCAGTGGCTTGAATGCCATACCGATGAAAAACTGGTTCAACCCACCGCGTCCTTGGAACAGGTAATTGGCATTTGCGGTGCTGGTGTCTGAGTTCGCATATGGCCTCAGATCGAGGGCCGAATAGTTGATGCTGCTGTACTCGCGCAATCCGAATGCACCGCCCCACCATTTGGTCACCGGAAAACCGAGTGTGAAATACGAGAGGTTGAACCGGTTCAGGTCCTCAGCACCGTTGGCGGAGCTAAGTGTTGCTACACTGGCATAGGCCGCCACATCGAACGAGGTGAAACCCAGAGAGGTGTAGGAGGCAGGGTTTACAAAATTGACCACATAAGGGATGCTGTCCTCACGGATGGCAATGCCCAGATTGCCCACGCCAGCTGCCCTCACATTGGTGGTCGAAAGCTGGTTGCCAATACCGTAGCGAGCGTAGGGAGAGTTGGTCACCGGCTGTGCCGCAACGGCACCGGCCCAAAGTGCCAGACACAGCATCAGTACCCGTTGTGGACTATGCTGCATGATGTTGAAAGCGATGAATCTCATACAATCCCCGAAGGACCAGAAAAGGGTCGGCAAAGATGGGGCTTTTGAGGCCACTGACAAACCGTTCGGAATCACCACCTGTAAGCACTGTCACAAGGTCAGGAAAACGGCTCATATAGTGCCCCATGGCCGCAGAAAGCTCGAAGCTGATGCCGTTCATCACTCCCGATCGGATGGAACCCTCGGTGTCTGTGGCGGTAACAGGGATATCATCCTGCGGCCCGATGAGAGGCAACTTTGAGGTATGCTCGGCCAATGCTCTGAAGCGCATCCTCATGCCCGGGGATATGGCTCCGCCCAGATGCACGCCTCCTGCGGTCACCAGGTCATAGGTTATGCAGGTGCCCATGTCTATCACCAGCACATCCTTGTCCGGGTGCGATGCATGCCCGCCCACAGCAGCACACATCCTGTCAATGCCCAAGGTGGGTGGGGTGGTGTAGGCAGTGGTCACGGGTTTCGGGGTGGCGGAATCGACCAGGAGCACGCCTGTGTCGTGCAGCCTCTGCACAAGAGCTTCGTCCAAGCGAACCACGGAAGCTAACACAACCGCCCTGAAAGATGCGCACAGCTCCTCTATGAAATTTGCAGTGGATGGCCCGATCCGCAACTCGCTGACCGGCCCTTCGGCACTGAAGAGCATCGCTTTGGTCTGCGTGTTCCCGACATCCACGGTCAGAACGGTCATGTCATTCATTGGAAAGATTCTGTCGTTGAGGGTAGTTGGCCTATTTCGGGGCTTTGATCAGCATGATGACGCTCAGCACACCGAACAATATGTTCGGTATCCAAACGGCCAGCATCACCGGCATGCCGCCTTCTATGGCAAAGGTCTGAGATACCTGCATGAAAAGGATGTAGCTGAAACTGAGCAGCAACCCCAGCCCGATGTGCATCCCTATGCCACCACGCACCTTGCGGCTGCCAAGGCTTACTCCGATCACTGTGAGTATGAAGGCCGCGAAGGGCAGCGAGAAACGCTTGTGCTTCTCCACTTCGAAATATTCCAGAAACTGAGACCCCTTCAGCCGGTGCTCCTCGATGAATGCCTCCAGTTCCCAATAGTCCATGGCCTCCACCACCTTGAGCCGCTGACTGAAATCGCGAGGATGGAACGGAAATACCGTATCCATGCTCTGGCCGGTGCTAAGTTTCTCCTTAAGGTCATCTATCTCCCTGATCCAGTAATTATGAACGTTCCACTGGCCCGATGTGGTGTCAAAGCGAATGTGGTCGCACATGAGCTTGTAGGTCAGCTCGCCATCTTCGAACTTTTCCATACTGAACTTATAGCCGGTGGCACGCTCAGGGCTGAAAGAGTCGAAATAGATGAACACACCTGGTTTTATCTGATAGTGCTGATGCCGTCCATAGTTCATGTGCGGCCGATTGATGTAGGTGTTCTCAAAAAGTATGCGACCCGCGTTGGCCTTGGGGATGATGAGGTTGTTGAGCACCAGACTCATACCTGCCAGCAATGCGCAACCTACCATGTAGGGCACCATCATCCTGTAGAAACTGATGCCTGCGCTCAGTATGGCCACTATCTCGCTGCGGTAGGCCATGCGCGAGGTGAACATGATCACCGCCACGAAGATGAACAACGGGCTGAAAAGGTTCGCGAAATAGGGGATGAAAAAGACGTAGTACTCAAAAGCTATGGTGCGCAGCGACAGGTCATGTTCTATAAAATTGTCGATCTTCTCTGAAAGGTCGAACACCACCGAGACGCACACGATCAGGCCGATGGTGAAGAAGAACGTTCCGAGGAACTGACGTAGAATGTACCGGTCGAGGCGGGTAAGCACAGTGCGATGGTTAATCGCCAGCTAATTACTTCTGGCAACGCGGTAAAGTTAGTCCCGGCCGGGCGGCAACGTCTTTTTTTTGAGAAACCGTGCGAGGTTGCCCACGATGTGCTAACATTGACCTATCAACCAACTAAATCAGAATATATGTCATTCCGAGTTTTGTTCCTCACTGTGCTTCTATCAACGGCCTTCATGCTTGCTTCATGCAGCAAGGATGATGATAATGACATCAATGACGGGGGCGGAGTAAACCTGCCCGATGTAACTGTCACCTTCGTGGCAACTGGTGCTGCCGAGCAGGAGCTCAACTACATGAACACTGAGAATAGTAGTGGAGATGACAACATATCAGCTCTACTCGATGCTGATGCGAGTGAGTTGTCCATTCTTGGTGTCGGGCAGGGCGATTACATGTTCATTGTCAAGGCAAGTTCAGGAAATGTTCCAACCGCTGGCGCAATGGTCGTCCTTGATGGCACTTACGTTAATAATCTCTCTGATGGCCCGAGTCAGAGCTTCAATGATTTGGAAACAGGTAATCTGGTGCTCACTTCCGTGAATTTCTTGTACAGCACTCCGGTAGTCCGGTACTACAGTATCTCAGGTACTTTCGAGATGCAGCTAACTGGTGACAGTGGCACGGTGAACATAACTTGTACTTTCAACGGATTGGTCGTTACTGCCCCACAGGAATGATGATCGTTTAGGAACTCCTCTACTTCCTTCGATCAATGAGTAATCTTGGCTTCCGCTCATTCTCGTTGAATCGTAATTTTTCTATCTCATCTCGGTCAGCAAGTATGATACGGGGCGTGACACGCAGTTTTGCGGCCATCTCCTCGCGTATGCGCTCCTCAGCGTGCTCGCCTCTTAACGATAGGCGCAGAAGCACCTCGTCCAGTCCCAGCTCATCGCGCTGTAACTCGACCACGAATGTGCTCACCTCGCGCATGTTGCTTAGCAGGTCTATGATGGCATTGGGGTAGAGGCTCGTGCCTTTGAATTTCAGCAGTTGCTGCCTCCGTCCGATTACAGGACCAAGACGAGGGGTATTCCTGCCGCAAGCGCATGGGGTGTCGTACCAATGGCAGATGTCGCCCGTTCGATAGCGCAGCAAAGGCATGCCCTCGATGCCGAGCGGGGTCACCACCACCTCGCCCGCCTCACCGTGGCCGGCATGTTCCCCGTTATCCTTGATCACCTCCACGTAGATGAGTTCCGGCTGGGTGTGCGCCCCGTTGCCATCGGGGCACTCGGTGAATGCTGTTGCCATCTCGGTGCTCGCGTAGGTTGAGAAGAGCCGCACATCCCACTCTGATGTGATGCGCTGCGCAAGCAGGTTGGGGCTGAGGTCGGCATTGCGTACCGGTTCTCCTATGCAGATGATGCTGCGCACTGAGGTGGCCGATGGGTCTATGCCATGCTCGCGGGCATATTTCACAAGTCGCGGTATGAAGCTCGGCACCGCGATGAGCACCGTGGGCTTGAACCGTTGGATGCTTTCCCACTGCAACTGCAAGGCGCCTGGTCCTGACCTTATGATGCGTCCGCCCAGCTCGCGTACCCCGAGGAAGTAGGCCAAGCCGGCCATGAACCGCTTATCAATGGTCGTGAGCAACTGGAACGTGTCAGCAGCCGTACAGCCCGCGATTCGGAACGACCCTGCCTCATTGCGCCCGAGCCGTTGCAGGTCGTTTTCGGTTAAGAAAATGCTCACTGGGTCGCCCAAGGTGCCGCTGGTGGTCACGATGTCGCGTACATCAGCCATGTCCACACAGAGAAACGTCATGTTGTCGCGGGCCAAATCGTCTTTTTCTGTGAAGGGCAGCTCACGGAAATGGTCCAATGTCTCCACTGCCCGTGCCGAGGGGGTGCACCATTTGAGGTGTTCCCTGTAAAAAGGGCTTTTCCCGAGCAGATAGGTTATGTGCTCCCGCAATGAGCGGAGGTGGTAGTTCTCTCGTGCAAGGGCACTGCTCTCCAGAGGTGACATTTTTATTAAGTAATTAAAAATGAACAATCAACAGTTGTAAGTTGGCCTCATGAGGCGGGAGGAGAATGGCAGCTCCCCGAATCTCATTTCCATCTGGCAACAGGTTGGTGGGCCGAATTACGCCAATTCCCCTCATTCGCCAACTTTGCGGCCATGGAAGGAATCGCGCAGAGGCTTGAGAAAGTGAGGGGACTGCTGCCTGAGCATGTCACGCTGGTAGCAGTGTCTAAGACCCACCCGGTCGAGCGGCTCATGGAGGCTTACAGCGCAGGGCAGCGCGATTTTGGCGAGAACCGTGTGCAGGAAATACTTGCCAAGCAGCCATTGATGCCCACTGATGTCCGGTGGCACCTCATCGGCCATCTGCAGCGCAACAAGGTGAAGCAGGTCATACCGTTCGTTCATCTGATTCACTCGATCGACTCCGATAGGTTGCTATTTGAGGTGGACAAGCAAGCGACCACCATTGGCAGGGTGGCGGATGTGCTGCTTCAGTTTCACATTGCGCAGGAGGACACCAAATTCGGATTTGACATCTCCGAGGCTGAGGCTTTGCTCCGCAGTGAGGAATTCCGTCAATTAGAGAATGTCCGTATCTGTGGTATCATGGGCATGGCTACCTTCACGGAAGATGAGCGTCAGGTAAGGGCGGAATTCGCAAGGTTGCGAACGATATTTCTGCAGTTGCAGGAAGGTGTTTTCTCTGGAGATGAGCATTTCTCCATTATCAGCATGGGCATGAGCGGAGACTACAATGTTGCTATCGAGGAGGGCAGTACGCTTGTGCGGGTGGGCAGCGCCATCTTCGGCAGTCGCTGAGGTCTTGGGCTTCAGTTGGTGGCAAGGATACCCGTGTTGATTTCTTTGATCAGCGATGGCCCATGGTAGATCAGGCCCGTGTACACCTGCACGAGTGTGGCCCCGGCACGCAGTTTTTCCAGCGCGTCTGCGGCATTGCCGATGCCGCCCACCCCGATGATGGGGAAAGCACCGTTGCTCTTCGTATGCAGGTAGCGCAACACCTCCGTGCTACGATGCTTCACAGGCTGTCCGCTGAGGCCGCCCATGCCGATCTCCTCCAATGTTGCGGCATCAGTGTTAAGTCCTTCCCGCGAAATGGTGGTGTTCGTAGCGATGATGCCCGCGATGCCTGTTTCCTTCACTATTTCGATGATGTCATCGAGCTGTGCATCTGTGAGGTCGGGTGCGATCTTCAGTAGGATAGGGCGAGGTTGGGGCACAGTGGCGTTCTCGGCCATCAGTGTGTTGAGGATGTGCATCAGCGGCTCCTTGTCCTGCAATTCGCGCAGACCGGGAGTATTAGGCGAGCTGACATTCACCACGAAATAATCCACCACATCGTGCAGCCTACGGAAGCAGATGAGGTAATCGTCCACGGCCTGCTCGTTGGGCGTCACTTTGTTCTTCCCGATGTTGCCACCGATGATGAGGCCGGGCCTGCGTCTCAGCAGCCGCTCGCGGGCCACCTCCACACCACTGTTATTGAACCCCATGCGGTTTATCAGGCCGCTATCGGACGGAAGACGGAACATGCGTGGCTGCGGGTTGCCGTCCTGTGGTTTTGGCGTAATGGTGCCCACCTCGATGAATCCGAAACCGAGGTTGCTGAACTCATCAAAGAAATCGGCATCCTTGTCGAACCCGGCTGCGAGGCCAACGGGGTTGGGGAAACGGAGCCCGAACACCTCACGCTCCAACCGGGGGTCATTCACCTTGAAAAATAACCTTGATAAGGCAGGGCCACCAGGCACGCGCATGAGCGTCTTGAACATGGCCACGGTGAAATGATGAGCTTTTTCAGGCGGCAAGGAGAAGAGTAGGGGACGGAGCAATCTGTACATGACGGCAAAAGTAGCGGTGGCATTGTGCCTTGTCACCGCACATTATGCCGATCGTTTTGTTTGGCTATGTTTGTTTCCTTGAAATGAACCCAACCCAAATCAAATCCAACATCATGAAAAAGTTGTTTGCAAGTGTGGCAGTGCTCTCATTGTCATTAGTAGTGGCTCAGGCACAGGATGCCGGAAAAAAGGATTCCAATGCAGGACAGAATGTTCAGATACAGCGCGCTGACGGTGTGCGTGATGCTGTCCGTACGGATGACAAGCAGTCGCTGCGTGCCGCTACCCCTGAGGCTACAAGAAAGGTTTCGGATGAGCAGATCGACCGTGCTATTGCAGACATCGAGCAGAAGATGAAGGAAGGAGAAGGGCAGGAGAATTTCCCCCGCGAGGCTTACGAGAAGCGATTGGAGCACCTTCGCAAGCTGAAGGAGCAAGAGTGATTCACGTGCTTATGTAAATGATAAAAAACCTTTGATGATGAGAACATTACAGACGATGATTCTCACGGTGGTTCTCGGCCTTTGGTCAGCTACCGTGTTCGGGCAGTGTACAACCGCTGCAGCTACATACACCGACCTCAATGGGGCTGGAGGCGCACCTTGCTTTGATGGTACGAGTTGTGCCGTTACTGATCCTGATTTCACCGGAATCGGTATAGGGATTTTCGGTTCAGAGGCTTATCTCCTTGATGGTGTTCAGGCCGGGTTCGACTATGTGTTCGACATGTGCTCAGGATTTGGTGCAGGTGCTTGGATTCCTGCCATTTCCATTGTTACACCCACCAATCAGGTGGATGCGTTCAGCCTCGGTACCACAGGGACATTTCAAGACAACTGCTCTCTTGCATGGACAGCTACTGAAAGCGGTACATACCGGATTATCATTCATCGTGCCGGTGATGCTTGTGGTACAGCTTTTAACGTGGACAACGGTAACCCGACTGTGACTTGCGGTGCCAATCCGGCCATATGTGCAGATTGCAGTGTCGGGGAGTTTGATGTTTCCCAGTCACCGGTGTCACTTTGCCCGGGTGAGGAGTTTGTGGTCTCCACGGATGGAACCGAGAGCACTCCCGGTGGTTTCGGAATTGCGTTCAACAATCTGCCTACCGCCAGCGGAGGGCCTTTTGCAGATGACCCCAATGGCGATTTTGGTTTCGTGCTGACCGGTGTTTCAGGATTCCCAACTGCTGTTGACAGCGAATTGGGTGGTCTACTTTCGGGTGCTGGTGTGCTTGAGGGGCCTTGGTCGCTTTTCCTCTTTGCTTATGGAGATGCGGCTGACCTTGCAGGCACCATCTGTTCGAGTTCTTTCCCTGATAGCCTCATCATCAACTTCCTGACCTCTTCAGACCCTGCTTGTGCCCAGAGCTGTGAAGCTGATGCTGGCACTGTGACAGCTGACCAAGAAAGTCCTGTTTGTTTTGAGAATGGTGCTGCTGCTATCTCAGTAACTGCTAACGGTGACGCCACCGTGCCCGCAGGCTACACGTTGACCTACGGGCTCGTTGATGCCAACGGTGTGATTCTCGCATTGGATGCCAATGGTCAGTTCACTGTCGATGCTGAGGGCACCTACACGATACATCCTTTCGTTTATGACCCCGCAGAGTTGACGCTCGCCCCTCCTGTTTTCAACCCCGGTGTGACCACGGTGGCTCAGGTGCTTCAGGCTATTGATTTCACCGGTGCATGTGCTGATCTCGACCTTGTTGGTGCGACCTTCGTTGTTGAAGTTTGTGAAGTGCCCTGTGAAGCTTTCGCAGGTGCGCTAACCGCTGTGGACAGTGAAGTTTGTCTTTTTGATGGTGAGGACGCCTTGATTGCCGCAGTAGCCGATGGCAATGCAGTGGTTCCCGCTGGTTATGAGATCATTTACGTCCTCACTGAGGGCGATGACCTCGTAATCGTAAATGTTAACGCTACTCCAGATTTCGCGGTGACAACTGTTGGTGATTATACCATCCATACCCTTGTTTACGACCCGACCACACTTGACCTCGGCATTGTTGAGTTAGGGGTGACCACTGGTGTCGATGTCAATGATCTTCTTATTCAAGGTGGTGGTTCCATCTGCGGCTCCCTTGATGTGGCAGGTGCTCCGATCGCGGTGGTTGCTTGCGAACCCTGTGATGCAGTAGCAGGTGGCCTCACTGCCGTTGACGATGCAGTCTGTCTCGTGAACGGTGATGCTTTCATCTCCGCAACGCCCGATGGCAATGCAGTGGTGCCCACTGGTTATGAGACGATCTATGTCCTCACAGAGGGTGACGGTCTGGTGATCATCAATGTGAATGCTGATCCTGAGTTCACAGTAAGCGCTGGAGGCGACTACACCATTCATACCTTGGTTTACAACCCCGCAACACTCGATCTGAGCATTGTCGATCTCGGTGTGACCACCGGTTTTGATGTGAACAACCTCCTTCAGCAAGGTGGTGGAAACATCTGTGCAGCCTTGGATGTAGCCGGTGCCCCTGTCACTGTCAATGCGCCTGACGCTGGCACCATCACTGCCAACAACCCGCAGACTTGCCTCAGCGATGGTTTGGCCACTATCAATGCCACTCCCGGAAACGATGCTGTCGTGCCTGATGGTTATGAGGTGATCTACGTTCTTACCATGGGACCCCAGCTGGTCATCATGGATGCGCAGCCCAATCCTTCTTTCACAGTGGATGCTGAAGGCAACTACACCGTTCACACCTTGGTGTATAACCCTGATGAGCTTGATCTGAGTATTATTGACTTCGGTACTACCACTGGTGTTGATGTGCTTGGAATCATCACCGCGAGCGGTGGCGACATCTGCGCATCACTCGATGTGCCGGGTGCCCCAGTGGAGGTTGTAACGTGTGCACCATGCGATGCTGCTGCCGGTGCCCTTGCCCCAGATGCCGATGATGTGTGTCTCGAGGACGGAACAGCTGACATCTCCGCAACGGCCGATGGCAGCGCGGTCGTTCCAGCTGGATTTGAGACCATCTATGTACTTACTGAGGGCGATGGACTGGTGATCGTTCAAGTGAACGCCACTCCGGAATTCACTGTTACGGCAGAGGGTGATTACACAATCCACACGCTTGTGTACGACCCGACAACACTCGACCTCAGCATTGTGCAGCTCGGTGTCACCACAGGTTTCGATGTGAACAGCTTGCTTCAGCAGGGCGGAGGTATCATCTGTGGCGCACTCGATGTGGCAGGCGCATCCTTCTCTATCGAGACATGCTTCACTTGTGAAGTGTCTGCGGGAACCCTCTCAGGGTCACAGTCTGACATCTGTCTGTTCAACAACGTGACCATCACTGCCACACCAAATGGTGATGCGGTGGTACCTGCAGGCTATGAGACCATCTATGTGCTCACCCAAGGCTCCGGACTGGTGATTCTCAATGTTTCTGCCCAGCCGACATTCGTGATCACTGACCTCGGTGACTTTACCATTCACACCTTGGTTTACGACCCCAATACACTCGATCTGGGCATCGTTCAGTTCGGTACAACCACTGGATTTGATGTGAACAGTTTGCTCATTCAGGGTGGAGGAAGCATCTGTGCAGCACTTGATGTGGCAGGGGCTACTTTCAGCACCATTGATTGCCCACAACCTTGTGCGGAGGTAAGTGCAGGTTCGCTCATCACCAGTTCAGAGCTCGTCTGTTTGTTTGATGGAAGCGCAGTACTTGCGGCCACGAACACTGTCGATCCAAGTTTCCCCATCGGTTATGAAGTTTTGTATGTACTTACCGAAGGAACAGGTCTTGTGATCGTGGATGCTGGCAACTTCCCTGTTTTCACAGTGACAGAAGGTGGTGATTACACCATACACACATTGGTTTATGACCCAAATACGCTCGATGTCAGTACTGTGGTTTTCGGAACTACCACTGGCTTTGATGTCAACGGTCTGCTGGAGCAGGGTGGAGGCTCGGCCTGTGGTGCATTGGATGTGGCAGGTGTAAGCATCACTGTCCCAGATCTGGAATCCACAATCGGTGAGCTCTCCGTGGATGGAGATGTCGTCTCATTGGTGAATGTCTCTGGCAACACTGGGTTCCAATGGTTCTTCAATGGCAACCCGATTCCTGAGGCTACTGGAACATCCTATGAGGTGGCTGAGAGTGGCAACTACTCAGTGCAGTACACAGGTGAGAACGGTTGCCCGCAAACTTCAGAGATCGTGGCTGTGACCTACTCAGGTGGTAACATCAGCGTGGAGGAGCAAGATGTGTTCCGTTCCCTTTCTATGTTCCCGAATCCGAATAGTGGGCAGTTCACTGTGCGTGGTGAGTTGGTCAACGCGATGGATGTAAGCATCCTTGTCATGGACCTCACTGGTCGTCAGGTCATGTCAGCAATCGTGTTGAATGGTGCTCATGTGTTCACTCAGGATGTGGATGTCAGTGCTGTATCTCAGGGCATGTACTTGCTGCGCATTCAGTCTGAGGCAGGTGAGAAAACAGTTCGCTTCATCAAGAACTGAGCAGTTCTTTCTTTTTGAATATGACCCCGGAGGGATTTTCCCTTCGGGGTCTTTTTTTGTTGAAAATCACCAAGCATCCCCCCGAACGCATCATGATCGCATGGGAATGACACAGGAATGTAAGCCCGCGCCCTTGACTTGGCTGAAAACAGGGCTGTACCTTTACAGGAACCTAAAACATCATCTCACACAGAATCATGTTCCGCACCTTTTCTTTGCTTTCGCTATCACTCCTGATCACTGGCACCTGCTTAGCGAAAAAGGAAGATAGGGAGAAGCGGCCAAGCACACGGTCAGAGTTTACCCGCATTGACCCGCAGCTGGTGCAGATCGTCAGAGACCAGTGGGGTGTGCCTCACATCTTCGCCAAGTACGACCATGAGGTGGCCTACGGGCTGGCGTGGGCCAATGCCGAAGACGATTTCGCCACGGTACAAGAGCTGCTTATCGCTGGTCAGGGGCGGGCTGGTCGCTACATGGGCAAGGACGGGGCCAAGCGCGATTTCCTTGTTCATCTGTTCGATGTCCAGGGTATTGTTGATGAGCAGTTCGATGAGGTTTTCTCCGAGGGTGTAAAGCGGTATCTGGACGGCTACGCGCAGGGGATCAATGCTTTTGCCGATGCGCACCCCGATGAGGTGCTGGTGCCGGGGCTGTTCCCCATCAAAGGGAAGGATGTGGTCTATACCAATGTTTTCGCGGCCAGTATTGTAAGTGGTGCGCACAATGAGGTGGCATCAATTCTCAGTGGAGAGTATGACGGTGGTCGCACATGGATGGGCAGTAATGCCATGGCCGTGAATGCTGATAGGAGCGAGGACGGCAGTACCATCCTGATGATAAATCCGCACATGCCGCTCGAGGGGCCATTCTCTTGGTACGAGGCTCATCTGTGCAGCGAAGAGGGATTGAATATCCTCGGTGCGCTCTTTCCCGGTGGCCCTGCCATCTTCCTTGGTACCAATGAGAATATCGGGTGGGCACATACTGTCAATCAGCTTGATCTGGTGGACACTTACAGGCTGGAGATGCACCCCCGAAGAAAGCGAATGTACCGCATGGATGATGAGTGGTACAAACTCAAAGTGCGCCCCGTGGTACTCAATGTGAAACTCAGTGAGCTGCTTACGGTGCCTGTGCCCAAGCTGACCTTCTGGAGCGAGCACGGTGCCACGCTTCGCTCCAAGGACGGTGAGTTCTACGCCTTGCGGATGGGCGCTAATCAGCGCATCAACACGGTGGAGCAGATGCTGCACATGAACAAGGCGCAGAACCTCGAGGAGTTTCGCGAGGCGCTAAGGATAGATGGTTATCCGCGCTACAACATCATCTATGCAGACAAGGATGGCAACATCATGTATCTGAATAATGGACTGGTACCCGTGCGCGATGACGAGCATGATTGGAGCGGTGTGTTGCCCGGTAACACCAGAAAGACACTATGGACGGAGTTTCATCCGCTGGAAGACCGCCCGCAGCTCACCAACCCCACTTGTGGCTATATTTTCAATACCAACAACACACCTTTCAATGCCACTTGCATGGAAGATAACTTGCGCGAGCAGGATTTTCCGACCTACTTCGGTTTTGACCCGGGAGACAACAACCGCAGCACGCGACTCATGGAGCTGCTGAAGGAATATGACAGGCTTTCACTCGATGACATGAAGCGCATCAAGTTCGACTGTCAGTACCCGGATTCAAGTGCTTTTCTGGCCTCTATTGATGAGTTCATGAATCTGGATCCCAATCGTTTCCCTGATGTGGCAGAGAGTATTGTGAAGATGCAGAACTGGGACCGCAGGGCAACGGCAGACAGCGAGGGGGCCGGCATGTTCCTGCTCACCTACCGGTACCTGTTCGATAAGCTGCAACTCGGGGTCAATACCTTCATGGAAGGGCTCAATATCCCTGAAGAGACGTACATCGAGGCGGTAGGCTACGCCCGCGATCACCTGATGGAGTATTTCCATACGCTGGATGTGACCCTCGGTGAGTTGCAACTTCACGTGCGCGGTGACAAGGAATATGCCGTCAATGGTTTCCCGGATGCGTTGGCCGCCAATTGGTCTATGCCATACAACAATGGCCGCTTTAAGAGCTATGTGGCAGACAGCTATGTGCAATTCGCACAGTGGAAAGACGGAGAGCTCCATCTGGAGAGTCTGCATCCTTATGGCTCATCTAACAGACCCGACTCAAGGCACTACAGCGATCAGATGGAGCTGTATGTGAATCAGCAGACCAAGCCCATGACCCTCGACCGCCAAGAGATTTTGCGCGATGCAGAGCGGGTTTACCACCCTAAGTGACCTGCTGCAACGGTAGCGTTCCTCGCCTCTCAGGTGCCCATGGAGATTCATTGGACGACAGGGACGATTTATCCCTTCCTCGCTCGATATGGTTTGTTTGAGTACAGTCCCCCGTTTTTGAAGTTGTATCTTTGCAGCCCGAAAAACAGGGGCATCGGTCCTTAGTGCATGACAGAATCTCCCGAAAACATAGCCTTGGAGGATATAAGCGACAAGGAGCTCTACGATTATCAGAAGAAAGCGATCAGCCAGATCTTTGATCATCTGGAGGAGAAGCCTGCTGGCTATAACCTGCTTTATCAGCTGCCCACAGGCGGTGGAAAGACCATCATCTTCTCAGAGATCGCCCGCAGATATATCAAGGGCATTGGCAAGAAGGTGCTGATACTCACGCACCGCATAGAACTCTGCGGCCAGACCAGCGAGATACTCTCAGGATTCGGAGTACCCAACAAGGTCATCCGAAGTGAGGTCAAGCAATTGCCCGAGCAGAATGACTACCAGTGTTTCGTGGCGATGGTGGAAACGCTCAACAACCGTCTCAACGAGGAGGCCATCGAGATAGAGAATCTCGGTCTGGTCATCATTGACGAGGCGCACTACAATAGTTTCGGCAAGCTCTTCAAGTTCTTTGAGAACAGTACAGTCCTCGGAGTAACGGCCACACCCCTCAGCTCGAACATCAACCTTCCGATGTATGAGAACTACAAGGAGCTTATCGTTGGTAACAGCATTCCGGAACTCATCAAGATGGGTTTTTTGGCCAAGGTCGATTTTCACAGCTTCGATGTGAACCTCAGTTCGCTCACCATAGGCGTGAACGGTGACTACACGGTCAGTTCGTCCGAGCGGCTCTACACTGAGCTTTCGATGCAAGAGAAACTGCTCTCGGCCTATCAGGAGCATTGCATCGGGAAGAAGACCCTCATCTTCAACAACGGAATTCAGACCTCCAAGTTCGTAGAGTCTATGTTCAAGAAGGCAGGTCACGACATAAGACATCTTGACAACACGCACACTGCTGCCGAGCGCAAGGAGATTCTGCTGTGGTTCCGTGAGAAGAAGGATGCGGTGCTCACATCGGTGGGCATTCTCACCACAGGTTTTGATGAACCAGCAGTGGAAAGCATCATCCTGAACCGGGCCACCCGTTCGCTCACGCTCTATTTTCAGATGATCGGGCGAGGCTCACGTGTCATCCCTGGTAAGGACAGTTTCAACGTGATCGATCTCGGAAACAACCTTGCGCGTTTCGGACGGTGGGATGAGGAGATTGATTGGCAGGCCATCTTCCGATCGCCCGACAATTACCTTCAGCACGTACGCAGCGATGATGAGATCCAGCGCAATTTCCGGTACTTGATGCCACCCGATGTGCGCGAGCGATTCGCCAATACGCAAGACCTCTCATTCGACATGGACGATGTCTATCAGGATGTGATGCGTGAGGGCCTTCGTCCTAAGGTAGCCATAGACCGCTCTATCATGCAGCATGCGCAGATGGTGAGTGAGAATGCCAAGACGTATGAGGATGTGAAGGAACTGTCCAAGCTCCTGCGCGATGATGTGGAGTACCGCGTGCGTCTTTATTCCTACTGCATCGCCAAGTGTACTGACAACTACCGCAGCTGGTTGGTGGACGACTACCTCCGCAGATTGGAGGCTGAGGCACGTACACTTTTCCGTCAGGCTATTTTTAGCGAGGAGGGTTAAAGTGCGCGGTTAGCACTGCCATGCGTTCTTTTGCATAGCATGGTTTCGCTCCGATTTCTCAGTCAGGTCTATCCGTATAACTACGCTGGTGGTCGTTACCTGCGTGTAGGTGCGGCCATCGCCACTTGCACCTTTCTTTTTTTGGTCGGTCTGGAGCCAGTGGGAGTGAACGAGAACGCGCGCTTCGGGCTGCTGATCACCTCTGGCGCCTATGCGCTGGTAGCGGGCCTTGGTGTTGTGGCGTACGTTGGTATCCTTTCGTTGCTGCGGGGTTGGGAGAGCATCACCGACCGTTGGACGGTGGGCCATGAACTGCTGCTGTTCTCTGGTCTGTTCGTGTTGGTCGGCTGCGTGAATCATGCCCTGCGCCCTCTGCTTTACGAAGCTGTGAGCAACTACGACCTTGCCGCCCTGCTGCGCAGCATTTTCGATACGTTCAAGGTCGGGCTGCTGGTGCTGGGTGTGGTCACGACCATCAATCTCGGTCACCTTATCCGTAGCAATGAGGCTCAGGCTGAGGTGGTACGGCTCCTTTTGAAAAAACCGCTGCCTGAGATGAATGCTATCCCGGCAAATGAGGCCTCGGTCATCGCCATCGGCACACAGAGCGAGCAGGTTGAAGTACTGCCTGACGAGGTTGTCTTTCTCATGGCCAGTGGTAATTATGTAGAGATACACACCGAAAAAGATGGGGCCGGTCAAAGGCATCTTGTCCGCGCTGCAATTAAGGCTGTGGAGGAGCAACTGCCGCAGGGAATCAACCTTATCAGGGTACACAGGGCTTTTATTGTCAATACAGGCCGCATTGCTGCGGTGAGTGGAAATGCGCAGGGCTATCAACTCCAAATGAAGGGTGCCGATCGCGAGATACCGGTGTCGCGGTCGTATATGCCGGCTTTCAATGCCCACATGGCAGAGCGTCATGGCCGGTAATAGCTTGTCATCCGTCACATTGCTTTGATATCCGTCCCACGCTTGCAAGAGAGAAGCTCTGTTGATGGAATCTTCCCCACATTTGCGGCATGGTCATGCGTGGTCTTTCTGTAATCATTGGGGTTTTATTTTTGATCTCCTCCTGCGAGCGCGTGCGAGAAACGCCTGACAAGGGGAACGATCACACACGCCCGGGCCATCTGGTTTCTTCTGATGACGGGGAGATAATCCTCCGTCAGACCTGCCCGCCCGGATTTGAACTCAATGAGGAAAATGCCTGTGTTCAGCGCAATCTTTATCAAATGTATGCCTCATTGGAGGGCAAGGGTGTAGGGGGGCTCAAGACAGCCCTACCGGATGTGCGCGATGGTTTCAGCCCTCAGCAGATCGATCTGGGCCGCTACCTTTTCTTCGATCCGATGCTCTCTGCCGATGGCACGGTCTCTTGCGCTTCGTGCCATGACCCCGATCAAGGTTTCGCGGATGGAAAGGGCCGCAGTGTTGGTATCCTCGGAGAGCCGGTGAAGCGTTCTGCACCCTCGCTCTGGAATGTGGCCTATCAGGAACGCCTTTTTTGGGACGGTCGCTCCGAGAGCCTCGAAGAGCAGATGAAAAGTCCGCTCTATGCGCATGATGAAATGGGCAACACGCCAGAGAAGCTCATAGCCGACCTCAACGCAAACGGCACTTATCGTAGGCTTTTTGCCGAGGCTTTCAACAGGGGAAGAGAAGAGGTGATCGAAGAGGATGAAGTCTACACGGCCATAGCCGCCTTTCAGTCCTCGCTCATATCGCTCAACAGCCGATACGACCAGTATGCCCATGGCTACCACGCGGCACTCACGCAGCGCGAGATCGATGGCATGAACATCTTCCGGTCTTTTGTTGCACGCTGTGCTGAATGCCACACGCCTCCATTGTTCACCAACCAGCAGATGGCAGTGCTCGGCACGCCTGAGCCGAATGGTCTGCCTCTGGACCGTGGTGCAGAGGATGTGACGGGCGACCGCACTCACCGTGCCGCGTTCAAGGTGCCGAGCCTCAGAAATGTCGCCCTCACTGCGCCTTACATGCACAGCGGACGCTTTGCCACGTTGCGCGAAACGGTGGAATTCTACACCAAAGGACGCGGCCATGCAGTGCCAGAGGGTGACACACTCTTCTTGCACTGGCACATCTGGGAACCGAAACTCCGCCCTGAGGAGCTTGACCTGCTTGTTGACTTCCTGCACACGCTCACAGACGAGTCCTTCAAGCCGGAGGTGCCGACAAGGCTGCCTTCAGCGCCCACCCAACTTTCCATCAATTCCCCAGAAATCCCGAATCCATGAAAAAATCCGTTGTCATTCTGCTTTCCATCGTTCTCTTCGGAGGAGGCGTATTCATCGGCTCGATGTTCTTTGCTGTAACCGAGGAGGCACCCACCATGCCGAGTATGTCACCACTTCGCGCCTCGTCTGGTGAGGCGGGCGGAACGATGACCAGTTTCTTCACAGGCAGCATCATTGAGGTGCGAGATGGTCAGTCCATTCAGGAAGCAGTGGGCAAGGCGCAACCGGGTGATCTCATCCGCGTATTTCCCGGTACCTATCACGAGACTGTTTATGTCGATAAGAATGACATCACCCTGCAAGGTGTGATCCGCGAAGGCGAATGGCCTACCCTCGATGGCAAGCATGAGCTGAACGATGCGGTGCTGTACTCTGGTAACGGCATCCTCATCGAGAACCTGAAGATCGTGAAGTACAAGGGCAACGGCATCATGGGCCAAGCGGGCAACAACTTCGTGATCCGAAACAACTGGGTTGATGACACCGGGGTCTACGGCATCTTCCCCGAGTTCGGGAAGAACGGACTCATCTCGCACAATATCCTTTCAGGCATCGAGGACGCGGCCATCTATGTGGGCATGTGCGACAACATTGATGTGGTGAACAATGAGGTGTTCAACAGCGTGGCGGGCATCGAGATAGAGAACTGTCGCTACTCGCTGGTGGAGAACAACTACGTGCATGACAACACGGGTGGTATTCTCGTTTTCATCACCCCAGGCTTGCCCATCAAGACCTGCAAGCACACCATTGTCCGGAATAATTTCGTGGTGAACAACAACCACCCCAACTTCGCCAAACCGGGTGCGCTGGTGGCCTCATTGCCCCAAGGGTCTGGAATCATCATCATGGCAGCCGACAGCGTTTATGTGGAGAACAACATCATTTCAAGCAACAATAATGCGGGCATACTCATCACCGATCTCGGTTTCGGTTCGCAGATATCCAAGGACCCCGATTCTGACCCTACACCAGAGCACGTGGTCATTCTCGATAATTTTATGATAGGCAATGGTGCCGACCCCGTGGACGATGTGAAGCTGGCCATGGCCACCAAGTTCTCGAAGCTTGGCCCCGATATTCTCGCCAATGGCAAGACCGAGGGTTGCATCCGAAACCCATCGGCCTATCGCACCTTCGGCTTAGGACACTTCACCCGCTGTGACCATCCCGGCACTTCCGATGTGGTAACTTACCTGCTGCCTGAACCTGTCCCACCTCTCGACCCGGAGGAGATGGGGCTTGGCAAACTTGCGTTCTACGGGGTGTGCTCAGGCTGCCACGCTTACGACATCACCATGATCGGCCCACCGGTGCAGGTGATCCAGGTACTGTACAAGGACAACCCGAAGGGACTTGCCGAGTACATCGCCAACCCCGTCCGCAAGCGCGAGGAGTTTCCGCCAATGCCCCCCCAGAATTATCTTTCGGAGGAGACCCGACAGGCCGTGGCGGAGTATGTGCTGGGCATCGAGAAGTTTGCTGAAAAGGGCCTTGGTAGGTACCGCTACGTGCAGTTGGATGACTGAACATGTTGCCGTATGACCTGCTGAACACCATTTTAATCTCCGTTGGAACGGTGTCTGACCAAGCCTCGGTCAGACACCGTTTTTGCGTTCGCGTTTTGCTGGCCAACCAATGTTGCAACATCATTAACTTTGCATCATGGAATTGACCATACTGCGAAAAGCCGACCAAGTGAGCGGTGAGTTTGATGGAGGGCGCATCAAGGAGTTGAAACCACTTGGATTTCCTCAGGACCGTGGGCGTCTCCGTCCTTACGGCAGCCTGTTTTACTGGGCCTATGCTTGGGCTGAGGCCGATAGTCTGATAGGCGAACATCCGCACAAGGGGTTCGAGATCCTTTCTTTTGTTCTCAAAGGCAGCATCGAGCACTATGACAGCCATTTGCAAGGATGGAAACGACTGGATGCGGGTGATGTGCAGATCATCCGAGCGGGCAGTGGCATCACTCATGCCGAGAAGTTGTACCGAGGTTCAGAGATGTTCCAAATATGGTTCGATCCGGGGCTGGAACGTACGCTTGGCATCCCCGCAACCTATGACGACTACCGTGGCCATTCATTCCCAGAGACTTTAACTGGGTTTGGTCGCGAGACCGTTTACACAGCCAATGACGGTCTGGGAATGATGGCTGATGCAGTGACCATCAAACGGACGTTGTTTACTGATGGCGCTCACAGCCTGCCGCTCGCTGCTGGTTCTGTGGCGTCTCTTTTTGTGTTGAAAGGCAAGCTGACCATGGACAGCGAATCTTTGAATCAGGGCGATTTCGTGAGGGTTTCCGACACACCTCATTTTGATGTCAGCACTACCGATGCTGATATTTTCATCATCATTACGCCAGAAAACCCTCCTTACACCACGTATCAGACCATGATGCAGTCAAGGATGAGAAGCGGTAGCTGAAGCACCCAAAAGAAAAAGGTCATGAGACTGGAAGATGAAATCAAGCAGGTAAAGGGGTTCAGCAGTGAAAAGCAGAAGGCCATGGTCAACATCCTTTTCACCAGCGGTTGGGTGAACGACCGTTTCCGGGAGTTTATGCGTCCGTTCGACCTGACCCAGCAGCAGTACAATGTGTTGCGCATCCTAAGAGGCAGTGAGGGCGAGTGTTTGAGCACCTCCTGCATCCGCGAGCGCATGATCGACCGCATGTCAGACGCATCGCGCATCGTGGAGCGACTATGCAAGAAGGGTTTGGTATGCCGTACGCAGAGTCCAAAGGACCGTAGGTTGGTGGAGGTACGTATCTCCGAGGACGGATTGGAGCTTTTGAAACGCATCGATGCCAAGCAGATGGAAATGGAGGCTGATTTCTCCCAATTGACAGAGAGCGACCTCATCCAGCTCAACACTCTGCTCGACAAACTAAGGGGCTGATCTCTCAGCAGCAGCTTCTTTCAAGCGTCTGCCAAGTATCTCCAGTGGCATGGCACCCTGTCCTATCATCAGGTCGTGCAGTTCGCGCATGTCCATGCTGTCCCCTGCTGTTGCGATGTACTCCTGCCTCAGACGCAGAAACTCACGTTTGCCCACCTTGTATGCGCAGCCCTGCCCAGGCCACACGATATAGCGGTCCACCTCGTCCTCGGCTTCTTGGGCGTTGAGTGCGGCATGTGCCACCAGAAAGTCGATGGCCTGATCGCGCTGCCACTTGCGGTGATGAATGCCGACATCTGCCACCATACGTGCAGTGCGCCATAGGTCGGACTGTAGTACAGCCAACCTGTCTATGGGGTCGGTGCTTCCCGTCATCCAATGTCCGAGCTCTTCGGCATACATGGCCCAGCCCTCGCTGAATGCAGCGAAAGGAAGGAAGCGCCTGAAGGTGGGCAGCTCGGTCAGATTGGCTTGAACAGATTTTTGCAGGTGATGCCCAGGAAGGCCTTCGTGGTAGGCGAATACCGTGGCCAGATGGCGCGGCATGGATGCTACGCCTGAGGTGTTGACGTAAAGTCGCCCCGGCCTATCTGTCCCTTTCCTCGGGGACACATAGTAGGCCAGCGGAGCACCATTCTGCCGAAACTCGGGGACGGCTGCTATCTCAAGTTCCATTTCCGGCAGTGGTCTGAATTGGGAAGGAAGCATGGGGCGCACGCTTTCTATCGTCTGCCTGAAATGGTCAATGCATGCGGCTGCACCTGAAGAATCTGCAGGAAAATCAAGCTCATTCTCCACAGACAGCCGCTGCATAAGCGTGCTGATTGTCTCATCCTCACTGAAAATACCCAGCATGCTCAGGATGATACGCATCTCACCTTCAATGCGTGACATCTCGACTCTGCCGACATCGTAGAGCTCATCGGGATCACAGACAAGCGTGGTCTGTTGCAGCAGGCATTGGCGATAGTAGGCTTCGCCATTGGGCAGATGCCACACCCCTGCCACATTCATCGACACGTCTTCCAGTTGCATCAGATAGCCTGAGAGTCTTTTGTATGCGGGAAAAACATGGTCGATCAGGTGGCGTTGGCACTGTTCAAGCAATCGCTCCCGTTGCTCATCGCTGAAGCCTTTTTCAGGCAACATGCGGCTTTCCAGATGCTTGTACAGTACATTCTCACGTGGTTGCATAGCAGTGAAATCGTCACACTGCCTGATGGCCCTTCTCAGGATGAAGGTTGGTGGCACGATCCCAAGAGACTGTCGATGTTCAAGGGAGGCAATGACCTGGCTGAATTTCTGACCGAACAGAGCCATGCGCGACAGGTAGTCCTGTGCGTCTCGTGTGTCTTGTATTGGGTGTGTCTGCATCAGCAGTTGCGGCAGGTCGATGTGCGGCCCGTTGAGATGCGTTACAGGATAGTCGTGGAAAAGAAAAGGCTCACCGGCCACCCCTGTCTTCAGAAACCACAGCATCACATCAAACGACACTTGCTCAGGTGGTGTGAGCCGCTCGCGGTCATAGCCAAGAAGTGTTTTGAGATTTTTCCTGCCTATAGCAGCCAGTTCCGTGTTGCGGGCCGGTGAGGAGTCAGTGAGGCGATTGCGATGCCCGGTTAGGCCATATTCATCGAGGATGCCAGTGACGGATAGCAGTTCGGGGTCGTCCCAGAGGAATTCGATGTAGGCCCGCTCAAAGAACACCCCAATGGAGAGCGGCCGCAGCCAGAATGTCCTGACACCGAAGTACAAGAGTATCACCACCGCCAGCAGCAATAACAGGCCGATAGCGGTGCGGTAGTGCCTCATGGCGCGTGCTGTGATGAGATGGTCAGTCCTTCACACAGCGCACCGCGTATCCGATGCGCTTGTTGGTCTGATTGGCAAACGCATGCGGGTTGCCGTAATACAGATAGCGGTTGAATGCCGTGTTATTGTTCCGCTCGGTGGAGGTCCACCAGTAGCAGAACTGCCCTCGGGCATAGAACACACCGTCTGAGTGCCTGAAACCGCCCGGCAGTGCAGAAAGCCCGCTTAGATCGGTCGCGCCCTCGTTTGGGGTCTGCCATAGCGCAACGCCAGTGGCCTTCATGTGCGCACCGGCAGTCAGGCTGCTCGGATTGGTGTCATTACGCGCAGAAGGGTCTAGGTACAGATACAGCGCATCCCATTCCTCTGACGTTGGCACATGCCAGCCGTCCGGACAGATGTTGCGCTCATCGCTCACTGCAAACCAGTTATAGAGCATCCCTAGATCGGCCACATTGCTTTCCTCGTTCTCGTAAATGGCCCGAGCACCAGTAGATAGCGGTGTCCATGCAGCGTTCTCCACGATCAACGGGACAGGGTCGCCATTGGCATAGCTTGTTGTACGCAGGTTCTCGGCCAACCACTCCTGACCGTTGCCGAGCACCACGGTGGCATAGGTGTTACCGTCTATGTCCGTTGCGCCAGCACCTGGTGCGCTGTCAATGTTCACTGGCACATCTTCCACATCGGTCTCACACGCATTGAAGGTGAGCAGCATGGCGGCTATGGTCGTGAATCGTAAAAGGCTGGTGTGCGTCCTCGTCATCGTTTCCAGAAAAAAAAAGTGTTTCAGAGGCAAAGAAAGTCAAAACCTCGTCAGCGCGGAGAGGTAATTACGCTTCCACGGGTTCAGCGTAGAGGTCGAAGAATTCTGCACTGGTGACGCGTACATCTGCAAAATCACCGATGCGGAGATATGTGCCATCTGCCTTGATCAACACCTCATTGTCCACCTCCGGGGAGTCGAATTCGGTCCTTCCCACGAAGTGGTCGCCCTCTTTGCGATCGATGAGCACTCGCAGCTGCTGCCCGATGCGCTGTTGGTTCAGTTCATCCGAGATTTCCTGTTGCACCTCCATAATGCGCTCCGCACGCTGCTTCTTTTCCTTGGCAGGCACATTGTCTTCCAGATGAAAGGCATGGGTGTTCTCCTCATGCGAATAGGTGAAAACCCCAAGACGGTCGAAACGCTGTTCTTTCACCCAGTTGAGCATCAAATTGAAATCCTCTTTGGTCTCACCAGGGTAGCCCACGATGAGCGAGGTGCGGATGGCGATACCTGGCACTTTCTCTCTGATGGTGGTCAGCAGCCTGTCGGTCTTCTCCTTGTTAGTGCCTCTGCGCATCGACTTCAGCACTGGGTCTGCTATATGCTGCAACGGCATGTCGATGTATTTGCAGATCTTGGGTTCTCTGGCCATCACTTCCAGCACATCCTCGGGGAAGCCTGTCGGGAATGCATAGTGAAGACGGATCCACTCGATGCCATCCACCTTGCACAGCTCTGTGAGCAGGTGAGCGAGTTTTCTTTCCCCATAGATGTCGATACCGTAGTAGGTGCTGTCCTGCGCTATGAGCATCAGTTCTTTCACTCCCTTGGCGGCCAGTTGGCGAGCGTTTTCCACCAGTTGTTCGATGGGGGTGCTCACGTGCTTGCCCCGCATCAGGGGAATAGCGCAAAAGGAACAGGGTCTGTCGCATCCTTCAGAAATCTTGAAGTAGGCGTAGTGCGAGGGCGTGGTGAGCAGTCGCTCGCCCACCAGTTCGTGTTTGTAGTCTGCACCGAGCGCCTTGAGCAGGCGGGGCAGGTCGCGGGTTCCGAAATACCGGTCGATGTTCGGTATCTCCTTCTCCAGTTCCGGTTTGTAACGTTCCGATAAGCAGCCCGTAACGAAAACCTTTTCCACCAGTCCGTCCTCTTTGGCTTGGGCATAGCGCAGTATGGTGTCTATGCTCTCCTGCTTCGCGTTGTCTATGAAACCGCAGGTGTTGATGACCACTATGCTGGCATCGTCCTCGGTCGACTCGTGGGTCGCATCCAGGCCGTTTCCTTTCAACTGGCCGAGCAGCACTTCGCTGTCGTAGATGTTCTTGGAGCAGCCCAACGTCACCACGTTGATGCGATTCTTCTTTAATGTCTTGGTTCTCATGCGCGGTCGGCAAAGGTAGGTTTGCAGGTCGTGCGATAATGACCGTGCTAACTTTGAAGCCTCATGACACAGACTTACAGTCGCATGGTCGAAAAGCTGATGTCAATCGGTGAAGATGCAGTTGCTGCAACGCTTAGGCGGCACGCTGTTCTGATGCAGCAATTCTTGAGAATCCGATTTCAGTGACTTTGCCATGATGCAGAATAAAGACAGTTGGGTGAGTCTGCTGATGGCTGCCAACGGGGTGCTTTTCATGAGCACCTACCTTGCCTTGGGCGTGTACAACCGTCTCTCTGCCGATGACTTTCATTACATGCACATGACCCGTGAGCTGGGAGTGTGGGATGCCATGGTGTTCTACTACCAGAACTGGAATCCGAGGTGGTCGAGCACCCTGCTGCTCAATACTGTGCTGGGCCACTACGTTGAGGGAGTCTCTCTGGTCTGTTTCCATTTTCTCACCATGTTCCTCGGGTGCGCAGCTGTGGTGGTGTTGCTCTGGTCGCTTATGCTCAGATTTGGTCTGCGCATCACCAGCTCAGAGTTTGCTGTAATGCCCATGTTCGCCATGGCCGCTTTATTCCATGTGTCCATCGGTACTGGTGACACATGGTTCTGGCTCTCGTCCATGTCCATGTATCTCTGGGGGCTCATAGCTGTGGTGCTGGGTTTCGGACTGTTGTTGCGCGAGCGGCTCTCTGCGCTGCAACATGTCCTTGTGGCCATTCTCTTTCTTTTTGCCGGTGGCGCTGCTGAGACTGTAGCAGTGGCTGCGCTCATTGTTCTGCTCTACCTCGGACTCACCGGCAGGGCAGGTGAGGGGCGCGCTTTTCACATTGCCACGTTGGCCTGCCTTGCGGGTTTCTGTATAGATGCGATGGGGTCGGGCGTTCACGTCAGGATGGAGCATCTGCCACAGACCACGCTCCCCGACCGTCTGTGGGAGGGAATGAAAAATTACGGCCGTCTGCTCTTCCGTTACATCCCGCTGATGCTGCCAGCGCTGCTCGCCTTTCTTTTGCCAATAGCGTGGATAGGTCGGAGGTCAGAGCACCTTCAAGCTGAGGATATCGGCTCGCTCTATCTGTCCTCGCGCCATGCTTTTGCCATTGCCGACCTGATTGCCTTGGGAACATCATTTATGATGGGCCTGTTGATGAGCGGCATGGGGCCGGAGCGGGCGTGGTTGCCGGTCTCGGCCATGGTGCTGGCCATCGGTGTGCTGGTGGCGGTGCGTTCTGGCAAATGGCTCTTTGACCGCACCAATGGAAGGTTGTTCCACTTGGTCATGCTCTCTCAAGTGTTGCTGTTGTCTTTTCAGCTTCGCGCAATGGTGGTGAACGTGGAAAAGGCCAAGGTCTATTCACTGGCGGTCGATGATCGTATGGCGACCATCGCAAAAGCAGTATCTGATGGTTCGGATGAACTGACGCTTAGACCTCTGCCTGACGCGGGATGGCTACATTCAGCCGAGATAACATCAGACACCTCCCATCATCTTAATCAACATCTAAGCTTGCACTTCGGTGGTAGCATCCGTTTGTCCACATCCGCGGAAGTACCTTCGCCTTCCGAATGAAACTCACCGCCTTACTCGTTTTAAGTGTTGTACTGCTTTGCGGTAAGGAGACCATGGCTCAGTTTGGCGGAATGGGATGCGTGGACAGTCTTTCCTTCGCCATTGACAATCCGCCTTGCATCATCCAGAACAACTTCATCCCGGTGTGTGGTTGCGATGAGGTGACTTATCCTAACATTTGTTTTTGGCAGTATGCCGCGCTCAATTTTTACGATGAGGGTCCCTGCGAACAAGTTGCTTTTCACATTTATCCCAACCCCGTACGAGAGTTTCTCAATGTGGAGATAGCCACCCGCTTTGAGGCAGACGTTAATCTTTACATCTTCGATAGTTACGGCACCATAGTTTTCTATCGTTTTTATAGGAACATCACCTACGACCAGCTCTTCTTGCCGGTCTACGAATTCAGACAGGGGCTGTATTTCATTCGACTCGAATCGTTCGGTGAGGCATACACCAAGAAGTTCATGAAGTGGGACTGACATGCTCTTTTGCACCGTTATCCTTCGACCTGAGTGCGTCCTTGATGTTGAATGCCTGACCCTCCCAATAGCAACGGTAGCAACGGTAGCGTTTTACGGGAAGGATCCCGAATGATAGTCTCCTCGTCCAACGGTCCAGGCCTGAGCGCCTATGTCTGCTGAGGCGCCCCCCACATTTCGGGCACTTCGACAGCCTGTAGTATTTTGACTGTCGCAGCACCAATAGGAAGACCAGATACACTGAAACTGCTACCAGGCTGCTCTTGCCCAGCATTTCAAGTATGAATTCAAGGTCGGGTCGCATTATGGCCGTAGAGTGAATGCCGAAGGTAACCTACATTGGGTGGAATGACTTTGGGAAGCTCAGGTTTAACGTAGGTATAATGTTGACGCGCAACCAACAACAGCGCATGGATTATTGACCTACTTTAGCGGCTTAATCATTTTTCATCTTTCACTTGATGACCAGAACGTTTCCTCAGGCCGTGTTCACGGTATTTACACTGATTTTCGGATTCCATACCGTCTCCGCTCAGATGTTGATAGACAATACGATGACCCCCACGGAGCTGGTGGAGGAGATTCTCCTCGGAGAAGGTGTTGTGGCTACGAACATCACCTTTTCTGGCAATCCACAGCAGATCGGCATGTTCGATGCATCCAACGGGGTTTTCCCTCTCACGGAGGGGGTGGTGATGTCCACGGGCAACGTGGCTGACGTTGCAGCAGCGGCAAACAGCTTTGCGTCCACAGGTTTTGGTACTGCCGGTGATCCCGATCTTGCTGCTATTTCTGGAGGATTGATTCGCGATGCTGCCATTCTTGAGTTCGATTTCATACCCACGGGCGACTCGATCAACTTCAGCTATGTGTTCGCATCAGAGGAGTATCCTAACTTCTGTTGTGGTCAGTTCAATGATGTTTTCGCATTCCTCATCAGCGGTCCCGGGTTCAACGGCCCTTACACCAACAATGCTGAGAATATTGCCCTGCTGCCCGGCACGACAACTCCGGTGAGTATTTCCACTGTCAATAACGGAACCGCCAATAATGGTCCGTGTACCAACTGCGAGTACTATGTGAACAATGCAACTGGTGGAACGAACGGAGTTGCATTCAATGCGCACACTGTTGTGCTTCAGGCTTTGGCGCAGGTGCAGTGTGGTGAGACGTATCGTATCAAACTCGCGATAGCTGACGTGGCAGATAATATTTATGACTCGGGAGTGTTCTTGGAGGCGAGAAGCTTCAGCTCCAATGCCTTGGAAATTGAGATAGCAACCATATCTGCTGACTCAAGTATCACCCCTGGATGCACTAACGCCACCATCACCATGACGCGTCCGGATGCCGATACTACGCTGGTGATTCCTGTGCTCACAAGCGGCAGTGCAGTGAATGGAGTTGATTATACGGGTGTTCCGGAAACGGTACTTTTCTTGCCCGGGCAGACAACCATTTCGTTTGATGTGGTTGCTGTGGATGATGGTCTGCCAAACAGCCAGCAGGATACTATCATTCTGACTGTTTTTACTGTCAACCTCTGCGGAGATTCGGTGGAGACGGTCGGAGTCATATTCATCAAGGAGGATTATGACCTTGATGTCACTCTCAGCTCCGAATTGATCGCTTGCTCTGATCTTTATGGATACTCGCAGATCACTTCAACTGTAAGTGGCGGTAACCCTCCTTATTTCTATCAATGGAGCAATGGCGAGACCACGCCCGGTATTGCGGTGGCGCCACCTGTGGAAAGCGCCTTTACCGTCACAGTGACGGACAGCTGTGGTTTTGTGCAACAGGTTGCCTCCATCACTGTCCCGGCAAGTGTTTCCGCTCCGTCTCCGCAAGTTTCCACATCCAATGACGTGACCTTGTCCTGTCCGGGTCAGACCGCCACACTCACAGCCATTGCCTCTGGTGGTACGCAGCCGTACAACTATGCTTGGAACAATGGCATGAACGGATCGCAGATCACGGTGTTGCCATCACAGAGCACCAACTTCGTGGTAGCTGTGACAGATGCGTGCTTCCCCGGTCCGGTGCGGGATACCATCCGTGTAACAGTCCTCCCCTACACTGCCCCTGTGTTGGTGACGGTGGCCGATGCCTCTGTGGCATGTCCGGGCACGGATCTCCCTATCACCATTGGTGTCGAAGGAGGTAATGAACCATTCAGCATCGAGTGGAGCAATGGGCTCTCGGGTGCATCCAATGTGTTGAACCCGACCGAGGACGAAACCATTACTATCACTCTTACTGACGCCTGCGGCACCGAGTCCATCGGCTCATTTACTGTGACAGTTCCTCAGTATGCTGCTCTGCAGGCGAGCGTTCGCGATACCTTTTTGAGTGCTCTCGACACGCTTACTATCTGCGAGCTTTGGTCCGACACTGTTTGGGCTGTGGTGGCCGGTGGACTTGCGCCCTACCTTTACACATGGGAGGGTACGTTAGTGCAGCAGTTCTCTGCTGCCAACGACTCGGTGGCCATCGTGGTGCCTTATGAGCTTCCGGGCGATTCATCCGTTGCAGAGCTTTACACAGTCAACATCACCGACCAGTGCGGGGAGACGACCTCTGTTGAACTGACGGTCAATGTCATCAACTGTGATATTGTGCAACCCAACGTGTTCAACGCGCAGTCCACTCACAATGGTGGGGCTGATTTCTGCGGGGTCGTTCCGCAGAACAATGTGTTCCACCTGCCATGCCTCAACCTCTATCCCGGTAACAAGGTGGTCATCTTCGACCGCTGGGGCAGAAAGACCTATCAGGCGGACAACTATCACAACAATCCTTGGGACGGTGGTAGCGCTGCTGATGGGGTGTTCTTCTACATCGTGGAAGTCCCGGGCCGTGCCGACCTGATCCAAGGATACTTCCACAAGGTGAGTGGTGGACTTTGATCTTCAATGAATTTAAATAGCTTATGATGATTTCATCGCTCAAAAGATTCAGTTTGCCGATGGTAATGGTTTTCACCCTTGGCATGTCTGTCGCGCTCTCCTCATGCGATCAGGTGCTCGATTATCTGGGATTGAACGAGATCGAGGTGGCACAGGCGCTCAAGGAGGCTCTGACAGTTGGCGCTGATACTGCCGTATCTCGTGGGTCGGTCACCAACGGTTATTTCGGTAATCAGCTCATCAAGATATTGCTGCCACCCGAGGCCCAACCGATCATTACTGCTGTAAGTGTCGTTCCGGGCGGTCAATCGCTTGTCAATGAGGTGGTGCTGAGGCTCAACCGAGCCGCGGAGGATGCAGCCGTGCAGGCCACTCCCATCTTTGTGAATGCCATCACGGGTATCACCATCACCGATGCGATGGGCATTCTCAATGGTGATGCTAATGCTGCCACCATGTACCTTAAGGGCCAGACGCAGGAGGAGATCCATGCCATCTTCCGGCCGCATATCGAACAGTCGCTTGAGGATGTGGGTGCGCAGACCGCATGGGCCGAGCTGACCTCGCTTTACAACTCCATTCCTTTTGTGAGTCCTGTGAACACGGATCTTGCAGAACACACCACCATCAAGGCCACGGACGGCCTCTTTGTTATGGTGGCTGAGGAGGAGGCGAAGATCAGGGAGGATGCCTCGCATCAGGTGTCGGATCTTCTGCGCAGGGTATTCGGTGGCGAGAATTGAGCGCACATTTCATTTCAAACTTTCAAATCAAACAAGAGAAGCATCCTTACCAATGAGAAAACTGTTCATACTCGCCCTCGCGATAGCCTCTTCTGTCCCTGTCTTTGCTCAGAAGAGCTTTGAGGGAAAAGTCGTTTACGGCATTGAATACAAAGACCTGCCCGCTGAGATGGCGGCTTTTGAGGCCATGCTGCCCGATAAGACGACCATCATGATCAAGGGAGACCAGTCGCGCACTGAGCAGTCGCTGGGCATGGGCATGAAGCAGGTGACCATTTTCGACACCAAGAAGAATCAGGGTACGCTGCTGCTCGACATGATGGGCAAGAAGATAGCGGTGGACATGGACGCTGCCGAACTGGAGAAGCAGCGTGGCGAGAAGGCCAAAGACCTTGAGATCGAGTATGTGGATGGTGATGTGAAGAAGATAGCGGGCTATAAGTGCAAGAAGGCCCGGGTGAAAATGGAAGGAGACACGGGTCTGGAGGTCTATTACACCGATGAGCTGCCTGCTGGTGCCAGTCGTGAGTTCAAGGGTTTGAAAGGCTTTCCGTTGGAGTACAGCGTGGCGTCCGGCCCGATGACCATGAAGCTGACCGCGTCCAGCGTGAGTCAGGAGTCTGTCGACAAGAAACTGTTCACTGTGCCTGACGGCTACGAGAAGCAGACGTTTGAGGAATTTCAGAAGTCGATGGGCGGGATGATGGGGGGGAAGTGACCCATGCTTCAGAGTTAAACGAAATCCCCGTGGTTCTGACTGAGCCACGGGGATTTTTCATGTGGTCCGGTGGGTTGACCGGTGCGAGGGCGGTAGGGTTTAGTGAACTATATCGGTTGAGGGACACTCGCTGCTAGGGGTAGAAGGAACTGGTGACAGGGCGTCATAAAATGGTGATAGCATATCATATATTGCTGATGGTATATCATAATGTAGTGATAGGGTATCATTCAGTCGTAATAGAGTATCAGTATGTCACGATAAGGAATCAGTAAGTGATGACGGAGAATTGATACGTGCTGATAGAGTATCAATACATAGTGACCGGGTAACAAAAATTGGTTGTAGTGTATCATGAAGTGGTGATGTGGTATCATGAAGTGGTTATGGGGTGGCATGAAACTTCTATCTTCGTGAAGCAAAAGAGTGTTTCACCTGAAGTTGAACAAGATGCTGGTAATGGATCTTAAGCCGCTGGTAGCGATGAAAGGAGAGAAGCGCGTGGTCGTTTTCCTGGTGCGGAATGGGATGTCGCGGGCAAGGGCTAACATGGTGGCGAGCGGGAGGAAGATGCGCATGATGCGCGATGACACGGTGCGGGAGCTGTGCGAGATATTGGAGGTGATGCCGAACGACCTGTTCAGCTGGACGGGTGCCGCTGACCATCACTTGGCGGCCCTGAACAAGGCTCCGTTGCGGGAGTTGGAACATGTACTGATGGGCAAGAGCGGTGAGGAGCTGGAGCAGATGTGGAAGGAGCTGACGGAGCGGGTCGCTGACCGGGAACCGAAGCAGGTGGTGCGCGGTGGACGTGTGTGGTTGAACGTGAGGCGGATGATGGAACAGCGCAGCAGTGCGCACCCGGCCCAAACGTTGCAGCGTTTCGGTTTCTCGGAGATGGTGTCGCGGACGCTTACGGATGTGAAACGGCTGGACGGGCAGACGTACCTGAAGATGCCAATGCTGACGAAGCTGTGCGAGAGGTTGAAATGTTTACCGAACGACCTGTATGATTTCAACGGTCCCGAAGGGCATGTGCTGGACGGGCTGCGGAAGAGGCCTGTGGAGGGGCTGGATGCGTTGGTGAAACGGATGACGGCCGAGGAGGTGCGGAGGCTGTTGGGAGGAGGGGGGATCGGTTAATGGTCAGTGGATGTCGGTTATCGGGAGCGGGGTGAGGCTGGTGAGGGAGTGAAAGGGATTGATTAATGAGGAACGATCAACGATTTGCGATTGCTTCGAAAGCGGTGAGGCACATTTTATCGATTTGCGAAGAACAATTACTGCGAAAAGTCCCGCACGTGCGGGAAGCTCCCTTCGGTCGGTGTGGTGGGTGAGCGAGGGGACCGGCCACCCTACTTCCTGTCGAGGTCTGGCAGGAGGACAAGGTTGTCGGTGAGGCGGAATGTGAGGCGGTAGAAGTCGATATTGTCCTCGATCCAGGGGTCGAAGGACTTCCACTCCTGGAACCTGTCGTTGCTCACCATGAGGCAGTGGTGCTGCTTGACATACTGAATAATGAAGAGGTCGGCACTGGTGTTCGGAGGTGCTTCCCAGTACTCGGTCATCTTCTGCAGCTCTGGCAATTGCTCCGGGTCTGCGAGGCGGTGCTTCAGGGAGGCATCCACAATGACCTTCACCTCTTCAAAGCCTTTTCTCCTGAGAGTCTCTACCATGCGGATCAAGTTGAGGACCGTGGGGACGGAGATGGCGTTGCCGTGCGAATTGTGGGCCACGTTGCTGCCATCAAGTATCACCTTGCGTTTGTGGAGGCGGTGGGAAGTGAACTCGCCCTTAGCGTGGTCGTATGTGCCGTATTCTTTGACGGTGTCGGTCTTGCGGAGGATGTTGCCGATGTCCTGGGGGCCGTGGAGTTGGGTGGTGAACCAAGGGCGGAACCTGCCGGTGTCGGGGTCCTGGTACTGACGGATCTCCTTCTCAAGTATCTCCTTGAGTTTCTGGATGGGCACCACAGTGTTCTCAGGCAGGCGTGAGAGGATGATGATGAGTAGCCGGGCATCGTGAGCGAGGTCCTTGGCCTTCATGGCCTCGAACGTGTGGTACCTGTTGAGTTCCTGACGGGTGATGCAGCCGTGCTTCTGCGCGTCTGCAAGTTCGTTACCGTTGACGAAGCCGCCTTTGCGTCCAGCCTCCAGGCTCTTGGCATCGGGATACTTGAGTTCTTGTGCGATGAGGTAATCCTGCCGGTTGTCAAAACCCTTCTCAATGGCCACAAGCATATCGACCCACTTGTCGAAACCGCGCTTCTGGGCTATGTTATAGAGCTGGTGGGCATCGGTCACTTCCCCGAGTGGGGTTATGGGTATGTCGTCATTGATGAGCTGACTATATTCCTGAAACCCCTCGATGAAGCCTTTGGCGCGCATTACCTGATAGGTTTCTGGGTCGCGGAGGTCTGATGCAAGGCTAAGCTGATATGCCTCATTGGTCGAGAAGCCGAGCTGGCGGGCGGCATAGAAGTCATGGGCATTGGTGAAGCCGTTGTTGCGGGCATCGCGGTGGTCGTTGAGGTTGTCGAATCCTTCGGCATCGGCCGTGAGGAGGCCGCCCTTGTGGCTGATTCCGAAGCGGGCCACCCGGTCGTTGTCCATGAGGGTATAGACCGTGCGGAGTCGGTGGTCGGTTGCAAAGCGCACCAGTTCGTTGAGGTCTAGCAGCTCGATGAGCAGCTCGGCAGCGGCCAGTCTGCCGCGGTAGTGCACCCAGTTGGGTTCGTTGTTGGAAGCCATGGTTCAATCGAGTGAGATCGTCTTTCGGGCGGGTACGTAGTCATCGGCCACGTTGGCAGCGAGCACCTCCGTTGGACTGCTTTCATCGCGCCATTCTGTTCGGATGACAATGATGGGGATGGAGGCGGGGCAATCGGTTCGTGGCTCCAGACCGGAGAGCACCAGCCAAGTGTCATCAGGCACCTGACCACAGTCCCGCTGCAACTGAAAGAAGCGTTTAATGTCCATGTGGCCGATGAGCACCTTGGACCCAAATGAGGCTTGGACGGTGCGGGCCCAGGAGAGGTCGGGATCGGCATCCACGGCCTGCTGGATGGAGGGCGCGGTGAGCGGGACACGATCGAGGTCCCAATGGGAGGCATTGAAGGGGCTGTCGGGGCCGCTGTCAGGGATGAGCAGGGCTTGGAGGGAGGCCATTTGGGAGGCGAGGGATTTTCGGACGCCCATCAGTTGCTCAAAGCTGAGTGCATTGACGTTGGGCAGGTCGAGCACGGGGACGAGGGTGGCCTCGTCCTCCGGTGGAATCTCGGTCAGGTTGCCGATGAGCACGTGCACATAAGGCCCGGGGGTGTCATCGGGGTCTCGACTGAGGGAGAGGAGGCTGCTCAGGCGCAGCCCATCCTGGTACTGCTCGCCTGTTGCCTCATCCAGGCCGATGATGACCAGCTCATCGCTTTCTTGAAGTGGCGCGAGCTGCAGCAGCCCGGTAGCGTGGAAGAGCTTGGCGTAATCATCGTGCAGGACCGCATACAGGTTATTGATCCGGTTCTCTAAAGTCTTATAGAGCTTAAGGGCCCGTGAATCGCGCCTTTTGCTCCAAAAGAATCGGAGCTCTCTTATCATGACATCTGCATCCAGACCAGAATGGTTGAACTCAGGCTTTTGCCTGAGGAAGGAGATCTTACGTTCCGGGGTGTTGTTCCATTGTTTTGACAGGGATTCAAACAGTATGCCCAGATAAGCGTTGCCAATTGAGACCGTGACAGGGCTGATGAGCAGCCCTGTTCGAAGAGCGTAGCTATTGAGGCCGGGCGAAATGCCGGAATCTTTGCTGATATAAACGAAGGCTTCCATGTTTCACCTGGGTTAGTTGCATCGTGGGCACCAGAAGTCTAAGAACCGCGACTAAAAGTAAGAATGCTCTGAAAAACGGAGAAACGGTGGGAATGAGATTACGAGATACAATGGGAATGGACCGTCCTATATGGCAGGGGTTTTGGGTTGGAGAACGGTCAGGGGATGCCTTTTCTATGAAGCACCGCGACAGTGGCGCGACCAATGATAATGGCCATCGATCCTATCCTGATAGTACTAAATGATACCTTCGGTGCGATAAAAGAAACATTGCGCACCATGAGAACAGCCCTGTATCTTTTTCTATTGTTGCTGCCTGCCACGCTGTTGGCGCAGCGGAATGACCTGGGCGCATCAGCTTTGTCAAACTTTGAAAGTTTGACAAATCTCTCCACCGAACAGCCACCGTTACAGCAGAACGACCCGCAGCTCACCGCCAGGATGAACGCGCAGATGACGGCCCAGTGGCCCGCTGCGGTGTTTGAGGAGAATAAGGGGCAGATGAAGGACCAGCATCCGTACCATCCCGGCAACTCGAACCCCAGCGCGCACATGGAGATCTGTGGGTCGAGCGGGTTCCTGCCTTTCATCGTCACCATGTTCCCGCAGGACGATGCCGACCCTGTCATCGACATCTTCTGCGATCAGGTGAGCGCGCCCTACGACCCGAACGACAAGACGGGCTTTCCCAATGGGCTGGGCGAGACGCACGCCATACAGCGCGGGCAGCAGATAGAGTACCTCGTCCGTTTCCAGAACATCGGCACCGACACGGCCGTGCATGTGGTGATACTCGACACGCTGAGCACCGACCTCAACATCTTCACGGTGCAGAGCGGGGTGAGCAGCCACCCCTATGAGTTCAGGATGTACGGCCCAAGGGTGCTGGAATGGCGGTTCAACAACATCATGCTGCCTGATAGCACCACGGACGAACCGGGGTCGAACGGCTTTGTGATGTTCAAGGTGCAGCAGGTGCCCGACCTGCCGTTCGGCACGGTGATAGAGAACACGGCCAACATCTACTTCGACTTCGAGGATCCGGTGATAACGAACACGTACTTCCACACGGTGACGGACTTCAGCGGGACGCTGTTCCCCGCACCGGAGGCGGACCTTGTGCCTCAGGGCGCGAGTGCGCTGTGCGATGGGCAGGCCATCATTCTCAGTGCCACCCAGGGGCAATCCTATTTGTGGAGCACGGGTGAGACCACGCAGTCCATCACCGTGAGCGAGGAGGGAGAGTACTGGGTGACGGTGAGCTATCAGGACGGGTCGGAGAGTACCAGCCCTACGATGACCATTGCCACAGTATCGAACCCGACCGTGGTGATGACGGAGGTGGAGGAAGGTCTGAACATCCTCAGTCCGCCCGTGGAGTTGGAAGGAACACCGCCCGGTGGGACGTTCACGGGGACGGCTGTATCAGGCAACATGTTCGACCCATCGGATGCGGGGCTGGGTGAGCATTGCCTCACCTACACCTATACGGACGAGGTGGGCTGCGAGGGCGCAGACGTGCATTGCGTGACGGTAGATTTCGCAGTTGGCGCAGCAGACGGGCAGACGGTCACGTTCACGGTCTTCCCCAACCCCGGCAACGGGCTGTTCACCCTCGTCACTTCAGAAGGGGGCGCGGTGCGGCTCACGGTGACGGACATCAGCGGGCGCGAGTTGTTTCAGGAAAGCTACACCGCCACGGCTGGCACGGCCCGCAGCATAGACATCAGCAAGCAGGCCAATGGCATCTATACCCTGCGGATAGAGACGGAGAAGGGGAATGGTGGGGTGAGGCTGGTGAAGGAGTGAAAGAAATTACTGGGAATAGCAGTGAGCCCCCGCTGGTGGGTTGCAGAATATCGAGTGCAGATTGCAGCGTATTGAATGACAGGAAGAAGGATTAACTGCGAAAGCAGTGAAGAAGGTTTGCAAGATGCGAACAGCGAGCTGCGAACAGCGACAGGTGAGTGGCGCACAGCCAAAGGCCAACCAGTTCTTAGATTCCCAGTATCCGTTTCAGATCCTCGATCTGCGTATCCCACAGCAGTCGGCTTTCCTCCTCCTCATCGTCCTCCACAAAATCGGTGATAATGAGGGCAAGGTCTGAGGTCAATGGATCGGTCTTGAGCCGGAACTCCAAATAGGTGTTGTCATCAAGGTGATGCCAATGGAACCGCACGAACTCGCCAGGCTTGCTCTTTACGAGGTCTGCAACCTCTTCTGACCCCTCCCATGAGAAGTGATAATGTCCTTCTTTGTCAACCGTGACATCGTCAGCGAACCACTCAGCCAATCCGCTGGCTGTGCTCAATCGATTGAATAGAACCCCCGGTGAAGAGGGGATGATGTACTCGAACTCTACTACTTTCATTTTATGGCCTTGTAGGGTGCAGGGTTGCGCCTCGAAAGTTACCTAAATTATATGGTCTCGGATGTGAGGCGATCTAGGAGGAAGCAAACACTTTGAATCTTGAATGGTTCAATTAACACGTTGATGCTCAAAACACGTGATCTTATCGCGAGGCGCCTTCGAGGTAGGGCGATAATTTGCGGTCGAATTAAGGGACATGACCTACACTGAACTTAATGCACTATGCCAGCTTCTTGATGACCCCGATTCGGAGGTGTTCACGAATGTGAGTGATAGGCTGCTCACTTATGGTCATAGTGCCATCCCCGTGCTTGAGTCGCATTGGGAGCGCAGCCTCGACCCGGTGCAGCAAGACCGCATTGAGGATATCATCCATCGCATACAGTTCGATACCTGTAAGACAGACCTGAGGATCTGGATTGAGGGAGGGGCTGAGAATCTGCTCGAAGGTGCGCTCATCATCGCCCGATACCAATACCCGGACCTTGATGTTGATCACATCCGACAGCATTTTGCGCGCATCAGGGCAGATATATGGATTGAGCTGAACGAGACGCTCACTGCGTTCGAGCAGGTTCGGGTCATGAATCACATACTCTATGAGGTCCATGGATTCTCGGGAAATACGCAGAACTACATCGCACCGCAGAATTCCTTCATCAATACAGTGATGGAGTCGAAGAAAGGCAACCCGCTGTCGCTCGGCATCATCACGGTGATACTTGCGCAGCAGCTTGACCTCCCGGTTGTAGGTATCAATCTCCCCGAGCATTTCACCTTGGGGTATCGCGACCTTTCGCAGCCTGACCCGACTGCTATGATGTTTTACATCAATCCCTTTAATCGGGGAGCGGTCTTCGGCAAGAACGAGGTGCTCCGATTCCTTAAGAAATTGAATGTGCCCCCCGATGACCGCATCATGCGTCCTGCGTCTAATCTGGAGATGATCTTCAGGATGACCAACAACCTGCTGCTGTCCTACAACCGTGCTGGCAATCCTGAGAAGGCCGAGGAGATAGCCTCTCTGCAAGAGTTGTTCCCCAAGAGACAGGTTGCTTCTTGATCATGAGGACTATTTGGTCACGTGCTGGCGGTGTGTCTTGAACTCGTTGCCGTTTCACATTTTTTAGCTTTCGCCCGAACGAGGCGTTGCGACCTTTGCGTGACGCGTAAACATCTATGTCCGTACGACTTTCAATTCTGGTTGCGCTATGCCTTACCGTAGGCATTCAGGCCCATGCACAGGTGGCGAAGCTCACTGCCAGTGCACCTGCGGAAGTGGGGGCTGGTGAGAATTTTCGCATCACTTGGGAACTGAATACCAGTGGGAGTGAGTTCGTTGCCCCTGAGATAACGGGTTTTCAGGTGTTGAGCGGGCCTAATCAGAGCTCCTCGTTTCAGATGATCAACGGGAATGTTTCCCAGTCACTTTCATTCAGTTACATAGTCCGTGCGCAGAAGGAGGGAACCTTTGAGATAGGCCCCGCGCGCGTGAAAGCTGACGGTCAGGTCATTCAGTCCAATGCGCTCACCATCAAGGTGAGGAAAGGTACACCAGCCCAACAACAGGCGCAGCAAGGGGGAGGTCAACAACAGCAGCAGCAACAGCAGCAGTCCCGCGCTCCATCAGCAGAGGACATCTTCGCCAAGATAGAGGTGAGTCGGAACAAGGTGATGCTTGGCGAGAAAGTGACCGCCAAGCTTAAGGTCTATACCCGATCCAGTATTGTTGGCTTCGATAATTGGGATTTCCCAAGCTTTGAAGGTTTTTACAACAAGACGGTAGATCAAGGTAATCAGATCCAGATGGAACAGGAGGTCGTCAACGGCATAACCTATCAGGTCGGGGTGATCAGGACGTTCGTGCTATTTCCTCAGAAAACAGGGAATCTGGAAATAAACCCTCTCAGTATGACTGCCATTGTGCGGCAGGAGGTGCAGGGACGCAGACGTTCCTTCTGGGATCCTTTCGGCATCTCGTATCAGGACATACCTGTAGAGCTGCGCTCCAAACCGGTCACGGTAACTGTTGAAGGCTTGCCAGCCGGCAGACCAGCTGACTTTAGCGGTTTAACTGGTAATTTCAAGCTTGCTGCCAAGATGGACCGTAATGAGGTGAAGTCCAACGAAGCGGTCACTTTGACAATCACCATCAGTGGAGATGGAAACCTGTTTCAGGTTCAGAAACCCAAGATAGATTTCCCGCCCGATATCGAGGCTTACGATCCCAAGGTGTCTGATAACATCAAGGTTACAGCTGCTGGCATTTCCGGTAGCAAGACTTTCGAATACGTGCTTATTCCTCGTTATGCAGGCGATTTCGAGATCGGCCCGTTCAATTTCAGCTATTTTGACCCGTCCTCCAACACATTCAAGAATACCGGAGCACCTGCCTTCGACCTTGTCGTGGAGAAAGGCAAGGGCGAGGGAGACGCTGGCCCTCGGGCTATTGCCATTTCAGGCAAAGAGGACATAAAGATGATCGGTAGCGATATCCGTTATATCAAACAAGGACAATACTCGCTGCGGCAGAAGGGCGAGCATTTCTTCCGTTCGGGGGCTTTTTATACGTTCCTTATGATTCCCGCATTGCTTTTCGGCCTCGTGCTGGGTTATGCCGGATTCATGGAGAAGCAGGGAGCGGATGTGGCCGGTATGCGAAGCCGAGGTGCCACCAAGACGGCCAAGAAGCGCCTCGCCACCGCCAAAAAGCTGCTTGACGCAGGCAATGCCACTACGTTCTACGAAGAGGTGTTCAAGGCACTGACGGAGTACGTGGCCTTCCGCCATCAGATCCCTGTTTCAGCACTTACGAAAGAGAGGATCAGAGAGACGCTGTCGGCAAAAAACATGAAGGCCGAGGATGTGGACGGCTTCATCGCTGCTCTGGACAAGGCTGAGTTCGCCCGTTTCGCGCCTGGTGCCGATAAGCAGATGGGCAGCATGTATGATGAGGCTTTGGGGGCAATTATCAAGTTAGAGGCGTAGTTATTTTTCAAGGGTACAATGACTCTTTTCACAGGAAATACCGCGACTACTGTGCGAGTCCTCAGATTATTCTTAGCACTTTGGTCAACGGTGGGTTTTGCGCAGCCATCGGAGGCGCTCAAGTTAGCAGGCGACTCGGCCTACGTTGCAGGTCTGTATGACAGCGCCATCGAATCCTATGAATCGGTGCTCGGCACTGGTGCTGAGTCGGCAGAGGTCCTGTTCAATCTCGGTAACGCTTACTTCAAGACCAAACGCATTGCGCCTGCCATACTCAACTACGAACGTGCCCTTAAGCTGGCACCGGATGATGAGGATATCCGGTTCAACCTTCGCCTTGCAAGCCTGACCATCATAGACCGCATTGAGGAGATACCCCGTCTTTTCCTTTTTGAATGGTGGGAGGCCGTGCCTGCTGCCTTACCCATGGACTCGTGGGCGTGGATTGCGGTGCTCAGTCTTATGCTGGCATTCGTTGCGCTGGCAGTGTTCAGGCTGTCATCCAACGAGTCGGCAAGGCGAATGCTATTCTATGGAGCAATGGTGGCTTCGATGGCAGGTCTGTTTGCGGGCTATGCGGCCCAACAGCAGTACGATCGGCTTTTCAACGATGACCGCGCAGTTGTGTTGCGCCCAACGCTCAATGTCAAAAGTGCGCCTGAACAGTCGGGTAAAGACCTTTTCGTGGTCCATGAGGGGCTTGTGGTGCGTATTACCGACCGCATCGGAGACTGGTATCGTATCCGTCTTACTGATGGTAACGTGGGCTGGGTGACCAGTGAGTCCATCGAAGGGATCTGATACCATACCTCCAGTTGCGGGGCGTTTGTATCTTGCCGCCTCATCTGGGTTTTTTTCAGTTCTGAAATACTCCTTTTCCAAATCCGAGAAGATGAGGCGTCCTTTCGCGATTTTGATCGTGCTTTTCCTTCTGCCCTCAGTAGGGTCAGCTCAGTCTGTTGACTCTGTGCCTTCGGAAAAGCGCATCCCCCAATGGGGCATAGAGGTGAATTATGGGCTGATGTCTTACACAGAGAGCGGTCTTATCTCTGCAGGAGTGGTTCACACACGGGGCAAGCATGCGTTCG
>CAZCNS010000007.1:64916-253102 GCA_964500205.1 uncultured Chryseobacterium sp. | reverse complement strand
GCACCTTTTCCAGTGCCTTGCCACTCAGCTCTGGGCTGTTCTCCGCCACAGAAATGAGCCGCGCGATGGATGGCCAATCCTTCGATGCCAGTTGCTTCACATTGACCGTGGCATCGGTGCCCAAAGCAAAATCGCACTGCGCCACCATATCATTGATCATCCCCTGCAATCCCATCGCCCGACCATCGTCTGGGTGATAGATGCGGGTGATGCCATAACCTTGCAATTCCTTGATCTCCTCAGGGAGAATGGTGCCGCCACCACCACCGAATATCTTGATGTGGCCCGCACCCCTCTCCTTTAGCAGGTCGTGCATGTACTTGAAATACTCGGTGTGTCCGCCCTGGTAACTCGTCATGGCAATGGCGTGGGCATCCTCCTGAATGGCGCAGTTCACCACCTCCTCCACGCTGCGGTCGTGGCCCAAGTGGATCACCTCCACACCAGTGCTCTGGATGATCCTGCGCATGATGTTGATGGCCGCATCGTGCCCGTCAAAAAGACTGGCTGCTGTGACGATTCGGATCTTGTTCTGGGGGACGTAAGGCGTGGCTTCTTGCATGATTCTTGATTCAGGCGGGCGAAGTTAAGCCTTCGGTGTCCGCTCACCCGAACAGCCGCTCCATCATCCCGTTTGTCATCCGTCTTTCCGGGTCGAGTAAATCGCGGAGGGTGCGGAACTCCTCCCACTTCGGATACACGCTACTGAGATAGTCCGAACCAACGTTGAACTCCTTTCCCCAATGCGGTCGGCCATGATGCTTAACGGCCAATTGCTCGAAGTCTGACAGCAACTCATCCCAGCCACGGTTGTCCGCGTTGTAGGCACCGACATAGACCGAATCGCGACCGCAGCAAGGGCTGAGCGCATATTCATCGCCCTTCACGAAACGTATCTCCTGAATGAAGTTGATGAGATGGCCGTTAGCATTCACCATATCGCGGTATTCGCGGAGCAGATCAGGGGCGAGGGCGATGTCAAACGCCCACTCCGTTTCACTATGGATAGGCGGCTCAGGCACATTGAAGACCTTATAGCTGCGCTCGATGCGGTCCACATCTGGCAGCATGCGGCCCACGATCTGGCGGTTCACCCATTTCCTGCGCTCAGGTTTGCGGTTAGCCCACCAAAGCATAAGCCGATAACCGGTCACCGAGACCCATTCGTCCATCAGCTTCTGCCTGAACCATGAATCGTTCACGGGTTCCTGTGTGCGGTCGTAGCGATAGACCATCATGCGGTCCGTGTGCGGAAACCACCACATCTTCAAATGGTCGTGCCGTTGAATCCATTCCAGCACGTTGTCGCACACTTCATCGAAATCCATCAGTCCAGACCGTTCGTGCAGCTGGTAGCGCGGCACGACTTTCAAGGTCATCTCGGTGATGATGCCCAGCGCACCGAGCGAAATGATGGCCGTGTTGAACAACTCTTTGTCTTTCTCAGAATCAATGACCTGCACCTCGCCATCGGGCCGCACGAGGGTGAACCGCTGTATCTGCGAAGCAAGAATCCGGTGGTTGATGCCGCTGCCGTGCGTGGCGGTGCTCACCGCGCCTGCAAGACTCTGCTCTGCAACGCTGCCGAGGTTGGAGAACGCAAGGCCGCGCTCCCAGAGTTGCACATTGAGGTCTTTCAGTTTTGCTCCAGCTTCTACGACCACTTGTCCTGTGGCAACATCCGTGCTGATGATGCGGTTAAGCTTGTCGGTGTTCACCAGAATGTCACGCGTCTCTGCCAATGCGCTCCAAGAATGCCCTGTGCCGATGCAACGCACTGTCTTGCCTTCAGTCGTGGCATTACGTAGCAATTGGGCCACCTCCTCAGTGCTATTTGGCTGCGCAATGCTGCTCGGGGTGAAGCGGATGTTGCCCGCCCAGTTCTTCCATTCCATGGCTGCAAATTGCGGAAAATGGTTGTGGGAAAATTGAAAATCATTTTCGCTTGCAACGATTCACCCCATCCGGCCATTTTCAATCTTCCATTTTCCATTTCACATGGTGCATCTTTGCCCATCGTGTCCATCTTCTTCCTCATCAAACGGCTGGAGTTCCTGCTGCAACCCTTCACCTGGGTGCTGATAATGCTTGCGTGGGCGTGGTTCACCGCCAATCCCTACCACAGCAGGCGGCTGGTGATGACGTCCCTTGCCTTGCTGCTTTTCTTCAGCAACTCTTTCATTGTGGATGAATGCCTGCGATGGTGGGAGTCAGAGATCACGCAGTTTCACGAGATCGACCCCAGCATCAGGACAGCCATCGTGCTCGGAGGAGGACTGGCCTATGATAAAGACGTGGATCGCGTGAACTACGGCTGCGGTGCAGACCGCTATGTGCAAGTGCTCGAACCTTATCGCAGGGGCCACGTGCAGCGCATCATGGTGGTGGGCGGTGCAGCCAACTTCCTTGAACCGGAGACACGCGAGGCCGACATGATGAAACGACTGCTGCTGCTCTCAGGTGTGCCGGAGGAGCACATCATCATGGAAAACCAGAGTCTCAATACCTATCAGAACGCCCTGTTCAGTGCACCCATCCTCGACTCGCTGGGCGAAGGCCGCTACATGCTGTTGACATCGGCCACGCACATGCGCAGGGCAGTGACGTGTTTCAAACGGCAAGGCATTGATGTTCAGCCATACTCCGTTCAAAAAAAAGTGGGCAAGCGAAGGTGGGAATTGGACTACCTCCTCGCACCCAACATCCACAACTTCGGCAAGTGGCAGCAGCTGATCCACGAATGGTTCGGGTTCATCAGCTACAGAGTAAGGGGTTATTGTTAAGCACAAATGAACAGGGCACTTTTTCTTGACCGGGACGGCATCCTCAACCGCGAGCTGGGTCGGTACGTCACGTCCGTGGACGAATTCGAGATACTGCCCACGGTCATTGACGCACTGACACTGGCAAACAATGCCGGATTCCTGCTCATCATTGTCAGCAATCAGGGTGGTGTAGCCAAAGGACTTTACACTTTGGAAGATGTGCATGCCATGCAGCAGCAGCTCGATTCCATGCTTCGGCAGCGCGGTGCGTTCATTACTGATGGCTACTACTGTCCGCATCATCCGGACCTTGGAAAATGCCTTTGCCGCAAACCATCACCGTTGATGTTGCAGAAAGCCATGGCCCGCTTCGGCATCGATACAGCCGCATCTTTCCTGATAGGGGACAGCGATCGGGACATCGTGGCAGCAACAGCTGCTGGTGTGCGGGGCATCCTTTTACCCTCCAACACCGACATCATTCACACTGTCAGAGAACTGCTGTGAGCGGAAACATCATTCTTAATGGCGAAATGGCCCATCAGGAGGCTCTCGGTCTCGGAGCGCAGGACCGCGCCTTCCGATATGGTGACGGCTTTTTCGACACCTTCCGTTCTCATGGTGGGAGCCCCGTGCTTTTCGGGCCCCATTGGACCCGTATTGCCAACACGGCAAGGTTTCTAAGACTCTCATTGCCGGCCGAAATGAGCAGTGCCTGCATCGCGCAGCAAGTGAAAAGACTCTGCGAGGCGAATGGCACACCCCATGCCCGCGTGCGACTGCAGTTCTGGCGTGATGGAGGCGGGCTTTACATCCCCGAGTCCAATACATGCCACTGGTTAATGGAAACCACTCCCCTGCCCTCTTCTCATTTTGAGGTCAACAGAAAAGGCATGACGCTCGGAATCTGTCGAGAGATCCAGATAAACCCGCACCCGCTCAGCAGCCACAAGACGCTCAACGCGCTTCCTTACGTGATCGCAGGTGCCATCGCACGCGAACGCGGCTGGGATGATGCCCTGCTGCTCGACCATGCAGGCAACGTTTCAGAGGCCACCTCCTCCAACCTGCTTCTGGTGAAAGAAAAGGTCATAGTGACCCCGGACCTGAAACATGGCGGACTACCCGGAACCATGCGGGCCGAGGTGTTGCGTTTGGCGAAAGGAGAAGGAATGAAGGTGGTCGAGACCTCAGTGAGCGTGAAGGACCTTGAATTGGCAGACGAGTTACTGTTGACAAACGCGGTGTCTGGCATAAGATGGGTGCTCGGCTGCGGCACAAAGCGGTATTTCCACCGCACTGCGGACAGATTGACCGCATTGCTCAACGAGGCGGCAGCGCTCAGTTGAGGCGCGGGTCCTCAGGCAGATTCACCATGTAAGAGTACGGAGCACCCATACGCTGCATGATGGTGGACCAGAGGGTCTTTCGAGGAGTGTCGAACACCAGCTCGGACGAACCGGGTGCCACCACCCAGCTCTTGCGCTCCATCTCCTCGGCAAGCTGCCCCTCTGACCAGCCGGCATAGCCCACAAACATGCGGATATCGCGTGGCCCCACCTCACCGGATGCGATCAGTTTCTTCATCACCTCAAAGTCACCTCCCCAGAAGATGCCATCGGCCACTTCCAGAGAACTGGGCACCAGCGCGCCTTTGCGGTGCAGAAAATGAAGGGTTTGATTCTCCACTGGGCCACCGAGACCAAGCTTTGTGTCGATGCGGGGCGCATTGGCCACTGCTTCGTTCAGCAGCATCGGGATGGGCTTGTTGATGATAAGTCCGAAGGTACCTTTCTCGTTGTGCTCGGTGATGAATACGACCGCCCTTCGGAAATAAGGGTCTGTCATCAGCGGCTCGGCAAGCAGAATGCGCCCTGCCTTCACCTTGAGGAGCTGATCCGGAATTCGCATGAGATCCACTACTTCCATTGCTCGGTCTTTTGACGGCTTGAAGCGCTAGGGGTTGTCTGTCAAGATGAACAGGCCCCAAAGCCGATTGTTGTCCCTCGAACTCCAACAAATTTACCCAACGCTTCTGGACGACAACACAATAACGATGCAAATGGTCAACGTTTTTTGAACACCCACACTACATTCGAGCTCACCCTGTTCCCCACTCGTTCCACCTTCATACCATGCCTTGCCGCGAAATCGTGCATCTGCTTCTCGTTGAGGAAATGCACCCCATGCTCGGCCTTGTTGAAACCGAAGAGCGTGATGCTGAAGAACTCGGTGAGCCTTGTGACCCAATGTTTATTTGATTGGCAATGAACGATTAACGAGTTGCGATTAACGATTGGATCTCCGCCAGTTCCGTCTGTTGATTCACTGAAATGCTGATCTGCTGACCCGCTTTTCCCTCGTCCCTCGTCCCCCGTCCCTCGTCCCTCTTCCTCCATCCCATCCCGCACAATGATCACCCCATCCTCATTCAGCTTCTCCGCGCAGGCATTCAGCAACCGCTCCTGCGCCTCCACGGGCATGTAGTGCAACACATCCTTGATGATGAAGCAGTCGGCCGCTTCGGGAGTGAACTGCGTGAGGTCGGCTTGGGCGAAAGCGATGTTGCCCATGTTGTAGTGCGTGTTGGCCGCCACCTGCACCTTCTCCTCATCGTAGTCCAGCCCGATCACATGCCGCTTGTAGGACTGCATCGCCAAGAGGTGCGTCAGGTAGCCGTAGCCGCTGCCGAGGTCATAGACTTTTCCTTCCTTCGGGACACGTGAGGCGATCTCGGTGAAATTCTTCTCCAGCATCATCTTGATGCGTACGTACCACTCCAGCACGGGGCCTTTGTAGGTGTAGAGCCGCTGCACCTTATCGGCAAAGAAATCGGGGGTCTCCACCTCCGCGCGTACCTGCTCGAACTCCGCCTTGAAATGCTTTGCGATGGCCTTGGTGCGCTCGCGGTAGCCTATGCCGAAGGCCGCGTCATCGGCAGCGATGCGCGGCAGGTATTTTATCGTCATGAATGATTTCTGCACCGAGAAATCACCCTTGCGCAGCGCGTGGTGGATGCCATGAAGGATCACGGGCTGGATGTCCATCTGAAGCTGCTCGGCCAGATAGAACGCCCCCTTCTTGAACCGCCCGATGCGCCCGTCCAGACTGCGCGTGCCCTCGGGGAAGATGAGGATGCTGTAGCCCTCGTCCACCTTCTGGCGGATCTTCACCAGGTCCCAAGAGGTCTCGTCCTTGGCGTGTATGTACTCCACATATCGGATGAATGCCCCGAAGAAGGGCGAGTGCCACACCCAGTCGTTGGTCACGAGAAGGAGCTTGTCGCTGCTGCCGATCATCACCATCAGGTCCACGAACGAGGCGTGGTTGGCGATGAGGATGGCGGGCCTGTCCAGCGAATCCTTGTCCACCCAGCGTTCGCCTACGTGCCACATGGTCTTGTAGTCCGAGCGGATGAACCAGCTGATGAGCGCCATCATCCAATGCTGCTTTCTCCGCTTCTTCACTGGAATTGGGGCCAACACAACAAGGATGAACATGAGGATGATGCAACCGATGAAGAACCATCCGAACGCCAGTGAGGCCCGCAGCAGGTCTCGCAGTTCGAGTGGGGAGAAGCCGCGTTTCTTGCGGTAATCGATCAGCACGTAATAAAGCAGCGGCTGCAACGTGAGCGCGGCCACCACCACGCACACCATACCCGTGACCGACAGCAGCGCGATGCTGTTCAGCGCGGGGTGCTTGCTGAAGATGAGCACGCCTGTGCCGATGATGGTCGTCAGGGCCGAGAGGATAATGCTGCTTTGGAACGACCTCAGCTTGTCGATGCCATACTTGTAGCGGCTCAGGATGCCATCGGAAATGAAGATGCTGTAATCATCGCCCAGCCCGAAAACGAAGGTGGTGATGAGCACATTGACCATGTTGAACTTGATGCCGAACAGCCCACAGATACCGAGAATCCACACCCAGCTCACCACCATGGGCACGAAGGTGACCACCGCCAGCTCAATGCGTCCGTAGGTGAGCAGCAGGATCAGGAACACCAGTCCGCCCGACAGCAGCAGCATCGTGTTGAGGTCACTGCTCACGGTGTTCACAAGGTCGAGGGCCAGACTGCTGCGCGCCACCACCTCCAGGTGAGGGGAGTTCTTCTCGATGGTCTCCTTGAATGCCGCCCGTTCAGCCTTAGGCAGGTTCACGTTGGACACAGCCGTGAATCCGCTGTCGCTGGCAAACACCATCTCACGGAACAGGTTATCGTTCAGGATGAATCCGCGGTAGAACGCCTCGGCATCCGTGTCCTTTTCCGTAAAAAGGCCGTCATATCCGTTGAAGAATGCAGGTTTGAAACCCTGCTGCTCACCGATGGCGCGGATTATAGAAACGAGGTTAATCGCGTCTCTGCCCACGTGTCTGTTCCATGCTGCGATGCTGGCCTCCAGGTGCTCAGGAGTGAGGATTACATCCGTTAGCCTTGTGATTTGAGCATCACCAACAGTTCGATTGTCCAATGCCCCCATTCCTTCCACCGCATCACCCAGCGTTCTTCCTGAACTAAGCACGAAGATGCTCTCCCTGTCGCTCGGCCCAACGATGAGGTCCTGCGCCCGCTGCATCTCCGCAGGGAAGTAGTTGATGCGGTTCAGGTCGTCCTCGAACTGTACGTCACCTGCGAACTGGTAGAGGAAGATGGTAGAGGCGATAATGGCGATGAAGCCGAACAGCTTCGTTTTTGCTGAAAGAAGTGACGAGGGACGAGTGACGAGGGACGGGGGAGGGGTGCCGTTAGATGTTTGCTGTTCGCTGTTTGCAGAGGCAGTCGCGAATTTCCCCTTCTGGTAAGGAGGGGTTAGGGGAGGTCGTCCCCCGTCCCCCGTCCCTGGTCCCTGGTCCCCATTTTTCCTTGATAAGAAGTGCGGCAGCACCACCAGTGCAAACGCTGCCGTCCCGATGAGACTCAGCCCTGCGAACTTCCCGAAGTCGGCCAACACCTGTGAATGCAACAGGTCAAGGCAGAAGAACACCAGCACCGTGGTGAAGCAACCCAGTATCATGGGCGAACTGACCTCACTGATGGTGGTACGCACCGACCCTGTCTCGCGGTAATGGTTGAAGAAATGGAAACTGTAGTCGATGGCGATGCCAAGCACAATGGTGCCCGCTGCGATGCTGATGGCTGATATGCTACCCTGCCACCAAGCCATAATGCCCAATGCGAAAAGCATCCCAAAAGCTGGCGGCATCACAAAAAGCAATGGCGTGATCAGGCTGCGGAAATAGACAATGAGCAGCAGCAGGATAAGGCTTCCGGCAAGGATGCCTACCAGCCGCGTGTCCTTTTGAATCTGTCTTGAATTTCCGACTGCGATAACGGGGCCACCGAAGAGAAGTATGTCGGCCTCGGAGAGATTGCTTTCCTGCAATTGCGGGACTCGCAATGACGAGCGCACAGAATCGACCGCGAACTCCAGTGCAGCAACCAGCATGTTGTTGGCCACGGTCTCACTGGGAGGATTGTTGGGGCTGACGATGATGAGCAGGTACTCTCCATTGGGCGTGAAAGTGAAGCCGTCCTCAATGCGGAGTGAACTGCCCTGCTGCAACATCTGTAGCCGCTGTACGATGGGGTCTGAGAGACCCAGAGGGTCTTGGGCCAGCAGCTTCTTGGTGCCGATGCTCTCGTAGCTGCGCAGTCGGTTCTTGGTGCGTTCCAGCCTCGAGGCAATGCCCTCCGCGTCAAGGTCTGCGAACAGAGAATCGATCTCTTCTGCTGTCAGCAAATAAGGAAGACGCTGCACATACTTCCCGAATGATTCCTCCATTGCCGAGGCATCCGATCCGAAGCGAACATCGCGCACCAGCGAAGTGTCGATGGCGCGGACACCCTCAGCGATGCGCTCCGCGATCTCGGCCATCTCCGCCTCGCCCAAGGTTGCCCTCGGCCCGATGGCGATAATCACATTGCCGCTGATAGCCGAGTTGCGGTACAGGTTCTCATACTTGGCGAACTCCTCGGTGCGAGGAAAAGTCTTGGTGATGTCGGCTTCAATGTTTAACCGCAAAGCAGACCATATCAGCGCACCAACAACGGCCAGCAGCAGCACTGCTCCCATGAGCCGATAGCGTTGCAATAACCCGTAGATACCGAGAAGAAGATGAGACATGCGCGGCAAATGTCGCGAATTGGAATCCTAAACGTCATTGCTCACAATTACGCGACATCACGTAATCACAACCCGAGAGCAAACATCACCTTCACGCAGTTGTTTAACTCTGGCAACTGCCTTCCGCATTGCTCAGTGAACGCCCTTGACCTTGAGGAAACGAACCCGATTTAACGTCTATTTTTGCCGCCCGTGAACGAAAAAGAGCACAATACAGGCACCGTGGCAGACGAACGGCTGACTATCAATGAATTCGAGCGTTTTGTTGTAAGCGGTGACCCCGTGAGGCTGAGTGACGCACAGCGAACCATCGTGGAGGAAAGCTACCAGTTTCTCCGCGCATTCTCGAAGGATAAGATCATCTACGGCATCAACACGGGCTTCGGCCCGATGGCGCAGTACCGCATCGCGGGGGCCGAGCTGGAGCAGCTCCAGTACAATCTCGTGCGTAGCCATGCCAGCGGGGTGGGCGCTGGCCTTCCCGACCGCTATGTGCGGGCCGTGATGCTCAATCGCCTCAACACCCTCAGTCTCGGGGGATCGGGTGTTAGCCTTGCTGTGCTGGAGCAGTTGGAGTGTTTCATAAACGATGGCATCTATCCTTACATACCGGAGCATGGCAGCGTAGGTGCCAGTGGTGACCTTGTGCAGCTGGCGCATCTGGCCCTCGCCCTCATCGGTGAGGGAAATGCCCGCTACAATGGGGTTTTACGCCCCGTGGCAGATATTTTCAAGGAACTGAACATCGCTCCGGTGCAACTCCATCTGCGCGATGGGCTGGGCCTGATCAACGGCACCTCGTGCATGAGCGGCATCGGACTGCTCAATGTCATCTATGCCAAGCGGCAGGTGACCTGGGCGGTGAAGATCGGGGCCATCATCAATGAGCTGGTAGAGTCGTATGACGACAGCTATTCAGAGTTCCTAAACCGCGCCAAGCGTCACGAAGGTCAGCGAAAAGTGGCCGCTGCCATGCGCTCTGCACTCGCTTCGAGCAAGATGGTGCGCAAGCGCGAGGAACGCCTCTTCAAGGACATCGAGCATATCGGTGAGGAGCCGATAGCCGAGAAAGTACAGGAGTACTATTCGTTTCGCTGCATCCCACAGATCATCGGCCCAGTGTTGGACACGGTCATCACTGCGGAGCAGATCCTACTCGATGAAGTGAACAGCACCAACGACAACCCCGTGGTAGACCTTGAGAACCGCCACGTGTATCACGGGGGCAATTTCCATGGCGACTATGTGGCCTTGGAGATGGACAAGGTTAAGATTGCCACGGCCAAGTTGTCCATGCTACTCGAAAGGCAGCTCAACTACCTTATGAACGCCAAGGTGAACGAGATATTCCCACCGTTCATGAACCTCGCCAAGCTGGGCTTCAACTTCGGAATACAGGGGATGCAGTTCACAGCGGTGAGCACCACGGCCGAGAACCAGACGCTCGCCTACCCGATGTACCTGCATTCCATTCCCAACAATAACGACAATCAGGACGTTGTGAGCATGGGCACCAACGCGGCCTTGCTCTGCAAGCGCGTCATCGACAACACTTGGCAGGTGATGGCCATCGAGTGCATCGCCATGGCGCAGGGCGTGGACCACCTCCAATGCTACGACCGCCTCTCCGATGCTGGGAAGTCACTTTACGACACTGTGCGCAGCCACGTGCCCACCATCATCAACGATGTGCCGCAGACAGAGAACATCACCGCCTTGGCAGAATACCTGAAAGAGAACGAACCTGCTTTGACGCTTTGAACCATGAGCGAAGTATTGAAGGTCGCACTGGTCACAGGAGGTTCACGGGGTATAGGCCGTGCCATCTGCCTCAAGCTGGCAACGGAGCACGGCATGCACGTGCTGGTGAACTACGCCAGCGGTGCAGCAGCGGCCGATGAGGTCGTTTCCATCATCAAAGAAAATGGCGGCAGTGCCGAGGCCATCGGTTTCGATGTTGCTGACAGGGAAGCCGTGAATACCGCCCTCGATGCGTGGCTGGCCGCCAACCCCGACCGCATCATCGAGGTCATCGTCAACAACGCGGGCATCACCCGTGACGGCCTTTTCATGGCGATGAGTGATGACGATTGGAACGCGGTGCTCAACGTGTCGCTGCAAGGATTCTACAACATCACCCGCAAACTGGTGCAGCCGATGGTGCGCAACCGCCACGGCCGCATCGTCAATGTGGTGAGCGTCTCAGGTGTGATGGGCAACGCGGGTCAGGTGAACTACTCGGCCGCCAAGGCTGCGGTCATCGGAGCCACCAAGGCCCTTGCGAAGGAGATTGCGAAACGCAACGTGACCGTCAACGCAGTGGCCCCAGGCTTCATCGCCACCGATATGACCAAGGATTTTGACGAGAAGGAAATGGCGCGGATGATTCCGATGGGCCGCTTCGGCAAGGCCGAGGAGGTGGCTGCTGCGGTGTCGTTCCTTGTCTCTGACGGGGCGGCCTACATCACGGGCAACGTCATCAACATCAATGGAGGGATGCACTGCTGATGGACAACCGGGTCGTCATCACGGGAATGGGCATCCACAGCTGCCTCGGCACCACGCTTGACGAGGTGAAGGAATCACTGTTCGTAGGCCGCTCGGGCATCATCTTCGACCCTGTGCGCAAGGAGATGGGATTCCGCTCCGCCCTCAAAGGCAACGTCCCCATGCCCGACCTCAAGGCCGACCTTGGCCGCAAGGACCGCAAGAACATGCCCGAGGAGGCGCTCTATGCCTTCGCCAGCACGAAGCGGGCGCTGGAACATGCTGGAATCTCGCAGGATTTCATTGATGCCCACGAAGTAGGAATCCTATTCGGCAACGATAGCACCACAGGCGCGGTGATCGAAGGGGTGGATCTGCTGCGCGAGAAGAAGGACACCACGCTCATCGGCTCTGGCAACATCTTCCAGAGCATGAACTGCACCGTGACGATGAACCTGAGCACCATTTTCCGTCTGAAGGGCGTGAACTTCACCATCAGCGCCGCCTGCGCCAGCGGTTCGCACAGCATCGGCATGGGTTTTCTGCTGATAAAAATGGGCTTGCAGAAGCGCATCATCTGTGGCGGTGCGCAGGAGGTGAATCCTTATGCCTTCGGTAGTTTTGATGGCATAGGCACTTTTTCCGTGAGGGAAAATGAACCGACAAAGGCCAGCCGCCCGTTCGATGCGGAAAGGGACGGCCTTGTGCCCAGCGGAGGTGCGGCCACAGTCATCCTTGAAAGTCTGGAAAGCGCGCAGGCCCGTGGCGCCAACATCCTTGCCGAGGTGGTGGGTTACGGTTTCAGCAGCAATGGCGAGCACATTAGCAACCCGAACGTGGAGGGTCAGGTGCGGGCCTTGAAGATGGCCTTGGAGATGGGCAAGGTATCGCCCGATGCAGTGGACTACATCAACGCTCACGCTACATCAACCCCCGTAGGCGACCGTTTTGAGGCGTTGGCCATCCACGAGGTGTTCGGTGACAATGGCCCTTTGGTGAGCAGCACCAAAGGTTTGACGGGCCACGAATGCTGGATGGCAGGTGCCAGCGAGGTGGTTTATTCCCTATTGATGATGCAACATGGATTTATCGCGCCCAATGTTAATTTCGCGACCCCCGATGAGGATACTGCCAAGATCCGCATCGCCACAGAAACTGTGCAGAAGGACTTGAATACAGTGGTGTCAAACTCATTCGGTTTCGGAGGCACGAACTCCACTTTGGTATTGAAGAAGTTCAATTGAGAAATGAGCAGAGACGAGGTCATATCAACCATCAACGGTTTCCTTGTAGAGGAGTTCGAGGCGGATGAATCCGCATTCGCTCCGGAAGCGAACATGCACAAGGTGCTCGACCTCGACAGCCTTGACTACGTGGACCTCGTTGTGCTGATCGAGGAGAACTTCGGTTTCAAGATGACAGCCGAAGACTTCAAGGATGTGCAGACCTTCAGTCAGTTCTATGAATTCGTGGCCCAGCGGGTAGGTTGACAAAGTGTTTTGAGGTAAAGAAGAAAGGGGCCGGAATCAACTTCCGGCCCCTTTTTATTGTCTGGCATTCAAGATCAACTCAATTTTTCCCCAGATATGCGCTCAACATCCAGACGGTCTTCTCCTGCTGGGTGATATAGTCGCTCATCAGCGAGTTGGTTCCCTCATCCCCTGCATCATTGGATAGCTCCAGGATCTTGCGCTCTATCTCCAGAAGGGTCTTGAGGTTGGAAAGGGTGGTGGTCACCGTGCCCTCTCCATCTGAGACATTGGCTGCCTCCTTGACCGAAGAACGCTTGAGATAATCCGTGAAAGTGTGTAACGGTGTAGCCCCAAGGGTGAGGATGCGTTCTGCGATCTCATCGATCTTCAGGACGGCATCGTCATACAGCTCTTCGAATTTGAGGTGCAGCTCGAAGAAGGCCGGGCCTTTGATGTTCCAATGAAAGCCGCGCAGGTTCTGGTAGTACAACTGGTAATTGGCAAGGAGCACATTCAGCTCCTCCGCGAGCTTGTTCGATTTCTTCTCGTTCAATCCGATTCTGTTGGTGCTCATGTTGTTACTTGTGTTTTGATTCAGAACAAAGGTACAGGAGGTCAGCAGCTGACTCTGTGACCTTCGTCATACAGTATGCGACATTGCATTACTTTCACACCATGAAAGAATTGATTTTCATTTGGTTGCTGGTATTCCTGCTCACATCGTTGCGATATGTGGTTTTCGCCTCAGCGGTCTATTTCCCTGTTTACCGATGGTTCAGGGATAGACTCGGCAGTTTCAAGATACAAGGTGCTTTCCCGAAAGCCAAAGACTATCGCAGGGAAGTGGGCTACTCGTTCAGCACGTTTCTGGTATTCGGTTTCACGGGACTTTTCATTCACCTGCTGCGAGATCATACCCAGATCTATGTCGATATTCATGACCGCCCGCTGTGGTGGTTTTTTCTCAGCATCCCTCTCGCGCTGGTGGTTCACGACACCTATTTCTACTGGACGCATCGGCTGATGCATCATCCCAAGCTGTTCAGGACCATGCACTTGCTGCATCACCGAAGCACGAATCCTAGTCCATGGGCCTCGTTCGCATTTCATCCGCTTGAGGCTGTGGTGGAGAGCGGCATTCTGACCGTGCTGGTGTTCCTCATGCCCATGCACCCCTATGCCATCCTTTCATTCTTGCTCATCATGACCGCGGAGAATGTGATGGGTCATCTGGGGTATGAGTTCTTCCCGTCATGGCTTACGCAGAGCAGCATCGGTAGATGGCTGAACACGAGCACCAACCACAACATGCACCACCGCTACTTCGAGGGCAACTATGGCCTTTACTTCCGCTGGTGGGACATATGGATGGGCACTACACATCCGCGCTATGATGAAACGCTGCAGGAGGTGCAGCACCGGTGTGGGCTACGCTCTGGTAAATCGAGCGCGGAGGTCTCCGTACCGTAAAAAGGAAAATCGGGTGTCAACCCATGCCGTACTCGCGGTCCACATGGGCAATGCGCACCCGATAGCCTTCATACCACATCTCCTTGCCGATGCGTTTGGCCTCAAGATGCCGCGTATGCCGCGCCCACCGCTGGATGCTCTCCGCATCGCGCCAGTAGAGCACTGCGACCCCGAATCCCTCGGCATTGCGCAGTGTCTCGGCACCGATGTAACCATCGAAGCCAAGCGCCTCCTCGTAAAGCGAGTCGTTCAGCTCGGTATAGCCATCGTCCACGGCTGTGCGCTGCGAAGTGAAGATCACCGCGTGATATGGCGGCTTAGGTGTGTTGCAGAACATGGCTGGTCAGTTGCGGATGAATCTGCCGCGACCGATGAGCGTATCGTCCGTCAGCATCTCCAACACATAGACTCCCGAACTGAGCTGCGACACATCGATAATGGTGCGCTCTGTGGCAACGGTGTGTTCGTCCACGGTCCTGCCCTGCATGTCCATGATGCGGATGATGGCGCTGTGCTGCACTGAGGAGGGGTCATTGATATGCACGTGCAACATAGCGTCTGCAGGCACAGGGAACAACGACAGCCCGAAGGTGCCGCTGGCCGACACCTCGCTGACCGAGGTGGTATCCGAGGGCAGTTCCTCGAGAATGTCGATGCAGTAATCCTCCACCTCGCCATCATGGCCCATCTCACAGGCCGACTGTGGATAATCTCCGAAGAACTGCGCGCCATAGGCCATGGAGACACGCATTCTTGCCGAACCAAGTGCAGCGTTCATCGGGATGGTGAGCGTGCCTGCAACGCTGGTCTGGCTGCCTTGAGCATCATCGAAAAGCAACTCACTGGCCGTGAAATCCCCGTCACGGTTAAGGTCTATCCACACACGGAAATGCTCTGTGAATGAGCCGCCTGTGAACCCGGGTGTGAGTTCCATGTCATAGGCGGTGCCACGATGCAGCTGCAGGGGTTCGAGTTCGGTAAAGTCCTGATAGCCGTCACCATCGGACTCATTCAAAAAGTCACCGATGATCACAGATGCGATCCACTCCGAGCCACTGCTGCCCTCCGAATCGCAATTGTCAAGGTCCGTGCAGTCGCCACAGCCGAAGGTCCTGAACAGTGGGAAAAGCACGAGATCCGTGGCACCTGTGTCGCATACTGTGGCGATGCGCACCTCGTAGCGGGTGCAGCCCAGCAGGTCGCCCAGCAGGGTGTCGGTAGCAGTAACAGTGGCCTCGGACCATTGGTCCGCTCCCTGCTCGCGCCATTGCAGCAGATAGGCATTGGCAGCAAGCACCGCGTTCCAATCCAGCTCTACCGAGATTTCTGTGATATCGCCAAGTGTCAAGTTCAAAGGGGGTTCGCAGCAGCCGTCCGTGCGGTAGATGCGGTCGGTGCTCCATACGCTGCTGTCCTCCTCGCACTTGGCAAGGATGGAGTACCAGTAGTCGGTACAGGCCTCGAGACCGGAGATGAAGAGCGGGGCGATGGTGTCCGTAAGGGTGATGGTATCTATACCGCCCACCTTGCCATAGCGCACATCGAAGGCCAGCACGTCCGCCAGACCCGTCCAGCCGATGACGGCCGATGTGTCGGTCACTTCGCCTGCATTGATGGACAGCGCACCGATACAACCGGCATCCTGACAGTTGTTGAGCAGCTCCATCAACGCCCCATGCAGGTTGAGCCTGCCCCCAGTGGTGGTGAATCCGATAAGGTCGTCCACGACATCGACCCCACCAAGGATGTACTGCCGCACCATGAATGCGGCAAGGCCGGGCTCGGCATGGGCTATGGCCGCGAGCGATGCACATGGCGCAGAATAGAGCAATGCGATGGCCCCCGCCACCATAGGTGTGGCGAATGAGGTTCCGTCTGTGGTGGTGTAGTTGCTGCTGCCCGATGTGGTACGCACCGCCTCGCCCGGGGCACCGAGGTGGATGGTATTCGCACCAAAACCAGAGAACGTGCGCACATCATTGTTGTTGGTAGCGGTGACGGAGATGAGATAGTCACTGATGCAACCTGTCGGCAGGTCACCGTTAACATCAACATTGATCTGGGCATTGGCCGTAGCCCCTGCATTCAAGATGCCGTATGCACCAAGGGTGTCGTAGAATGCGCACCACAGTGGCGCGTTGGCCGGGTTACCGTTGTTGATGCCCCATGATGAATTGGTGGCCACAACGAATGCCCCTTTCTCCCCTCCTGTCTGCTCGTAGAGCTGCCTCATTATTAATGGATAGGTGTAAGCAGCAATCACATTAGCCTCGTTGGGATTGCTTCCGGACCCGATGCTGCCGTTGACCACGCTCATCAGCTTCACATTCCAGTTCACGCCCGCCACACCAATCTCATTATTGCCTTTTGCACCGGCCATTCCGGCAACATTCACCCCATGGCCGCCATTGCCGACATTGGGCGAGCCATTGGCCGCGTTCCAGCCGTAGATATCGTCCACGTAGCCGTTACCGTCATCGTCTATGCCGTTATCGGGAATCTCACCGCGATTGATCCAAAGATTGTCCACCAGGTCGGGGTGGTCGTAGCGGATGCCATCGTCCACAATGCAGATGACAATCGTATCGCCCAACGCGGTCACCCCACCGGTGGTGATGTCCCACGCAATGGTCGAAGACACGTCCGAGCCCGCTGTGCCACTGTTCGCACCCGTATTGTAGTGTTGCCACTGCTGATTGAATTGTGCATCATCGGGGATGACCGTGTCGCGGAAGGTGATGACATGATTGAACTGCACAGCCGTGACATTCGGATGCGAGAACACCTGCCTGAGCATGGCGTTGTGATCAATTTCGGTATCGAAGCGCACCAGGTGTGCACGCATGGGGGGTGAGATATACTGGGTATACTCCAAGCCCGTTTCCCTGCCATTGAGCAGCAGATTGTCCTGCATCACGGGGTCGATGGACACGCCTTCGCGCAACTGCACGATCAGGTCACCGGGAATGAACTCAGGCTTCTGCGCAGCAACATTCCACGACAAGAAAACCATGAAGAGTGAAGGAAGAAATCGTTTCATCGTTCAGAAAATGAGCGGCTAATGTAGGCAAAGCCAGCAAGGGACATTTGACAGTCAGCATTCAAAAGCACCATTCACGGAGGCTTAATTTTCGGGCCTTAAGAAAAAACCATGGCACAACGCATCGACACCCCTCACGCCCCTGCCGCCATCGGCCCGTACAGTCAGGCCATTGCAGCGGGCGGATTCATCTACACCAGCGGCCAGATCGCCCTCGACCCAGCCACGGGCCAGCTCGACATGGCCGACATCGCCACCGAGACCCACCGCGTGATGCAGAACCTGAAGGCCGTGCTACTGGCCGGAGGTGCAGACTTCGCCCACGTGGCGAAGACCACCATCTACATGAGCGACATGGCGCATTATGCCACCGTGAACGAGGTCTATGCCTCCTATTTTACCGCTGCCCCGCCCGCCCGCGAGGCCGTGCAGGTGGCGGGGCTGCCCAAGGGCGTGAACGTGGAGATCAGTATGGTAGCTTTTTTAGGATAGCTGCAAGCCGCAAGCCTTTAGCTACAAGCCGTTCCTCCTAATTGTCACCCTGAGTGTAGTCGAGGGACAGCATTTTTAATTCTTAATTCTTCATTTTTAATTGAATGAAAGACTCAGAGGCCCAATCCCGCATCGCCCACCTCAGTGCCGAGCTGGACGAGCACAACCACCGCTACTACGTCCTCGCGCAGCCCAACGTCAGCGACCGCGAGTTCGACCGCATGTTGGAGGAGCTGCAACGGCTGGAGGCCGAGTTCCCGCAGTTCCTTCGCTCCGACTCGCCCAGCCAGCGCGTGGGCGGAACGGTCACGAAGGAATTCCCGACCGTTATCCACCGCTACCCGATGCTCTCGCTGGGCAACAGCTACAGCGTGGACGAGATGCGCGAGTTCGATGCGCGCATACAGCGGGCACTGGGGCGCGGGGTGGAGTATGTCTGTGAGCTGAAGTATGACGGGGTCGCCATCGGCATCCGCTATGAGAACGGCTCGCTGACCCAGGCCGTAACGCGCGGCGACGGGGTGCAGGGCGATGAGGTGACGGCCAACATCCGCACCATCGGCAGCCTGCCGCTGCGGTTGCGGGGCGCGGGTTTCCCTGCTGATTTTGAGGTGCGGGGCGAAGTGCTGCTGCCACGCAAGGAGTTCGACCGCATCAATTCAGAGCGCGAGGAGATAGGCGAACAGCTCTATGCCAACCCGCGCAACACGGCCTCTGGCACGCTCAAACTGCAGGACAGCGCGGTGGTGGCCTCGCGCAACCTCGACTGCTACCTCTATTCCGTAATGTTCGATGGCGAACTAACAGGCACACATTTCGGAGACCTGTCCAAGCTCCGCGAATGGGGTTTCAAGGTGTCGGACGCATCCAGGATCTGCCCCACGTTGGAGGACGTTTTCGCCTTCATCAGGCAATGGGACAAGGAGCGGCACAAGCTGCCCTTCGACACCGATGGCGTAGTCATCAAGGTGAACAGCCTAAGCGACCAGAAACAGCTCGGCTTCACCGCCAAGTCACCCCGCTGGGCCATCGCCTACAAGTTCGAGACCGAGCAGGCCGTGACGCGGCTCAACGAGATCACCTACCAGGTGGGGCGCACAGGGGCCATCACGCCCGTGGCCAACCTCGAACCCGTGAAACTGGGCGGCACCACCGTCAAGCGCGCATCCCTGCACAATGCCGACCAGATCGCCAAGCTGGGCCTCTGCATCGGTGACATGGTGCAGGTGGAGAAGGGGGGCGAGATCATCCCCAAGATCGTGGGCGTGGAACGCACGCAGGGTTCCTTCGGTTTTGACCCTGTGGAGTTCATCACCCACTGCCCGGAGTGCAGCACGGAACTCATCCGCAGGGAGGGCGAGGCGCAGCACTACTGCCCCAACGAGCTGGGCTGCCCCCCGCAGATCAAGGGCCGCATGGAGCACTTCATCAGCCGCAAGGCGCTGGACATTGACGGCATGGGCCCGGAGACCATCGACCAGCTCTACAGCGCGGGGCTGGTGCATGGCGTGGCCGACCTCTTCACCCTCACCCGCGAACAGTTGCTGCCCCTCGAACGCATGGCCGAGAAGAGTGTGGACAACCTGCTCTCAGGCATCGAGAAGTCGAAACAAATCCCGTTCCCACGGGTGCTGTTCGGCCTCGGCATCCGCTATGTGGGCGAGACGGTGGCGAAGAAGCTCGCCCGCCAGTTCAAGGACATTGACGCGCTGATGGCCGCCACGCAGGAGGAGCTGGAGGATGTGGAAGAAATAGGTACCCGCATCGCGGAGAGCGTGGTCAGCTTTTTTGCCGATGAAAGAAACCGTGAGACGGTCGGAAGGCTGCGCTCCTGCGGGCTGCAATTCAGGCTGGCCGAGAAGCAGGACCCGGGTGTGGACGTGCTGGGCGGCAAGGCGTTCGTGGTCTCGGGCAAGTTCGAGCACTACACCCGCGATGGCATCAAGGAGGCCGTGGAGCACTTCGGGGGGCGCATCGTCAGTTCCATCTCCGCCAAGACCGACTACGTGCTGGCCGGAACCGACATGGGCCCCGAAAAGCGCAAGAAGGCCGAGAAGCTGGGCGTGCCGATCATCTCTGAGGATGATTTCAGGGGGATGGTGGGGGAGGGTTGAGTCACGGGTTGGCAGAGGTATATCCGTGAACGGGTTCAATACCGCATGATGTCGCTCAGTCCGGTCTTCAACGCTTCCAGTTCCAAGTCATTGATCCGTCCGATCTTCTCCACCAGCCTGTCCTTCGCCACCAAACGGATGTGCATGGTCAGCACTTCAGACTTGGCTGCGAGACCATTCGTCCCGGTCGGATGGAGTACCACATCGCCCTTCCAATTCTTGATCTTGGTACTGAGCGGCATCACGATGACCACATTCAGATACTGATTCATCAGATTGCCGCTTACAATCACTACAGGCCGGAAACCCGCCTGTTCACTTCCCCTGGTGGGGTTGAGTTTGGCCCTCCATATCTCACCTTGCCGCATCGTCCGGAAGTTGAGCCATGTATTCGGCCATGCCTTCTTCGGCCAGCATCATGGTGTCGAGATCTGCGGCCGCCTCGCGGAACGACCGCGCATAGTCTGCTCTGTTGAGCTGATCCAGGTAGATGCGAAGTGCTTTCTCGATGAGCCTGTTCTTGGGCATTTTCAGCTCTTTGGCCTTAAGTGCCAGCTGTGTGAGCAGGTCGTCTGGAAGAGTGCTTGTGAAGGTCATCATGTCTTATTCATATTTCCCAACCACAAATATAAATCATGTTTCCGATTCACAACCTTTGCAATCAACCCTCCCCTTCAAAAGCGTCCATGGATCTCTGCGAGGGTGGTCCAATCAGAACATTTGAACGACCCACATGTACAGCGGCATCCCCAACGTGATGTTGAACGGGAAGGTGATACCCAGCGCCATGGGCACATAAAGACCGGGGTCGGCCTTGGGTGCTGCCATACGCATGGCGGCCGGCACCGCGATATAGGATGCACTGGCGGCCAAAACAGCCAGAAGGAACCTGTCGCCAGCTGTATCTATAAACAATCCGCTTACCATCGCCATGAAAACACCGCTCACAGCAGGCATCACCACTGCAAATACAAGCGGCAACCGACCACCATGCATCATACCTTTCAGGTTCTTGCCGCTCTCGATGCCCATATCAAGTAGGAAAATGGAAAGGAAACCGCTGAAAATGTCGGTAGTGAACGGCTTGATACCCTGCGCCTGCTCATCACTCGCGATCATACCGATGACTACACTCCCCAAGATCAAGAACACACTGCCGTTGGTCAGTGCATGACGCACCACCTCTGATAACGACCGGCTACTCTCTGAGTTTTCGCTGTAAAGCCGTATCAGCAGCATACCGACAATAATGGCCGGGGCCTCCATCATGGCCATGACCGCCACCATGTGCCCCCCGAACTCCATATGACGCAAGCCGAGAAACGAAACGGCAGTAATGAATGTCACCGCGCTTACGGAGCCATAAGCCGCAGCTACCGCGCCAGAATTCTCAATGCTCATTCGCTGCCTCAGCAGATGAAAGGCCACCAATGGCACCAGTGCCGCCCATGACATGCCCAGTGCGATCGCCATCGGCACATGAGCGCCAGGCTCACTGTGCGCCAACTCCTGACCACCTTTGAAACCAATGGCAAAAAGGAGATAGAGCGAGATGAATTTTGAGGAGTTGACCGGAACGGCAAGGTCACTCTTCACCCTTACAGCAAGCAATCCGAGAAGATAAAACAGCAACGCGGGATTGCGAAGATTCTCGATGATCAGGTCCATGATTGATGCCCAGTTGACTTGCTCGGTCACATTCTCCCGAGGCCCGCAAAACTGCCCACTTCAAAACATATAATTACATTTATATTTATGCGCATCATCATAATCAATCATTATGAACTATACCCTCCATCAACTGCGCATATTCCTTGCGATAGCTCATACAGGGAGCATCACCAAGGCTGCCGAACTCATGCACCTTACGCAGCCGGCAGTGAGCATTCAGCTCAAGAACCTGCAAGAACAGTTTGATGTACCGCTTACAGAGCTGGTCGGCCGCAGGGTTTACATTACAGAGTTCGGACGGGAACTGGCCCGCTCGTCAGAACGGATCATCTCCGAGGTGGATGCCGTGAATGACCGTCTGCAGGCATTACGTGGTCAGTTGAGCGGACACCTGCGCATCTCATCGGTTTCTACAGGCAAGTATGTGATGCCCTACTTTTTGACAGATTTCCTTGAGGCCAACAAAGGCGTGAAGCTCCATCTTGATGTAACCAACAAATCGAAGGTGGTAGAGCATTTGGAGGAGAACTCTGTGGATTTCGCGCTGGTATCGGTCATGCCGGAAAAACTCAATGTGGAGCAGATTCCGTTGATTCGCAACAGTCTGTATCTGGTAGGGAGGGAACAGCCTGAGCGCGAACTGCTACCTGAGGAAATGAACGAGCTGTCGATGATACTCCGAGAGCAAGGTTCGGGTACGCGCTATGTGACTGAACGATTCATGAAGGAGAACAATGTGAGGCTGTCGCGGAGAATGGAACTTACCACCAACGAAGCGGTGAAACAAGCCGTGATGGCCGGGCTTGGATTCTCGGTCATGCCACTTATCGGAATAGGACCTGAGTTGCGCCAAGGACGGCTGCACATCACCCCTGTGCAAGGGCTGCCGCTCTCCTCAGAATGGAACGTCATTTGGCTTAGGGGAAAATCTCTGACCCCAGTGATGGCAGGCTACATCGACTTTCTCAAAAGCCATCGCGAGCAGCTCATGCAGAAGCATTTCAGTTGGTACGAGAACTTCTCGTGAAGACAAAAAATCCCCGTGACGCCAAACACGCCACAGGGACTTTCAAAAGACCTGAAAGGTATTACTGCACAACCACGCGCTGCACAATGAATGCCTCACCGTTGCTCACGCGCACCATGTAAACACCGGGCACCATTCCTGTCATGTCTATGATTCCGTTGCCGTTGACCACAGACGTGCTGGCATTGCGGCCCATTAGGTCAAACACCTCAACACTGTGAGGCTCTGCGGTAGGCAGAGAGATGTTCAACACACCGTTTGTCGGGTTCGGAAAAACATTCACACCGCTCAACATCCCGCGGTCTGCTATTGAGAGCGTCTGATCGGTGATGAGGCGCACAGCTATGGCATTGCCATTGGTGTAAACCTGATCATCCGGGATGTAGATCATGCTCGCAAGGGCGGGCTGCGGTACTGTCAGGTCGTTGAGCACGCGGATATGTGCTTCACCGCTTCCGCTGAACAGCTCCAAAGCAGCGTAGTAACCGCCCGCAGCAAGCGTCTGAACCTCTGGGAAAAGAATCCGGGTAAAGCCATTGGCAATATCTGCCTCTGTGAGGTCGTAGATATCTCCCTGATAAATGGCATTGGTAACCGTCTGATTACGGATGTCCGTGGAATCATGAAGAGAGGCTATCACCGCACAACCAAGCTCTGTGGACGTAGCGGTGGTAAGAAACTCAATGCCGTACACATCCAAGTCTTGCACTACTTCATAATAGGCCATCACCATCAGTCCGTCCGGTGCGTCCTCGAAGCTGTTGCTGCCTATCGAACCGATTGCCTGATTCTCTTCGGGATGAATACCAAGACCATCGACAGAGTAGTAGCGCTCACTCACCTCAAAATTGCGGAGGAAGGAATTGTTGCCGAAGAAAACCCCATCTGAGGACTCCTCGTTAGAGGCAACGGTGGCAACACTGCGGTAAAGACCTGACTCCAAGGTAGGAATCTCCACAAACTCCTCAGCCATCACGGTATCAGTGGTCGCCATCAGAGACTCAGAGAATACCGCATCGAACACCAGCACATCGTTCTCATCAAACAGCTCGAGAACCATCTCAACATCAGTTTGATCTCCAAATCCGAAATTGTAAAACTCTCCACCTACCTGCATGAAGTCATTCAACTGGTTTTGTGGAATGCGGCCATATTCCTCGCCCGTCCCTGTGTGAGACAAAAAGGAGTAGTTCATCACCACATCGTTCTCTGGCTGCTCTATGATGGCCACATCGTCCACGAACCATGAGTAGCCATAGGTGCCGGTCCAATGGAAACGGATCCATACCTGCTCCTGCCCTCCAGCCACCTCACTGATGTTAATACGCACAAGGGTTGGGTTGTTGATCACAGCCTGAACCTCCATTCCCGGCCACGCATAGAACACATTGGGAAGGCTGCTGATGTCTGTGTCGGGGGTCAAATCCGGCCAATCATCGTTGGTGGTGCTCACCACGATGTAGCACTCCTCGTAAGTCCATTTGCGATAAAAGCTCTCGAATTGAAGAACCACACGGTCAACGTTGCTCAGGTCGATCGGGTTCACAGTGGTCATCATGCTTTTTTCTACGAGGCTCTGATTGGCAAAACCATCAGAATCGAGCATGGCATATCCGTTGTCAGCGGTTGTACTTTGCACAGGAGCAGTTGGGAAGCCTCCTGTGTTCTCCAACCCCACTCCGATTTGCCAATTGAGTTGTGGTGCTCCTTGCCAAGTGGAAAGCTCCCAAGTGGTGGGGTCTGAGAAATCGTCAGACCAGATTGGTTCCACACCGTCCCTGCTGCCGATGAAGTTGTGTGCCACGGCATCCGTGGTCGGCTTGACACGCTGCATCAATGGCATCTGTGTCTTGGTTTGAGTCTGCGCGATAGCAGTTGTAGAGATCAAGAGAAGACCTCCAGCGAAACGGTAGAATCTGTTCATCTGATTTGAAATTTGGTTTTGGGTGAATACGCGTTGCAAAAAAAGGCAAAAACATCTTCAGAACATTGTTTCCAGCCAACACCCCCCAGCTTTAATGTGGCTCCCATGTCATAAAAGCACCTACTCGGAACGAATCAGTTAACCATTATCAGTTAATAGTAGCGTAGATGAAGTATATCACAACCTGCTCATCTTTGCGCCATGTCAAACAACAATCCTGCGCCTCAGACCAAAGTAGAGTTCTTGGTCAGCAGCCCAACCGTGCTTCAGTGCCCTAAGCCGGACCGTCCTGAGTATGCATTCATAGGACGCAGCAATGTGGGCAAGTCATCACTCATCAATATGCTGATGCAGCGCAAGGGTCTCGCCAAGACGAGTGCAACCCCAGGTAAGACCCAGCTCATCAATCATTTCAAGGTGGATGGGGCATGGTATCTGGTCGACCTTCCCGGTTACGGCTATGCAAAAGTCCCGAAACCGCTTCGGGAGAAGCTGGAGAAGATGATAGCAGACTATATCCTTCAACGTAAGAACCTCGTGAACGTATTCGTTCTGATTGATGCACGCCACAGCCCTCAGGTCATCGACCTGGAGTTTATGGAGTGGCTCGGGATGTCGGGTATTCCATTCTCTATGGTGTTCACGAAAATGGATAAACTGAAGGCCATGGAGCGTAATGCCAACATCAAGGCCTACAACCAGAAGATGCTCGAAACATGGGACGAACTGCCCGTTCAGTTCCTCACATCTTCAGAAACCGCAGATGGACGTGACGAAATGCTTGGATATATCCAAAAGCTCAACTCCGAGCTGAAAGGCAAGTTCTGACGCCAATCTTCGTTTCTCTCAAATGAGAAGGGAGCCTGCGCACTGAGCGCAGGCTCCCTTCTCATTTGAGAGCTGTCAAAGTTCCTTATCTGATGAGCTGTACCCAGCCCGTCTCCTTGAAGTTGAAGTTGGATTGCTCGTTATCTATCACATTGCCACTGTTCATCTCAGCCTTGGTAATGGTGTAGAAATAGGTTCCTGCCGGAGCGGCAACACCTGCACGGGTAGTGCCGTCCCACTTGATCTCAGGCGCAACAGTCTCGAAAACTATGTTGCCCCAACGGTTGTAGATGGCCATGGCAAATGGTCCCATATCGCTCGTGCGGACATTGAACTCATCGTTGAAGCCGTCACCGTTCGGAGTGAACACATTCGGTACGATGACACCTTCCACAACATTGACTATCTGATTCAACGTATCCAGACATCCGAGGTCGGTGGTCACGATGAGCCGAACATCGTACTCGCCAACAGCATCATAGATATGGAATGGATTGGATTGGCTTGAAGAATTGCCGTCACCGAAATCCCAGTCCCATTCCTCGGCAAGCACACTGCTATCATTCATATCCAAGATATCACCTATGAAAATGCCCCCGCCATTTTCGAGCAGCGTAGAGTCTTGCAACACATTGAAGCTCGCTGTGGGCAGCGGCCATATTTCGACATTGTAAAGCGTAGGCTGTCCTTCACACCCACCGTTGATTGTGTTCAGCACTGTCTCAGTGACCTGCAGCGTGCCCTGCCCCACATCATTCCATTCGACAGTGACAGAGTACTGGTCCTGAGCCACAATGACACCTGCCTCCTCTGGCACGATGACAAACTCGTACTGAGAGCCGTTGGTAGGCATGTTGTACGTATGAGCCTCCCTTGCACACAGCGCAGTGTCACCCTCCACTTCAGGGAAATCAGGGTAAGTGAAAGCCAGCGCATAGTTGTTCTCAAAGTCTCCGTTGCCACTAAGGAAGCCATCCCAACCATCGCGGTATATCTGGCTGTAAGGGAAGAACGAGCCATCAACCGCGTTCTGAAGGTTTTCCCAACGCGCGGTGACGGGGTTCCACTTGGCAATAGTGTTGGCATCGAAATCAGTGCCGGGAGAGAGCGTGTAGGCAATGCCTACACCTGCCGTGGCATTGGCCGCGCTCTGCTGGTGAATGCGGTGATACCACTTTGGGTTCACGTAGCAGATGGTCTCATCTGTCTGGTCGAGAGGCAAGCCGAATGGCGCAGGGTTCACATTGGCAAAACGGACGTGGAAGGTATCTGCCGCAGCAGTCTCAGGCGTGAGCACCACAGGACGGTACCGGATCTCGGATGTTCCAGGATCGGCAATGAAGCTCGAGCCGACCGGGAAAAGGTAATCCTGTGCCTGATTGGTGGCCCGGGCCAACGTGCCAGGGCCGAGGCTGCTGACAAAGCCACAAGTGACACAAGGATTAAAGCGAGAGATGGCCGCAGTATTCGGGTTCAGCACCCACATGGTGTTGAATCCCGTGGCGAGTTCGCCCCGGTTGAGCTCCAGACGACCGTTGGGCCCTACCTCGGCATCAATGGTCATGGTGCGCACCACAGCAGAGTCAAGGGTAAGCACGTTAAATCTTGTCACCGCAGTTCCTGTGATTCCTGTCAAGGTATCATCGGCCATGAAGCGCACCTGCCCCGAACCGGCATTGAACACACCATTGTTCTCCCACTTGCCGTATACCTCAAAGAGACCATTGTTGCCCGATAACAGCAGAGGTGGAGTGTTGAAGCCTCCGCTCTGGGCGTTGTTCACAAAGTCGCCCTTGATGATCATCTTGCCCTTGTTGATCAGAATGCTGTCCTGATTCACCACGTGACCGTCCACCCAGACCAGCGCTGAATCGTTCGGGCCACCGTTGATGAAGAACATCGCACCCTTGTTGTAAATGAGGGTCTCTGTCTGGGCAAAAAGCGGATTGAGTCCACTTGCAAGGGTGGCAATACCCAAGGCTGTGGTTTTCAAGAGAGTAGAGAATCGCATAGAATCCCGGATTTCAAATGGTTCGTTTCAAACAACCGACAAATATAGTCGGGCTGCTGGAAAAGGACGCGACAAGAAAAAAAATGGTTGGCAAGTTGCTGCCAGCGGTCATCACTGAGGAAACATCTTCTCAGCAAAATGTCGCGCAAAATCTCGCATGTCCGCTGCCATGGCATCCTCGTTGGTAGCACGTTGCAGCGTGTCGGCCATCGACACGAGCGTCTGATGAAAGAAGCGCTTCATCTCATCCACCTTCATCTCCTTGGTCCAGAGGTCCATTCGGAGCGTGTCCTCGCTGGCGGTGTCATAAACGGAGATCATGATGGCCTTGGTGTCCATTTTGCTGTCCATGCCGGCATCCTCGGCATGCCAATCTATTTTCTCTGGAACCTTGTTCTCGTCAAGGGAAACGGTAAAGCTGATGTTGGAGGTGTGGGACATTTTTTGAAAGATGAAATGTGAAAGATGAAAAGTGAAACATGCTTCGGGGAGTCACCGACCTGCTGAGACGCTGACCAGCTGAAAATCTGACTACCTACTTCCCCGGCTTGTATCTGCTGCGCGAAAGTATGCGTTGCGGGTCGGTGTCTGCCATCAGTTCCTGCAAGGTGATATCGGGGTTCTCCTGCATGTATCTGCGGACAATGACCCATCCCACCCACTGGCCCAGCCTTCCTGGCGACTGCTTGGGAATGCCTGCGATGAACGGGGCCTGGTTCACCCATTTGTTCACCATCATCTGGTCGTTAGAGTAGAGCAGCTCCTGCTCCAGCAGGTGATTCCAGACCTGTTTCTCACTGGCCTCGCACCAGCGCATCTCCTCGCGGGTATAGCCGATCTTGGCCGAGTCCTCCCATTCGGGCAGCAGCGCATCGAGGGCGTAGAGGATCTTGCCGTGGAAGACCATCTGGTCCAGCAGCGTGTTCTGCGGGGCGGTCTCCTCATACATGCTCTGAAGCCAGCCCTTCATGGCCTGCGGCACGAGCTGGTCACGCTTCATGTTGCGGAACATGTACTGCGGAAGCCCCACCATCGGGTAGGCGGGGTAGTCGGCACCGAGGAACATGTCCAGCCCGATGGCCAGCGTAGTCTGTGTGGCAATGATGGCGTAGTTCAGCCCCGATATGTTGAACACCACCTCCGGCACGGTGCTGTCGGGGAAATGATGGTGGAAATAGCTGAAGGCGAGGTCAAGCTCGCGGTGCAGGTCGCTCACCTCTGCATAGTGCTTCCTGCTGTCGTCATAGAGCGACCTCATGCTGGCATCGGTGACGAACTGCGCGAGGCTGTACGCGAAGGCGGGGTCGCCCACGCGGCCTATGCGCAGCACCCCTGCGGTGTAGTCCTCCAGAAAATCCCCGTAACGCGCCTCCAGTTGCGGGATGACCTCCTCCACCTCATTGCCTTTCAGCTCGAAAAGGTCCTCGTCCAGCCGTTTCAGCTCCAACTGCACCTCCGAGCCGCTGAGGTCGATGAGGTGCGGGTTGCGCTCGCATCCAGTGATCGCCACCACGAAAAGAAGAGAGAGGAACGGTTGAGACAACCTTTGAGGAATGCAGTTGATCATTAGTCAATCAGCCCGAAATGTTAACGGCTATTTTTGTCAGCGAAAAGAAAAAGCCTCAAGGGCGGTGCGAAGTTAGACAACCCGCATCCGACCTCATTTTCATTCACCCATAGAAAAGACCATTGAGATGAGAAGACCAGTAATCGTAGCAGTACTCGTGCTCCTCTGCGGGAGCGTCCTTGCACAGGACATGGCCGTTGGCCCCAAGGAGCGCAGGAAATTCCGAATGGGCCTCAACATCGCCCCTGCCATTGATTTCTTTACGACTAATTCTGCGGGAGTTGAGAGTGATGCAGTAAGGTTGAAATTCGGTGCGGGTGTGATGGGCGAGTACGCCATCACCAACAACTACGCCTTCGCCTTCGGGCTGGAGTGGAAGAGTGCAGGCGCGGCCCTCGCGTTTGACAACGCCTATTACGTCTCTCAACAGGACGGGGCGGAGAAAGGTGAGACATTCAGACTCATGGCCAGAAATTATCGGAATGACTACATCAACATTCCACTCACCATGAAACTGATGACCAATGAGATAGGTTATTTCACCTACTTCGCTCAGGTAGGGGCGGACCTGTCCGTGCTGGTATCTTCCAAGGCCAAGGATACCGGAGCGTTCCTCGACTCGACCGGTACGATAAGCCCCAACAAGGTTGAGCTGGATTACAGGGACATTTACAATCAGAATAGCTTCGCGAACATACGCCTCCGTGTGGGCGCGGGAGCAGAATGGAACTTCTCCGGCAACACCTCTCTCGTGTTCAGCGTAACCTACCATCATGGTTTCATTGATGTGCTGAGGGATGCCAATGGAACCAGAATAGATGAGAGCGAAGGCATCTTCTACACCTCGCCCGAAAATGGGCTGGATCCACGAGACCCTGCGAATAGAAGTACTTTCTCGATGGCGGCCAATCTGCATTATGTGGCATTGAACATCGGCATCCTTTTTTAACCGCAAAGGGCGCGAAGGACTCGCAAAGGACGCAGAGAGACATGCTGTAATTGCAGACCGTGGAATACTCCTCTTTGCGCACTTTGCGGATAATCTCTGCGCACTTTGCGGTTTCACTCAGCAAGTACTTGCGGTTTTAACATCAGATGGCCCAAAGCCTAAGCATCCGCCTCTGCCAGCTCGATTTCCATATTGGGAATTTCGAGGATAACACGCGGAAGATCATCGCGGCCATAGCGGAGGCCAAGGAGGCGGGCGACCGCTTGGCGGTCTTCCCCGAACTGGCGGTGTGCGGCTACCCTCCGAGGGATTTCCTGGAATTCAACGATTTCATCCGCCTCTGTGAGGAAAGCATCGCGGAGATCGCCTCGCACTGCATGGGCATCACGGCCATCGTGGGTGCGCCCGTCCGCAATCCGAACCCCAGCGGCAAGGGGCTGTACAACGCGGCCCTTGTGCTGGGGGACGGCAAGGTGAAGCAGACCGTACGCAAGACCCTGCTGCCGACCTACGATGTGTTTGACGAGTACCGCTACTTCGAGCCGAACACCGAATTTGGCATCGTGGAGGTGGATGGCATCCGCATCGCGCTCACCATCTGCGAGGACCTCTGGAACATCAACGACCCGCTCTACACCGTCAGCCCGATGGACGAGCTGTTGGCGCACCGCCCCGATGTGATGGTGAACATCGCGGCCTCACCGTTCGACTACTCCCACCGCGAGGAGCGCATCAGCGTACTCTCTGCTAACTGTAAGAAATATGGCCTCCCGCTGCTCTACTGCAACCACGTGGGAGCGCAGACCGAGCTCATCTTCGATGGCGGCTCGATGGGCCTCGGTTCGGATGGGGAAGTCATCACCGAACTCAGCTATTTCGGGGAGGATTCGGCCCAGTTCGTTCTATCAGGCGGGGAGGATGAAAAATTTCAAATTTCAAATTGTCTAGCGCAAATTCCCTCGCCCCCCGTCTCCCGTCCCCCGTCCCTCTCGAAAATTGAAAGAATCCACTCCGCCCTCGTCCTCGGCATCCGGGATTATTTCCGCAAGTTGGGCTTCACAGATGCGTTGCTGGGGCTTTCCGGGGGGATAGACTCGGCTGTGGTACTGGCCCTCGCGGCCGAGGCGTTGGGTGCGGAACACGTTCGGACGCTGCTGATGCCCTCGCCCCATTCCTCGCAGCACTCGGTGGATGATGCGGTGCAGCTTTCCAAGAACCTCGGAACGCAGTATGACATCGTGCCGATCGAGGATGCCTACGAACGTTTCCGCACCGATCTCACCCCCGTGTTCGGTGGGCCGCCCGCGGGTCTTGCGGACGAGAATCTGCAAGCCCGTATCCGCGGACTGCTGCTGATGGCCGTGAGCAACCGCTTCGGCAACATCGTGCTCAACACCAGCAACAAGAGCGAGGCGGCTGTAGGCTACGGCACTATCTATGGCGATATGAACGGGGGTCTGTCCGTCATCGGTGACCTCTACAAGATGGAAGTCTATGCGCTGGCAGAGTTCATCAACCGCGATTCAGAGATCATTCCGCGCAATATCATCACCAAGCCCCCTAGTGCAGAACTAAGACCCGACCAGAAGGACAGCGACAGCCTGCCCGACTATGCCGAGCTGGACGAAATCCTGTTCCTCTATATCGAAGAGCGAAAGGGCCCAAGGGAAATCATCGCGCTCGGCCATGATGAGGCACTTGTGAACAGGATATTGCGCTTAGTCAACATCAACGAGTACAAACGCTACCAGACCCCGCCCACGCTGCGGGTGAGCCGCAAGGCTTTCGGGATGGGAAGACGCATGCCGATCGTGGGGAGGTATCTGGGGTGAGGAATACGATTGGCCCAAAGCCTAAAAACTACTGATACTCGCATCATGCTGACAGTTCGGTTATGCTGATCAAAATCAGTTGAACGAATGTCAATGGTCAGGAATGATGCTCTCCAGGTGCTTCAGTTTTGTGAACTGAACTGATCTTAGCAAACCATGTGTAGAAAAGCAATCATCCTCTTTGCAGCCTCATTACTCATCGCGTCCGGGCAAATTGTAAAAGCACAGCAGATCATAGAGTCAGTCCCGCAGGGCGGGGCGTGGAATGACGTGAATACATGGGTGGGAGGTCAGGTGCCAACATCTGTTGATGATGCAGTGATTTACGGAACTGTTCAGGTTCCGTTAGGGACACAGTGCCACAATCTCACTATTGAAGGAACGCTTGTCGATATAGGTGTGAATTGCGATTCCCCAGGGGTAAGGCATCTAACAGTTTTGGGTGATATTCAGAACAATGGGACGATAACAGGTTCAGGATACCTGTACTGCACAGGGTTCAAGTTGGCTGTTCATGGAAACATCACGAACAATGGCACGTGGACGCCCTCTTGGGTCTATCTCGAAGGTGGGAACGACCAACAGATCGCGAGTTCAATTGGGATGTTTTTTGAGACCATCAATGAAATCATTAGCGAGAAGAGCGGTGGGAATGTTGTGGCTGACGGCCCGCTCCGATTGTCCTGCAAACTGAATCTGGACAACATAACCGAACTGGATGTGCAGGGTCACGACTTGGAGCTCAAAGGTGAAGGAGGTATTCGCAAAGGCGTGGTAAACAATGCCATGCACCTGCGATTCTCAGAGCTTGCCAAACTGGGGACCGTGCTTCAAGAACCGCTGACGATTCGCGGGGACAGCCTTGTGCTGCACGATCGTGCTGCGTTTGAGGCCTCTGTAACGCTGGATGGGAATGTGGCGGTGCTGGACACGATGATCAACCAGTCCAACGGGGCTGTGAACACCGTGATTACCGGAAACCTTACCAACCTCGGACATATTGTCAATCAGATGGGAGGTTATCAAAGTAACAGCCAAACCATCTATGGCAGTGCTTGGAATCAAGGACTATGGGATGCTTGGAGAGTGCGGTTTTCCGGAAGTGTTCCCCGCCAACTGGATGCAGGCACCATTACCGCCACGTTCATTGAATTTGAGGATACACTTCGACTGATGCACAGCAACGCGATACCATCTCTCACCCCAATGGTAGGAGCTCAAGCTCCATGGGTGGAGGTTCTGCCCGGGGCTGAACTGGAGCTTGTGGCCGGCATTGCCCCCGCACAGATGAAAAACTACGGAAACGTGTTCTGGAGCAGCGAGGTCAACTGCCAGGCCAACTACGACAACAACTTTTACAAGGCACAACTACGGTACGGTATGGGTTGTAATGTGTCGCTTGCCAAAGTCGAGACTTTCGGGGAGCAGATTGCATCAGGCACTGAGAACGGGATAAGAAGGTTCTGGCGGGTGCGAAACGCACCCCTTACTTGGGAAGACACACTCTCAAGAATCATCCTGAACTACGATGAGGATATCCTCAATGGAAATGAACCCACCGAACTAAAGGTCTTTCACTCAGGAAATGGTGGAATATCTTGGAATCAACTTGATGGGTCCACCGTGAACGTCAACACCAGGCAGGTCACCGTACTCAACGCACCAGCAGTTGGTCTTTACACGATGGCCTCTAATGCACTTGGCATTAGCGAAGTCCGTCCCACGCTCGACCGCATTGAAAGTGACCATGCGGGGCAGGGAATCATGACTGCGGTGGTGCATGGTTCAGGCTTCACAGCATCATCATTGCTTACACTCGTATCGGGTAGCACAACGCTGACCCCTGAATTGCTTTCAATGAATGGCCTCGGAGAGTCTATCATGGTCACTTTTGACTTCACGGATGCACCAGTAGCTCAGTATGATGTGGTGGTGGAGATTCCAGGAGACACCGTCATGACCCTGCCTGCAGCTTTTACCGTTGAACCACGCGAAGAACCCGCTCCATTCGCACACCTCTCAGGCAGAGAAATGGTAATGCTGGGTCGTTGGCAGACGTACACCGTAACATACGGGAACACCTCCAACATAGACGCAAGGGCCGTTCCGATGTATCTGGCTTTCAGTAATGTTGCTGGTCTTGAGGTGGAGTTCGTTGACTTCCAGGTCACCGTAAGCAACTATGCTGTAGAGAACGAGATCGATGGGCTGGTTTCCGATCTGGACATTTGGATTGAGGTAGATACGGCCTTCGATGATGTAAATGGGGCAATCCTTTACCCGCTTTACATCCCGAACATACCTGCTAACTCTGTTCAGAGTATTCGATTCAAGGTAAAGAGCACGGAGCCGATGATGATCCAATTGGCATTGCAAGACCCACTATTTGTCAATCCTTTTAACCCTCATTGCGTTATCGGTGTGGTAGGCGAAGGATTGGTTGACGTAGGAACTTCTGTCATTCCAGGAGTAGGATGTGTTTGGTCGGTCGGCAAAAACGTCTTCAAACAGGCCGATCAGTACAGTGAGCAAGGATTAAAGGATATCGGCAGCTGGATGCTTGACTGGGCAGTGGTAGCGGTGGACTGTGGCATAAACCTCTCCGGGATCGGTGCGGTGGCCAAAGGAACAGCCGTGCTCTTCGCCAATTTTTACGGATACTATACAGGAATGCTGGACTGTATGCCCGGTATTATGGGAAAACGGAACATTTTTCAGATCTTCTCGCTCGACCCCAACGCCAAGGTTGGACCTTCCGGATATGGCACTCACAACGACATCGCTTATCCTGAAGATATGCCATATGTGATTTTTTTCGAGAACATTGACGCGGCTACCGCTCCTGCCCAAACCGTAACGATCACAGATACATTGGACACTGAAGTGTTTGACATCAGTTCATTCCGATTCGGCCCGATGCAGTTTGACACTGTTCTTGTTCAGCCTGATGCAGGCAGCGCTACTTCAATAGAACACCATCTTGACCTACGACCGTGGAAGCCGGTATTGCTGCACATCGCTGGTGAGCTGGACACGTTGACTGGAGTTGTAGTTTGGGATTTCACGACCATCGATCCGTTTACAGGCGAACTGACAGAAGATCCGCTTGGTGGATTCCTTCCACCCAATGTTCTCTCACCAGAGGGAGAGGGCAGTGTATCCTTCTTCATCAGACCGAAAAACGGTCTTGCCCACGGCACGGTCATAGACAATGCTGCCAGCATCGTTTTTGATGTCAATGCTCCGATCCTAACTGATGTGTGGACCAACAGGCTGGACCTGACTGCCCCTGAAAGCGGAATAGATGGTCATGAGATGGTAAGTGCCGAGGAGGTTTCCATCAGTTGGTCTGGAACAGATGATGGCAGTGGCATCCGCAGCTACTCGCTATTTGTCTCAGAAAACGGAGAAGAATGGATGGGAATTTCCTTTGCCAACGACATCAACAGCACTGCTTTCTTGGGCCAGACAGGTAGCACGTATGAGTTCTTTGTTGTGGCGACCGACAGTGTTGGAAATGCAGAGGAGCATCCCGCAGTCCCCGATTTCACCGTCACTATGGAGCCAGATGGAGTTGCTGAACATGCCAAAAGACGAATCAAAGTATATCCCAACCCTGTGATGAGCGGCCCGATCATTATCGAATCAGATATTTGGAAAGAGGGTACTTCCTTGATCATCGAGGTCATAGACCTCAGCGGGCGACCGGTCATTTCTGAGCATTTGGCAGCCTCGAGTCAGGTTTCATTAGATCTTTCCGGACCTTTATCTGAAGGTAACTACCTGCTCCGCGTGACTGACGGACAAACTGTTTCAATCACTAAAGTGACCATACTTCATTGATTTTTTTAGCGATACCAAGTGATCCTGGTACCTTAGTTTAAATACATGACCCCGGTCAAGTTATAGGAGTGTGCTGTCAGAATCAACGATAAGCCAAAAAACAAGCCCCCGAACGTTTCCGTCCGGGGGCTTGTTGTCTCCGATGTCAATGGTTACTTGTCCTCAGTAGATCGCATCTGCCCAGGGTTACGCTCCATCTTCATACGGTGCTCGCGGTTCTCGCTCTTCTCCCAGCGTTGCCTGTGCTCTTTCACTTTCATCTCAAGTGCTTGCTGCTGCTCCGGGGTAAGGATGGACCGTGCCTTCATCTCGCCTGCCGTGCGGGTCTTCTCTATTTCGGCTTTCAGCCCGTTGATCTTGTCGATAAGGGCATTGATGTCGTTCTGGTTCGGATTCTGAGAGGACTTGAGATGATTGAGCTTCTCTCTAAGTGCCCGCATCTCCTGCTGAAGGGGCTGGTTCACGCTTCTCACATCCTGAAAGATGGAAGTGAGCTGCGTCCGTTGTTGGTCGGTGATTCCGGGAAGGTCGAGAAAACGCTGTCCTTCGCCTTTTCTCTCACCTTCTACTCGCGTATTTTCCATTTTGCGGCTCTGCGCCTCTTGCGCTGCGGCCGGGATGGCAAACAGAGCAGCCAATGCGATAATTCCGATTTGCTTTTTCATGATTCCTTTGATTTTGTGAGTGAATGGACTGCAGTTGTCAATTGCCGTGCCAAGAACGCTGGATCTGCCCGAAGTGACCAATATCCGTTCGATCACAATTAACAAGAGGATGTGAGAACAACCCACCTTGGACGAAAATCCATGGCACTGTTCGCGGATACCTTTGACCAATAACCAACCCATCGGAAAATGAGACTCCTGACCCTGTCCTTCGCCACAATGCTCATGTTCAGCTCCTGCGTTTCAGAGCGGAAATTCCATGACGAGGTGTCCAAGCTCAACTCTTGCGCGGAAGAGCGTGCGAGGCTGCGGTCGGAGAACATGAATCTTACCGCCAGTGCTGCAGACATGCAGAGCGAGCTGGACGAACTCCGCAAGCAGAACAACATCCTGCGCAACGATACCGCACAGATGGGCACCTCTCATCGCAGACTCGTCAAGAACTATGACAAGCTCACCGAGACCTACGACAAGTTGCTCGCCAACACAGACCGCATGAAGGAGAGCAGCGTAGCAGATGCCCGAAGATTGACCGATGAATTGCAAGCATCGCGCAGGGACCTTCAGGAAAAACAGGATGCACTGAGAGACGCAGAATTGGCCCTTTCGCGGAAAGAAGGTAATCTGGACAAGCTGGAGAAAGACCTCAACCAAATGAAGGTAGAACTGGAAAAGACCCGCGTGGGGCTCTTGGAGCGTGAACTCCGCGTCATGGAACTTGAGGACATGATCTCCGCCAAGGATAGCGCTGTGGCAAGGCTTAAGGACAAGATAACAAACGCTCTGACCGGTTTCGTGGACCAAGGGCTCACCGTGGAGCAAAGGGACGGGAAGGTATATGTTTCAATGGAAGACCGCCTGCTCTTCGCGTCCGGCAGTTGGCAAGTGGACGCCAAAGGCCGCGATGCGTTGAAAAATCTCGCCAAGGTGCTGGAAGACCAGCCAGATCTGGGCATCCTCATCGAGGGGCATACCGACAACGTGCCCTACAAAGGAAGCGGACAAGTGAAGGACAACTGGGACCTCTCAGTGATGCGCGCCACGTCCATTGTGAAGATACTCACCAGCGAATCATCCCTCAACCCCACCCAACTGACCGCAGCCGGACGCAGCGAGTACCTTCCGTTGATGGAAGGCGACACGCCCGATGCAAGGAAAAAGAACCGCAGGACGGACATCATCATCGCCCCAAGGCTGGACGAGTTGTTCAAATTGCTGGAAAAGTAAGTGCGGCCAGAATCAACGATAATCGATTCTCAACGGATAAAGCCGTAGTTCTTACCTCTGTGCTTGTCTTCCTTGACCATTTGCTGGAAGTTCTCCAGCATTTTCAACGGAGAATCGGTCACCGCTGAATTGGCCAGCCAGCCCGGCACGCTGCCACCCGCACTGCCATGGAACTGGTACTCGAACCTTGTGCGGCCATCGGCCACAGGTGTGAAAAGCAGGTAGCCTTCACCCTTGTCGAGCCGCACCAGCGACCCGTTATGAGGATAAGCATCAGGCAAGCACTGAGACATCACTTTAACCGCACCGTTGCCCATCGCCCTGAAAACATATCTGTAGGCATAGTCCCGGTCGGTGACAGGCCATGGGGCCTTCAACTTGATGTACTGCAACTGAACCGTATCACCAAGGTTCTTAATGCGCTCGGAATAATAACAGTCGGGGAAAAGCGTGGTAAACCCAGCAACATCTTTGAGCACCGATATGCAGTTGGTCACCGGGGCATCGAACACCGTCTCAGCACGGATCGCTTTCAATGATGCGCCAGGCACATCCTTGGTGTAAACGCGGATGCCATTGATATCCTTTTTGAGCTCCCAGTCACTCTGGGCCATCACCGAGACACATGAGATGATGTGAAAAAGGATAGCAAGAAAATGCAGACTGAAATTGACCCGAGACAGTGTTAAGACCTTATATCCATCGACACGAGACCCCATTTTCAGCACTCTTCGGTCATGCATCGTTGCAATCGGCACAAACACCACTAAGAATCACTTGTGTCTCACTAACGGAAAAACCGGCAGGTGTGTTCACGTGAATAGCCTCCTGCTTATCGAGGCAGATGGTAGCATCACAGGCACTGCAATGGAAATGGGCGTGGCTATCGTGGTGGGCATGGTCGTCACAACCTGCATTGCACAGTGCGAATTTCACCGCTCCCGAAGGATCCGGAATGCGGTGGATGATGCCACTGTCTTCGAAGCTGCGCAGGGTGCGATAGACTGTGACACGGTCGGCCGGATGAAGCTGCTGTTCGATGGTGCGGCTATCCACCGCCATCTTGGCACCGACAAACAGCCCGAGTACTTCTTTTCGGAAGGCCGTGACCCTCAGCCCATGCGATCGCAGCAGCTTATCTGTTTCCATCATTCTATGGTCACATTGTACTGTATGGTGTTCGATGGATTGTTGACACCATCAAACGCACGCAGCTCAAAGATGTAGTCTCCCGCAACTAGCGTGGCCGGAACGGTGACCGTGAAATCAAAATCAATGGACGGACCCGTACCGAGCACGAAAAGAATATTGAAAAGGTCAAAAGTATTGGGTGAACCTACCCTCCAGTAACGCAATTCGAGTTTGCCATTTCCTCCCTGCTCCAGATCGCGGTTGTCCGAAACTGTTCCCACAAAACGAATGGAATCAGATGGTATCGAATCGCTCAGATTCAATAAGATACTGCTCACCGAGGGCTCCGAAACCACAAGGGTCGGGGCCACAGTATCTTCAAGATTCCGCACTATGATGCCGAAAATCTCGGTCTTGGCAGCGTTACCGAAGAAGTCAGCTGCCTGAATACTGAAATGGTATGCCCCGGCCGTCACACTATCAGGAACCACCAAGGTGGACGATACAAACGCCTCGGTGCCTGAGATACCTTCAATCTCAATGACCTCCCACACGGTTGTCTCCTCCAACTTCGCGTGGCCATGACAGTCAAAATTGCTGTGAAGATCCAGCTTGTATTGGGACAACTCCTCATTGTCCGAAACTGTGAAGGAAATCGTGATGCTATCGCCCGTGTTCACTTGAATGACATTCTCTTCCTGCTGTCCGCAGATCAGGCCTGCGGTTGGCTGCGGGGTGATCATCAGGTCGCTGATGACAGGCCGCTCGGTGTCAGCCTCGCTGCAACCTGTCACGGCTGCCGAAATGAGCGCAAGTGAAAGCAGTTGATTGAAAATTCTCATGGCTCAAAGTTCGTTAAAGGATTCGTTCATGAAAAAGGGGCAGCCGAAGCCACCCCTGAGAGATCGTGTCCAACCAAAACACTGATCACTCGACCAGCTTGAAATGAATGCTGGCCTCCCTGTATTTGTCGCAGTCATGGTCCTCACACCCCTTGGCCTCCAGATGGAATTCTGTACCTACAGGGTATGAAGAAAGGTTGTAAGACTGTTCAAACTCAAAGACCTTGTCGTGTTGATGCTGGTCGAAGTCAACGATGACCACCTCGGGTTCAACCTCAGCGATCAGTTTCACTTCAACCGCCTCACCTGCATCTCCTTCCCATTCGAATTTAACGTGAATCTCGACATTGCCGGCTTCAGCCATAGTGATCTCCTCATTGTTGGTCGGGTGCAGGAAGGTGATGGTCACATCGCCATGGTCGTGGTCATGTTCATCGCAACCTGAGAGGGTGAATAATCCGATGGTAAAGAGTGGAAGAAGAATTTTTTTCATGGGGATTTAGTTCAAGTGTTTAACGCAACGATGATGTAAAAGTAAGTAAGATGCTTGTATATGCAACATTGTTGCATAATTATTTTTCAAGGTCACAAATCACATCTCCGCCTCGGCCAGCGGCTTCGCCACGGGCACAGGCCAGTGGTCTGTGAACTTGCCGCCAGCGAGGTAATGCGTCAGTTCCTTCTCGGTGAGCAGGCATTCTTCCAGCTCCTTACGGATTTTGGCCTCGTCCATTTCCTGCCCGATGATGACCAGCTCGTTCTTTCGGTCACCGAAGTCCTTGTGCCATCCGCTCTCGATATCGTCCTTGTTCTCCACGAATGCCGCGAATCGGATGCGCTGCGAGAACGGCATGCTCGACCACCACACGCCCGCGCTGTCGGCACGCAATGAGCCGCCCGCCTGGCTCCACGTGAGTGCCTGCTGCGGCCGCGATGCCATCCAGAACATGCCCTTGCTGCGGATGACGGTGGACGGGAAGCGGTTGTTCACATAGTCGAGGAAACGCTCTGGGTGAAAGGGCCGCTGGTCGCGGAACACGAACGAGCTGATGCCGTACTCCTCGGTCTCTGGTATATGCCCGTCTTTGCGCAGCTCCTCGGCCCATGCCGCGCTCTGCTCCGCTTCATCGTAATCGAAAAGCCCCGTGTTGAGAATGGCCGATGGGGCCACTTTTCCAAAACTGGAGGCGATGATCCGTGCGTTGGGGTTCAGCTTTTGCATGCTGGCCTTGAGGATGCCGATGGTCTCGGGGCTTACGAGGTCGGTCTTGTTGAGGATGATGACGTTGGCGAACTCGATCTGGTCGGTGAGCAGGTTGACGATGGTGCGGTGGTCGCCCTCCATGTCTGTCAGCTCGCGGTCCATCAGTGTATCGGCACTGCCGAAATCCTTGAAGAAGTTGAGGCAATCGACCACCGTCACCATGCAGTCGATGTAGCTGAAACGGCTCAGGTCAATGCCATTCTCCTCATCCCGAAAAGTGAAGGTCTGCGCCACGGGCACAGGCTCTGAGATGCCCGTGCTCTCGATGAGCAGATAGTCGAAGCGGTTCTCCTTGACAAGGCGTTCCACTTCCACCATCAGGTCTTCGCGCAGGGTGCAGCAGATGCAGCCGTTGCTCATCTCCACCAGTTTCTCCTCGGTGCGCGACAGCATGCCCTCGTTCTTCACCAGCTGGGCATCGATGTTCACCTCGCTCATATCGTTGACGATGACGGCCACTTTCAGACCCTCGCGGTTGTGGAGCACATGGTTGAGCAGCGTGGTCTTGCCCGCACCAAGAAAGCCGCTCAGGACGGTGACGGGGAGTTTTCTGTTGTTGTTCATCTGGTTCAGAGGGGTTTTGGCCTTTGGCCGTGAGTGAAATAGACCTTGGTGCTGCCTGTGATGTACACATCGAACAGCACGCCTTCCACCATCTCCAGCGCATGTACCTCTGGACGGATGCACAGGTGGCGGAGCACCATGTACTGCTCTTCGGCACTGTTGGCATGGAATGCGGTGGACGGAGTAAGCCCGTCCCCAGAGCCGAGAATGTTGCTCAACGGGCCTGGAAGGGCTGCGGCAGCTGTGAGCCAAATGCCTGTGAGCAGCGCTGTGAGGGTCATTTTAATGCTTGACTGTACCATTGGATGATGTTTTTTAGGTGATTTTGTCCGTAAAGGGAAATGAACCGCTTTGTCTCCTCATTGCCCGCATCGACATAGACGGCAAGACGTTCGTGCATGAAATCGGGTGTGAGCCTGATGCCGCAGTCGTGCTCAATGCACTGCCTCCATTGCCCGTAGGTGAGTGGTATCATTTCAAAAGGATAGAAAAGCGTTGGTGTCGATGCGCAGCAGCAGCCTGCGCTGGCCCGTCTCCTCTACGGTGGGGCTTCGATGGATGGCGGCCCGTGTGCCGTCCTTGGGGTAGAGCGCACCCTTGAGGATGACCACATCCGTCTCGCCCGCCATCACAATGGCATCGGGGTCGCGCACGATGCGGTCGTTGTCGCCACCACCTTGCAGAGCCTTGCGGTCAGCGGCATCCTCGGGCAGCAGCAATGTGCCAGGCCCTGTGTACGTACAGAGCAGGCGCAGGTCGTTCATATCGGTGTGGAACCTGCGGCACATGTTGGTGTTCACCGTGGCGAGCAGCAGCCTCAGTCTTGCTGTGCCGCTCAGCTCCGCAAAATGCCGAACCAGCATGGCGATATCATGTTGCAGATCAGGAAATCGGGTCAGTTCAGGATGGTACTCCAACTGGCGGATGATAGCCGCAGGAGCACCTGAGAGAGCAAGGTCGTCCATCGCGCCCGCCAGTGCTTCCGCCTGCCCTACCAGCCCCGTCAGCTCGCGGTGGCAGATGGCGATGTTCACCTCAGCCCTGTGAATGGCCACAAGCCCTTGCAGGTCATCACAGGATGCGATGTTGGGATGAAGGGTGAGGACGGTTCCATTTTTGCAACAGTGATGCAAAAATAGGCTTTTTCTCACTAATGCAACAATGTTGCATAAAATTCAAAGCCGCTGATACTCTATGAGCGGTGCCCCCTTCTCGCCAGCCTGTGTGTAGAAATCGAGGAAACGGAGTTTGTAGTACGAGCCATCGGACAGCCGCAGCACATAGCTGATGTCTGAATGAATGATAAAGCTGCCCGTGTCGAAGCTGTAGGTCTTCCAGTCGTAGCCAACGATGTTGATGGCAGGGGAGAAGGCCAGGCTTTCGGCCATTTTGAGATCTATAGAGGCGAAATTGACAGCGTCAAGCCTCACAGAGCTGACTTTCGAGGAATTGGTCAGCACACCAGTGACGAGATACGGGATCACCTCACCTTCCTCCACAAAAATGTGCGTGTACTGCGTGAAGAGCAGCTCCCAATCATCACGATGCGGCTCGATCGGCACGATGTCGCCTGCGCCATCCAGCGACACGCAGACCATATTGATTGTCGGGTCGCGGGGAATAAGGATGTTGGAAGAATCGGCAGAAGCAAGCATAGCGAAATGCACCAGATAGCCCCCTTCGGCCATCTCGGCCCGCATCTTGGCAAAACCCAATGGCTGGCCACTGATGCTGAATCCGAGGTCGATGAGTCGCACCCTGCCATCACGCCAGTAGCCGATGGCAGTGGAATCGGGATGACCCGAAGGCGCGTCCACTCTCCAATCCGCGCCACTCGCATTTTCAACATCGCGCAGCCAGAACTCATCCGTAACTGCTGCGGCCATCACCTTCGAGCCGTTCAGTCGGATGAGATACTCTCCCTCCTGAGCCGCGAAGCCGAGGTCCCAAGTGGTCTTCACGTGGCTGCGTAGCTCCTGCCCCGTAACGATGCTGAAATGGATGCTGTTGCGATAGTCCTCGCCCATGCGCACCTGCACGGTCTGCACCTCCCCGGGCTCGTGGGGCGGCACGGGGATCTCGCCCAAGTCACATCCAGAGAGGAAAGATGAAATCAGAAAGATGAAAGCTGAAAAAGGTAGCCCAAGCCGCCCTTCTCCCGTCCCTCTCCATTTGTCCTTCGTCCCCATTCGTAGATTCGTAAACATTCGTAATTCGTTGATAATGATTCGATCAGCCTTTCTTCATCTTCACTCCCACATTGAATTTCACCCCCATGAACACGCTCCTGCCCCAGGCCACTGGCACGGCCCCGCCACCGCTGGAATGCGCCCCACCCGTACCGCCCGCAGCGTTCACCTGCGTCACATCAAGCAGGTTCTTGGCACCGATGCTCCAGGTGATGCGGCCTTTCCACAGCGTCTTGGCCAGCGTGAGGTCCATGAGATGATAGTCGTCCTGCTGCCCGATGCGCACACCCCCTTCGCCATCGGTCAGATAGGTCGGCAGCACGCCTATGTAGTTATAGAACAGTGAAATACTGAGTTTCCAAGGTTGCACATCGTAGGTGATGGCACCGCGAAACTCTGGTGAGAAGCTGAACATGGGCGCGGTGAGTGATTCGGAAAGCACATTGTACCGTCCTACATAAGCCCCACCGATGTCGGCCGTCAGGTGGTGGAAACGTAGGTGCGTGTTGAACTGTGCGCCCACCGTGCGGAACAGCCCCACGTTGATGTAGGTGTATTCCTGCGTGCCAGGCCGCAGCCCGAGGGTGATGAGGTTGCGGATGTCGTTGTAGTAGCCGCCCAGCTCCAGCCTCAGGGCCGTCTGGTCGCGGAGGAATTTCCAGCGCAGGTTCACGGTCACGTTGTCCGAGTGCTCGGCCATCAGCTCGGTGTTGCCCGTGATGTTGTGGTTGATGTCCACGAATTCGAAGTGCAGCTCCTTGAGCGATGGCGCACGGAATCCCCGCGCATACGAGGCCCTGACGGTGAATTTGCCCACCTCCCAACGCACGTGCAGCGATGGCGTGGCTGGTGCGGCATAGGCCGAGTTGTAGCCCCAGCGAACCCCTGGGCGGATGGTCAACTTCGCGATGGGCGAGTACTCCATCGACCCGAAGAAGGCGTAGTCACCGATGGTCTGCTGCCCGTCCGTGATGCGCCTTCCGTAGGCCGTCTCCACATTGATGTCGTAGCCTGCCTCGTAGTTGAACTTCGCGCCCGCCTTGGCACGGGCGAAGGTGCCACGGCTCATCCACAGCGTGAACCGAGAGGTGTCGTGCTCCGTGACGCTTGGCACTGGAAGGGCCTCCAGCGTGGTGAGGTCGCGGAACCACGAGTTTTTCACCCGCTCAAAGTCGTTGTAAGAGGCCAGCACCTTGGCATGATGATGCTTCCCGATGCGCACATCGGCATCGAGGCCACCATTGTAGCGGGCGGTCTGGTAGGTGTCATCAAACGCGCTGGTGAAGAACGGACCACGCGGACGGCCACGGTTAAGGATTTCCTCTCGGAAAATGTCGCCATACGCCCGCACCGACCAGCGTTCGGCCTGATAGCGGTATTGCGCCTGCCCGAACCATTGCTCCTTGGGCTTCCAGCTTCGGAAGCGTGAGCTGTCTGCCACCGTCTGCTCTGGGAACGCGAAGAAGGGCTGCCCCGCGCTCCATCCCCCGAAATAGTTGCGCCCACCGCTCACGCTGCCCGAATGCTTGCCACGGCTGATGCCGATGCGCCCGTCCGTGTTGTACTGGCCCACGCTCTCGTAGTAGGCGTGCAGGCCCACTTGCAGGTCATCGGTCTGGTCTTTTTTGGTGATGAGGTTGATGGTCCCCGCCAGCGCATCGGTGCCGTAGTTCACCGACAGCGGCCCCTCCACGATCTCAATACGCTCGATGTTGTTGAGGTTGATCTGGCTCAGGTCGATATTGCCGTCCAAGCGGCCGATCATCGGCACACCATCCACCAGGATTTTAACATTCTGCCCCGAAATGCCCTGCATGGAGATGCCGCTGCCGAGGATGTTGTCCTGCGAGATGCGCATGTTGGTCTCCTTTTGCAGCGCATCGCGCAGGGTGACGGCCGCTTGGGCTTCCATGCGCTTGCGGTCTATGACCTTAGTGCTATGGATGGCCTTGTCGGTACTTGTCGGTGCGTATTGCGCTGTGACCACCACCTGCTCCAGCGCGAAGGGGTCGGGCTTCATCCGTATGATGATGTCTGCATCAGCATTCACCGTATCGGCCGTGGCTTTGAAGCCGAGATAGGTTGCGCGGAGAATGAAACGGGGATGTTGACCAGTGAATGAGGCAGGGATGGTCGCCTTGCCGTCCATATCCACCAGCATGGTCGTTTCGCTTTGGCCCTGCATTTCTTTGAAAATGACATGGGCTGAGGGCAGTGGCCTTCCCGTGTCATCAAGGATGGTGATGGTGGTTTGGCCATGCGCTACTGACCACAACATGCAGAAGATGACCAAGGTAGAAAGTGCTCTCATCCTTCCTTTTTCTCGCCAAAATCCACCGCCCCCTCTGCCAGCAGTGCCTCTGCCCGCAGTTGCAGCTCCGCGCAGTTGAGCAGCTCCACCAGTTGATGCATCTCGTGGGGAAACAGGCTCACGTAAAGCCCCTCGTGCAGAGTGCGGATGAGAATACGCTGCCCCTCTGGCGTGTCGCGCAGGTCGTTCCACATGAAACGGATGGAATCGGCCAGATTGAGGAAGCCCATCCAGTTGAGCTGCGTGAGCACATTACCGAACGTGAGTTGTAGCAGCCCACACTCACAGCGCACCACATGGCCGAAGTCGCAGCGATAGATCAATTGATCAACTCTCGGAAGACGGCTCATCCTCAAGCGTTAACGGTCTCGAACAACGACTCCACCTCGGCCACCACCTCGCGCCACTCCTCCATCTCGGGGATGCCTGGCTTGCGCTTGCCGAAAATGGTAGCGATAAGCTCGTCCGCGGCATTGAAAAGCTCCAGCGATGTCACCGTGCCGTCCTCCGTGGGCTTGCGCACCACCCAACTCTGCACGATAGCTGGCTCGCGCAGGTGCAGGTTGAAATCGGGGTCGAGCACGTTGAACCACTCCCCGTGGTCCACCAGCTTGCGCACGGGCCCCGTGTGTATCTGAATGATGCCTGGATTCCCTACGAACACCATGATGGGCACCCCACGCTCGGCCACACGGCTGAACACCTCGCGCAGCGCGCTGTTGCCCACCTTCACCGCGTAGATGCCAGCAGGGGCAAGTCGCATGGCCTGGGTGCGTGTGACCTTGTACTTGCGGAGCATCCCGAAGAAATCGTGCGTGTCCTTGAGGTCGCGCCACGTCTGTCGGAAGCCGTCCACATCAATTTCGCTGTCGGGCAGCTCGGCCGCAGGCGCGGGCGCGGGGGTCACGGTCACTTCTGGCGACTGCTCGCTGTCGCGGAAATCGGCCACGATGCTGTCGTAGGCCGCAGCGTTGCTCTTGCCTTCAAGATAGACCTTGTGAAGGGCCAGCCCGTCCTTGCCGAAGAACTGGAGGCTCTTGCGCAGCTTGCCGCCATGCCCCTCCTCCTCTACCGCGAAGGCTGTGGCCCATGCACTGAGAAAAATGCGAAGGTCAATGTCCTCGCCCACGAAAAGGCTGGCGTGAGGCCCAAAACTGCCATTGAGGTACTCACCCTTCCGCTCATGCACCACATCATCATTTCGGGTAAGTGCCATTACATGACCGAGTTCTGGGACACGCTTCAATATCCCCTCAAAATCAGGGCGGAGTCGGGTTACGCCTTCACCCACCCGTGTGGCGAGCAGCTCGGCCTCGCTCACACCGAGCTGGTCGGCACAGTTGCGGATGCGCAGGTTGGGCTGCTGCGACTTCAATCGGAGGTAACGCTCTTTCAATGCATTTGCTTTCTCACTCATGGCTTTGTTGTTTTTGGATTGATGATGATTTTTCAGATGAACTCACTTTGAAACGCTCGGATTTGGGGTGCTCCTTCGAGCGGCACTGCACGTACGAGGCTGTATCCGTCCGCATCGCCCACCAGCCGCAGCGGCAGACCGAAAAGCCCGTGCAACAGATCGCTCCCGACTATGGCATCGACATCGCCATCAAATACGAGACGCCCATCGCGTAGCGCGATGATGCGGTCGGCATAGGTGGCGGCAAGGCCGATCTCATGGAGCACCGCCACCACACAGAAGCCGCTATCGGCCAAGGTGCGCGCCTTGTCCAGGATTCCATACTGATACTGCGGGTCGAGGTTGCTCACAGGCTCATCGAGCAGCAGAAGGCGAGGTGCGTCATCCGTCTCAGCTGAGGTCTGGGCTATGGCGCGGGCAAGGTGTACCCGTTGCTGCTCCCCACCCGACAGGGTCTGCACGGGTCGTTCGGCCAGATGCGAGACGCCCGCATCTGCCATCGCCTGCGCCACGATGCGCCTGTCGGCCTCGGTCGGGTTTGTCCTGAAATGTGGATAACGCCCCATCATCACCACCTCGCGCACTGGGAACCCCACGGCCACTTCGACCCGTTGTGAGAGCACCGCCCGCACCTTGGACAGCTCGTTGGCATCCCATTCTGAGAGCGGTCTGCCGAACAATCGCACCTCGCCCGATGTGGCGTGCAGCGCATTGGCGATGATGCGGAGCAGTGTGGTCTTACCCGCCCCATTAGGGCCGATGATGGCCGTGAAGCTGCCCGCCTCCGCACCGAAGGAGATGCCCTTGAGGATGTCAATTCCATTGACGGTGTAGGATATGTCGCGGGCCAGAATCATGCGAACAGTGTATTCGTTCTTTTCTCCTTGAGAATGAGTGAGATGAACATGGGTGTGCCAATGAGGGCCGTCACTACCCCGATGGGCAGTTCGGCAGGAGCCAGCACTGTGCGGCAGAGCAGGTCGCTCAGCACCAGTACCGTGGCACCGAGCAGCATGGAGGCGGGGATGAGCGTGCGGTGGTCGGGGCCGATGGCCAAACGCACGACATGCGGTATCACCAGCCCGATGAAGCCGATGGCCCCAGCGACCGCCACCGATGCGCCCACTGTCATGGTGGTGACCAGCACCACACGCCATTTCATGGAATTGATGTTCACACCGAGATAGGCCGCATCCGTCTCGCCCAAAGCGAAAGCGTTGAGCGGCCTCGGCAGCGATGGCAGCAGCAGCATCGGCAGCAACACGAAAGGCAACATGCCGAGCACACTGCCCCAAGTGGCCCCACCGAGGCTGCCGAGCATCCAGAAGGTGATGTCGCGCAGCTGCGCCTCGCCAGCATGGAATGTGAGGAATCCAGTGATGGACATGGCAATGGCATTGATGGCGATGCCCGCAAGGAGCATGGTGGCCACCATGGTGCGCCCGCCCGCTCTCGAGATGCCATAGACCACCACCCCGCTGATGGCCGCTCCGAGAAAAGCCGCCACCGACAGACCGAAACGGCCGAAGAGCGGCCAAGCGCCCAGCACCCCGCCCGACAGCACGATGATGACCAATGCGGCCGCAAGCGATGCCCCTGCCGAGATGCCGATGAGGCCAGGGTCGGCCAACGGGTTGCGGAACAGGCCCTGCATCACCGCACCCGACACGGCCAGCGATGCCCCGATGAGCACGCCCGCCACCACTCGCGGCAGCCGTACCTGCGTGACCACGGCCAGCTCGGTGGGCGATATACCGCCCATGTCGGCAAGCCCGATGGCGACAAGCAGGATGTGCAGCACGCGGCCAGGCCCGAGCTGCATGGCCCCCACGCCCACAGACACCAGCACCACGGCCACAAGGCCCAATGCCAGAAACAGCATGAATGTGCCTGTCCTGCCTTGCATCATCAGGGTTGGATTATCTCTCGAAAACGTTGGTTCAATTCGAGGATGGCCTGACCGGTGCGCGGCCCGAAGCCCGACAGATACTGACCGTCCATGGTGATAACGCTTTCGTTGCGGCCAGCTGACGTGACAGCCAGCCCAGGAATGGACTTGATTCCGCCCTCATCGAGGCTTGCCAGCCCAGAATCGAACATCAGCAGCACATCGGGGTCGGCAGCGATCACAGCCTCAGCCGTAAGCGGCTTGAAGTCGCTGAAACCGATCGCGGCATTCACCCCACCCGCAAGGCCGATGATGCTATGCAGCTGCGTGCCCTCGCCCGCCACCATGAGCGTTCCCGCCCCCCGTGCATAAATGAACAGCACCTTGGGTGCGGGGTCGAGTGTGGCCAATTTATCCATGGAAGCATCTATTCCCAGAATGATGGGCAATGCCTTGTCAGGAAGTCCAAGCGTGTCTCCAAGGGAGCGGACGAGGCTTTTGGCCCCATCAACATCCTGTCCGTGAGGAAGGAGAAGGAAGGAGACTCCCGACCCGCGCAGTTGCTCCTCGGTGGCTGCGTCCAGATTGCCCTCTGTGCCGATGATGAGCGTGGGAGACAGCGAGAGCACCCCCTCTACCGACACGTTGCGATTGTGGCCCACACGCGGCAGTTCAGCCAGTTCGGGCGGGTAGGTGGAGGTGACATCCACCCCCACAATGCTCGATTGCAGCCCCAGCCCCACCAAGGTCTCGGTGACCGTCCCGTGCAACGATACGATACGCGAGGTGTCGAACCTCACGGATTCATCAGCTGATTTCTTCTGAACGGTCTGGCCGCACCCCCACATCAGCAGGGGAAGGACAATGACCGTGGCTCTGTTGCGAAGCCTCGCCATGATACCTACTCTCATTGCACGGCCAGTCTGATGGTGGAAACACGGTTGCCGTCCTCCAAGCGGAGCACGTAGATGCCAGTTCCGAGGCCGCTCACATCGAGGTTGCGCTGCGCGAAGCCCTGCCCGTGCAGCGTTTGTGCCATCACCTCGCGGCCGCCCATGTCGAACACGCGGGCGAAGGCCGTCTGTGACGACTGCTCGAACACGATGCTGGTCTGACCACCTATGGCTGGGTTCGGATAAACTGCCAGCGGGAAGCTGCGCTCGGCATCGGCAATGCCCACCTCGCTGTCCGTAAGCAGCTCCTTGGAAAACTCGAACTTACCGAGGGCCTGGCCGCTGAAACCTGTGAAAACCACACGGTAGATGTCGCCTCCAGGATCCTGAACGAAGTAGCACAGATTCTGCTGGAGCTCGAACTGGAAATTCTGGCTGTTGAAACTCTTCCAGTCATAGCCGATGACGGAGATGTTGAAGGTATCGAACTCAAAATTCTCGGGCTGCGCGGTAGTCACGTCCACGTTCTCTGCCTTCGCCACAAGGGTGCCAGCGTTGCTCAATACGCCTGTCACGGCATAGTAAGTATCTGTTCCTGTCAACCTACCGATGTACTTGGCGAACTGCAGGTTCCAGTCTGCGGTCAATGGCTCGCGGTCAAGCACCGCTTGGCCTGAGAGTGCGTAATAGACGAAGTTCTTGCCAGCATAAGCGGCCTTGGCAATGGAGTGGGTCATGTCCATACTGTTATCAAGAGTGGCATTACGGAAAGTGTAAGTGCCACTTGCCAGTCTTTTGATCCAGATTTTCTGGTAACTGCCATCGACCAGTTTGATCACAAAGAGGCGGTCTCCAGTTACATGGTGAGTGATCATACTGTAAGTCCCCCATCCGAGGTCGAAAGCAGATGCGCTAACTTGATTGAATGCACCCGTTGACCACTCCGCGTCTGAATCATAGCGCTGCGCCCAGCCGTCTATGCCAGTGATATCCAGTGTCTCCCAAGCAGTGGTATCACCATTGGGATACAGATACAGTTCCACGCCCGCCTGTCCGTTGATACGGATGCCTGAACCCATCGGACTCACCTGAAATGCGATGTCCCAATCATTGTTGGGGATGTTGGAGGTTTCACCATCGGCCATGCTGTAGAAGGCCACATTGGCGTAGCCCGCACCGAGGATGACCTCATCCTCGACCACGGTCTGGGCGTTTGCACCAACCGCCATAGCAGCGGCCAGCACCATTGTAGTTGTAAAGTTTCTCATCTTGATTTGAAGTTAGACTGCTTTCTATTTAGAATGATTCTAAACAGCAGCAAAACTACCTGTGCTTCAAACCCTTGTCAATCGCCTTGATAGGGCAATTTGCATCTGCCCACTTAGAGGGATGAGCATTACCAAGAAATGGGGATGGGATACCCGATGGAGGGTATGGGTGATGGAATGGAAGACTTCAGGCTACCTCCTCACCTGCAGCAGCCCCGTGTTCACGGCATACAGCGTCAGCTCCGAGGCCGAGTTGACATTGAGCTTGCGCATGATGTTCTTGCGATGGGTCTGCACGGTGTGGAGGCTGATGTTGAGTAGCGATGCGATTTCCTTGCTGCTCTTGCCCTCGGCAATGAGGCGCGTGATGTCCGTCTCGCGCTGGGTGAGGTTGGTGGCCGAGCAGTCTTCAATATCATCCTTGAAAATGTGACGGTCCACCAGGATGTTGAGCACCTTGTTGCAGTAGAATCTCTCCCCTTTTATGATGGCATACACAGCGTGGATGATCTCGTTGCGGTCGCACTCGCGGGTTAGGTAGCCGTCCACGCCCTGCTCGAGCTTGGCAAGCACCGCGCGTGCATCATCGGTCTCAGAGATCATCAGTACCCGCTGATCGGGCGAGACCGCTTTTAGGTGTGCAAGCACGTCTTGCTCGCTGACAGGCGCAAAGAGATCGGAAACAATGACCAGCGCGTAAGTGCCTGCTGTGAATTTCTCCTTCAATTCCTCAACGGTGCGCGCATGGTCAATGCCCTCGATGGCAGCATCCTCTGTGATGATAGATGCCATACCCACTCGTGAGAGCAGATTGCCACTGATATGAAGAATACGAGCAGGCAATTTGGAATCTTTCTAAATAACGTGGCAAAGTTGGGCAGCATATCCACCTCCCACAATCCCCTATTTCGGGGAAACGGCATACCCTATTGAGGGGATAGAATGTGATATCTGTAAAAAACGAGGTCGTTCAAATATCACCATGAAAAACACATGTCCACTTGAAACAACCCATCTGAACGAATTACCTTCGGCCTTCTCATGATACGCAGACGCGCCTCCTTTCAGCAACCTATCAAAGCAGTGATCGATGACTGGCTGAACGCGCACCCTGCAGCACGTAAGGCCAAAGAGACCCGCATCGTTCATCTATGGGGCGATCTGCTGGGGCCGATGGTTAGGAACCACACGACCTACATCAGTTTCTATGGTGGCAAGCTTACCGTGGGACTAGACAGCTCGGTGCTGCGAAACGAGCTTTCACTCGCTCGCGGTCAGATTATGCGCGAAATCAACTCCGCCATTGGCAGCGAGATGGTCACTGAGATCATCCTGCGCTGAAATCAAAGGAAGGCGTTGAAACCGGTAACATCCATGCCAGTGATGAGCAGATGGATATCGTGCGTGCCCTCGTATGTGACTACGCTCTCCAGATTCATCATGTGACGCATGATGGGATATTCGCCTGTGATGCCCATTCCTCCGAGGATCTGGCGGGCCTCACGCGCGGTGCGGAGGGCTATCTCCACGTTATTTCGCTTGGCCATGCTGATCTGCTGCGGGGTGGCACGGTGGTCGTCCTTTAGCACTCCGAGCCTCCAGACGAGCAACTGGGCCTTGGTGATCTCAGTGATCATCTCCGCCAACTTCTTCTGCTGAAGCTGAAAACTGCCGATCGGTTTTCCGAACTGGATGCGCTCCTTGGAGTAACGAAGAGCGGTATCATAGCAGTCAAGTGCAGCACCAAGCGCACCCCAGGCGATGCCATAGCGGGCCGAGTTGAGGCAGCTCAACGGGCCTTTCAGTCCACGGATGTCTGGAAACAGGTTGCCTTTGGGCACTTTCACGTTGTCGAACACCAACTCACCTGTGGCCGATGCGCGTAGGCTCCACTTGCCATGGGTCTCAGGCGTGGTGAATCCTTCCATGCCACGCTCCACCACAAGGCCACGGATAGCACCCTCTTCGTCCTTGGCCCATACCACAGCGATGTCCGCGAAGGGGGCGTTGCTGATCCACATCTTGGCACCATTGAGGATCACATGGTCGCCCGCGTCTTTGATGTTGGTGACCATGCTTCCCGGGTCGCTGCCGTGGTCGGGCTCGGTGAGACCGAAGGCACCAAGCAGCTCGCCAGTGGCAAGTTGGGGAAGCCATTTCTGCTTCTGTTCCTCGGTAGCGTAGCTGAAGATGGGAAACATCACCAGCGAGCTCTGCACAGATGCCGTGCTGCGCAAACCACTGTCGCAGCGCTCCAGCTCCTGCATAATGATGCCGTAGCTGATCTGGTCCAGACCTGGGCCACCATACTCCTGTGGGATGTAAGGCCCGAAAGCCCCGATCTCGCCCAGCCCTTTGAGCAGATGACGCGGGAACTCAGCTTTCTGCGCATACTCCTCAATGATGGGAGACACGTTGGCCTTCACCCAGCTGCGAACCGTGTCGCGGATGAGCTTCTGTTCCTCGGTGAGCAGTTCGTCAACGAGATAGTAGTCGTGGTGCTGATAACGGTCTTCTGCCATGATGCGTTTGTATGGGCCGCGAATTTACTTCATCGACCCTGTGAAGCATGGTCGCATGGCAAACGGTAGGCATCATGCTTTCGCCTTGGCGGCCAGCGCCATTCGCAGTTGCCCGAAACTGTACTTGCCTCCCAGCTTCTCGCGGGCCTCGCCCATTGCAGTCCCCTCCGATTCGGGCAGTACCGCTACGATCTCGGCCAGTTGCTCTGGCGTGAGGAAAAGCCCCACATCGAGCACGCCCTCTGCAATGCCCTTGGCGGCATGCCCTTCGATGGTGGAGGGTTGCAAGCCGCGTTTCTTCGCTACTTCATCAATAGAAAGCCCCTCGTTCAGCATCTCTATGCTGGTCCGTTGGGTCTCGCCCTTCTCTTTTTTGGGCTTCGGCTCCGCCAATGGGTCTTTCTGCTTCCGAGCCCTGCCCGTCTTCGTGCCGAGATTCTTGGGGTTGGCGGCCACGTGCTCACGCACCTCCGTGATGACCTCTGAGCGGAAAGAGGCCCTCTTCTCAGTCAGCCCCTCAGGGGCGGCCACATCCCGGCCGCTGAGGATGTCATCGGCCAACTGACGCGCCTTCTGGAGTTCGTCCCATTTCTTCATCAGAAGGAGGTCGATCTCTGCCAACGCATCGGCATAGGTCTTGGTCTTGGCGAGCATCCGCACCTCAGAGGTGTGGATGAGGAGGTGGCGCAGCCATTCCCTGAACTTCTTACCATAATAATCTGACGCACTTGAAATGCGATGAAGTAGCTGCACGCGGTCATCGGTGGAAAGCAGCCGCTGAAGTTGTGTGCGGAACTTGGACAGGTTCTCACGCTCGGCCTCAAGGAAACGTGCCAATTGTGGCAGGGCCTCGCGCATTCCCGCATCCTCAAACTCCTGCCACACTGTCTGCTTCTGCATGAGCTGTGAGAGGTCGCCCTCCACATCCGATGCGTTGAAGGTGGTTGTGAGCACACTCAGCAGATAGTCTGCTTGTCGTTTCTCGAGGATAGGATCAAGGTCGCCTTGTTCCTCTTTTTTCTTTGAAAACGCAATGACCTCAGCATCTGTGGAGACCACCGATGGGTCGATACGTGTGCGGAGCACCAGCCCGTCCAGCGATGTGAGCCGCGATAGGGCCACATATACCTGTCCCGGGGCGAATGCCTGCCCCACGTCTATCACTGCCCGCTCAAAGGTCAGCCCCTGGCTTTTGTGTACCGTGATGGCCCATGCCAGCCTGACGGGATACTGCTTGAAGGTGCCGATCACGTCCTCGTCCATCTCGCGGGTGCGCTCATTCACCGAATAGCGCTTGTTCTCCCAAACCTCTTCCCTCAGCGTGAACATGTCGCCCGACCCAGAGAGCCGCACATGCACCCCGTCATCGTCAATGGTTTCTACACGTGCCAGTTTGCCATTGAAATAGATGCCATTCTCAGAGTCGTTCTTCACGAACATGATCTGCGTGCCGACCTTCAGTTCGATAGTCGGCAGCACAGGATAGGCCGATTCGGGGAAATCTCCCTTTACCTCGGCCTCGAAGAAGTGGCTCGGGTCCTTCAATTGTACTAGTGCCCGCCTGTTGATGTCATCTGCCTTGTAGTTGTGCGTGGTGATGGTGATGATGTCCTCGCCACTACTGGATGTGGGAGGATTGTCGGTATAGTGTCGGTTGAGTTCAGTGATGTCGTTAGCTGTCACCACATTATTGCGCAGGTTGTTCAGCAGGGAGATGAAGCGGTCGTCTCGCTGGCGGAAGATGCGGTCGAGCTCTACGAAGACGAAGCCGTCCTGCTGCAACGCCTTGGCCTCGAAGAAATGCGGGGTACGGTAGTAACGCGACATGAGTGCCTTCTCGCTGTCCTTTACGATGGGCGGTAATTGGTAGAGGTCACCGATCATCAGCACCTGCACGCCACCGAAGCTGCGCGAGAAGTTGTTGCGCACAGCCCGCAGCCTGTAGTCGATGGCATCGAGAATGTCAGCACGCAACATGCTAACTTCATCGATAATGAGCAGGTCTATGCCGCGCAGGACCTGCCTTCTCGGTGCGTTCAAAGGGTGGCGCGTGGCAAGGGTGCGCTGGGTGTAGTAGTTGGAATCGGAACCCAGGTCGGCCGGTGCCTGCCTGTCAGGGATGAAGGTGCCAAAGGGCAGCAGGAACTGTGAGTGGATGGTCACACCTCCAGCGTTGAGGGCCGCAATGCCCGTTGGGGCAACGATGACAAAACGCTTGTGGGTAGACTTGGCAATGTTCCTCAGGAAGGTCGTCTTGCCTGTGCCGGCCTTCCCCGTAAGGAAGATGTGACTGTCAGTGGCATTGACGAACCTTCCGGCCGTTGTGATGAGATCTGTGGTAACCATTTGTTGCACGGAGTTTGCCGTGCAAAATACACCACTCGGGAAAAATCAGCGGGTGATGCGGAACTCGTCCATTGTAGCCTTGACACCATTCTCAGCTCCAATGACAAGCCGAGCACCCTTCAGGTCAAACTGTGAAGGTGTAGTCGATGAGGCCGCTTGGTCGGCATCCATGTTCACCACCACTCCTTTGGGATTGAAAGTGATGCTCACACGGCTCCAGATGTCTGGCGTGTACCGCCATTTCACCTCAGCGATACCTGTAGCACAAGGATATTTGAGGCGCACATCATTGCCTACGAGTTCCAACGTGACCATCTTCCCGTTCGGTGCGGTCATGGAGAGCAGACCGCGCACCTTCTCAGTGTTGTAGACCATCTTGGGGACATTCACATGAAAATCAACCTGAAAAGCAGAGGAGCCGATACCGACGTTGTCGAGAGTTGCTGCTCCTGCCACGTTACCAGCGAGCTTGAGAGCACCACCGAAGCGGCCGTCAACAATCGAGGCCGAGCGAACCTTGCCGTGATTTCCTCTCCCGGAGTAATCGAAGAACTGATCGCGGTCGGGCTGTTCCTCAAAGCCGAAGAGCACCACAGGCCGGCCCATGACCCCCATGTAAGGGTCGAAATTGCGGTCACTGAGCAGGGCGTACAGCTCGGACTCCGCGAAATCGGGGTCAAGGATCCAACGACTGCCTTCTATGCGGAATGGAATGACCGAACGGACATCGCTGTTGTTCAGATGCGCCAGAAAAATGCTGTGGTTGCGGTACTGAACGCGATAATGAATCGTGAAGCTGTAAGATTCCAAATGCGATTCCAAGGTGGCCGCATCCATATCCTCCACCTCGGATGGGACGAAGGCCTTGCCAAAGATCAGACCTTTGAACGCCTCCAAGCCGTTCGGACTGACCTCTCTGAAAAAATTGCTGTGCTGAGAGAGCAGCCCCTTCTTGGCATTCTTCTCAGATTTGATCTCCCAGACAGGGACATAGCGGGTGATTGAGTAATTGAACATCACGTGATCGTAAACCACACTCACCGGCCTCAGTTGTCCGAGAATCATCTCGGAATGAAACAAAGAACCGATCAATACAGCGAAAGCGAAAATGCCTTTCATTGAAATAAAGAACTGATTTTGAATATCTAATCAGCCAAAAGGGGTTTTTGACAGCAGGCTGCGAAAGTATCAATATATATTGACAAAACCATCTAAAACTCGACACGCAACCGTGCGATAGGGAGAATGCCCTGCTGATAGCGCGCTACTTCCTGCATGTTGTCGAGGTTCAGCCTGCGTTTGATCTCATTCCTACGGTTGGTCGTGTTCTGCACATCGATGGAAAACTCGTAGGCGAACTTCTTGAAATTCTGACGGAAGTGGATGCGGGCATCGAGTCGGAAGTAGTCGCTCAGTTGCGACTCGAACTCTCGGCTGCGGTCGCGAACCTGGTCATTCTCTGCAATGGACGCCTCGATGTCGAAAGGCGTGTAGCGGTTGCCACCCGCCCAGAACGCCTTTAGGTTCAGTCCGATCACGTGCCGCTTCTCCTTACCGACCCGGAAATCCTTACCGGCTGTCACGCTGGTGATGAAATTGCCATTGAAACGGGTGTTGCGCCATATCTCATCCGAACCTTGATAGCGCGACTCGTAGAGCGAAAGGGTGTAGAGCGCGTACCAGTTCTTAGAGAAGCCCTTTTCCAAGGTGAGCTCTGCACCGTAGTTCATACCAAGGCCGCTGCTCACCATCTCTCTGCGCTGGTAGGCGAAATTATCGTTGAGGGCAGCGTAGGAATTCGTCCTGCTGGCCGATACGGGCAGCGAGAACAGATACTGGAAGTAGAACTCGGTCTTGGCGGTGAGTCGCGGCAGTATGGTAAGGTCGTAGGACAGCACTGCGTGGAATGCCCTGCTGAAATCGAGCCCGCGGTTGATATAGCGGTCTGTGAACTCCTCTTGCACGAGGTAGAAGGCGAGGTTTTCCTGACGGCTATGGAGGCCGAGGCCCAGCCCGATGGCGTGGCGTCTGTGTGGCCTGTAGGTGAGGCCCGCCCTCGGCTCGATCGACAGTCGGTCGTTCACATTGAAATAGCTGAGATTGACGCCTGCTGTAACGGAGAGGTCATCTCGGATCTTGTAGCGGTGCTGCGCATAGGTCTGGATGAAATGCCCGGTTCCTTTGGCCACATAACCCGTGTCCCAGACGGAGCCATCGCTGAGAGAGAACATCAACAGGTCATAGTTCACACCATAGCGCAGGTGGTGACGGGCATTGAACTTGGTGTTGCCCTGCGTGGCGATACGCACAGCATTATTGTTCACCTTGAACCGCCAGTACTCGTAGAGTGAGAAGGTGTCGGTGAGGAAGCTGTGAGCGAGGTCGGTGCCGCTGTGGGTGAATGCCACGGTGGTGCGCACATAGTTGCGCTCGTTGATGATATAGCGATTGGATATGCCTGTGGCGAGGAAGCTGGTGCGGTTGTCCTGCCTGACGCGCGACTCGTCCCATCTGGAATTGCGCTCCCATTTGGTGCTGTCCATCTCGGGTTCGAAGTAGGCGTTGCTCATGCCCCCGATGGCAAAAACGGAGAACACCCCGGCTTTCTTCGTTGGAAAGTTGAGTTTGAGATTGATGTCCTGAAAGCCGGTGATGAGGTCGCCTGGAAGGCTGACTCCTATAGCTTTGAAGATGGCGAGGGTGGAATAGCGGTAGTTGAAAAGATAGGATGACTTACCACCCTTCTTGAAAGGCCCCTCGCTCGATGCCTCGAGGCCAAGGAGCCCGAACTGCACGGTGTGCTGCCGCTTGCGGTCGTTGCCCGTGCGCAGGCGGATGTCATAGACCCCAGAGAGCGCGTTGCCGTATTCAGCGGGGAAGGCACCTGTGCTGAAATCGCTCTGGTCGAGGAGGTTGTTGGACAACAGCGACACGTTGCCGGCATAGACTCCATCTATATTGAAATGATTCGGCACAGGGATCTCCACACCTTCAAGCCGCCAGAGCAGCCCACGGGGAGAGTTGCCCCGGATCACGATCTCGTTGGTCACATCATCGGTGAGATTGACACCTGCAAACGAAAGCGCCATGCGGCTCGGGTCGTTAATGCTGGCTGCGAAACGCTCCGATTGCTCCAAGGAGAATGAACGGGTGCTGACGGTGCTCATCTCGTTGTTGGGCATATTGCCATCCGAACGGGCCGAGACCACTACTTCCTCCAACTGGCGCGTGCTCTCTGCAAGGGTGATGTCGAGCACAGCCTCGCGCACGCTGCCCACGTCTATCTCGGGGATGACCCTCGGCTCGTAACCGAGGTACTGTACCAGGAGGGTGTGCCTGCCCACGGCCACGCCCTCGATGGCAAAACGCCCATCTAAATCGGTGCTTGTGCCAGTGAGCGGCTCACTGCCTACGAGCGTCACCGTGGCCCCGATGAGGGGTACCTTGGAATCCTCGTCCGTCACCGTGCCGCGTATGGTCTGCGTTACGCGCTGCGCAAATGAAGGCAGGGCCAGGAGGCAGATGAGACAGGGCAGCAGAAGGCGCATGAGTCTTTCCCCGAGAAAAATGGGGGGTCAAAGTTAGAGCGACATCCGCAGCGCACCGAAGAGCCATTGTTGAACTTGACGTTATCATTCACCGAAAAAAAGAAAAGACGAGCGGATGCTACCTTGCACGGTCTGAAAATGGAAACATGCGCACAAGAAATCTTGCACTGCTGGGTCTCTCCGTCACAATCGGATGCGAGAGCCGCGAACCCAAGTCCACTACCTTGACTTATCCCGAAACCCGCAAGGACACGACCGTGGTAGATGATTACTTCGGAGTTCGCGTGCCCGACCCTTACCGTTGGCTGGAGGACGACAACAGCGTGGAGACGGCAGCGTGGGTCGATGCGCAGAACGCGGTGACCTTCGCCCACCTGAGCACCCTGCCGGACAGGGAACGCATCAGGGAGCGACTGACGCAGCTGTATGACTTCGAGCGATATAGCACCCCCACCGTGCGCGGGGGCAAATGGTTCTTTTACCGCAATGACGGGCTGCAGGACCAGAGTCCGCTGTATGTGCAGGACGGCCCTGATGCGGAACCCCGGGTACTGATCGACCCGAACACGCTTTCGGAGGATGGCACCGTGGCACTTGGAAACACCTCTTTCTCCCGTGATGGAAAGTATCTGGCCTATCAGGTTTCGGGGTCTGGGTCGGACTGGAACACGATCCGCGTCCTAGACATAGAGACGGGCCGGCACTTGGAGGAGGAACTTGAGTGGGTGAAGTTCTCAGGTATGGCGTGGCTGGATGACGGTTTCTTCTACAGTGGCTATGATGCCCCTGCGGAGGGGGACGCCTATTCGGGCCGGAATGAGTTTCATAAGGTGTATTTCCACCAACTGGGGACACCTCAGGAGAAGGATGTGCTGGTGCATTGGAATGCGGAGGAGCCGATGCGAAACTATGGGGTGCAGGTCACCCATGACGGTCAGGTGGTGATGCTGTATGAGACGCAGTCCACGAGCGGTCAGGCCATTCACTATAGAAAGGTGGGCGAAAAAGGTGCTTTCCTGCCGATCGTGAGCACGTTTGACCACGACCATCGGGTGGTCCATCATGCGGATGGGAAATTGCTGGTACATACGAACAACGGTGCGCCAAACTATCGGCTGGTGGAGATCGACCTCGGCAGGCCCGAGCCTTCCCTGTGGAAAGACGTTGTGGCCGAGGGCGAGCATGTGATGGAGGAGGTGCAGGTGGCAGGCGGTAAGCTCGTGGTTTCGTATCTGCGGCATGTGTCCACGCACGTTGATGTGCATGAGCTTGACGGCACATTCGTCCGGAGCATCGCGCTTCCCACCATGGGTGAGGCCGACTTCAGCGGAGCGGAGGATGAAGGCACGGCATTCTTCGGTTTCCGGTCGTTCAACTACCCGAACACGGTGTTCCAGTATGACATTGCAACGGGCGAGCAGCGAGTGTTCTGGCAGCCGAAGGTGGACTTCGACCCTGAGACGTATGAGGTAAAACAGGTGTTCCACGCCAGCAAGGACGGCACGCGTGTGCCGATGTTCATCGTACACAAGAAGGGCCTTGTGCTGGACGGGGACAATCCTTGCCTGCTCTACGGTTACGGTGGTTTCAACATCAGCGTGAAGCCGGGGTTCTCGGCCAACAATGCACTGTTCCTTGAGAACGGTGGAGTGTATGCGGTGGCGAATCTGCGCGGAGGTGGGGAGTATGGGGAGCAATGGCACAAAGCGGGGACCAAAGAGCGCAAACAGAACGTCTTTGATGATTTCATCGCCAGCGCGGAGTATCTGATCGCCCAAGGCTACACCCGTGCCGACCGACTGGCCATAAGCGGGCGGTCGAATGGAGGGCTGCTTGTGGGTGCCGTGATGACCCAGCGGCCTGAGCTTTTCAAGGTTGCGCTGCCGGGCGTAGGTGTGCTTGACATGCTGCGGTTCCACCGGTTCACGATCGGCTGGGCCTGGAAGGGCGACTACGGCAGCAGCGAGGACGCAGAGGGATTCGGCTACCTGCACGCGTACTCACCTCTGCACAATGTGCGTGCATCGGCCTATCCTGCCACGTTGGTAACGACCGCAGATCACGATGACCGGGTGGTGCCGGCTCATTCATTCAAGTTCATTGCCACCTTGCAGGCGCATCAGCAGGGGGATGCACCTGTGCTGATCCGCATAGACAAGAAGGCGGGGCATGGTGCGGGAAAGCCGATTGGCAAGCTGATCGATGAGCAGACGGACGTGTGGGCGTTCGTGTTCCATCACCTCGGGCTGCGGATGTGATGACCGTTAGGGATGGGATGGAAGAAGAGGGTGAAAATGGAAAATGGAGAATGGTGGTGGTAAGCACGCGGTTACCAAGCTCACCGAGTTCTTCAGCATCACGCTCTTCGGTTTCAACAAGGCCGAGCATGGGGTCAATTTTCCTACGGAGCACCGGATGCTGGACTTCGCCTCACGCCACGGGCTGCGGGCAGAAAGGCAAGGGAACACGGTGAGTTCTAATGTGGTGTGGGTGTTTGTGAAAGAGTGATTCTTTCCGAATATTACGATGTTGGCACTTGTGATTAGAACCCTTTTGATATTGACGCTGACTCCAATGCTTTTCGCGTTGAGATGTCAGGCGCAGGGAAATCCATTGCCCCATGGCATCTACAGATCAATTGAGTCCCTTAAAAACAGAACTCCAGACCAACTCGACACACTTACCGTTGTCAATTTGGGCCACGATCAGCCCTTTGTGCTGGAATCCCAGTCAAAGTCAGTGAAGAAAGGGTTCATTCGGAGAGATATGCTGGCGTATGCTCACGATGGATCGGTGTTCTTGAATGGTAAGAAGGTGGGACTCCAAGCAGGCTATTGCCATGCGGTGACCCAAGGCCAATATGTGGCCTTCTACTACAAAGAGCCTCGGGACAATGGAGGCGTTGTGGCAGCATCCGTGATATTCGGTGTTGTTGGAGGGCTGGTTGCCAATGCCATTTCTGAGAATTCCGACAATGATGGCAAAGTGCTATACGTACTGAGTCTGAAGACTGGCAACGCGAAGAGATTGGGTACCATATACATGAGTGCAAGATTGGAGGAGAACAGTCCAGAGCTGTTAAGCGAGTACAAGGACGAACTTCATCCAGATTCAGACAAGACCCTCATCGACTATATCAGTCGGCTCAACGCGCTGTTGGACAAGTGAAATTTGTGCGCAGAACAACAGCATTCGCCAGAAGGGCTGCCCTTAAGCCGTTCTCATCTGCCCAACGCCTTCGTACCCTCAGCCCTGCTTACATCCTCCGTTTTCATCCCCTCCTTGACCATCAGGGCCAGATTCAGGTCCTCTGCCTCCGTGCCGGAGAGATTCCATTTGACGGTGAGCTCTGAATAATCGGAAAGGAGCTAAACGCAGCACCACCAAAACTCAATGAACTCTGGTGTAGCAGGAATGGGCATTATTTAGATTTTCCGAGAGGACATTACGCCCATCATTCTCCAGAAAAGATGTTAGGACAATTCAAGGTGGATTCATGTAAATTAATCCACCACGCACACGAAAAGCGGCTGCTCCCTGTCGCCATACAGGGCGAAGAGAGAACTGAACCGAACTGTCCCCACCACATAGTTGAAGCTTGGTGAGCGATACTCCTCCTCAATATCAAGCAGTTCGATGCGGTCGAGGTGGGCGCGGTCCATGTAGCGGACATAGACCTTGAGGGTGAAGTCGGTGTCCAGCTGCGCAGCAGGGTCGTGGGTGCAGCTCTTCAGGGCCTTGCGGAGCTTCTTGTGCTCATAGCGGTAGCCGTATGTGAGTGCGGAAATGTCAGACAGGACCGCGCTGCCGGTGGGATAGGATCCGGCCCCTTTGCCCGCGAGGGTCTGACGGTCGCTGTAAGCACCCTCCACCTCTATGGCATTGTACTCGTCCATGATGTTGTAGAGCGTGCGGCCGCGCTGAACGAGCTTCGGCAGCACATAGGCCCGGACGCGGTCGCCTTGCTTATGAGCGCGGGCCACGAGCTTGATGCGGCAGTCGCGCTGGCGGGCATAGCGGATATCATCGAACGTGACATTCTGGATGCCCAGATTAAGGATCTGATCGGGATGCAGAATGGTGCCGAAGGCATGAACGGTGAGTAGCAGGAGCTTGTACTTGCTGTCGTAGCCCCCCACATCAAGCCAAGGGTCAGACTCGGCAAAGCCCGCCTCCTGCGCCTGAAGGAGGGCATCGGCATAGTCCAGGTGCTCGGTCTCCATCTTGGAGAGCAGGTAGTTGCTTGAACCGTTGATGATACCCTCCACGCTATCGAGCAGTTCATTATCGTAGTATTCCTCAAGGTTGCGGATGATGGGAATACTGCCCCCTGCCGAGCCCTCGTAGAGCAAAGCGACCCCATTCTCAAGCGACAGGTGATAGAGCTCCTCAAAGTGCTCTGCGAGCATCTTCTTGTTGGCCGTCACTACGTTGACCCCGTTGCGCAGGGCGGTGCTTACAATGCTGAAAGCCTCATCAGCATCATCAATAAGTTCTACAACCACATCGAGGTTGTCGCGCCTGAGGATGTCCTCACGGTCAAAGGTGAAGATGTCCATAGGCAGCCTGCGGGGCTTGCTACGGTCCTTGACGCAGATGCGGGCAATGGTGGCCTCGAGCACCTGCGAATTATTGAGCACATCGTAGAGACCCTGCCCTACGCAGCCGAATCCAAAAAGGCCGATAGTTATCTTCTTGTCTGACATGAGGATGGTTCGGTATGAGAACGGTGGGCAAAACTATCCCTCAGAGCAATGCGGGGGTGACGCTATCGGGTCTTTCCTCACAGGGCAGAAGCTGATGTTCTTTTCAGACAAGAGGACCTTTTCGTTGGCGCACGTTTTCTCTCCCGCAGAGCTGGACGCAGAGAAATAGAGAAAAATGTCAATGAAGGGAGATTCGGTAAGAACAAATACACTGGTAAGCAATCGGCTACTGAACTGCCACCTCGGCAGGCCTCTGCCCTGGCTCCACGGAGCATGCCGCTTGTGTTGAAGATGATAACATGTATAGCAATGGCAGGCATCATGCCTCGACACCTACAAGGGTAAGATAGAGTGCTTCGTACTTAGGTATGATGTGCTCCTTGGCGAAGGTCTTGGCTCGAAGGAAGGCCTGCTCGCGGAATCGCTCAAGCATAACGGGGTCAGACAGCAAGGTGATGGCATTCGCGGCCATGCCGTCCACATCGCCCACGGGGCTGAGGAAGCCCGTCTCCCCATTGACGTTGACTTCAGGGATACCTCCGGAATTGCTGGAGATGACCGGCACGCGTGAGGCCATCGCCTCCAGAGCAGAAAGGCCGAAGCTCTCTGTTTCGGATGGTAAAAGGAAAAGGTCGGCTACGGAATATACCTCCTCGACATACTTGAGTTTTCCTAGAAAGCGGACATCCTTGCAGGTACCCAGCTCGCGGCAAAGATGCTCGATGCGGTGCCGCTCGGGCCCATCGCCCACGAGCAACAACTTGGCCGGCATCTTCTCGCGGACCTTTGAGAATACGCGCACCACGTCCTCTACCCTCTTCACCGGGCGGAAATTGGAAACGTGGAGCAACAGTTTATCCCCATCGGGGGCGAAGGTCTTACGCACACCATCGGTGCTACAGCCCTCGTAGCGGGCGATGTCGATGAAGTTGGGGATGACGCTGATCTTCTTCGTGACCTTGAAGTGGCTGTAAGTATCTGCCCGAAGGCTTTCGGAGACAGCCGTGACGGCATCGCTGCGCTCGATGGCGAAGGAGATGACCGGCTCGAAGGAACTATCACGGCCCACGAGTGTGATGTCAGTACCATGCAGGGTGGTGACGAACGGCAGATGTATGCCCTCAGCCTTAAGGATCTCCCGCGCCATGAAAGCTGCCGAGGCATGGGGAATAGCGTAGTGAACGTGCAAGAGATCGAGCTTCTCGTGGCGGGCCACATCCACGATCTTGCTGGCGAGCACCAGTTCATAGGGCTGATAATCGAACAACGGGTAGTCGCTGACCCTCACCTCGTGGTAGTGCAGTCCAGCGAGGAAGCGGTCGAAGCGCACGGGCAGATCGTAGGTGATAAAGTGCACCTCATGACCCTTGAGCACCAGCTCACGGCCCAACTCGGTTGCCACTACACCACTTCCACCGAACGTGGGATAACAGACCATTCCTATGCGCATCCAGTAATTGTTGAATTTTGATTGATGACTATTGATCGGTCTGCCATATGGGCAGCATTGAGAAACCGATCAACGGCAAGTAAGCCGGTCGAGCAAATGAACGATGAGCCGCTCCACCGTTTGGTCGTGGTTCTTGCTGTACTCCATTTTATACCTGTTGGCGATAACCGCGCACAAGGTGGCACACTCATGACCCATGGCCTTTCCAAGACCGTACAGCGCGGAGGTCTCCATCTCAAAGTTAATGATGCGGTGCGGGCCGTGGCTGAAGGAGTTTAACCGGTCGTTGAGGTCGGGCATGGCGGGTACGAGACGCAGTTTCCTGCCTTGCGGGCCATAGAATCCATTTGCTGTGGCGGTCATGCCTTGAAAGGTGCCTTCTTTGAGTAAAGAAAGTAGGCTCTCGGATGCTGGCACAACATAAGGCCGTGGCAAGGTGGCGAGCCACTGGGCATGGAGCATGAAGGCATCGGTGAGTTCTGTGTCCTCCACATCTCGGCCTGCCTGATAGAAATTGAGTAGCCCATCGAAGCCGATGCCGTGGGTGGAAAGGGCGAAGCTGTCCACGGGCAGGTCCTCTTGCAGCGAACCGCAGGTACCGAGCCTGATGAGCCGCAGCGAGGTGCGGTCTTCGTTGACCTTTCGTGCGCGGAGATCGATGTTGACCAAGGCATCCAGTTCGTTGAGCACGATGTCTATGTTATCGGTGCCGATGCCAGTGCTCATTACCGTGAGTCGGATGCCGCCCACCGAACCCGTATGGGTGACGAACTCGCGGTTCTGCTTTTTGAACTCGATGGTGTCGAAATGGCGGGAGACCTTTGGCACACGGCCCTGATCGCCTACGAGAATTACGGTATCGGCCAAATGCTCGGGCCGTATTGAGAGGTGGTAAATACTACCATCACTGTTGAGGACCAGCTCCGATGGTGGAATGTCATTCAGCATATCATCATGTTTAACTTCGCTGCCTCAAAACTAAGACCATGAGCGGACAGGAAAAGGCTGGAATCATACTCGTACCATTGGACTTCTCCGAGCAGGCGGTAATCGCTTTGGAACAGGCGGTGAGCCTATCCAAAGCATTCCACAGCGAGGTGCATGCATTGAGTGTCATCGAATCGGATTTCTCTCTGATGAAGCTGTTCGGGGAAAACGACAGTCAGGAACTGAAAGACAAGGTCTCAGACCGATTGAACACATTCATCGAGGAGAAAAGCGCGGAATATGGAGTGGCCATCATCGGTCATGTGGCCCTCGGTTCTATCTACGAGCAGATAGTTAAGCAGGCCGATGAGTTGGGAGCTCAATTCATCGTGATGGGCACCAACGGCACACAGACATTGAAGAAGAAGTTCATCGGATCCAATGCGCTGCGGGTGGTACGTGAGTCTCACGTCCCAGTGATCACCATTAAGGGGAAGCATCACCGCAAAGGCTGCCAGAACATCATACTCCCGCTTGACCTTACCAAGGAGACCGCGGAGAAGGTGGGTAAGGCAATAGACTTCGCCAAGACCTTTGGCTCGGTGATCCGTGTGGTATCGGTGCTGCTGACGAACGATGAGTTCATTGTCAACCGGCTCACGCGCCAGCTCGACATGGTGAAGAAGAGCATTGAGAAGAGCGGTGTCAACTGCACGGCCGAGATCGTCCGCGACCCAAAGGCATCAAACTCCCTTTCGGAAAGCATCATCGACTACGCCAACAAGAACAAAGGCGACCTGATCATGATTATGACCCAGCAGGAGCAGGATTTCACAGACTACTTCATAGGCTCCTCAGCTCAGAGCGTGATCAATGAATCGGACATCCCAGTTCTCAGCATCATCCCATCGCCCAAGAAAGACACCACATCCTTTACCCCTTACTGAACACATTCAAAATCATTCTCCTTCTCGTATTTGACTCCATGAAAAATCTCGATATCAAACGTATTGCCATACCTACCGATTATTCGGACACTGCCAACGTAGCTGTGGGTCACGCTGTTCAACTTGCCAAGCACTTCAGTGCTGACATCACTTTGATCCATGTAACGGAGGAGAGTGCCTACAGCGGCATTTTCACCACCTCGCTCTCTGACTATGAGCAGACTGAGAAAGCGAAGCTCCGTCTTCAGGAAGAAGCTCATCGGATAGAACAGGAGTTCGGTATCAATGTCTCGCAAGAGGTACGCTCAGGCCGTATCTACGACCAGATCGTGGAGGCTGCCAACGATGCAGGAGCGGACATGATCGTGATGGGCACGCACGGTGTAAGCGGCTGGGCTGAGTTCTTTGCTGGCAGCAACGCCTTCAGGGTAGTGACACAGGCCACTTGTCCTGTACTCACAATTCAAGGACATACTGGCAGCGAGGGATTCAAGAACATCATCGTGCCCTTTGACCGCACACCAGAAACCCGTCAGAAGGTACGCTATGCCGCTTCCCTTGCGAAGAAATACGGAGCGAAACTTCACCTTGCATCCCTCCTCTTGGAGGACAGCCCTGCCATCCGTGCTGAGTTCGCTCACAAGGTGAAGCAAGTGACCGACTACCTCGAACGTGAAGGCATTGTCCACGAGGAGAATACACTTGTAGGCGATAACCTCGCTACGATGACCATGAACTACGCTGAGTCCAAGAAAGGTGACCTTGTGGTCATCATGACCGAGCAGGAGTTCAACGTGACGGGCTTTCTTGTGGGGCCGTTCGCGCAGCAGATCGTTAATCATTGCAAACTCCCCGTCCTTAGTATCTCGGCAGAGGAAGGAGAAGGGTTCCATTTCAATTGAAGGGCATGACCATGGCAGGGCTGCTGCGCAACATCGCTTTTACCTTGCTGGTTGCCACTGCGGGTTGCAATGTGGCGGGAGACCCTTGCTATCAGGTCGAATGTCTGAACTTCGGGCTCTGTGCCGATGGTCTGTGCGTGTGCCCGGCCGGATTTGAGGGAGAACAATGCGGTGATCTGGTAAGTAATCGCCTTGCAGGCACGCGCATCGGTGAGCGGGTTTGCAACGACATCGGCCCAACTCCCGTCACGGTTTCCATATCGGCAGCAGAGGAGGGTGTGACTGCAATACTCCTGACCGGCCTGCCGGAAGAGGGTGGTGTACTGGAGGCCACTATCATCTCCAGCGGCCTCAATATTCCGGCACAGGAAGTGACCTTCGATGGGGAGATGACCACCTTGTCGGGTAACGGCATCATTCGTCCCACAGAACTGTTCATCTACTTCGCCATGGGACAGGCAGGGCCCTTCATGCGAGAGTGTAACGTGACCGTGCCGCTGTAGCAGCCGGCACATTTTAAGCTTCTATTTCACTACTCCGGCAATTATACCGAGTCCTGTTCGGCCATGACCCATTCAGGCTTTCGGGAAATCAGAACTCAGAGCCGCTCCAACAGTTTTTTCACAGCTGCGTCCTTCCACGTCCTAAAATCACCTGCTATAATGTGCTCTCGGGCTACCCTCATCAGGTCAAGGTAGAAGGCGAGGTTATGAATGCTCGCAATCTGCGGTCCAAGAAGCTCACCGGCTTGAAACAAGTGGCGCACATAGGCACGGGTATGAGCAGTATCAACATGGGCCGTTCCCTTCGGGTCGAGGGGTGAGAAATCCTGCTCCCACTTCTTGTTCTTGATGTTGATGATGCCGTCCCATGTGAAAAGCAGACCATGGCGGGCATTACGGGTGGGCATCACGCAGTCGAACATGTCGATGCCGAGGGCGATGTTCTCCAGCAGATTGGCAGGTGTTCCCACTCCCATGAGGTAGCGAGGACGGTCGTGGGGCAAGATGTCACAGACTATCTCGGTCATGGCATACATCTCCTCATCAGGCTCGCCCACACTCAAACCACCAATGGCATTGGCCTCGCGCCCGAAAGAAGCGATGACCTCTGCCGACTGAGCGCGCAGATCCTTGTAGGTGCTGCCCTGAACAATGGGCAAAAGTGCCTGATGGAACCCGTACTTGGGTTCTGTCGAATCGAAATGGTCGCAGCAGCGCTTGAGCCAACGATGGGTCATGTTCATAGACCGCTTGGCATAGTGATAGTCGCAGGGATAGGGCGTACACTCATCGAATGCCATGATGATGTCGGCCCCGATGGTGCGCTGAATGTCCATGGCACTCTCGGGGCTGAAAAAATGCTTCGATCCGTCTATGTGAGAGCGGAAGGTGACCCCTTCCTCCTTGATCTTCCTTCTATGCCCCAGCGAATAGACCTGATACCCTCCACTGTCGGTGAGAATGGGGCCGTCCCAGCCCATGAAGCGGTGCAGTCCCCCGGCCTTCTCGAGCGTCTCCATGCCCGGCCTCAGGTACAGGTGATAGGTGTTACCGAGAATGATCTGTGCATTCACCTCATCCTTGAGCTCACGTTGATGCACGCCCTTTACAGTGCCGATGGTGCCCACAGGCATAAAAATAGGCGTCTGCACCTCGCCATGCGCAGTGGTGAAAGTGCCTGCCCTTGCTTTGGAGCCACTGTCCGTGGCCTGTATTGTGAATCCCAGCCCCATGTTCATAAGTCGGCCAAAGGTAATCCAACGGCCACGGGGGCTGCGGGTAGTTTTGACGGAGTGATGTGTTCAAGGTTTAAAGTTCAAAGTTTAAGGTATTGGCTACGACCAACTGTCATCGCCAGTCTCTCGTCCTCCGTCCCCCGTCCCTAAGAATTGGAAGCGTTCATCTCCGAGATACAGGCGTTGATCCCTTGGCAATTGGCGGTGCTGGCAGTGCTGACGGTCGCAATGCTTGTGCAGCTGTTCTACTACCTCTATTTCTTTGTCCGGTTTTCCCTCTACAAGGTCGAGACAGAGCCGTTGGGCACGGAGCCGGTGTCGGTAATCATCTGCGCATGGAATGAGGAAGACAACCTCCGCGCGCATCTGGAATCGGTGCTGAATCAGGACCACCCGCAGTTCGAGGTCATCGTGGTGAATGACCACAGCACAGATGAGACCGACATCCTACTGCACGAGTGGCAGAAGGCATTCCCTCATCTTCGCCACATAGACCTGAACCGGGAGAACGCCAACATGCGCGGCAAGAAATTCGCAGTGAGCATGGGCATCAAAGGCGCGAAGTACGACCGCGTGGTCTTCACAGATGCCGACTGTCGTCCGTCCTCGAATCAATGGCTAAGACGCATGAGCGGTGCGATGGCCGATGGCAAAGAGGTTGTTCTGGGCTATGGCGGTTTTGAGAAACGCCCCGGACTGCTGAATCTGCTATTCCGCTACGAGGCGGTTCACATCGCTATGCAATACATGAGCTACGCGCTGGCCGGGGTGCCTTACATGGGCGTGGGGCGCAATCTGGCCTATCGCAAAGAGCTTTTCTATAAGACAAAAGGTTTCATTAGGCATCGCCACATCAAGTCCGGGGACGATGACCTGCTGGTGAACGAGGTCGCCAACGCACACAACACCACCATAGTGCGGCACCCGCAAGCACACACCGTCAGCACACCCAAGACAACATGGACCGACTGGTGGCATCAGAAACGCAGACACCTGACCACACCCGGTCTCTACCGATGGGACTCGAAACTAATGCTGGGGCTGTACTCGCTTTCGTCCATCGGATTCTGGATCTCACTGGTCATCTGCGCAAGCATACCCGCATGCTCCCCGCTGGCGGCATTGGCGCTGGTGCTAAGATGGGCGGTGCACCTTGCCGTAATGGCGGGAGTGACCCGCATTCTCAATGAAAGGAGCCTTTTGCTACCTTCGCTGCTCGGTGACGTGTTCTCCCCGTTCTTCAATGCCTTGGCCGGCATCTCTGTCACCATCAAAAAACCCACTGCATGGAAGTAGTGCCCAATTCGGAACTCAGCGAAAAGGCCCAACTGGATTATGTCCTTGTCAGAGCCGCAGTGGACAAGGGCGACCAGAAGGCATACGCGCTCCTCATGGAACGCTACCGCGACAGCATCTACTTCATGTTGCTGAAGATGGTCAACAACAAGGATGACGCAGACGACCTGACCATCGAAGCCTTCGGAAAAGCGTTCAGCAAACTGCACCAGTACACGCCAAACTATGCTTTCAGCACTTGGCTTTTCAAGATAGCGTCCAACAACTGCATCGACTTCATCCGGAAGAAAAAGAAGAACGTCTATTCGCTGGATAAGCCCATAGAAGGGTCTGATGGTGGCGAGCTCACCATTGATGTGGCATCCACAGGACTCGACCCTGAGGAGACCTACATCAAAGCACAGAAAGTGATCCTGATGCAAGAGGTGGTGGAGAAACTGAAACCCCGCTACCGCACGCTGGTAGAGCTCCGCTATTTTAAGGAGTACAGCTACGAGGAGATTGCCACCGAACTGGAGCTTCCACTCGGCACGGTGAAGGCACAGTTGTTCCGTGCACGCGAGTTCCTCTACAACATCCTTAAGAACAGCAAGGAGAAAATCTGATGCTGTTGAGGTCCAAGGCCCAACATCAAAGCCCAACGTCAGAAATGGCTGATGATGTAACCGTCATTTCAAAGTACTTCCCTTCCCTCACTGAGCAACAGAAGGAGCGTTTCTCCAGACTGAAACCGCTCTATGAGGAATGGAACGCGCAGATAAATGTCATTTCCAGAAAAGACATGGATGCGTTCCATGTGCATCATGTGCTCCATTCTCTTGCTATCGCCAAGGTCGCCCCTTTTGAGGATGGAACGGTGGTGCTTGATGTGGGAACAGGTGGCGGGTTTCCCGGCATTCCCCTTGCCATCATGTTCCCGAAATGTACCTTCCATCTGGTCGATAGCATCGGCAAGAAGATCAAAGTGGTGCAGGGTGTGGCCGATGCACTCGAACTGGACAACGTGACAGCCGAGCAGGCGCGGGTGGAGCAGCTCCCGCATACTTACGATGTGATCGTGACCCGTGCCGTGGCACCGCTCTCACAGCTCAAGACATGGCTTACAGGACGCCTCGACACCAAGAGCAGGTCGGCCGTGCGTGGACTTATCGCATTGAAAGGCGGCAACCTCACCGAAGAGGTCATCGAGGCGCGGGTAAAGGCCCGGCTCTTTCCCATCAGCGATTTTTTTGAAGAAGAATTCTTCGAAACGAAATCGGTGGTGTGGGTCAAGAACTTTCAACGCTGACTCAACATCCGCAGCTTCTCGGCCTCAATCCATTCTTTCACCTGCTGCATGGTGGCCTCAGCATCTGAAACAGTCATGGGTCTGCCAAAATGTATATGCGCCTCATTGCGCCATCTTCCGAAGTTCTTGATGAAATTGGCCCCGATCGGCTCCTCACCGACCCAGGTCAGGTCATCATTCTTGTAAGCGATGGCGACCGGGACGATAGGAAAGCCCTCCTCCGCTGCAGCAAAGAACATGGCAGGCTTCAGCGGCAGCATCACATCGCCACGCTGGGTAGTGCCCTCAGGGAAGATGATGACCGACCTGCCCCTACGCAGCCTGTCCGCTATGGCCGACCTGGTCCGTTTTCGGCTATCGGGGTCCTTGCGGTCCACATAGACGGTATTTACCGCACTCGCACCCCAGCCCACAAGGGCCATTTTCCGCACCTCGGCTTTGGCAACGAAAACACTGATGGTGTATTTCGGAATCATCCAGATGTCGAGATAGCTCTGATGATTGGACATGATGAGCGCACCCGAACCGCTGGGCGGATGGCCATGAAGCACCGTGCGAACTCCCCATGCAGCAAGCATCGACCTGCACCAGAACTGCTGCACCGCCAGCGAGAAGGTGTGAGGCTGCCCCACAGCCCGACCGACCAGCACGGTGAGCGTGCAGCCGAGCGTGAGCACCACGAAGATGAGCAGACGAAAAAGGAGCAGCGGATACCTTAACAAGACAAGGACTTAACTTGCGGACGAAGTAAGCAATAGTCCTCCACCTAATCATTCCCTATGAAAAACACCGCCATCATCCTACTCGTGGGCATCCTTGCCCTTTCCATGTCCGTTGACCGCCAGCCGCGTATAGGCCACGTCTATATGGAGCAGGTGCTCATGCAAATGAAGGAGGCCCAGGAAATGAATCTCATTATCGAGCGCTTCATGGCCGAAAAACAGCTCGAGCTCGACCGGCTGGACAACCTCATCAGCGACAAGACCCGCAACATGGAACAGCGGGAGCGCAAGGGCGAACTGACAGAAGCAGGCCGCATCATCGCCCTCAATGAACTGAAATCATTGAAAACCCAGCGTGAAGAGGCACAACAACAGGCGGAGCAGGAACTGATGACGAAACGTACGGAACTGATTCGCCCCATTGCTCAGAAACTTCAGAAGGCCATGCGCGAAGTGGCTGATCAGGAGGGCTACACCCACGTGCTGAACACAGCGGATGGTACTGCCAACTCCATCGTCATCGTGGCCCCAGAAAGTGATGACCTCACGCTGAGGGTGATGAAACACCTCGGGATCGAGTAGTCGCTTCAGCCCACGATACCGTTCTGGTAGGCAAATCGGATGAGGCCAGCCACATTGTGGATGTCCAACTTCGCCATGATGTTGGTGCGGTGAGTGTCGACCGTGCGGGGGCTGATAAAGATCTTCTCACCTATCTGTTTGCTGCTCAGTCCTTCGCAGATAAGGCGCAGGATCTCGGTCTCGCGGTCAGTGAGTTCGGCAGAAGCACCACTTGCAGCGGTATGCACCTCGCGTTCGGCCAGTTTTCTGGTCACTTCCTCCGAGAAGTATTTTTTCCCAGAAAAGACCTTCCTGATGGCATCAAGCAGCTCATCGCGGTCAATGCTCTTGAGCACGTAGCCATCAGACCCGCAGTCCATAAGACGCTGCACCATGGCCCGCTCATTGTGCTGCGTAAGCGACAGCACCTTCATATCGGGCATGGTGCGCTTGATGCGTACGGTAGCCTCCATGCCATCCATCACTGGCATGTCGAGGTCCATGAGCACCACATCGGCAGGCGTCAGCTTGAGCCTGTCCAAGGCCTCCTTGCCGTTCTCGGAAGTACCGATACAGCGAAAGCCCTCGGCCCCGTCAAGGAGCGCGCAGAGGCCATCGAGCACAATGCGGTGGTCATCTACCACAAGCACTTTGATCACCTCTCCGTTCAGTTTCATTTTTTCCGAAAATCAAACAAAAGCCTGCATCTCGTATAGCTTCCTATAAACCCCACGATGAGCGATCAGTCCCATGTGGTTGCCCCGCTCGATGATCTCTCCGTCCTGGAGCACGATGATCTCGTCCGCGAACTGGATGGTGCTGAGGCGGTGGGCTATTACCAGCGATGTGCGGTTCTTCATCAGGTTGAAGAGAGCCTCCTGCACCAGTTTCTCGCTCTCAGCATCGAGGGCGGATGTGGCCTCGTCCAAAATGAGTATGGGCGGGTTGTGGAGAATCGCACGTGCAATGCTAATGCGCTGCCGCTGCCCGCCCGACAGCTTATTGCCTCCCTCACCGATACTGGCCTGATAGCCGCCATCTACCTGCATGATGAATTCGTGCGCATTGGCGACCTTGGCCGCTGCCACAACCTCGTCCATCGAGATCCCGCTCAGACCGAAGGCGATGTTATTGAAAATGGTGTCGTTGAACAAGATGGCCTCTTGCGTCACAATGCCAAGCTTGGCGCGCAGGTCGTGGATGCGAATGTCGCGGGTATCGACCCCGTCTATCAATACCGCTCCTAACGTGACATCGTAGAATCGGGGGATGAGATCCACGAGCGTGGTCTTGCCGGCACCAGATGGCCCAACGATGGCCACAGTGCGTCCCTTCTTCACCGTCAGGTTAACATTCTTCAGCACCTGATATCCGTCCTCGTAGTGGAAAGACACATCCTTGAACTCGATGGCATTCTCAAACTTGGCCAACGACCGAGAATCGGGTCGGTCGGCAATAGTCTCGACCGCATCCATCACGGTGTCGATGCGCTCCGAGGCCGCCATGCCCTTCTGAATATTGTAAATGGCAGCAGTTAGTGTCTTGGCGGGCTGGATGAGCTGGGAGAAGATGACGATGTAGCCGATGAAAAGATCAGCCTTCAATGTGCCTCCGCCCAACACCAGCGAACCACCATAGTAAATGACCGCCACCATCACCAGCGTGCCAAGCACCTCGCTCAAAGGAGAAGCAAGATGCTGCTTGCGGATCATACTGACCTTCATCCGCAGGAATGTCTGATTCTGCTGGCGGAAATTCTCGTAGGAGGTCTCCGTGGCATTGAATGCCTTGATGATGCGGAGGCCCGACAAAGCCTCAATCATTGAAGATAGCAGCACGCCCATCTGGTCCTGCACCCTCTTGCTCGATTTCTTGAGGCTTTTGCCCACACGCCCGATCACGACACCGGTCAATGGAAGCAGGACCAGCACAAAACCCGTCAGCTCCGGACTCCAGACCACAAGCGTAGCGAGGAAGAAGATAATGGTAAATGGCTCCTTGAAAACCACCTCCACTGAGCTCATCACGCTGCTCTCCACCTCCTGCACATCGCTGGTCATCTTGGCCACTATCTCGCCCTTTTTCTCCTCCGAGAAATAAGCCAGCGGCAGGCTGAGTACCTTGCGGAAGAGGTTGTTGCGGATGTCGCGTACTACAGCATTCTTCAGCGGGGCACTGAAAAAAAGTGCCATGTAGCGAAAGAGATTCTTCAGAAAGAAAGTGATGATGACAAAAACACAGATGAGCATCAGGGCACGCATCTGTCCTTCAAGGGTCACCTGACCCGCGCTGTCCACGATAACACGGCTTATCTCGAAATAAAAGCGGTCTATCAGCAGGTTCGGACTCAGCGACAGCTCGGGTTTGTCCATGACCAGCGGCTGGATGCCGAAAAGCACGCCCAGCAACGGAACCACCATCGTCAGCGAGAATAGCGAAAACACCACTGACAATACGTTGAACCCCACTACAAGAGCCGTCAGGCCCTTGTAGCCAGAGATCATCCGCACCACCTGCATGAAATTGCCCATTGTGCAAATATATCGTGGGCCAAGGTAGGACTACGGACGCAGCTCCAAGAGTGCAACGTTCTCCACATGATGGGTATGCGGAAACATGTCCACCGGGCGGACACGAACCACTTCATACCGCTCCGAGAGCAGATGAAGGTCACGGGCCTGCGTGGCCGGATTGCAGCTGACATAAACGACTCGCGGCACCCCAAGTTCCAGCAGGCGCTGCACCACATCACCGTGCATCCCGGCACGGGGCGGATCCGTGATGATGACGTCAGGTCGCCCCTCACGCGCGATGAATTCTGGGGTGAAGATGTCCTTCATGTCACCTGCATGAAACGTGACGTGCGCAATGCCGTTCAGCCCAGCATTCACCTTGGCATCCTCAATAGCCGCCTCCACGTATTCAATACCGACCACCTTTCGGGCCATCTTGGACACGTAAAGGGCAATGGTGCCAGTACCGGTGTAAAGGTCATACACCGTCTCGCTGCCCGTGAGTCCTGCAAAGTCACGGGCCACACGGTAGAGTTCCTCGGCCTGCTTGCCATTGGTCTGAAAGAAAGACTTCGGCCCGATCTTGAACCGCAAGCCCTCCATCATTTCCATGATATGATCCTTGCCAGCGTGCAACCGGACGTCCAAGTCATAAATGGTATCGTTGCGTTTGTCGTTTACGACATACATCACACTGACAAGCTGCGGGAACTCCGCCACGATAGGGTCGAGGATGGCACATAACCACTCAGGGCGGTCAGAATGCACCGCCAAAAGCAGCATCCACTCGCCCGTGGTGGTATTTCGCAGGGTCAGATTGCGCAGGTAGCCCACCTGATTCACAGGGTCGAAGAAGCTGATGCCGTTCTCTATGGCCAGTTCGCGCACCCGGTTGCGAATGGCGTTGCTCGGCTCCGGTTGCAGATGACACTCCTCCACATCCAGAACCTTGTCCCATCTGCCTGGCACATGAAAACCCAGTGCAGGTCTGTCACCGAAATCCTTGCCGCTCTCAACCTCCTCTCGCGTGAGCCAACGCTTGTCCGAGAAGCTGAAATCCAGTCTGTTGCGATAATTGAATACCTCCTGCGAACCCATTATCGGCAACCATTCGCCAACACTCACCTTGCCGATGCGCTGGAAAGCGTCTCTCACCTGCTTTTCTTTGAATGTCAGCTGATCGGCATAATCCAAGTGCTGCCATTTGCACCCACCGCAAACACCGAAATAACGGCAGCGTGCATCAGCCCTCTTCTCCGAGTATGAGACAAAACGATAAGGTCGTCCTTCCCAGTAGTTCTTGCGCTTCTTGGTAATGAGCACATCGACCACATCGCCCGGTACCACACCCTCCACAAATGTCACAACCTCACCGATGCGGGCCAGCGCCTTGCCCTCCGCAGCGACCTCCTCAATGAGGACATCACGTACAACTTTATCCCGTTTTCTTGACATGCGGCAAAAGTAGGGCTGCTGCCTGCCCGCGACAGCACCCCATCAGGCACGCTTCCGCTTGCGGTTGGTCACGTATTCCGCGATGGCCGACTCGGTGGTGTACCAGTTGCGGCCCTCCTTGTACGCATCTATCTTGCCCTGCCTCGCCAATAGACTCACATACTCCTGACCATACCCCACGGACGGTTCAGAAACAATGCTCGATATAGGCCGATACTCCTCACTTTCAGGATAAAGGCTCAGATAGATATCCAGCGAACGCTCCAAGGCCTGCGCCACAAGCAGCACCAGCCGCGCATACGAGCCACTGTTGGCCCTGTTGAGCGCATCGTAGTATTTCTTGCGATCGTTACGCAGGATGATGGCAGGCGGAAAACCCTTTCGCATCAGCATCAGATTCATAACCAAGCGCACAGTGCGGCCATTGCCATCGAAGAACGGGTGAATCCAGACGAACCGGTGATGAAACACCGTAGCCAGAACTAACGGGTCAAGCCCATTGGGATTCGTGTTAACGAAATCAATAAGCTCGGTAAGCAGCGGAGCCACCTTCAAAGCATTCGGAGGAGTGAAATTGGCTCCGACAATACGGACGCCTGCATTGCGCAGCCGCCCCGCAAACTCCTTTTCTATACGCAACATCACCAGCTCATGAAGGTCGAGGATCTCGCCCTCCAGCAGCGGTGAATCACTTCGCACAAGCCTTTCAAGGTGCTCGATGGCGTCATGGTGGTTGGTCACCTCCAGATGCTCCCGCATAGACTTGCCCTTCACGGTCATTCCGTCCTCCAGCACCACACGCGTCTCGTTCAGTGAAAGGGTGTTCCCTTCGATACTGTTAGAGTTGTAAGTCCACTCGATGTTGAGCGCCTCGCGTAGCCTGTCCAGCGCGGCAGTGGGCAGCGGCCGCATCTCATCAAGCTTTCGCTTCTTCTCCATGACCCTGTCAAGGTTGGGCCGGAGCTCCTTAATATCGGATAGATTCAATTCCCACATCACTCCACAAATATCGTTTTTATCCATTGTACTTCTATCCGATATTTAAATTCATGATAAACAGCAATATCACCTCCTGATGCAAGCTGTTCCTTTGCACTCAAAGTTGACCGAATGGCATCCAACTCATCAAGATTACGCAGCATCCTCATCTCAGTCGTGGCCTATCTGCTTGCCATTATAGTGGCAGTGTTGACATGGCATCTCACCCCAGCCCTATCGGACCTTCCAAGGCTCGCAGTGGCCGATCTTGCTGCCACGCTGTTCATCTTCGGAACATCCGTGACATTCAACAACTCCAGCATGTACGACCCCTACTGGAGCGTTAAACCTGCAGTGATCGCCATCGGAGGTGCATTGCTATTCGGTGCGGGAAGCACGGGGGTCATGGCCTTGTTGGTGCTCATGTTACTGTACGCGTTGCGACTCACCGTGAACTTCTACCTCGACTGGCCAGGACTGCACCATGAGGACTGGCGGTATGTGGAATTCCGCCATAAATTCCCGAAACGCTACTGGGCCGTTAGCCTTTTCGGTATCCACCTCTTCCCCACCGTTCAAGTGTATTTGGCCTGTCTGCCTGTTTTCCTGGGAATGAGAATAGGTGGTGAGGTCGGGCTTCTGAGCATCATCGGGATATGGGTGACCCTGTTTGCAATCTGGCTGGCCTACGAGGCCGATGCACAGATGCGCACATTCCGGAGTAACTCATTGAACAAAGGTAGAATCATGAATCAAGGGCTGTGGAAGCACAGCCGTCACCCCAACTATCTGGGCGAGATACTGACCTGGTGGGGCGTGTGGCTGGTTACCATCGGCATTGACCCCGGCCTCTGGTGGACAGGTATTGGTGCCATTTCCATCAACATCATGTTCATTTTCGTAAGCATTCCGATGATGGACAGGCGATCGGCATCGCGCAGACCGGAATTCGTGCAGCATATAAAAGAATCTAACGCACTACTCCCCTTCCCCAAGCCAAGTGCACAGAAGTAGCTTTGCAACATGCGATACACCAGGCTGTCCTCACACATCATTAAAGTTCTAGTGATGGGCATGCTGCCATTGCTCCAAAGTTGTGGAGTCTTCACAGACATCACCTACCAACGTGCCAAGAAGCGGGCCCCATACGATGCCATCATAGTGCCCGGCTTCCCCTACGAGCGCAGGCCTGACCTCAACATCATCTACAAAGTGCGCATTTTCTGGGCATATCACCTTTATCAGAAAGGCATCGCCAAAAACATCATCTTCAGCGGGTCAGCGGTACACACGCCCTACGTGGAAGGGCGCATTATGGCTGAGTTCGCCAAGCAAATGGGCATTCCTGAAGAACACATCTTTGTAGAGGACAGCGCAGAGCACAGCACCGAGAATCTTTTCTATGGCCTTGCACTGTCGCGCAGAATGGGTTTTGAAAAAGTGGCCGTGGCGACCGACCCGTTCCAATCAGGTATGATCGCCTTCCTTACCAACCGCGACAAACTGGCCGTTGATTTCATACCTGCGAAGATTGAGACCGTGGCCACCAAATACTGGAACACGTTTAAATTCAACATTAACGACCGTGTGGCCCTACGGGAGAATTTCGTTCCGTTGGTGGAGCGCAAGGACAAGGCTCAACGGATGAAAGGTACTCACGGTCACTCCTATCGCGAGCGTCAAGGTGAGACAACCGATTAAGGTCAATTAGCCCGCAGCTCGCGCAATCTGTCTGGTAGTGACGGGTCGCTGGGACGTGGCGCATTCGCATCGGCCACTTTTCCTGACCTGTCAATGAGGATATAGCGCGGGATGCTGCTGATGCCGTATTCCTTTGTGATGGGTGCGGACCACCCGCCAGGGGAGAATCCGTGCATCCCTTCAATGCCTAACTGATCGATGGCTTTGCGCCAAGTCTCATCGGTATTGTCTATGCTGATGTAAAGGAAAACGATGTCCTTCAGTTCTTTCTTCGAGAACTGGTCCTTCAGTGCCTTGGCAAAGGGGAACTGCTGTCGGCACGGGCCACACCAGCTCGCCCAAACATCGAGATACACCACCTTGCCCTTGAGGTCTGAGACCGTGAATTTCTTTCCATCCAAACCGAGGTACTCAGACCCCTTCCCTGCGGACTCAACCTTGTCATCGACCGGGTTCGCCTCCACTTTAGCAGCTGCAAATCCCGTTATCACAGGTTCAAGGCCTATTGCAAGTGAATCCCCATCGGGAAGCCCTTTCAGCAGGCCCACCAACCTTTCCAGCAATTTGTTGCTGAATCTGGCACCATCTTTCCGGATGACGGTTGCGAGATAGACCGCCTGAACGGTAGGCGGCAATTTCTCACGCACAAGCCCCCACGCAGCAAGTATTTCCGCGTCACCGTTCTTGAACTTCATGAAATCGAACTGCTCCAATGCGCTGTAGCGAGCGAACTCGACCAGCAGTTCCTGATAGAAAAGGCCACCTGAGGTACCACTGCGGTCGAACATGGCCCAATCCAGCCCCTCCAGTAGCACCTTGGGAATCTCAGTGGCCTTCGGCATGGTACTGCCCTTCGACTTCACAGATGAAAATCTAAACAGCGACAGATGGTACCAATCTGCCATCATCTGTTTCACCTCTTCCTTGAAAGGCTCTGCCACGGCAGCCTCCCGCAACTTCGCGATGACCTTCGTCCGCATGCGGAATACCTCCATCTCCATGGCATCGATGCTCGTGGCATCCTCAGCCTGTCCGTCAAGCCAGCCGAGAGCGAGCTTGTTGCCGAACTCTACCCGCATCTCCTCCATCAACCCGTGCGCGGAAGCACCTGCCCCCTCTATCGAGACCTCGCCATCAAGGAAATCAGCATCGAACCCGATGCTGAGGTCGCCCGCCTTTGGTGAGAGGAAGAAATCGCGGTCCTTGTCCTTGTACGTGAGGGTCACCCAATCGCCTTTACCCATTGAAAGGTCCGTGGAGAATGCTCCGCCCCTGACATCCACCTTTGACTGCTGTCTCGCACCCGATGCATCAGCTGGCATGGTGATGAGCAGCGGCTCGTCAGCAAGACCGGTCAGCGATCCTGACAGGCGAGGCTGTGCCTTGCTTTCTCCAAAAGAAAAAAGGAGAAGGAGGACGGAAAGAAGCAGTCTTGACATTGTAGGATCACTGCACCTTTAGCAGGCGAGCCACCGTATGCCCTATCCCCGAGGTGAGTCGGACAAGATAGGTACCCGCAACCAATCCTAGCGAATCGGCATCAACTTGAAAGCGGTGCGAGCCCTGCCCAAGTCGGCCCTTATGCAGTGTATGCACAACCTGACCTGTGACAGCCACCAGCTCAACGACAGCATCCGTCTCTGCACTCAGGTCGAAACGCACCGTGGCTGTTCCATTAGCAGGGTTGGGATAAATCTCGATCGTATGCACCGCCTTGCCTCCTACGGATGGCACGCCAGAGGGAGCCTCCTTCTTGACGATGGCATACTCATCAAGTATCTCTCCTCCGCTTGTCAGGTACTTTCCTTTTAACGTGTCCCCATAAATATAGAAAAGAGTTGACCCCACACAGTCACTGCAACCGTGCGTACTGTACATGGCGGGGTGAGTAAGTGCGGGATCTGTAGTGCTACTGCCGCTGTTGCCTTGCACCACATACAAAGTGCCCTTGTTGACATCCGAGCCCGTAGTGTACTTCATATAGGGCACGCCATCCTCAAGACTGCCACTGCCCCCGTCAACCACGTGCTGGGCAGCATCGAACTGGCCCGGGGTACCGAAGTAACCGTTGAGCAGGTACGAACGCTCATAGACATGACTGTGGCCATTGATGATAACATCCACACCGTACTGCTCCAGTATAGGACAGAAATTTCTCCGCATAGCGGTCATGTACCTCTCCCAAAGGTCAGCTGACGAGTGCGATCCCTCGGAATGTGGTGGCTGATGGAAATATGCAATGACCCAAGGTTTGTCATTTGCCTGGAGATCAGCATGCAGCCACTCGGTCATTGGCGACCCGTTAAAGTTGCTGAAAGGGTTGGCTCCTGTCCAGTCGTTGGAACCGCTCAAAACAGAGCCTATCTCCGAATTGAGATTAACGAAGTGAACGTTACCGTAATCAAACGAATAATACAACTCATTGCCTGACGGAGCACCTCCCATCTCGGCATTGGTGTACACATCAATAATGTCGAAGTAGGCACCCTCATTGTCGAGGGGGCTTTGACTCACGGTGGGCGGTGATATGGACAGATAATCATGGTTACCAGGGGTGGCCATAAATGGCAAGCGCGCCATTAGGTCGGTCATTCCCCACTCCGGGTTGAAGACCTTGTCCTGATACTCTTGGTCGAAACCATCATCATATACATTGTCACCGAGCCAGAGCCAGACGTCTGTCATTTCATCACCCGCAAACTGCTTGAAAGAATTCATGACATCGCGCTGCTTGGAGTTACCCTTGCCGAAATCTCCGATAGCCCACACTGACACAGGCACATCTGCTCCGGGGAGCGGCCAAGTGCGGAAACGGTGCGATTCATCACCTCCACTGAGGACAGTCTCACCAACTGCCACCGCGTAGTAATACTCTGTCAAAGGGGCAAGACCGGTGAGATGAACCTTGTGGTCAGTGACCTCATCGGCTACTTCCACGAAACTGTCCATGAGGTTGTCGAGCGAGGTACCATAATACACCCTGCTGGATGCGGGTTCATTCGTCCGCCACATCACCTTCATACCGTCATGGGTCGGGAACTGAAGATACGGCCCTCGGACAAGTTCTTGCGCATTGACAGAATGAATGGTGGCCCACAAGAACAATGGGAAGATAAAGCTTCGCATGTGCTGTTAAATTTGCTTTGTAAGCCACAAACTTAACGCTTCTAAAACCATGGAGATTTTCCTGCCATGAAAATGTGGACTGACCAAGAGACCTCTACTTCATACCTTTACACTTGAACTAAACTTGAGTACATGATTTTCAACGACAAATGGGGCCAACGCATCCTGGCTTTTTCACTCGGATGTTCTGCGCTACTACTTAGCGCATCGGTATTGATCGCCAGTGTGAAATGGGTCGCCCCCGTTCAGGCGGAAGAGTGGGACCCCAAGGCCGACCGTGCTGCATGGGATGAAGGTCTGCGGGGTGCAGTGGGTCTCGGTATGAAAGATAACTTCGGTTACTTCATCATTTGGAGTCAACCCAATATGTTCTACAAAGTAGATCTGTCCAAAGCCAGAGACTGGTACGAAGATTGAAGAAGCAGGCTATTACTTTTCTAACCAACAGTAAACCGTAACCAAATACCTCATCATGAGAAACATCCTTACACTTCTTCTCACTGTTGCCACCCTCACCTCCTTCGGGCAGGTGACCCTCAACGGTGTAACCCTCCCCGCAACAGTGAAAGTGGGCGAGAGCAGTCTCAGCCTCAATGGCGCGGGCATCAGGAAGAAAGTATTTTTCAAACTTTACACCGCTGGTCTCTACACTCCATCCAAGAGCACAGACGGTGGCGCACTCGCCTCAGCGGACGCGCCAATCGGCATCCGCCTCCAGATAACCTCAAGCATGGTAAGCAGCGACAATATGAGTGAGGCTATTATAGAGGGTTTCGAGAAGTCCACGGGCGGTAAGACCGCACCGCTCAAATCGAAAATAGACAAGTTCATATCAACCTTCAAGAAGGACCCAATAGTAGAAGGCAATGTCTTTGAACTGTTCTACGTGCCGGGCAAAGGCGTGGAAACTTACAAGAATGGTAAACTGCTTACTACAATTGATGGGCAGGATTTCAAGAAGGCACTTTTCGGAATCTGGCTTGGCAGCGACCCCGTTGACGCGGATCTCAAAAACGGGCTGCTCGGAAGCTGATTCGTGTTGACATGGCATTTATTCAAGGCCGATGCGTAGTTTGCATCGGCCTTTTTTGCTTCAAGAAATACATGGGAACAGGTCTCGCACGCCTTGGATTGTTTCTCCTGACCCTGCTGCCATGCATGGGGCAAGCACAGACGCTCGGTGATGCCATCGCCCTGCAGTACGACCGGCCCGACTCGGCCATCGTCATCGCGATGTCCATAGCGGAGTCGGCTTCGCACGACAACAGGTTGCGAAGCAATGCCCACGAGGTCATCGGCATCGCACTCATGAACAAAGGTGAATACGCTGCAGCCTACTCCCAGCATGCCATTGCGCTGGGGCTGCGTGAAGGATTCGGTTGGGAGGTCGGCATCGGTCATTCCCTGAACAATATAGGGCTGGTGCTGCGCAAAATGGGCGACCCCGAAGGCTCCATGGAACACACTTTACGGGCTCTTGAAGTGGCCGAAAGCATAGCGGACACATCGCTTCTCACTCGTATTCTCGGCAACATCGGTACGATACACGAGGCGCAGGGCGACTTTGAACGTGCAATCCACTATTACGGCAGATGCCTTGAGCTACTGGGTGATAACGGGGACATGATGGTGCTCGGCAACACGCTGAACAATATCGCGATGATCTACAGCAAGCAGGGCGATGTTGAAAAAGCGTGGAACTTCTGGCGCAGGACCCTGCACGTGCGAGAACTCAATAATGACAAACGTGGACTGGCCCTTGCACTCAATAACATCGGAACACTCTATTTTCTGCAAATCGGTGACCGAAGAGCGGCTGATTCCGTTTACGCGATTGCCCATGACATCTACCTTGAACTCAATGACCCATTGGGCCTCGCGATGGTAACGGGCAGCATCGGCCAATCAGGATTGTCAAAAGGTAATACTGCAAAAGCATTGGACATGTGTGGCATGTCTTACCGCTTTGCACAGCAATCTCGCAACATACCCTACCTGCTCTCGGCACACAAGTGCCTTGCGGATGCCTACACTCAGACGGGCGACCACAGAGCATCCAACTATCATCTGCGTCATTATGCTGAAATTATGGACAGCCTCAGCACCATCGACCCCGAGCGTAAGGCCGCTCTCATGGAGCAGCGTTTTCGCTATGACCGCGAACGCTCCAGAGCAGAATTGGAGCGTGAGCACGAAAGGGCACTTGCTGAGAGTGAGATCAACCGTCAGCACCAACTGCGCAACATGTCAGGCTTACTCGGACTGATGGCCATTGTGCTGTTCTTCGTGCAGTTCAACAACTACCGGAAAAAACAGCGGGCCAATGAACTTCTTCAAACAAAGAATGAAGAGATAACCAATCAGAAAGAAGAGATTGCGGTGAAGAACAAGGAGATTACCGACAGCATCGAGTATGCGCGTCACCTTCAGCAGGCCCGGCTACCCAAGGCTGCTTCCTTTGACCGCAATCTGAGCTGGTGGCACGTCCTGTATCGTCCCAAGGACATCGTATCAGGAGACTTCTACTGGCTTGAGAATGTGGACGGCCATGTGTTCGTGGCAGTAGCAGACTGCACGGGACATGGCGTTCCCGGGGCAATGGTAAGCATGATAGGGATTCATGGACTGAACCGTGCGGTGCTGGAACAACGGCTGAAATCACCAGCCGCGATCCTGGACAACCTTATGGGGCATTTTGAAGAGGCTTTCAGCAACAGCGCGGCTGAAGTGCGAGACGGCATGGACATCAGCCTTTGCGTTATCGCACCCGATAAGCAGACGTTGACATTCGCAGGGGCCAATAATCCTCTTTGGCAGGTGACTAAGCATACGGACACTCACGCAGTGAATGTGCGCGAAAGGATTAATGACCTTCAGCTCATCGAATGGAAGGCTGACAGAGCCTCCATCGGTGGGCATGTCACGGGCAAGAGATTCACCGACCATACTGTTGTGCTTCATTCCGGTGACGTGCTCGTTATGATGTCTGATGGTTATGCGGATCAGTTCGGAGGGACTGAGAGCAAAAAGTTCGGTAGCAGGAGACTACGGTCAGCTATTATCTCCTCGGTCCAGCACGCAAACGCAGAGCTACTTCACACCACTTTAGATAGCTGGCAAGCAACTGAAGAGCAGGTGGATGATGTGACGCTGATGCTCTTTACTGTTTGAAGATAATCCCATAAACAAAAAGCCGAACCCTGCTTCAGGATTCGGCTTTATTAGACTTCGAGAAAATCTCAATATTCCCAGAGATCGTGTTCAAGGATGAAAATATCCTCCTTGATCTTCTCAGCCTCCAACAGCTGGTCCAAGGTATTGAGCATGTAATCGGCTATAGAACGGTCATAGACGTTTTTCTCCTTGTAGATATAGGAGCCAAACATGCGCTTCCAGAAAATATCCTCCAGCGTTTTCCGCTCGGCATCGTTCACACGGTTGAACACCTCAGCACTCGCAAAGATATTTCTTGCCTCTGGAAAATATACCCAAAACATAGGCTCAGTTCCACGCACTTCTCCGGTTGTCTTATCTACGTTCTCAGCTACCGGCTGAATCCCGATGATACGCACATCCAAAACCGAGCGTTGACGGTCGAAAAACCAATCCTCCTTAATCCGGAACTCCTTTACAGTTGCAGGGTCGAACTCCTCTGGGATAAGCGTCATCACCAGATCGTAAGGGGGATCAGGACTCTCGATGTACTGCGTGTCAACGTAACTCAATTTCCGTTCGATCTCAGCCTTGGTAAGCGTGATAGTGAACTCATCATCCAGTGCCTCGTACGCTGTCAGACTGCCTTCCCGAACCGCTTCCACAATCACCTGTGCAAGGCTTCTACGGTTCTTAATTGCCTCAGTAGGATAGTAGAGCGGATGATTTATCTTTTCCCTGAGATCAAGCTTCCTCCAGACTCGCGTGGCCCACATTACGTCAGCCTCTCTAAGATGCGTGTAAGGAACCACCTTCCGTGTCGGGTAGTGCTCTTTCACGTAGACACCGTCAAGAACGTTCTGAGCGAACACTTCTGCATTCTGGACCAAAGCCGTGAGAATGATTCCGAATGTAAGAATGAGCTTTTTCATGATGCTAAGGGTTAAGACCCTCCAACCTTAATTGATTTTAAGGCTTACTGGGCCAAGGCGCTTAGGAGCAACGCCTTTTGCAGGCTGATTATTTTCATCCAACATGATCGCATCGATATTTTCGATGTAAACACGTGATCCTTTCTTCAGACGCTTTATCTGATCCAACGCATCAGGTGGTATGCTACTTCCTGCCACATTCTTGGTTATCAGGTCAGTACCAACTTGATAGACGAGGTCAAACTTTGTTACTTTGAAGAACAGCTCAAAATCGAAATTTTCCATTTTCGGAATGACCGTAGGGGCTGCCGCAAGCCTGTTAGCAGAAACCAATCCCTCAGTAACACCTGCAATGGTACCTATCGGGGCAGGAACATCCTTGACACGGAATTCAAAATCACCCATTGGTCGTGTCTTACCATCCATCTTTGCAGACACCCGCACCTTAGCAGCAGTACCTCCGGCCACCTCAGCTATATAATTGCCCTTGCCTGCTTTAGCATCAGGACGGAGAGTCCCTCCATCTATTGTGGCCACCACATCATCGGGAGCAACACCAGGCACTGAGATGGCAACAGGATTCTTCACACCACGGTACAGAACATTCATCTTGGTAGGCGAGACCACAACCCCCGACTTCATGACCATGTACTCACCCTTGAACGGATAGCTGTTCACCTGACCAGAAGGGGCTTTAACATTGATAAGCCCACTGTACTCGCGCATTCCTTCGGTTGTGGCTTTAACATTGTAAAAACCAACACCTCGGTCTACCACAACACTGGACGAATCAATAGACCCCACAATCTTGTTGGTTGTAGTGTCTACCTTACCAAGAAGTACTTGCGGATTCTGGGTGGTACTGAACGCAGCAACAAAAATCTCTGCCTTGTATTCATCACCGAAAAACACCAGATTAGGGGCAATCACCTTCGCTGCCAGGGTATCAAACTTGAAGTCACCCGCATCAACCATACCATAAAGATACCTGACCACATCAGCCTCCGCGTTGCGGACATCAGTTTGCATCTTGCTTAGATTGGTCACGACCGCAGCAAGTGGGATATGATCAAAATTGGCCAAATGCCAAGGTAAAAACTCGGAGGCACTTACCCTGAACTTGGCATCTGTATCGAAGTTGTTCTTCAATGATCTTATGATGGATGGTGCCTTGACAGAGTCAACCATAGCAATCAACCTATTCCTGTAACTATCCAGAATGCCCTTAAGTTCAAGCGCTGAGTAGGTACCTGATTTAGGGTTTCCCGCATCCCCACCTATCATGATATTAGTGGGGGTATCGTAGTTGTCCTTACTGCTGACATTTCGGAGCGAAAAAATGGAATCAACCACCTCTCTCGCTGCATATCGCTGCTCATCAGTAGTTGCATTATTCAGACTCGCAAGATGACCATTAACCTCAACGGAGTCCATCTTGTCGGTCTTCATTATCACATAACGCTTCAAATCCTCGAGATGTGCCACGGCTGAATCAGCAGCAGTCTTCACTGACATGGCTGCATCCAACCATGGCTTCACCTTCACGGGGTCATTGGCCATTGCCAACTGAAACGCTTGGTACTGCGATGCATTCTTCTGACTGAAATTCTGATTGGTAACAACCAGACTGTCATTGATAAGAATGAATGCATTCAGAACATCCTTGGAAACGTTCATCGCCAGAAGTGCGGTGAGTACCAAGTACATCATCCCGATCATCTTCTGCCGTGGGGTCTCTTTACCTCCTGCCATTATTTCGTTTTGCTACAGACTGTCGTTTGGTGCAGTTACAGATTAGAAGCTATCAAGCTCCGGGACGGTTCATCGCGGAAAGCATGTTTCCGTACACTGTATTCAATGAACTGATATTGTGGGCAAGTTGCGCCACTTCCGACTTGTACTTCTTAGCATCTTCTACTGACTCATTCAGAGTGCCCATCAACTCACCCATGCCTCCGTACAACTGACCAGAAGCATCGAGGAATTGCTTTGTTCCCTGCAATTGCAGCGCATACTGCTGATTGAGATGTATAAGATTGTCACCAAGCTTTTTCATCTCCTCTCCGAAGGAAACACCCTCACCTGAGTCCACTACCATCGCTCCAAGGGATGCCGAAGCCTTGATGTAAGCCTCTGAGAGACCTCCTACGGTATCAGAAGCCTTTCTGACATTGGTCACATAACTCTCAGTTGCAACCGCGGCATCTGTAACTGTTCCCAGCTTCTCCACATTGTCTCCCAGCGAACGTAGGCTGCTTCCAAGACTTTCAATAAGCTCAGGCCCTATCTTGGCATCTTCGAGCATCTTATCGAGCTCCTGAGTAGCGGAATTACCCCCTCCACCACTGGCCTTACCTGTTCCACCTCCCTCACCGGGAAGACCGGCCAGTTCGGGGTATACCAAGCTCCAATCTGGATCTTCATGTGGCTTCTCAAAAGCCGAGAAGAAAAAGATGATGGCCTCCACCGACAGTCCGGCAACAAGCATGGGACCAGCCCCTGGCCAGTGCTGAATCTTGAACATCGCACCTATGATTACAACGGCTGCACCGAAACCATAGAGTTTGGCCATGAAACTTTTCCACTTTTTACCCTGCATGACTTTTGTTTGAGATGGTTATTGAATTGAACTTGATTGTAAACTCTTTGGACACCTAATTAGAAATCAGCCTTATCCCTTCCGAGGAAGGTCATCACGCAGCGGAAACCCACGTAACATTTCGCTGTATCCTGATACTCATAGGTACGCGTGCCTGTCTGGAGGTAGTAACCTATATCCTTCCATGAACCACCACGGATGACTTTTCGCTTCAGCGATGGAGGATCGGAATCTTTGGCCTCATAGTGGTAATCAGGGTTGAGGTCATGGCTGAAATTGTAAGCACTCTCATCGAAAGCATTGCTCGTCCATTCTGCCACATTACCCGCCATACAGTACAAGCCATAATCATTGGGAGCATACCGATAAGCCTTAACGGTGTGAAAACCACCATCAGCAACATAGTTGCCTCGAAGAGGCTTGTAGTTGGCAAGAAAGCAACCTCTACTGTTCCTTACGTACGGCCCACCCCAAGGATAGGATTGCAGCGCCAGACCACCACGGGCTGCATATTCCCATTCTGATTCGGTTGGCAATCGGAACTCATTCAGAATCACCTCATCATCACCCATCAACCAGCTATCAAGCAATTGGGTTCTCCAGATACAGAACGCTCTTGCCTGCTTCCACGAAACTCCGACAACAGGGTAGTCATCATACGCTGGATGCCAGAAATAATTCTTGGTCATTGGCTCGTTGAACGAATACGTGAAGTCATGAACCCACGCCAACGTGTCGGGATAAACGTTCAAGATATCCTTCTTGATGAATACAGAACGGTCCTTCATGCCCTGCTCACGGTTCTCCTTGCGGGCAGCTTCCTTCAGGTCAATCCAGAAATACTCGAAATTCAGCTTGCGGGTGTCGAGTTCCCTCCTCTTGTAAAACCGCTCATGTTCTGGTAGATACATCTCCTCCAAAACCTCCATCACTTCTTCATCATCGTACTCGATGAACTCCTCCCAATTTATTCTTTCCCCATACTCGCCCTCTTCCAAGATGTGATCCTCACCGAGAAGCAAGTGCGCTATTGAATCCCGAACCCAATACACGAATTGACGGTACTCGTTGTTGGTGATCTCGGTCTCATCCATATAGAACGCCTGGACTGAGACGGTCTTTGACTGGGCTGTTACAGCATAGGGCACATCCTGATCGCTTGGGCCCATATTATAGCTACCCATAGGTATGTACAACATACCGAACGGATCATCATTGTACCATTCCTCACGGCCTTGCACACCGGTAAGCTGACCACGGCTTCCAGTGCCACAGCTCACAAGGCTTGCGACAGCGGCAGCCACCAGTCCCACTAACAGAACTTTTCTCATGGCAGAGGTGTTAAAATCATAAATCGGCATAAGCTGACCGCAGGGTTGATTGAGCTGACCAGATGGTTGTGCTGTTCTCTTCATGACTTTTGACTTTGTCCGGAAATCCCGGCTCGGAGCCATGCTTGAACGGGACAATTCATCAAATGTTTCGATCGCTGCTTTATCAGAGGAAACGAACGTTGCGGTAGCGCTGATTCACCACAGGTGTACGCAGCTTGTAGCAATAGCCGAGCATCACCTCATGGCTTCCATTGCTGAAAGTATTCAGACCTGAAGTAGTGATGTCGTAAGAATAGCCGATTCTGAAGTCATAAATCTGAACACCTGCCATGACAGCAACAGCATCCTGAATCCTGTATGATGCACCGGCCCAGACCATATTCTTCCACATCGCATTGATGTTGAGGTCAAATTGCGCTGATGCTGCATCGGTCTTCACAAACACGGATGGCAGAAGAGCGATATCGGGGGAAACATCCCAAGTGTAACCTGCCATGGCATAGTAGTGACGAGCAACAGTGATCTCGCTGCTTGCAGTGCCATCACTGAACTCCATGGTAGGCCCGATAAGGTGATTGGCACTGATGCCAGCGTAAAGTTTATCTGACTTATAGTAAAGTCCAAAGCCAAGGTCTGGCACCAGCTCTCCCTGTTTACCAGTGATAATGTTAGCATCACCGGACTGCACTGGGTTAAACTGAGAACCATCGAGCGTATGAGACATCAGACCGCCCTCAATACCGATACCGAGGACTCCTCCGCCCAGTTTGAGGTGATAGGAATAGGCGAGTTTCACCCCGATGGTACTTTGCGCACCGAGCTGATCTGCCAAGATGGACAGACCAACACCACCGCGAATGGCCTTCACGGTGCCGTCTATGTTGACAACAGTACTGACAGGACGGCCTGCAAAGCCCACCCACTGCTGACGATGGAGGGCTGTGGCACAGATCCCATCACTTGTACCTGCATAGCCTGCATTGGCATAGAGGCGGTTGAACATGTTCTGCGTGAACTGTGGATCCTGCTGTGCATTGACTGCAGATCCTATGAACACGAGAGCGATGGAGGCTACAGCTGTGTAGATCTTTTTCATCTGAGGTTGATCGGTTTGCTGACTGATTAATGTCCGTTGGACAGGTTCTGAATGAAGCGGCTAAGTAAGTAAAAATCCTTTTCTACTTCAACCCCTTTGATAAATGTTCTCTAAGTGAGTTGACGGCAAAGATGAACAAAATACCGGAACAGCCTCATGACCTGAAAATTGTTGGGTGAAAAGCAAGTGGCAACGCAAGAAGCACTATTCATCCGAGCTTTTGATAAGTCTGCCACCATCTGTCGGGCATTTCATTGGCACAGGCCATCTCGTAGTCTGCGTAGCTGCAAGGCACCATGAAGTGCCTTTCATAGCGTTGCCCCCTCTTGGAAGGATACGGAACTTCCATCCACCAGCGGTCGCTGCGGGGGCTTTTGTAGAATACGATGTCATAGGAACCATCCTCGATGGTCACGGTGTACTTGGTGTTCTCATCGCGGTCTGAGAGAGGGTAATCGCGTTTCCTATTGGCCACACCCCATGCAAAGTACCAGAGCATCTGCCCGGCAAGCATCGCACCGCGACCATCTGCATCACGATTCTCATCAAACTCATAGACCCCGAAGGAGGAGAGCTTGTCGCTCAGTCCAGCATATCGGCAAATGGCACATGCCTCCTCGCCATAAAGGCCGTTGGGCTCGGAACGGTGGTTGGAGGGATTGTCAGAGCTCCGAATGGCCGTGAGGTCGAACGAGGCCATGTCGGCATTCCTGATGACCGGCTCGGTGCCTTCGAGAAAAGTCTGCACCTCTCCTAACCTGTAAACATCGAAGAACATGCGATGCATCATGTCCACTTGATCAAGCGATGCGTAATAAGTCTGATAGGCGAGGTTGCTGTAATTGAACAGCACGTTGGGAGTGTTGAGCACAATGCGTTGAAGGAAAGCAGATGCACTCACATCTTCCTCGGCAGCCCCCATATCGAATCGAGAATCTACCGTAACGATATTAACCACCTGCTCCAGTTTCTGGTAGGCGAGATAATTGGCGTAGGTAAGGTCTTGGCCCCCACCGATGACCAATGCAACGGCACCTGCCTTGACAATTGCAGCCACCGTAGAGGAAAGTGCGAAGTAGGTATCGTCCACCGTGTTACCGGGAAGGATGTCACCCACGTCAATGATATCCATATCAGGAAAGTGATCCTGTAGCCCATAAAAACAGGATCTGACGAGCAACAGTCCGGCTGGGGTCACAACAGCAGATGACCTCCGCGACTCTGGGCATCCGATGATGACCAATGCCCCTTTCCGGAAGGGTGGGATCTCGCCAGCGGTGGAATGGAACTGGACACGATGACCAAGCGCACCCGATCCGAACTCTGGCAGCACGGCAGGGTCGATGGCCTTGACGAAAATGGACATGTCCTCCATTCGTGACGTTTACTTCTTACGTCTGCCCTTGAAACCTGCCTTTGGCTTGGACTCAGGAGACGCCATGATCTTGAGGCAATCCTCCAAGGTCAAGGCCGCAGCTTCTGTGCCTTTAGGAATCTTATAGTTGGTCTTTCCGACAGCGATGTAAGGTCCCCACCGACCTTCCTTCACCTGAATGATGTCATCTCCATGAGTGAACTCACTGATCAGTGCCTTGGCGACCGCCTCTCGCTTGGCAACCACCAGCTCAATGGCACGGTCTCGGGTAATCTCCAAGGGGTCTTCCTCCTTCGGGATGGAGGTATAAGTGCTGCCATGCTTAACAAACGGGCCGAACCTTCCTACGCCTACAGACAGGGGCTTGCTTTCGAACTCATCCATCTTGCGGGGCAGTCTGAACAGGTCCAGGGCCTCGGCCAAGGTGATGTCAGTGAGCCGCTGACCGGCCTGCAGGCTGGTGAACTGGGGCTTCTCCTCATCCTCGGCCTCGCCCACCTGGATCATAGGCCCGTATTTACCCAAGCGGGCATAAACATTCCTCCCGCTTTCAGGATGTGTTCCAAGCAATCGTTCCCCAGTGGCCTTCTGAGCATTCTCTGCAGTGTCAACCGTACTCTCGTGGAAAGGGCGATAGAAACCATCTATCATGCTGACCCATTCCTTCTTGCCCTCGGCTATCTCATCGAACTCCTGCTCTACCTGAGCGGTGAAGTTGTAGTCGAGAATGTCCTTGAAATTCTCAACAAGGAAGTCTGTGACCACCACCCCGATGTCGGTCGGGAAAAGCTTGGCCTTCTCTGCCCCCGTGTTCTCGGTCTTCTTTTCCTTCGAGATATCACTTCCTTTCAGAAGGAGTGCGGTGTAGTCACGTTTCACACCCTCGCGGTCTTCCTTGACCACATAACCACGATTGATAACGGTACTGATGGTAGGTGCATAAGTAGAAGGACGGCCAATGCCCAATTCCTCCAGTTTACGAACGAGGCTGGCCTCGGTATAGCGGGCTGGCGGCTGCGAGAATCGTTCGGTGGCCTCGATGCGGTCCATGCCAAGCTGCTGCCCCACCTTCACGGCCGGAAGCAATCCCTTCTGGTCATCCTCAGAGTTCTCATCGTCCGTTCCCTCCATGTACACCTTGAGAAAGCCATCGAACTTGATGACCTCACCTTTGGCCACGAAAGGCTGACCGAGTCCGGACACCGCAATGTCTATGGTGGTGCGCTCCAGCTCCGCATCGGCCATCTGAGAAGCGATCGTGCGCTTCCAGATAAGGTCGTACAAACGCTCATGCTGGGCACTGCTGCCTGCCTTGTGCTTATTCATATAAGTAGGACGGATGGCCTCGTGGGCCTCTTGCGCTCCCTTGGCCTTTGACGTGTACTGCCGGGTCTTGTGATACTGCTCGCCATAGAAACTGACGATCTCGTCCTTGGCAGAATTGATGGCCAGCCCAGAGAGATTGGTGCTGTCCGTCCTCATATAGGTGATATGCCCCTCTTCATAGAGGTTCTGTGCGAGCTGCATGGTGCGGGCCACAGGAAGTCCGAGCTTGCGACTGGCCTCTTGCTGCAAGGTAGATGTGGTGAACGGTGCTGCCGGGCTGCGCTTCGCGGGCTTGGTCTGGAGGTCGCTTACGGTGAAGGTCGCACCCTTGCATTTTTCAAGAAACGCCTGGGCCTCGGCCTCTGTGACAAAACGCTCGGAGAGCTCTGCGCGGAATTCCTTTCCATCGGCAATGAAGAAACCGAGCACCCGGAAGGCGGATGTGGAGTTGAAGGCGTCCACTTCCCTTTCACGCTCCACCACCAGCCTTACGGCCACGCTCTGAACCCTGCCTGCTGAGAGACTCGGCTTTACTTTTTTCCACAGAACAGGCGAAAGCTCGTAGCCTACCAAGCGATCGAGTATCCTACGGGCCTGCTGGGCGTTCACCAGATTCTGGTCAATGGGTCTGGGATTCTCCACCGCCTTGAGTATGGCAGACTTGGTAATCTCATGGAAAACGATTCTGCGGGTCTTCTTATCATCAAGCCCAAGGGTCTCGAAAAGGTGCCAAGAGATGGCCTCTCCTTCACGGTCTTCGTCCGATGCGAGCCATACGAGTTCGGCCTGTTTGGCAAGCTTCTTCAATTCACGCACAAGTGCCTCCTTGTCTTTGGACACCACGTATTCGGGTGCATAACCATTGGCAGTGTCCACCGCAAGGTTTTTCTGGGGTAGGTCGCGAATGTGCCCGAAGCTGGATTTCACGGTGAAATCCTTGCCGAGGAAACCCTCGATGGTCTTGGCCTTAGCTGGTGACTCGACAATGACAAGGTTCTTCATCCGGAAATTTTAGTGGTAATGGAGGGCGGCAAAGAAAGTCAAATCAGCGGAGTTTCAATGTGGCGTGTTCATTCAAGAGGACACCTCACCTCAAACCTCGCTCCTCCGCGCTCACTGTCCTCCACCGAAACCTCTCCTCCGTGCATCTCGACCAGCTGTCGTACCAAGTATAGCCCTATGCCCGTGCCCTTTGTTGCACGGGTGTCCTCATTGCCCAACCTGAAGAATCGCTCAAAAATGCGCTCACGGTCGGCCTTGGGAACACCCGGCCCGCCATCGGCCACTGACAAACGCACCTCCTCTGGGCCAATGCTGAGGCTGATCTCCACTGGGCTGCCGCCTCCATACTTCAGACCATTCTCCACCAGATTGACCACTATGCTTCGCATGGCATCCGCATCGCAGGAGAAGTTCACCGAAACAGGGATAGACAACCTGACCTTGCCACTGTTCATCTCTTCACCGAAGTGCGATTGACAGATCCTGTGCACCAAGGCACCGAGGTCGGTCGGTTGCCTATGTATGGGGAATTTGCCTGCCTCCACCCTGTTGACCAGCAAAAGATTCTCCACCAGGCCTTGCAACCGGTCCGTATCGGCAAGCCCCCTTCTATATAGATGCTGTCGTTTCTCCTCTGGAAGGTCCCGTTCTGCAAGTGTCTGCAGCTGGAGGCGGATGGCCGCAATGGGCGACTTGAGCTCGTGAGTGACCGAAAGCAGGAAATTGCGCTGCTGGGCCGCGAGTTGGAGTTCGCGAATGATGCTGCGCTGCACAGCCCTGAAGCCCAAAGCGAGCAGCAGCATGAAAACCGCTCCTTCGCCCAGCACCATCCAGATCCGTTTGCTCAGGCGCTGATCGAGCTCTGCCTTGAGGATCAGCTCCTCTGGTGAGGGCGCTCCTGAGTTCAGTAGGAGTTCCAGCCGGAGCTGATAGATCTCTCCGTTGAGGTCGACCAGCATGTACGCCCACCACACGAACTGAAGCAGCACATAGCTGCCCAGCACATAGATGAGCATGCGCTTTGGCATGGCGTCAATCCACCCTCGTGCATTGACCTCACTCATCGTAATCCAGGAGGTAGCTGTTCTCTATGGCATAACGCACAAGACCTACCACGTTCTTGACACGCAGCTTCTTGACAAGATTGCGCTTGTGCGTCTCCACTGTCCTAAGGCTGATGTCCATCCGCTCGGCTATCTCCTGATTGGTGAACTCCTTTGACACGAAAAAAAGCACCTCCTGCTCGCGTGCGCTGAGGCTCACATCGCTCTCCACATCGCTGCTGTTTCCCCCGGTCAGCGATTCGGTCATCATCGTCAGCACCTCGCGGTCGTAATAGGCTTCACCGCGCATCACGGCATGAATGGCATCAATAAGCTCATCATGGGCCACACTCTTGGTAAGATATGCGGTGGCACCGGCCTTGAGCATGCGTCTGATCACCTGCACCTCATTGTGCATGGAGAATGCTACCACCCTGACCTCCGGCCAATTGTTCCGGATGGTCTCGGTGGTGCGGATATCGATTGCACCTTCGAGGTTGATGTCCATGATGACCACATCGGGCTGAAGAGCCTCTACCAGCCTCAATGCCTCAGCGCTGTTTGACGCCTCACCGACCACATCCATGTCGGGCTGTTTGGCCACAAGTGATATGATTCCGCCTCTGAGCATCGGATGATCATCCACTACCATCACACGTATGTTCTCCATTACTATCTCATTTTCGGGATTTCAATATGAACCAAGGTGCCTGATGTGTTGGAACTCTCTACGGACACGTTGCCACCAAGGATACTGACACGGGACCTGATGTTGCTGAGTCCGATGCCATTCTGCATTTCGCTTGGGTCAAATCCAACCCCGTCATCCTCCACAGAAAGTGAAACCATGTCCCCGTGGTCAATGAGGTTGATGTACACCCTTGAGCAGTGGGCATGACGCACTACATTGTTCACCAGCTCCTGGACGATTCGATAAAGATTCACTTCCATTTCCGGTGTGTAAACGGGATCGATGTCAACCGCATCGAAATGAAAATGAATGCCGGAGCGGGCCTGAATGTTGCGACAGACCCCTTTGATGGCCTCTACAAGGCCGAAACTCTCCAGCAGACCGGGCATCAGGTCGTGTGAGATGTTTCGTATTTCATCAATGGCATGGGTTACTCTGCGAGATATTCCACCCAATGCGTTTTTCACCTCAGGGTCTGCCTGTTCCTCATTTCGCAACTGCGATACCTCCAAAGCGATGGATGACAGCAGCTGACCTACCCCATCATGCAGTTCGGCACCCAACCGTTTGCGCTCCTGCTCCTGACCTTTGGTGATGCCGTTCATCAGGTGAAGCTCAGACTCCTTGATGTGGGTGATGTTCCTCGAAACTGCGACCAGGATATCCGCATCCTTCACCGGGCAGTACATGGTCTGATACCACTCAGTCGTACCGTCAGGCCCTTTGTATCGGGCCACGACCTCAAACGGTACGCTGGTATGCCGAGCAGTCTCCAGTTCGGCCCTTACGGTCTCGGCCTGCTCTCCCTTCAAGTTGTCGAATATGCTTGTACCGATCACGTCCTCTGGTCGTGTGCCCTGCTTGGTCCGGTTGATGCTAAGGATCGTGCCATTGTAATCCACAGTCATGATCACATCCTGAACGTTGTCGATAAGCACTCGGAGACGCTCTTCCGATTTCCGCAGCAGCAGCTCCTGCTTGTATTTATCACTACGGTCCCGTATCAGTGCCTGAATCATTTCATTGCCCTCCTCCACTCTTTTCACCAATCGTATCTCTACTGGGAATTGACGCCCGCTTTTGTGGGTGAGTGTAGCATCATGGGTCATGGGTACATCAGGCCTCATGTTTGCCAGCAGTGATTCATAGTCCCCAAATCTCCACCCTGCATCCAACTGGCCCGCGTTCATACCGAGCAGCTCGTCACGGGTATGTCCGGTGAGTTCGGTGGCCCAGGTGTTCACATCCAATATTCGGCCATTGAGATCATGTAGACAGAAAGCATCACCCGAATTGAGGAGAAGCGAACGGTAGCGGTCCTCGCTGATGCGTAGGCTTCTTTCAAACTCCACCTTCTCGGTAATGTCAATGGTACAGGAATAGAATCCTACGACCCTGTTTCTGTGATCTCTGTCCGGTGCAACGACCACACTGAAGTGTCTGGTCGTCCCATCGGCCATGACAACGGTCTCGTCATAGTTGAGCATCTCACCGGCAAGGGCGCGCTCTATCTTAGGCATAACCTGCATAAGCCCCTTTTCTCCCAGCACATCCCGTATGTGCCTGCCCACCATCTGGTCCGGGTCAATGCCCATGCGCAGGTATGATGCATTGAGAAACCTGTATCTCAGATTCTTGCCGACCCTGGATATGTTGATGGGTATGGCATTGAGAATCTGTCGCAACTCTCCCTCTTTGGCTGCCAGCTGCTGCTCGGCTGCGGTCCGAGCTTCGATCTCCTGGTGCTGACGGTCGTGCATCAGCATGTTTGCCAAGAACAGCGACAGGTGAGACGTCAAGTGTGAAATACCCGAAAGTTCCTCATCACTGAAAGCCGGCTGTCCCTGCAACTTGCACAGGCATAACACCCCGATAGGCTCATTGCTGCGCAGCGGCCAGAAACCATAGGCACTCGGTGTAAGCAGAGGGTCTATCGGCTGGGGCAACATCCCTTCCAAAGAAGCATCTTGCACAATGAACGGCTCGCTGCTCCTCAACACATGGCGAGCTGCGCGCATGCCATCCTCAGTGCCATTCCCGTCAAAGGCAGACCGGAGCGCCTCAAGCACATCTGGCCGATAATGGTGTGCCGCCCGCGGACGGAGTCCGATGCCATCCGTACTCATCATATATATGACACAGAACGCATCGAAATGACGAGACACCTCGGCTGTCAGCCCATCAAGCACCTGCCTTCTGTCAGAACTCAGATCGGACAACAGCCGAGAGGTACGCAAAAGGAACGCATTGATGCTGAGTGCTTTCTCAAGACTTTCCTGAGCATCTCTACGAAGCTTCAGCTCCCGCTGCTGCTGGTCATTCAGCCAAATGTTGTCGACAAACAAGGCGGATTGCTCTGCCAACTGCGCGATGAGAGACCGATCCGCCTCAGTGAGGGCGGGCAGCCCTTCGAGTCGTATCACATTCATAGAGCCAAGCACTCCTGTCCGCGTCACCATCGGAGCATACAGCGCACTTTCCGGCACCAGTTTAGAGGTATATGTCCGAACTCGCTCACGAAGCTCATTAGGCACCGAGGGCATCCACACCTCGCAACCCTCATGGATGACCTTGCCCACAATGCCCTCACCCACTTTGACCTTGTGCCGCAAGTACGCCTCACTGATCAACGAGACCACCTCAGGGTCATGGTGATGAACGGCCACAGGGGTCAGCACCTCTGAATCAGGAAGTCCGAGGACTATCTCGCTCACAGCATCAAAATGCCCGCATACGTGCACCGCCAGGTCGCTGAGCACATCTTGATACGGCCTATTGAACTCGGCCAATATCCGAGATGCTGTCAACAGGAATTGCGTAGAACTGTCAGGTAAGACCTGCGAAGGACTATTCGAAGCAACCGTGTCAGACCCCTCTCGGAACATGACGGAAAATTACCTACTTTCCGTCATGATCATCCAAATGGGAATCACTATTTCTTTCCGTACACGTACTGTAGGAACTCCTCCTTGACTTCCTTTTTCTGGAAAGCCCCGTGATAACTGGCCGTCAAAGTGCTGCTGGCAACATCCTCAATACCTCGCAGCGACACGCACATGTGCTTGGCATCCACCAGCACCGCAATGTCATCTGTCTTGAGCAATTCCTTCAGGTCATTGGCTATTTGGACCGTAAGCCGCTCCTGCACCTGGGGTCTGCGGGCGTAGAAGTCCACGATCCTGTTGAGCTTGGACAGACCTACCACCTGTCCGTTGTTGAGATACGCGATGTGCGCCTTACCGATGATGGGCACAAAATGGTGCTCGCAAAAACTATGAACGGTGATGTCCCGCTCTACGAGCATCTCCTTGTAGCCGTACTTGTTATCGAAGAGCTTCACATTGGGCCTGTTCTTCGGGTTCAGACCGTTGAACACCTCCTTCACATACATCTTGGCCACACGCAAAGGCGTTCCTTTCAGGCTATCATCGGTCAGATCCAATCCGAGTGTGTGCATAATGGCATGGAAATGCTCCGCGATGCGCTCCATCTTCTCCTCATCGCTGAGATTGTGCGCATCGGGTCGCATGGGCGTATCAAGATTGGCGGACGCATGGTTGTCACCCACCTCTTCTATCTGTTCGATGTCAATTCCCGTCATAGTCAACGAAGTTCCGTTCTGTTTCATGGAGTCTGATTGTTAGTTCCAACGAAGGGTCGAGATGGGCACGCAGCTTGTTCCAAATGACGACCGCTATGTTCTCTGCCGTTGGATTGAGATTTTTGAAATCCTCGGTGTCGAGGTTGAGGTTCTTGTGATCGAACACATCTTCAACATGGGTGCGGATCAATTGTTTGAGCACCTTCATATCAATGACATACCCAGTGTCGGGGTCGATCTCCCCGCGCACGCTGATGGTCAGTTCGTAGTTGTGACCGTGGTAGTTAGGATTGTTGCATTTGCCGAACACCTCGGCATTTCTCTCACTTGACCACGATGGGTTGTGAAGACGGTGGGCCGCATTGAAATGGGCCTTGCGGTGGACTGTGACCTTCATTCTACTCCTCCCTTTAATTGATGGGATTCCATTCCTGACAGGTGCCCGCTGACCCTTTCGAAGATAGCACGGAACCAGATGGTGAACTCCTCAGGCCGCTTTGCAAGCCCTCTCCTGATGGTGTCCAACGAGGCAAAGGTACAATCTTCAACCTCGGCAGGATCGGCATTCACCGGGCCTTCGTACCGGCCGATGAAAACATGGTCCAACTCGTGCTCAGTCAACCCGTTCTCAACGCTTTCCTTATAGATGAAGGAGAAGCAATGACGCAGTTCGCACTCAAAGCCCAATTCCTCTCGCACCCTTCGCTCTGCACAATCCTCATAACGTTCTCCTTCGCGAGGGTGGGTGCAGCAAGCGTTGGTCCACAGACCCGGACTGTGATACTTGTCGAGTGCTCTTCTCTGGAGGAGCATCTCGCCCTTCGAGTTCACTATGAATACCGACACCGCCCTATGGAGCACCCCTTGTTTGTGAGCCTCCATCTTCTCCATGGTCCCGATGACATTGTCATCGGCATCCACAAGCACCACACGTTCTTCCATAGTAAGCGAAGTTAACGTTTCAGGTTCTGGAAGAACCCCGTAGGCGTTTGCCCTTGATGCTATCCACATGTTGTTGAATGGTGAGAGATGAAGTAGATGACCAGGGCACGGACGCGCTCAGTCGCGCATGCCCTTCAGGTTAGCCATCAGTGACTGTTTGGCCAGGTAGATCCGGCTCTTCACTGTTCCGATCGGAATGTTGAGCTGCTCCGCGATCTCCTTGTACTTGTATCCGTTGAAGTGCATCACGAATGGCACACGGTACGCATCGCTCAATTGGCTGATGAACTGAAGGATCTCCTTATGGCTGATAGCGCTGTCAGGTGCTGCGAACGTGGTGGCAGGCACAAAGTCGAGCACTTCGATGTCATCCTTGGTGGTGACCACCGTGCGTGCACGTGTCGCTTTGCGGTAGTCGTTGATGAACGTATTTTTCATGATGGTGTGCAACCACGCTTTCAGATTGGTATCGGGCGTGAACTTGTCCTTATAGGTGAGCGCCTTCAACAAGGTCTCTTGCAACAGGTCCTGTGCCTGCTCCTTGTCCTTGGTGAGGCTCAAGGCAAAGTACTCCAACACATCACTCATTTTGATCAGGCGGTCATTGAAAGTCAAAGCAGACATGGCTATTGGTTTTGTTTAGTGTTTGTTTGAAATGATGGAACAAATGTAGGGGTAGAACTCGCACGCGCAACATTTTGTTTCACGCTCTAATCACTTTCATAAACAAAATAGGTTAATAGCCCTGATTATCAATCATTTTGTACCACATTAAATCTTCATTAGTTGAACAAAACAACCTTAAATGACCCGAAATAAACACGAACCAGAGCTTGAAAACCCATCATTCTGGCACAAAAAAGCCCCGTAAGCAGATGCTTACGGGGCTTTCTGTTCAACAAAATGGATTAAACCTTCAACGATATTCTTCAATCACTTCAACAAAACTTGGCACCGAAGCGCAGAACGACACCCGTTCAAGGGCCACATCAGAAAGCACACCGACCTGACCTCCTGTGGCAATGACATAAGTATCGGGCAGCTTCTGAGAAAGTGAGCGCACGTACGTCTCGATGTTCTCGGTAGGCATGCAGGCCACGAAGGCTGTGACCATGAATTCGGCCTTGTGAGCCTTGGTCACTTGCACAAGATCCTCAAACGGCACGCTCTGCCCAAGGTAGATGGTGTTGTAGCCGCGTTTCTCCATCAAGTAGCGATAGAACAACAGTCCCAGCTCGTGCATCTCGCCTTCGGGCAGTGCCATCACCACCTTGGGCTTTCCGTCATAGTTGGGGTCATACAGCTCATCTATGGCCACAAAGAGTTTCTGGCGGATAAGATTGCTGATGAAATGCTCTTGGGCCGGGTTGATGGAATCCGTCTGCCACATCAGACCGACCTTCTGCAGGAAAGGGTAGAGCACGCGGATGCAAGTATCCTCGAAACCCATCTTCAGTGTGCAGTCTGCCAGTATCTTCTCGAACTTCCTGCGATCTAGATCCACCATGGCCACTACCAGACTGTCGATCTGGGTCTCATACCTGTTATCGGTCTCAGTGATGCGGTTCAGCTCATGGTTCAGATCCTCTGGCCGCAACTTGGCGATCTTCGATATCTTGAGACCATGATTGTTTAGAATGCTGACGTTGAGCAGCCGCTTCAATTCCTCATCCGAGTAGGTGCGGATATTAGTGTCCGTTCGGTCAGGGTTGATAATGCCATAGCGTTTCTCCCAGATGCGGATGGTGTGGGCCTTGATACCCGTGAGTTTCTCAAGGTCCTTGATGCTGTAATGTCCCATTTGACCTTGACTGCGAATGAATTGCTGATTTCAGAGAATGAATGATCACAAGGGTCAGGCCGCACTCATTACGGTCTTGTGCCTTTTCGGAAAAAGTTGCTCAAGCACCTTGGTGCGGTATTCAAAGATGCCATTCACTTTATTGTCGATGAACAGTTTACCCATCAACTTACCAACAGGCCCCATAGGTATGCGATAGTGCAGGATATCGGTCATCATGACCCCTCCGTCCATCTCCTCGAATCTGTGCATGTGGTGCCAAAGGCTGTACGGCCCGAAGCGTTGCTCATCAACAAAGTAGTTGCGGTCGGAAACATGCGTGATCTCTGTGACCCAGGGCATCGGGATACCCAGCAGCGGTGTCACCGTGTACTGGATCACCATCCCCTGATACATCGGGCCATCGCCACCGCTGAGTATGTTGAATCTCATCTCTTCCGGAGTGATGCGGTTCAGGTTTTTCGGGGTTGAGAAAAAATCCCATGCCTCATCAAGTGAGATGGGCAGAAATTGCTGGTATTCTTTTCTTGTAAGGAGCATTTTCGTTCAGAAATGATGTGAAAAATGGTGGAGTCGAGCGATCAGCTCCTGAAAAGCTGTCTTCATTCCAAGAACCCCATTCGATATTCAACAGTCAGACAAGGCTTTCGAGTGCGACATCTAAAACCGGATACCTGAACACGAAACCCGTGTTCTTCAGCTTTTCTGACGAAACCCTACTGCCCTCAGTAAGCATCAGCGCCATATCGCCCATCGCGATTCTTGTCAACACCTTTGGAACACCGGGAAGGAAAAAAGGTTTACCCATCGCCTTGCTGATGGCCGCAAGCATTTGCTGCTGGGTAGCATGATGGGGTGCCACGGCATTGAAGGCCCCGGCTACTGTGTCATCTTCCACAACCAACTTATAGATGCGGCACATGTCCTCGATGTGTATCCACGGCATCCATTGCTCCCCGCTGCCGAGGCTTGCGGCCAACCCGAACCTTGCGGGCAGCATCAACTTGGCAAGCGCACCGCCCTTGGGATCGAGCACAATGCCAGTACGCAGCCTGACCTCACGGTCTGCGATATCATCGAACAGACAAACAGCCTCTTCCCATAACTGGCAGGTCTTGCCGAGAAAATCATTGGCCGGGTCATGCTCTTCCTTGTATATGATATCCGTGGTGACCGCCCCATAGTAGCCGATGCCAGACGCGGTGATGAACGCTTCGAGCCGCTGACCACGCCTTTTCAAAGTGTCTGCAAGCAACTTCATGGGCATCACCCGACTTTCGAGTATCTCTTGCTTTCGCTTATCAGTCCATCGCTCATCGGCAATGCCGGCCCCAGCAAGGTGAATGATGTGCGTGACCCCGTCCAAGGCGGCTTCGTCCATCGTCATCTTGCCTATGTCCCATTTGAAGCCGGGCACATTGCTCCTGCGCGCCACCGACCGCCCAATGATGCGGACATCATGACCGGCCTCCAGCAGCATGGGCACCAGTGCTGAGCCGATGAGACCCGAACCGCCTGTTATCAGAATAGTGGACATGCTCAGATTTTATGAGAGAACAGGAGAAACACCGTTTTGGTTTGAAGAACAAAGGAAAGATATGCCAATTCAGTTTTCTTGATCGAAAAATGCGGCCACCCTTTGCCCCACGTTCTCGCGGATGTCCATATAGAACAGACCGTAATCCGCCACGTGCAAGTTGCGCATCAGCGTGAACCAAGGGGCGCGGGTGCGCACCCACAGCAGCTCGCCCTGCGACCGCTCGATACGGGCCTCGGTCTTTCCTAAATATACACGCCTCGGATTCATCACTACCGCACCGAGATTCGCATCGCGGGGTGCAAGGACGGAGTCGCGCCTCCAAGTGAGGGGGTTGACGCACTCGGTCTCCAAATGGTATTCCCATTCGGGGAAAAAACCCTCGCGATAGGTCATCCAACTGAGAAAGCAGCCTGTCTGCGAAGCGGAGTCGCACATACGGAGGTTGGTGTACATGGCCTCATTTACAGTGAGACCGATCACATAGGCCGCGACCATCCTATGCCGCAGGTCGGTGGTGTCGATCATCTCGCGCAGCAGCCGCACGGTGTGGTATGTACCCTGACTGTGCCCCGCGATGATGAATGGTCTCCCATCATTCTGATGCTGCAAGAAATAGTTGAATGCCTGCTTCACGTCACCGTAGGCGAGATCGAGGGCCTTCTGTCCGTCCTCATCGCGTTGGTAGAACACGCGCACCACAGCCTGCCGGTACCGTGGCGCATACACACGGCAGTCGCGGTTGAACACACTGGCCTGCAAGCGCACGGGCCACTTGTCCACCTTGCGGTTCAACTTGCGGTCGGCCAGGTCGGCATTCCACAGCGGACCTTTCTGATAGATGGTAGGATGCACATAGAACACATCGACCTGCTTCAGCGAGTCGTGAACGGCCGCCTCGCCCTTTGGCAGCACATCGGCCACATCGTCCCTGAAGGGAAGTGCCGACCAATGCGCAGGGTCAGCGTAGTCCGGGATCGGGGCATGCTGCTCGCTGTCAAAGTCGGTGTGCTGGGCGGTTGCAACAAACGATGTGAGAAGAAAAAGAAATAAGGAAATGCGCGTCATGGGCGCGAAGATCGCTCCAACCTACCCCACCGCATCCTTTTCCACCACTTGATATTCACTGGCCCACGAATGATGAGTCATCTCAATTCACTTAGAGACCTTGCATGTAGTCTCTCACATCTTCCCTTGTATATCTCTTGATCTCAACGCTCACGAAATTATCCCCTTGCCTAAACAACATGTCGGGCTTGGCATTTGACGAAACGATTTCCAACAGGTCGAACACCGTCTCTGCACGGTCTGTCCCCCATCCGAAGACATCGCCCATGAAATTGGCAATGGGCCGCACACAGGTAACCTCCCCACCAGTCGCTGCAAATGGATGGAAGGCGCGGTTCGCTCCCTGAACAGCATCTACGACCGGCAGAAGCGGCAACGGCACGAAGACACACCACGTGCCCTTCTTTTCCAACAAACGGAGCAGATGCGGCAGGTCACCGTTCGCTACGCAACGGTCTTTTTCGAGGGAAAAATACTTTGCCCCGACCGTGAGAATAAGGTGAGGCGGCACTCTGTCAACCTTGAGCAGTCCGAGGTGAATAGAGCGGTGATCAGCCACTAAAGGCCTCAAATTGGAGAACACGCAACTCTGTTCGGAAAGGACGATAGAAGGTGGCATTGTCGCAAAAATACGTTGAGCTTGAACTGGAGGAAACGGGCCATCAAGGACTGTATATTCGCGGCCCGACACATTTTCCTAATTCCATTTATCGAAAAAATGAAGCCTACACTCCTTATACTCGCAGCTGGCATGGGAAGCCGCTACGGTGGTCTGAAACAAATCGACCCCCTCGGCCCGAACGGTGAGACCATCATCGAATATTCTATCTATGATGCCATCAAGGCAGGCTTCGGCAAGGTGGTGTTCGTGATCCGCGAGAGCTTCGCGGATGATTTCAAGGCGCGTTTCGAAGGAAAATTCGAGGATAAGATTGACATCGCCTACGCCTATCAGGATGTGAATACCCCCGTGGAGGGTGTGGACAACCTGCCTGAGCGCGAAAAACCCTGGGGGACGATGCACGCGGTGCTGGTGGCGAAGGATGTCATCAACGAGCCGTTCGCGGTCATCAATGCCGATGACTTCTACGGTGCGGACGGCTTCCATCAGATCGCTGATTTCCTGAAGAACCGATGTACGCCCGATACCTACACCATGGTAGGCTACGTGCTTCGCAACACGCTAAGCCTCAATGGGCACGTCTCGCGCGGAGTCTGCGTGGCCGATGCGAGCAACTGCTTGGCCTCCGTGAACGAGCGCACCAAGATCCATTGGGAGGGCGACAAGGTGGTCTATCAGGACGGGGATTCCAAGCATGAGGTAGATTCCGACTCGGTGGTGAGCATGAATTTCTGGGGCTTTCACCCTAACATCTTTGAGCGGTCGCGCCACATGTTCATCGACTTCGTGCGCGAGAACCGCGACAACCCGAAGGCGGAGTTCTTCATCCCGCTGGTGGCCGACAACCTGATCGCAGCGGGTGAGGCGCGTTTCCCCATTCTCACCTCCAATGACCTCTGGTACGGTGTGACCTATCAAGAGGACCGCCCTGCGGTGGTCGAGGCGTTCGAGAAACTGGTGAAGGAGGGCAAGTACCCTTCACCGCTCTGGGACTGAGCCTGCGGTCTCAATCGTTTCCCCTATCGAACCACGACCACACGGCCGCGAGGCCCATCCCTGAGATGATGTGCCACACGCCCCACCACGCGCACACCAGTGCCATCTCGGGTATGCCGGGAAAAAAAGTGAGGCTAAGGACCAGTCCCAAGCCAGCGTTCTGAATGCCTGTCTCTATGGAGAGGGAGCGGCACTGTGCATCATTCAGCCGCGCCAAGCGACCGACCGCATAACCCGTACCGAGCGCAAGAAGATTGTGAACCAGCACGAGAGCGAACACCAGTGCGAGGTACTGCCCGAAGCCATCGCGGTTGGCATAGACCGCACCCGCCACAAAGAACAGAAAGATGACCATGCTGACCCTGCGCAGCGGGATGCGCAGCCTTGCAGTGAGCTTCGGGAGAAACCGATTCATGGTGGCCCCGGCCAACACAGGCAGTGCGAGGATCATCGTCACCGAGAGGGTAAGTTGCACCGGGTCGATGTGCAGCGAGCGCAGCAACCCCTGCGAGGAGGGCATCAACCCTGCCCATAAGCCGAAATTGAGCGGGGTGACCACCGCGCAGGCCAGCGAACTGATGGCCGTGAGCGACACCGACAGCGCGATGTCCGCCTTCGCGATGGCCGAGATGAAATTGGACACATTGCCCCCGGGGCAGGCCGCGACCAGCAGCAGTCCCAGAGCTATGCCTGCACTTGGCTGCCAGACAAGAATGAGCAGGAATGTGAGTGCAGGCAGCAGCAGAAACTGCGCAATCACACCCGCCATGACAGGGCGTGGGTTGCGGAAGGCGTTACGCAGGTCGGACGGAGTGAGGTCGAGCGCCACCCCGAACATAACGAACGCGAGAACGAGTTGCAGCAACCCCTGACTGCCCTCCTCGAAATGTATGCGGATGCCCTCGTTCAACAGCTTGCGTCAGGCGGTCCAGGCAACGAGGATATCGCGGGGGCCGGTGTAAGGCAGGCGACCGTGCGAGGTGCTGAAGTTGTCGATCATCAGCACATCGCCCAGCCGCCAGTCAAAGGGACGGAGATTCTTCCAGATCACATCCTCCACATGCGCCACGTAGGCTCTTGGCACAGGACTGCCATCTCCGAAAAGCACGTGCATGGCCGATGACATGGGGTCGGAGAAACTGCGCTTCCAAGCAGTGGCCGCGGAGATCAACAGGAGATATTTCAAAGAGAAGAAATCTCTCCTATTGTTAAAGATGTGTGCGTACTCGATGGCCGCTGCCTCGCGGTGGAAAACCTGCAGGTGGTTGAACCATGTCATCTCGCCCGTTTCAGGGTGCGCCTGCACAGCGGGACGGTCGTTCTCCAAGCGCAGACGGTCGTCATCAAGCCATGTGGGCCGGATATCGCTCTCCGCACACTGCCTCTCAACCTCTGCATGGTCGGTCGTCTTGAAAAGGTCATCCCACGGTTTCAGTTGGAAAAGGTCACTGCCCTTCTTGCTATTTGGGCCGGAATAATTCCGCACGTAGCGCACGCCTTTCTTCTCAAAAACATCGCGGATGGCGGGGTCGAGCTGCTGATAGACCTTACGGAAATCGCAGACAGGGGTCTGCCCACCGTCATTAGGTTGCACATGGCAGAAGAAGAAAAGGTAGCGCGGTGCAGATGGCAGAAAACTCATCTCGCAGTGCTGCATGATGGGATAATGGCCCGCCAACTCACTGGCCGAATGCACATACCTGGTTCGGCTGTTGCGGGGCGAGGTGCCCTGATAATTGTTCTGGAGGTCGCTACGCAGGGCAAGTGCCGCCTGCTCGAAATGCTCGGGCGATCGCAGACCGAAGCCCCTGAACAGGATGCAACCCTCGCGGATGAGGTCATCGCGGAGCGCGTCTTTTCTCTCCTCGATCAGTTTGACCAGCCCATCTGGTGTGGCCTCTCCTTGAGGCATGACAATATGTGGAAGGTTCATGCAGTGCGGTTGATGGGGTGAATTTGGGGAAATAGTTCGGGTTTAACAACTGTTCACTTTTTAGACCCAAATGAACTTAAACCCTCCACGCATCCGTCTGTTTCTTTGTGGCGATGTCCAAGGCCCTGATTTCCTTACTCCTGTTGCTCATTTCAGCGTCACTGAGCGCGCAGGAACGCGGCATGGTGAGGGGGCTCTTGCTCGATGCTGTCAACGGTGGCCCCGTGCCCTCTGCTCACGTCATCAACTTCAGCGACTCCGTGGCCACCATCAGCAGCAGCGAGGGCATGTTCAAGGTCACGGCAAACGTGGGAGACAGCATCATCGTATCGTGCATCGGCTATGCGCCCGGTGCGATTGTCGTGGATAGCGAACTGCTCAATGCCGAGGTCACCGTGCTGAACATGACACCACGTGAGTACATGCTTGCAGAGGTCGAGATCAACCCTTTTGGAACAAGGGACCAATTCCGACAGAATTTCATGGACCTTACCGTTGACGATGGCGTGATAGACGTGATCGGTGTTCAGCGGCCTTCAAGAAATCCGAGGACCATACCAGTGACAGAAGATGTAGATGAGATCAAGAAGGCGAAATACATGATGAGTCCTGCGTCCTTCATCTATGGCAATTTCAGCAAGGATGCCAAGAAACGGCAGGAGCTGCATCGCCTCAATGAGGAAGAGCGGAAGTATGGCATCAACAGAAAGCGCTACAACGAGGAGATGGTCGCACGCATCACTGGTTTGGAAGGCGACAGGGTAAGGGAATTCATGGATTTCTGCAACTTCTCAGAGAGTCAGGTCTTTCAAATGAACGACTACCAGCTCACTGTTGCGATCTTGAATCGACAGCGAGAGTTTGAAAGACTCGACAAGTAACGTGACAGTTGCGAGGGCTGTGTCCACATTTGTTTACATTTGCCCCGCTCTGAAATTCTGTGGGGCTGTAATTTGCACCGCGATTTTGACCGGTCGATGAGACGATTTCTCCTGCTCTGTTTTGCTTTGATGCCAATGATCGCCCTATCTCAGGATGGTGGTGATACTTCAGGAATGAGCAAAGAAGACAAAATCGCGGCAGCCAAGGCGAAAGCCAAGGCCAATGACTCCCTGAAAGGGCCAGACATGACGCCCTATGAGGAAGCTGCCAAGCAATATGACGAAGGCTTCGCCTTGGAGTCAACAAGGCAGTACGATAAGGCGCAGACCGCCTACGACAAAGCCATAGAGATAGACCCCAACTTCATAGAGGCGTATGTGAAGAGAGGTGGTATCAAGTTTCAGAAAATCGAATTCGCTGCCGCAATGGAGGACTACAACCGTGCCATTGAAATCGCAGACAACCTTAAAGAGATGCACGAGTACCGTGCTTCCATCAAGAATGTGCTCGGTGATTTTGAGGGGTCGAAGATCGAGGCTGCAAGGGCAGAGTTGATGCGGGTACGCGTAGGTGAAGCGTATTTTCACCGTGGTCACCTCAAGCGGTTCATGGACGACAAGCCTGGAGGATGCACCGACCTCCGCAAGTCACTCGACCTTGGTTTTGGGCGGGCCAAGACGGATTGGCCCACTCTGTGCCAGTGACGGGCTGCAGACCGACCTGCCACTCCCCTACTCTTCCTGATCATTCCTCAAAAAAGAAATCCCGCCAGCCTTTTCGGCTGACGGGATTCTTAGTTGCGGGGGCCAGACTCGAACTGACGACCTTTGGGTTATGAGCCCAACGAGCTACCAACTGCTCCACCCCGCGATATGTCTTTGAGGCCGAGGCCTGCTGTTACGATTGGGGCTGCAAATATAGAGATTCTTTCGGCTCGACAGGAACAATAGCCGCAACATCTCTCTTTTCACGGTCAAACAATTTCAAGAAACTACTTAACATGCTTGTTTTCAATTAAATGAAAACACCTTAATTCTCCGTTTCTTTGCGCCCCGATTTCAGAGCACGGCTCCCATGACCCACAAAGCAGGTTTCGTAAGCATCATCGGCAGACCCAACGTGGGCAAATCAACGCTGATGAACGCCCTCATTGGGGAGCGGCTGTCCATCATATCGCCCAAGGCGCAGACCACGCGGCATCGCATTCTGGGTATATGGAATGATGAGGAACATCAGGTTGTGTTCAATGACACGCCTGGCATCCTCGACCCGGCATACAAACTTCAGGAGACCATGATGACGGCCGTGGAGGGTGCGGTCAAAGATTCGGAGATCATCATTTATTTAGTGGAGGTCGGTGAGCCTGTGAACGCAGAGACCGTGGAGCGCGTCACTGCCAAGAAGGCGCATATCTGTTTAGCAGTGAACAAAGTGGACACGGCCACACAAGAGGAAGTGGAGGCCAAGCTGACCCAGTGGCGCGAGGCGCTGCCTGAAGCCACTGTCATCCCGCTGTCTGCGATGCACAGGTTCAACACCCGTGAATTGCTCGACTGGTTGAAAGAGAGGCTGCCCGAGCACCCGCCCTTTTTCGACAAAGAAGACCTGACTGACAGGCCGGTGCGTTTTTTCGTGGCAGAGATCATCCGCGAGAAGATACTCAAGTATTACAAGAAGGAGATTCCATATGCGGTCGAAGTGGTGGTGGAGGAATACAAGGAGGAAGAGAATCTCGTGCGTATCCGCGCCACCATCTTCGTGACCCGCGAAACGCAGAAGATGATCATCATAGGCGAGGGAGGCAGGGCCATCAAGCGCATGGCGACCGATGCCCGCAGGTCTATCGAGGAATTCGTTCAGAGCAAAGTTTTTATGGAGACGACCGTGAAGGTGCGCAAGGACTGGCGCGACAGCGACCGCGACCTGAAGAATTTCGGGTATCTGTGAAAATGAATAAGCGAATGAGCCGATGTGCGAATAAGCGAGTGCCATCATCCGCGTCTGCAATGAACATCCTTTTTCGCTTATTGGCTAATTCGCCAATTCGCTAATTTATTTATAATGAGCAACATCGTAGCAGTAGTAGGCCGTCCGAACGTGGGCAAATCAACCCTGTTCAACCGCCTTATCGGTGAGCGAAGGGCCATCGTGGACGAACAGAGTGGTGTGACCCGCGACCGCACGTACGGCAAGTCGGTCTGGAACGGTGTGGAATTCACGGTGATAGACAGCGGGGGCTATATCCGAGGTTCTGAGGACGTGTTCGAGGCCGAGATACGCAAGCAGGTGGTCATAGCCATCGAGGAGGCATCGGTCATCCTCTTCGTAGTGGACGTTGAAAGTGGAATCGTGCCTGCCGATGAGGCTGTGGCCGAGTTGCTGCGCAAATCGCAGAAGCCTGTGCTTGTGGTGGTGAACAAGGTGGACAATCACCAGAGGAATGACGATGCCGTGGAGTTCTACAATCTCGGTCTAGGCGAGTATTACTGTGTATCGAGCATCAACGGGTCAGGCACGGGCGAGCTGCTCGATGAGCTGGTGAAACACCTGAATACCGATGGCGCAGAACCCGATGTGAGCGAGCTGCCACGCTTTGCCATCGTGGGCCGTCCAAATGTGGGCAAGAGCAGCTTCACCAACGCACTGCTGGGCCACGAGCGCAACATCGTGACCGATGTGGCGGGCACCACCCGCGATGCCATCCACAGCCGCTATACGGGCTTCGGTTTCGATTTTATGCTGATAGACACGGCAGGTATCCGAAGGAAGAAGTCTGTTCACGAGGATCTGGAGTTCTACTCCGTGATGCGATCCATCAAAGCTATCGAGAACTGCGATGTGTGCATCCTGATGATCGATGCATCCATCGGACTTGAAGGACAGGACCTCAACATTCTCGGACTGGCGCAGAAGAATCACAAGGGTATCGTCATTCTGGTCAACAAATGGGACCTGGTGGAAAAAGACACCCACACCGCCAAGGAATACACCGAGGCCATCCATGAGCGCATCGCCCCGTTCACCGATGTGCCGATCCTGTTCGTGAGTGTGCTCAACATGCAGCGTATCCATAAGGCACTCGAAACTGCCGTGGAGGTTTATCATAACCGCAACCGCAAGGTCACCACCCGCGAGCTCAACGAGTTCATGCTGCCTATCATCGAAAGCAACCCACCGCCCATGACCAAGGGCAAGATGATCCGCATCAAGTTCGTGACCCAACTGCCAACGCATTTCCCCGCCTTCGCCTTCTTCTGCAGCAATCCACAGTACCTGCGGGAGGACTACAAGCGATTCTTGGAGAACAAGCTCCGTGAACATTACGATTTCAGTGGCGTGCCCATGGAGATCTACATGCGGAGGAAATAGGCTCAGTCGAACCTGATCGCCTTGAGCGGACTGATGCGTGCCACAATGAGGCTTGGCAGCAGCAGCATCAGAAAGCAGAAGAAAAGCGTGCCTGCATTGAGCGCGAGCACATGCCACAACTGCAAGTTGATGGGCACCGCGCTGACGTAGTAGCTCACCTCGTCCAGTTTTATCAGCGCGAAATGCTTTTGAACGAGACAAAGGCCGATGCCTACGGCATTTCCCCACAGCATGCCCACGCCAGTGAGGTACATGGCCTGAAAGAGGAAGATGTTGCGGATGCGTCCATCCGTCATGCCGATCGCCTTGAGGATGCCGATCATCTGCACGCGCTCTATGATCATGATGAGCAGGGCAGACACCATGTTAAAGCCCGCCACCACCAGCATCAGGATGATTATGACCTGCACATTGACGTTCTGAAGCTCCAGCCAGTCGAAGATCTGCGGGTTCAGCTCGCGCACGGTGGCTGAGTACAGGTCGCTGCCGATGGCATCATAAACATCGGCATCGAGTTCGTTCACGCGGTCGAAGTCGTCCACGAACACCTCAAAACCCGCCACCTCATCGGGCTGCCATTGGTTGAGCCGCTGGATGTGGCCGATGTCCGCAATGACGTATCGCGTGTCAAACTCCTCCAGACCAGTGCGGTAGATCCCCGAGATGGTAAATATCCTCGCCCGCTGCTGCTCGCCTTGGATGAAGAACACCTCCATTCGGTCACCTACATTGAGACGTAACTTCTTGGATATCTGCTCGCTGATCAGCACCTGCTGAGACCGGGCCGAATCGCTGACGGTGAAAGTCTCCCCCTCCACAAGATGCTGCTGGAAGAAACCCCAATCGAAATCGCTACCGATGCCCTTGACCACCAAACCTTCAATCTCATCAGCCGTCTTCACGATGCCTGCCTTGGTGGCGAAAATCTGGATATGACGGATGCCATCCAGCTCGGTGATGGAAGGGTAGAAGTCGCGCTGCTTGGAGATGGGATGCGGCTCCAGCGAGTTGAGGTTGCCATAGCGGGTCACGATGATGTCGGCCCCGAAACCCGCGACCTTGTCCTTAATGGCCTCATGGAACCCTGTGACGATAGCCATGGCCAGGATCATCACCGCAAGACCCAGCGCAATGCCCCCGATTGCGATCCGCACAATGGGCCGCGTGCCCTGCACGGTCGTACTTTCGGCATCTCCACTTGCGCGGATCAGTCTGCGGGCAATGAGCAGCGGGGTGTTCACGGGACAAGTGTAAGGTGTAAAGGTCTAACCACATAAAGCTTCAGGGTTGAAGATGTTGAAGAATGTAGCAGGAGGCCCAGGGGACTCGTGCAGTGCCTCTTTTTTTTCACGCAAAGACGCAAAGACGCAAAGAGTTTCGCTGACGCGAATTTCAAAGAAGGTTTCTCGCAAAGATTTAGAGACACAGAGCGCGACAAATCGTCCCGCAATTGTGGGATCAATCGTTGATCGTCCTACGCAAATCATCCATTCCCCCGTCCCTCGCCCCTCTTCCCTCGTCCCTTTTCTTGCCATTCTCCATTTCCTGTTTCTGCTGAACGCCTGCGCCCAGCCTGCGCCAGTGTCCGGACAATTGTCGCAACTGCAGAGGACAGAAGCAGTGAATGCTCCCCGGCCATCAGCTTTTCTAACCGAGAAATACGTACCGCAGCTACTGGGTAAGCGCGTCATCATCGTGGCGAACCAGACCACCACGGTCGGAGAGCGCCATCTCGTGGATACCCTGCTCGCGCTCGGTGTCGATGTGAAGGCCGTGTTTGCACCCGAGCACGGCTTCCGTGGCGAAGCCGATGCAGGCGCCAAGGTGAAAGACGGGGTGGACGGGCGCACGGGACTTCCCATCATTTCTCTTTATGGCAAGAACAAAAAGCCCACACCAGACCAGCTTCGGGGCACCGACCTCGTGCTATTCGACATTCAGGATGTGGGTGCGCGGTTCTACACCTATATCAGCACTATGAGCTACGTGATGGAGGCTTGTGCCGAGCAAGGCATCCAGTTCATGGTGCTCGACCGCCCTAACCCTAACGGACACTATATGGACGGCCCGGTGCTCGACACGGCCTTCCGCTCGTTCGTAGGGCTGCATCCTGTGCCAGTGGTGCATGGCATGACAGTGGCCGAATATGCGCGCATGGTGAATGGTGAGGGCTGGCTGCGAGGTGGCGTGAAATGCGATCTCATCACCGTCACGATGGACGGCTATGACCGCAACATGGCGTATGAACTGCCCGAACGACCATCGCCCAATCTGCCCAATATGCTCTCCATCTACCTCTACCCCGGCCTGTGCTTCTTCGAGGGCACAGTGGTGAGCGAGGGGCGCGGCACCCCGTTCCCGTTCCAGATCTTCGGGCATCCCGACCTGACCATCGGTGACACCACCTTCACCCCTGCAGCAACAGCGGGGGCATCGGCACCCAGGTTCGAAGGGCTGGAGTGCAGAGGCACCAGCTTCGCATCCGTGCATCCCGACAGCATCCGACAAAGCGGCAGGCTGGAGCTTCAATGGCTCATAGCGGCATACAACGACCTTTACGACAAGGACAAGTTCTTCAGAGCAGACTTCTTCGACAAACTGGCCGGATCTTCCACCCTGCGCGAACAGATCATCTCTGGGAAAAACGAATCAGAGATACGTGCATCATGGCAGTCCGGACTGAAGGCTTTCGGCAAGGTGCGCGAGCCGTATCTGCTCTATCCCTGACCCATCTGAAGCATAGAACAGCAGCCCCAATGTTTTTTTAACGCCACCGCATCTGGCATTTGTCGGGACACTCTCCGACCTGCCCCTTACCTTTGTTGCCGTTTTCAAAGTCTAACCATCAAAATCATAAAACAATGTCTTTAGTAGGTAAAAAAGCACCTCATTTCTCAGCACCAGCAGTGGTGAACGGTGGCACCGTCACTGACGGTTTCTCCCTCGATCAGTACCTCGGCAAGAAGCACGTGGTGTTCTTCTTCTACCCGAAGGACTTCACCTTCGTATGCCCATCTGAGCTGCACGCCTTCCAAGAGCGTCTGGTCGATTTCGAGGCGCGAGGATGTGCGGTAGTGGCCTGCAGCACTGACACTGCGGAGTCGCACTGGGGCTGGTTGCAGATGGATAAGAATGCTGGTGGCATCAAAGGCATCACCTACCCCGTAGTGGCCGACAGCACCAAGACCATCAGCATGAACTACGGTGTTCTGGCAGGTGATTACGACTACAACGAGAATGGCGAGCTGGAGGCCACTGGCCCGATGATCGCCTTCCGTGGCCTTTTCCTCATAGACAAGGAGGGCACTGTGCATCACGCTACGATCAATAACTTCCCGCTGGGCCGCAATGTGGAGGAGGTACTCCGCATGGTCGATGCGCTCCAGTTCTTCGAGGAGAACGGTGAGGTCTGTCCCGCCAACTGGACCAAAGGGTCGCAGGGGATGAAGGCCACCCACGAGGGCGTTGCCGAGTATCTTGCCGCTCACTGATCCATTGCAAGAATCAGATTCTCAAAAGCCTCTGACCACATGTGGTCAGAGGCTTTTTTTCGACCAGTACAAATCAATGTTCAAACATTGGTTTATTTACCTACCTTCGCGCACCAATTCAAACAACAAAAACCAATTCCAAAAATGAACAAGAACAATTTCCTTCTCACCGGTGCATTCGCATCACTCGTGCTTCTGGCATCATGTGGTGGCGGAACTGAACAGTCAGCCCCAGAAGCAGAGGCGCCAACGGGCGTTACAGCCCAAATGTCAGTTGACCCCGCGGTCAGCACAGTAGCTTGGTCAGGCACACTCGTTGGTGTGTACACCCACACAGGCACCGTGGCCCTCACAGATGGCAACTTCAATGTTGAGAATGGCATGGTAACGGGAGGAAGCTTTACCGCGGACCTCACCCAGATGGCCATTACCGATGACAACTATAACGTAGAGGAAGGAAGCACTCCTGAGAAGCTGATCGGTCACCTGTCGTCAGCCGACTTCTTCGATGTGGAGAATTTCCCTACCGCCACATTTGTGGTCACCGGAACTACCGAGGAGGGCAAAGTGAAAGGCGACCTGACCGTGCGCGGCACCACCAACGAGGAAGTTCTGGAGGACGTTAGCATCGATGCCGAGAGCGGCTCTGCTACTGCTTCACTGACCTTCGACCGTCAGAAATACGGTGTTGCTTGGGCGCACCCGGTTCAGGATATGGTGCTTGAGAATGACATCAAGCTCACTGTGAACGTGAAGGCCAAAGGCTGATACGCGCTTAGACCAACGGACATCAGTAAGAGGTCGTCTGCTTTAATGCAGGCGGCCTCTTTGTTTTTTCCCCACCTTGCGGACATGAACGCGCCCGACCCCGCCCTGCTCCGTGAGATGATGGAGTACAAGATGCCTTTCGGCAAGTACAAGGGCACACTGGTCTGCGAGCTGCCCACCTTCTACCTCGAATGGTTTGCTACTCAGGGATTCCCATCAGGAAAGCTTGGGATGATGCTGAGCACGATGCACGTCATCCGTATCAATGGGCTGGAGGAGCTTCTGAGGCCATTAAGACAAGGAAGGTGACAAGCGCGTATTTCCGTTGGGTTGTTACTTTCGGCCTCTTCATTTCAAGATCACCTGCATGAAATCGTTTCTGGGAAGGTCAGTTTCAGTTATTCAATTGTTAGTGGCGGTCTGCTCGGTGGAGGTCGTCCTTGCCCAAAACCTTGTTGTCAACCCCAGTTATGAGCAGACCATCTCAGACTGTGCCAATTTCGGAGGTGAAAGCTTCCGAGCCGACCTTGCAGGAACCTGGGATAATGCCAACTCCAATGTAGCCGGTGATAGTTGTTCTTCCCCCGACCTCTTTGCACCTTGCAATGTTGTCTTTGGATTCTCTGTCACAGGAATGCCTGACAATGAACTGGGGTGGCAGCAGGCCCGAACAGGTCAGCGGTATGTAGGCATCATCACACACGAACCGTTGAGCAATTACAGAGAGTATGTTCAAGGCAGAACATCAGAGCCGTTGGTCGCAGGTCAGGATTACTGCGTTTCGTTTTTCGTAAGCAAGGGCGACAACGTACCCTTTGCCACCAATAACATGGGGGTGTTTTTCTCCTCCGATCAATACCTGCGAAACGCGTGTCCAGGGAGTCAAAACTCACTGATCGCTGAAACACCGCAATTGAACTATGACTGTGAACCGATCGCAGACACCACCAACTGGGTGAAGTTACAGTGGAACTATACGGCAACGGGTGGCGAACAGTATTTCGTGATCGGGAATTTCTTCAACAACGCCAACACCACCATTGTAAATACTGGTGACGGTTCATTGCTCAATCCTTATGCCTACTACTACATAGATGACGTCAGTATAGTGCCTGCCGAGTCTTGCTGCTTTGCGGAAGTAGCGCAGGTGGATTCTTTCTGCGTAGGTGATGCTGCTGATACGCTCAACATCTTGCAACCATTGATTTCCGACTGCATCAACGATGTCACGTACTCGTGGTCAGGCCCCGGTATCACTGACGCAGCCAATGGGGTCTTTGACCCAGCCTCGGCAGGAACCGGTATTCATCAGATCATACTCACCCTTTCCTGTGGCTACACCGACACCGTGAACATCACTGTCAATGACTGTCAGCCGCTCATTGTCTGTGAGACTGAAAATGGTGAACTCGCGGTAGGTGGAGGACCGGGTCCCTACTCGTGGCAGCAGCAGAATACTTTTCAAGACTGCAGCGGCTGTCCATTCGGGTTCTGCAGCCCGCTTTGTGCAGGAGTATCGGTCACCGTGTGGGAAACATTTGCTTCGGGAGGAACCATACCGATGCCTACGGAATGGCCTATCAGGGTCATTGGGGCAAATGGTAGTGAAACCATCATAAGCGGCCCCGAACAGATAGTAAGCTGTTCCGAAATTTGTCAGCTCAGCGTATCGGTAGTGGAGACCTCCAACATCTGCCAAGGGCAGAACACTACAGGTCAGGCCATCGCCCTTGCCACAGGACAAATTGGATCAGTAAGCTACACTTGGAGTACAGACCCTGCGCAAGAAGGTGCTGTTGCTACTGGGCTAAACGAGGGTACGTTCGTTGTGACAGCTGTTGATTTCTTCGGATGCACGGCCACAGATACGGTCACCATCGCATCCTACCTAGAAGTGATTCCTTTTGCCGGAAATGACACGGTAATATGTTTCGGTGACTCCATTACGCTCACAGCCACTGGTGGAATCTCTTACCTCTGGGAGACCGGTGACTCCACAGCAAGTGTCAGCGTGGCCCCTGAAATGACCACATCCTACTGGGTCTGGGTCACAGGTGAGGGTAACTGCACCGACTCCACGGCCGTGCTTGTGATGGTGGATGAAAGGATCTGTCTTGGACTATTCCCCAACGTCATCAGCCCGGGTACTCAGCATGACGGCAATCTGGCAGCGTGTGAGATGGTTCATCAGAACAGTGCGTTCCACCTGCCTTGTTTGGAATACTATCCTGGCAATAAGGTCACCATCTTCGACCGTTGGGGCAGCAAGCGCTTTGAAGCAACCGACTATCACAATAATCCGTGGGATGGGAACGGAGGCACACAGGGCGTGTACTACTGGCTGCTTCAACTGCCCGACAGCGACAAGATCCATCAAGGCTTCTTCCACATCGTGAAGTGAGCAGGGAAATTCGCAGCTATCGCTGATCAACATAATTTCAACCCCGTAGAAACCCGATCTCACATGAAAAACATCTACCTCTCCGCCTTTATGCTCCTGTTCGGCACGGCCATTCAGGCGCAGAATCTTGTCGTCAACCCCAGCTTCGAGCAGACTGCGAGCAATTGCGGCAACTTCGGTGGCGAAGGTTTCCGCTCCGATCTCAATGACACTTGGAACAATGCCAACTCCAACGTCCCGGGCGACAGTTGCTCTTCACCCGACCTCTTTGCCCCGTGCAACACGGTGTTCGGCATATCTGTGACAGGAATGCCGAACAATGAACTGGGTTGGCAGCAACCACAAACGGGCGACCGCTATGTGGGCATCATCACCTACAGCCTTGGAAGCAACTACCGCGAGTACATTCAGGGCAGGACAGCGTCACCGCTCGTTGCCGGACAGCAGTACTGTGTGTCCATGTTCGTTAGCAAAGGGGACAAAGTGCCCTACGCGACCAACAACATGGGAGTTTATTTCTCCAACAACGAGTACCTGCGCGATGCGTGTACACAAGGGGCGCTCATCCCCGTCACCCCTCAGCTCAACTATACCTGCTCGCCCATCACCGACACACTCAACTGGGTGCGGCTGCAGTGGAACTATGTAGCCACTGGCGGTGAACGGTATTTCGTGATCGGCAACTTTTTCAACAATGCTAACACGACCATCCAGAATACAGGGCCGTCCTCTCCCAATCTTTACGCTTACTACTACATAGATGATGTCAGCATTGTGGCCACAAACGAATGCTGCTACACACAGCTTACCGATGTCGCTCCCAAATGCCTGAGCGATGCCCCGGTCACCTTGCAGGCGCAGGCTCCTATCGGCACAGACTGTTCGCCTGCGCTCACTGGCACTTGGGCCGGGCCGGGGGTCAATGCGTCCACCGGTGTGTTCACACCTTCTGCCGCAGGAGTAGGAAATCATACCATCACCTACACGCTATCATGCGGTTACGTGGCCAGCACCACCATCATTGTGAACGCCTGCGCGGAACTGAACGTTTGCGTAGAGAGCAGCGGCCAGCTCACCGTCAGCGGTGGGTCGGGCAACTACACATGGGAGAGCCAGAGCATAGAGGAAGATTGCAGCAGTTGCCAGTTCGGTATCTGCCAGTTCTGCTTCGGCACAATACCTACGGTGGAGGTCTGGACGGCATTCGCCTCAACTGCCACCGCCACGCCTCCCGGTACATGGCCCATCCGCGTATCGGACGGACAGGGCGGCATTGTCACGTTGACCGGCACTTCCGGGCTGCCCGCATGCAGCGGTGCATCCGAATGTGAGATGAGCCTCTCGGCAACCAACGTGGTCAACGACTGTGGCGGTGCTACGGGATCAGCCACCGTATCAGTAACGGGTTCAACGGGCAACGTGAACTACACTTGGAACACGAACCCTCCGCAAACAGGCGCAACCGCCACAGGGCTTGCGGGCGGTGACTATACGGTGACAGCAATTGATGCAGCCGCGTGTGAGGCAACGCTCACCGTTTCCATTCAGGAAGGCAGCATCGAGGCCAGCGCAGGTGATGACGTGGTGATCTGCAAAGGCGAATCGACCACACTTGTAGCATCCGGTGGCACTAGCTTCGACTGGGAGAACGGTGCGTCATTCGAACAATCGGTATCAGTATCGCCTAACGAGACCACCACCTTCAGTGTTGAGGTCTGCGCAGGTTCATGCTGCGCAATGGCACAGGTAACGGTCACTGTGGCCGAGGCACCGTTAGTTGAGGTTTCCTCACCAATAACAGAATTCTGCACCACCGATGCTCCGATAACCGACCTGAGCGGCTCTCCAGCAGGAGGGGCGTTTTCGGGTCCAGGTGTTTCTGGCAACACCTTCTCGCCTGCACTTGCTGGCGTAGGAACCCATGAAGTGGTTTACACTTATGCAGAATATGAGGAATGCCCCTACTCGGCCAACATTTGGATGACGGTGGATATCTGCACCTCTATCGGGGAAAGCGTGGCCAATGTAACAGGCATTCACCCTAACCCAACAGATGGGCTGTTGGTGATTGAAGGTCTATCAACCTTTGATGCGCATCTGCTGATGCTCGATGCCTTAGGCAGAGAGGTCGCTTTCACACAAGGCCAGCGTGCGGATTCCATAGACATTTCAGAGCTTCCATCCGGGATGTATGTGTTGCGGCTCATCTCGCAAGACGGCTCCTCCACCGCCTTCCGGGTGGTCAAAAAGTGAGCTTAAACCCACGTTTCACCTGCACCACCGGAGCAAACACGATTTATCTACCTTGCGCGGCCCAAAAATGGGTTGCTTACAAACCAATTCCCCCAATTAAAAAATGAACAGAATCTCTGATTTCGTAGAGGTAAAGGACTCCAAGCTGAAGTCCCGCTACGCAAAGGACAAAGTGGCCGTGGGTCATTTCATCGAGGACTACATGCACCAGCGCATCGACCTCAAACGTGATTTCAAGGATGTGATGAAGCACAAGAGCGACATCTTCACCTGGGATTTCACGGGTCACCACTACAAGTTCTTCCTCACGCGTTTCATTCCTGAGGTGCTCATTCACTCTCAGGCACAGGACGAGCGCATCATCCGCAGCCACTACGATGACAAGAACGACCTGTTCAACTGGTTCCTCGGCCCCCGCATGATCTACACATCATGCTACTTCCGCGATGAGAACGAGACGCTGGAGCAAGCACAGGACAACAAGATGGACCTCATTGCCCACAAGATGCAGCTCAAGGAAGGTGAGACCCTGCTCGATATCGGCTGCGGCTGGGGAACCCTCGTAACGCACATGGCGAAGCATTATGGCGTGGACGCCACGGGTGTTACCATCGCTGAGGCGGGTGCCAAGTGGGCCAACACGCTCATCAAGGAAAACGGTGTGGAGGACAAGGCGCGTATCCTGCGTATGGACTACCGCGATATTCCCAAGAAGAAATACAACAAGATCACCTGCCTCGAAATGGCCGAGCACGTGGGCGTGAAGAACTTCCGTAAGTTTATGAAGCAGTGCTACGACATGCTGGAAGATGATGGCATCTTCTACATCCAAATTGCCTGTCTGCGCGAACGCGACAGCGTGCTTTACGGTCCGAATCAGGAGGACATCGTGTGGGGTCTGTTCATGAATGAGTACATCTTCTCAGGTGCCGATGCATCCATGCCCGTGAGTTGGGACCTGGTGCAGATCGAGAAGGCCGGTTTCGAGGTACACAGCTTGGAGAACATCGGCATCCACTACAGCAAGACCATCGACTACTGGTATCACAACTGGATGAGCAACAAGGAAAAAGTGCTTGCCAAATACGGTGAGTACATCTTCCGTCAGTACCAGATCTTCCTCGGATGGAGTGTGGAAATCGCCCGTCAAGGCAGCTCTACTGCTTACCAGATCACCTGCCATAAGAACATCAACAAGTTCGACCGTCCACGCTTCATCGGCAAGACGGTTCTTGGCGAGAGCACCGAGTTTGGCAAAACAGGTTCTGTGAGCTCAGAGAAGACGATGGCAGAGCTGGTCTGATTTGTTCCAATATCATTTAGAAAGGCCGATTCCGAAAGGGGTCGGCCTTTTTTCGTTTGCGCAATCGTTACCTTTGGAACAGAATCAAAAGGTAAATGGTCATGCAGTCTTTGCTGAACAGAATCGGTGCCGACCCGAAAATTCTCGCTGGAAAGCCGATTGTCCGTGGGTTGAGAATTTCCGTGGAACAGATTCTCCGTTCATTGGCTGCAGGCATCACCCAAGAAGAACTGCTTCGGAATTTCCATGAACTTGAGAAGGATGACATTCAGGCCTGTCTCCTATATGCTGCTGACTCACTCAGACATGAAAGGGTGATAAAAGTGGCTTGAAAGGGTTTTCAATCAAAGTGCTATGAGTCATTTGCCATCGTATTCACCTCTTTTAGTGTTAGTAGCCGCAGTCTGCCTGTCATTCGGTACTGAAGAGGTTATAGGACAGGGAGTTCGGGTGAACATTCTCAATCGTACTGGGCACCAAGTGGACAGCCTGTCTATCGAGACAGTTTTTGTGGGAAATGTCCCAAAAGATGGAAGCACCGGATTCGTCAATCTGCCATACCTCACCACTGATAGCGGTTATCTGTACCCTTATCTGGCGGGTCAAATAGCAAGTGGTAGATTGACCAGTCACAAGTGGAGTCGGTGTGGTGCTGAAAGACATAATATCAACAGAGGTGAGTTCGAGTTCGAACTCCGAACGAAAGTGGTTGGCGAGGTAACTTATTTCTACCTAAGTGAAAGTCCACAGGTAGAAGAAGGCGAGTAGCCTCATTCAGGTTGGGACATGTCAGCAATGGATGTCTCCCTGTCCTTGCAATTCCTTGCCCAAAATCCTACTTTCGCGCGGCCTTAAAAAGGTTATTCAACCAATTCAAAAACGATAAAAAATGGTATTCGATCTCGACATGATCAAGAAGGTGTACGCTGCGTACCCCTCGAAAATCGCAGCCGCACGCAAAGCGGTGAGCAACCGTCCGCTCACACTCTCTGAGAAGATTCTTTACGCCCACTTGTGGGACGGGGATGCCACCGAAGAGTATGGCCGTGGAAAGAGTTATGTCGATTTCGCACCCGACCGTGTGGCGATGCAAGACGCCACTGCTCAGATGGCCCTGCTCCAGTTCATGCAGGCAGGCAAGAAAAAGGTGGCCGTGCCATCGACTGCGCACTGCGATCACCTCATCTCTGCCCGTATCGGTGCCACTGCCGACCTTCAGGACGCGCTCAACAAGAGCCACGAGGTGTTCAACTTCCTCGAATCCGTATCCAATAAATACGGCATCGGTTTCTGGAAGCCGGGTGCGGGCATCATCCACCAAGTGGTGTTGGAGAACTATGCGTTCCCCGGTGGAATGATGATCGGTACGGACAGCCACACCGTGAATGCGGGCGGTCTCGGAATGGTGGCCATCGGTGTTGGCGGTGCTGATGCCGTTGACGTGATGGCCGGCATGGCGTGGGAGCTGAAATTCCCGAAACTCATCGGTGTAAAACTCACAGGCAGGCTGAACGGCTGGACATCGGCCAAGGACGTGATCCTCAAAGTGGCAGGTATCTTGACCGTGAAAGGCGGAACTGGCGCCATCGTGGAATACTTCGGTGAAGGCGCGAAAAACCTGAGCTGCACTGGAAAAGGCACCATCTGCAACATGGGTGCCGAGATCGGGGCCACCACCTCCACCTTCGGCTATGACGACAGCATGGAGCGCTACCTCCGCGCTACAGGACGTGCAGAGGTCGCTGACCTTGCCAACGGCATCCGCGAGCACCTGACAGGCGATGACGAAGTGTACGCCAACCCTGAACAGTATTTCGATCAGGTGATCGAGATCGACCTCGACACCCTCAGCCCACACGTGAACGGCCCATTTACTCCCGACCTCGCAACACCCGTTGCCGAGATGAAGGAAAAAAGTGCCGCCAACGGCTGGCCCACCAAGGTGGAATGGGGACTTATCGGTTCGTGCACCAACTCCAGCTATGAGGACATCAGCCGGGCTTGCAGCATCGCTGAAGATGCGCTTGCGAAAGGGCTGAAACCAAAGGCGGAATTCGGCATCAACCCCGGTTCGGAGCAGGTGCGCTTCACCATTGAGCGCGATGGTTTCATTGAGACCTTCAACAAGCTGGGCGCAAAGATCTTCACCAACGCCTGCGGCCCTTGCATCGGCCAGTGGGACCGCGCTGGTGCCGACAAAGGCGAGAAGAACACCATCGTTCACTCGTTCAACCGCAACTTCAGCAAGCGTGCGGACGGCAATCCGAACACCCATGCCTTCGTGACCTCACCCGAAATGGTGGCCGCGCTGGCCATGGCGGGCGACCTCAACTTCAACCCCATCACCGATTATCTGGTGAACGACAAGGGAGAGAAAGTGAAATTGGCCGAGCCTACAGGTCACGAACTCCCACCGAAGGGCTTTGACGTGGAGGACAATGGCTACCTCGCCCCTGCAGAGGACGGCAGCAGCGTCCAAGTGAAAGTAAGCCCTGACAGCGAGCGTCTGCAACTGCTGGAGGCTTTCCTGCCTTGGGACGGCAACAACATCACCGGTGCCAAACTCCTCATCAAGGCTTTCGGCAAGTGTACCACCGACCACATCTCGATGGCCGGCCCGTGGCTGCGCTACCGTGGTCACCTCGACAACATTGCTAACAACACCCTGATCGGTGCAGTCAACGCATTCAACCAAGAGACCAATAAGGTGAAGAACCAGTTGGACGGCTCTTATGGGGAAGTACCTGCCGTACAGCGTGCCTACAAGGCCGCTGGTGTGCCGACCATCGTGGTAGGCGATAGCAACTACGGGGAGGGATCGAGCCGCGAGCATGCCGCCATGCAGCCGCGCCACCTGGGAGTGAAAGCCGTGCTGGTGAAATCGTTCGCCCGTATCCACGAGACCAACCTCAAGAAGCAAGGCATGTTGGCCCTCACCTTCGCCAACGAGGCCGACTACGACAAGATCCAGGAGGATGACACCATCAACTTCCTTGACCTGACGGAGTTCGCACCGGGCAAGCCCCTCACGCTCGAGTTCGTTCATGCCGATGGCAGCAAGGACTCCATCGTCACCAACCACACCTACAACGAGCAGCAGATCGGCTGGTACAAGGCCGGAAGCGCGCTCAACCTTATCAAGTTGCAGGAATCTCAGGGCTGATGCCCGGTTGAACCGTTCAAGAAAGAGCCGCTGTCCGACCCGTTTCGGATAGTGGCTCTTTGTTTAACAGCTCTCTGCATCACAGATGCAGCCCGCACTCGCTCTTGCTCTTGCCCACCCAGCGGCCGCTGCGGCCCTTGCCCTTCACAGTGCATTGCGCACAGCCGATGCTGTCGTAGCCCATGGCCTGCATCGGGTGGCGTGGCAAGCCATGATCCTTGAAATAGGTGTTCATCTGCTCCTCCGTCATGTCAATGATCGGGTGGAACTTCAGCAGGTTGCCGCTCTGCTCGAACACGCGTCTCGCCTTGCGCTGGATGTTCTGGTAGCCCATCAACCCTGATACCCATACCTCGAAATCAGGTTTGAGCCTGTCCAGCGGCTCCACCTTGTTGATGCTGCAACAGAGGTCGGGGTCCTTGGTCCAGGTCTGATCCTCGCGGGTGAACTTGTTCTTCCAGTCGGCAGGCAACACGTCCACCACTTCCAGGCCGAGCTGCTCGGTCAGCTTCCTGCGATAATCCCACGTTTCCCCGAAGTGGTAGGTCGTGTCGATGAAATGCACCTGTTGCCGCGGGTCGATGCGCGTGAACATGTGCAGCAAGATGGCAGCAGTGGTGCCGAACGAACTGGTGAACAGCACCTTCTCCCTTGGGAATTCCTCATAAAGCGCACGTATCCGCTCCTCCGCGCTCAGTGGTGCGAACCTCGCGTTCAGCGCATCGAGGCGGCTTTCTCGTGGTTCGGGTGGCTGGGATGTGAGGAAGTCTTCCATTCTTATTCAGAAAATGGAAAATGGGGAAATGGAAAAATGGTATGAACCACTGCGGGTTCCGAGAACGTCATTGCGAGGAACGAAGCAATCCAGCAACCAGATGAGAGGTTGCTTCGCTGCGCTCGCAAGAACGAATCTGACCTACTATTTACCATTTTCCATTTTCGATTTCCCCTCTAACAATCCAGCCGTCACCTCATTCATCTCCCTCACCTTCTCCGCAAAGTCCCCGGTAAGCGTCTCACGATAGGCGCGGAGGTTGTCGATGAGCTGCTGGGTGTCATCGGGCAGGGCCTCTTCGAGGTATTGGCGGATGCGCTTGGCGAGGGTGGGCGACTTGCCGTTGGTGCTGATGGCAATCTTCAGGTCGCCCTTGGTCACCACGCCACCGAGGTAGAAGTCGCACAGCTCGGGCGTGTCGGCCACGTTGGTGAGGATGCCGCGCTTGGCGGTCTCACGCCTGATGGCCTCGTGCAGCGGGCGGTCGTCCGTGGCGCAGATGATGATGTGGCGGCCATCGAGGTCTTCCCACGCAAAGGGCCGTTCATGCAGCACCACGTTCGGCCTTCCTTTAGCCAGTGCGCGCACCTCCTCCCTGATGAGCGTGCCCACCACCGTCACCCGTGCATCGGGACTGCCCTTGAGCAGGAACCCCAACTTCTCCTCCGCCACGTTGCCGCCCCCCACGATAAGAAGGTTCAGCTCATGAGCTTTGAGGAAGATGGGGAAGAGGGGGTTCATTCCTTTTTCAATTTGATAATTAGCGAATTAGCGAATGGGGCTTAACCACAAAGGCGCACAAAGGATTTTTCACGAAGGCGAGGAAGGGATGACAAGACCTAACAGGTTTCCAAAACCTGTTAGGTCTGTGGGGCGCAGAAGCTCGTGTTTATCAATTCTTTCATTTCCTCAATTGAATATGGTGGATTTTTTTTGTGAATCATGGCGTGGCAATTTGGGCACACAGGTCTTAAGTCTTCCACGGGATTCAACTCATACTCGCCTTTCTTGGAAGAAACCATGTTCAAATGATGAACGTGGATGAATTCTTTTCCAATCAAACCGTATTGCTTCACGAAATCGAAGCAACAAACCTGACAAGTGTATCCGTATTCCTCAAGGCACACTTTTCTCGCATAAGGGTTTCTCTCACGAAAAGTTTGAATAACATCTCTGCTTGCCCCTTCAATGAAAGTGGTTGCCTTCTCAGCTTCCTTGGTTTGAGTTCCTGCAGAATATCCTTGGCGGTTGAGAAATTCAAACCATTTTTTCTCCAAATCTTCGGCAGCCTCCACAGAAATCCTCACTCCAGATGACTGAGGAGTCCAACGTTCCTTTGGATGCAGGCGATCTGTTCCGAGTAACTGAGAAATATACGGGTTGACCAATGTGTCAATCTCAACAAGAACATCATGGACGGTTCTATCGCTACCGTCCCAATGAGGAGAAACAAAAGGAGGTGACGCTACAAAACCAGATGCAAAAACTCCTCGATGTTCGCTGCCTACCTTCACTAAAAAAGCCCTATCACCAACTCTCACCTGTCTATGACTGGCACAGCTCCATTTCTCAACCAGACGGCCAGTTTTGTGCAGCTCGTTGATATCCTCATCAATGTCCTTCCACTCCCATTTCTGGGGATTCCATGCAAACAAGTACGTGTTCATTCGCTAATTGGCTAATTCGCTAATTCACTGCCTCCCTCACCACCTCCCGAAACCCCTGATGATACCTCACCACTTCTCCCAGCACAATAATGGAAGGTGCGGACATGCCGCGCTCGGCCACCTGATGCTCGATGCTGTCCACCGTGGCGATGGCGCACTGCTCATCGGGCAATGAGCCGTTCTGGATGACGGCCACGGGCATGTCGCCCTTGCCGAGGCTACGGTAGATGGCCATGATCTTGGGCAGTTGCCGCATCCCCATCAGCACTACCACCGTGGCGGAGGTCTGCGCGGCCAGCGCGAGGTCTGCACTCAGCTGCTCGGTCTGCGTGGTGCCCGTGACCACGAAGAAGCTCTCGCTCACGCCCCTGCGCGTCACGGGGATCTTCTGCAGCCCCATCACCCCGATGGCACTGCTGATGCCAGGCACCACCTCGGTCGGGATGCCGTGCGCCTCCACGAAAGCGATCTCCTCCTGCCCCCGTGCGAACACGAACGGGTCACCGCCCTTGAGGCGCACCACATGGCCGTGGCTCAGCGCATGGTCGAGGATCAGCTGGTTGATGTCCTCCTGCTTGAAACTGTGCTGCCCAGCGCGTTTGCCCACGAACACGCGGGGGGCGTGGGTCGGGGCGAGGTCGAGCAGGTCGGGATGGACGAGCGCGTCATAGAGCACGGCATCGGCCTGCGCCAGTGCCTTTGCTCCGCGCACGGAGATGAGGTCGGGATGGCCTGGGCCCGCGCCTACGAGGGTTAATCTGGCTGTTCGCTGTTCGTTGTTCGCTGTTCGGAGCATGGTGTGGGAGTTGTGGATTTCACGCAGAGCGCGCAGTGGCTCGACTATTTGAGATATACAATTTTCAATTTTCCGATCCCTCCGAACGGAACGCGGTCACCAACCCATGAAACTCCCTCGCCTGCCGCAGGTACTCCTTCGCGTAGGTCTCGGTGGGTTCGTGGTTGCGCATGTCGAGCACGTGGGTCTCGAAGCTGCCGCTGAAGGCGATGCGGCCCGTTGCGATGAAGGTGCTGTCGAAATCGCGGAGGATGCCGACCTGCGTGTTGCAGGCCATGTCCTCGCTCAGGAGCAGCGCCTTGGCCGAGCTGACGAAGCCCGTGTAGGCGTGGTAGATGGCATCGGCCCAGCGGCTCTCGCTGAAGGCGGCATCGGCCCAGTCGAGCTTTTCCTCGGCCTCGTAGAAGAGCGTCTGCACGAGGTCGATGACCACGCCCGCGCACTCGCCCACGCCTATCTGCGGGCTGTATGCGCCCTCGGTCATGCCCCAATCGAGGTACTCGTGCTCCTCGGTCACGGTGAGGTCGGCCAGCGGCTTGAGGAGCTGGTAGAAGTAATCTTTGCCCTGCCGCTGGTAGTAGTCGTTGAAGTACTCGCCATCGCTGCTGTTGGCATCGTAATCATCGAACAGGAAACGGAGCACCTGCGGGGCGCGCTTGGACGGTACTTTGATCACCTTGTCGGCCACGGTGCCGAGGCCATTGCCGCTCGGCCCACCGCCCAGCAGCACCTGCAAGGCTGGCAGCACATTGCCCTGATGGCGGATGCTGCTGCCGTGGAACCCTATGTTGGAGATGCTGTGCTGACCGCAGGCGTTCATGCAGCCGCTGATCTTGATCTTGAGGTTGCGCTCGCGGATGAGTTCGGGGTATTCCTTGTTCACCACTTCTTCCAGTGCCACGGCAGCGTTGGTGCTGTTGCTGATGCCGAGGTTGCAGGTGTCGGTGCCGGGGCAGGCGGTGATGTCGGCCGTGCTGTCGAAGCCCGGCTCGGCCAGCCCGAGGGCATCGAGCGCGTTGAAGAGGTGCGGCAGCGATGCCTCACGCACGAATTTCAGCATGTACCCCTGGTTGATGGTGATGCGGATGTCGTCCGAGGCGAAGGGCCGCACCGCCTCTGCGAACTTCCGCGCACGGTCGCTGGTCAGGTTGCCGAGCAGCACCCGCACATGCACCCCGAACCAGCCCTTCTGCTTCTGCTCGAAGACGTTGGTGGCGCGCCAGTCATCGTACTTTTTCTCGTTGGAGATGATGACCTTGCCGAAATCCTGCTCTGTTGGGAGTTTCGGTTCGGGCAGCTGTTCCTTGAAGTTGAGCGGTTCGGGCAGTTTGTCGCTGATGATGGCCCTATGCTCGGCCTCCACTTCTTCTAGGAACCTCTCCATTCCCCATTCCTGAAAGAGGTACTTGAAGCGGGCCTTGTGCCTGCGGTTGCGCTCTCCGTGGCGGTCGAACACCCGCAGCATGGCCTCGGTGAAGGGGATGAGTTCATCCTCTGGCAGAAACTCGTGGGCCACCTGCGCGAGGAAGGGCTGCGCGCCCAGCCCGCCCGCCACCATCACACGGAAACCGCGCTGCTCCTTGCCGTCCACCGTGCGCACCTTGGGGATGAGGCCGAGGTCGTGGATGAGCGTGAGGGCGGTGTCGCGGTCGCTGCTGGCGAAGGCGATCTTGAACTTGCGGCCCATCTCCTGACAGATGGGGTTGCGCAGGAAGAAGCGGAACATCTCGTAGGCGTAGGGCGACACATCGAACGGCTCCTCGGGGTCGATGCCCGCCATGTCGCTGGCGGTGATGTTGCGCACGGTGTTGCCACATGCCTCGCGGAGGGTAATCTGACCCTCCTCCAGCTTCTGCCACAGCTCTGGCGTACGGTCGAGGCTCACGTAGTGAATCTGGATGTCCTGCCGCGTGGTGGCGTGGAGCGTGCCGCTGGCGAACTCATCCGAGAGGTTCGCCACGCGGATGAGCTGGTCGGGCGTGATGCGTCCGAAGGGAATCTTGATGCGCACCATCTGCACGCCCTGCTGCCGCTGGCCGTAAACACCCCGTGCGAGGCGCAGGCTGCGGAACTTCTCCTCGTCCACGCTCCCCTCGCGGAAGAGGCGGATCTTCTTCTCCAATTCAATGATGTCATTTGCCACCACGGTGCGTCTGCCCGTGTAGTCGGTGGTCTCCAATTCGGTTCGGAAGGATTGCATTTTTTTGAGCTTTAAGCTGCTGGCCTCAAGCCATTAGCGGTTATCGGGACGGTTTACACTCATTGCTGCTTGAAGCTTATGGCTTGTAGCTTGAAGCTTATAGCTCGCAGCTTCTTCAAAAAAAAAAAGCCTCCCAGTTTCCTGAAAGGCCATCATCACACGGGGTATGACACATCAGCCTCTCAGGATGTAAGACAGCAAGCACAGCACATCATCAGACATGTTGCAGTGTTACCTACGAAGAGAGACGGGTGATTCATGGCGCAAATATATGCGCTATGTGACCTGAATCACACAACGGTCATTTGTCGGCAAGGCGATTTTCTTCCTTCTCCACAAATTCGTCAGCGGTGCCCAGATATGCTCACAGGTCAAAGAGGCATCGCCAAGCTTTGCATACTTTTGGCCTTTCGCATCAGAACGCGGTCATGTCCAAGGATAAGGGCGATCTTCTTGAATCCGTGAAGGGCATCTTCGCGCAGTATCTGGAGGCGCAGGGGCATCGAAAGACCCCTGAGCGTTTTGCCATACTGCATGAGATATACGAGAATGACGGCCATTTCGACATCGAGTCGCTGTACATTCAGATGAAGAACAAGAACTACCGTGTGAGCCGCGCCACGCTCTACAACACGATAGAACTCCTGCAAGCGTGCAAACTGGTCACCAAGCACCAGTTCGGAAAGAACATCGCGCACTTCGAACGATCGCACAAGTACCGCCAGCACGACCACCTCATCTGTCAGGACTGTGGCAAGGTGTTCGAGTTCTGCGACCCTCGCATTCAGCAGATCCAGAACATGGTTCAGACCATGCTCAACTTTGAGGTGAAGAGCCATTCGCTCAATTTCTACGGCAATTGCAGCGAATTGGCCCTGAAAGGCGTGTGTAACAGAAAGGGAGAGGAGGCATGAGCAGTGGTTTCGTGTTCGACATGAAGCAACAGGGCGGTGTGCGGCTCATCAGCCTCAGTGGCAGACTGATGCAGCGCGAGCAGGCCGAGGTGCTGGTTGCTGAGTTCAATGCGCTACTTGACAGCGGAGAGACGCTGATGCTACTCGACCTCAGCGGGCTGGAATTCGTGAACAGCTCTGGCCTGAGCCTCATCATCGGCATGTTGACGCGCACACGCAATGCCGGTGGCGAGCTGGCCATCTGCGGAGTTTCATCCAAAGTGCGGGATCTGCTCATCATGACCCGCCTCGACTCAGTATTCAAGATTCATGGTTCGGTGGAAGACGCCATCGAGCACCTTAACATTAAAAGTATCTGATTTTGGAAAAAGTGGACGTGTTGCTCGGCCTGCAATGGGGTGACGAGGGCAAAGGGAAGATCGTTGATGTACTGACCCCGAAGTACCGCGTGATAGGTCGCTTTCAGGGCGGGCCGAATGCAGGGCACACGCTGGAGTTCGAGGGCACGAAACATGTACTTCACACCATCCCATCGGGCATTTTCCGCAAGGATGCCATCAATGTGGTGGGCAATGGGGTGGTCATAGACCCCATCATCTTCAAGAAGGAGATAGACGGCCTCGATGCCCGCGGTGTGGACGCCACCGACCGCCTCAAGATCAGCAAGAAGGCACACCTGATCCTGCCCACGCACCGATTGCTTGATGCCGCCTCGGAGAAAGCGAAGGGCAAGGCCAAGATCGGCAGCACACTCAAGGGCATCGGCCCTACCTACATGGACAAGACAGGTCGCAACGGTCTCCGCGTGGGCGACATCCTGAGCGACCGTTTCCGCGAGAAATACGAGTTCCTGAAGCAGAAACACGAGCAACTCCTCGCGCAGCAGGGCGAGGAGGGTGTGGACCCTGCCCAGGAGCAGCAGTGGCTCGACAGCCTCAGTACCCTGCGGAGGTTCGAGCTGATAGACAGCGAGCATTTCCTCAACGAGAAACTGCGCAACGGGGAGCGCATCCTTGCCGAGGGGGCGCAGGGCTCACTGCTCGATATCGACTTCGGTTCCTATCCGTTCGTCACCTCCAGCAGCACCGTCTGCGCAGGGGCCTGCACCGGGCTGGGCATCGCTCCCAACCGCATCGGCAAGGTCATCGGCATTTTCAAGGCATACTGTACGCGGGTCGGCTCCGGGCCATTCCCCACAGAGCTGGAGGATGAGGATGGCGAAAGGCTCTGCCGCATCGGCAATGAGTTCGGAAGCACTACTGGACGCAGGAGGCGCACCGGCTGGCTCGACCTGCCCGCGCTCAACTACGCCATCATGATCAACGGGGTCACCGAGCTGAACATGATGAAGACCGATGTTTTGGACTCGTTCGAGACCATCAAGATCTGCACGCAGTACCGCGTTAACGGTGAGCTGACCGACCGCATGCCATACGACCTCACCGAGGAGGTGGAACCCGTCTATACCGAGCTGAAAGGCTGGAACCGCGACCTCACCAAGGCCCTACAGGCGGACGAACTGCCGCAGGAGTTGATGGATTACATCGCATTCATCGAAGAGCGAACAGGTGTGCCCATCACCCTTGTGAGCGTTGGCCCCGACCGCAGCCAGACCATCTTCCGCGAGGCGGGCGATGTGGTAGCCTGACCCATGCCCCGTACCTTTGCACCATGGAAGTAGTATTCGCAGCCATTCTCCTGCTCGGACTGGGTTTCGCAGGCATCGCCATCAAGATACTCGTCAAAAAGGACGGTCAGTTCTCTGGCACTTGTGCCAGCAACAGCCCTTTCCTCAACAAGGAGGGCGAAGCCTGTGGGTTCTGCGGGGCCATGCCCGATGAGCAGTGCAAGAAGCCTGGAGAGGCTTGAGCTACCCTGTCCTGTTACCCTTTCGGTCTTTCAGCCGTGAAATCGAGGTTTGAGGGTGTTTCCGGAGGGTTGTAGTGCATTTCCGATGTGCAGTAGTGGTATTCTGTCGATGAGCTACACTCTTCCGGGCAGTAGCAGTCACTGTGCGACCTGACTGTAGCGTCCTCCGCCCCATAGCTGCCCGCCTCCGCCCTGAAGTGACGGAGGGGCGTCCTCCAGTAGTGCGTTTCAGCCCTCCAGTAGTGCATTTCCGCCCTCCAGTAGCCCTCTTCCGTTTTTGGAAACGCCCGTCCTGCCTGCGTTTCAACCACCTTAGTCAAAAAAGTAGACTCTCGACCTTGATGCCTGCCTTCCCTGACTTGGGGACACCCTTCACGGGGCATTCAGCTTTGTCAAACTCCCGAAGTTTGACAAAGCTTGAGGAGTCCTAAGCCTTCTTCACGAACTCCGACTTGAGGGCCATCTGCCCGAAGCCGTCTATGCGGCAGTCGATGTTGTGATCGCCTGTGGTGAGGCGGATGCTCTTGACCTTGGTGCCTGCCTTGATGGGCTTGGGCGCGCCTTTCACGGGCAGATCCTTGATGACCACCACGGTATCGCCATCAGCGAGGATGTTGCCGTTAGCGTCTTTCACCACGAGGCCCGCTGGCTCCTGCTCCGCTTCGGGCACCCACTCAAAGGCGCACTCCGGACAGACGAGCTTCTCGCCCATCTCGTAGGCGTATGCGGAATTGCAGGAGGGGCAGGGAGGGATAATCATTGGTCTCATCTTTTGGTGTGGCGACACATTTCACTTCAATCTTGCTTGAAATAATTCACGATGCTTCTGAAGGTATTTTCTATTCTCTTCAAAAATTTCAATTTGTACTTGTTCATTAATCCCATAAATACTCTTCATTTCCTCTGACAGCTCTTTCGACACTATAATTTTGCCGTCATCTTCAAACGAAATATATCCTCTATCGAAAAGCTTATCGAAGTTCGGGATAAGCAGCAATCCATTGAATTTATCCAGCCTTTCCTCATTGCTTGAACTCTTCCAAGGAGCAATGTGCGAGGCTACAATAAACTCTTTGCCAACAGCACCACTTATAGCACACTTTCCTCGCAGAGTAATCAAATCATCCTTGAATTTACCTTGGCCTTTTCGAGCGTTTATCAATTGTTGTTTTTCAGTTTTCCCAATAGAATCATCGGATCTAATCTTCTCTATATCACCGTGAATATCGGAACGAAATACAATGAAATCTCGATATTTATTTAATGCTGATCTTAATGTCCGATAGTTCTGGTCACTACGCTGTCTTCCATGCAATTCATCTGAATTCTTGAGATTTAAGATGAGCGTATCAAAGTCTTTAGAAACCAAAGTATCATCAATAGGTATCCCCTCCGTTGAGAGAGATCGTAGGCGGCTTATATAACTTGATCTTGACTCTGGAGTATCAATATTATTATTCTCCATGAACTCATTGAACTCAGATTCATTTTCTATATGTGGCATTTTTGAGGCTTTTTAGAATCGGTTATTGGGTTGATTTTGAAAAGTATTAGAAACAAATTACTTGAATGAATAAAAATTCACCCCCTCGGCATCACATACATCTTCACGTCCTCCTCGGAGATGGTCTTTCCACTGAGGATGATGACGTGTCTATCCGCGCTGCATCTTCACCGCGTCTGTAAAACGACTTGCCCACACGGTTGATGTGGTCGATGAATTCTGGGTGGGTGATGCGGTCAAAGACGGTGATGTCAAACTTGTAAGGCAGCATCAGGTCATCGAGGGCGAATTCGATCTCGGTCTGCAGGCTCAGGTCTATGCCCTTGCCTTTGAGGGTGAGGTCGATGTCCGATGCCGGCCGGTAGTTGCCCATGGCCCTTGAGCCATAGATGAGCACTTCCTCTATCTGTGGGAAACTGGCAAACACCCCGCAGATGCAGCCCACTTCCTCTGCTGTGAGTCCTGAACCTTCCATCTCACAGCGTATCGTGTTGGCTGTCCCGCTTCGCTTCCATCGTCTGCCTGAATTCGAGGAAAGCAGGATAGTATGCTTCCATGATCTTGGTGAATATCTCCTCTGCCGCCTCTTCGTTGTAGGTGTGCGAGGTCTTGTTGCGGCTGCCGATCATGTCCATCCACACTTTGCCGTCCGACACCAGTTTGAGTTGGAACGCCTCTCGCGTGGCATCTCTGCTGCCTCCTACCTGTGTGTTGCCTTGGTAGGCCGCGTAGTCCTTCATCACATTCCACGCGAGTTCGTGGGTGTACTCGAACCGCTGTATCAGCCCTTCGCGGACAATCTCGTCCAGCACTTGATCGGAAACATCACCGTCCGAAAGTTGCTGCCTGATGTACTCCACCGCCTCTGAAAGTTTGTGCAACGCCTTTTCAAAGTTGGCGAACCGCTGCTGCCATCGGATGTCCTGTTCCATTATCGTTCGGTTGTTATTCAGGAGTGGCTTAGGTATTCCAAACATACAGCTTCAAAACCGTTGAAACGGTTTCTGACCGAAAGCCGTCCTTCCTGCCCCCACGGTTGAAACCGTGGGCTATCGGTGAATGACGACCTTGGACTGCAATGAACTATGCACACCAGCAGTGCGACCATTTTCAACTTTCCATTTTCCGCTTTCCCATTTCCAAGTCACCCCCTCGGCATCACATACATCTTCACGTCCTCCTCGGAGATGGTCTTGCCACCGAGGATGATGAGGCGTTCGACCACGTTGCGCAGCTCGCGGATGTTGCCCGTCCAGTCATACTCCATCAGCAGTTTCAGGGCATCAGCATCCAAGGATTTCGGTGCTGTGCCCTGCTCTTCGGCTATGGCTTTGAGAAAATGGTTGACCAACAGCGGAATGTCGTCCCTGCGGTCGTTGAGGGGCGGCACATGGATGAGGATGACGCTGAGGCGGTGGTAGAGGTCCTCGCGGAAGCTGCCTGCGGCTATCTCCTTGCGCAGGTCCTTGTTGGTGGCGGCAATGACGCGCACATCGACCTTTATCTCCTTCTCGCCTCCTACCCTTGATATCTTGCCCTCCTGCAATGCGCGCAGCACCTTGGCCTGGGCCGAGAGGCTCATGTCGCCTATCTCATCGAGGAAGAGCGTACCCCCGCTGGCGGTCTCGAAGTTGCCCTGCTTCTGCTTGATGGCCGAGGTGAAGGCGCCCTTTTCGTGGCCGAAGAGTTCGCTCTCGATGAGCTCTGACGGGATGGCCGCGCAGTTGACCTCCACCAGCGGGCCGTCCGCGCGCTGGCTCTTGGCGTGGATGGCGCGGGCCACCAGCTCCTTGCCGCTGCCGTTGGGCCCTGTGATGAGCACACGGGCATCGGTGGGGGCCACCTTTTCTATCATCTCGCGCACCTGGTTGATACCCTCCGATTCGCCTATCATCTCCGCGCCCTTCGACTGGCCCGCCTTCTTGCGCAGCACCTTGGTCTCGGCCACGAGGTCGTTGCGGTCCAGCGCGTTGCGCACGCTTACGAGCAGTCGGTTGAGGTCGAGCGGTTTGGGGATGTAGTCGTAGGCACCCTTCTTGAGCGCGTCCACGGCCGTCTCTATGGTTCCGTGGCCGCTGATCATCACCACGGGGGTGTCGGGCGCGAGGAGCACGATGCGGTCGAGCACCTCGGTGCCGTCCATCTTGGGCATCTTGATGTCGCAGAGGATGACGTCATACTTGCCGCCCTTCACCTTCACCACGCCCTGCAGGCCGTCCTCGGCCTCATCGACCTCTATTTTCTCGTACTCCAGTATCTCGCGAATGGCGCTGCGGATGGCGCGTTCGTCATCGATGATGAGGGCCTTTGGCATTGATTATTGGTTATTGTTGAACGAAGTGAAATCCCGCGACTGCGGGGATGATTGGTGATGGAGCGTTACAAGTGCGAAACCCTGACAGGGTTCAGAACCCTGTCAGGGTTGAGGACGGAAGAGTGAACTCCGCCACTTAAAGGTCTTTGGTTCACAGGCAAATCTATGTAATGCAACCCATCAGGTGAGACGCAACTTTACATCAGGATGCCCCGACTCATGGGTAAGGATATCTAACTCCCCTCTGAGAACTGTTGCGGCAAGGATGCCTTAGTTTTGCGCGACAACGAAAAAACACCTGCCATGAGCGCAACCTCCATCACCCTTGCTGCACCCGGAAAACTGAATGTTCCCGACCGCCCCACCATCCCGTTCATCGAAGGAGACGGCATAGGCAAGGACATCTGGGAACCTTCGCGCAAAGTGTTCGATGCAGCCATAGAGAAGGCTTATGGAGGCCAACGCAGCATAGAATGGCTGGAGATACTGGCCGGTGAGAAGGCTTATCATGTCTCTGGCGAATGGCTGCCCGATGCATCGCTGCAGGCCATTCAACAGCATCTGGTGGCCATCAAAGGCCCGCTGACCACGCCCATAGGTGGTGGCATCCGCTCGCTTAACGTGAAACTGCGCCAGACCCTCGATCTGTATGTGTGCCTGCGCCCGGTGCGCTATTTCAATGGAGTGCCTTCTCCCCTGCTCCATCCGGAATACACCAGCATGGTGATCTTCCGCGAGAACACCGAGGACATCTACGCAGGCATCGAATACCAGACCGGCACTGCCGAATGCACCCGCCTCATAGACCTTCTGCAGAACGAGTTCGGGGCCGACAGCATCCGTTTCCCTGAAAGCTCATCCATCGGCATCAAGCCTGTGTCCAAGGAAGGCACGGAGCGGTTGGTGCGCGCATCCATAGAATACGCCATTGCTCACGGCAAACCATCGGTGACCATCGTCCACAAGGGCAACATCATGAAGTTCACCGAAGGAAGCTTCAAGAAATGGGGCTACGAACTTGCCGAGCGCGAGTTCGGAGACAAGGTATTCACCTGGGCGCAGTACGACCGCATCCTGAGCAACGAGGGCGAGGAGGCGGCCATGAAAGCGCAGGATGAGGCTCTTGACGCAGGCAAAGTGCTGGTAAAGGATTCTATCGCTGATGCTTTCTTGCAAGAAATACTGCTCTACCCGAAAGACCACAGCGTGGTGGCCACCCTCAACCTGAACGGTGATTACATAAGTGATGCACTGGCGGCCTGCGTGGGCGGTATCGGCATCGCACCGGGCGCCAACATCAACTACAGCAGTGGTCACGCCATCTTCGAGGCCACGCACGGCACCGCGCCCAAGTTCGCTGGCAAGAACATGGTGAATCCCAGCTCGCTCATACTCTCAGGCGTGATGATGCTGGAGTACATGGGTTGGCTGGAGGCCGCACAGATGATCGAGACCGCAGTGGAGAGATCGATCGCCAGCAAGCGGGTCACCTTCGACTTTGAGCGACTGATGGAGGGGGCAACGCGCCTCTCTACAAGTGAGTTCGGTGACGAGATCATTAAAAACTTGTAAGTCGATCACAATATGTTGTACAGACAAATGAAAAGCGTACATTTGCAGCCCTGAATTTTTGAACACACACGATTATGGCCAATCATAAATCAGCATTGAAGCGTATCCGCTCATCAGAGGTGAAGCGCGACCGTAACAAGTACTACCACAAGACCACACGTAACGCCATTCGCGTGCTCCGTGCGACCACAGACAAAGCTGCTGCCGCAGAGCTGCTGCCCAAAGTGGCAGGTATGCTGGACAAGCTGGCCAAGAAAAACATCATTCACAAGAACAAGGCAAGCAACCTGAAGTCAGGTCTTACCCTTCATGTGAATGCAATGGCCTGATAGGCTCCTGAACATTGTAATGAACAAGAAAGGCCGTCCTGCAAAGGGCGGCCTTTTTCTTTACGCGCAACATCGCTGAACCCGTATGTACCACGTCTCGGGTCACAGCATCCCGAACATCGTCTGGACAGCTTGCTGGATATTAGCCTGCACCCCGCTGATGCTGGCTTCCATCATGTAGCACGGGGCTGTGACAATGCGATTGTCGGTATCCACAGCCACCTCGCGCACTGAGCGCATCTCGGCCACCGCACCGGTCTTCTCCATGCCCCCACTGATGGCTGCGATGTCGTAGGGTGATGCCTCTGCGGTGGTTCCCACACTAAGATGCGGCTTAGCGGACGACCCCTCCAGCGCCTTGGCGATGACGGTCGGCCCCATGCAGAGGCCCACGAGCGGCTTGCCCGCAGCATGAACCTCTTGGATGATGCGCCTCACCTCCTCATGAATGGTTCCATCAGGACCACTGAAGGCCCAAGTGGTAAGGTTCTTGGCCGCACCGAAACCTCCGGGAATGATTAGCGCATCCACGTCAGACGCAGTGACCTCGGCCAGATTTCGGATATCGCCCCGCGCAATGCGTGCGGCCTCGATGAGCACGTTGCGCTTCTCATTCATCTCCTGTCCAGTGATGTGATCGATCACATGGTGCTGGTCAGCATCAGGGGCCATGCAAACGGCCTTGCCTCCGAGTTGATCTATGGCCAGCAGCGTGAAGACCGATTCGTGTATCTCAGAGCCATCATAGACCCCACAACCAGAAAGCAGTACTCCGATTCTTTTGCTCATGTTTCTTGAATGAATTGGTTAAGGGCTGTGAAGATAAGGCACAAAAAAACCGCCCTCCGAGAACGAAGGGCGGCTTACAGTTTCAGTCAATTAAAATCACTCGGCAACAGTCTCAGAAACTTCTGCGGTAGAGTCGGCAGCTGCTTCTTCTACAACTGGAGCCTCTTCAACTACCGGAGCCTCCTCTACTACAGGGGTCTCCTCAGCAGCAGGCTGCTCAGTTGCACCGTCTCCGCAGGAAACGAGGAAAAGGGTTGTTGACACTGCGAGAACAGCAAGAAAATTCACTTTTTTCATTGTGAGGGTATGAGAGTGGTTGGTTAAAAATGTGGGACAAATGTACAAGTGTTGAGAGACCCTGACCCGTTGTTCTATCAAGCACGAAAAAAAAAATCAGAATCTGTAAGAATAGCTCAATCCGAAGGAAACACCGGGTTTGAAACGGGTGTATACCTGGTCCTGAGCCCCGAAAGAGCGATAGACCAGTAACCTGTCGTCATCCAGCATGTTCTCCACGCTGATGGTAAGGCGCGAGTTGCGCTTCTTACCGAAACTATGATAAGCGTTGAAATTCAGACTGTGAAATGGCACAGTGTACACATCCGGATTCCGGCCCGAAGCGATTACAGTAAGTTGCTCACCCTGCACGTTGTAAGACAACGAAATGCTGGTCTGCGTTTCACGGATCTCATAGCTCAGACCCGCGTTGATGGCATAGGGTGCCTGACCGCCCATCGGACGGGTGCTTCTCAGCGTCTCGCCCTCACGCAGGTTGTTGGTACGAAGCTGGAACTCGGTCTGACCACTGCCGTCCACGATCACACTGTTGAGGTCTACGAATGACCAGATGAGAGAAGCATTACCATTGAACATGATACCGTGGTTGCGCGACTTCTTGTCGGCCCAGTTGATGAGGTCTTTCCTCACTTCAAACTCTGCACCAGTGACCCTTGCCAGACCGCTGTTGCGCGGGGTGAGGTTGTTCGGGGCCGTTACGAACGCCACCATTTCTATATGCCCTGTGAATTCCTTGTAAAAACCAGAAAGGGCGATGATCTCCTTGGGCGACAGGTACCACTCGTAGCGCAGGTCGATGTTGTTGATGTAGGTCTGCTCCAAGTTGATGTTACCGATGAAAGTGCGCTTGGTAATGGGATCGTATATCTCAGCAATGGACTTTTCCCTGAAAGTGGGCCTTGCCACTGAACGGTTGAGACCGAAACGGAGGTTCATTTTCTCCGTGAAACTGTACACAACATTGAGCGATGGTAGGAAATTGAATTCATCGAGCGTGTTCTGATCGAGATAACGCGGGCCGCTGGTATTCTGGCTCACACCGGTATAGAACATGTCCGCCTTCTCTATCCGTGCGCCATAAACCAACTTGACCACCTTGGCCAACTGCTGCTGCACCATGAGGTAGGCCCCGAACACGTTCTGCCGTGCGGAGAAACTGTTGGAGGGTTGGAAATTACCGATAGTGTAGGTGCCGTTGCGGTAGTTCTCATCGCTGGGGTCGGCACTCCAGTAGTTATCTTCCTGCAACCACCAATCAGGGTCTATCTCGATGGCGTTGAGGTTATTTCTACGGTGCTTGTAGTTGAACACCTCGAACTCACGCCATTTCAGGTTGCCGGCCACACCGCCCTTCAGCTCGAAGTTCTTCGGCAGTTCTGCTTTCACATCGATTTTGAAGGACTCCCCCACTTCATTGAGATTCCTCCAGAAACGGTCGATGCCCGCCCCTGTTCCCGGACTGAGGGTGGTGTCTCCATTGGTCACCGAGATGCGGGTTTCGCGGAAATCGGGGTCGTAAACGCCTGAGAACGTGGTGGCATTGGCCCACGTCAGGTCCACGGGACCGACCCTGTGTGCTCCGTTGAGCACCACCGTACTAAGCCTGCGCGAGGTATAAGTGAGCACATCCTCCAGCAGAGTGGCCACGTTCTCATTGATGTCCTCATTCACTCGCTGCGCAGCCGTGGACTCCCCGCTCTGCGTGTGAAGGAAGGTGAGCGAGTAGCTGTTGCCGCGTTTCTTCATCGAACCGGATACAAGACCGCTCCACAGGACGTTGTTCTTGCCCACGATGCCCTTCCGTGTAGCCCATGACTCCAGTTCATTGACCGATCTGTCGTTATCCTTGAGATAATCACTTGACTCGAAGTTGTCGTAGAAAAGATGCTCGTTTGAGTAGTTGAGCACCACATTGTAGCCGAAGGTGCGCCCTTTCTCATTGGTGAGCTGATTACCATGATTGAAGGAAAAGTTGCCGTTGGGCAGCGCGAGCTTACTCTTGGTGGCAAGCTGTGGGTTGAATGAACGTGTGATGCGCTCCAATTCAGGGTCGATCAGCGCCTCATCAGGGATCTTGATGGTGCTCTCGAAAGGCAGGCCGCGCGATCCGTCATCAAATCCCAACCAATCGAGCTTGCCCCCATTGTAAAGGATGAAGTCATCGTTGAAATGCATGGACGGGATGTAATTCACACCCACACCTATCTCTGTCACCTTCTTCTCAGGGAATTTCTTGGTGACGATGTTCACCAATCCGCCCGTGAAATCACCGAACAGTTCGGGAGAGAAGGTCTTGTACACGGCCACGTTCTCCAACATGGAGGTGGGGAAGATGTCCATCTGCACGGAGTTCACATCGGGGTCAAGTCCTGGCAGCACCATACCGTTCAGGGTGGTCACCGTATAGCGATCACCAAGGCCGCGGACATAGACGTACTTCCCGTCCTGCACCGTAACACCCGTGATGCGTTTCATGGCACCCGAAAGGTCGCCATCACCGATCTTGCTGAACGCCTGAGCGGAGAGGCCATCCGTCACGTTAGTGGCATTCTTGCGCTCCATGAGCACTGCAGCCTCAGAGTTCTTGCGCACCTCGGCCGTTACCACGACCATGTCGAGCTGGGCTGTGGCCATCTCGAGCGTGGCATCGATTTTCACAACCTCACCCGCCTTTACCTCCACGTCCTTGAAAACCTGCGATGCGAAGGAGATATAGCTCACTTCCACCGTGTACTTGCCCACCGGCACGGAGATGGAGAAGTTGCCGTCAAAATCGGTGGTCGCTCCCACTCCCGACAGCTCCATTACCCGCACCGATGCCCCGATAAGCGGGCCACCGAACTGACCATCAGCGATATTTCCACGGACAAAGCCTTTCTCTTGGCCCTGTGCAACGTGTACAGCAGAAATGGATAGAAGAAAAAGGAAGAATCTGAGAATGGTTGAGCGCTTCGTCTCGAAGAAGTCCATGATGGAGGGGTAATGAAGGTATGTTCTTAAAAACACCGAAGCCCCGCAACTTTTTACGGTTGCGGGGCGCGGCTGTTCAACTGTTATTCAATAGGTCTGCTTCCAAATCAAAGCTCGCCACGAGCAGATGCAGCGGTCCAAGAGAAGATTGAAGTGCTCACGTTGCCACCTGCACCGTTGAGGTTGTACTTGGTCTCAGCCTGCGTTTGTGCAGCGGCAACCTCGGTGTCACAACCTTCAGCGCTGGTGTAGATCTCAATAGGACATGCTCCCATCGCTTTGTTGCCAGTGAAGACAAGCAGATCGGCCATCAGACGGGTGAATGAATCAGTACCTGGAGCGCATCCCTCACCGAAGCGAGCACGGACCAAATTGCGCGAACCACCTTTTGCAGAGTAATCGAAGGTCACGTTCTCGATGGTGCCCTGTGCCTTGTCCTTGAAGTCACCGGCAGTACCGTCCTGACCCTCAGACTTCACAAGACCGTTGCGGAGTGTGAAACGACCCTCGGTGTAGGTAGAGCCCTCAGGACCATCGATCTCCAGACCTTTATCGGTTCCGATACCGTCACCGTGGATGATGATGAAGTTCTCGAAAGTGCCGCTGTAGTTCTGGTCAAGGTCGATGCCGTCATCACCTTGGTAGTACACCAGTGAGTTGGTCACATTGGCTGAACCACCGAAACACTCAATGCCATCGTCAAGCGTAGCGTAGATTTCAATATTCTCAACCACAGTGCCAGTGCCTACACCGCAAAGCGTCAGGGCGTTGAGCTCGTTGCCCTCTCCGATGGAGATTCCGCAATGACGGATGGAAACATACTTCAACACACCTGAGTTGTCAGCATCGTTATCGCCACCGTAGAGGCCATAATCTGTTCCAGGAGGAATACCTTCCAGACGACCTTCAACATCACCGTTGGAAGTGCTGCACTTCGCACGGCCAAGAATGGCCACACCGCCCCACTTCTCGTTGTCTGTGCGGCTGAGGTTGGTACCTACGCGCTGACCGAGCTGAATGTTGTCCAGCACAGAGGTGAAGATGATCGGATTCTCGGCAGTTCCTTCTGCCATAATCATACCACCACGGGCCACGATAAGGGCCGAAGCATTAGTCTCCTGACCAGACTCCGCTTTGATCAGTGTTCCAGGCTCGATAGTGAGAGTGACACCAGAAGGAACAACTACACGTCCAGAAATGATCCACACACGGTCATTGGTCCAAGTCTCATCTGCTGTAAGAATACCGCTCTTCACAGAGGCATCATAGACACAAGAACCATTGTCTGCATCTGCGTCAGCATCGTAGTTGGTCGCACTTGGATCAGTACAGCCCTCCTTGTCGGAGCAGGACGGCATTACCGCCACCATGCCTGCAAGCGCAGCAGCCGTGAACAATTTGAATGTAGAGGTCTTCATGGGTCAAATGGTTTTTGGTTTGGTTGCTTTTAACGGCTGCAAACCACGCTCTCTCATGTTAAGGCCAATGCCTGTCAAGTTTAAGATTGATGTACCTGATCGTTAAGCATGTGTTACGCGCCCTCAAATGTCCGTGTAGCATCATCGAGGCGTTCGGTTCGTTGAGCTGAACCATGCAATGAACAATAGTCAACCGAAAAAGGAGGCACGGCCAGCGGTTTGCACAGTATCATGCTAATGGAACAAGCCGTGCTTTTCCGTAACATCGCCCCCCGATACGGACGATGGAGGACAATTGGCTCATCATAGTGAACCCAGCCTCGGGCAATGGCCGTGGCGGCAAAACATGGGACAAACAGCTGGCCGGGCTCAAGAAGGCCGGTATGAATCCCGTCATCCGCATCTCAGATCGGCCCGGACACGTGGAGGAGCTCGTGGCGGCCTCTGTGGCCGAGGGGCATCGCAAGCTCGCATCATTCGGTGGTGACGGCACGCTCAACGCCATGGTCAACGGTGTGATGCGCCAGCAACAATGCTCACCTTCCGAACTCTTGCTCTCGCACCTTTCCTGCGGAACAGGAAACGACTGGTGCAAGACGTTCGATGTTCCGCAAGACGCGGAAGAATGGGCCGCCATGCTGCAACGCGACCACCGTTTTGCGCACGATGTGGGCGTGGCGGACGTGCAGCGTGACGGCAAACCGCACCGCCATTATTTCGTCAACATCGTGGGCATGGCCTACGACAGCCATGTGGTGCGGGTGATCGATGACAGGAGGGAAAAAGGCGGTCTCATTCAGGGCAAGATGCTCTACGATACTGTGGTGGCAAGTGAGCTGCTCTTCTATAAGAAGCCTGAACTGGAGCTGCGCCACGATGGTAAGACCGAGCGACAGACTGTATTCAACATGGCCATCAGCATCTGTCGCTACAATGGTGGCGGTATGCTTCCAACACCCTTTGCAGACCCAGCGGACGGGATGCTGGATGTGACGGTGTTCGGCCATATGCCGCTCTGGATGACCCTGCGTGACCTCCCGAAGCTCAAAAAAGGCACCTTCTTCGGAAATCCGAATATCCGTTGGTTCCGCACGGCCGAGCTGGAGGTGGATGGCACGGCCGGCCCCGACCTGGTGGAAGCAGACGGTGAGAGCATCGGGCAGAGTCCCGCCAAGTTCACGGTGCTGAAGCAGCATCTCCGCTTCGTTATCAACAAGTTGCCCGCCTAAAAAAAGAAAAGCCCCGCTCCACATGGGAACGGGGCCTTTGCTATCGATTACAAGCGATTACTTCACTACCTGCAGACGCTGCACGGACTGACCGTTCTCGGTCATGAGTCGCACGAGGTACATGCCAGCAGTGAGATTCTGAGTTGGCAACTGCACGGTGCGACCGCCCTGCCCTACTGAGCCGAGGTCCATGTTGAGTACGCTGTTGCCAATCACGTCAATCACATCAAGTGAAACGCGGCCTTCGTTGACCACATCGAAACGAAGCGTGGCGTTGTCGTTGGTCGGGTTCGGGTAAAGATCGATGCTTCCGAACGATGAAACCTCAGAGATGCTGGTAAACACAGGCAGAGGCGTCAGTCCGCCAGCTTCGCCTGTTGAGAGCCACAGACCGAAGCCGGGACCGTTGGAGTTGGCAGCAGGGTCAAGGAATCCTGACGCCAGAATGGTGAGTGCCGCGCCTACGGCAGGCTGTGTATTAGCATCGTAAGAGACCAGCACTGGGGAACCAGAAGCGGGTGTGATATCCAGTTGATAAGCAGCAGGGCCGACTGACAAGTAGCCTTGAAACTCACCGTAAGCGATATCATCTACGATAGTCCCTGCTCCTACGGCAGATTCGATCACATCCACGGTCGGTGCATCAGTAGCACCGTGATACACGAGGATGTCTGTCTCGTTCGCATTCTCAGCCGCTTCACGGCCACCTGTGTAGATGTCCAGACCGAAAGGCGTAGCAGGCGTGTAGCCAGTAGCACTCACGATGCCGTTTGCGATAACAATATAAGTCTCACCATTCATCAGCTCCAGCGGGAAAGTGGCGAGTGCATCGTCCACGGTTGTGCTGTTACCACCAGCAACGGCAACGCTCAAAGGCATGTTGGCAGGCAGGTCGATGAAACCGGTAGTGGTGCGGAAAGCGAAGTCGTCAATGGCAAGCTCACCGTTCACATACACGTCCACTTCGGCAGCATTGAGGTCGGCAGCGTTGTGAATGATCTCCACACGGGCAGTCGGGGTTGGCAGCGCAATCAACTCCCCTTCTACACCCAACGACACGAACAGGCCAAAAGCGGCACCATCGCTATTCTCTGATGGGTCGAGGAAACCTGATGCCAACACAGTGATGGCAGCACCTTCAAGCTCCAGCGTTGCCAATGGCGCTGCGAAGGCAGCAACTGGAGTGCCAGTGCCCGCAGGCTGTACTTGGATCACGTAATCACCGGTAAGCAGTTCGAGGTAGTCTGTGAACTGAGAGTAAGCAGCACCCTCCACGATAAGGCCAGCGCCAGCACCAACCTCTTCCACGTCAACAGCAGGAGCATCGGTGGCACCATGATAGACGAGCACATCAGTACCAGGGCCCTCAGCTACCTCACGGCCACCGACAAGGATATCGAGGCCAAAGGCAGGTGCCGGATCGTAACCGGTCTCGCTCACGATGCCATTGGCAACAACGATATAGGTCTCACCATTCATCAGCTCCAACGGGAAAGTGGCGAGAGCATCGTCAACACTGGTGCTGTTTGCACCGGCAACGGCAACACTCAAAGGCATGTTAGCAGGCAGGTCGATGAAACCGGTAGTGGTGCGGAAGGCGAAGTCATTGACCGCCAGATCACCATTCACATACACATCCACCTCAGCAGCAGCCGCGTCAGCAGCGTTGTGGATGATCTCCACACGGGCGGTCGGAGTTGGCAGCGGAATCAAAGCACCCTCTACACCCAACGACACGAACAGGCCAAAAGCTGCACCATCGCTGTTCTCTGATGGGTCGAGGAAACCTGATGCCAACACAGTGATGGCAGCACCTTCGAGCTCCAAGGTCTGGAGTGGAGCGACATATGCCGCTACCGGACTGCCAGTGCCAGCGGGTTGAACCTGCAAAACGTAATCGAGCGCCATGAAGCTGCTGTAACCCTGAAATTCAGAGTAGGCGATATTGGTGATGATCTCACCGGCACCCACTCCAACCTCTTCAACATCCACTCCGGGCGCATCAGTAGCTCCGTGATACACCAGCACATCGGTTCCTGTTCCGATGGCCTCTTGACGACCACCTACGAACACATCCACATTGAATGCAGTAGCAGGGTTGTAGCCAGTTGGGCTCACAATCCCATTGGCAATAGCTATGTAGGACTCGTCCTCTTCCAGCGTGAAAGGGAAGGTTGCAAGTGCCTGGGCAGCCGAGGTGCTATTACCTGGTGCCACGGCCACGTTGAGTTCCACACCAGCAGGAACATCCACGAAACCAGTAGTGGTGCGGAATGCGAAATCGTCAACGAAAAGCTCTCCGTTGACGTAAATGTCCACTACCGAAGCAGCAGCATCGGCTGAGTTGTGGATGATCTCCAACTTGGCCGTCTGAGCCGAAGCGGAGATTCCAGCACCTAAAAAAAGCGCTGAGAAAAGGTGTACTTTTTTCATGATGAAAGGATTAATGGGTTAGGGCAAGAAAACCCGCCACCTTTCATTTTGTTTAATTAAAAAATCATTAAGTTAAACAAAGTCATCATGAGCCGCCTGTGCAATGGCCTCACCATCAATGGCTGCCGAGACGATGCCCCCTGCATAGCCACCGCCCTCACCGCATGGGAAAAGACCCTTGATCTGGGGGTGCTGACCGTCTGCACCGCGTGGGATGCGCACTGGCGATGATGTGCGGCTCTCCACTGCCACAGCGATGGCCTCCTCGGTCAAATAGCCACGCATCTTACCACCTATGGACCTGAAACCCTCCCGCAGTCGACCGACCATGGCCTTGGGCAGCAGCTCAACCAAGTTGACCGACACCGTGCCGGGACGGTAGCTGTTCTGTGGAAGTGAGCTGCTCCGCTTTCCTTTCACAAGGTCTGTGAGCCGCTGGGCCGGGGCGGTCTGTGTTCCACCTCCGGCAGCACAGCACAATTGCTCCACGTGCTGCTGATACATCATGCCGGCCAGCGGACCGAAATGCGCGAACTCGCGATGGTCATCCGGCTCAACGGGAACAACGATGCCTGAATTGGCGAAAGGATTGTTGCGCTTGCTGGGACTCCATCCGTTGGTCACCACCTCGCCCGGGCTGGTGGCACAGGGCGCGATGATGCCACCGGGGCACATGCAAAAAGAATAGACCCCGCGACCGCGGACCTGCTCCACCCAACTGTACGCGGCCGGGGGTAGGATGTCGCACTGCACACCGTGGTACTGCACACGGTCGATGAGTTCCTGCGGATGCTCCACCCGCACGCCCATGGCGAACTGCTTGGCCTCCACCGCAATGCCTTTGCCATGCAGCAGCGTGTATATGTCGCGGGCGGAATGGCCCGTTGCGAGGATCACCTGCTGTGTCGTGATGGTCTCCTCATCATTCACCCTTACCCCTGTGATGCGGTCACCGTCCAGCAGTAGGTCTGTGAGTTTGGCGTTGAAGCGCACCTCTCCCCCACTCTGCCTTATCTGCTCGCGGATGGCGGTGATGATGCCCGGCAGCCTGTTGGTGCCGATGTGCGGATGGGCATCGACCATGATGTCCGCATCGGCCCCGAACTGCACGAAGGTGCTCAAGATGCGGTGCACGTTACCACGCTTGGTACTTCGGGTGTAGAGCTTGCCGTCCGAATAGGTGCCCGCCCCGCCCTCACCGAAGCAGTAGTTGCTCTCGGGGTTCACCACATGGTCGCGGTTGATGGCCGCAAGGTCGCGCCTGCGTTCGCGCACGTCCTTGCCCCGCTCGATCACGATGGGCCGGATGCCCAACTCGATGAGGCGGAGTGCTGCGAAAAGACCAGCAGGCCCGGCACCAACGATCACAGCAGAACGTGCCTTCGAGACATCTTGGAACTCCTTTTCCTGATAACTCGGGTGAAGGCCATCGGCCTTTTCCCCCTTAAGAAAAACCTGCACCTTCAGGTTGAAGCGGATGTTGCGGTTTCGGGCATCGATGCTCCTGCGCAGCTCGAGGAATCCCGTCAACTCATGGGAAGGAATACCAGCTGCCGCTGCCACCCGCTGCCGCAGCAGTTCGGGGTCAGCATATTCGGTGTAGGGGACGGTGAGTTGGATTTCGGTCATGAAATCGAACTCAACCCCGGTAAATATCTTTCCTGTGGCCAACTTCTACCACCAGCACCGTAAGAATTGAATCGGTGATATTGTAGATGATCCGATAATCACCCTTCCTGATCCTGAAGCCTTCCATGCCTTTCAATTTCACACATCCTCTTGGACGCGGATTATGCTCAAGTGCCTCGGCAGCTTCCACGAGCGATTTTGCAACCTTATCAGGGATTCTGTCAAGCTGGCGTTCAGCTGTCTTAGAAAAAACAACGGTGTAACGCAGTGCCATCGGTAGAATCAGAGAAATCCACGTTTCTTTTTGTAATCATGCAACGTAATGGTCTTCTCATTCCTTGCCATCGCCTGCTCATAGAGACGGGTGTCCTCAGCAAGTTCAAGTTCTGAGAGCATCTGCTCGTACTCCTTCAAAGAGAGTATCACGGCCTTGCGTTTGCCCGAATCATCGGTGATGAACTGCGGATTGAGTGTCATGGCTATCGGTTGAAGCATCACAAAGTTAGGGAAACCCCTTCCATCATCACTCGAAATAGAACGAGACAAGGAAGGTCTTGGAGCGCAAAGACTCGATGGAATTGGTGAAGATGGTCTGATCCTCGACCAGCAGGTTGTTCAGCCCAAATGCCATGCGTGCTTCTATGGAAAGCTTGAAATACTCTAAATAGAAATCAATGCCGACCCCGAGGTCCCAGGTGTAATCCTCACGTTTCAGCTTCAGGATGACCTCATCGGTCTCCACGTCCTCCTTGGTGGCCATGTCGTACATGAACTTGCCCCCGCCCATGATATACACCCGCCAGTTGTTGATCCTCCTTGAGCGGAACTTGAAGTAAAGCGGCAGCTCCAGGTATACTGACTCAGTGGTCTTGTCGTAAACGTTGACGATTGTATCGCGCTCCAACACAGTATAATTCATCGAGCGGCCCACGAACGAGATGCCGGGTATGAAGCGCAGGTTGAAATGTTCGCCCAGGCGCATGTCGCTAACGATGCCGAGGTTGAAGCCCACAGCCGCATTGGGCTCTACCACATAGACCGAGTCCAAGGATGCCAGATTCTCCACATTGCGCACAGAGAAGTCAGTGAGATTGGTGCCAAGGATGAAACCGAAATGGAACATCCTGCGGTCGTACTTGGAGAGGTTCAGCATCTTCTTCTCCTTGTACTTGACGGGGAACTGCGCCCGCACAAGTTCAGGGAATGCCCCAATGCCGATGATGGTCAGCACCGTCCACAGCAGAACGCTATGTGCGCGACCCTTGAACAAATCAGGATTTCACCCCAGTGTAAATGGAGGCGATGCCGAACGTGAGGGGTTTCCACTGCACCGCTTTGAACCCCGCCTTTTTCATCTCCTTGAGAAAACGCTCGCCATCAGGAAACACCTTCACCGACTCGGGGAGATAGGTGTAGGCCGAAGCATCTTTCGACAGCATCTTCCCAAAAAACGGAAGTATGTTGTTGAAATAGAACCAATAAAGCTGCTTAATGGGAAAAGACCTCGGTTGCGAGAACTCCAGCACCACCAGCTTGCCGCCCTTGCCGAGCACGCGGTTCATTTCGCCCAGTCCTTTTGCAAGATCCTCGAAGTTCCTTACCCCGAATGCCACGGTGATGGCATCGAAGGTGGCATCATCGAAAGGGAGGTTCTCGCTATCTCCAACGATCATCTCGATGGTATCGGAGAGCCCTCGCTTGGCCACCTTTTGTCTTCCCAGGTCGAGCATGCCTACCGAGATGTCGAGGCCCACGATGCGGTCAGGCTTCAGACTCATGGCCTCCAAGGCCACATCACCGGTACCGGTTGCAACATCGAGTATCACCTTGGGCCTGATCGCCTTGAGCTGCGCGATCATCTTCTTGCGCCACAGCACATCGATGCCCATGGAGAGCGAGCGATTGAGCAGGTCGTAACGATGGGCGATGTTGTTGAACATCTCGGCCACCTGCTGCTTCTTGCCCGCATCGGTGCGACCGTAGGGGGTTACCACCTTCTTCTGTTCAACTGTTGCTGTTTCCATGGGCGTGCAAAGATACAGTAACGAAAAAGGGGACGAAATGTGCGGAATGGCAGTCAGTGGTATCACGTAGGCTCCACGATAACCCGGCCATCGGGCCGATGCCCCGAGCACTGGCCCATTGCGCACTGAATCTCCGCAACGGATAACTTAGCAGCCATGCTACACGCTACACCCTCCTTCATACTGGCGTCCAACTTCGTCACCCCACAGCAGTATGCCGACCTGTGCGGGGTCAATCTGGCATCCGTGTTCCGCAGGTTCAAGACAGGCCGCATTGCCGGGGTACGGATATCGGGCAAGGTGTTCATCGATGTGGAGACCAGCCCGCCTGCACAGCCCTATACCGTCAAGCTACACAAGGCTCCCCCGCCAAGGCTGCCCGAGGGTCTGCCACCACTGTCCGATCTGGTGTGTCTGGATGCATGGGCATATAAGAAGAAGGTCACGGCCAACCGCTACTACAATGCCATCCTCTTCGGAAAACTGCCCGCCTGGGGTTTCGGTGATCAGGTGGTGGTGGAGGTCACCCCGGGACTTATGCACCTCTGAGCCCCTGCAGCACGGGCACCCGTGGTCATCTGTGCTTGCAGATGGAAGCAACCCATAGCCCTTGCTACTATTTGCGCGTGCAGATGATAGCAAGCCATATCCTTTCCTATGAATTGCACGTGCAAATGATAGCAACCCATATTCCTTTCTATCATCTGCGCGTGCAGATGACAGCAACCCTTATTCTTTCCTATGATTTGTACGTGCAGATGATAGCACCCCATATCCCTTGCCATCATTTGCGCGTGCAGATGAATGGAAAGGAAGACTTAGGGACAGTGCCGTCCCGGCAGAGGGCAATAGAATCACCGCAGCCGCTGCACCAGCTCTGGCAGGGCCACCCGCACCTGCTCGCCCGACCTCATGTCCTTGAGGCCGATGACGCCCTCGGCCATCTCGCTGTCGCCCACCATAGCCACGAAGGGGATGCTGAGGCTGTCGGCATGGCCGAACTGCTTCTTGAGCTTGGCATCATCGGGGTACAGCTCAGTGGCGATGCCCGCCTCGCGGAGCTGTTTCACCAGCGGCAGGCAGTACTGCGCCTCCTTCTCCCCGAAATTAACGAACAGCACCTTGGTGCCCTCCTGTGCCGATTCGGGGAAGAGGCCCGCCTCCAGCATCACGTCATAGATGCGGTCAGCCCCGAACGAGATGCCCACGCCCGAGACATTAGGCAGGCCGAAGATGCCCGTGAGGTCGTCATAGCGGCCACCCCCGCAGATGGTGCTGGTGAGGGTGTTCGGCAGGTTCGACTTCACCTCAAAGATGGCCCCTGTATAGTAGTTCAGCCCACGGGCCAGCGTGAGGTCGAGTTCGATGACGGTGTTCTGCGAGATGAGCGGCTGCGCTGTGCCGATGACGGCCTGCACCTCCGTGATGCCCTTCTGCCCCAGTTCATTCTCCCCGAGGAAAGTAGCGAGGAAGTCCAGCTTTTGCTGCGTGTCGCCCGTGAAGCGGATGAGCGGCAGCAGCTTCTCGATGGAAGCATCAGAAATGCCGCGCTGCCTCAGTTCCTCCACCACCTTCTCCTCCCCTATCTTGTCGAGTTTGTCGAGGGCCACCGTGATGTCCACAAAGGCATCGGGCGCGCCCACCACCTGCGCAATGGCCGCCAGCAGCTTGCGGTTGTTGAGCTTGAGCGTGACGGGGATGTTCAACTTGCCAAACACGCTGTCGATGATCTGCACCAGCTCCACCTCGTTCAGCAGCGAGTCGCTGCCGATCACATCCACATCGCACTGATAGAACTCACGGTAGCGGCCTTTCTGTGGCCTGTCCGCTCTCCACACAGGCTGTATCTGAAACCGCTTGAACGGGAAGGTGAGGTCGTTGCGGTGCTGCACAACGTAGCGGGCAAAAGGAACGGTCAGGTCGTAGCGGAGGGCCTTCTCCGATATGAAATTTGAAATTTGAAATTTGAAATTTGAAATGGCCTCGTCCGATACGTCAGCGAGCAACTCCTTGGGCACACTTTTCAGAAAATCCCCACTGTTCAGAATCTTGAAAATAAGCCTGTCGCCCTCCTCCCCGTACTTGCCCATCAGGGTCTCCGAATTTTCCATGGCGGGGGTCTCTATCTGCGCGAAACCATGGAGGCGGAAAACAGCCTTCACGGTGTCGAAGATGTAGTTGCGCCTTGCCATCTCGGCAGGGGAGAAATCGCGGGTGCCTTTGGGGGTGGAGGGTTTCACTATGGATTCAAAGTTTAAGGTTCAAAGATGAAGCGGTATGGCAGGTCGTCAATAGAGACCCCTCCCGAAACAAACTGCTGATAACGTTCACGGAACGTTTGCCTTCTGGTAATTGGTCGGCCCTTTTCATTGAGTCCGAACAACTGAATGGAAACCTCTGCCCGCTTGAAGTCTTCGGGAGATGCAATAGGATTTGGTTCAATCTCTCCTGTTGAAGCGTTGAAACGGAAGAATTTGTCGAAAGTGAGGCCTTGAACATCAGGCTTCAAAAGCCCCGTTTCAAATCGTTCAAGTTTCGCCTCTTGACAGGCCGAACAGCAATAAAACAGATTGTCCCAATCAAAAGCTTCATTCGGATAGACCGACTTTGGCTTGAAGTGGTCGATGGTATCAGAACTCACCCCTTGCACTGGATAAGCATCGCAGTAGCAGCAATGAAACTGATTATCCGATTGGAGCTGGGGCAGAAGAACCTTGTTGAGTTTCTCTCGCTGATAAACGGGCCAACTGAATCTATTGCCCAAGGCATTTCTCTGCACCCACTTGGCAGTCCAGCGAACCTGCCGATCAGCAATACATGCTGGTGCATCTGACCTTGTAAAACCTTTCACTTGGCAGCAGCTATTCTTCTATCGAGCTGGTTCAATTCAACCGCAACCACATCCTGCAACTCCACACTGGTCTTTGCCAGCTCCTGACCGATTGAAAAAACCTCTTCGTAGTACTTAGTCTTCTTCGATCTGGTCTTGCTGAGAAGCACATAAAAGTCTGCCAGCTTCTTTTCCGTCCAAGGGTCAACGAACTCATTTTTGATGTCGAATATCTCGCTCAACACCCGCTGATAGGAATGCCCTTTCTCTGTCACCACAACCTGTTCAAGGAATGCCTCTCCCTGCTTATTGATATTCAGGTCATAGACAAAAGCATCCTCCACCGAAGCCACCACGAACGGGCTGTGCGTGGACACGAAGATCTGCGCGTTCACAAAGGTTTTCTGGATGATGGGCAGGATTTTACGCTGCCATTCGGGATGCAGATGGATGTCAATCTCATCGAGGAACAGAATGATGGGCTGCTCGAACACGCTGCGTTTCTCCTCCCAACGGATGCTCTCCATGCGCATGAGCATGTCGCCAAGCCAGCCAAGCATTGATTTCAGTCCATCAGGAAGTACGCTGAACTCTACTTCTTTGCCATCGAGCAGCATGTTCATCCGCATCACTTCATAATCAACGTTGAACTTGATTACACGATTGGTAATTTCGAACAAAATCTGCTCAAATCGTTTCAACGTCTCCGCTGCCTCTATTTTGGTTTTGGAATCTTTGTTAGTGTTTGCAAATGCCGCTTTAGCAAGAATGTTTCCTGCCCAATTGGCCAAAGGAGTTTGGGAATCCCCCATTCTTTCAAAATTCACTGCACCATCAAGTGGATTTATCTCGGGGAATCCCAAACTGAACTTTGTCTGTGTATTTAGAGATCGATGCCCAGAGTAACCAAAGACTGCGTACGGTAACTTAATATCCTTATCAGCACTTCTGTACTCATTGACGTCTTTGTGATATAAATCAATTAGTTCAGAATATTTATAGAAGGAAATTTCCTTGTCATTGGTGATATGCGACTTGTAGCTTTGTTTGACATACTTTCCATCACCATCATCCACATCAATCCAACTTCCATTTCTCAAAGAAGTCCAAAACATAGCACCAAAATCCTCTGTATTCCCTGGATTGAACGCCCGCGCGAGACCCTTTATAATCGTACTCTTCCCACTCCCGTTTGGCCCTGTGAAGATGTGAACCTCGGCAAGGTCTTTCCGCTTGTTCTTATTGAACTCCAGCGAAAGCTCCTTGAACGGGCCTACCTTCCTGAACTCTGCCTTGGCTAAACGCATGGGTCAAAGATAGACAACTGCCTATGGCATTTTCATGCGCCCGTCAGCAGCCCGAATTGCCGAACCCGATCGACAGCATCACCCCGAAACTGTCGAACGCAATCGACAATCAGCAATCGACCATTAACAATCAGCTATCCCACCAACTTCCGATACTTGATCCGTTTCGGCCCAGTGTCGCCAAGGCGCTTCTTGCGGTTCTCCTCGTAGTCGGTGTAGCCGCCCTCGAACCAATAGACCTGCGAATCGCCCTCGAAGGCGAGGATGTGCGTGCAGATACGGTCGAGGAACCAACGGTCGTGGCTGATGATGACCGCACAGCCCGCGAAGCCTTCAAGACCTTCCTCCAAGGCACGGAGCGTGTTCACGTCAATGTCGTTAGTCGGTTCGTCAAGGAGGAGCACGTTGGCCTCCTGCTTCAGCGTCATGGCGAGGTGCAGGCGGTTGCGTTCCCCACCAGAGAGCACTTTCACCTTCTTGCCCTGTTCACCACCACCGAAGTTGAAGCGGCTCACGTAGGCACGGCTGTTCAATTGGCGGCCACCGAGTTCTATGATCTCAAGACCTCCTGAAATGGCCTCCCATACCGTGTTCTCCGGATTGATGTCGTTATGCTCCTGCTCCACATAGGCCACCTTCACGGTTTCGCCCACGCGGAATTCACCGCTATCGGGCTTTTCGAGGCCCATGATCATGCGGAAGATGGTGGTCTTACCCGCACCGTTGGGCCCGATGATGCCTACAATGCCGTTGGGCGGCAGCGAGAAGTTCAGGTTGTCGTACAGCAGTTTATCACCAAAGGATTTAGACACGTTGACCGCATCGATCACGTTGGTGCCAAGGCGCGGGCCGTTGGGGATGAATATCTCCAGCTTTTCTTCCTTGCCTTTGGTGTCCTCATTCAGGAGTTTGTCGTAGGCGCTCAGACGGGCCTTGCTCTTCGCCTGACGGGCCTTAGGCGACATGCGCACCCACTCCAACTCGCGCTCCAGGGTCTTCTTGCGCTTGCTCTCGGTCTTTTCCTCCTGCGCCAGTCGCTTGCTCTTCTGTTCGAGCCAGCTGCTGTAGTTGCCCTCCCATGGGATGCCCTCGCCACGATCGAGTTCGAGGATCCAGCCCGCCACGTTGTCAAGGAAATAACGGTCGTGCGTAATAGCGATGACGGTGCCTTTGTACTGCTGCAAGTGCTGCTCTAACCAGTCGATACTCTCGGCATCCAAGTGGTTGGTGGGCTCATCGAGCAGGAGCACATCCGGTTCTTGAAGCAGCAGGCGGCAAAGGGCCACCCTACGTTTCTCACCGCCCGAAAGTGTGCTCACCAACTGGTCATCGGGCGGGCAGCGAAGTGCGTCCATGGCGCGCTCCAAGCGGTAATCGAGTTCCCAGCCGTTGTGCTGGTCGATGAGGTCGGAGAGTGCGGCCTGACGTTCGATGAGCTTGTTCATGGCATCATCGCTCATCGGCTCACCGAATTTGAGGTTCACTTCCTCATATTCTTTCATGATGGCAGCAATCTCGGCCACGCCTTCAAGGACGATCTCCTTCACGGTCTTGGTGCCGTCCAGCTCGGGCTCCTGCTCCAAGTATCCGGTGGTGAAGTCTTTGGAAGAGACTACATCGCCCACAAAGCTTTTTTCAATCCCTGCGATGATCTTGAGCAGGGTCGATTTGCCCGAACCGTTCAGACCGATGATGCCGATCTTGGCACCATAGAAGAAACTGAGATAGATGTTCTTGAGTACCTGTTTCTGTGGTGGATAGGTCTTGCTGACCCCCACCATTGAGAATATGATCTTGTGGTCTGTGGACATGATGTAATGTTTAATGGGCGGCAAAGATAGGAGCGACAGGTAGCCAAGAGAAACGAGAAGCCCCGTCCTCCTAGCAGAGAACGGGGCTTTGCCTTTTTGAACCATAGTATCAGTCCAAGAAAACCTTCTTGCTGATAGCGTTGTCTGCATCGAGGATGCGGATAATGAACATGCCCTGCTCACCGCTCAGGTCTATGCGGTTCTGCTGATGCCCGATGAGCCGGCCCATGGCGATACGCTGACCACTGAGGGTGAACACCTCGAACATAGGGCGCTCCATTTGTACACCGCTGAGGTCGATGGTCATCAGGCCGTTGGCACCGTACACCTTCACGGCATCGGCAGTGGCCTCGGCCAAGCCCACAATGTCCTGCGTCACTTCAATGCCCGTCTCAAGCGAGGCGTAATACTCACTGGCATTGGTCACACGAATCTTGTAACCAGCCCCGGCTGTTGTGTTGGCTGGAACCTCAGCGTTTATGGTGCCGGTGTTGTCCGTGGTGTTCAAGGTGCCGATGACCACCGCACTGGCAAAGTCTCCTGATGCATCTGAAAGTTCGGCCACGAAATCCGTGGCTCCGATGGGATTGCCCGGTGTGCTGAACGACACTGTGAGCGGGAAACCTTCCGTGGCAGTGACCGGGGCCACTACATCAGAAAGCTCAGGGGTGATATTGTAGATGAGTGCGATGTCATCAACCCACATTTTTGAACCATTCACCGCGGTGCCTTGACCGCTCGGAGTAGCAGTGATGAGAATGAACTGCGGGTTGCGCTCGTCCACGTATTCGAAAGGCACAGATACACGCACCCACCCATTTGTATTGGACGGGAACTCTGCACCGGCCTTTGCGATCGTCTGAGCTGTGTTATTGCCTTGGCTGTTTCCAACCTCAGGCAAAGCACCCATGTTACCCGCTGTAAGGCCCGTGCCCTGTATATCATGCAGAATGCACTCGAAGCTTCCGTTATCATTACCACTGGGCTGGTAATTCACCCATACCACAAGTGAATCCGGACGGTCGGTAAGTGACGTGAAAAAAGCTGAATCGTCCACCTTGCTGCGGATGTAACCATCAGCCGGATTGGTCGTGGGGGCCTCTACCCGGCCGTTGGTGACCACACCGTTCACCGTCACCCCCACGAAAACGATGGTGGTGTTCTTGGTCTCCAGCATGCACGAATACTCGCCCACAGTGCCGGGTCTGACCTCAGTTGAGCGGTCAACAACAAAGATGTTAGGTGTGCTGGCGTTACCGCCTCCGGTTCTGATAGAATTCCACTGAAGCGGCTCACGGTTGTTGGTGCCAAGATTCTCCCAATCCTCAAAACCGGGATTCTCGAGCTGGGGTTGAGCTACAACTGCCCCTGCGAAAAACAGTGCAAAAACGGTGAATAATGATTTTCTCATGTCAGGTTGTTTGGGTTATGATGTGGCAAAGGTGCGCAGAAACAGACCCTCAGGTTTGATTAAGGTCAACGGCTCACAGCCAGACGGGCCACCTCCCTCCTGTTATCAGTGGTCAGCCGGATGAGATACATGCCCGAAACGAGTGAACTCACATCCAAACCAAGGCTTAAAGCACCGTCACGGAGTTGGGTGGAACGAGACAACACCCTCTTACCTCCAATATCGAACACTTCGACATGCGCATTGCCAGAGAAACCTTTCACAGCAAGTGTGACCATGTCACTGGCGGGATTGGGGTACACCATCAGACCTGATATTGACCACCGCTGCTGCCCTGTGGCGGTGATGAGGTCTTCACCGAAGTACTGAATTGCATGACCGACCGCCTTTGGCCCCACCTGCATGCCCATCAACCTTCCGGGAATATCATCAACTGGTGGGTGAATACCCCCCCAGATGCGTGACAGGCTGCATTGGTCTGCCGCATCGCGATAAGTGGCCCACTGAAGCGTGATGTTGGTACTCGGACCGTTCTCGAACTCAAGGAACTCGTTGGCAACAAAAGTGAAATCGCTCATCCCGCCCGGAAAGAACGGGTCACCGGTCATCGAGGTCATTACCTCGGCAGCAGTTCGCGAGAACGTAGAATGGCCAGAGACGTAGCCTGCAAAAGGCGGAGTTACAAAAGATATGCGCTGATAAGGCCACCACCGTTCGGCAAGTATCCAACCGACCCCTGCCATGTCCACCTCAGGATTTTCAACGAAATCGTGTCCTCTCCAAGTGTACAGCTTGATTTTTCCCACAAGCTCAACGCTGTCAACCGCCAATGGATCGTCTTCCTCCACTACCTCAATGTATCCAGGAATCAACGGCAGTCCTGCGGGATGGTAGTTTTCATACTCAGGGTCGCTGCTCTGCCCGATGTCGCCCATGAATCTGATGGCAGAGATCGGTCGCAGATAGTCATAGTAACCTTTAACGCTCCAGGCCGCAACAGCTGCATCGTGCATGGCACCACCAAGGGTGAAATAGGTCTTCACATCCCATTCAATTGCATCAAGCTCATCTCCCTGGCCCATCCATCTTTTCTCAAAAAGGGGATGGTCACTCACCTTGTTCAATATCTCGAACCAGTGACCCGGAGGAGTGTACGAGTTTGGGCCGTCCGCCCAGAACTCGGCCAGCACACGGGCATAATCACCGCGCCTTACCCACTGCGGCTCATAAGGCTGTCCGGTCTTCGGATTCACATCATAGCCTTGACCGGGATCTCCACCCTCGAATGTGTTGTAGAACGTTGGGTGCTCTAAAATGGAACTGGGAAATTCTTGGATGTTTCCGATGGAGGCCGGGGAAATGTCCCACATCACACCATCAGCCGTATCGAGATGAGACTGCCACAGGGATACCAGAGAGAAATTCCATTGATACAAGCTACCGAAATCATCCACGTCAGAAGTATCCATGAAACATGGTGGGCCAGGGTCCATGAAAACATTCCAATCATGGCCGTCTCTCTGGTAAGTCACCATGTCCTCATCATTTAACGAGAAAGGACTCACATTCCCCCATTCAGGGCTGAGAAACGGAGGTGTGCCTCCAGGAATGAGATTACCGGCCTGATCGATGAAGGTGGTCATGGCCAAAGACTGCCACCTGTTCGCATCTATACAGTCAGGGTTACCTGGTCCTTGAGGGGCCAAGGGGTTATTGAAAGGTTCATAATAGCTGTTGGTATATCCGAGTTGTTGATTCGAACCGTCCTGATTGCCGTACGCAATGTATCGGTTGGCAATGAAATTTCCGAGATGAGCGGGAGAACCTGAGGAGTAGTCGATAGACAGCATAGAAGGGTCGTAACCCAAGGCATTCATCAAGCTGTCGTAGTACAGATAGCTTTGAAAGGCTCCGGGAGAATTGATGAATCGGTTCCTCAGCAGCCGGTAAGCGGCATAAGAAATAGCCTCATTTCTGGCAGCCTCCACGTCCATCGGTGGCTGCATACCCTCAAAGGGCACTGAGAAACCGTGTACTGTTTTACCGATGAGATACGGTTCAGACTGGTCATCGAAAATCGCCCAAGCATCATACATGGCAGCGGAAACATGAAAAAGGTTTCTCGCATGTATGGTGGGTCGGGCCAGGTCATTTGAAATAGAAAACAACAATGCCTCGTTCCACTGCCTCGCAACGGACTGCTGTGCACAGGTATTAAGTATCTGAAGCTGCCCAGTAAGCAACAACATCCACAACCTCAAACCGGAACCGATACGAATCAGGTGAGAAAAGCGCATGACCTTCAAAAAATGCACTACGAAAGTCATCAACTATCATCGGATTTCCAAAACAAAAAAAGCCCCCCGACCAAAATCACGGTCGAGGGGCTCATTTCTTGTTGTGTAGCTACTGCGCTGATCAGCGTATCAACGTGACGTAGCCGGTATGATCGCGGACGTCACCGTCACCATAGTCTACTTGGATGACGTAGTAGTAGGTGCCTGCGGGAAGCTCGGCCCCAGCGTTGGACCGGCCATTGAACCTCAGGTCCTTGCCCACACCTGTCCAGACGCTCTCGCCCCACCGGCTGTAGAACGTGGCATTGATCACCTGCGCAGAGCTGCTTGTGATCCAGATATAGTCGTTCACACCATCATTGTCCGGGGTCAAGACATCGGTGATGTTGAAGAACTCCTCAATATCCAAATCCATGCTAACCGTATCGGCACACCCGTTAGCAGTGGTTACGATGAGCGTAACAGTGTAGGTACCCTCCTCATCGTTGTAGGTGTACTGAGGGTTCTGCGCCAAGGATACCTGACCGTCACCGAAGTCCCACTCCCAAGTGGTGATGGACGCCTGAGGCTCACTCAGGTCGGTGAACGTGATGGTCGTTCCGAGGTTGGCCTCCGTATGCTCAAACGCAGCTGTCGGCTGTGGAGCTACGGTCACCGTCACCTCGGCTGTGAGTCCGAACCCGCAGCCTTCCGCAGTTGAGGTAACCACATAAACCGTGGTTTCCTCAGGGGTCACGCTGATACTTGCGGTGGTCTCGCCAGTGCTCCACTCAAAGCTGTCCGCACCCGTGGCCGTCAGCGTGGCCGACTCGCCTTCGCAGATCACGATGTCCTCACCAGCATCTGGCCTTGTACCCGGCAGAACCGTCACCGTCACCGGCTCGGACGTGGCCGTGCAGCCCGCGAGGTTGGTCACCGTGACCGTGTACTCGCCTGCCTCGCCCACATTGATATTCTGACCCGTTGCACCGTTGCTCCACACATAGCTGCCTCCGATGCTGAACGAGGCACTAAGTTGGATGGTTTCACCCTCGCATACTGTGCCATCACCCTCCACGGTCACATTGACGCTTGGTGACGGAACAAATCCGATGGGCAGGAAGGCCTCTGCAGAGCAGCCGAACACGTTGGTGATCACAACAGAGTACAGACCGCTCTCTGTTACCTCGATACTTTGTGTGGTTGCGCCTGTGCTCCACTGATAGCTGCCTCCAATGTCCAGCGCTGCGGTCAGCGTCACAGTCTCACCCTCACAATAGGGTGGGTTGTCTTCAGGAACGATCACAGGGATAGGCTCCGGCAGGACGGTCACAGTCTGAGCGGCTGGTCCTTGACATCCATTGGCATCGGTCACCAGCACACCGTACACACCGGTACTGTCAACTGTGATGCTCTGAGTGGTCTCACCCGTGCTCCAGAGGTAAGCCTCACCTGCACTTGCCGTAAGTGTAACCTGTCCGTCACCGCAGAATGATGTCGGGCCATCGGCCACAATCTCCGCGAGGAACGGATCGTATACTTCCACCTCGATAGGAGCCGATGTATTGCTGCAACCTGTCACCTCATCGGTAACCGTTACAGTATAAGTGCCAGGCAGGAATACCTCGATGCTTGCGGTCGTCTGTCCACTGTTCCACTGGAACGGTCCATTGCCACTGGCAGTCAGCGTAACGGACGAACCGGGACAGAAAGTGGTAGGGCCATTGGCCGTCACCTCCACCTCAGGCAGATCGGTAACATTCACGGTGGTGGCTGAAGAGGTGGCCGTGCAACCGAAGCTGTTGGTCACCGTCACATCATAGTCGCCAGATTCGGTGACCGTGATGAACTGCGTGGTGGCACTTGTACTCCATTCGTAGGCGGCATAGACGCTGCTCGTGGCAAGCACCACGCTGCCACCGTCACAGAACTCCGTATCGCCTGTGCTCAGGATGACCGGGTTCGGATTCGGGTTCACCGTTACTACCACGCCAGATGCTGCCCCTGTACAACCGAACTCATTGGTGACCGTCACCGTGTAAAGTCCCGATGTGCTCACAGTGATGCTCTGCGAGTTCGCACCTGTGCTCCACTGGTAGCCCTCATACTCGGCCGTGAGGCTGAGAGTAACACTATCGCCCGCACAGAACGTGGTCGCTCCGTCTGCGATAATCTCAGGACTCGGGTCAGGCACCGGACGTACAATGATGTCCACGCTCGTGCTCGCAGTGCAGCCGAACTGGTTGGTGACTGTAACGGTGTAGGTTCCAGCCTCATTCACAGTGATGCTCTGCGACACGCTACCTGTACTCCACAGGTAGGAGCTTGCGACAGAGGCAGTGAGCACCGTGCTCGTGCCCTCACATACATCGAAGTCTCCATCGGTCGAGGTGATGGTCACGCCTGGGTCGGGGTTGATGGTGGTGGTCACAAGGGCAGAGGTGCCAGCGCATCCGTTCTCATCTACAACAGTCACAGAGAACTGGCCTGCCTCGCTCACCGTGATGCTTGGAGTGGTCGCTCCCGTGCTCCACAGATACTGCTGATATCCTGTTGCAGTAAGGGTAACATTATCCCCATTACAGAAGGCAAGAGGTCCATCGGCCGTTATTACTGGTGTCGGAAGAGGGTTGACGAAGACCGTCACGCCTGAGGATGCACCCGGGCATCCATTAGCATCCACAATATCCACCGTGTAGGTGCCTGCCGCAGAAACTGTGATGCTCTGAGTGGTCGCACCAGTACTCCACAGGTAGCTGTCTGCATCGCTTGCAGTCAGCGTCACCTGATCGCCCTGACACAGAATAGTCGGGCCATCGGCAGTGATGATCACCTCAGGCACATCGAACTCGGTCACCTCAACAGGCACTGATACGCCCGAACAGCCGTTGGCATCGAATCCGGTCACCGTGTAGGTGCCACTGATAGTGACCGTGATCATCGGTGTGGTCTGACCCGTGCTCCAGAGATAGCTCTGCGCACCGCTTGCACTGAGCACCACCGAACCACCATCGCAGAACTCGGTCGGACCACCTGCCATAATGAAAGGAGTCGGACCGTTATTCACTGTTACGTTGATGGACGATGATGTGGCCTCACAGCCGAACCCGTTGGTCAGGGTCACGAAGTAATTGCCAGCCTCAGTCACAGAGATGCTCTGCGTTGTAGCACCTGTACTCCACAGATAATTCGCAGCAGGGCTGCTGGTCAACTGCACCGAGTCGCTGCTGCAGAACTCGGTCGGGCCGCTGGCCGTGATGTTCGGGTTCGGAAGCGGATACACCGAGATGGTCACCGGCACCGACTGCCCCACGCAGCCGTTGGCATCGGTCACACTCACAATGTAGGTACCTGACGTGAACACCGTGATGCTCTGGCCCACCTGGCCGTTGCTCCAGCTGTAGCTCTGGCCTTCGGTAGCTGTGAGAGTCACACTGCCGCCATCGCAGAACTCGGTCGGGCTATCTGCATTGATGGTGATGGTGGGCGGTGGGTTCACCGTGATGGTGAGTGGATCGCTCACACCAACACAGCCGTTGTTGTCGATCACGGTAACGAAGTAATCGCCCGGCTGCGTCACAATGGTGCTCTGCTGCGCGGCACCACTGCTCCACTGGTAGCCCACGAAATTCTGAGTAGTGAGCTGCACATTGCCGCCCTGACAGAACTCGATCGCTCCGTTGGCGACAACTGTCGGCTGGGGCAGTGGGTTCACCGTCACAGGTACCGTTCCAGTAACACCCTCACAACCGTTGGCATCGGTCACAGTGACGCTGTAATCGCCAGCCTGAGTCACAGTGATACTCTGGGTGGTCTCGCCAGTGCTCCACAGATAGCTGCTTGCTGTCGTTGAAGTGAGCGTAATGGCCTGACCTTCACAGATGAATTGCGGGCCGAATGGGAACAACGTGGGAGTCGGAGGAGTGAGGATGGTCACGTTCACCGCAGCCGATGTATTCTGACATCCGTTGGCATCGGTGATTGTCACGGTGTAGCTTCCAGCAGCATCAACAGTAATGCTCTGCGATGTCTGGCCATTGCTCCACAGATAGCTGTCCGCTGCGCTGGCGGTGAGTTCCACACTGCCACCCTCGCAAAGATTCGGGCTGCCGCTCGTTGTCACCGTAACCGGAGGGTTGTCGTACCTGGTCACCGTCACCGCATCGGACGTGCCCTGACAGCCATTGGCATCGGTCACCGTCACCGTGAACGTGCCGCTGCTGTTCACATCGATGCTCGGGCTCACCGTGCCTGTGCTCCACACATAACCGTTGAACGGCTCAGTGGTACTCAGCGTCACTGTGTTTCCTGCACAGAACTCAGTCGGACCGTTAGCCTCGATGACAGGGACAGGGAGCGGATTGACCGTGACAGGGATGTCCACGCTCGCGCTGGTGCAGCCGTTAAGGTCTTGCACGGTAAGGGTGTAAATACCTCCTGTTGTCACATCAATGCTCTGTGTGGTCTCACCGGTGCTCCACAGATAGCTGCTTGCGGTTGTCGATGTCAGCGTCACGCTGCCACCTTCGCATATCTCCTGTGGACCAAATGGAAACACTGTGGGGGTAGGAAGGGTGAGCAGCGTCACGCTCACTGGCGTGGCCGTGGCCACACAGCCGTTGGCATCGGTCACCGTCACCGTGTAGCTGCCGTCTTGGTCAACCAGGATGCTATGAGTGGTCTCTCCCGTGCTCCATAGGTAGCTATCCGCAACACTTGAAGTCAACTCGACCGAGCCTCCCACACATATGTCAGTGGGGCCATTGGCCGTTATGGTCACTGTAGGTGCAGGGAATTCCGTCACTGTCAGCGGTCCTGAAGTGCCGACACAGCCGTTATCATCAGTCACGGTCACCGTGAACGTGCCGCTATTGGTTGCAAGCACATTCGCGTTCACTGTTCCTGTTGACCACAAATAAGAGTCGTACGGCTGAGATGTGCTCAGCAGAACACTTCCACCATCACAGAACTCGGTCGGACCATTGGCAACTATTACTGGGGTCGGAAGCGGGTTCACGGTGACTGGAATGTCTACGCTCGCACTGGTGCAACCGTTGAGGTCCTCCACGTTCAGTGTGTAGATGCCAGCAGTGCTCACAGTGATACTTTGGGTGGTTTCGCCCGTGCTCCACAGATAACTTGCAGCAGTGGTCGAAGTAAGGGTCACTGAACTGCCATCGCAGATCTCCTGCGGTCCGAATGGGAATACGGTCGGAGTCGGAAGATCGAGCAGCGTCACATTGACAGGGGCCGATGTGGCTGTACAGCCATTGGCATCAGTAATGGTGACAGTATATGCTCCCTCAGTGCTCACCGTGATGCTCTGCGTGGTCTCTCCGGTACTCCAGAGGTATGATGACGCCATACTTGCAGTCAGCTCAACAGTACCGCCTTCGCAGATGTCGGTAGGACCTGAAGTGGTCACACTGACTGGTGGTACAGGATATTCGGTGGTGGTAATAGGCGCAGAGATTCCTGCACAGCCGTTGGCATCGGTCACTGTTACGGTAAACGTGCCACTGTTGCTTGCAAGCACATTCGCGTTAACTGTGCCCGTTGACCAGACGTAGCTGACGTAGGGCTGTGATGTGCTCAACAACACACTACCACCATCACAGAACTCAGTTGGGCCATTGGCTACAATTACAGGTGTCGGAAGTGGATTCACCGTAACAGGGATGTCAACGCTGGCACTTGTGCAACCGTTCAGGTCTTCCACATTCAGGGTGTAAACACCGGCCGTATTGACCGTGATGCTTTGCGTGGTTTCTCCTGTGCTCCAGAGGTAACTTGCTGCGGTGGTCGATGTAAGCGTAACGCTCTCACCCTCACAGATTTCCTGCGGTCCGAATGGGAACACAGTCGGGGTCGGCAGATCGTTAATCGTAACACTCACTGGTGCAGAAGTTGCCTGGCATCCATTAACGTCAGTTATAGTAACCGTGTAACTGCCAGCCGTACTGACCGTGATGGCTTGTGTGGTCTCACCATTGCTCCACAGATAAGATGCTGCTGCCGTGGCCACAAGTTCAACTGAACCACCAGCACATATATCGGTAGGGCCCGAGGCAGTCACCGACACTGTAGGAACCGAGAAGCGAGTTACGTCAACCGCAGGTGAAACACCTGAACATCCATTGGCATCGGTCACCGCCACTGTGAAGGTTCCACTATTACTTACACTGATAGACGGGGCCACAGAACCACTGGACCACTCGTACGAAGCGAACACTTGCGTACCGAGATTCACACTGCCGCCAGCACAGAACTCCAACGGGCCACCTGCAACGATGGTCGGGGTCGGGTTCGGATTCACGACTACAGTAACATCAGAACTGATAGCACTGCAACTGCTTGCATCCGTAGCAAAGACATTGTACACGCCAGCAGTGGTGACCGTGATGCTCTGCGTGGTCTCACCATTACTCCAGAGGTAGGTCTGAGCGGGAGCCGAGGTCAATGTGATGCTCTCGCCATCACATATCTCCAACAACCCATCAGGACTGATCGTAGGGGTCGGAGTCGCATTGATCTCAACCACAACAGAAGGAGATGTGCCCACACAACCATTCGCATCCGTGACCGATACGGTGAACGTGTATGTACCGACAGCACTGATACTGATGCCTTGAGTGGTAGCTCCATTACTCCACAGATAGCTGTCAAACACTCCTGTTGAGAGGTCAACAGTCTCGCCTACGCAGAACGATGGCGTACCGACTGTCTCGATCAGTGGGGTCGGAAGCGGATTAACAGTCACAGTGACCGTATCACTGTTGCCAGTGCAACCATTGGCATCCGTGTAGGTAGCCCAGTAATCGCCTGAGGCGGTGACGGTGGTCAATGCACTAACGTCACCATTACTCCAGACCACTGTACCTGGAGCGACTATACCAAGAACAACGCTTCCACCTTGACAGAATTCCAAGGGTCCTGCCGCATTGACCGTTGGAGTCGGTGTCGGGTTCACAGTAACGTTGATCGGAGCTGAAGTAGACTGACATCCGTTGGCATTCGTTACTGTAACCGTGTAACTGCCACTGGCATCAACCGTTATGGATTGAGTGGTCTCACCTGTACTCCACAGATAGCTGCTGGCAGGACGGCTGGTCAATACCACACTGCCGCCCTCACAGAATGTGGTCGGGCCGCTCACAGTAACCAAGGGAATCGGAAGCGGATTCACCGTAACTGCGACAGGAGTGGCGGCACCAGCGCAACCATTAGCATCCGTCACGGTAACATTGTAAATGCCAGTGGCACTCACAGTAATGCTCTGCGTGGTCGCTCCTGTACTCCACAGGTAGCTTGAACCTGCCGAGGCCGTAAGCGTTACATCATCACCGACACAGAACGTGGTCGGCCCATCGGCAGTAATGGTCGGGGTGGGAAGTGGGTTCACCGAGACATTCACCGGAGCTGACACCCCAACGCAACCGTTGATATCAGTCACGGTAACACTGTAACTGTCTGCTGCACTCACCGTGATGCTTTGGGAGGTGGCTCCTGTGCTCCACAGATAAGAATCCGCAGCAGAGGCCGTTAGGGTCACATTACCGCCTTGGCAGAATGTGGTCGGTCCACTGGTACTCACGGTCGGTGCGGGATTGCTGTCGATGTTGACTGCAACAGGCGCAGAGGTGGCCTCACAACCGTTATTATCCACGGTAATCACAGTATAACTGCCTGCAACGTTGACTGTGATTGCCTGAGTGGTTGCTCCGGTGCTCCAGAGATAAGAGACCGCTGGAGTAGAGGTGAGCAATACATCACCGCCATCACAGAAAGTTGTAGGGCCATCAGCAGAGATGCTGGGGGTCACAGGAACATTGACCGTCACAGCCACTGGCGTGGCATCCCCAGAACAACCGTTGGCATCGGCCACAGTAACCGAGTAGATGCCAGTGGCACTCACAGTGATACTCTGGGTGGTGGCTCCCGTACTCCAGAGGTAGGATGCTGCCGCGGAAGCGGTCAGCGTCACATCTTCACCAGTACAGAATGTGGTCGGGCCATCTGGGGTGATGGTCGGTGTAGGCAGCGGGTTCACAGTAATTTCGACAGGGTCAGAAGTGCCCGTGCAACCGTTGATGTCGGTGACCTGCACCGTGTAGCTGCCGGCAGTGCTCACTGTTATACTCTGTGTAATCGCACCAGTGTTCCACAGGTACGCTGTCCCAGCTGAGGCGGTAAGCTCCACGCTCTGACCCTGACACAACGCGGACGGGCCATCAACATTCACTGAGGGCACAGGATTGGTGTTAATGTTCACCGCAACAGGATTCGAGGTGCCGGAACAGCCGTTGCCGTCAGTCACGGTCACTGAATAGTTGCCAACAGTACTCACCGTAATGGACTGCGTAGTAGCACCAGTGCTCCACAGGTAGTTTTGGGCAAACGATGAGGTCAAAGTCACACTGCCACCCTCACAGAAAGTGGTCGGGCCGCTTGTGCTGATGGTCGGGTTCGGATTCGGGTTGGCATTCACTGCAAGCGGGGCAGAGGTTGCCGTGCAGCCATTCACATTGGTCACGGTAACCGAATAGTTACCTGTAGCGCTTACAGTAATGCTCTGGGTGATAGCCCCCGTGCTCCAAAGGAACTCTACGCCAGACGAAGCAGTCAAAGTCACACTTCCTCCTGCACAGAACGTGGTCGGGCCACTTGCGGTCACGGTCGGGGTCGGAAGCGGATTCACAGTGACCGAAGTCGGGGCGGATGCACCAGAACAGCCATTCACATCGGTCACAGTTACCGAATAGTTGCCAGATGTGCTCACGGTAATGCTTTGCGTGGTGGCACCAGTATTCCAGAGGTAAGCTGCACCTGCAGATGCCGTGAGCGTAACGCTGCCACCCTGGCAGAAAGTAGTCGGTCCGCCTGCGGTTATGGTCGGAGTCGGATTAGGGCGAACACTGACCGTAGTGAAGGCCGAGGCATTCCCGCAACCGTTGACATCGGTCACTGTAACCTGATAATTGCCTGCTGCACTCACAGTAATGCTCTGCGTGGTCTCACCTGTGCTCCACAGGTACGATGCAGCTGACGATGCGGTCAACGTCACGCTTTCACCCTGACAGAACGTGGTCGGGCCATCGGCCGTAACGGTCGGCAGAGGAAGCGGGTTCACATTGATGATGACAGGATCAGAGTCTCCAGAACATCCATTGGCATCAATCACTCTAACCCAATAACTACCGCTTACTGATACCGTGATACTCTGACTTACAGCTCCAGTACTCCAGAGGTAACTCACAGATTCAGAAGCTGTAAGCGTAACACTTCCGCCCTGACAGAACGTGGTCGGGCCACCTGCGGTGATGGTCGGGGTTGGGCGCGGGTTCACTACCACGGCCAAGGGGGCCGAAGTGCCGGAACAGCCATTGACATCTGTAACTGTAACAGAGTAATTACCAGCTGCACTCACCGTGATACTCTGAGTAGTCGCCCCAGTGTTCCAGAGATAGGATGAGCCGACAGATGCGGTCAGTGTCACACTCTGACCCTGACACAGTGTGGTCGGACCATTGGCCGTAATGGTCGGTGTCGGGTTGCTATTGACAGTGATGTTAACAGGGACTGATGCACCCTGACAACCATTGTCATCCGTAGCTGTAACAGAGAAGCTACCTGCCGTATTTACTGTAATAGCCTGAGTGGTCGCTCCATTACTCCACAGATAAGAAGTAGCAAGTGAGGCAGTAAGCGTCACGCTGCCCCCGGGACAGAAGGTGGTCGGACCGCTCGCGGTCACGGTCGGTGACGGGTTCGGGTTCACCGTAACACTCCTCGGTGTTGAAGTTCGGGTGCAGCCGTTGGCATCCGTAACAGTCACTGTGTAGTTGCCGGCAGTGCCTACAACGATGCTCTGGGAGGTAGCCCCCGTATTCCAGAGATAGCTCACTGCTGTAGCAGATGTAGCCGTCAAGGTTACTGTGCCTCCAGCACAGATATCACTTAAACCACTCGCATCAATGGTCACTGTCGGACGCGGATTCACTGTGATAGTGACCGGTGCCGAAAGGGTCGAGCAGCCATTGGCATCAAACACACGGACTGTGTATGAGCCACCGACATTGACCGTGATGGCCTGAGTCGTTGCTCCGTTGCTCCATTCGTAAGACGCACCTGCCGATGCGATGAGCTGAACGCTACCACCTTCACAGAATGTGGTCGGGCCAATGGGAGTAATTGTTGCTGTAGGTGGGGTGTTCACCGTTACCGTCACAGGTGCCGATGATCCGCTGCAACCATTCGCATTGGTCACTGTAACAGAATAGCTGCCTGCAGTGCTCACAGTAATGCTCTGCGTGGTCGCTCCGGTACTCCACAAATAGCTTGCAGAAGGCGATGAGGTCAGTGTCACAGAGCCTCCCTGACAGAACGTTGTCGGCCCACTTGGGGTGATGGTCGGAGTCGGGTTCGGATTTACCGTGACATTCACCGGAGCAGATGTGGCCTGACAGCCGTTGGCATCGGTCACAGTAACAGAGTAACTGCCAGCGGCAGACACCGTGATGCTCTGTGTGGTGGCATTGTTGCTCCACAGGTATGAGGCTGCCGGTGATGAGGTCAATACCACATTGCCGCCCTGACAGAAAGTGGTCGGCCCGCCTACATTCACATTAGGTGTAGGCAGCGGGTTGATGCTTACCGCAACAGGTGCGGAAGTACCTAAGCAGCCGTTGGCATTGGTAACAGTCACTGAGTAGTTGCCTGCCGTGGATACAGTGATGCTCTGTGTTGTGGCACCCGTGCTCCAGAGATAAGATGAGGCTGCCGTTGAGGTCAACACAACACTTCCTCCTTGACAGAAGGTGGTCGGACCACCTGCCGATATGGTCGGGGTCGGGAGCGGGTTCACAGTCACATTCACCGAATTCGATGTTCCTGTACAGCCATTCGCATTGGTCACGGTAACAGAATAGCTGCCACCTGCGCTCACAGTGATGGTCTGTGTGGTCGCTCCGTTGCTCCACAGATAGCTACTGAAAGAGCCCGTGGTCAACTGTACAGTTCCTCCCTGACAGAAGGTGGTCGGGCCGATAGGCGTGGCGGTCGGTGTCGGATTCGGGTTCACAAGTACCGGTGTGGCGGCAGAAGTACCGGAACAGCCTTCGGCCGTGGTAACGGTCACGCTGTAGTTGCCCGTGGTGCTGACCGTGATACTCTGGGTCGTTGCGCCATTGCTCCACAGGTAGCTGGCTCCCGATGTAGCAGTCAACACAACGCTACCGCCTTGACAGAAGGTGGTCGGGCCACCTGCGGAAATGGTCGGCACGAAGTCCGCTGACTCAGTAATGTCAGCAGCAAACGGAAGTGTGCAACCGTTCTGGTCCACTATCGTCACCGAATAGTTGCCGGCCGTTAGACCGCCAACGTCCTCCGTGACAGGGCCATGTGCCCATGAGAACAGATACGGAGCAAGGCCACCTGTCACTGTAAGGTTTATGACGCCATTGCTTCCACCGAAACAGGTCACGTTGGTGTTGACACTTGTAGCAACAAGCTGTGCCGGTTCAGTCACTATTCCACTTGAGTTCACGGTACATCCATTGACATCCGTAACCACCACGTTATACGTATTCGGGCCGAGACCCGTGAGGTCCTCAGCGGTCGAACCGTTACTCCACACGAAGCTGTACGGGGTTGTACCTCCAGTAACAGTCAGCTCGATCGCACCATTGTCGAAGCCAAAGCATGTGACATTGTCCACCGCAGTGGCAGCCTGAAGCAATGCAGGTTGGCTTACCACAGCATCAACGTTCTGCGAACAATTAAGATTGTCAGTTACAGTAACTGAGTAGGTGCCGGCAGCCAGATTGCTAATGGCCTGCGTGGTAGCACCGGTGTTCCACAGGTAGTCAAATGGTGCAGTGCCTCCAGTAACCACCGCAGTGGCGGCACCATTGCCAGCATTGAAGCAGCTCAGGTCTGTTTCGTTGATGGAAACTGCAAACCCAGTACAAGACAATGCGTTGATGGTCACCGTACGCTGAGAGGTGCAGCCGTTCGCATCGGTCACTGTTACAGTGTAGGTTCCGGGGCAAAGGTCAATGGCGGTCTGCGTGGTCTGCCCTCCTGTCCACAAGAAGGTGTAAGGCGATGTTCCACCTGATGGGTTCACTGTGGCAGAACCGTCACATCCTCCAAAGGTCTGCTCATCTACGGTTGTTGTGGAGAGTGCCAGCGCGGTCGGCTGTGTAACCACAAAAGAGTTCGATGCCTGGCATCCTATGGCATCAGTGATGGTGACCGAGTATGGGCCTGATACCACTCCTGTCTGCGACTGTGTTGTAACACCGTTGCTCCATAGATAGTTGAACGGTGTGTTGTTCTGAACTGTGATCGGGGTTGCAAGAAGTGTTCCGTTGGTGCCACCGTTGCAGCTCACAGGCGTCCCGCTCGTCACCACATCGAGGTCGCATGAAGGCGGGTTGATCACGTTGCTGGTTGTAACCGCACAACCATTCGCATCAGTCACGGTCACCTGCACAATGCCCACACACAGTCCAGTTGCGGTCTGCAAGGTCTGAGCCGATGGGTCGTCCCACAGATATGTATACGGGGAGGTTCCACCCACAGGGTTGGCCGTGGCGGTTCCGTTGCATGCGTTGACCACAGTCTCGTCAGACACACTTACGGTCACTACCAGCGCAGTTGGCTGCGTGACAATGATGCTTGCCTGCACAGTGCTTCCGAGCGCATCTTCCACAATGATACCATAAGTGCCCGCAGGGATGCCGCTGATATCCTGAGTTGTCGCTCCATTGCTCCATACATAGCTGATGGGCAATGTGGCATTCTCCACTGTCAGGTCGATGGCACCTGTACTCTGACCGTTACACAGCGGCTGAGTCACCGTCCAGGTCAGGGTCGGGCCAGGATATACCGTGATGTAGGTCGTGGCCTGCGCACAGAGGCTCGGTGTGCCATCGTCACATATCTCATACACAAACTGATCGGGACCGATGTAGTCGGTGTTCGGAGTGTAAGTGTACGTTCCGTTCGGGTTGATGACCACTGTTCCATTGCTCGGCCCACTGACGGGCGTGGTGCTGATGGTGATATTGTCACCGTTCGGGTCGAAGTCGTTCACCAGATGGTCGCCTGAGACAGGGATGTTAACCGGTGTGAACGCTGCATCATCACCGGCAAATGGCGGGTCGTTGTCAGAACCGTTATAGTCCGGAAGCACCACAATGGTCACTGTGGTCTGGTCGCACAGGCTCGGTACGCCATCGTCACAGATCTCGTAGGTGAACACATCTGTTCCAACGAAACCGGGGTTCGGGGTGTAGATGATATTACCATTGGCATTCACCGTCACCGAACCGTTCGAAGGATTGCTGATCGGAGTTGTGTTCAAGATGATGTCATCCCCGTCAGGGTCAGCATCGTTGTCCGTGATGTTGCCATCAGCAGGAATGTTAACCTGCGTGACATAGAAATCAGGATTCGCCACAGGCGGGTCGTTGTCGGTGGTGATCTCCACAACTGTGATAGTCACCGTGGCCTGATCGCAGAGCTGCGGGTCACCGTTGTCGCATACTTCATAAACGAACGTGTCCTCGCCTGTGAAATCAGTATCGGGAGTGTAGGTGTAGCTGCCGTCAGGGTTCAGTGTGATGGTACCGTTGGTCGGTGGAGTTACCGGTGTAGAGGTCACCACGAGGTCATCGCCATCTGGGTCGAAGTCGTTGGTCAGCACATTGCCGGGCACGGGTGTATTCACCAGCGTATTGTTGATGTCATCGGCCGCAACAGGCGGATTGTTGAACGGATAGACCGTGATGTAGGCAGTGGCCTGAGCACAGAGGCTCGGAATTCCATTGTCACAGATCTCGTACACGAACTGGTCAGGACCAACGTAGTCGTTGTTCGGAGTGTAGGTGAATGAACCATCAGGGCTGATGCTCACAGACCCGTTGCTCGGTCCATTGACCGGATTCACATTGAGGATGATATTGTCACCATTCGGGTCATAGTCGTTCGGGAGCAGGTTGCCGTCCACTGGCTCGTTCTTCGGAGTGAATGCGAAATCATCCCCAGCGAATGGCGGGTCGTTGTCAGGCCCGTTGTAATCGTCCAGCACCACAATGGTCACCGTGGTCTGAGCGCAGAGGCTCGGAGTGGCATCGTCACACACCTCATAAACGAAAATGTCCGTTCCGATGAACCCAGGGTTCGGAGTGTAAAGGATGTCCCCGGTCGGGCTGATGGTCACGTTACCGTTCGCTGGGGGTGTGACGGTAGTAGTGTTGACGATCAGGTCATCACCGTCAGGATCACTGTCGTTGTTCACGATGTTGCCAGGCACTGACACATTGATATTCGTTACATAGAAGTCAGGGTTGGCGACAGGCGGGTCATTGCTCAAAGTCACCTCGGTCACATCAATGGTCACCGTAGCCTGATCGCAGAGCTGCGGGCTGCCGTTGTCGCATACTTCATATACAAATGTGTCCGCACCAGTGAAACCATTGTCTGGCGTATAGGTGTAGCTTCCGTCAGGGTTCAGGATGAGTGTTCCGTTGGATGGTGGTGTAATCGGAGTAGTGGTAACCACGAGGTCATCGCCATCCGGGTCGAAGTCGTTCGTTATGACATTGCCGTCCACAGGTGTGTTGACCAGCGTATTGTTGATATCGTCCACAGCCACAGGCGGGTTGTTTCCCGGATAAACTGTGATGTAGGCAGTAGCAAACGCACAGAGGCTCGGGGTTCCGTCATCGCAGATCTGATAGACGAACTGATCTGGGCCCAAATAATCGTTGTTCGGAGTATAGACGTAATCACCGTTCGGCTGAATGATGACCGAACCGTTGGAAGGCGGGGTCACCGGTATCGTGCTCACGATGATATTGTCCCCGTCCGGATCATAATCGTTCAACAGAAGATTGCCGTCCACCGGCTCATTCTGTGGGGTAAGCGCAAAGTCATCGCCAGCGAACGGTGGGTTGTTGTTCGGGTCGTCAATGTCTGGCAACACCAGAATGGTGACTGTGGTCTGCGCACAGAGGCTCGGTGTGCCATCGTCACATATCTCATAGACGAATGAGTCGAGACCAACATAGCCAGTATTCGGTGTGTAAGTGATGACACCGCTTGCACCGATGACCACAGAACCATTGGACGGGCCGGAAATCTGAGTTGTATTGATGGCAATGTTATCACCATCAGGGTCGCTGTCATTGTTCAAAACGTTGCCGCTGACAGACTCATCCTCATACGTCACATAGAAATCAGGATTGGCAACAGGCGGGTCATTGCTCAATGACGGGTCAATCACAGTGATGACCACGATAGCCGTATCGCAGAGGCTCGGCACATTGTCATCACAGACGATGTACTCAAAGCCATCGATACCTACAAAGTCCAGATCAGGAATGTAGGTATAGCTGCCGTCAGGGTTCAGGGTCACCGAACCGTTGACAGGATCCGTAAGCGGGGTGGTGTTGGCTGACAGGTCAGCTCCGTTGGGGCTGAAGTCGTTGGTCAGCACATTGCCATCCACCGGAATGTTAATGAGTGTGCTGTTAATGTCATCAATCGCGACAGGACCCTCAGGCGGACGCGCGATACAGAACGGAGCCAGCGGAGGATAGTTGACGATGACCGTATCGGTCGGGTTCACGGTGAATACCACCTTGGCCTGTGGGATGAGGGTCTCAAAACCATCGCTTGCCTGACTCCAGGCTCCGTTGGCATAGACCCAACCTGGCCAGTCGAGACCATTACCGAGGCCGTCAATCACCGCACCAGGCCAGAGCACCTGACCTGAGATAGGTTGGTTGGTATACGTGGCAATGAGGTTATCAGAAAGGTCATACCACTCTATGGTGACAGGAGCTGTAGCTGCGAAGTTGTCGGACGAGATGCTGTAATCCATGTACGGCACATCGTTGATACAGACATCGCTGGCCGTGGCCTCGATGGTACGCGGCTGCACAAGGATGTAGGCCGTAGCCGTGGCGCAAAGGCTCGGAGTGCCGTCATCACATATCTGATAGATGAACTGGTCAGGACCCACATAGTCCGTATCAGGAGTATAGTCGAATGTACCGTCAGGGTTGATGACAACAGAGCCGTTGCTCGGCCCGCTGACGGGGGTCGTACTGATGGTGATATCATCACCGTTCGGGTCGAAGTCGTTCGGCAGATGGTTGCCAGAAACGGGCGTGTTCACATTAGTGACCACAGCATCATCACCCGCGAATGGCGGGTCGTTACCTGAACCCGTGCGGTCGGGCTCCACAATGATGGTCACTGTGGTCTGCGCACAGAGCACCGGGGTGCCGTCATCACATATCTCATACACGAAACTGTCCGTTCCAATGAAGCCGGGGTTCGGAGTGTAAATGATGTCACCGTCCGTGTCAATCGTCACAGAACCGTTGGTCGGTGGGGTAATGGGCGTGGTGTTTACGAAGATGTCGTCCCCATCAGGGTCGTAATCATTCTCTGTGATGTTGCCAGGAACCGGAACATTCACCAGCGTCACGTAAGCATCAGGATTGGGTACAGGCGGATCGTTGCCTGCTGACGGGTCTGTGATAGTAATCGTTACCGTGGCCTGATCGCATTGGCTTGGAACGCCATCATCACACACTTCATATACATATGTATCAACTCCAGTGTATCCGGGGCCAGGCGTATAGGTGTATGTTCCGTCCGCGTTCTGGGTGACAGAGCCGTTGGACGGGCCACTGACCAACGTTGTGTTCACAGTCAGGTTGTCGCCATCGAGATCATAGTCGTTGGTAAGCACCTGACCGCTTACTGGCTCATCGACAAGCGTCACGTTGAAATCGTTGACGGCCACAGGTGGATTGTTCTCCACCACAGCTGTCACCATAGCATCGTCACAGTTGGTCGGATTGAGCACCTCACAAATCTGGTAGGTGAGAGTATATGTCCCTGCAGGTGTTCCAGGAGCTAGATCTACACTGCCGTCTGGGTTGAGGGATAGCGCACCTTCAGGGTCTGCAACGGTCTCAGAGAGCGTGACGAGGGCCGGTATTACAGGCACATTGTTCAACTCATCATTATCGAACACATTGATGATGTCGGTAGCACCGCTCAGGCCGTTGACCACACCTGCGTTATCATCATTTGCCACGATCAGCGATTGACCGACCGACACTGTTACCACCGCATCATCGCAGTTGGTCGGGTTAAGGTTCTCACAGATCTGGTAGGTGAGATTGTAAGAACCGACAGGCGTACCGGCAGCAACGTCCACACTACCGTCAGGGTTGAGGGTCAGGGAACCGGTCGGGTCAGGGGTCACCTCGGTCAAGGTCACATCGGAAGGATTCACCGAACTACCATTCAACTCATCATTGTCAAACACGTTCAGCACATCGTCCTGTCCAGTCGCACCATTCACTGGGCCACCATTGTCATTGTTTGCAACAATCTCCGGAGCGACCACAGTGATGGTTACCAATGCCTGATCACAGTTGGTCGGATTCAGGTTCTCACAGATCTGATAGGTGAGCGTGTAAGGCCCCGCTGGAGTGTTGGGATCGACATCCACGCTGCCATCCGGGTTCAGCGTCAACGCGGGGTGACCCGTCACCAAGGTCAGGGACACATCCCCAGGATTAACGGGGTTACCGTTCAGCAAATCATTGTCGAACACGTTCAGAACATTGGTCGCACCGTCAAGGCCGTTCACGGGACCTCCGTTGTCATCATTCGCAACGATAGGAGCCGCACTGACCGGCACCGTTACCACGGCCTGATCGCAGTTGCCGGGGTTCACCACCTCGCAGATCTGATAGGTCAGCGTATAAGTGCCAGCCGGGGTACCAGGGGTAACGTCCACACTACCGTCACCATTAAGGGTCAACGCACCTGTTGGATCAGGAGTCAATTCAGTCAGGGCAACATCGGCAGGGTTCACTGGGTCACCGTTCAACTCATCATTGTCAAAGACATTGAGCACATTGGTCGCACCGCTCACCCCATTCACAGACCCGCTTGCATCATTATTGGCGATGATGACAGGTGCTATGACGGTGATGGTCACCACAGCATCATCGCAATTGCTCGGATTGAGGTTCTCGCAGATCTGGTAGGTGATGTTATAGATGTCGGCCGGGGTGCCGGGAGCCACGGTCACGACACCTGTATTGGGGTTTAGCACAACACCGGGGTTGGAGGCAGGGGTCACAACGGTCGTAGTGATCACGGCAGGATTAACAGGACTGCCGTTCAACTGATCATTCGCCCAGATGTCAGCAACCGCAGTTCCACCGGTGAGGCCATTGGCAGAACCCGCATCATCATTCGCCACGATGGGTGCTGCGATCACCGTCACAGTCACCACCGCGTCATCGCAGTTGGCGGGAAAAGCAACCTCACATATATTATAGGTAAGGGTATAGGTTCCTGCGGGTGTGCTCGGTGCCACATCGACACTGCCGTCAGGGTTGAGGGTGAGTGCGCCTTGCGGGTCGGCCACAGTCTCGGTCAACGTGACCTCGGCAGGGTTCACCGCGCTGCCGTTCAACTCATCATTGTCAAATACGTTGAGGACATCCGTGGCACCGGTGAATCCGTTGATGCCCGTCTCACTGTCATCATTCGCAACGATGACACCACATTTGGTGATGGTCATCTCTATCACACACCCGTCCTCCACGTTGGGCGGGGTGGCGAAGTACGTGCTCACCGAACCTGGGGTGGAAGGGAATGTGGTGGTATACTCCGTGGAGGACCCTGTCACAGGGAACTCATTCCAGAATCTTGTTCCTACGGGGAACTCAGCGGCAATGGCACTGACGGGCACAGTGGCATCTGTGTCACAGAAATCAAAGTTGGCCGCTATTTCATCATCCGTGCAATTATCCACAAGAAAGTTTGCCGGGACATCGATAAGAGTGGTAATAGCGTCCGTGATCGGCTCCCCGATACAAATCCCATCCGTCTGATAACCTGTGATGAGCTGCGCATTCAAAACACTGAAACCAGTAATGGCACCATTACCTGAGACCGTTCCCGTCACGGGAATCTCATTCGTACAGCTCGGCTCACTGAGAATAGCGCAGTTGTCAGTTGCTCGGAGGGTGAAACGGAAAGATGCCAGGAGTTCTGTAGGATCTGCCGGAAGAGGTAGCGTCCCCATATCATATATAATAGAACCCGTTGGCCCAGCATTGGGGTCGAAAAAGAGATTATTGGGAGTGGGAAGAGGAGAAAAGAATACTGTCACATCCTCACTGCCGTTAACAAACGTGCTCGTGTATGGAATAGGAATGGCTATGGTGAAATTGTCCACCGGTTCTGTTCCGAGATTTCGTATTTCCACTTCAAACTCAATCTCCTCACCCGGTTCGGCAGAGAGCGGACTTGGCAGCGATGAAGACCCGTTGATATTGATCACAGACACCAACCCCTCCACTTCAGGTACGTAGGAGTTCACCGACATGGTGATATTGAAAATGATGTAGGTGTCCTGAGTGGTGCCGTAACGGAAGCGCGTGGATGTCTGACCATTGGCCACAACAGCGTTACCGGGGTTGTCTATGGTCTGAACGCTGACGTCCATGCCAGTGTTATTCAGGAGCTCGGGGTTTCTTGCGTTACCGCCTGTGAAAATGGACGAGTTAAAATAGTTGTTGGCGGAGTTTCCACCATGGTTCAGGGTCACCCAATCGCTATCCGCTGCGTTCCTGATCTGGAAAAAATCACCAGGAATACTGCGGTCGCCCTCACCGGCTATCATACCGATCTTCGGATCGATAGGTCCAGCGGGTGCGGTCTGGAAACCAGAGACAGGAATCTCGAAATCAGCAGTGATACCACCAGCAACATACGAGTGACCGTCAAAGACAGTAATGTCACGCCAGTTCATAAGGAAGTTCTCGTAAACCACCACCATTCCCCATCCTCCATAGAAACCGGTACCACCTCCGTTTCCTTCCACCAGAGCAACATCAGCTATGGTATACGAACCAGGGCCATTTGCTGCAACGTAATCAGTCACATCAAAAAATCCTGAATACATGAAGCCATCCGTGTCGAACGGATAATAGATGTCATCATCAGCAGCCGTAAGTTCTGTGTACACGCCAGCACTTGGCCCTTTGATCTTGACCTTCCTCTTATCAAACGTCTTCGTCACATTGGTAAAAACAGGAAGGTCGCCAGTGACGGTGACATCAGACTGTGCGGCATCCTCCGTTTGCCCGGTACTGCGGTCAGTCCGTGAGTCGCGCCTCAATTCCAAAATGGTTATATCAGCATCGAAAAATGGAATGACATACGGGGTCACCAACTGCGCTATACCGACATTACCTCCAGCGGCAGTGTAGTTGACAGGGACGTTCACAGCAGCTCCTCCATTGACTGAAAGCGTCACCCGACTGGCACCTGAATTGTTAGTGAAATTGAATACATAAGTATCTGCTCCATTGCTGAAGGTATAGATTGCAAAACGGTCTCCGCTGGGGCCACCTCGACTTACCACCATATTGAATTCCGTGTCAGGTATGTCGTCCAGGTGATTCAAGGTGTAACTCTCGTTCACAGGGGTGGTCGCGCCAGAAGGAACGCTCTTGGTCACATCAAAGATCAATGGACTGTTCTCACCGTTCGAGGCTCGACCAGACCAATAGAGACCCGCCCAGATGATCTCCGAGCAGGAGGGGTCGGCACCGTTCTCCAACGAAAAATCCAGATTGGCTGAAGAGGAGTTGAAAGTGCTAGGGTCACCATCAATATCCACGTAACGCATGTTGGCGTTATTGCTCTGATTGTCGTCATAGTTGACAAGGGTGAGCAATGCATTGCCAGTCATCGCAAAGTCACCTTTCAGCTTGATGTTCGCAGGAACAGTGCGCTGTGTGAATGGCACACGTACCTGTGCCTCGGCAATGGGGCCAGAAAACGCAAATACCGCAGCGAACATGGTCGCAACGGTCTTGTTCAGTATCGATGACGAAGAAAATACTCGTTTCAACATGGTGTTGGAGTGTGGGGGTTATTGTAAAACCTCGGGGTTAAAGGCTCAATTGACTGGATCGACATTCAAAAGAAGGAGATAGTTACCTCCCATGTTCTTGACCATCGTTTGCAGGTGCTCGGTAGTCGTAGGCACTGAAGAGCGAACTTGCAGGTATTTCAGATTCTCAAACTCACTGAGTGAACTGGCGTCAATATCATTCCCGAGGTCGGCTATATCATCTATGGTAACCGTGACCATTTCAATGAGACGTGTCTGGGAGCCGAGTTCCTTTACACTGAACATAGATGCCGGATCCGTGACAAGCGTGGTCGCTTTCTGGTCTTTTCTGACTACTTGACCGTCCTTGAGATAAATGCCCGGATGCAGATCCTGCCGCAACGACTTCAAGCGAGCATCATTCAGAACCGACTTTGCAACTTCATCTCCCTGACTGTTCAGAAGCTTAACAGATGATTGCGCAGCCACATTGAAGCAGCATAATCCAATGTTAATCAACAGAATAGCACTAAAGATTCTGACAAGGGCAAGCATCATCGCGGAGACATTTTATGGTTAGATCAAACTCTTGAATTTGGGGACAATAGTACAAATTCAAGCGTTACTATTACCGTAAACCCACGGTTTTATCGATGAACAAAGCGTTATGGTGGTACAAAGAGATTTTCCCTCCAATCAATAATGCCCCTACATTTGCCATGCACGCATTCAACCGAATAACAAAGACCATGAGCAGAAGAGTCGTACTGATTGACGGGGCACGCACCCCATTCCTCCGTGCTGGCACGGATTATTTTGATCTGATGAGCTATCAGCTCGGAGCATTCGCCATCAAGGGAGTCATCGACAAGACGGGCATCAAGGCAGATGACGTGGACGAAGTGGTGATGGGCACTGTCATCCATAACGTGAAGACCCCGAATGTGGCCCGAGAATCGGCCCTCACCGCAGGACTGGCGCAGAAGACCCCATGCCACACGGTGTCGCAGGCCTGCATCTCGGCCAATCAGGCTATCAGCCGCGCTGCTGACCTCATCCGCCTCGGCCATGCCGATGTGGTGATCGCAGGTGGCACCGAATGCACCAGCGACACGCCAATAGGCTTCAAAAAGCACATGCGCAAAAAGCTCTTTAATGCACAGAAGCTGCGCACCACAGGTGATTTCATCAAATTCGCGCTCACACTGAGGCCGTCAGACTTCGCGCCTGAGCGCCCGGCCGTGGCCGAATTCCTCACCAACCGCCTCATGGGCGAGGACTGCGAGATGCTGGCCTCCAAGTTCAGCGTGAGCCGAGAGGCACAGGACGAGTTCGCCCTCCGCTCGCACACGCTCGCGCAGAAAGCAGTGGACAATGGAACCTTCGCTAAGGAAATCGTTCCCGTGGAGCTAGCCCCGAAATTCGCACCCATAGATAAGGACAACGGCATCCGCGTGGCTCCACTGGACAAACTGGCCAAGCTGAAGCCCGCCTTCGTGAAGCCCCACGGCACCATCACGGCTGCCAACGCATCGTTCCTCACAGATGGTGCAGCGGCAGTGCTCATCATGACCGAGGAGAAGGCCAAGGAACTCGGACTGAAACCGAAGGCCTACATCACTGACTATGTATTCACGGGACAGGACATCCGCGAGGAGCTGCTGCTCGGACCTGCATACGCCATTTCAAAAATCCTTGGCCGTAACAACATGACCCTCGACCAGATGGATGTCATCGAATTCCATGAGGCCTTCGCGGGGCAGATCCTTGCCAACATCGCGGCTTTGGCCTCGGACGATTTCGCCAAGAAAAACCTTGGCCGTGACAAAGCGGTCGGCCAGATGAATATGGACAAGATGAATCTGTGGGGCGGGTCGCTATCCATCGGCCATCCATTCGGAGCGACAGGCGCTCGCATCATGACCACCACCGCCAACCGGCTCATCGCGGAGAATGGCCGCTACGGGCTGCTGGCTGCTTGCGCGGCAGGGGCGCATGGGCATGCGACTATTTTGGAGAGATACGATTGGTGAAATTGATTGGCGAAGAACGATTATCGATTAACGATTGGCGATTTTGGTCGCATCCGCAATGCTGTCAGTTATCCGAAACACATTCCGTGAAAATTATTGGCGAAGAACGATTATCGATTAACGATTGGCGATTTTGGTCGCATCCGCAAT
>CAZCNS010000007.1:10690-64816 GCA_964500205.1 uncultured Chryseobacterium sp. | reverse complement strand
GATTATCGATTAACGATTGGCGATTTTGGTCGCATCCGCAATGCTGTCAGTTATCTGAAACGCATTCCATGTAAATGATTGACGAAGAACGATTATCGAACTGCGATTGGCGATTGAAAGGGCCTTGCAGTCATAATTCCTCTTCAAATGCCCGAAATCCGTTGTTGAAAATGATTGGCAATCAGTCGCAGTCTCGAAACCGTGGTCTCTAATGCCCAAGGCATTCGCAGTTCGATAGTCGTTCTTCGCAAATCCATCCACTGATGACGCCTCAAGCACTTGAAGACCGACTCATCGACTTTTCGGTCTCTATCGTTGAACTGACAGATAAGATGCCGAGTACCTATGCAGCCAGATACTATGCGAATCAGCTTCTGCGGAGTGGTTCCTCCCCTGCCCTCAACTATGGCGAGGCCCGTTCAGCAGAATCCAACAAGGACTTCATTCACAAAGTCAATATCATCATCAAGGAGTTGAGGGAGAGTTTCATCTGTCTGAAAGTGATTGATAGAACCAAGCTCCATCCATCACCCGAAACCTTTTCTACTGTGAAATCAGAGTGCAATGAACTGATTGCCATTTTCGTGGCAAGTGCCAACACCGCTAAGAAGAACCTGAAAGACTCCAAGTGACCGCCCCCTCAATCGCAAATCGTTAATCGATAATCGTTCTTCGCAAATCAAAAACTCACTCCATGAAGCAACTCCTCGCCCTCCTTCTCCTCTCCCCTGCCCCGCTCATGGCGCAGATCATGGCCGGCCAGTATGTCGTAGGTGAGTACCGCGATGATGTGGTCTATGAAGGTGTGTACTACTCGCCCGGGAACTGCACTTGGGCGGACGGCACTGATTTTGGTTTCGACTTCAGTGGGATCGCATTCCCAACGGGCATTGAACTCGCACTCGTGATAGACGAACCCGACCCGAGCGGCACTGCGCTGATGAACGGCTGGCAGCCTGTAAGTGTAGGTGACTCCACAACCTTCACCCCGCAGACCACTGGGCTTGGAATATCAGCGGCAAGCGGCCCTGCCACCATCTACTTTCACATCCGTGCGGTGGGCACACCGACCGTTGAAGGCGAGAACTACTCCTGCTGGATAACAGAAGGCGTTACCGAGGCCCTGTGCGACAACACGTATGCCCTGCTGACAGGCGAGTCCTTCGCCCCCTGCGAGGTTGAACTCCAGACTGGCATTGCCGATGCGGAAGAACATCCGCTCTCAGTCCATGCACAGGACGGCCAGCTCATAGTGCAAACCGATGCTTCGGGGACGCTCGATATGCTGGACATCACGGGCCGCGTTCTCCATTCACAGGCAATGAACAGGGGTGAGACCACTGCTTTCCACGCACCATCAGGCATTGTCATTGTTCGGCTTTCAAACTCTAAGGGAATCTCCGTCAGAAAAATCTTTGTCCGATAATACGCTCGGTTCAATGGAGCGAATGCACTCCTTTGTGTAATCATCCATCTGCAATCGACATTCTGCAATCAAACACCATTTCATGAGAACCAAATACACTGAGATCGAAAAAAGAAACGGCATCGCCATCATCTGGATGGACGAGCAGGACAGCAAGGTGAACAAGATCGGACCCGACATGATCGGCACGTTCGGCCCGATGATGGACGCCATTGAGAAGGACCCCGAAGTGAAGGCGGCCGTGATGATCAGCCGCAAGAAGGACTTCATCGCAGGGGCTGACATCGAGGCATTCGCCAATGTGAAGAAGGAGGGCGACTGGCAGCCCATCGCAAAGCAGGGCCACGAGCTGCTTAACCGCCTGGAGAAGAGCAAAAAGCCCATCGTGGCGGCCATCCACGGGGCCTGCATGGGCGCGGGGCTGGAGATCGCACTGGCATGCACCGCCCGCGTTGCCGCGGATGAGGGGACCATCCTCTCGCTGCCCGAGGTGAAACTCGGCCTATTGCCAGGAGGTGGCGGCACGCAGCGTCTGCCCCGTCTCGTGGGCATTCAGAAGGCGTTGGACATGATGCTCACGGGCAAGAACGTGTTCGCCTACCCCGCCAAGAAGATGGGGCTGGTGGACCGCCTCGCCACGAAGCCAGCCCTGCTCGATGCGGCCATCTGCCTCGCCAACGAATTGGTGAAAAGGCCATTGAAGCGTGAGGACAAGCGCACGGGCATGGAGAAATTCCTGGAGGGCAACCCCATTACACGCGGCATCATCTTCAAGAAAGCCAAGGAGATGGTGGACAAGCAGACCAATGGCAACTATCCCGCACCTTACGAGATAATGGAATGCGTGCGCATCGGCATGGAGAGCGGCACGGCCAAGGGCTACGCTGAGGAGGTGAAGCGGTTCGAGAAGCTCATCCTGACACCGGAGAGCTTCCAACTACGCGGCATCTTCTTCGCGATGACCGACAAGAAGAAGAACCCACTGAAGCAACACAGCCGTCCTGTAGACACCATCGCCATGGTGGGCGCGGGATTCATGGGCGCGGGCATTGCTCAGGTAAGCGCAGCGAAAGACATCCGTGTCCTGCTGAAAGACATCAAGCAGGAGACACTGACACAGGCGAAGCGTACCGTGTGGAGCGACATCGGAAGGAAGGTGCAGCGCAAGGCCATGCCCCAACTGGATGCAGACCGCCTGATGAACCGCATCGTAGGCCAGCTGGATTACAACACCTTTGAAAAGGCGCAGGTGGTTATCGAGGCGGTGTTCGAGGACCTGAACGTAAAGCACAAGGTGATCGCGGAATGCGAGAGCCACATGAGCGAATCGGCCATCTTCGCCAGCAACACCAGCGCACTGCCCATCAATGAGATCGCCAAGGCGAGCAAGCGACCAGAGCAGGTGATCGGGATGCACTATTTCTCACCCGTGCCAAAAATGCCGCTGCTCGAGATCGTGGTGACAGACCAGACGGCAGATTGGGTGACGGCCACGTGCTACGACCTCGGGGTGCGGCAGGGCAAAACGGTTATCGTGGTGAAGGACGGCCCAGGATTCTACACCACCCGCATTCTCGCACCACTATTGGGCGAAGCGCTCAACATGCTGGAGGAAGGCGCAGATGCCCTCCAGATCGACAAGGTGCTGAAGAAGTTCGGTTTCCCCGTAGGGCCGATCACCCTGATGGACGAAGTGGGCATCGATGTGGGTGCGCACATCATGAGCGGCCAGCTGATGCAGCATTTCATCGCCACGCGCAAGGGCGTGAAAGTGAGCGGTGCAATGAAGAAGATGTTCGAGGCTGGCTACCACGGCCGCAAGAACAAGAAGGGCTTCTACAAGTATGACGACAAGGGCAAAAAGGTGAGCGGCCAGCTGGACGACAATGTGTACAGCTTCTTCGGGGGCAACACCCGCAAGCAGTTCGACCCGAAAGAGATGTACGAGCGCATCGGCATGAGCATGGTGAGCGAGGCCGCGCTGTGCCTGCAAGAAGGCATCATCGCCAATCCGTTGGACGGTGATGTAGGGGCGGTGTTCGGTCTTGGCTTCCCTCCTTTCCGAGGCGGGCCGTTCCGTTACATGGATACCCTCGGAGCGCAGCAGACGGTGGACATCTTCAACCGCCTTGCCGAGAAGCACGGGGAGCGTTTCCTACCGCCTCAGATCATTGTGGACAAGGCGAAGAGCGGGGGTAGGTTTTATTGAAAATCAAAAGGTTAAGAATTTCTCCTCACCAAAACTCAATTGTCCTTTGAATTCTTCAAGTGCCAATTGACATATTGCCCCAATTTCGTGACATCGTATGATGAGACATCGATTTTAATGAATATTCCGTTAAACAAATATATTCTCATTGAGTACTTAGTGGATTTACCTGGTACTATATCCCAGCAAATGGCCCCAATCGTACTCCACCTATAAACTCTTCCCTTTTCATCGACAATGCCTCTTGAACCTACCGTCATTATCTTTCTTTTTCGCACCAAGAGGTAAATGCTAACGAAAATTAAAGCAGTCATTAAAATTACAGAAAATACGAGTGTTCTATCGAATTCAAACAATAAATGCGTATCTTCATTCTCCCAATATCCTGCCATAATAAGTATATTGAATATAACTACCACCAACAAAACATACTCACGATATTTCATGGTGAAAAAATGCTTATCAGGCTCTTTTTGGATAACTGAATCAACGAAACCTGCATTTTTCGGAATTATCTCCAATCCAGGCGCATCACTGATCCAACTCGACTTCCGCAATGAACCCTCAATTTCTTTCGTTATTTTCTCTAAAAATCTGGTCTTTGAGACTGAATCAATAATGAAATCCAAACATTTATCCTCAAACTTCGCGAAATCATCGGTCAAGCTACAGATGTAGTTTCCAGCGGCATCTTTCCTTCGATTCAGGCAGATTGCACAATAAGCCAATTGCTCCTCCCGTGTGAGAGGGGCATCGAAGGGATCTATTTCTTTTACAATCATAACAACACGCTTTTGTCCTGATGTTCCTATTTGACGGTTAAGAGACCGGGAATACTCCGAGACTTGAGCGTGCAAGATAGTTGCAGAGCACATATCAGAGAAATTAGACCTGCTCCTTCCACAGATCATTGTGGATAAGGCGAAGAGTGGGGGGGAGGTTTTATTGAGGATTGGCGATTGACGATTTTCGATTGGGATTGACGGATTCGGAGTTGTGTCTGTCCGTAACTTCGTTTCACCAAAAATCATCTGCCATGAAAAGCATTAACATACCGCTCGACCCCCTGACGGCCAAGGCTTTCGCAGCAGCCACAACGGAAGAGCGCAATCAGGCGAGTGAGCTGGTGGCCCGCTGGCTGCGCAATATCCTCGGGAGGAAAGAGGCATCGGGCGAAACCCTGTTCGCCACCATGGAACAGATAGGGCGCGTGGCAGAATCGAACGGCCTCACACCTGAGAAGCTGGACGAGCTGCTGAATGAGGGAAACTGACCGATACGTCCTTGATTCCAACATCGTGGTCAGCGCCATGATGTTCCCCACATCCGTCCCAGGACAGGCTTTGAAAAAGGCTATCCGCAGCGGAACGGTGGTGGTCTCTGCGCAAGGCATGGATGAACTGGCGCACACTGTCCTCAACCCGAAGTTCGACAGATATGTGCCGCTGGCACTGCGTCAAGCGTTCCTTCAGGAGTTCGGTCTGGCGACACTGACGGTTCGGATCACGACCGTCATTTCAGAATGTCGCGACCCGAAGGATGACCACATCCTCGCACTTGCCATTGATGCCGCAGCGAAGGCCATTATCACAGGTGACCGCGACCTGCTGGTGCTGCACCCTTTCAGGGGCGTGGACATCCTGAACCCAGCGGATTTCATGCAGCATTGACCTCATCGCACCACCCACCTGCCGGCCGAGAAGCACGGGGAGCGTTTCCTGCCACCACAGATTATTGTGGATTTGGCGAAAAGCGGGGGAGGTTTTATTGAAAACGAATTGCGATTAGGGGCAACGGACAAATAAGAGGCTTGAGAGCGTACCTCACCTGAAAGCATGGAGCCTGTCCGACTCCAGCACATGAACGCCAGGCAGTTCCTCCTTGGCGAGCCGCAGCATCGCCTTTGCGACCGTGCGCCCGTGGATGCCTCTGTAATTGGCGAGTGGCCCGAGCATCAGCAGCCCCATCACGGACATCACCCCCTGCCCTATCCTTTCCCCGAGGCGAAATTCACTCCGGTCACCCATCAGCAGTGAGGGTTGAAGTATGATCAGCGAGCGAAAACCGAGCGCCTTGAGGTCATTCTCCGTCTCACCTTTCACTTTGAAGTAAAAACTGCCCGAACCGGCATCGGCACCGATGGAGGAGACAATAACGAATTTCTCCGCACCGGCATCCTTTGCCGCCTTGGCGAAGGCCAGCACAAGGTCATGGTCCACCTGATAGAACGCCTCTTTGCTGCCTGCCTTGGCCATGGTGGTGCCGAGGGCGCAGAAAGCCATATCGAGTCCTGCGGTTAGAATAGGTGCTGCAAGGTCACCGCTCACAACACTGAACTTGGCGGGCAGAGACAAAGCTCTTCTGGAGAGTACTTGCACCGAGGCAATGTCCTCATCCGGCTTCATCAGGTCCAGAAGATGGTTCCCTATCAGGCCCGTGGCACCTGCAATGGCTGCATTCATGTTGGTCGTTCTTTGGGCTAAAGGTCGGCAAATGATGATGCCCGGCAAGAAGTGGGCGAAATGACACAGTTCAGCGCACCGCAAAAGCGTTCCTTTGTCTGAAGAACAAGTCCATGGTAACACGTCTCCTCCAACTCGTACTCCTCTGCCTCCCGATACATTCATTGGCTCAGGATGCCCTCCACATGACCGCGATTGGCCAACTGACTTATGATGAGAGCCTGAGCGATGTGCGCGGTGCGGCACACAACGGCAGAGAGTATGCGCTGGTCGGTGTCTTCAACGGTTTCTCCATTGTGGATGTGAGCGACCCATCTTCCCCTTTCGAGGTGTTCTTCGTTGAGGGAGGTAACTCGATATGGCGCGACCCTTTCTACAACAATGGCTTTGCCTACTGCGTGAACGAGACTTCGGGCGGCCTGCTTATAGTCGACATGTCACCACTGCCAGAGCCGGGCACACCTCCGGCTGTGACCAACTTGCCGGTGTCCTATTTCACAGGGGACCAATACCCTTGGACCACGGCCCACAACATCAGTTTTGACGAGCAGAACCGCGGGTACATCTATGGTTCGAGCTACGGAGTGGGCGGGGTCATCATCCTCGATTTCTCGCAAAGTGCCACGCAGCCCACCGAGCTCGGTGTGTGGGACGAATACTATGTGCATGACGGTTTCGTGCGGGGTGATACCCTTTGGGCTTCATGCGTGAATGACGGATTCTCTGCTGTTGTTGACATAAGCAACCCCGCAGCACCGCAAACACTGACGACCTGGAACACACCCAGTAACTTCTCGCACAACATCTGGCCCTCGGACGATAACTCAACAGTGTTCACCACCGATGAGGTGAGCAGCGGATACATAGCGGCATATGATGTGACCGACCTGTCGAACGTGGTGGAGCTTGACCGTGTGAACGAGCCACTGAGCGCGTTAGTCATACCGCACAATGCGCACTATTTCAATGGCTACATCGTCACCTCGCACTACCGGGACGGCCTGACGGTGCATGACGCCTCCGACCCTTCCAACATCATCCTGACCGGCTACTACGACTCCAGCCCGCTGGAGGGCGAGGGCTTCAACGGGGCGTGGGGCGCTTGGCCGTACCTGCCATCGGGCATCATTCTGGTGTCCGATATCGAGGAAGGACTTTTCACCATACAGCCGGAATACGTCCGTGCCGCTCGCATCGAGGGAACAGTGCGAAATGCAGGGTCAGGCGTTCAATTAAGCGGTGTAAATGTTACGATAAGCAGCATAGCGCAGCCGGAAGTAACAGGCATAGAGGGCCGATATGCTTCCGGCACGGCAACGGCTGGCTTGGTCGATGTATCCTTTGTGCGAGGGGGGTTCCTGCCGCTCACCGTAGAAGACGTGGAGCTCGTGAATGGTGAGGTCACAGTGCTCGATGTGGAACTCACACCCGATGTGCCTTTCACCTTGGAAGTGACCGTGACAGACCCCGAAGGAATGCCGGTCGATGAGGCCATCGTCACCCTGAAAAACAGCCTTTTTGACATTGAAGCCACCACGGACGGAAGCGGGATTTATGAGAATAGCGATTTCTATGATGGCACTTACGAGGTGACTGTCGGCAAATGGGGCTACCGAACTGAATGTGGGACCTTTACCCTGAATGAGGGGCAGAGCACACTCAACTTCACGCTACAGATCGAGTACTACGATGACTTCGCTTTGGACTTCGGCTGGGCAGTGACGGGGGCAGCCACCACCGGTATCTGGGAGCGCGGTGCACCGATTGCCACCTTTTTCAATGGCGACATGGTGAATCCGGGCAGCGATTCAGGCGAAGGATGTGGCAATTTCGCATTTGTCACCGGTAATGCGGGCCCTCCTGTTCAGATAGATGACGTGGATGACGGGGAGACCATCCTGACCAGCCCGGTCATTGACCTGAACAGAACAGGGGGCGTTCCTGTGCTGAGTTTCTCCTATTGGTTCTATACAGGCGGGGGAAGCTCTCCAAGTAATGACGAAATGTTGGTGAAAGTGCACAGCGGTTTGGACGTGGTCACCCTTGCCAGTCTTCCTCCAACTGGAAGCACGTGGGAATCTGTGGACTTCCTTCTCTCCGACTACATCGCGCTATCAGATTCTTTTTGGGTGGAATTCTTCATTCAGGATGCGCCTCCTGGTCACCTGGTGGAAGGAGCAGTGGATCAATTCGTGATCAATCAGTTCATTGGTGTCGGAGAAATCAAAGGACATGGCGATTTTCTTCTCTTCCCGAATCCTTCAAACAATGGGAGTTTCACTGTGAGTTTGAAAAATGAGAATGATACCGAAGGGATGACCTTGAGAATCCTGGACCTGAGCGGGCGGGAAGTGTTGCCGCCCCGTCAACTGAGTGAAAAGTCCACAAGAATCACAAGTGACGTATCCGCAGGAATCTACCTCGTTGAGGTGAGTTCCCAGCATGGCAGAAACGTGAAAAGACTCATCATATCCCCTTGATATTCGGTGCGCAATCAATGGACGTTTGTCCGCGAAACCCTATCTTGCCGCTGCAAACTTGAAGATCTGACACATGGAAAACGATATTCTCAACCTTGAGGTCCAGCGGGTCTCCGAGTCGCGCATTGCAGCGGTGGATTTTGGCAACATCCCCTTTGGCCGCGTATTCTCCGACCACATGCTGGTGATGGACTACGCCAACGGTAGCTGGGGCACTCCTAAGATCATGCCCTACGGCAAGATGAGTTTCAGCCCCTCTTGTCTTGGATTGCACTACGGTCAGACCATTTTTGAGGGCCTCAAAGCCTACCGCAACGCAAAGGGTGATATCAGTCTTTTCAGACCCGCAGATAACTTCGCAAGGCTAAACCGCTCGGCCGAGCGTATGTGCATGCCCACCATCGACATCAATACCATGGTCGAGTATCTGCGTGAGCTTGTCTCCATCGACCGTGACTGGGTTCCAGACCGCGAGAACGCATCGCTGTACATCCGCCCGTTCATGTTCGCCTCGGACGAGTTCATAGGAGTTCGGCCATCTGATAACTACCGCTTTGTCATGTTCACCGGGCCGGTCGGGCCGTACTATACCGCACCGCTCAAGGTACTTGTCGAAAGAAATTACACCCGTGCGGCCAAGGGTGGCACAGGCGCAGCCAAGGCCGGTGGCAACTATGGTGGCGCGCTACTGCCCGCCAAGCTGGCCCAGGCCAAAGGCTACCACCAGCTCATCTGGACCGATGCGGTGGAACACAGCTACATCGAGGAGAGCGGCACGATGAACGTGATGTTCCACATCGGTGACAGCCTCATCACCCCTCCAACTGGCGACACCATCCTGCGAGGTATCACCCGCGACAGCGTACTCACTCTTGCCCGCGACATGGGCGTGGACGTGCAGGAGAGACGTATTTCAGTTGATGAAGTGGCTGAGGCACACGCCAACGGCACACTGAAAGACGCTTTCGGGGTGGGCACTGCAGCCACCATCGCGCCTATCGCAGTGTTCGGGATCAACGGAAAAGACCTCGAGCTTGCTCCTGTGGAATCGAGGATGCTGTCAAAGGCCATAGGGTCGAAGCTCAACGCGATCCGCTATGGTGAGGAACCCGATTCTTACGGCTGGACGCTTAAAGTTTGCTGATGAACATGATGCGAAGCCTCTTACTATTCTCGGTTGCCGCCCTCGTATTCGCGGGATGTCGGCAGTGTGTAGAATGCACTATCGACCTCAAGGAAGCCTATGAGCGAGTGACCACTATAGATGAGTACTGTGGCACCAAAGGCGATGTGGAGGACGAGAGACGCAGACTCATCGAGAGTGAGTACGCTTGTATCCAATGTGTGGTGAACGGAGCGTTCGGACAGACCAGTTCAGGCTTCCACTGTGGCGACAGAGGATTTGTTGACAGCTTGGAAATCGCTTGGAGAACAGGAGCCATGGAGGCCGGGCTGCAGCACAACTGCACCTATTGGAGAGACACGCTGGAAGCTACTTGCGTCCTCATACAGTAGCTTCCCTACTCCACCGTAAGAAAACCCGAACCCATCCACACAAGGTCGTCCGTGAAGAACGTCACCTTGTAATCACCTTTCTTAAAAAGGACGAGTTCGGTCTGCGCAGTGTAAGACCTCGGATCCACTTCCATCTGCTTCTCGAGGATCATCTCATCATGCTCCTGAGAAGCACCCGACCGTCTCCAAACATCGACCGTGACAGATTTTGTGCCCAAAGGCTTGGAATTGGAGAGCTGAACCACCAGCCCCTTGCGCGACTGCGCATCGCTGAAACGCTCACCAGCATCTACCAGCCTGCGGTCTTTCACTGCCGAGCCAAAGGCTATGTTCACAAAATCGAACCGCAAGGTCTTGGCGTCCTGCTCTGACAGCTCCTGCATCACCGGTACACGAGGTGCAGGTGGCACCTGAGCTATCACTGAAGCCTCCCCGTCCATGGCAGACCTTTCAGAGGACCCACCCTGCTGTGATGGCTTGGATGGCTGAGGTGTCGCCACTACTAAGTTGCTTCCTGCTGCAGCCTGGGCCTGACCGACCTCAGGTCCGTTGATGGTCACCTCTGTGCGCGCCATGACGCTGCGGTCTGCGCGGTACGCACTGACAGCATATTTCCCGGAACGGGGAAAACTGAAATCAATACTTGCCCAGTTCCGGCCCTGAGACACCACGATGCTCTCCTCGAACGGCCCGATACCGGCACCGTCCTCAGCCTCTATGATGAAGTTAAGGCTACGCTCAGTAATGGTGGTCTTGCCGTTGTGATAGAACAAGGTGAGCGAGAGCGGGAACTGCTCGGCAGTCCACTCAGCCGAGGCGTCTTTGGGCACACCGGACTGATGACTCCGACACACGATCACCTCCTGCGCTGACAGGCTACCTGGGAACCACAGAATGAGGAGCACAAAAAAGACCGGGACCATGCAGACTTTTCTGTCTATAGACATGATTCCGGTCATTTTCGTGGTGAATGGAGTGCCCAGGACTGGACTCGAACCAGCATGCACGGAGTGCACCACCCCCTCAAGATGGCGTGTCTACCAATTTCACCACCTGGGCATTCGGGCGGCAAATGTAGGTGTTTTTCCGGGAGACAACGATTGTCACCGAAAAATATGAACCGGTCATTCCTCTTTCAGCAACTCGCCACTGAGACGAAGCAGATCGAGCTCAGAAAGCTTTGTGGCGATAGTGGAGGAGAGCACGTTCATACGGGCGTTCATCACCGCGAGCTGGGCATCGCGGTATTCGATGCCTGTGAGTTGCCCAAGGGCATAAAACTGCTCGGCTCTCTCAAACGCGAGCTGCGATGCAGCAACGGCCTGCCCCGCCAAACGGAGGCGCAACATGTTGGTGGTGTAGAGGTCGTAGCCGTTGTCGAGATTGCGCAGCAGCTCCTGCCGCGCCTCGGTGTCTTTGATGCGGCCGGTCTCCAGAGCCAGCTTCGCATTCTGCAACTGCGTGTGTTTCTTCCTTCCATCAAAAAGATTGTAGGAAAGACTGATGCCCAGCGTAGGGCCGAGCGATGTGCTCTCCTGTATGAAGCTCACCTCACTGGTGTTGCGCATGTAGCCGTAGGATGCCTGACCGATGATGACGGGAAACTGCTGTGAACGGGCCAGCTTGACATCCAACTCGGAAGACTCAAGATTATGTGCCGAGAGGATCATAGCTGCGCTGTTGGCCAACGCACCGTCACGCAGCACCTCGTAGGTGGGCAGGACGGTTGGAAGGAGCGAATCGGCCACTGCCGGCTCGGCCCCATCCCATTGCAGCAACTGCATCAGATTGCGCAGGGCCTTTCTGCGGTTGTAGGCCGCCTCGGCCACTGCCACGCTGTCGGTCGCCACGAAAAGGCGGGCATTCTCGAGCTGCAAGCGATTGCTGATGCCGAGGCTGTGGGCCTGCTCCTCCCGTGCGAGTCTTCTCAATGTAACCTCCAGGTTCTGCTCCGCGATGGTGCCACTCTCCTCGGCCATCAACGCCTCGAAGTAGGCGGATGCCACGGCCATGAGCGTGTTCTCGATGGTCATGCGCTCTTCCACCTCGCTGATGCTGCCCCGCAGCTTGAGCTTTCGGAAGTTGCGGATGCTGCCCAGGCCATCGAACAGCACATAGTTGAACGTCAGCGCAGCATTGAGGGCCGATGCCTGACCGGACGTGTCAATAGGCGGAACCCCCGGTGCAGCGAACTCCAGTTGCGAAACACTCTGCTGCCACTGCGCACCACTGTTGACCCTTATGGTCGGAAGAAGACCGGCATTGCCCGCTGTGGCGCGGTTCTGCGCCACTTTGGTGCTGTTGCGGGCCATCTGAATGCCGAGATTCTTGTCCAACGCGATGACCACTGCGTCCTCAAGCGTAAGGGTGCGCACAACCTGGGCATCACCTACAGAAGCTTGCAGCAGCAAAGCGAGGAATACGTGCAAGCAGCGGCTCAGAACAGAGCGTCCTACAATTTTCTTGAAATGTGAGGGCGATTCAGTGGCGTTCATCGGGCCGCAAAAGTACCCGAACGAAGGCAGTGAAAAATAAGCCCACTTCAAGGTCATTCCTTGACCACGTGTCCAACGAAAACACCCTCGGACGTTATTGCGCGCAACGTGTACACCCCAGAGCCCAGCGAAGACAGATCGATGTTGCCATCGACCGGCATAGACTCTTCAAGAATGGGTCTCCCGGTGATGTCTGTAACCGTCACCTTCACCTGAGTGAAATGTGACGGGAGCTGTATTTTGACGAAATCGGTGGTGGGGTTCGGCCACAGGCCCATCGGGCTCGGTTCGTTGGTTACGATACCCGTGGCCGCGCTGGGCCTCACCCCCAGAAAGAACCTCCATATCTCAGTAGTGTAGAAAATGTCGTTGTTGGGGCCGAGCCAAACGTGCTGTGCCCCATTGACCCGGTAATGCGCCACCTCACTTCCCTCCTCGCATCCCATCACAAATTTGTAGTCAATGGTCAGATTGTCGTTCGCCACATCGGGCAGCGCATACTCCACCACATCGTTGCCACAACCATTGATCTGCTGCCAGTGTGCGAACCACTCGTTCACACTCATACCGAAGGCATTCTCATCGTAACCCACTGTGGCATCGGCCGTGCCATGGAAATGCGCGATGCGAACGGGAGACGATGGTTGGCAATTCAACCCGCTTCCGATAGTGCCAGCCACTGAGGCCACGGCAGCAAAGACGTCAGGATGCTCACAGGCCAATCTGTTGGTGAAGAACCCACCCATGCTGAAACCTGTGGCGTAGATGCGGGAGGCGTCAATCTCGTACTGAGCTGACAGCGTGTCGATGATGGCCATCACAAAGCCTACGTCATCCACATTGGCATTGGGGAAGAACAACCCGTTGATTCCCGCCTGAGAGTTCCAGGCGGTACCTGCGAGCGGATCTGCCAGGGCTTGCGGCACGATAACAATGAACTTGGCCGTGTCCGCCACCAAGTTCATCCCGATGCCGAACATGTTGTTCATATTGTCACCAAGACCGTGGAACACGAACACCACCGGCAGAGGCGACTCACCATCATAAGATGGCGGAACGTAGCGGATGTATTGACGCTGCTGGCCATCATAAGACCAGCTTTGAGTGGATTGTTGCGCATCGACAGCATTAGGCAGGATCACTGCCATCAGAAGTAAAAGCTTTCTCATTCAGAGGAAATGAATTGAAAAACGAAACTACTCAAAGTCATCCATCCTCACCTACCAGCACAGGGTGTGATCGACCAGTCCGATTCACCGGCAAAGGAAACAGTGTTGAAGCTTTCATGTGGAGTCCAACACCGACCTTTGCGGCATGACACTTCGAAAAACAGTCCTTCTCGTTCTCAGCGTCATCGCCATGGCCGGTTGCAGCAAACAAATGCTGCAGAGCAATTGGCATGGAACACAGAGGGCCGATAGCACCTTCCGGTTCTACCACCCCGACTCCAAGATCAGGTACAACATCACCAACGACAGCACACACGTTTACCTGACAATGGATGTGACCGATAAGCTCACGATGATGAAGATCCTCCGGGCTGGGATGCGTGTATTCTTGGGAGATGCCGGGAAAAAGAAAGAGCGCAACGAGCTTCAATTCCCAATTTACATCGACAAATACGAGTTGACCGAAAATGACATGCACCCCGCCATGCAACCCATAGAGCGTGCGGGCGAGATGGAACGGATGCTGCCCAACGAGGGCTATCTTAAGTACATGGGCAAGGCCACTTCCGTGTTTCCGGGTGTGCCGCTCGACAACGGGCTCCAGGTCTCCATGAAGTTTGACAAGGACCGTGCATTGATCTACGAGGCCGTGATCCCATTGGCACTGCTCGGCAGGGAAAAGGACAGTGCACCAATAGTGCTGGGTGTAGAGACGGGGTCATTCAAACTTCCGCAAGGCGAGATCATACAGCAGTCGGACATCACCTCGGGGCAGCAGCTCACAGCCGGTGACCGCGCCATGGGCCGGGGTGTCGGTATGGGAATGGGCATGGATCCCACAGGCATGAACACCCCGCAGGGCAGCGCCAACATCGGCCTCAACCAGCGCACACTGGCCCGCTATAATGTCATCGAGGAGCCGGTGCGCTTCTGGGTCACCGTTCAGCTGGCCACACCCGCGAACTGATTCACCATCTCGGTGAAACGCCTGTCGTAAGCGGGTGCCATCACCGACCAGTCGTAGTGCTGCACGAAGCTGCGAGTCTGCTGTTTGCGCAGCACTCGGATGTCCCTGATCCAACGATGAAGGCGGTCTGTAAAGTCCTCCTCCGCGTAGAAGTATGCCTGATGCACGAATGCGGGCAGATGCTCCGGATAGGCCAGCCGCATCGGCAACAGGGGCTTCACATTGCAGTACATGGCCTCGACCACGCTGCCCCCGAAGAAATCCTGATGGCTGGTGACAGGCAGGATGTCCGACCGCCAGAGCCACTTCACGTAGTCCTCGCGTGAATCGCAGTAGCCCCAGTGCAGGATGTGCTCCGCAAGCCTTTCCCGCGCCTCATCGAAGATGGCGGGAGAACCCTTGAACCGCTCGCCCAGCACCACCAGCTTGAAGTCCCACCCGCGTTCCTGAATCGTGAAGAGCGCGTTGAAGAACCGCTCGGGGTTCTTGTCATACTCCCAGCGATGGTTCCAGAGGATGACGGCCCGCTGCGGACGCTCCTCCTCTTCGGGTCGATGGGCATCAAGAGCTGAGAGGTCGAGTCCGAGGTGCAGCACCTGACTTTTCTGTCGGAGGGTCTCTAAGGTCGCCAACCCCTTGTGGTCGGGATAGGCGTTGAGGAAATCGGGCAATGCACCGAGGAACGAATCACGGTGGTAGGCCGAATTGAAGAACACGCGGTCTGCGGCCAATGCAGAGGTGTAGTTGATAAAGGCGTAATGCAGGTCGCGCCTCAGCCGCACATCGTCATCGGTGGCCGACCACGGGTAGGTGAGCTGATTCTCATGGAAATAGATGGCCGTGGGAATGCCTGCCGTGCGCTTCCTCGTCAGGGCGAGGAAGGTGGTGAGGTCCAGCATGTCGGTCGCAAGGATGAGGTCTGGACGGAAATCGCCCGCATTGAACCTCGCGGCCAGTTCTACCGCGCCCCCGTGCATCCGCCATTTCCAGTGGCGGCCATCCAGCGTCAGCAGTTCGACCGTGTGACCACTATACCGCTGATAGCCCTCGGCCCACTGCCGGTGAGAACCGGTAAGGAAGGGTTCGATGAGAAGGATGCGCACGGGAGCAAATGTAGCAGTCGGGTGTCTGCACCATGCGAAACGGACTTCATGCGACACCCCCTCAGGGCGCTAAACAATCCCCAAACAGAACCCATACAGGTCATCCGCACGTGCAGATTGTAAAAAAGGAAACCCTTGGCGGTCTCCTGCACGTGCAGATTGTAAAAAAGGAAACCCTTGGTGGTCTTCCGCACGTACAGATTGTAAAAAAGGAAACCCTTGGTGGTCTCCTGCACGTGCAGATTGTAAAAAAGGAAACCCTTGGTGGTCTCCTGTACGTGCAGATACCAGAAAAGGAAACCATAGGTGGTCTTCTGCACGTGCAGATAGCAGAAAAGGAACCGGGTGGGGGTCATCTGCATTCGCAGAGCTCATACCCGCCCTTCTTTAGGTTTGTCAAGGGATCCCCTCCAACTCAAACTGCCCTTCCATCTCCTCCTCTTCCTCATCCTTCGAGAAAAGACCCTTGCGCTTCTTCTTAGGCTTATCCATTTTCATTTCCTCTGATGAAGGCGTGGACGGACCGTCCTCCAAGCGGAGCTGCACAGGAGTCTCTTCCTCCTGCTCCTGCCGGTGCTTCCTCCCTCCAAATTCGTCCTGAAAGAGCTGCTTGATGGCCGAACCCTCCTTCTTCAGGTCCTCTTTCACCTTCTGGCGCACCTCCTTCTTGTCAAAGCCCACCTTGATGTCGCCCGGACGGCCACGTATCCAAAGGAACAGCCGCGTTGCCCCGCGCTCGTCAATGACCTCGTGCCCCTCGAAGAACTGCTGCTTCCGGGCCTTCCTTCGGAGGATGTCATTGAGCAGCAGGTTGACATGGTAGTCCAGCTCCTGATTGAAGCCGTGCTCACCGTACACGTCCACGTTCAGGATGCTGCTGTTGATGCTCATGTAGGGGATGATGAGCCGCTGGTTGCGGATGCTGAAATGGTTGACGATGGTGTCGAAGCGCACATGCCGCAGCTCATCGACCGAGATGAACCGCGAGAGGGCGTTCAGCGGCTCGAAACCGATCAGCTCACCGCCTGAGATGCGCAGGTCGGCCTCCACCTGCATGGCGGGACGGATGACGTTGCCCTCACGGTCCATCGGCACTTTCACCTGCATGTCGGCATCGGCACGGCCGCGCAGGTGCTTTGAGGTGATGCCCGTCTGTCCGAAGTCGTCCCATTCGCGCAGCATCCGTGAGATGTCGATCTGCGTCAGCGAGGCATCTATGTACACCTCTGAACCGTCCTTTGTGGGGGTGAAATGAAGCTCGGCCGACACTGTGCCGCCCATCGCATCGAAGCGGAGGTCGCGGGCCTTGAGGTGGCCATCCTTCAGGTCTATCCGGCCTTTCAGTTTTTCAGCAGTGAAACTGTTGTGCTTCACGCGGCCCACATTCACCGAGGCCGAGAGCGAGAGCGGCCGTGCCTCCTTCGCCCCGCCCGAACGGTCCATCGTCCATTCTTGCGAAAGTCTCTGCACATCAATCTCCTTAATGGAGACATCGGCCCGCAGTCGCAGCGGGTGATTCGGCTCTGCCAGCACCTCGCGCAACTGCTGTACGTCCATCGCACCATCGAAAACCAGATGGCCCATTTCGCCAGAAAATTCCGTGATGCGGGTCTCGTCCGCCTCCATGGTCACCTGTCCGTGCAGGTCGCGCAGGGGCGGCATGCCGTTGCCCAGCGCAAGGGCCACGTCCGCGAACTGGAGGCTGCCTGTCCAGCGCATCTTCCGCAGTTCGGCATTGGTGGTTTTGAACCCACGGCCCAGCGGCCCCTCGAAAACGATGTCCCACGTGAGAGCGCCCTTTCCCGCCAGTTCATCCGTGCCGATGATGGTGAGCAGTTCCTCCAGGCGTGTGCGGCCCTTGCTTCGGATGGTGAGAAACGGGTCCTGAAGGTCGCGCAACTGCCCGTCACCGCTCACCTGGCCGCTTGGCGTGGTCAGTTTGAAATGCTGAAAAGTGAAGGTGGCTTCCTGCGGTCGGGCGAGGTCGGGAAGGGTTATGTCTGCTGAGAAATGAACGCCTTTCACGGCCAGTTCGAGGAAGGTGATGCCCCCGTCATACATGGCCCAAGTGGCGTGGAGGGACGGGCCACTCTTCCCCGACAGCGGGCCTTCGAGGCTCAGCGTGATGTCGCTCCTGCCGCGGATGCCGAGACTGCGGACAGGCTGCGGCATGTCAGGCCAGATATGCGGCAGCAGGCGGTCGGGTTCGATGCCCTTGCCTTGCAGACTGAGCTGCAGATGCTCACCGCCATCGCGCAGCAACATGCTCCAGATGAACTCATTGCCCGCCAGCACCGCATTGCCCGTTTCCACCCCGATGGTCTTTCCCCCGTCACGGATGTGGAGCACGGCCTTGAGGTCGAGTGGCAGTTCGTTCACGCGCAGCACATCGCTGGTGGTCAGTCGGTGCATGATGCCACGGATGCTGGCCCCGATGCGCTGGTCGTCATCCGAGAAACGGCCGCTCAGTTTTGATTTTTCAGAAAAAAGAAGAAAGGAAAGCCCCGAGTTCTTGGAATCGAAATCGACCGTCATGCCACTGAGCGCGAGCAGGTCGATGCTCAGGTCGGTGGCCGACTCATTGTCATCGCCCTTGCGCCAGACCACATAGTTCCAGTCGCCTTTGCCGTTCTGCCGAAGGCGGATGAACCCGTCCGACACGCTGATACCCTCGATCACGAGCCTGTCGGTCAGCACCTTGATGATGTCGAGCTGCACGGACACGCGGTCGGCCCGAAGCAGCGTGTCCTTTTTGAAGGCATCCAGCACTGTCACATTGCGCAGCCCGACCGCAAGCCGTGGGAACTCGCGCCACAGGGACACGTCCATTTCCTCACCTAAACTGACCTCCGTTGTGATGTTCCCGTGGATGGCAGTCCTCACGAATTCCTTCACCCTCGGCCCGTACTGCCACACGATGAGAATGCCGAGCACCGCTATGAGCGACAGCAGCACGAGGGTGGCGATGAGGGTTTTTCGGAGAAATGCCATGATTGAAATCGAGTACAAAGGTCGCAGAGCACCAACGCCCGATGCACACTAAGATTTCAGAGCGGATGAACAACGGTGCTCCCGCTACCTTTGTCCGCTATCGAACCGATGTCAGGCCGTCTATCCGCAATCATTCTTTTCCTTGCCCTGGGGATTTTCACGAATGCGCATGGCAACGTTCCTGTACTGACTGAAGGCAGCCGTGCAAGCCTGCTCACGTGCGGACCGGGAGATCAGCTGTACGAGGCATTCGGCCACACGGCCATCCTTGTTCACGACCCTGGTCTCGGCATAGAGCGAGTGTACAACTACGGTACATTCAACTTCAATCAACCTAACTTCTACCTCAATTTCACCCGTGGAAACCTGCTCTATCAGTTGGCGGTGGGGCGTTTCACCAACTTCGTTCGGGCCTACAGCTATTACGACCGGAGCGTGCATGAGCAGGTGCTCAACCTCACGCTGGGTCAGCGGCAGCGGCTCTTCGAGATGCTGGAGGAGAATGCTCTGCCAGAGAACCGCGACTATCTCTATGATTACTTCTTCGACAACTGCAGCACCCGGCCCCGCGACATCATCGAACAGGCTGTGGGTGGCATCATCAGATACGACAGCAGCCATGTGGAGATGCCGCGCAGGAGCATCCGCGAGCTGGTGGACCGTTGCATCAAGCGCGACATGCCTTGGGGCGATCTCGGTATCGATATCTGCCTCGGCTCACGCATAGACCGACCCGCCACAGCCCGCGAGTACACCTTCCTGCCAGAGGAGCTGGAACTGGCCTTCGACCACGCCACCATCCTCACAGATGAGGGGCCAAAGCCCCTCGTGAAGCAGGGAATGGTACACTACAAGGCGCAGCCCGTGGTAACGGAAAAAAGCTGGTTTGCCCCGCAGCCGCTGTTCGTGGGCATCCTGCTTTTCATCGCGGTCATCGTCACCTTCCTGCGAATAGCGGGCAGGCGGGCATCCGTCATCGAGGGTGCGGTGTTCGTGCTCATCGGGCTGCTGGGCTGGTCGTTGCTGCTACTGTGGCTCGGCACCAACCACACCTCTGCGGCCAACAACTGGAACCTGATTTGGGCCTTTCCCGCGCACCTTTTCTACGGGATTGTCCTTTTCAGGAAAAAAAGACCGCACTGGGCGAGGCGCTACACCTTTGGGGTAATCGGGCTGAGCCTCGCGCTGCTGCTGAGCTGGGGATTCCTGCCGCAGATGCTGCACTACTCGCTACGGTTCATTGTAATCCTGCAACTGTTCCTCGCGGTGGGGGTGCTACGAGCAGGTTTTCAACCCAAGCCGTCCGCCTGAACCGTCTTGATGCGCATCACGGTGGCGATGCTGAGGGCGCGGGTCTTGAGCAGATGGGCCTTTTCCCCTGAGAAAAGTTCATCGACTGATGCGTTGAGATACCCGAGCCAAAGCTCAAAATGCCGCTGTGTGAGCGGTGACCTCTTATGCAATTCCAAGTGGATCGCCATCGCGTTGTTGCGATAGCGGTCGCCTCCGAAGAGGATACCGTCCCAGAAATCGACAAGGACGGGCAAGTGATTGTCGAGATCGATCCGCACCACCTCGGTGAATATGGGCGCGAGCTGCGAATCGGTGAGCATCTTCTCGTAAAAGACACTCATAAGCAATAACAGGTCGTCCCTGTCGGTGATGTCGGCCTTGGGCACTGATGGCATCTCGTTATTTTTGGCGGTGGTGCGGCCGCAAGGTGGCTGCATGTAGAGGCTTTTCACCTGACCCTTATCACCATGAACAAAAGAAACTGGCTCATTCTTTTCAACGGGGTCACGCTTGTAGCGTGGCTGGTGTTCCTCGCTGTGGCCGCAAAGGAGGACTTCCGACTCGGCATGGGCGCGGCCATAGCACTGGCTGTGGCGCAAGGTCTTGCCGTCTTTGAGGTGATGAACACCGTGCTTCGCATCGCTGGAAGCAACTTCCTGCTCACTGGGATGCAAGTGGCATCGCGGCTGCTTGTCATGTCCCTGCTGGTGATGATGGCCTCCGACTGTCCCTGCGATGGTTCAGAGAAGTACGGCTACCCGCTCATCTTGCTGGCCTGGACCCTGACAGAGGTGGTGCGTGCCCTCAACTACCTGAGCGACCTGCTGAACCTTGGTCTGAAAATGGTCGCTTGGCTTCGTTACTCAATGTTCATCGTACTCTATCCTCTGGGTGTCACAGGAGAATTCCTGATCATGTATGGCTTCTGGAAATGGCGCGGGGAGCAAATCGATCTCATCGCTCTCACATTGGCGGGCATTGCCCTCAGCTACGTGATCTTCTTCCCGAAACTTTATGGCCACATGCTGGCCCAGCGGAAGAAAAAGCTAGGTTGACCGGGGTCTGTTTCTTTTCGGTCGGTTCGCGCAGGACAGCGGTATTTTTGCCGCCCGTGAAAGTCCCTGAGCACATCGGCCTGCCCATCTTCCCCATCGTACGCGACTGCGCAGACAGGCTCGGTGTGGAGGCTTACGTGATCGGTGGCTACGTGCGCGACCGCATCATGGCCCGTCCCACCAAGGACGTGGACATCGTGTGCATCGGCAGCGGCATTGAGCTGGCCAAAGCCGTTAGCAAGGCCATAGGTGGGGCCAAGGTCACTGTTTTCAAGCGGTTCGGAACAGCCATGTTGCGCCACGGAGACCTGGAGGTGGAGTTCGTGGGCGCCAGGAAAGAATCTTACGATTTCGACTCGCGAAAGCCCACCGTAGAGGACGGCACCATCACCGATGACCAGAATCGCAGGGATTTCACCATCAACGCCCTTGCCATCGGTCTGAACAGCAGGAACTGGGGGGAGCTTGTAGACCCCTTCAATGGACTGGAGGACATGCGCAACGGCATCCTTCGCACCCCGTTGGAACCCGCAACCACCTACAGTGACGACCCGCTGCGGATGATGCGTGCCATCCGCTTCGCCACGCAGCTCGACTTCACCATAGCCACAGATTCATTTCAGGCCATTGCAGACCACCGCGAGCGCATCCGGATCGTTTCGCAGGAGCGCATCACCGATGAGTTGAACAAGATCGTGATGGCCCCTGTACCGAGCAAAGGCTTCAAATTGCTGTTCAACACTGGACTGCTGCAAATCATCTTCCCGAAAATGGCCGAGCTTTTCGGTGTGGACATCATCAAAGGGCGCGGACACAAGGACAATTTCTATCACACCTTGCAGGTTCTGGACAACATCAGCCGCAACACGGACGACCTGTGGCTGCGCTGGGCCGCCATCCTGCACGACATCGAGAAGCCGTTCACCAAGCGTTTCCACCCCAAGCAGGGCTGGACCTTCCACGGCCATGAAGACCGAGGGGCAAGGGCCGTACCGGAAATCTTCCGCCAGCTCAAACTGCCGATGAACGAGAAGATGCGCTTCGTGCAAAAGATGGTGATGCTGCACCTCCGGCCCATCGTTCTGGCACAGGAGGTGGTGACCGACTCGGCAGTGCGCAGGCTGGCATTCGATGCGGGCGAGGACATCGACTCGCTAATGACCCTCTGCGAGGCCGACATCACCAGTAAGAATGATGAGAAAGTGAAACGCTACCTGGCCAACTTCGAGCTTGTGCGCCAGAAACTGGTCGAGGTGGAGGAGAAGGACAAGGTGCGCAACTGGCAACCACCCGTTTCAGGACAGGACATCATGGACACCTTCAACATTGGGCCAGGCAGGGAGATCGGCCTCATCAAGGACGCCATCCGCGAAGCGATCCTCGATGGGGAGATCGGCAACGACCGCGATCAGGCCTTCGCCCTCATGCTACGAAAAGGGCAGGAACTGGGCCTTGTGACCGCAGGTTGATAACTGACCGCGACCACTTTTCAGACCATTGGTTTTTTCGCCCGCTCTTTCTCACTTTTGCAACGTCTAAAAACGCCTCCGATAATGGAGTCGTTCCGCACCAACCGATCGAAGCCAGATGGCCGTTTACCGATTCAGAGTCTTCATAGAAGACAACCACGAGATCTACCGTGACATAGAGGTCAGGGGACGTCACGATTTCGCAGACCTGCACAAGCAAGTGGTGGCCGCGTTCGGATTCCAGCAGGGCCAGCCTGCGGAGTACGTCACCTCCGATGCGTCCTGGTACGCTGGCGACCGCGTGGCGGCTCTCGATGGCGACATGAAGGGCGAGCCCGCCAAGCTGGTAAGCCACATCAACGACCCGCACCAACGGTTCCTATGTGTCACCATGAGCTACAAGCCCGTGGAACTGGCCTTGGAACTGCAGCGTATACTCAAGGAGGAGGACGAGGTGACCTACCCACGCTGTATCAAAGTGCATGGCGATGCCCCATTCTACACCCAGCCACCCGTCAAGCCCATGACCCTCAGCGATGAGGAAGATGAAGAGGATCGTCCATCACGTAAGAAGGCCAAGCGTGATGATGACGAGCCCACCGATGAGCAACTGGCTGAGGAGGACACTGAGCTGCTGAATGACGACACGGAGTCGTCTGGAGGTTTGGATGACGATGATGACGACATCAGTGAAAGCGATGACGATGACGAGGAGGACGACCGCAAGTTCTCCGACTTTGATGCAGATGACCTTTAAGAATGGCCTTTAAGGCCAAACGACTTACCGTCATCTGCGGCCCTACCGCCTCGGGCAAGACCGATGCCGCTATCGTGCTCGCAAAGCGGCTCGGAACAGAAATCGTCTCTGCGGACAGCCGTCAGGTCTATCGTGAAATTCCCATCGGCACCGCTCAGCCCACTGCAGCGCAGTTGAATGAAGTGACTCACCACCTCATCGGGTCGCGTTCTGTCCATGAGGAATACAGTGCCGGCATGTACGCCCGCGATGCGCTCTCCATCATCGAAACACTTTTCAACGAAAAAAATGAAGTGGTGATGTGCGGTGGCACGGGCCTTTACATCAAGGCCGTGTGCGAGGGGCTGGACGAGGTGCCTCCCTCCGACCCCGCAGTGAGACAGGAACTCGCTGGCGCCCTCAAGGAAAAAGGACTGCAACCCCTGCTCGCCCAACTGGAAGAGCGCGACCCGGTGCATTTCAACCGCATCGACCGAAAGAACCCGCAGCGGGTTATACGCGCCTTGGAGGCATGCATCGTAAGCGGGAGGCCGTTCTCTTCTTTTCACGGAAAAAAAACGGCCGATAGGCCCTTCCAAGTTCGAAAAATCGGCATTGCACCACCGATGGACATCCTGCGCCAGCGCATAGCAGAGCGCACCGTTCTGATGATGGAGGCGGGGTGGCTGGAAGAGGCCCGTGCCGTCTTTCCGCACCGTAACCTCAATGCGCTGAACACCGTGGGCTACAAGGAGCTGTTCGACCACCTCGAAGGGAAGACCACACTGGATGAGGCCGTGCATCTCATCAAGCTGCACACGGGGCAGTTCGCCAAAAGACAGCTTACTTGGTTCAGGAAAGATGCGGAAGTAGAGTGGTTCGAATCGGGAGAGGAGCTTTTAGAAGCTTTGACCGGCTGAACACAGATTACCTCGTAGCAGCTCTCCGCAAGCGGTCGTTAATGGCCCTGCCGAGGCCCACGTTGGGTACTTCCTCTGCAACAATGGCATCGAGGCCGAGGGTCTCCAACTCACGCAGATGGGCGAAGAGGTTGTGTGCCGCTTCCTTCAGGTCACCCTTTGGGGAGAGAATGCGTTGCCTGTCCATTGCCATTTCGCGCAGCGGGAGATTGAAACCGAGAAAACCGATGCGTTCTCCCTGTGATTCCTTCATAAGAACGGTCGGATTACCCAGATGCAGCGGTATGCGCGGTGCGTAGTGGCTCTTGAGCATCCCCGGGGCCTTGGGATCCGAACTTTGGTTGAGGTGCAGCCGCACTGGCCCAATGACGCGCTCTATCTCCTCCACACCCAGCCCTCCAAGTCGGTAGATGACAGGCATTCCCTCCTCGAAACCGATGATGGTGCTCTCCAGGCCGATGTCGGTGGGACCACCGTCAAGAATGTAGGATATTCGGTCACCAAGCTGGTCGATCACGTGCTGCGCAGTGGTGGGGCTGACATGGCCGAAGAGATTGGCACTGGGCGCGGCCAGCGGGAAGTCGAGCTGCCGCAGCAGCTCCTGCGTCATCGGATGCGCAGGCACGCGCACGGCCACGGTGTCGAGGCCCGAAGTGACGAGATCGGGTACATGGGCCTTCTTCGGAAGCACAAGCGTGAGCGGGCCGGGCCAAAAGGCGGCCATCAGGAGTTCGGCCTGTGGTGGAATGTCCTTGACATGAGCGTGTATGGCAGGGGCATCGGGCAGGTGCATGATGAGCGGGTCGAAATGCGGCCGTCCCTTGGCCTCGAAAACCCGCAGCACTACATCGGGATCCAACGCATTCGCAGCAAGGCCATAGACCGTCTCGGTGGGGATGGCAACAAGCTGCCCCTCTCTCAGCAACTGTGCTGCTTTCGCAATAATGACACTGGTCTGAACCATGCGGCAAAAGTCGTTCATCAGAGGAATGAAGAATACGAGAAATAGAAACCCGTGATCGGAAGCCCCCTTCTATTACCCCCTACTCAAAGATGATCTCCCCAGTTCACTCATTCGAAATTGTCACCTTTGTCAAACTGAACAATACCGCTGAGGGACTGTTTCACCAGCACACCAACAAACCAAGCACATGAAAACCGCTCTTCTCCTTCTTTTCACCTGCATCACCACTACTGCCATGGCACAGAACAATTTCCACCAATTCAAGGCGAACACTATCGATGGTAAAGAGCTTGACTTCTCAACTTTGAAGGGGAAAAAAATCCTGGTGGTGAATGTGGCAAGCAAATGTGGTCTCACCCCTCAGTACAAGGGGCTTCAGGAGCTTTATGACAAACACGGTGGAGAGAAGTTCGAGATCATCGGTTTCCCGGCCAACAACTTCGCTGGACAAGAACCAGGCACGAATCAGGAAATCGCTGCGTTCTGTGAAAAAAACTACGGGGTCACTTTCACCATGATGGACAAGATCAGTGTGAAAGGCAAGGACATCCACCCCATCTATCAGTGGCTCACAGAGAAGGCCAAGAACGGAGTGGCCGACAATAAGGTAACGTGGAACTTCCAGAAATTCCTTGTTGATGAGAATGGCAATCTGGTGAAAAGCCTTTCGCCTCAGACCAGCCCAACAGACAGCGAGATCGTATCTTGGCTCGGTAAATGAGCCGTTCATGAAAGTTGACATCCTTGCCTTCGCAGCCCATCCAGACGATGTGGAAATATCGTGCGGTGGAACCATCGCCAGACACATAGCTGAAGGCAGAACGGTCGGCATCATCGACCTCACAAGGGGTGAACTCGGCACCCGCGGCAGTGCTGAACTGCGATTGAAGGAGGCTGAGGCTTCCAAGAGAATCCTTGGTTTGCAGGTGCGGGAGAATTTGGGCATGGCAGATGGTTTCTTCACCATCGACATGGAGCACAAATTGAGGATTGTGGAAATAATCCGGAAATACCGTCCGGATGTTGTGCTGGCGAATTCCATACATGACCGCCACCCTGACCATGGCAGGGCCTCGCAATTGGTGTCGGAGGGATGTTTTCTTGCAGGGTTGCCGAAGGTGGTGACCACACAGAACGGGGAAGCGCAGGTGGCTTGGCGGCCCAAGGCGGTCTATCACTATATTCAGGACCGCTACATCAGCCCCGACATCGTTTTTGATGTGACACCTTTCTTCGAGAAGAAATTGGAGGCGATCAAGGCGTTCAGCTCCCAGTTCCACGACCCTGAAAGCCATGAGCCGCAGACCCCCATCTCAGGCGAGGATTTCTTCGATTTTCTGCGCGGCAGGGCCAAAGAGTTCGGCAGGCCCATCGGGGTGAAGTACGCGGAGGGTTTCACCGCTGAAAGGTTCGTGGGGGTGAGGTCTTTCTTCGACCTGATCTGAAGTTTTTACCAGCACAAGCAGGAAGTCCCGGTGCGACCGAGGTTGCAGCGGGACTTCCATTTTTCAAGCTTATAGCTATCGGCTTAAGGCTAACAGCTTACATGTTCGTAATGATCTCGTCCCCGAACTCAGAGCACTTCAGCAGGGTGGCCCCCTTCATCAATCGCTCGAAATCGTACGTCACGCGCTTCTTGGCAATGGAACTCTCGATGCCCTTGTAAATGAGTTCGGATGCCTCCACCCAACCGAGATGTTCCAGCATCATACAGCCTGAAAGGATGACCGAGCTCGGATTCACCTTGTCCAGCCCCGCGTATTTAGGCGCGGTGCCGTGTGTGGCCTCAAAGATGGCGTGGCCGGTCACGTAGTTGATGTTCGCACCCGGTGCAATACCGATTCCGCCCACAGAGGCAGCCAGCGCATCGCTCACGTAGTCACCGTTGAGGTTCAGCGTGGCGATGACATCATACTCCTTCGGACGGAGCTGGATCTGCTGGAGGAAAGCATCCGCGATACTGTCCTTCACAATGATCTTGCCAGCGGCAACTGCGGCATCCTGTGCGGCATTGGCGGCATCGGTGCCCTTGTCGGCTGCGATGCGGTCGTACTGGGCCCAGGTGAACACCTTGTCTCCGAACTCACGCTCGGCCAATGCATAGCCCCATTTCTTGAAGCCGCCTTCGGTGTATTTCATGATATTGCCCTTGTGAACAATGGTCACACTGGGCTTCTTGTGCTTGATGGCATACTCGATGGAAGCCCGCACCAGTCGCTCGGTGCCTTCAATAGAAACAGGCTTCACACCGATAGAGGATGACTCAGGGAAACGGATGTTCTTGACGCCCATCTCGTTCGTAAAGAACTCGATGACCTTCTTCACCTCTGGCGTGCCTGCCTCCCACTCGATGCCTGCGTAGATGTCTTCGGTATTCTCTCGGAAGATCACCATGTTCACATCACCTGGGCGGAGCATGGGCGAGGGAACGCCCTCGAACCAGCGCACTGGACGGATGCAGGCATAGAGGTCAAGTTCCTGACGAAGAGCCACATTCAGTGAACGGATGCCACCACCTACGGGGGTGGTCAGCGGGCCTTTGATGGCGATGAGGTATTCATCGATCAAATCGAGGGTCTCCTTGGGGAGCCACTCCCCTGTGGCGTTAAACGCCTTCTCGCCTGCCAGCACCTCTTTCCAAACAAGCGTGCGCTCTCCATTGTACGCCTTGTTCACTGCGGCCTCCAGCACCCGCTTGGATGCGGACCAGATGTCAGGGCCTGTGCCATCACCCTCGATGAAGGGGATGATCGGGTCGTTCGGTACGTTCAGCTTTCCGTTGGTGACGGTTATCTTGTTTCCTGACATGTTTTGATTTTGGATAAGTTCTTAGTTCTAAAGGGCCGCAAAAGTAGCGACATCCTATGGCCTCTGTTGTCGCCTCAAACATCCAGCTCCAGACCGAACTTGTCGCGCAGCAGGTCGAGATGCGGGTTCTTGTCCAGCATCTTCTCATACTTCTCCTTGGGGGTGTACGCCTTTTTGACCGTAATTACCTCCTCCACAGGCGTCCGGAGCTGAACACTGAAATTATTCAAAGACTTCCGCACCTCATCAAGCAAGGTCTGACGGTTCTCGTTGATGGCCTCCAGCTCATGCTCGCTGTCCAGCTTCAGCTCGATGACCAAAGGCTCGGACAGTGTGGGCAGATGCTTGGTGAGCGAACTCATCAGGCTGGGTTTCAGAATGAAAAGCCGCTCCACGGCAGCGTTCCACACCTCCAGCATACGTTCCTCGGAAAAAGCATCCTTGGGCAGCAGGTCGGGGTCGGTCTCCTGCTCCTCGGTCTCTTCGTCTATGGAGCTGATTCGCACAGAGCCCGGGCGTGCAGACCTTCTCCCAGTCAGTTTTACCGCGCTCGCCACACCGTTCTGAACCTGTGGCTGCGGTGATGACGAGGAAGGCGGGACAACCTGCACCTTCTCGGCCACAGACCTCAGGGCCTGCGCGGGCCCGGGCTGGGCAAAAGTCTGGGCGGGCGGTTCAGCGACCACGGCCACTACGGGAGCGACTGATTCTACGAGCCTACTGAGGTTTTTTTTTTCGGCCACCGGTTCGGCAGCCTCACCCGTAGGTGACTTGTGCAAGGCGCACATCTTCATGAGTGTGAGCTCGACAAGGAGCCGCTGGTTCTTGCTCCCTCGATACTGCACATCGCATTCATTCATGAACCGGAGCGACTTGAGCAGGTTGAGCGGGGCGCAGGTCTTGGCCTGAACAAGGAAACGCTGAGCCACGCGGTCGGTCACCTCCAGCAGCTTTACCGTGGCCGCATCCTGACACATCAGCAAGTTGCGGAAATGAGTGGCGACACCATTGATGAACTCGTGTCCGTTGAACCCGCTGTTGAGCACCTCATCAAAGAGCAGCATGGATCCAGGAATGTCGCCTTGCAACACGAGGTCGGTGGCCCGAAAATAGTAGTCGTGGTCCAGGATGTTGAGGTTCTCCACCGCATCCTTGTAGGTCACGTTGTTTCCCGCAAAAGTGACGATACGGTCAAAAATGGAAAGTGCATCGCGCAACGCACCATCAGCCTTCTCAGCGATCACATGCAGGGCCTCTTCCTCAATGGTCACACCCTCCCGTTGAGCGATGTTGGCGAGGTGGCTCACCATGTCGCCTATCGTGATGCGCTTGAAATCGAAGATCTGACACCGCGACAGGATCGTGGGAATGATCTTGTGCTTCTCTGTAGTGGCGAGGATGAAGATGGCGTGGGCGGGCGGCTCTTCAAGGGTTTTCAGGAAGGCATTGAATGCCGCCTGACTGAGCATGTGGACCTCGTCTATGATATAGACCTTGAACTTGCCCTGCTGCGGTGCAAACCGCACCTGATCGATGAGGTTGCGGATGTCATCCACCGAGTTGTTGGACGCTGCATCCAGCTCGAAGATGTTGAAGGCGAAATCCTCGTCCTCCGCGAAATCACCCGTGGCATGGTTGATTGCTTTGGCCAAAATACGTGCGCAAGTGGTCTTGCCCACACCACGGGGACCACAGAAAAGCAATGCCTGGGCAAGATGATCGTTGGCAATGGCTCTCTGAAGTGTGCCTGTAATAGAGGACTGCCCTACCACATCCTCGAAGGTTGCAGGGCGGTACTTGCGGGCCGAAACGATGTAGCTCTCCATGACTTTGGGGCACCAAACATACGGGTCTGCGGAACGGCAAACAACCTTCACGGAGGCATTCCGATACCATCTTTCCAACAGAAAAGACACGATCTGTTTCCTCTGCATCCTTTTGCGTCCTTTGCAGTAAATCATGGACATGGCAGACATCATCATCTATGGCGCATACGGCTACACTGGCGAACTCATCGTTCGAAGGGCAGTGGAGCTGGGACTCAGGCCGATGCTCGCGGGCAGGAACCTCGAGGCCGTCAAGAAAGTGGCCGAGGCGCATGGCCTCCCCTACTCTGCCTGCGACCTTGCTGACAGCATCGGGCTCGACAGCCTGTTATCGGGAGCCAAAGTGGTGATCCACGCGGCCGGGCCTTTCATCCACACCGCACGGCCCATGATGGAGGCCTGCATCCGCAACGGGGTGCACTACACCGACATCACAGGCGAGATAGCCGTATTCCAAATGGCCGAGAGCCTCGGAGCGAAGGCAAAGGAGCGCGGGGTGATGCTGATGCCCGGCACGGGCTTCGACATCGTGCCGAGCGACTGCCTCGCGGCCCATCTCCACGCAAGGATGCCCGATGCCAAGAGCCTTGTGATGGCATTCCACAGCTCTGGCAAACCATCACGGGGCACCAGCCTCACCGTGGTCGAAGGCATGGGGATGGGCGGGGCCATCCGTGAAAACGGAAAGCTCAAGACCGTGCCCGAGGCGTTTGACATCAGGACATTCGATCTTGGAGGAAAACCACGCACGGCCGTCACCATTCCATGGGGCGATGTGTTCACGGCCTATTTCAGCACCGGTATCCCCGATACGAGAGTTTACATGACGATGCCTGAGCAGATGGCTAAGGGCCTGCGCTGGGGGCGCTGGTTCGGCTGGTTGACCCGCGCAGAGTGGTTCAAGGAACGGCTCCGTAGAAAGATCAAGGCAGGCAAGCCTGGCCCAACAGATGATGAACGTGCCCGAAATGCAATGTATCTCTGCGGGGAGGTCATCAACGGCAAAGGCGAGAAAATGACTTCCGCCATCACCACACCGGAAGGATACACCCTCACAGCTATGTCTGCGGTGCAGATTGCCATCGAGGTGGCTGGTGGCAAAAAAATGCCGGGGTTCTGCACTCCTTCAATGGTTTTCGGTAAGGACTTCATCCTACTTTTTTGTAAAAACGCTTTCTCAGATTCATGATGGTGATAGTTCGAAACTATTAGATCCCGTTTCTTTCTGAGCAGCGCACCATTGTCAGAATCAGACAATTTGAATCCCCGATTCACACTACCCATAACACAGGCTACGGGATTCATCTACGCATTTTACGTAGGAAGGAAAAAATCTCAACAACCTGCCGTCAAAGCCAACGTAACCTAACCTTAGTTTGCCGATTGGAACCAAGGGAACAGGAAAAGGAACAACATGAGAACAGAACAACTGCAATGGACAGCCAAAAAAGGACTGTCATCTATCAACGGGAGTGACCTTGGAGCGGCTGCTGACCTTGTGCTGGTCTTCGGGGCTCGCACCATATTGGAGGACAGTGCCCGATTCGATGAGCTGCAAAAGCGATATCCGAATGCCGATATAGTCTTGGGAAGCACCTCTGGTGAGATTCTTGAAGACCTCGTGTATGACGATACCCTTGCCATCACTGCGATCGACTTCGAGAAAACCGCCATCAAGGCCGTCAGCATCAACATAGATGAGGCGGGTAGCAGTGCCGATGCAGGCGCGCATCTCGCAACAATGCTTCAGGGCGAGGGGCTATGTCACATATTTCTGCTCTCTGACGGGCTGAACGTGAACGGCAGTGAGATCGTCAAAGGCATAAACAACACACTCACCAGCGAAGTGACATGCACTGGTGGGCTGGCCGGTGATGCGGCATTGTTCAGCAAAACAATCGTTGGATTGAATGGAGCCCCACAGGAGAAGAACATCGTAGCGGTAGGTTTCTACGGCAACGCGCTGAAGGTGGGCTACGGCTCTGTTGGCGGATGGGACATCTTCGGGGCCGAACGGCTCGTCACCCGCTCCGAAGGCAACGTACTCTATGAGCTTGATGGCCAATCAGCCTTGGACCTCTACAAACGTTATCTTGGTGATAAGGCAGCCGAGCTTCCCGGGTCAGCCCTGCTGTTCCCTTTAGGTCTCAAATTCACCGAGGATTCGGATACCATTGTGCGCACCGTGCTGGCCGTGGACGAGGCAAAAGGCAGCATGACCTTCGCAGGCGACCTTCCTGAGGGCTCATACGTGCGGCTCATGAAAGCAAATTTTGATCGCCTTGTTGATGGTGCCAATCTTGCAGCAGAGCACACGAAAGTTCGCAACAGTGCTGAAGGAGAGAGCCTTGCGGTGCTCATCAGTTGCGTAGGGCGCAAACTGGTCCTTGGTCAACGTGTGGAGGAAGAAGTAGAGGCCGTGAAGGAAGTTCTGGGTGATAATGCAACCATTACCGGCTTCTACTCGTACGGGGAAATCTCACCGTTGGTGGAGTCAGCGAAGTGCGAACTGCACAACCAGACGATGACCATCACCACGTTCACAGAGATCTGACCGGGAGGGAACATTTTGGAAAGTCTGCGCAGTAAATTGCTTCAGCGTCAGATGCGAAAGCATCTGAAGGACGTGGATGTGCCTGATGAAATGCAGCATTTCCTCAGCATTGTTGACGATGCCTACGCCCATTACGAAGAGAACCTCAATCTCCTGGAACGGGCACTCGATCTCAGTTCGCGGGAACTGAACGATGCCAAGGCCAAGGTGACCAAGGCGTACGCGGAGATCAACGAGAAGACTGAAGACCTCCTGAGCAGCATCCAGTATGCCCGGCTGATTCAGGATGCCATACTACCGAGCAGAGAAAGGTTCCGACACCACATCCCGGAATCATTCATTTTCCACTCACCCCGCGACATCGTAAGCGGTGACTTCTATTGGGTGCAGGAGCGTGACGGCAAGGTGATGGTGGCAGCGGTGGATTGCACAGGCCACGGTGTGCCAGGTGCGCTCATGTCCATCATCGGTATCAATCATCTCAACTCCGCAGTGCTGGAGGAAGGTCTCACTCATCCGGCTCAGATACTCGACTACCTCAACCACAGGGTATGCGAGATATTCAGAGATAAGGAAGAGGACACCATGGGTATCAAGGACGGAATGGATATCGCCCTTGTGACCCTCGACCTGAAGAACGGTCTGATGGAATATGCCGGGGCCTACAACCCGCTATATCTCATCAGAAACGGCAATCTCACCGAGACCAAGGGCGACAAGTTCCCCATCGGCATGTTCATTGATGATCGGCTACGCAAATTCGCCAATCACCAGGTAGAGATCCAGTCAGATGATGTCATTTATATTTTCTCCGATGGCTATGCGGACCAGTTCGGCGGGCCGCTCGGCAAGAAATTCAAGTACGACAACTTCCGTTCACTGCTCTTCGAGGCGCATTCCCTCCCTGCAGAAAAGCAATTCCGGATGGTGCGCGACCGCTTTCATCGCTGGAAGGGCAACCTCATGCAGCTGGATGACACGCTGCTGATCGGTATGCGGATTCCCTGAGCCTTCAACGCTCTCGCACCTCCATCCGCAGCACACGGATCGGGACACCATTTACTGTCCAGCCATAGACTTTCACGGCATCACTTTCTTTTTTCCGGGGAACAATGTCGAAATCGGCAACAGCCCAACCCGTTCCCCCCTGCCGAATCTGCGCATCCACAGACCGAGATTCCCAAACATAGCGCTCGTCACCCGACCACTGCTCAAAAACCAACAGGAACTCGGCCAGTGTGTCGGGCAGTGCAGCCTCAACGAATACACTCACCCCAGTGCCCAGCCCCTCCGTTGATGTTGAGAACGCAGGGCCATAAGGATGCTCAGAGTTCAGCATGAACCATCTGTTGCCGAGGGAATCAACTGCCACCCGTGCCGTGTCGCATTGCCAGCCGTCATCATTTCCGAAAGTGAACTCGGAAATGACACGATGAATAGGTGCTCCCCTCCTGAAAAGCCGCACACCGCTGTTGAAATGCCGCTCGATCTCCACCTCCACAGGAAACTCCTCGCAGATAATACGCTCCACCTCCAAAGGCTGGTTGATGGTGCTCCAAGCGTAAGCCAAGTGAGTACGCGAGGTGTCTGCCATCAGCTCTTTCAAACGGATCAGACCGTCACCCTCAGAGATACGGTACTGATGGAAACGCAGGCCCGGATTCTCTGTGCGGTCAAGATAGCGATCGAGGTACGAGGGATGGTTAACATCAGCCACCAGCAGGAGGCTGTCACCATACTCCATCTGCCATATCACCGCTCTGTTCGCCAATTCCCTGAACACACCGAAATGTTCTTTTCCGAAAAAATCTCTTTGAGAAACAGTACTGAAAACACCAGCACCCAGCACTACCGCCACCCCAACGAAGGTGAACCATGGCCGCGAGTCATCCCATCCTGAGAAAAGGAACATCAGCAGGAAGGGGAACGAGAAAAGAAGTACACTATGCTGGAGAACGGGGCTGACATGACGTGAGTAGAAGAAACCCACCAGCAGCGGGACTGCGAAGAGCAGCAGTGGCAGCAACCATTGCATCCAATTTCTTCTTGGCCGAAAGAAAACCCAACCCACAAACCCCACGGCTGCCAATATGCCTAGCACCGCCCACGAGCAGTTCATCACGTGATACAGGTGCTCCAGAGGCCAGTCCTCCTGAGGCACACCGACCCATGGCACACCGCCCATGCCCAACTGATGCAGCGTGACAGGTAGGTGAGGTAGGAAAAGCACAACTGCCCCACCCAGCGCATAGAGGTAACTGCGCAGGACATCGCCTTTCAGCGCCAGCATGCCGATGATTGCCATGACGGCTGCCGTCAGCCCGCAGAAGTAGTGCGTGTAGGCGCACAGTGCGAGCGAAAGGGCCAGCATCAGCAGGTTCCATGTGGAATGCGTGCCGCGCATTACGCGAATCCAGTGATAGGCGGTGACGGTGGAAAACAACAGCCCCAGCGCATAGGGACGAGCGATGCGACTGTAAAGAAGTGGGAACTCCAACGAGGTCATGGCCGCGGCCACCAGCAATCCTGCGGAGATGCCGACCCAGGCCCGACCCATCCTGAAGGTGTACCAGACGGCCCCGATGCCCGCCATCACGAACGGTAGCCGCACAACGGTCTCACCGTCACCGAACCACCGCGTGACATGCCAGAGCACCACCTGAGCGGCAGCAGGATGCCCATCAGGCCGCACTCCGCCCATCACCAGATCACGCATGGAGTCGTAGCCAAGTCGCGAAAGCGCACTCAACTCATCGTTGCTGAATGATAAAGCATGGTACTGCCAAAGGCGCAGTGCCGCACCGATGCCTAGCACCGTCCACAGCATCCACCTTGCATGGCGACTATCCATCCTTGCGTTGCTGCCGAAGCCGCTCGAAGAGGATGACCCCTGCGGCCACGCTGACGTTGAGCGAACCGGTGCTGCCGGCCATCGGGATTCGTGCGCGCTCATCTGCCATGTCAATGATGGCCTTGTCAATACCGTCCTCCTCCGAGCCTACCACGATGGCTATGGGCCCGGTGAGGTCACAGTCGTAAACGTCTTTCCCTGATTTCTCGGTGCAGGCCACGATGCGTAGGCCTGATGCCTGTAGTTGCATCACACTCCTCTTGAGGTCGTGAGTACGCGCCATGCCGAGGTTGAATACCGCCCCGGCAGAGGTCTTCACCGCGATGGCATTGACCTGCGCGCTGCCTTTCGATGGCATGAGGATGCCATGCGCCCCGGCACACTCCGCACTGCGGCAGATGGCACCGAGGTTGCCCACATCAGAAACACGGTCGAGCACCACCAAAAGCGGCTCCTCGCCTCTTTCGAAAGCTCCTTGAACCACCTCCATCGCATCCACATACTCGATGGGCGACAGCATCGCCACTATGCCCTGATGGTTCTTGGATGTGAGACGATTAAGCTTCTCTACAGGCACCTCCTGCACCGGAACCTGACGGGTACGCAACTCTTTGCGGATGCGGCCCGCCACATCGCTCACCAAACCTTTTCGCAGATAGACCTTCTCCAACTCCTTGCCGGCCTCAATGGCCTCAAGCACAGGATGAATGCCGAAAATCAGCGAATTGGAGGGTGGGCGTTTGTCTTTGGGTCTGAATCGGTCCATGCCGCGAAGATAGCGGCACGGATGCCCAGACGTTCAACCAGCTCAGAATCCGATGCCAAAACGCACACCGGGGAACACGAGATTGGCCGTGCCCTCGCCCACGAAAGTCCCAGTAAGCTGACCGGAACTATCGAACACGTTGACATCCCGCTCGTAGCTCACGCGCTTGAAATTCACGTTGAACAGCACACTGAAATGACCACGGTGACGCTTCGAGTACATCTTGAAACCAAGGCCGGCACCGCCTATGGGGCCTCCCTGTGGCCTGCGGCCCATGGCATCTTGAGCAAACTCACCGTCTATACCCTCCCATGCCATCGCATAGCCGCCCTCGATGGCATAGAACGGTGTTATGCGCCTGTTGCTGTAAAGATCCCGCGAATGATAAAGGAAAAGTGGCAAATAGAGTCCCGCGAGCGCCTCCTCCTCAAAGCCGTTCAACCGCTCGTTGGCGGGCGAGGAGAATACACGGTCGAAGCCGATGCCGATACCGAACTCACCGAAACGGCCAAACTTGTAACCGGAGATGAGCCTGACACCTCCTTGCCTATTCTCAAGAAGCACCTGAGATTGAAAAAAGAACCCTCGCTGCCGCGATTCAAAGGTGGTGTCGCGCATGGCTCCCATCCAACCACAGGTAGGCCAGTTGCCACCCTGTTGCATGGCCGGGGCCGGAAGGTCCTCCTTCGCTATGCGTTCAACCTCTTCCATGCGCACTGCGAACACGTTGCCCCCCGCACTTCTGATCTTCATGCTCTCATTGGGCACCTGCTCGATGATGACTCCTCGATAAATACTGCCGTTCTTGAGGTAGATGACATCCTCCATTCCCGACTGGGCCATACCCAGAAAAGGAAAAAGGAGCAAGGCGAGTACTGCGGATAAACTTTTCAGATTCTTCATTTGGTTTGCTTTAAGATGAAACGATTTGGGAGGAGTGTTGTTCAGCCACCCACTCTAAACCGTGAAGTTCCGCACGGATCGGTCGGTTCAAGGTGACCGCTGTCACTTCTGCCAAACAATTGAGATTCCATTCTTCCAACGGATGCATGCATTGTACTTTCGCGAGATGATTAAAAATCCTTCCCAATTGCTTCTTGCAGCAATATTCTCGCTGCTTTTCTCCGAAAACACCCATGGCACCGACACGGTCTCTGCCCCGATACTCATCAGTCACGAACTGGTGAAATCCTATTCCAAGGCCGATGTGAAAGCCGTTTGGAAAGAGAAAGGTGTGCCCAACATCGCACTCGGAGTGAAGTTGGGTATGGATGTGTACGAGATCATCTACAAGGTGCCTTGGTTGGACGGATCCATGCGCAAAGCGTCCGGCATCTACTACGTTCCGAAAACCGATGAGGCCGTTCCCTACATGATGTACGGTCACGGAACACAGATCGAGAGGCATCGGGAGATCACGGACAAGAATGCGCAGATGTTCATCTGCATGGCCTTTGCCACAGACGGTTACGCAGCCATTTATCCCGATTACTACGGCATTGGAAAAGGCGAAGGCAAGCATCTTTATCAGCATGCTTGGTCTGAGGCGCAGTCGTTCATTTACATGCTGTATGCCGTGGACGAATTGAACAAACAACTCGGAATCAAGCACAATGGCCAATTGTTCCTCACAGGATATTCGCAAGGAGGACATGCATCATTTGCTGCTCAAAAGCATTTGCAAGATTTGAACGACCCACGCTTTCAGGTCACGGCCTCATCGCCCATGTCAGGCGCCTACGACATGACGGGTGAGCAGTCCCGGTATATGTTCAAAGAATATCCACGGCCGTTCTATTTGCCTTATTTGTTGCTATCCTATCAGTTGGCCTACAACATTATGGATATTGAAAACCCTTATGATGTGTTCCGTGCGCCCTACGACACGCTGCTGCCAAACTACTTTGAGGAGAACAAAACGCGTACGTTGGACGATTTGAACAAGTTGCTGCCGCCTATCCCAAAAGATATGGTGAAGCAGGAATACATAGATGATTTCCTGCGCGACCCAGAATTTCCATTCAAGAAGCGGTTGGCCGAGAACAATTTAACGGACTGGAAACCTGAGGCTCCGGTGCAACTGTGCTATTGCAAAGGCGACCGAGAAGTGCATTACAACAACTCGGAGGTGGCGTATGAGAAAATGAAGGCTCTTGGTGCAGAAGCTGTGAAACTCAACAATCTGAGCGATGAATTGGATCACAATACTTGTGCGGCATTTGCAGTGCTCTCCACGAAGTATTATTTCGATCGATACAAGAAAAAAGGTAAGAATCCCAAGATGAAAGACATCCCCGGATTCAAGAAGTTCCTCATTGGATTTGTAAAACGTAGCGAAGAGAAGAAGTACAGAAAGCAAGGGAAGGATTCAGCCTATATCTGAGGCATTAAGCGCACCTACCTTCGCCTCCATGGCCGAAGTGTTCAACTTAGTCTCCGACTTCCAACCCACGGGCGACCAGCCTGAGGCCATCCGCCAGTTGACGGAAGGCATCCTGCGGGGCGACCAGCATCAGGTGCTGCTGGGTGTGACGGGCTCGGGCAAGACCTTCACCATGGCGAACGTCATCGCCAATCTGAACCGCCCCGCTCTCATCCTCAGCCACAACAAGACGCTGGCCGCGCAGCTCTTCGGGGAGATGCGTCAGTTCTTCCCCCACAACGCGGTGGAGTACTACGTCAGCTACTATGACTACTACCAGCCCGAGGCATATCTGCCCACCACCGACACCTACATCGAGAAGGACCTCGCCATCAACGATGAGATAGAGAAGCACCGCCTCAGCACGGCCAGCACGCTGCTCTCAGGCCGCAGGGACGTGGTGGTGGTGGCCTCTGTGTCGTGCATCTACGGCATCGGCAATCCCACCGATTTCCAGAAGAACGTCATCCGCCTGAGCGTGGGCGACCAACTGAGCCGCGACAAGGTGCTCAACCAGCTCGTCACCAGCCTCTACAGCCGCTGCAACGCGGGATTGGAGCGCGGCCAGTTCCGCGTGAAGGGAGACACGGTGGACGTTTATCTCGCCAATGCCGACTACGCCTACCGCATCCTATTCTTTGGGAACGAAATAGAGGAACTGGAGCGCATCGACCCCACATCGGGCAGCACGCTGGCCGCGCTGAAGGAGGTGGTCATCTACCCCGCCAACAACTTCGTCACGAGCCGCGACACGCTGCTGGGTGTCATCTGGCAGATTCAGGAAGACATGGTGAAGCAGGTGGACTATTTCAACGAGATAGGCAAACCGCTGGAGGCCAAGCGCCTGCAAGAGCGAACAGAGTATGACCTAGAGATGATGCGCGAACTGGGCTACTGCTCAGGCATCGAGAACTACAGCCGCTATTTCGATGGGAGAAATGCGGGCACACGGCCGTTCTGCCTGCTCGACTATTTCCCAGACGATTATCTGCTGTTCATTGATGAGAGCCATGTGAGTGTGTCGCAGATAGGCGCGATGTATGGTGGCGACCGCAGCCGCAAGACCAATCTGGTGGAGTTCGGTTTCCGACTGCCCGCTGCGATGGACAACCGTCCGCTGAAGTTCGAGGAGTTCGAGGCGTTGGCTGGACAGACGGTCTATGTCTCTGCTACGCCCGCTGACTATGAGCTAGGCAAGACGGGCGGGGTGTTCGTGGAGCAGGTGATACGCCCCACGGGACTGCTCGACCCTGTCATTGAGATCCGCCCCAGCATCAACCAGGTGGACGACCTGCTGGAAGAGGTGGACCGCACCATTAAAAAGGGCGAGCGCGTGCTGGTGACCACCCTCACCAAGCGCATGAGCGAGGAACTGGCGAAATACATGGCGCGCCTCTCCATCAAATGCCGCTACATCCACAGCGATGTGGACACCGTGGAGCGTACCGAGATACTCCGCGACCTGCGCCTCGGCACGTTCGATGTGCTCATCGGCATCAACCTGCTGCGCGAAGGGCTGGACCTGCCCGAGGTGAGCCTCGTGGCGATACTGGACGCGGACAAGGAGGGCTTCCTCCGCTCCGAACGCTCACTGACGCAAACGGCTGGCCGCGCGGCAAGGAATGTGAACGGCCGTGTCATCATGTATGCCGACACCATCACCAAGTCCATGCAGGCCACAATAGACGAGACCGACCGCAGGCGCGAGAAGCAGATCGCCTACAACACCGCTCACGGACTTGTGCCCACAGCGCTGAAGAAAAGCCGCGAGGCCATCATGGAGCAGACCACAGTGGCGGGTACCATGAAGCGCAAAGCGAAATACGACATCGAACCCACCCTCAGCAAAGCTGCCGAGACGGGCACGGCCTACCTCACGCAGGACGAGCTGAAAGACCGCATAGCCCGCACCCGCAAAGCCATGGAACAGGCCGCCAAGGACTTGGATTTCGTGGAGGCGGCACGGCTGCGCGATGATATGCGGGAGTTGGAGAAGGGGGTGAAGGCGTAATTGGGACGCTCATTCAGACCTCCGCGTCCAGCCCTCAGTATTGAGAGAGGTGTGGAACACGGCATGAACGATGACCTCATTCCTGCTTTGGTCAACGGAGAAATGCACCATGAAAGGGAAGCGTCTCAGTGTCACACAACGCACATCTTCATACCTGTTCTCGAAAAAGGGATTGGAAGCGAGGTGTTCAAGCACTTGCTTCACCTCACCGTGAAATCTTCTTCCAAGTCCCTCCTGCCTGTGGTTGTACCACTTGATCGACTCCTGTATGTCAGCCTTGGCCAAGGGCAGGACACGCACTCGGAATCTCATTTCGCATCAAGGTCAAAACTGTCCTTTACATCATCCCACGGAATGGCAATGCTCGGATTCGCCTTGTACTCGGCCATCCGCTCACGGACGATGTTCTTCTGCCATTCGGGTATCTCCACATCCGACCCGACCTCCAGACCGAGATTGTCGATGAGTTCCATCACGAAGCGGTAACGCTCCTCGGGCACTTTCAAAATGACTTCGCGAATCATGGCAGTACAGTTTTGTCTTACAAAGATAACTTAAGGGTCAGATGGCAAAAGCACTCCGAGAACCGGGGAAAGGAATCGTGGCGTGAACCATATATTTGACTTTCAGTTCCCCGAAGAATGAAAGCGCACCATCTCCTCATCTTCCTCCTCACAGCCATTTCTTTCACCTCCTGCCAAAAAGAGCGGGTCTGGGTCAAGTATCTGGAGACGGCCTGCTTTGACCCCTGGTGGCCGAATGATGATACAGAATCTGCCGTCAAGGAATTCTTTGACGACCTTGGTGTAGCAGTCTTCAGCGTTTCGGTGCAGGCCGAGAATGAGCCTGACATGTGTTTCGCTTGCCACTGCCTCACAGGCAATGTCATCAGATGCGAGGTGAGGGAGAAAGACCTGCCTGTTATGCTGGAGCAAGGCTTCACCGCAGACTGAGGTAATTTGCAGGAATTGCAGCAAACCTAAACGAACATTTGCCCTTCGGAACAAGTTAACTTTGCAAAAAAGAATCGCCTATGCGACTCCTCACAGCCCTGACCATTTTCGTTCTCACGCACATGTCCGGCTATGCGCAGATGGCTCCCAGCCACCAAGCCGAGGCACAGGAACGCTTGAGCCGTGCGGAGAATCACATGCGGCTGGCTAACTGGTGGGAGGCTCTGCAACTTTATCACGAGGCCATTTCGTTGGACCCCTCCAATGCTGAGGCATACGCGGCAAGGGGTAAGCTGCTTGCGCGTCTTGGCAGAAACAAAGAGGCACAACTCGACCTGCAGAAAGCCACCGAACTCAATCCGTATGCGCCCAAGCTGGCCGATGAGCAAGCGAAGGTGAAGATGTTGATAGCCGACTATCAGGGTGCCAAGGCCGACCTTGACCGCGCACTGCGTCAGTTTCCCCAAGACACACTTTTGCTCACGGAGCGGGCCATCGTGCTTACTGAGCTGGGCAATATCGAGGGAGCTATTGCGGATTATGACACCTTGATTACGCTCAACCCCGCCAACTACGTCATCTATCTGCAACGGGCCATCCTACTGATGCGCGATGGTCAGTTGGATGCTGCTGAGGATGACCTGCGCACTGCTTCCGAACTTCACCCGGACTGCGGCATCACCTACGACATTGAGGGTCTGATCCGGCTTGCTGAAAATCGTCCCGAAGAGGCCATCGTCAGTTTTGATCGAGCGCTGGAACTCAACCCGGAGCTGGGCATGGCCTATGTGAATCGTGCACAAGCTTTGAAAATGCTGGGTGATACCGTAGCTGCCCTCGAAGACCTGAATAAAGGTCTAGCCATAGAACTCGACATGGCCAATGCTCTGCTGAACAGAGCGTTGGCCAGAAAATCCCTTGGCGATATCGAAGGTGCTTTTGAGGACTTCAAAAAGTCCATTAAAATGAATCCTGAGAACACCCTGGCATCGTACAATGAGGGCTTGTTGCGCAAGCAGCTCGGTGACCGCACAGGAGCCATGGAGCTGGCGGAGCAGCTAATCAGACAAAATCCGGACGACCCTGAAGCGCTGAACCTGCGCGGCAGCGTATATGCCGCCTTCAATGACCTGCAAAATGCCCTCCGCGATTTCGACCGCGCCATTCAACTGAAGCCCGACCACGCTCAGGCATATCACAACCGTGGTACGGTGCGCATCTTCAACCATCAGCAACCGCAAGGATGTGATGACCTGCGCAAGAGCGGTGATCTCGGTCTTGGCGAGGCACGGGAGAAGTACCGCGCCTTCTGCTCCATCCGCTGGTGAGCGACCACTGATCTTGCTGCGCAACTTGACGGATGTTATGTCACCGTTAAGGACATCCATCGCACCTTTGCGGCCCCAAACGAAAGCGCGAACTTGAACACTCCACAGGCACAAGAACCGCCCGAACCCGTAACGGCAGAGTCGAAAGCCCTTGCAGAGTGGTATGTGGACCCCTTGAATCGGTTCTACCGATACCCACTCTGCCACCTTCTCGTTAAACCACTTGTGCGCACACCGCTCACACCTGACCACATCACGGGGCTTCACCTCGGTGTGGCGGCACTGGCGGCATGGCACATCTCACAAGGCGACCTGCTCCTCGGTGCGCTCATCTATGAGGTGAGGAACGTACTCGACTGCCTGGACGGGGTACTGGCGCGGGCCAAGAAATCCTTTTCCTTACACGGAGCAGTCATTGACGAACTGGCAGACGGGTTCGGCTTCACAATGATGCTGGGGGCCATCGTTTATTATCTCGTACAGACCACGGGCAACATCGGGGTAATTGGCAATGCAGCCGGGGTATACGGTCTCTCCATACTCATGGCAATGAATTACGTGCTTCAGAAAAACCGCTTTCAGGCACCGCTTGCCACGGGTGTGAACGAGGTTGAACTGAAATTGCACGAGCGCTACGCAGATTCCCATCATTCGGAGAGTGGCCCGTTCCAGCGGTTCGTCTGGATGGTGGAGATCATCCAGAACAGCATCGCCATCCCCACCCGATTCCCGGATCTGATGAAGCGGGTGCGATCGAGCGCACCGCTTGACAGAAGAGAGTCCCGTTTCCTCATTCGCAACGCCAAGGACCCGAAGCTTGCCGGCCTGATCGTCCTGATGAGTATCTCTACCGGGGAGGCTGTCATCACCATCCTTCAGGTAGCATTGATATTGGGTGACCCGATGTGGGGATTCAGTGTTGTGCTGGCCTATTCAGCAGCCACATTCCTCGCTACCACACTGCTCGGTAATCTCTACCTCAACGGGGCCTACCGCAATTGACCTTTTTTCCAGTAAAACGACCTCATGTCAAAACCCGTAACAAAAGCACTGATACTGGCCGCTGGGCTTGGCAACCGCCTACGCAAACTGGGCACCGGAACCCCGAAACCGTTCGTGCCCATCGACCGGGATGACCGGGATTTCACCTTCATTGACCTGCACATTCACAACCTGACCATCCTTGGGGTGAAAGAGATCTACTTGGTGGGAAACCAGGTCACTTTCGGGCGAGAGTTCAACCACGACCCTGAAGTGAGCATCCAATGGATACTCAACCCCACCGAAGACCTCGCCAATTCCGGCAGTGCGCACTCCGCATGGTTTGCTTGGAACAGCGAATTCAACATCTTGGACGGGGATTCGCGGGTCATTCTGATGGATGCAGACATCGCCTACACGCACCACATCATGCGGCTTCTTGCTGACAGCCCCATCACCGAGAGCAAGACACTCATCTGCAAGAAAACGCAGGATGACAACGAGGAAGTGCTGGTTTTTGCCGACAACGGCATTCCACGCATGCACGGCAAGGGGCTGCTGCACACACCTATGACCGCTGACCTCGAATGTATGGGTGAGGCCACTGGCATTCTGCTCTTTGAGCCGCAGGATCATGCCACCATCAAGGCTGCCAATGACTGGATGGTGCATTATACCAGTGCAAAAACACGGGTGGAGCACGAAGACCTTACGCAGATGCTTATGCACAAAGGGCTGCTGCGGGCTGTGACCTTCGGTGATGAGCACATCTTCATGGAATGCGATACGCCAGAGGAATACGACCTGCTGTTGAATGAGGTTTTTCCGAAAATAAAGAAGACGCTATTCGAATCCTGACCGCACTCGACACCCGACCCTCGCCCTTTCCCCATGACCGCCTCCCTGCTCGGCCTTCTGCTCGGATTCATCGGCTCGATGCCCGTGGCAGGGCCCATCGCGTTGCTGGTGCTGCGCAAAGGACTTCGCGGTCAGTATAGTGAGGGCATCACGCTGGCAATGGGAGCTGCCATTTCTGAGGCGGTCTATTGCGCTCTGGCACTGCTCGGATTCGATTATCTGTTCGTGCGCTACCCTATCGTAGAATCGGCATCGCGCATCATAGGCGGGTTACTGCTCATCGGGCTTGGTATCGGCTTCGCTTTGATGAAAGCAAAGGACGACCCCACTGATGGCGGAACACCGCAGGCCAGTAGCAAGGCGACCCCGTTCCTGACGGGACTGACCGTGGCGGGTCTCAACCCTACGCTGATGGTCACATGGTCGGGCGTGGCAGCTATCGTTTACAGCACTTTCGGGGCTTTCGGGGAATGGGAGAAGGTCGGTTTCCCCATCGGGGTGGGCATAGGCAACTTCCTCTGGTTTGTAGTGATGCTGATGCTGATGAAAAGATACCGATCACGGTTCCAGACCACGTCCATCACGCGGGGCATCAAGGCAGTGGGCATCATCATGACCGGCATGGGCGGTTGGATGCTTTGGACCGCCCTCAACGGAAACTGAACGTCCTGAAATGAAAGTCATGCCAACGACAGAGTGGTTTTCAACAGCGAACACCCGGACCCCTCGCGGGTTATCTTAGCCGAATGGGTTACAGCAGTCTTCAACAGTGTGTGAACGACCTTGAGCGTCACGGGCATCTCATCCGCATCCGCGAGGAGGTGAACCCCGACCTTGAGATGGCCGCTATCCACATGCGTGTTTTCGCCAATGGAGGGCCGGCCCTGCTTTTCGAGAACATCAAAGGCAGTAAGTACAGGGCGGTGTCCAACCTTTTTGGCTCGGTGGAACGCAGCAGATTCATGTTCCGCGACACTTTGGAGCGCGTGAGCAAACTTGTGCGACTGAAAGGAGACCCGATGCTTACCTTGAAAAACCCATCTTGGCTACCGAGTGCGGCAATGGGCGGTCTCACAGCTCTGCCAATGCGGTCATCGTCAAAGTTCGAGGACGTGCGTGTCAGCGACCTTCCGCAGATCAAACATTGGCCGATGGACGGGGGGCCATTCGTTACCCTTCCTCAGGTCTATACCGAGGATGCCGACCGTCCTGGGGTGCTGGGTAGCAACCTCGGCATGTACCGCATCCAGCTCGGTGGCAACGACTATTTGCAGGACAACGAGATAGGGCTGCACTACCAGCTTCACCGGGGCATAGGCGTACATCAGACCAAGAGCAATGCGCTTGGACTCCCGCTCAAGGTGGCTGTTTTTGTGGGCGGACCGCCATCGCACACGTTCGCAGCCGTAATGCCGTTGCCAGAAGGCATCCCCGAAGTGAGTTTCGCTGGCGCACTTGGCGGACGCAGGTTCCGCTACCAGACGTGGGAGGGCTACACCATTTCAAGTGATGCGGACTTCGTGATCCTCGGAGAGGTGCATCCGATGGAGAACAAGCCTGAGGGTCCGTTCGGTGACCATCTCGGCTACTACAGCCTGACGCATGATTTCCCATTGATGCGCGTGAAGCGCGTGCTTGCCAAACGCAATGGCATCTGGGCATTCACCGTGGTGGGGCGACCACCGCAAGAGGACACAAGCTTCGGGGCGCTCATCCATGAGATAACCGGCCCCATCATCCCGCAGACCATCCCGGGGCTGAAAGAGGTCCATGCCGTGGACGCGGCCGGGGTGCATCCGCTTTTGTTGGCCATCGGCAGTGAGCGATACACTCCTTACAGCGATGCCCGAAGGCCGCAGGAGATACTGACCATCGCCAATGCCATCCTTGGATTCAACCAGATGTCGCTGGCCAAGTTCCTCTTCATCGCAGCGCGACAGGACTCCGAGCGCCTCGATACGCACGACACACAGGGCTATTTCCGACACATTCTGGAGCGCATCGACACCACCCGCGACCTGCATTTCCACACCAATACCACCATCGACACGCTCGACTATAGCGGTGACGGACTCAACACCGGTTCGAAAGTGGTCATTGCTGCCGCAGGGCCTCCGATCAGGGCGCTTTCCTCGGAGCTTCCCTCCTCTCTCGCCTTGCCTGATGGTTTCACTGACCCCGAAGTAGTTATGCCGGGCATCCTTGCCATCTCTGGCAGAAAGTATGCGAACGGTTCGGACATCCCGTCCCTGACCGATGCGCTCTCCTTGCATGTAGGGGAGCTCAAGGGCTTCCCGTTCATCATCGTGTGCGATGACAGCGCATTTGTGGCCCGAACGGACAATAATTTCCTGTGGGTCACTTTCACGCGATGCAACCCCTCGCACGACATTCATGGTGTGGATGCCTTCGTCCGCAACAAGCACTGGGGATGCAATGGCCCAGTGGTTTTCGATGCCCGTGTGAAACCCCATCATGCCCCTCTGCTGATTCCCGACCCAGAGGTTGAGAAGCGTGTCGATGCACTCGGTGCCAAGGGTGGCAGCCTTCACGGTATCATTTAGTGGTAATGACCATGCAGATTGAAAGTTTCATTTTCAATCTGCATGGTTAATGAGCATTCGGCTCACCCCAGATGCGACCTCAGAAGATCGTCCACGTTATCGAGGTCGCTCATTTCCTCCAATAAGAAAACGGATAGACCGAGCCTCTTGGCATCATTCAGCGTGGCGGTCAGCACCGAGGCAGTGCTCCATTTTTTTTCCCTGAAAAAATCCTCGTGCAACTGGCGCATCCCAAGCAGGTAGTAACCGCCATCGGTCGCAGGCCCGACTACCGCGTCATGCGTGTCGAGCACGTCAAACGCCTGCCGCAGCACGTCTGCGCTCATGGTCGGGCAATCGCTGCCGATGATGACCGTTTTCTGTGCGCCTTCGGCAAATGACAAGGCAAAGGAGGCTGCCATGCGCTCACCAAGATCGTTCCCGTGCTGCACGAAATGGTGAAACCTGCCATCCTCCGTCAGTGAGCGATCCGCTCCTTGCTCCGTCCAGAACAACCTTCTCTCACCAGAGAACGCTGCTGCTGCATTGAGCGTGATTCTTATCAATTTCTGATAAACGCTCAACGCGGCAGCATTGCCGATGGAGGCCGCCAGACGGGTTTTCACCTTACCTGTTTCGGGCTTTCGGAGAAACACGATCAGGTGTTCATGACTTTCCATTATCCCACTGAGTTACACCTTTATATGTATTCCTTGCCTGAATGAGTGCGCGGTTTACCTTTGCGCGCTTCAAAAAAAGAATCCAAACCTTAAATCGTTACAAATGAACATCATTTACATCCTCCCATTGTTCGGAGTGGTTGCGCTGCTCTATGTCATGTGGAAAAGTGCATGGGTGACCAAGCAGGAAGTGGGCACTGAGCGTATGGCAACCATCGCCAAGCACATCAATGTGGGTGCCATGGCCTTTCTCCGTGCCGAATACAAGATCCTGTCCATCTTCGTAGTGACCCTGGCAGTTCTGCTGGCTTTCAAGGGCAATGCAGAGGCCGACTCCAACGCGTTCGTGGCCCTTTCATTTGTGATGGGCGCCATCTGCTCAGGCCTTGCAGGCTACATGGGGATGGTGGTTGCCACCAAGGCGAACGTCCGTACGACCAACGCGGCCCGCACATCTCTCGGAAAAGCGCTTGAGGTGGCCTTCGGTGGCGGCTCGGTGATGGGAATGGGTGTTGTGGGACTCGGAGTTCTCGGTCTCAGCGGTCTGTTCCTCATATACACACAGTTCCTCGGTGCCGAGTGGGGCATCACCAAAGTGCTGAACGTGCTGGCGGGCTTCTCGCTCGGTGCTTCTTCCATCGCACTTTTTGCCCGTGTGGGCGGTGGCATCTACACCAAGGCCGCTGACGTGGGCGCTGACCTCGTAGGCAAGGTTGAGGCGGGCATCCCTGAGGATCACCCGCTTAACCCTGCCACCATTGCGGACAACGTGGGTGACAACGTGGGTGACGTAGCCGGTATGGGTGCCGACCTTTTCGAGTCTTACGTGGGTTCCATTATCGGTACCATGGTACTGGGAGCCATTTTCGTCACTGCGCCTGAGTTCGCTGACAAGTTCAGTGGTCTGGGTGCTGTGCTGCTGCCGATGGCGTTGGCTGCTGTGGGTATCATCGTATCCATTCTCGGTACTTTCTTCGTGAAGGTAAAGGAGGGCGGAAGCCCCCACACTGCCCTTAACATCGGTGAGTTCGGCTCTGCGGGCCTGATGGTAGTCCTTTCCTACTTCATCATCGGTCATTTTCTTCCTGCCGAATGGGTTCTTGACGGGAAGACATTTACTGCAAACGGGGTGTTCTTCGCCACACTGGCAGGTCTCGCGGCAGGTCTTGGTATCGGTAAGATCACAGAGTATTACACCGGAACGGGGACTCCTCCCGTACTGAGCATCGTTCGTCAGTCGCTGACAGGTGCGGCCACCAACATCATCGCTGGTCTTGGCGTGGGTATGATGAGCACCGCGATTCCCGTGCTGCTGATAGCTGCGGCCATCCTCGTGGCATTCGAGTTTGCTGGTCTGTATGGTATCGCTATCGCTGCGGTCGGAATGCTTGCCAACACAGGTATCCAACTCGCTGTGGATGCGTACGGCCCCATCTCTGACAACGCGGGCGGTATCGCTGAAATGGCGAAACTCCCAAAAGAAGTGCGCAAGCGTACCGACAAGCTCGATGCCGTAGGTAATACCACTGCTGCCATCGGTAAAGGCTTTGCCATCGGTTCTGCGGCACTGACAGCCTTGGCCCTTTTCGCAGCATTCATGCAACAGGCCAATGTGAAGACCATCGACATCGCGCAGCCTTCCGTAATGGCAGGTCTGCTGGTGGGTGCGATGCTGCCATTCGTATTCTCGGCCATGGCGATGAACGCTGTGGGCCGTGCCGCCATGGCGATGATCGAGGAGGTTCGCAGACAGTTCGCTGACATCCCTGAATTGAAAGCAGCCCTTGCCGTGATGAAGCGCAATGAAGGCACTGAGGAGGAGACCTGGAGTGCGGAGGACAAGGCCATTTTCGATGCTGCTGACGGCAAGGCCGAGTACGACAAGTGTGTGGAGATCAGCACCAAGGCTTCCATCAAGGAGATGGTGATGCCGGGCCTTCTGGCCGTTATCGTACCTGTTATCGTTGGTTTCACCGGTGGCCCTGAGATGCTGGGCGGTCTGCTGGCAGGTGTGACCTCTGCGGGCGTACTGATGGCCATCTTCCAGTCCAATGCAGGTGGTGCTTGGGACAACGCAAAGAAGATGTTCGAGGAAGGTGTGGACATCAACGGAAAGACCTACTACAAAGGCTCTGAGCCGCACAAGGCGACCGTTGTGGGCGACACTGTGGGTGACCCGTTCAAGGACACTTCCGGCCCATCGCTCAACATCCTTCTGAAATTGATGTCAGTGGTTGCGCTTGTTATCGCACCTTCCATCGCGTTGGAGCTTCCTGCTACCATGGGCATTGATGCTAATGCTACCAAGGTGGAGCAAGTGGTGGAAGTGGCCATGAACACTGTAGAAACAGCAGTGCTCGATGCAGCAGATACAGCCGTCACATCTGATGAGGAGACCACTTCAACCGAAGAGGGAGTTGTCTCTGAGCAGAACGGGACAGCCAAGGAGTAAAATCTCGCTTCAGTGCTTTTCAGAGGCCGTTTCTCGCTGTGAGGGACGGCCTCTTCTTTTGTTCCTTTACCACCGCTTTTTCTGAAAAATGGGCATAGAGGCCATCATTACCCTCATCGTCATTCTTGTGGCCGTGGTGCTCTTCGCCACGGAATACCTGACGGTGGACACCGTGGCCCTGCTCATCATGGTCGCGCTGGTGCTCACCGGGGTGATCTCGCCCGTGGAGGCCGCTCAGGGCTTCAGCAACAGTGCCACCCTCACGGTGCTGTTCATGTTCATCCTGAGCGGTGCGCTGCTGAAAACAGGGGCCTTGCAGCACCTTGCCATCCACATCTCGTCAGGATTCAAAGGCCGCTATATGTTGAGCATGGCCGCACTGATGCTGTTCGTGGGAGCAGTGAGCGCAATGGTGAACAACACCCCCGTAGTGGCGGTGTTCATCCCGGTGATCCTGCAGATCGCCCGAAGGTCGGGCATTCCCGCCACTAAGATGCTCATCCCGCTTTCGTTCGCGTCCATATTCGGGGGGATGTGTACGCTCATCGGAACGAGTACCAACATACTGGTGAGTGGAATCGTGGAGAACCATGGCCTGCCCGCCATCGGCATGTTCGATATGCTGCCCGTGGGCGCGGTGCTGCTTGTGGTCGGGGTGCTGTACATGCTGGTGATCGGTTTCCGACTGCTGCCTGACCGAGAAGAAGGAAGTGGTCTGACCGACTCCTTCAACGAAAGTGCTTACCTGACCGATATAGAGCTGCTCTCCACATCTACAGACGTTGGAAAAACCATCATGGGCAGTGAGCTTGTGAATGAGCTGCGGCTTGATGTGGTCGAACTGAGACGGGGCGGTGCGTCCATCAACATGCCCCCCGGTGACCTCACGCTCCAAGCGGGCGACACGCTCAGAGTGCGATGTGATATTGAGCGCATACGTTCCATGAAAGAACAGATGCGGATACAGGTGACACCCTCCGTTCGCATCGGTGGGAACGACCTGACCGAACGTGGCAGCTCGCTGGTTGAACTGGTCATCCCATCGGGTTCTGTGTTTGAGGGAAAAACGCTTCGCGATGTGGACTTCAGGAGGAGCTATCGCGCCATACCGCTGGCGATCCGACACAGAAAGGAAGTGCATCAGGAACATCTCTATGACGTACCGATGCGGGCGGGCGATGTCATTCTCGCGGAGATAAAGACCCACTTCATCCGTCAGATCAACAAGTTGGAGCGTGGTGGTCAGAGTCCGTTCATCATGCTTTCGCAGGACAGCCTCATCGATTTCAACAAAAAACAGTTCGGACTCGTGCTCGGTATCATGCTTCTGATGATCGTCCTGGCCACTTTGGGCATTATGCCCATCTTGATCGGGGCGATGACCGCTGTGGCAGTGCTTGTCGTCTCGCGCACCATCACGATGAAAGAAGCTTATGCGTCCGTCAGTTGGAACATCATCTTCCTGCTGGCCGGTGCCCTGAGTCTCGGACAGGCGATGGGAAACAGTGGGCTGGACGCGATCATAGCCGATTCTCTCATCGGGGGTCTGGGCGCATTCGGTCCTGTGGTCGTGGTCTCGGGGCTCTATCTTGTGACCTCGCTGCTCACAGAGCTGATGAGCAACAATGCCGCTGCTGCCCTTGTTGCACCCATCGCCATCGCCACAGCTGCGTCTCTGGGCCTCAACCCCACCCCCTTCATCATGGCAGTGACCTTTGCCGCCTCGGCCAGTTTCCTCACCCCCATCGGCTATCAGACCAACGCCATGGTCTATGGGGCCGGGAACTACCGATTCTCGGACTTCGCGCGGGTAGGCATCGGCCTCAATCTGATATTCTGGCTCATCACCAGCATTTTGATCCCCATCATCTTCCCCTTTTGAATCAATAGGTTAAGAGTTTTTGGGGAAGTCTATCTTTGGCAACCGAACAACTGCAAATCATTCACCATGTCCTTCCGTCCGACCATCCTATTTGCCATTGCAGTTCTTGTCTGTTCACTGTCTAATGGCTCTGCGAATGCGCAGACGAATAACGTGGGAATAGGCACTGTGACGCCTGAACCCAGTGCCATCCTCGATATCGCAAATCCATTCAGTGTCATCACCGGTACACCGTCCAAGGGACTTCTCATACCTGCCATGAACCGGATCCAGCGCGATGGGATGGCGGCTTCATATAACGACACACTGGCCAATGGCCTGTTGATCTACGAGACCGACTCTGGCAATTTCTGGTACTACAGATACAGCCTCCCCACACCGGCCACTGCCCCATTCGGCAGCTGGGTGAGGCTCACCACTACCCAACAGCCCGGCTCGGGCAATATCCCACAGGGCGGCATCATCATGTGGTCAGGCACCAATGCATCCATACCCGCTGGCTGGGCCCTGTGCAACGGTAGCAACGGCACACCAGATCTGACGGATAAGTTCGTGATCTCCGTCTCAAGCATGGCCGAGAATCCCGGCACAGCCCCGGTGACCGGTCAGTTCGTCAATATCAACACTACGCAAGACCCCGAAGACAAACGGTTCTTCAAGTTGGCGTACATCATGAGGTTGTGACCAAAGATCCCCAGCAGCATATTCTCATTCCCATCAGCACAATGTCCCCAAAACAGAACAAGGTCATCTCACTCGGTGAGTTCATCGTTGACCGTCAGGATGATTTCAAGTACGCAAAAGGTGAACTTTCCCGTCTTTTGAGTTCCATCGGCTTGGCCGCGCGCATCGTGAACCGAGAGGTGAACAAGGCCGGCCTGATGGACATTCTCGGAGATGCGGGTGAGACCAACGTTCAGGGAGAGGCGCAGAAGAAGCTGGACGTGTATGCCAATGAGCAGTTCATCCGCGCCCTGCGCGACCGTGGCGAAGTCTGCGGTGTGGCATCAGAGGAAGATGAAGGTGTGGTAGAGTTCGGTAACGGATACGCATCGCATGGCAAGTATGTGGTCGCCATAGATCCGTTGGACGGTTCAAGCAACATTGATGTGAATGTGAGCATCGGTACCATCTTTTCCATCTACAGGAGAATATCGGAGGATGGTCCTGCCACCATGGCCGACTTCATGCAGAAGGGCACAGAGCAGGTGGCTGCCGGCTACGTGATCTACGGCTCCAGCACCATGCTGGTCTACACCACCGGATGTGGGGTCAATGGTTTCACCCTCGACCCGTCCATCGGAGCATTTCTTCTTTCGCACCCTGACATGAAGGTGCCCAAGGACGGCTCCATTTACTCCATCAATGAGGGCAACTACGTGAAGTTCCCGGATGGAGTGAAGAAATATATCAAGTATTGCCAAGAGGAGGATACTGCCACCAAGCGCCCCTACACTTCGCGATACATCGGTTCGGCTGTGGCAGATCTTCATCGCAACATCATAAAAGGAGGGATATTCATCTACCCCAACACGGAGTCGGCACCACGTGGCAAGCTGAGATTGCTGTACGAGGCGAATCCCTTCGCTTTCATCTTAGAACAGGCGGGCGGTTTAGCCACCGATGGTTTCAGTAGGATCCTGGAGGTTCAACCCACCTCGCTGCATCAGCGCACGCCTCTGTTCATAGGTTCGGAGAATATGGTGCGCAAGGCGATGGATTTGATGAAAGAGCACAGTCCACAGCTTGCACAGACTGCCGTTTGACGGTATTTCGCTCGGAGCGTTTTTTTCATTCGACTTAATGTTACTTTTGCCGTCCGTTCTGAAATAATGGGGGATTAGCTCAGCTGGCTAAGGCGTCCCGCAGCAATGCGGGAAGGTCAGCGGTTCGACTTCCCTATGGTGTCTTTGAAATAATGGGGGATTAGCTCAGCTGGCTAAGGCGTCCCGCAGCA
>CAZCNS010000007.1:0-10590 GCA_964500205.1 uncultured Chryseobacterium sp. | reverse complement strand
GGTTCGACTTCCCTATGGTGTCTTTGAAATAATGGGGGATTAGCTCAGCTGGCTAGAGCGTCCCGCAGCAATGCGGGAAGGTCAGCGGTTCGACTTCCCTGTGGTGTCTTTGAAATAATGGGGGATTAGCTCAGCTGGCTAAGGCGTCCCGCAGCAATGCGGGAAGGTCAGCGGTTCGACTTCCCTATGGTGTCTTTGAAATAATGGGGGATTAGCTCAGCTGGCTAGAGCGTCCCGCAGCAATGCGGGAAGGTCAGCGGTTCGACTTCCCTGTGGTGTCTTTGAAATAATGGGGGATTAGCTCAGCTTGCTAGAGCGTCCCGCAGCAATGCGGGAAGGTCAGCGGTTCGACTTCCCTGTGGTGTCTTTGAAATAATGGGGGATTAGCTCAGCTGGCTAGAGCGCTACACTGGCAGTGTAGAGGTCACCGGTTCGACTCCGGTATTCTCCACCAAGCCCCGATTCCGAGAGGTTTCGGGGCTTTTTTTGTTCCGTCCAGCGATGTTCTTCACCTATATCATCTTCTCCGAGCGCATCGACCGCTACTACATCGGAAGCACAGACGACCTGAACCGCAGGCTTGATGACCACAACAGTGGACGGACTCCCAGCACAAGGAGAAAAGGGCCGTGGATGCTGAAGTGGTCAAAGGAATTTGCCACCCGCTCGGAGGCGTTGGCCGAGGAGAAACGACTGAAGGCTCGCAAGAGCAGGGCGTATCTCGAACTGCTTATCTCAGGGGATCAATTCAGCTGACCAGAGCGTCCCGCTGGGCAGCGGGAAGGTCACCGGTTACCCCGAAGGCTTTCGGGGCGGTATTCTCCACCAAGGGGCTGTCTCAATGTGAGATGGCCCCTTTTTCTTTTGGAAAAGATGTTCTTCACCTATATCATCTACTCCGAGCACATCGACCGCTACTACATCGGAAGCACAGACGACCTGAACCGCAGGCTTGATGACCACAACAGTGGACGGACTCCCAGCAGCTCGGAGACCGCGTTCAGCCATCGGTGGCGGACCGGGCTTTCTGCTCGCGCATCAGGTCGATCATCTTGCGGCCCTCCATGCGACTGCGGGTCCATAGCAGGATCTCCTCTGCGCCCATCACGCGTTCCTGCTCAAAAGGGACGATGAGCGACCGGAGTTCTGTGAGATGCTGATGCCTGAGCGCGGTGTGGAAGTCATTCGCGTACCTGTCGAGCCAGTCATAGACCGCCTCCATCATATTGAAGGTGGGCATGTGGCTGCGGAAGCTGCGCTTGTTGCTCCGCAGGTAGTGGTGGAAGCTGGATGTGTCGTCCTTCTCGAGGAGCAGCAGCAGACGGAAGATGCGGGCGGTGCTCTGCAGGTCGAGGCGCGATGCGAGCCTGCCCTTGTCGCGGATGCGGTTGAAGTACTGGAGTGCCTTCTTGTCGCGGCCCAGCAGCAAGTGGGTGATGCCCAGGTTGTAGAGTAGCGTCAGTTCCTTGCTTTCTATCACAAAGCCTGCAAAGCGGCCCAGTCCTGCCATGACAAGCCCCTCGCGTGCTGTTACCGCCTCAAACTGTCCGGAATTCATAAAGTACAGCTGATATTGCAGCTCGGTGTCGCAGAAGGCGAGCATCTCTGCCCGCTGGCCCTGCACCGGTATCTGCTCCATTCGCTTGAGCAGGAGGGGCACCTGATCCAGGTTGCCAGTGAGGGTGTAGAGGCCGATGAGATTGGCCAGCGCCTGGCGGTAAAGGTGGGGCAGGTAGGCGATGCGGGCGGGGCTACTCTCCCAGAGGGCAACAGCCTCATGCAGGTGGTCCATGGCCTCCTGCAGCTGGCCTGTACACTCCGCATGATAGGCCCTGATGCTGGCGAACCTGATCTGCGCGGGCAGGGAGATGGCGTGCTTGATGTCAGATATCAGTTCATCCTGCATCAGCACATCGATGGCACTGCGCACGGAGATGTCGTCTGCCAAGCGGTACTTGCGCATCAGGTCGAAGATGCGGTCACTCAGGTAGTTGTAGCGGGTCAGGTTGGTAATCTGCTGGCTCAACATGTCGAGGCGGTAGTCGTTCTCTGTGATCTCCGCACTTAGCGCCTGTCTTGGCATCAGTTTATAGGTAGTGCGCAGCTGTTCGCGAAGTACAAGTTCTGCATAAACGTCATGTACCTGCTCTGCCATTCCAATACCTTCTTGAATGCGGACTGCAGCCTGTTCAGAAAGTCCTTTCGCAAGCAGCAGACGCGATTCGTCCAAGGGCCTCCACGGATCGGACGACCCTGGATTCCGCCTGTAGTAGTCCAGCAGAGACGCTATAAGTTCCTGATACATCTTGTGCCTATCCTTAGCTATTATCTTGGAGTATGCACTTCCGCTGAATAGCGCCTGCTGTTGCTCATACGTGAGATTGTGGTTGCGCACCAGAGCATCGAACAGGAGGGTGCGCTCTTCGCTCCATTTGCCCTTCATCATAAAATCTGATAACCTGAAACACCGTGTTTCTTTGGAATTGAGCGAGCCTATCAGTTGGGCAAGAATATCAGTCCTCATGGGGTTTTCAGCGATTCGTTAGTGGGTGTCGGGTCCCCATTTGAGGGAATTAACTCGATAAAGTTGGTTTGGACGGACGAAATACATCAAGTTGGTTTGCACACATTAACGTTTATCGTACAAATAAAGCACAGACCATGTCATCCTACACCTTCACGCCATCAAGCGCGTACGCGTTGAGCACGCACGAGGTCATCATCACCAAGGACCGCCTCCGCATCAAGCTCACCTCCACGGGCCAGTTCGTCTGTGACCAGGACTACACCAACGGCATCGCCTTCCGATGCGTGAACAACAGCTTCGAAGTGGGCACCCTCAGTGCCACACAGGTATTCACCAAGCAGGTGAACATGGGTCTGCGCTCGGCCGGGCTGTGGATTGTGGAGCAGAACAAGGCCAACAAGTTCATCGGGTCTAACGACACCTCCGATGCAGGTATCTATCACATCTACAACATCAACGAATGCCCGGTGCTGATCGCCAAGAACGGGACGAACATCACCGAGATCAAGTGCCCCTGCGATGGCACGCCCTGCACCAATGGCTGCTACCAATATGGACAATCATGAACGGGGTCTCTGAACCGGCCACCGGGTGGCTCTCCCTGCTGACTTTGGCGAGTGATGAAGCAATGGGAACGGTGGCCGGGGAGGAGGCTCCTTTGAATAACGAGCGCAGAATAACGATTGCAGATCACAGAATGAAGATCGTTAGGAGGACGGAGATGCTGCAGTTGCGGAAAGACCGAGGACGAATGATGAAAGAACCATCGATATGAGACAGACAGTTGCTGCACTTGAATTGCCCACCCCGATGATGACCTCCATGCAGCCCTACCGCAACCTGGAGGGCGGCCTCGGGGTGGTGGCCTTCGCTGTAGGGGACGACCGCATCACCGTGCAGCTGCACAACGGGCAGACGCTCGGCTTCACCTACCGCAGCGCAGGCCGCACCTACGTGGAGTACATGAAGCTGCTGGCACGGGCGGGCGATGGGCTGAACAGATTCGTCTTCAAGGAGGCACGGGGCAGGGAGGAGCGGCTGGTGGCGCCTTGAGATTGATGATTGATTACTGATGATTGATGATTGAAGGAATTGCAGCGGGAGCCGAAAAGCTGGGAGAGAGTAGGTGGAGCACTTAAAACTAAGAGCATGAATTACGATTTCATCACCCGAAAAGATGTAGTTCAGGTAACTCCTGACGAGTTGTTCGCTGCCTTCAAGCAGGACAGGGTGAAATTCGCTGGTTTGTGGACAAGATTAGGAGGAGGAGGGAACTGCGCTTCCATCGCTTTGATAAAAGCAGCCATTGGGACTTTCGGCCTGTATGGCGTTTTTCAAGAAGTTACAATCGACCCCCATGCCGAGGAGGTAACCGTAATCAGACGAGACGGTAAGTCAGTAGTCCTATCCTTCGAACGTTTGGATTTCGGAATGGAGCATTTCTTCATCGAAGTGGATTCACATCCCAACGCTGAGGAGACAAGTCAATACTCTGCATTCTGTTTCGCGGTGATGTGCCGGTCGAAACAACTTATGAGAGGTGATGATACGAAGTACTTCTACAGAGCAGTTGATGACCTTAACAAGGGCGAAGCGACAAGTGAGATTTATAAACTGTTAGGTGTCAATAAAATCGACATAAGCCCTTTGACATCGACTTCCTTGAGCAACGAGAAACATCTGGTGCTTTGGAATGCCCCACATGCAGTGTACAGCAGCAATGGGAAGTATGACGAGGCGTCCTCCGATTCTCAGACGGGAATAGAGCCACTGCACATGCTGGAGAAATTTCATTGCAAAACAAATCAATGCCCAATCCTCGGAGCATATCGCCTATGCTAAGGCGGTTCATGTAACCCAATGTCATTTTTTAGGAAAATATGAACCCGTGACTTCAACTACTCCCATTTCATGATTCAGGGACTCCTTGGCTCCTCTTTGATTTAACCCAATAACCGCTACGACCATGACACGCGAAGAGAGAAAACAGAAAAGGCAGGCCCGCAGGGAAGCCATCAAACAAAGAAGATTGGCCCGCAGGGAGGCGAGATCTGTCCGAAAGGACCTTCAGAGGATGAGATGGGATGACCTGGCCACCAAGGTCAAGGCCATGCCGGCCATCGAGCAGTTGGAAGGCTCTGTGTATGAGGAACGCTTCAACGAGATATGGCCAGCGGTGCGTGCCGCACTTCAATTCGCCATCAGTCTGCGAATCACAAGAGAGGGATTGGACAGGGCACTGGAGCGCATTGTGCTCATTGGCGACCGCATGGCCGATGGGCAGCAGATCACAGATGAGGACTCACTGTCCTTCCTTGAGAAACTGGACCGCGTGTGGGGCTGGGTAAGAACAGTACTCAACGTGGCCAAGGTCTTCACCCCGAATGACGTGGACAATGTCATCGACAAGATCATCGAGGTCGGAGACTGGATACTCGATCAGGACGATGAAGATTGAACCGATAACAACTCAAACCTATAACCCAAAATCACCATGTCACTCGTAAAAAAACTCCGCGAACAAGGCTACGACTACATCGATGGCCCAATCAGAAACCACAACTTGCTACAAATCTGGAGAAAACTTCCCTTGGACGAGGCAGAGAAGTTGTACGAGGATATCAAGCATGCCTTCGATGGAACGGGGCAACTAACTACATCCATTGCTACAGCAATGGATGTTGACTCCACTGTGAAACAGGAATATGGTCTGAAAGTCGGACTCACCGTGCTTGAGACATTGCTTCAGAGCCTCGGACTGGGCAATCTGGGCGCGAACATTGGAATCACAGGGAAGGGCAGCATCTCAGTAAGCTATGATGAGGCTGGTACGCGAACATGCCCGGTCGGAGAGCTGATCAACTACCTGAGTGAGGCCGATTTCATGCATTCCAACCCCCCACTCCTCCAACAACTCAATCGTGATCGTCTGCTCGTCATTTCCGGTATTCTGGAGGCTAAGAATGTGAACGTGGAAATCAAGTCTGACACGGACTTCGGTGTGGATGTGGACGTGAAGTTCAATAACATCATCGAGCTGGGTGCAGAGGTCGAATACAAGAGTAACCGTCATCTTGTAATGCGTTCCGGGGCCGCAACACCTATCCCGGTGGCTGTCAAGGCACACAGGATAATCTATGACCGTGGAGTGTTTGAAGATCTGAGACTGGTCACAGACAACAGGTTTTTCTTCTGATTTATCCGTACCCCCCACCATGACACCCCTCCAGCACGGCTCCAAAGGCAATGAGGTCAAGCTCCTCCAGCAGTTCCTCGGCATCAAGGACGATGGCGACTTCGGCCCCGTGACCGAGGCGGCCGTCAAGGCTTGGCAGCAGGCCAACGGGCTGGCCCCCACCGGCATCGTGGACGCACACACCGCCCGCGCCATGGGCTATGCCACCACCGATGCCGCAGAGCGGGCCGACTCCGTGGCGGGTCTGGTCATAGAGCGCAGGCACCTGCCCGCCCACGAGTACGTGCCCGGCCCGCACCCCAAACGGTGGATATTCCTCCACCACACCGCAGGGTGGAACGACCCCTTCAAGACCATTGACGACTGGCAGCGGGACGACCGCGGCCGCATAGCCACCGAGTTCGTGCTCGGTGGCCAGAGCATACGCGGCAACGACACCCGCCATGACGGCACGCTCGTGCAGGCCTTCCCCACCGGGGGCGGGGCCTTCCACCTTGGCATCACCAGCCCCATGCAAATGGGCAGCGTGGCCATCGAGCTGTGCAACTTCGGCCCCATAGTGAACGGCCGCACATGGGCCGGGCAAGTGGCCGACCCCGCGCAGGTCGTCACCCTCGCCAGGCCATTCCGGGGCCACAGCACCTGGCACCGCTACTCCGACCGCCAGATAGCTGTGCTGCGCGACCTGCTCTGCCACATTGCCGACCGCGATGGCATAGACCTCACCAAGGGCCTGCCCGACCTTATCCGCCAGCGCGGGGCCGATGCCTTCGATGTCCTCGATAGGGCCCTCTGCGAGCGCACCCCCGGCATTTGGAGCCACACCAACGTCCGCACCGACAAGACCGACCTGTTCCCTCAGCAGGAGATCATGGACATGCTCGTGAGCCTTTGATCCATCAGACATCCTGCTGATAAAAACAACCGCCATGACCTCGCCCGCCACCCACAACGCAATGCCTGCCAAGCATACCCGCATAGGGGGTCATGACCTGCAAGTGTCGGGCAATGCCCCGCTGGCGACAGAATGCGCTGAAACGCAGGCAGGACGGGCATTTCCAAAAACGGAAGAGGGCTACTGGAGGGCGGAAACGCGCTACTTCAGGCCGTCCCTTCGTCACTCCGGGGCGGAGGTGGGCATCTACGGAGCGGAGGACCCTGTGGACAGGTCGCACTGCGACTGCTGCTGGCCGGAAGGGCGCAGCCCATCGGCAGAATGGCCCTACTGCTCAGCGCAGATGCACTACTACACCCCGGAATAACCCGCAAACCCCCATTTCACCACTAAACACCTAAGATCATGATACCAGAACCAGTAAGAAGACGTTACACAGTGGCCGATGCCTACATCATCCAATATGCCAAGACCCTCAGAGGGTTCTTTCTGGCCGATCAGGCAGCGTTCGTGGCCCGCGACCCGAGTTTCGACACCCCCTATGAGAACGACTGGCAGACTGCCATAGACGCGGCCGAGGCGCAGGACGACAACGAGACCTTGAACGACCGCCTCACCCAGCACACCGCTGACGTGGAGGCCGAGATGGAGCTCTGCCGCATCATCTTCCAGGACGCCAAGCCCTTCATCAAGAAGGCCTTCCCCGACAGGCCTGCCATTTGGAACGAGCTCGGTTTTGACGACTACGACTCCATACGCAGGAGCCAGCCCCTCATGCTGCAGTTCATGGCCCGCTTCCACAAGGCGGCCACACGCCATGCCCCCACCCTCATCGCGGCCAACTACACCCAGGCCATGATAGACGCCATAGAGACCCGCAGGGCCGCGCTCAACACCGCCAACGACAGGCAGGAGCTCTTCAAGGGCTCGATGCAGAGCGCCACCGAGCAGCGCATCATCGCCTTCAACCACATGTATGGCTACTGCACCACCGTCTGCGAGACCGGCAAGCTCCTGATGCGCAACAGCTACGCTGGCTACCAGCGCTACCTGCTGCCCGCCAGCGATGAGCCGGCAGGCACCATGGCCCTTACAGGCAGGGTCGCATCGCGCAACGCCTCTGGTGTGGAGGTGATGGAAGAAGGCGTCACCGTCAGCATTCAGGAACTGGGCCTCAGCACCACCACCGATAGCAACGGCATCTACGGCTTCGGCCCCCTGCCCGCAGGCACCTACACCCTGCTGTTCTCCAAGTCCGGGTTCCTGGACCAGTCGATCCCCTCCGTGGTCCTCACCGGGGCAGGCAGCACCGTGACGGTCAATACCACTATGATGACCAACACCCCGCCCGCATCACCACCATCCCCGCCCGCACCCCCGCAGGGAACAGCCCCCGGCATCTGATCGGTGGTTTGAACAGCGGAGGCCGAAAAGCTGGGAGAGAGTAGGCGGATTTCAACAACACGGATAACAATGGCATTTTCAGAACAGGTAATTCAACAGGTTTGGGAGAAGGGAGCGATTGCTCACGGCTATTCTCCTGCCACACACCGCAGGGATGTGTGCGGTGCGCTCATGGCCCGCAGCAGCTATGGTTTGGAGTCCAGCCTCGGTTGGGAGATAGACCACATCAAGCCGGTGGCAAAGGGCGGCTCTGACGACCTCAGCAACCTCCAGCCCATGCACTGGGAAAACAACCGCGCAAAGGGGGACGATTATCCATTCAGCTTGTATAACTGTAAGAGAAGAAGCTGATGAGCATAACACAGCGATTGAATGCAATCGATGCGGAGAGCGCCAAGGACGCGCTCCGAGCCATCGTAGAGGCATACACAAGGCCAGCGTTCGGTTCCCTCACCAAGAGAGACGTGGACATCATGCTGTTCATGCAACTGCAGCAGTTAGGTGTTATCGATGAGAATCCGCAACTGTATGACCTTGTCACCCAGTTGCGCGTAACCCGGTCGAAGGCCCGTACGCTGCTATATGAGTCAAACCTGAGGCGATCCGACATCGAACAGCTGGACCGCGACCTGCAGGAACTGCTTCGCAGACCCATTCTCTTCCCTGACGGTGATAAGATCGGTCTTGAACTCGATAGTCCGCTTCTCATTGACCACCTCCGACATCGATTGCGTGCAGAAGGCCACATCACAGACGGTTCATTCTCGCCAGAGCTTGTCAAGTTGACTCACGATGGCTTTGCGGCCATCATGGCCTATTGCATAGGCAAGAGTGGAAATGCGGACAGAGTGAGGTCTGCCCTGATCAATGCCGGGGCCATTGCCGACCCGAGTTTGAAGAACGTTCTCAAAGGGGCTATCAGATCACTCGCAACCATAGCTGCCTCGGAGGCTGGCGGGCAACTCGCTGAGACAATTGGAGATAGATACATAGGACCATTACTCGATGGCGCCACTCATATCGTTCAGGCGGCCTTTCGGGATGTTCTTCGTCCTGCCACATGAGCAGTTCCCACGTTCTTAGTAATCCGAAGCACCAACCCATCAACCCTTAAACCAACAACACCATGAGAACCAACAACAACCCCCGCACCCCCCTCTTCCTATTGCTCACCATCCTTATGGCATTGCCCCCGTGGCTGGGTGCGGTGGGGCAAGAGGGCAGGGCACATACTCTCTACATCTGTGCTGACAGCACAATCCGTTCATTTGGCTACAATTTTTCTTGTCAGATCGGGACGGGATTCAATACTCCCACATCTGTTACAGCACCTGAGGAGGTCATCAACATCGAAAGGGCTGTCGCTGTCGCAGCTGGTCACAGTCACAGCCTTGCGATAACCGATGATGGTGCGGTCTGGGCCTGGGGTAACAACAGCGGGGGATGTGCAGGACACCCTTCTGCTGGTTTCGTTTGCAGTCCTCATGTCATCCCGCTTGAAGGATGTGCTGTTGCAGTAGCAGCAGGGCTGTCATTCTCCCTCGCCCTTCTGGCCGATAGTACCATTTGGGCATGGGGCACTGACAACGCAGGGCAGCTGGGTAATGGGGCAGGGAACTCGACCACTCATATCCCGGTTCAGGTATCGGGCATAACCTCCGCCATAGCCATTTCGGCAGGTGCCGATCATGGTTTGGCTCTTTTGGCCGATGGTACGGTCTGGACATGGGGGGCTGGGGCGTATGGACAACTTGGCAATGGCTCAACATCCAATCAGTTCGCCCCCGTTCAAGTGCGCACCGGTGCATCCTCATTCCTTACCGATGTCGTCAAGATAGATGCAGGAGGACAACACAGTGTAGCGCTCCGGAGTAACAACACAGTGCGCACCTGGGGCAACAACAACAGTGGTCAACTCGGTGTGGGCGACTACTCGAACAAGTCGTACGCAACCCATTCTTCAACGCTTTCCTCTGGGACAGTGATAGATGTTGCTGGGGGACAAACGCACACCACTGTGCTCAGGAGCAATGGGCTCTTGAGGTCTGCGGGTGACAACGGTCGGGGACAGTTCGCAGATGATTGCAATGTATCAGGCTCAAACGTGGCTGTCAATGGCGCAACCGTCAGCGAGGCTGTTGACCTCACCGTCCCCTCCAGCGCGCAACATGGGTGGGTTATCACCCAAACAGGCGATGTGTACGCATGGGGAGATAATAATCACGGAGCAGTAGGAATTCTGAGCACATACCCCGCTGTGGAATGTCTGCCAGTGCATGTCAACCACTCTTCCAGCCAGAACCAATGCACAGCAAGGGTAAGCCCCGACAACCACCCCCAGCCCTGCTGCGTGGCCGTACTGGAGGACGAGCGCACCGTGATAGGGGCAAATGGCACTACTGTCACCCTCACTGGTACACAGACCTACAATAACCTCGACATGGCCATCTTTGGCACCGTGATCATCAACGGCAGTCGCACTTTCAACGACTGCAACGTGGTCTTGGGCAAGGACGCCAAGATCATAGTGAAGCAATACCGCACGCTCAACATCTACACCAAATCACA
>CAZCNS010000006.1:0-257830 GCA_964500205.1 uncultured Chryseobacterium sp. | reverse complement strand
TTGCCTGCACTGAGGTTGACACTGCCGTCCACATCCAACTTCTCAGTGGGAAGCAGCACACCTATGCCAACGTTGCCCGGATTGTCATGTAGGGTGTTGGAACCCGAGGTCTCCCATTGGGCGTAAGCAGTAAAACTGCTCAGAATCACGAATATTAACGATACCGCCTGCTTTTTCATGACTTCTATGATTGGTTGATGAAAACACTGATTTCATCGACAAACCTATTGAAACAAGCCGTTCAGATTAGCATCGCGTTAAAAAATCATAAGAATTCGGGATGATTGTTTGAACACAGTGGTCTGCGTATCAGAAGTCCGAATTACATGCATCAATTACCTTCCTCGATGAAACAATTTTTCACTCGTTCATCAAGGCATGACAAAGAGCTGATACCTACGCACAAGGAAAAATCTGAAGATTCGATATCTGAACACTACCTTTGCTCCGAATTTGATGGGATTGATGGTCCGAATGGGTCGGAAATGCAACCTCTCAAAGCGACCATCTTCCATCCTCAGCGCCCCGATGAGACACATCTGGGCCTTTTACTTCAAACATTTCCATGCCTACTTTCAAAGAGCTGGGACTGCGCCCCGAACTGGTGCAGGCCCTTGACGGACTCGGTTTCGTCAACCCCACCCCCATTCAAGAACTAAGTATACCGCAGGTTATCGGTGGCACAGGCGACCTGATCGCCTTGGCGCAGACTGGCACAGGCAAGACTGCCGCATTCAGCCTGCCCGTGCTGCACAGCCTCGACACCGACTCGCTCGATGTGCAATGCATTGTGCTCTGCCCCACCCGCGAACTGTGCCTTCAGATAAGTAAGGACATGGCAGTATTCGCGGCTCACATGACGCTGAAGACCGTTGCAGTCTATGGCGGTGCCAGCATGGACATACAGATACGTGCGCTGAAGAAGGGCGCACAGGTGGTCATCGGTACACCGGGCCGCACCGTGGACCTCATCAATCGTGGAGTGCTCAAGCTGGGCGATGTGCAGTTCCTCGTGCTTGATGAAGCGGATGAGATGCTTAACATGGGTTTCAAGGAAGATCTCGATACCATCTTGGCCGAGACCCCACAAGAGAAGCGCACCCTGCTCTTCTCTGCCACTATGCCACGAGAGATAAAAGCCATCTCGAAGAAATACATGCACGACCCTGTGGAGGTGAAGGCCGAATCGGCCAGCACTGGCGCAGCCACTGTGGAGCACGTTTATTACATGGTCAGTGCGAAGGACAAGTATGAGGTGCTGAAGCGCGTGGCAGACCTCAATCCTGATGTCTATGGCATCGTTTTCTGCCGCACCCGCAGGGAGACGCAGGAGATCGCCAACAAGCTCATGGGCGATGGCTACAATGCAGATGCCCTGCATGGTGACCTTTCGCAGGCGCAGCGCGATGCCATAATGGACCGTTTCCGCACGCGTCACCTCCAATTGCTTGTGGCGACCGATGTCGCGGCCCGCGGCATTGATGTAAACGACCTGACCCACGTCATCAATTACAGCCTGCCCGATGAGGCCGAGTCATACATCCACCGCAGCGGTCGCACAGGCCGTGCCGGGAAGACCGGCATCAGTATAGCTATCATTCATAGCCGGGAGATGAGCAAGCTCAAGACCATCGAAAGAAAACTCGGTAAGGGCTTCGAGCAGCGGCCCGTGCCCAGCGGCAAAGAGGTCTGCGAGGTGCAGCTCTTCCATATCGTGGACAAGATCGCCAAGGAGGAGGTCGATGAGAAGCAGATTGCCAAATTCCTTCCCGCTGTGCTGGAGCAGCTGGACGGCATGGACCGGGAGACCCTTGTGAAGAAGCTCGTCATGTACGAGTTCAGCACTTTCCTTGAGTACTACAGAAATGCACCCGACCTCAATGCAGACGATAGGCGCGGTAAGCGGGAACGCAGAGAGGGAAGTGACGAGACCTTCACCCGTTTGGGCGGCACCCGCGATGCAGACGTTAATTTCAAAAAGTTCAAGATAAACGTGGGCAGGCGCGACAACGTGAACCCCTCCACCCTCATCGGCTTTCTCAACGACCAGCTCAACCGCAGGGATGTGGCTATCGGCCGCATCGAGGTGATGAACACCATCAGCTTCTTCGAGATAGACAGCGCCTATTCTGACACGCTCCGCGAAACACTGACCAATGCTCACCGTGGCGGTCGTCAAGTGGAGCTGGACGAGGTGCTGCCGAAGGACTTTCCCCAGAAGAAGAGCTTCAGGGACGACCGTGGCGAACGGGGCGGAGGATTCAAGAAACCCTACGAAAGACGTGGCGATGACAACGACCGGCCGCGCAAACCCTACGAGAGCCGTGGCCGTGATGACCGTCCTCGTGAGGACCGTCCGAGGGAATCAGGCGAATTCAAACGCTCATTCGACCGACCAAGCGAACGCAGTGGCGACCGTCCTGCACCGCGCTATTCCGACCGCACAGGCGACCGTCCCGCACCGCGCAGTTCCGACCGTGACAACCGCAGCAGTAGCGCAGGCGAAAGCCGCGATGGCGGGGCCAACCGCGATAAGTTTCAGAAGAAATTCGGTGCCAAGCCATTCAGCACCAAGTTCAAAGGCAAACCGAAGCGGTAAGCTTTCAAGGTTTCAGGTTCAATGTTTGAGGTTTAACGTTTCGCGCATGGCCCGCAAAACCTGTACATCGGGTCTTTCCACTTTCTGACTTCAGACTTCTGATTTAACAGATGACTGCTTCTTACCGCAACATCTGGCAGGTGAGTTATCCGCTCATTTTAAGTGGTGTGGCCTTCACCATCATCAACGTGACCGATGCGGCCTTCCTTGGCCGTGTCAGCGAGGTGGCGCTGGGGGCAGTGGGCCTCGGTGGCATCTACTATCTCATCTTTCTGATGGCGGCAGTGGGATTGGGCATCGGGGCGCAGATCATCATGGCGCGGCTCGATGGCGAAGGCAATCAAGACCGTATAGGTCCGGTGTTCGACCACCTGCTCTATATCATGCTTGCAATGGTCGGGCTGCTGTGGGCGCTCCACGCGCTGGTCACCCCGATAGTGCTGGCGCAGGTCATCACCAGCGATGCCATTCGCGAGGGCCTCATCCTCTATTTGGACGTCCGCGTCATAGGCTTCCTGCCTTCGTTCCTGTTCCTCGCGTACCGTTCATTCCTGACGGGAATCAGCGACACCAAGGCCATTTCCTACGCCAGTGCAATGATGGCATTGGTCAATGTGCTGTTCAACTATCTGCTCGTTTTCGGCAAATGGGGCTTTCCGAGGATGGAACTGGAGGGCGCGGCCTGGGCCTCGGTGCTGGCGGAGCTTTCGAGCCTCATATTCATTGTCATTTGGGTGAAATGGAGAAAGATGGGCCGTGAGTTCAACTGCTTCCGGTTCCCGATACCACAGAAGGCATCCATCACAGCCATCCTCGATCTGGGCATCCCTGTGATGTTGCAGCATGTGGTCGCACTGTGCTCATGGCTCATGTTCTTCACCGTTATCGAGGGCATGGGAGAGCGGCAACTGGCCATCTCCAACGTCTCACGCAGCGTCTATTCAGTGTTGATGATCCCGCTCATCGGAATCTCCCAGGCCACGCAGACGCTTGTGAGCAACCTGCTCGGTCAGGGACTTCACGGTGAGCTTTGGATGCTCATCAGGCGAATACTCATCTTGAGCCTCAGCTGTTCTATCGCCACGCTGCTCATCAATCTCATCGAGCCGAGATTCCTACTGCGCATCTTCACCGATGATCCAGGACTCGTGGACGGTTCTGTGCCTGTTATCCACATGCTCTCGGTGTGCATACTGTTTTTCGCAGTGGCGATGACGCTGCTGGCATCGGTCTCTGGTACCGGGGCCACCAAAACCGCGCTCATCATCGAAGTGACCACACTGCTGTTCTACTTCACCTTCACTTGGGCAACAGTTCATTTATGGCAATGGCCATTATATATGGTATGGTCGGCCGAGATGGTTTATTTCACCAGCATTGGGATTCTGGCAGCCCTATACCTTTGGAGCGGACGCTGGAAGAAACTGGTAGTTGTAGAATGATGATGTCAAATGTCTGAGCACTCTCGTCTCTCGTACCTTGCCCCAAGTCCTTTTCAGGAGGAAAGGATCGTATTCATGGGAACGCCCGATTTCGCTGTGGCCTCCTTGGCTGCACTGGTGGATGCAGGCTGCAACGTTGTGGCCGTTGTCACAGCACCCGACCGACCAGCAGGGCGCGGGATGAAGCTACAGCCCTCAGCGGTCAAGCAGTATGCCGCGTACAAAGGCATCACGGTGTTGCAGCCCACGAACCTGAAATCCGAAGTGTTTCTTGAAGAATTACGGTCATTCCGTGCCACACTTCAAGTGGTGGTCGCCTTCAGAATGCTACCCGAAGCTGTGTGGGCCATGCCGACCAAAGGCACTTTCAATCTGCATGCCTCCCTCCTACCTCATTACCGCGGTGCTGCGCCCATCAACCACGCCATCATCAATGGGGAAAGGGAAACCGGAGTCACCACCTTCTTCTTGCAGCATCAGATCGACACGGGCAACATCATTCTCCAGGAAAAGACCCCGATTGGGTCAGATGAAACAGCCGGTGAACTTCACGACCGTCTGATGTCTATCGGGGCAAGACTCGTAGTGGAGACTGCGAGGCAGATAGCAGACGGAACCGTGAAGGCCATTCCACAGACCGACTGCGACAAACGCAAGGAAGCCCCGAAGATCTTCAAAGAGCACTGCCTTATCGACTGGGCCGCGCCCGCCAAAAGGGTGCATGACCTTGTGAGAGGCATGTCGCCATACCCGGCAGCATACACGATGGTTGAGAGGAATGGGGAGCCTCATCAGCTGAAGATCTACCGCACAGTATTGGTCGATGGGCATGGAGATCCGGCTGGCACCATTTCGTCCGATGGCCGCTCCTATCTCGAAGTTTCGTGTGGGAATGGTGCAGTCCGATTGCTGGAAATGCAATTGCCAGGTAAGAAACGGATGGGGGTGAATGAATTTCTGAACGGTCAGTACCCCGACTCTCTTCGCATCATCATCGAAAACTAAGGGTTTCACGTAGCCATTTTTCACAAAAACCTCTCATTTGACGGGGCTTTCAGGCATGGTTATTAACAACAGGGCACTTTTATCAACAAAACGAGGGTAAACCACCCGAAACCCGCTTCCCGTATATGGAGCCATCTATATTTGCCCAGCAATTCATTGTCAAACCCATTAAAAAACATTACCATGAACAAAGCAGAATTGATTGAGGCAATCGCAGCTGAGGCTGGACTGTCTAAGGCCGATGCCAAGAAAGCTGTTGATGCTTTCGTAGGTGCTACCGCTGCCGCCCTTAAGAAAGGTGGACGTGTGTCTCTCGTAGGTTTCGGTTCTTTCAGCGTGTCTGAGCGTGCTGCCCGCACCGGCCGTAACCCACAGACCGGCAAAGAGATCACCATCGCAGCCAAAAAGGTTGTCCGCTTCAAGGCTGGCAGCGAACTTTCTGACGCTGTGAAATAATCCATAGGGTTAAAGGTTTTTGCTTAAGCCCCGCCCCGGTCATCCGGAGCGGGGCTTTGTTTTTCAATATAATGAATGGATCGTTAGGATATCGCCAAAGGGTCATCGAGGTGTTGACGCCTTATGTCACGGACAATAAGCTGGCCGTGTTCGAGCGTTGCCTACAATGGCGCACACGACATATAACCATGGTGCTGGAGGACATCTACCAACCACAGAACGCAAGTGCGGTGCTGCGCTCGTGCGACTGCTTCGGCATTCAGGAGGTGCATGTAATAGAGAACGACCACGCATACGACATCAACCCCAAGGTGGTGCACGGGGCTTCCAAATGGTTGCATATCCACAAGTATTTCGAGGAGGACGTCAACACAGAGCGATGCCTCAACAGTTTGAGGTCCAATGGCTATACGCTGGTGGCAACCTCACCGCGAACAGACGCCATTCCGGTGCATGAACTGCCGCTCGATAAGCCTGTCGCCCTGATGATGGGTACAGAGAAACACGGACTTTCGGACACGGCATTCGGCATGGCCGACATGCTCGTAACTGTGCCAATGGTGGGTTTCACCGAAAGTCTCAACATCTCGGTTTCGGCAGCTATATGCCTACAGACCCTCACTCATCGCCTGTGGCAGTCAGAAATTGAATGGCGACTTTCTGAGGAAGAAAAAGAGACCCTTCTGCTCGAATGGATGCGTAAGGTGGTGAAAGACTCGGAGGGCATAGAGAAACGGCTGCTCGGCAGCTGACCTCAGACCCGGAAATAGCGACTGTCCCAAAGATTGGCCGAGAAATTCTTGGCAAACTGGAAGCCAAGGAACGCACTCATGGCTGCCATCGCCATGAAGCTGTAGAGGAAAAGGAAGTACCGTAGCACATTGGACGCGAGGTCAGAAGGCGCGTGCAGCCACGACTCAGGCACCGCAACCGCGATGATGGCACTCACTACCACGATAGAGCGGATGTAGGCATACACATCGCGAACGGGGTAGCACAGCAACTTGCGATACCATGCCATGTCGTTTCCCCATCGGTGTACCAGATACCAGTGGTCGGCTGTGACCGGGACAAACAGCATGGGATCGGTGTGCGGGTCATCGAGCTTGAAGAGAGATGAAGGAGCTACCACATGATGACCTCCGATCGCCTCCCCTGATCTGCGTTCCAATCTTCTAAGCTGGGCAAGAGCTTCCAATGGAATCTCGCCTTTGAACTGCTCCGATGGCAGAAAACGGAGACGGTACTCGATGCAGAGCTCGCGGATGCTATCGATGTGATAAATGCGGTCTGCCTCCAACAAATCGGGCGATGGGATTCCCAAGGAGCTGCTCCCATTGTTGATGTCGCGGAGGATGCGCTGTTCCTCCTCCACAGCGGTGCTCAGGATGGCACGAACCTCTTCAAGCAGCGCCTCAGCTTCAAAATCGCCACGCTTTCTGCGCAGTTCTTCTTCCAAGTTAACGTTCGACAGCATGACCAATTGCTTTGATACACAGACAAAGTTCGGTCGTCAAAGTTCAAACTGGTACCGTCTGTGGCCGACACATACCCCGGAAAGGCTCAGGAAAACCGTTTCCCGTCACGCACCATGCGCCTTAGCAGCACACTGGCACGGTAGCGTTCCTCGCGATACTCATCAAAAAGCGCGTCCATAGTGGCAAGCACATGACCGAGACCGATCTCATCGCCCCAAGCCAGCAGCCCTTTTGGATAGTTAACGCCCTTGGTCATGGCAAGGTCGATGTCCTTGGGCGTTGCCACGCCATAGTGCACGGCATCCACCGCGTGGTTGATGAGGTTGCACAGCACACGGTCCACAATGTCGCTGTGCAGCTCGTCCGTGCCTGATGGTTCGGGGCGTTCGGCACCCTCGGCATGGTCGTAGTAGCCACGGCCTGACTTACGGCCCAGCAGCCCAGCCTCGACCTTTCGCTGCTGGATGACGCTGGGGCGATAGCGCGCATCCTGAAAGAAGGCGGCATAGACCGAGGATGTGACCGCGAAGTTGATGTCGTTTCCGATGAGGTCCATCAGCTCGAACGGCCCCATGCGGAAACCCCCGATGGCGGTCAGGGCATGGTCGATGGTGGCCTCGTCCGCGATGCCTTCCTCCAAGATGCGCAGCGACTCTCCATAGAACGGCCGTGCCACTCGGTTGACGATGAAACCGGGCGTGTCCTTCGCCAGCACGGGCACTTTGCCCCAATGGCGCATGAGTTCGGTCATTTCACCGGCAAGGCCGTCATCGGTGAGCATGGAGGGTACCACCTCGACCAGTGGCATGAGGGGTGCGGGGTTGAAGAAATGCAGTCCCAGCGAGCGGCCGGGCAGTCGCAGCCCACCCGCTATCGCCACCACGGGCAGCGATGAGGTGTTGGTGGCGAGGATGGCATCGTCCGCGCAGATCATCTCCAGTTCCTGAAAGAGTCCGCGCTTGATCTCGAGGTCCTCGATAACGGCCTCGATGACCAGTCCGCAAGGCTTGAGGTCATCCACCTTGCGGGTGTAGGTGATGCGCTTGGCGCAGGCATTTGCTTCGTCCATGGTGATCCGGCCCTTCTCGGCCAGCCTGCGGAAGATGGCGGCATGGCCCTTGGCGGCCCGTTCGAGGGCATCGGCACTGCTGTCGTTGAGCCATACGCTGTGCCCCGCCTGTGCGGCCACCTGCGCGATGCCGCTGCCCATGGATCCAGCTCCTACGACTCCTACTTTCAATTCACTCATTTCCTTTTCGACTGATTGAACCACAAAGAAGCAATTTCTGAAAACAATGATCGACCGAGTACATATCAATCCTTCTCTCCTGCCTCATACGTGGATACCAACTTGGCGATTACAACTGCTGGATAAAGAATACCCATCGAAGATAGTCCCACACTAAGCATTTTAGCAGCATGATTGGCTGGATAAATATCACCGAAACCCACCGTGGTAAGACTCACAAGGCTGAAATAAATGTAGTGCGGAAAATCGCTTGCATCCCCTGAAATATAAAGATTACCCTCTAAAGATGACCCAAAAAGAAGCCCAATGAGGTTATAAAGTATTGCCCCCAACAGAGCAATTAGCAGATAGACATTTACCGCACCGAGCACTCGCTCTACACTGAACCTGTTATCGCGGAAAAGAAGTTGGAGATTAATAACGATAAACACGAGTACGTTCATTGCCGTGACCGCGTCTTCAATCATGAGCATCCAACGCTCATCCGAATCGAATAACCTTAGCAATAGATGCACCGAAAACAATATAGCACTCATCACTAAGGTAAACCGCGTGTAGGCAGACCATATCCCGACAAAGAAGATGATCAGCAACATGGTATTCATCAAGAAGCTGTCAGCATAGCCGACTTCCATGAGCACGGGCAAAATGAACAGCGTGAAAATCATAACTGCCAGAAGCGCCATGAAACTCGCGTCCTGAATCCAGAATGATCTGAAACGGTTGAAATTCTCTTTTACCGGCATTACAATGAGTAATGAAACACTGTTTGACTTTCAGAATTTAGGCATATCGCGCACTTTCACCGCCTTCTGATCGGAGAACAGGAAGCGGTCGTGCCTGAATTGGGCCGCACGTGGTTTCCGCATGTCGTAAATTTTCCAGCGTGTAGTTACCGATTCCATTCGGTGGTGCTTTCCATCTCCATCAATCATTTCTACGGGCATTGAGAAATCAGGCTCATCGACCTTCCATCGAAGACTCATCTTCCTTCCCTTGACCATATACTCCAAAATAGGAGGGGCCTTGTGGGCAAGGTATTGCGCGAAGAATGCTGAAAGATCGAGGCCCGTGAAACGGTTGATGAACCGGATGATGTCGTCTCCGTCCACAGTGCTGTGCCGGAACTCTGTGGCTATAGCCCGCAGCATGGACTTGAACTTCGCATCATCGTTCATCAGACTCCGGAGGGAGTGCAGCATCCATGCACCCTTGTAGTACATGTCGGTGCCATTGCCCTTGCTGTTGAAACCTTGCACCCCGAGAATGGGAGAAGCATTGGTGATGCGCGGCTTCTGGCTCATCAGATACTCGACCATCTTGTCGTGGCCATAGATGGCCTCTGCGTATACGCTCTCGCTGTACGTACAGAAGCTCTCATGCACCCACATGTCGGCAATATCGTTTATGCTTACGCTATTGCCCCACCACTCATGCCCCGTCTCGTGTATGATGATGTAGTCGAAATCCATATTCGAGGGGTATCGTCCGAGGTAGCCAGGCATGTAGCGGTTGCCATAAGCGATGGCACTCTGGTGCTCCATGCCCACGTAGGGCGTCTCTACCAGTGCATAGCTGTCCTCATAGAAGGGATAAGGCCCGAATGCCTCTTCGAAGATGCGGAGCATGGGCTTCACCTGACGGAAATGCTCGCGGGCCTTCTGTTCATTTTGCCGCAGAACATAATAGTTTAGGTCGAGCCTGCCGTCAAATCCATTGAGTGTGTCAGAGAAATGCACATAGTCCCCGATGTTGAACGTCACATTGTAGCTGTTGATAGGGTTGCGCACCATCCACGACCACTTGGTGTGGTGTTTCATCAGTGTGCGGCTCATGAGTCGGCCATTGCCCACGCACATCAGGCCGTTGGGAATGGTGTAGCGCATCAGCATGCTGTCCGGTTCGTCTGAGAGGTGATCCTTCATAGGCCACCACGAGCTTGCCCCTAATTCCTCGCAGGCCACACCCGCATGGAGTTTGCCGTTCGCATCCTGCTTCCACACGAAGCCTCCGTCCCAAGGCGCGTTCTTGGCCTCAATGGGCTTACCGTGGTAATGGACGGTGATGACCGCGTAGTCATCTCTGTTCAGTTTTCTCCCGAAAAAAACAAAGACCGCATCGTGCAGTCGGCTGAAATTCAGTGGCTTTCCATCGCTTACAATGCTGTCTATAGTCAGGTCGGAGAACAGGTCTATCTGAACGCTGTCGGTGGCCTCAACCACTTTGAAGTGGATGGCATTGCTGCCAGAAACAGTGCGCGCATCAGGGTCGATGGCAATGTCCAGCTCATAGAAATGCACATCGAAACAAGAGCGGGCCGGAGAAAGCTCACCTCGCAGCCTGTCGGCCAGCGTGAACTCTTGAGCCCAGCTTTCGCCCGTGATTACGAACAACAAAACGAACAGACCGAGCTGCCTGAGAACTGAGGTTGGCATGGCTGCAAATTTACCGCCTCTTCAGCCCGCGATACGCTTTGGTGGAAGCTCACCGCGCTCTGCCATAGCCAGAAGACGCTCTAACGCTGCCTCGTAATCATGAAAAAGGTCTCTCAAACTGATGTGAATCGCCTTGCCTTCCTGCATGAGATGCCGCCCCTCTCCTACCCTGACCAACTGACCCGGCAGCATAGCATGGCTCATGTGGCTTCGCAACTGACCGTATAGATCAACATGCTTTCCCGCATCTGTGTAGGGCTTTGGAAAAAGTGACCTGAGCGCAAGTGTGAAACGGGAACGCCCCAAACCTTTGGCTTTGAATGGTCTATCATCGAGCAGTGCACCGCACACCTCTATGCCGTGGGCCATAGCTGCGAGCAGTTGCATCTCGGCCCCTGAATTGCGCATGAGGCGCACCTCACCAAGCAGTATCTCGCGGATGAAAGCAGCAGTCTCCAAGGTCAGTTCACCACGACCACCAGCACTTTGGAGTTGCGCCAGAACGCATCCGCGTCCTTCACCACGAGGCGGTCTGCACTCTTGTCACCAATGATCTCGAAAGAATCCGATGGGTGCGATGACACCACCTCTGCCTTACGGGATCCTATCGGGAAATCAGTAGCCTCGTAGATATTGATACGAAGGAGGTCCTCATGGGGCACATCATCAGCCACTTTGCGCGCACCGCCCATACCGAGAAAAGCCCCTTGCCTGTCGATGATACCTTTGTCCATCAATTCCTTGCGCGTGCCTTTGATCCAATAGGCTGTCTGCAGTTTTTGCTCCTTGGAGGAAATGACCATCTCCTTCTCACGGATAACATCGTCTTTCCGCTCACCCTCCATGGCGAGCTGATCTATCCCTGTCATCAGCTCATCGATGTAAATATCTGCTTTGGCCAACTTGTCGCGAAGCACGGCTATCTCAGTATCCTTCTCGGCTATGTCGGCTTTCAATTTGGTAATGAGCTGTTGCAACTTCTCGGAGCCGATGCTACTGCTCTTGAGCTGCTTCTCCAGTGCTCCAATCTGCTCGCGGTTCTTCCGCATGCGATCATAGATGGTGCGCATGTCATCGAGAATGTCCTCCTCGGCAGATTTATAACCACCCTCACCGAGGGTTTTAGCAGTTACAATGCCTTCGAGCGTCTTAATGCTGTCGAGGTTCTCCTGAATGTTGGTGAGCGAGGAGATAAAACCATCAATATCAGCATCTTTCTGCGAGGACTCGTTCTGGAGGCGCTGCACTTCTGCTTCAAGGCGTTCGCGCTCGGAGCTGTCGCAACCAATAAGCAAGGCAGGGAAAATGAGGGCGGCAAGAAGTCGTTTCATGTTCTGAGAGGTTAGGATGCGAAAGTAGCACAATGCTCCAGACCTAATTTTACGGCATGAGAAATTGGATTCTTGGAGCAGCCTTCAGCGGAGCAATGGCCGTGATTCTTGGTGCGCTTGGAGCGCATGCACTGAAAGCGTTACTGCCAGAGGTGCAGTTGTCGAGCTTCGAGACAGGGGTTCACTACCATATCTATCACACCATCGCCATCCTGCTGACTGTTGTGATTGCCAAGCAATTCCATGCGGATATGAAATGGCCGCTGCGGCTTTTCGCGTTGGGCACGGTGTTGTTTTCCGGCTCCATATACCTGCTTGCCACCATTCCTTTGCACGGCATTGAAGCACTGCGGTCTCTTGGCCCTGTTACTCCCATCGGAGGTGTGATGCTCATAGCTGGTTGGTTCACTTTAGGATTTGCGGTACGTCATAGAACTTGATATCGGGTCCCAATACATTTTTGCCACCTGATAGACCGAACAGGTGCTGGTCACAATACAAACGCATGATGTAACCTTTGTGGTGACCGCCTGTGCATAACTCAACCTTGGGTTGAAGGTTGTACGAGGTGCCGATCAGTTAACTTTGACCCCTCGTTTCTAACCAAAACAATATCCATGACAGAGTATGGTTTAAGGGCCGAAGGGGCAACAGTAGCTGACCTTGGTCTCAAGAATGTAGCAGCCGCCTTTTGGAATCTGACCCCAGCAGAACTCGTAGAGGAGACCCTGCTCAACGGTCAAGGCGCACTGACAGACACGGGTGCGCTGGCTGTTGATACTGGTGAATTCACCGGCCGTTCTCCCAAAGACCGATTCGTGGTGTGTGACGAGAACACTGAGAACTCGGTGTGGTGGGGTGACATCAATATCAAATTTACTTCTGAGAACTTCGACAAGCTCCACGCAAAGGTTGCCGCTTACCTTCAAAACAAAGAAGTTTATGTGCGTGACTGCTATGCGTGTGCAGACCCGAAGCACCGCATGAACATCCGAGTTGCCACTGAACATCCGTGGAGCAACCTGTTTGCCAACAACCTGTTTCTGCGCCCAACGCAGGATGAGCTGAAGGATTTCGCACCCGATTGGAAGATCATCTGTGCCCCCGGATTCTACGCGGACCCTGCCGTGGACGGAACCCGTCAGCACAACTTCGCCATATTGAATTTCTCAAAGAAAATGATTCTGATCGGTGGAACAGCCTACACCGGTGAGATCAAGAAGGGGATCTTCTCAGTTCTAAATTATGTTTTGCCGCATGAGCGAAACGTGCTTTCCATGCACTGCTCGGCCAACGTGGGTAAGGATGGTGACACCGCCATATTCTTCGGATTGAGCGGAACTGGCAAGACCACCCTGAGCGCGGATGAGAACCGTAAACTGATCGGTGACGATGAGCATGGTTGGGATGGTGACACTGTTTTCAACTTTGAGGGCGGTTGCTACGCAAAGTGCATTGACCTTACACAAGAGAAAGAACCGCAGATCTTCGATGCCATAAAGTTCGGAGCCCTTGTAGAAAACACCAACTTCTATGAGAACACCTCTACCGTGGACTACACCAATACGGACAAGACGGAGAACACCCGTGCTGCCTACCCGATTCATCACATCGACAACATCGTTGTACCGAGCATCGCCAAGAACCCGAAGAACATCTTCTTCCTCACTGCAGATGCCTTCGGAGTGCTGCCTCCTATCAGTAAATTGACCCCAGGTCAGGCCATGTACCATTTCATCAGCGGCTACACCGCTAAGGTGGCTGGTACAGAGGTAGGCGTCACCGAGCCGCAACAGACTTTCAGTGCCTGCTTCGGTGCAGCATTCCTGCCATTGCATCCTACCAAGTACGCATCCCTTCTCGGTGAGAAGATGCGCGAGAACAATGTGAACGTGTGGCTCATCAACACCGGATGGTCAGGAGGTTCATTCGGAGTGGGCAGTCGCATCAAGCTGCGCTACACACGTGCCATGATCACTGCCGCGATGGAAGGTCAGCTCGACAACGTGGATTTTGTGAACCATCAGGTTTTCGGTCTGGCCATGCCTACAGCGGTTCCAGATGTGCCATCTGAACTGTTGCACCCCAGCAAGACATGGGCAGACAAGGACAAGTACGATGCCACTGCCAATAAGCTGGCGGCTGCTTTCGTCAAAAACTTCCAGAAGTATGCCGACTACGCCACCGAGGAGATGCTGGCAGCAGCACCCAAAGTGAGTGAGGCTGTCTGATCCTCTTTTCGAGAACGACCCGATTGAAGCGGGAGGAGGCCACGGTTTCCTCCCGCTTCTGTTCTTTTGATCACACGATGCATCTCTTTTATCATCCAACCTTCACAGATGGAGAACATCGCCTCAGCGAAGAGGAATCACGGCATGCGGTGCGAGTGATGCGCATGAGTGCCGGTTCGCAAGCGGAACTCACCGATGGCAAAGGCACGAGAGCGGTCATTGAACTCACAGATACAGACAAGCGGGGCTGCGGGTTCACGGTTCTTCATAGTACAACAACACCAAAGCCACCACTCCCGAACATCGCCATAGCCCCCACAAAGAACATCGACCGCTTCGAGTGGTTCCTGGAGAAAGCGGTGGAGATAGGTGCGGGCCGCATCTGTCCGATTCGATGCTCCAACTCCGAACGCAACGTCCTGAAAACTGAGCGTTGCGAGAAGGTCATGCTGGCGGCCATGAAACAGTCTCAACGTGACTGGCTGCCTGAAATAGATGAATTGACTACTTTTAATAAGTTCATCGAGAAAATTGATAATCAGATATTTATAGCTCATTGCCGATATGGGATGAAACAAGCATTCACCGCATCATTGGCACCTGGTGCTTGGATTCTGATAGGGCCAGAAGGCGACTTCACCGAGCAAGAGGTGGAAAAAGCTTTGGCTAAAAACGCGCAACCTGTGTCGCTTGGCAACAGCAGACTGCGCACAGAGACAGCGGGTATCTTTGCCCTCACGGTAATGAACTTCCTCGCATGCCAAGATTGACCACCATTCTTCTGCTTTTCCTGCTCAACACGGGTTCTGCCACCGCGCAGAACCTGCGGCTTGGCGTGCTGAAGTATGGTGGCGGAGGCGATTGGTACGCCAATCTCGCAACCTCAGTGCCCAACCTCATTTCCTATTGCAACCAGAATATCGGTATGAACCTCGATCCCGAGCAAGGCGTGGTAGAGGTGGGGTCGCCTGACATATTCAATTTCCCCTTCATTCACATGACAGGTCACGGTAACGTGATACTCAACGAAGGTGAGGCGCAGAACCTCAGAAAATACTTGAGCTCAGGAGGTTTCCTGCACATTGATGACAACTACGGCATGGATCAATTTGTCCGTAGGGAGATCGCCAAGGTATTTCCAGAGCATGAGCTGACAGAGCTGCCTCCCTCCCACCCGATTTTCAAGCAACGGTTCAACTTTGACAAAGGACTGCCAAAAATCCATGAGCATGATGAGGGGCGTCCACAGGCATTCGGTGTGTTCCATGATGGACGACTTGTACTGCTCTATACCTATGAGACCGACCTTGGCGATGGTTGGGAATCTGCTGAGGTACATGGAAATAGCGAAGAGACGCGAAGGAAAGCCTTGCAGATGGGGGCCAACATCGTGCAATATGTGCTGATGGGTGATGACCCCGAGGAATTCTAAGTAACTTACCCCTTAGTTACTACCTCATTGTTGCTTTATCCGTGCTCATCGTAGCCGGAAATGCTGGGCGTAATCTGGGGCGATCTCGTCACCGATCATCAACCATTGCATGGTCATCTTGCGCGGCACGCAGACCGTTTCTACCGCCTGAAAAGTGCCGAATACCCTGTCCCAGATGCGAGTGGTAACACCATGGTTCTTGGACGGCTGGTGAAAATGATGGTAGAAATGATGCTTTCTCAGTACTATTAAAGGTTTAGCGATTGGCCCTTTACGATGGAAGCGGCTATGCGTTATCTCATAAAGTCCATACATGCCAAGCAGTCCGAGAACGAATGATGCCGATACCGTCCAGCTCAACCAAATGTGCAAAAAGCTGAAGACCAGAATTGAGAAAACCGCAGCCGCTGCGGCCTTCTTGGCAGCTGGGGCGAAATAATGCACTTTCTGATGATGCAGTAGATGCTCCTTCTTGAAGAAGTTCTGACCACGATGCTCGTGACCCAGGAAACGATGCAACAGATACTCCATCAATGTCCACAGGGCAACGCCCGAAATGAAAGCTACAAGCATTTTCAGAATTTGAATTGAGCGTGCAATTTACCAGTAACCGAATCACTGCAAGAATTCAAGTTGCCAATTAATGTTAGCTGCAGGAGACATAAGGTTACTTCGGAATGGATGCCTTGCAGGATGATCTCCCCATACTTTTGCGCAATGCGTCTCCCGTTACTTGCGTGCTCCGCGCTGCTGCTCCTCGGATGCCGGACCGGCCCGACAGATCAGGACTCCCGAGCAGTGTTCCGATACAATGAGAGCAAGGGCATCACATCACTTGACCCCGCTCAAGCCCGTAGCATGGGCAATATCTGGGCTGTTTCTCAGCTTTTCAACGGATTGGTGCAACTGGATGATGACATGCAGGTCAGTCCCTGCATTGCACGCGATTGGAAGATCCTGGACAGTGGACTTGTATACCGATTTATGCTTCGAAGCGATGTTTTTTTCCATGACCACCCCTTATTTCCAGACGAGGCAGGCAGAAAGGTCACCGCCCACGACTTCGTCTACAGCTTTGAGCGCATTCTCGATGAGGGTACGCTGTCGCCCGGCAGATGGGTGTTCCGGCCAGTTGACACAGATTCGGGTGCACCATTCGTAGCAGAGAACGATTCCGTCTTGACGATCCGACTGCGAGAGCCGTTCCCGGCCTTCCTCTCCATGTTATCGATGCCCTACTGTGCCGTTGTACCAATCGAAATGACCGAAGCGCTGGGCCGTGATTTCGGAAGGTCACCAGTAGGTACCGGCCCTTTTCGTTTCCATGAATGGCATGAGGGGATGAAGCTGGTTTTCCATAGGAATGACAACTACTTCGAGGTGGATTCCGATGGTCAAAGACTACCCTATATGGATGCGGTGGGCATCAGCTTTATCGCAGACGGGCAATCGGTCTTCCTTGAATTCATGCTCGGTAATCTGGATATGCTTTCGGGGTTGGAGGATGGCAGCTTCAAGGATGCGCTCCTGAGCACGCAAGGCCACCTGCGGCCCGAACTATCGGAGCAGGTGGTGATGCAAACCATGCCTTTTCTCAACACGGAGTACCTCGGCTTTCTGATGGACACCACCCTGCCTGCAATGCAAGGCTCCCCGCTAGGGGTCAAGGAAGTGCGGCAGGCCATCAATTTCGGCTTTGACCGCAAACGGATGATGCGGCACATAAGGAACAACATCGGTGAACCGGGCGAAGGTGGTTTCCTGCCGCCCGGACTCCCTGGATCGGAGAAAGTGAGCTCTTTCGGTTACAGCTACGACCCGCAACGGGCCAGAGAACTGCTTGCTAAGGCGGGTTTCCCTAACGGAAAAGGACTGCCGTCCATCACGCTACACACTACATCGCAGTACTTAGACCTTTGCGAGTTCATGCAGCATCAACTCAACGAGGTGGGTATAACCCTTAAACTGGAAGTGAATCCAGGGGCCACGCACGGGGCATTGGTCAACAACGCGCAGGTACCTTTCTTCCGCAAATCATGGATTGCCGATTATGCCGATGCGGAGAATCAACTCTCGCTCTTTTACTCTGCGAACCACACGCCACAGGGGCCGAATTATACGCTATATCATAACTCCGAATTTGATCGGCTGTATGACCTCGCGCGCACTGAGAGCGACATCGCAGTCCGCAACCGCATCTACACAACCATGGACAGCCTGATGATGACGGATGCACCTTTGGTGATCCTGTACTACGATCAGGTATTGAGATTCACCCGCCCTTGGATAGACGGTCTTTCGACCAATGCCATGAATCTCCTTACGCTTAAGACCGTGAGAAAGGACGCAGTCAAGGCTGCTCAGGCGAGATCCAGTTCGCGCTGAATCAGGGCGATGCGGTCTTTCAGGTGGGCTTTCACAGCAGGGTAGGATGCGCGGTCTGTGAGCGGTGCGTTGACACTGAAGTAGAACTTTATCTTGGGTTCTGTGCCTGACGGGCGGGCCGTGACCACTGCCCCATCTTCAGTGATGAACTGCATCACATTCGAGGATGGCAGCCCGGTGGAGGATACCGCACCATCCTTAAGGCAGGTGGCGCTGCCTGTCTTGTAATCCTTCACCCAAAGCACATGGCTGCCACCGAGCGTCTTGGGAGGAGATTTTCGCAATGAGTCCATCATGGCAGCGATCTCCTCTTGACCGCTGCGTCCACCTTTGGTGATACTGATCTGGTCCTCGTGAAAAAGTCCATGCTCCATATAGATGTCAATGAGCAGGTCGTAAAGCCGCTTGCCGCTATTCTTGGCCCATGCACACATCTCTGCAATCAACACACAGGACAGCACCGCGTCCTTGTCACGGACAAGGTCGCCTGCCAAATATCCGTAGCTCTCCTCTCCTCCACCGATGAACTGTAGCTCGTCCTCATATTTCAGAATCAGTTCACCGATGTACTTGAAGCCCGTCAGAACATTGAAACAGGGCACATCTTTAGCCTTGGAGATAAGCTCGAATAGATCTGTGGTCACGATGGTCTTGGCAGTGAACTGCCGGCCATTGAGCCTGCCGAGCTCCGCCCATCTGGTGATGAGGTAGTGCAACAGCAGAGAACCCGTCTGGTTGCCGTTGAGCAGCACCAGCTTGCCGTCAAGGTCGCGCACAGCGATGCCAACGCGGTCGGCATCGGGGTCGCAGCCCATCACGAGGTCAGCGCCCACTGCCTCAGCCTGCTGCATGGCCATCTCCAAGGCCTCTGCCTCTTCAGGATTGGGTGATTTCACGGTCGGAAAATCACCATCAGGCGCAGCCTGCTCTTGCACCTCAATCACCTGCTCAAAGCCCAGTTTACGAAGGCAATCAGGCACCATCGTGCCGGCAGTTCCATGCAGCGAGGTGAAGACCATCTTCAAGTCTTTCTGCGCTTGTACGTCCTTGGGCGAGAGGCACAGCGAAAGCACCCCATTTGAGTAGGCATCATCCAACTCTGCACCGATCATGGTGATCATTGTGGGGTCAGCCTGCCATTTCACCTGATCAGGACTGCTCACGGCCCTCACCTGTGCGATGACCTCAGCATCAAACGGTGCGACCAGCTGCCCACCGTCCTCACCGTAAGCCTTGTAGCCATTGTAAGCTGGTGGGTTGTGAGACGCGGTGACCATCACGCCTCCCTTGCACCCGAAATGGCGGATAGCAAAGGAAAGCTCGGGCGTTGGGCGTAATTCCTTGAACAGATAGGCTCGGATGCCGTTAGCAGCAAAAACCTCGGCTGTAGTGCGGGCAAAGAGCGCACTGTTGTGACGGCAATCGTAGGCGATGGCCACACTGATCCCCGCCCCCCATCTTTTCACCAGATAATTGGCAAAACCCTGCGTGGCCATGCCGATGGTATAGATGTTCACTCGGTTTGTACCCGGCCCCATGATGCCGCGCAGGCCGCCTGTGCCAAACTCGAGATCGCGGTAGAAGCATTCGACCATCTCTTCGGGGCGGTTGGCGACCATATCCGCCACTGATTGCCTTGTTTCCTCATCAAAAGGTGGCTGTGTCCAAACTTTGGCGCGATTAAGTATCTGCTGCTCTACCATGGGCAATGTGTCGTTTCGGCCAAAGATAGAGTTCTGTGTTTCGCTTGAAAAAGGCGATACAACCAATGCAGGCATCTTTTTCTATTCGGATACTTTAACAGGTCGTCCTGCGTTAGTACCTGTACCTTTGGAGTGCCGCACCATTTCAGGTGATGTCCCCTTAACCCTTGAAAAACAAAAAATTAGATGGAGAACATCCGTATCCTATGGGCCGATGATGAGATAGACCTGCTGAAACCACACCTCCTTTTCTTGAAGGAAAAAGGCTTTGAGGTACAGACCGCCACCAATGGCGATGATGCGCTCGACCTTTTTGACGAAGGCGGTTTCGACCTCGTATTTCTCGATGAGAACATGCCCGGCATCAGCGGCCTGGAGACTCTCTCGCGCATGAAGGCCAAGAACAGCCACGTGCCCGTGGTGATGATCACCAAGAGTGAGGAGGAACACATCATGGAGGAGGCCATCGGGTCGAAGATCTCGGACTACCTCATCAAACCTGTGAACCCCAACCAGATACTTCTCACCATTAAGAAGAACCTTGACACCAAGCGGCTGGTGCGCGAGACCACGAGCCATAACTACCAGCGCGAGTTCCGCGAGATCGGCATGAAGCTGAGCGACCGCCTTAACTATGCCGAGTGGAAAGACATTTACAAAAAGCTCGTGTTCTGGGAACTGGAACTCCAGCGCAGCAAGGACGAGGGCATGGGAGAGATTCTATCCTCTCAGAAGGTGGAGGCCAACAGCCAGTTTTTCAAGTGGGTTGAGAGCAATTATGAAGAGATCATAAACGGCAAGAGCGATGACAGTCCTGTGTTGTCGCACACTGTCTTCAAAAGTGCAGTGGCGCCTAAGGTGGGCAAGGGAAAACCCACCTATCTCATTGTGATTGACAACCTGCGCTGGGACCAGTGGCTGGCCATCCGCCCCGCAGTGCTCGACACAATGAAACTGGACAAGGAAGACCTCTATCTCGGCATTCTGCCCACCGCCACCCAGTACTCCCGCAATGCACTTTTTGCTGGCCTTACTCCGCTTGAGATACAGCGCAGGTTCAAGGATAAGTGGCTGGACGATGAGGACGAGGGAGGCAAGAACCTCTACGAGCATGAGTTCTTGGCCGATCAGCTCCAGCGGCTCGGGCTTAACGTGAAGCACAGCTACAACAAGATCACCAATAACGCTGCTGGCAAGAAGCTGGTGGACACCTTCGCCAACCTGAAGGGCAACGACCTCAACGTCATCGTTTACAACTTCGTAGACATGCTCTCACACTCTCGCACCGAGAGTGAGATGATCCGCGAGCTGGCCGATGACGAGGCAGCCTACCGCAGCATCACCGCCTCTTGGTTCGACCACTCACCGCTCAAGGACATGTTCGAGCTGATGGCCGAGCAGGATGCCAACGTCATCATCACCACCGACCACGGCACCATTCGCGTAAAAGAACCCAGCAAGGTGGTGGGCGACCGCAACACCAACACCAACCTGCGCTACAAGCAGGCGAAGAACCTTAGCTACGAGGCTCGGGATGTTTATGCCGTGCGCGACCCACACAGCATTCAGCTGCCCAAGCAGAACGTGAGCCAGGCGTTCATCTTCGCCAAGGAGGACAAGTTCTTTGCGTATCCCAACAATTACAACCACTACGTGAACTACTACCGCAACACCTTCCAGCACGGGGGCATATCGCTGGAGGAGATGCTGGTGCCTATAGTGCATCTGAGCACGAGATAGTTAGCGGATTCGAGAATTAGCTGATTGGCCAATGAAGTTCGTGATTAAGGGCTTGTCGATTGCGTGTCTGGTGATTCTTGGGAGTTTCAGGGCCAATGGACAGCCCGTTTCCGAATCCGACAGTTTGAAAATCATGGCAGCCATTGAAGAGGTATTTCAGATGTTTGAGGAACCTGACTATGCTCAGTTTGAGAAAGCCTCCACGGATTGGATTTATTGTATCCTCTGTCGCCAAAGACCTCATCCAAGGCATTACTACATGATGCGCAGAAAGGACTTCTTTGAGAACCACATTGAAAGTCTCAATGAGTTTGAAGACTTCAGAAAAGCGAAGGTCTCTACAAAGGTTTGGCTTGAGGCGGAAAACAACAAGGTATCAGATATTACTGCATTTATATTGTCCTGGGCAAAAGATGAATATCAGATGGGTAGCGAAGGCAGTTGTTTGGGGATTAATTTCAAGCGAAAGGCCAATGGCTTCCTGTTCTCAGGAATTGAAACAATTCCGTAATCTTTCCTAATCAATGGAGCCTGAACAATATGCAACACGTTAATATCCCTTTAGAACAAACCGGCTATTTCAGTAATCTCATCCTCGGCCTCATGGCCGGAAACGAGGAGTTGAGACCCTTCTGCGGACTGCCGAATGCCATAGAGAGCTACGCCATCAAGATGCAGGAGCGGGCCGAGCTGCCCATCGATCGCGAGGTGCTGGCAGACAGTCTGCTGGCGCAGTATGAGGCCATCGGTGGCGCTCAGGGAAAGGTGCTGGATAACATCAGAGCGCTACGGGACAAAAGCACGTTCACTGTAACGACCGGCCATCAGCTCAACATCTTCACAGGGCCGCTCTACTTCGTGTACAAGATACTGCACACCATCCGACTCGCGGAGGAACTGACGAAGCAATTTCCTGACAGGAGTTTCGTGCCTGTCTATTGGATGGCCACTGAGGATCACGACCTCGCAGAGATCGCCTTCCTGAACATCTTCGGCAGGCGGTTCGATTGGACAACCCAACAGACGGGCCCGGTGGGCCGCATGACCACGGACGGGCTATCAGATGTCTGCGACCAATTGTCAGAACTGTTCCCTTCACAGGAGCGGGCGTTGGAACTCATCGCCACCTTCAGGAAGGCATACACGGAAAGTGCCACACTGGCCGATGCCACGCGACATTTCACCGATGTGCTCTTCGGTCAGTATGGCCTCGTGATCCTCGATGGAGATCGTCCTGAACTCAAGGCCCTCTTTGCCGATGTGATGCTGAAGGATGCACTTGAGAACACGGCCTACAAAAGGGTCATCGCCACCAACAGGCAGCTGGAAAAACTGGGCTATCTCGCACAGGTGACACCGAGGGAGATTAACCTTTTCTACATGAAAGAGGGGCTGCGTGAACGGATTGTACGTACTGAGGAAACGTTTCATGTGCTGCACACCGACATCCGCTGGTCAGAGGCAGAGCTTCGTATGGAAATGACAGCAAGTCCGGAGCGGTTCAGCCCCAACGTGGTGCTGCGGCCCATGTATCAAGAGCGCATTTTGCCCAATCTTGCATACATCGGTGGGGCGGGGGAACTCGCCTATTGGCTGCAATTGAAGGCCGCGTTCGATAGGCAAGGCATCAGCTATCCGACCTTAGTGCTGCGCAACCACCTTCTGCTGATAGATGGCGGCACTGCCAAGCGCATGGACGGACTCGGCCTGCTGGTTCCCGACCTCTTCCACCCAGTGGATGAGCTGATCAGGGCACACATCATAGAAACGGTAGACACCGACCTCGACCTCAGCTCCGAGTTCAAACTACTGGAACAGATCTATGGCAAATTGAAGGACAAAGCAGGAGAAATCGACCGCACGCTCGTTACTGCGCTGGATGCCGAACACGCGAAGCAGCAGAAAACGTTGGAGCAGTGGGGCGGACGCTTTGCCCGCAGCCTGAAGAAGAAGAACGAGACCAGCGTTCAGCAGATCCAGAAGCTGCACGAGAAGCTGTTCCCCAACGGCTCATTGCAGGAACGTCACGATAACATCCTCCAATTCATCACCTCATCAGAGGAAGAACTGATTCCAGTGCTGAATAGAGCAATTGAACCGTTAGGCACGGAATTCGGAGTGGTCGCACTCTGAGGGTCAGACAAGTCCCTTTTTCGCGAGCAGCGACACAAGATCGGCCAAACGGTTCGAGTATCCACTCTCATTGTCGTACCAACCCACCACCTTCACCATCTTACCGATGACCGAGGTGAGTTCCGCATCAAAAATGCTGGAGTGCGGGTTGCCAATAACATCCACGGAGACGATCGGATCCTCGGTGTATTGCAGGATCCCTTTCAGAGGCCCATCCGCAGCCGACCTGAAAGCTGCACTGATCGCCTCGACCGAGGCATCATCACGCACAATGCAAGTAAGATCGGTAAGCGAACCATTTATCACTGGGACACGGATTCCCGCTCCTCCGAGGTGACCATCGAGGTGCGGAAAGATTCGACCGAGGGCCTTCGCAGCGCCTGTGGTTGTTGGAATAATAGACTGAGCAGCTGACCTTGCCCTGCGAAGGTCGCTGTGCGGAGAATCATGTAAGCGCTGGTCGCCCGTATATGAGTGCACGGTAGATACGAACGCACTCTGAACATGGAAAGCATCATCCAGCACCTTAATGAGCGGTGCCGCACAGTTCGTGGTGCAAGACGCGTTGGAAATCACATCCTGAGTAAGGTCAACCTCGTTATCATTCACACCGAGCACCACGGACGGTACATCGGCCTCCTTCGCGGGTGCGGAGATGATCACCTTCCGCGCTCCAGCCCTGATATGCGCCCCGGCTGTCTCCCGCGATCGGAAAAGCCCCGTGCATTCAAGGACGACATCCACACCGAGTTCCTTCCACGGCAGCTCTTCCGGATTTCGCTTCGCAAACACCTTAACCGACCTGCCATCAAATACGATTCCTTCGTCCTCAGCTTCCACTGTGCCTTTGAAGCCACGATGAACCGAGTCATACTTGAACAGGTGGGCCAACGTTCTCGTGTCAGTGAGGTCGTTTATCGCCACTACCTCTACCCCACCCCTTTCCAACAGGGCCCGCATGGTCACCCTACCTATTCTGCCGAAACCGTTTATTGCTACCCTTGTCATGATTATGGAGCTTACTGAAAAAGAAAAGCCCCCCAAAGGTCGGGAGGCTTCTCTCATCACGCGTTGACCGCTATCAGTTCTTAACCACTTTTTTAACTGCGATACTGTTATCTACAGCTGTGCGCAAAAAGTAGATGCCAGATGGCAGTGTTGACATGTCGATATCAAAGCGATGGGCACCAGTACTCATCTGACCAGCATGAATGCTCATTACGTTGCGGCCCATCATGTCCACCATGTTCATCTCGACACGTGCAGGATCGGCCAGCATCATAGACACGCTGGTTAGGTCGCGTGTTGGGTTCGGATACACATTAAGGTCGATCTCACGCTCTAAAGATTCGGCAGAGAGTGGGGCATTGGAGAGCGTTATGTCATCGATGTAGAAGTTATTGCCATTGCCTCCTGAGAGCCACTCAAACTTCACCCGCACATTGGGAGCATTGGAAGCAGCTGGCGGAAGGGTCACCTGAGCCTCGGACCAGATGCTGGCCGCATTGGGCACATATGAATTACTCACGACACCTGAGTTTACGAGGTCAATGCCGGAAAGAGTCAGACGGGCAGTTCCCCATGTCTTTCCGCAGTTAGTAGAGAAATAAACTCGCAGACGATCGTTAGGAGTATTGTTCAATGCAGCGCCACTCCATTTGAACTTCAAGGTCGGATTGCTCACTGTGCTAAGGTTGAAGGAGGGGGAGATGAGCTCGTCTAACCGACCGACAATATTTCCGAAGTTCCTCATTCTCACAGACTCATTGCCAGTGCTACCACCGTTTTCACCAGAGTGAAACTCCCATGTTTGTGTGGCATCATCATGATTGAATACAATGTAATCATTCAAGAACCCTTGCTCTTCCCAAAATGTGTCATAGTAACCCCAGTCACTCTGATACTGAGCTGCATTACTGCTGACAATAACCAACTCATCCATGGACTTTGTATCCGAACCGATACTGTTAGACACGGTAAGCGCTACATCGTAAATACCAGGTGACTCGTAGGAAATGGTGGGATTAGTAGCACTGGAAGTTGCTGGACTTCCACCTTGGAAATTCCAAGCATAATCACTCACATCTCCATTAAATGCGTTAGCACGAAAACTCACATTGTCCCCTTCGCAAATCATGGTTTGACGCTGGAAGAACGAGGACTGGTTAACATGAAACAGAGACTTTGGAGCACATTCCACACCAAGATCTTCATCGCGAGTACCAGTCATCTCCAAGTTCTCCTCAGATACCAAGAAACTCCGAATGCCAGGCTGGTCACCTGCTCCCTCCATTACAGCGTTCATACGCTGAACCTGACCTGCTGAGAACATATTCTGACAAGTTCCTGGAGAGTAGTCCATGTAATTGCTGAACATCTCACCGATGGTATTCTCAGGATCACAAACACCAGCGTTAAACGGTGAGGCATGAAACTGCTGACCAACATTACCACAAACTCCAAAATTGGAGGTGAATGCAATTGGAGTATCGCTCACCTGGTCGGTTCCACAGTCTTGGTCACCCCAAACGTGAATGAGGTTCAGCCAGTGACCTACCTCGTGTGTTGCAGTGCGGCCACCATCGGAAGGACGGCCAATCTGTGATGCAATGACCGTGATGCCATCGGTGCTCATCAATCCAGTGGCGGGGAACTGGGCATAGCCCAGAGTTGTCCCACCGGTACCGAAAGATGCGATGGACTGTACAACCCACACATTCAGATAGCTGTATGAATTCCAGTATGACAGAGCTTTGAAACCTGTCGGGTCGCGCACTTCAGATGTGTTGTCTGTGAACACCCGCACAATACCATCAGTGCAATTTCCGAGTGGATCCTTGGTCGCGAGTCGGAATTCCACATCCATCCTTCCGGCCACATCGCGGAATCGCTCAGGGGTGTTTACCGAGTCTGGGTTCAGGCGCTGGAAGTCCTGATTCAGTGTTTCAATCTGTTGAAGTGCCCTTTGCTTAGTTATGTTCTCATTTCCACCACTTTGCAGAATGTGAACGACTGTGGGAATAATGAACTTACGGCCTTCTCGGTACTTAGGAGTGGCCGGGTCATTCACATAACGAAGCAGCGCTTCCTCATACGCTTCATAACGCGCACGCACCTCTGGGTCCTTCAACTGTTCTTGGAGGACAAGGTGCGCTGCACATGGCTCACCGGGTGCATGATTATGTCCTTCGTGATTCTGCGATTGAGCGAATGCAGCTGGAGTGGCAGCGAGCGCTCCGAGCGCAATGAGGTAATGTTTCATTCTCATCATGGAAAGTTTGTGGTTGATGCAAACGGGATTTTAACTAACAGTTAAAACATCGAGGCAAATATATAAACGCATTGAGAGGGGATTTAGGAAAAACAGCCTAATGTCAGCACCAAATTACCTCGATAAATTACACTTCCAAGCGCATTTTACCGCTCCTCGTACTGCTGATGGTAGTATTTCTGATAGTTACCGGAGGTCACGTTTTCCAACCATTCACCGTTAGCGAGATACCAGTCCACGGTTTTCGGAAGCCCTTCCTCGAAGGTGAGGCTTGGCTCCCACCCGAGCTCGTTCTTGAGTTTAGATGAGTCGATGGCGTAGCGCAGGTCGTGACCAGCTCGGTCTTTCACATAAGTGATGAGCTGCGCAGATGTGCCCGGTTCACGGCCCAATTTCTCATCCATCACCTTGCACAGCAGATGGATGAGGTCAATGTTCGTCCACTCGTTATTGCCTCCGATGTTGTAGGTCTCGCCCAGTTTTCCTTTATTGAAAATGACATCAATGGCCGAGGCATGATCCTCTACGTACAGCCAGTCACGTACATTCTCTCCCTTGCCATAGATGGGAATCGCGCGGTTGTTGACTATGTTGTTGATGGCCAGCGGGATGAGCTTCTCTGGGAAATGATTCGGGCCGTAGTTGTTACTGCAATTGCTAATAACTACCGGCAAACCATAGGTATGGAAATACGCCCGAACCAGATGGTCACTGCTGGCCTTCGAGGCTGAGTATGGGCTGCGCGGGTCGTAGGGGGTCTCCTCCTTGAAAAAGCCATCTTCGCCCAGCGAACCATAGACCTCATCGGTGCTGATGTGGTAAAAGCGCTTACCCTCGAATTCGCCATTCCAAGTGATGCGCGAAGCATTTAGCAAGTTTACCGTACCTTCAATATTGGTGCGGATGAACGCCATCGGATCGGCAATGGAGCGATCCACGTGCGACTCGGCTGCGAGATGGATCACGCCATCTGGACGATGTTTGGCGAAGAGGGCATTGATGGTCTCAGCATCAGTGATGTCGGCCTTCTCGAAAGCATAGTTCGAGGCGTTCTCCACGTCCTTCAGATTCTCAAGGTTGCCCGCGTAAGTGAGCGCATCGAGGTTGACGATCAGGATATTAGGATAGCGGTTAACGAATCTGCGTACAACGTGGGAACCAATAAATCCCGCGCCTCCTGTGATGATGATGGTCTTCATTTTTTGCTGTTACCAATTACGGATCTCATTCGAATGTCGTGGTCGTCATTTCGAGGAACGAAGCAATCTCATTCATGCAATCTCCCTTTTGCTGATCGCTACTTCCCATGCCCAAGCAGAACACAGCGCATCCTCGAGATTGAGTTTGGCCTTCCAGCCGAGTTCGGAGTTGGAGAAAGTCGTATCCGCGTAGACCTGGGTGATATCTCCCGCTCTTCTGGGACCGATGCGGTAGTTCAACTTCTGACCACTGACTTTTTCAAATGTCTGGATGACCTCGAAAACTGAGGAACCACTTCCTGTTCCGATGTTGAACACCTCAAAAGCATCTTTTTGCCTGCCTTTCATTAGCCTGTCCAACGCTGCGAGATGCGCCTGGGCAAGATCGACAACATGGATGTAATCGCGGATGCAGGTGCCATCTGCGGTCGGGTAATCGTTGCCATGAATGGTCAGCTGTTCACGCTTGCCGATGCCTGTCTGGGTAATGTAGGGTACTAAGTTGTTGGGCGTGCCGAGAGGCAATTCACCAATGAGCGCAGAATCATGCGCACCGATGGGATTGAAATATCTCAGAGCAATCACTTTCAAGGAAGAACTCACGGAAGTGTCGCGCAGCACATCCTCGCAGATGCTCTTTGTATTGCCGTAGGGAGATTTTGCCTGCTTGCGCGGTGCGGACTCATCCACCGGAATCAAATCCGGCTGTCCATAAACGGTGCAGGACGAGGAGAAAACAATGCTGCGGACATCGTGAGCGGCCATACAATCCAGCAAGTTGACCGTTCCGCCCACGTTGATGCGGTAGTATATGAGTGGAAGTTCGACAGACTCACCCACTGCCTTCTTGGCCGCGAAGTGGATGACTCCCCCCAATTCTCCTTGATACTTAGAGAAAACGGCATCCAAAGCCCCGAAATCGGTAATGTCTACCCGCTCGAAGTGCGGCCGTCTTCCTGTGATCTCTTTGATTGCGTCCAGCACTTCGATGCGGGAATTGCTCAGGTCATCGACCACCAAAACCTCGTGGCCCGACTCTTGAAGCTCCACGACCGTGTGCGACCCGATGAAACCTGTTCCCCCTGTGACCAGAATCATATTTACAGGCTCCAGTAGGTCAACTTGTGGATTTTCCCCTTATACACACCTTTAACATCAATGAACACTCCTTTCTTATCCATCAGATCCTCGAAGTGACTCTCGGGCAGGTTGAGGTACTCGTTGTGGTTCACAGCTACGATAACCGCATCGTAATCAGATTTGGTCTTGTCGCGCAGTTCAAAGCCATACTCGTGCATCACATCCTTGGATGAGGCGTGGGGATCTATAACGTGTACGCGTACCCCGAAGGATTCCAATTCGCGCACTACGTCAACCACTTTCGAGTTCCGGATATCTGACACATTCTCTTTGAACGTGGCACCCATGACGAGCACTTTGCTCTTGCTGATATCCTTGCCGTTAGCGATGATACGCTTCACGGTCTCCTGCGCCACGTACGCTCCAACTGCATCGTTCGTGGAGCGGCCTGAGATGATGACCTTGCTATGAAAACCAAGCTTGCGGGCCTTGTGCGTCAAATAGTACGGGTCCACACCAATGCAGTGACCGCCAACCAGTCCTGGGAAGAACTTGAGGAAATTCCATTTGGTTCCGGCAGCCTCCAACACATCGAAGGTGTTGATGCCCATACGGTTGAAAATCATTGACAGCTCGTTCATCAGGGCGATGTTCACATCCCTCTGCGTGTTCTCAATGATCTTGGCTGCCTCGGCAACTTTAATGGAAGGAGCCCGGTGAACGCCTGCGTCCACCACAAGTTCATAGGTCTTGGCGATGTTTTCCAGCGACTCTTCATCGCAGCCGCTGACCACCTTCACGATCTTAGATAGCGTATGTTCCTTGTCGCCTGGATTGATGCGCTCTGGTGAGTACCCCACCTTGAAATCAACGTTGAACTTCAGCCCAGACTCGGCTTCCAGCACAGGGATGCAATCCTCCTCAGTGCAACCGGGATACACGGTCGATTCATAGACCACGTAGTCGCCCTTCTTGAGGACTTTTCCAACGGTCTTGGATGCAGAAATAACCGGACGAAGGTCAGGCAGGTTATGCTCATCAATGGGTGTCGGCACCGCCACTATGTAAAACTTTACGTCTACAAGATCTTTAGGGTCAGCAGAGAAAAGGATGTCCGCGCCCTCGAAGTCCTTGGCCTCGAGTTCCTCACTGGGGTCGATGTTGTTGCGCATCATTTCTACACGCTCGGCATTGATATCGAAACCGACCACCTTTATCTTCTTTGCGAATGCAAGGGCAATGGGAAGACCCACGTATCCGAGGCCGATGAGGGCCACTTTCTCCTGTTTGTCAACGAGTTGCTGATAGATGCTCATGGTATGAAATTCTGAGTTTAAGGTTCAAAGTTGTCGGTTGAGATTCAAGCTTTGGTCACGCGACCGTTTTTCAGTTGATAGGTTTCTCCGCTTTCAGGGCAGATGGCTGTTCCGTTATCATCAAAATTCAGGCGATGACCGAATTCGCTCATCCAACCTATCTGGCGCGATGGATTGCCCACGACCAACGCGTATGCAGGTACTTCCTTTGTCACCACCGCACCTGCTCCAATGAAAGCAAACGCCCCGATGTTGTGACCGCAGACCACCGTTGCGTTAGCTCCGATGGATGCCCCACGTCCCACACGGGTCTCCATGTACTGGTCTCTGCGATTCACTGCGCTTCGCGGATTTATGACGTTCGTGAACACCATGCTCGGCCCCAAGAATACGTCATCCTCGCAGATGACTCCTGTGTAGATGGAGACATTGTTCTGAACCTTAACGTTGTTGCCCAGAACCACTCCTGGCGACACAACTACATTCTGTCCCAAATTGCAATTCTCACCGATCATGCAATTCGGCATAATATGGCTGAAATGCCAAATGCGTGTACCCTTGCCGATGGTGCATCCCTCGTCAATGACGGCCGTCTCGTGTGATATATAATTCTTCTCCATCAGTTTCATTGGATTCCCTTTCCTTGGAGAACTTCAGAAGGGTCACTTTCTAATGTATCCTTCAAAGGTGTTGTGCTCTTTCTTGTAGAGCTCCTCTTGCGAGAGGCTCTTGAAATAATCGTAAGTAATCTTCAGCCCTTCTGCGCGGCCAACCTTCGGCTCCCAGCCCAGTATGCTGCGTGCGCGATCGATGTTCGGCTGCCTTTGCATCGGGTCATCCTGTGGCAGCGGCTTGTAAATCACCTTTTGTGTAGTGCCTGTCAGCGAGATGATCTCCTCTGCGAACTGCGCAATGGTAATCTCATCTGGGTTGCCGATGTTCACGGGTTCGGAATAATCAGAATGAAGCAGCCGATAAATGCCTTCCACCAGATCGTCAACATAGCAAAAGGAGCGCGTCTGCGAACCGTCACCAAACACGGTGAGGTCCTCGCCACGTAAGGCCTGCCCTATGAAAGCAGGTAGCACACGGCCGTCATTCAGCCGCATCCTTGGGCCGTATGTGTTGAAGATACGGATGATGCGCGTCTCCAACCCATGATAGCGGTGATACGCCATGGTTATCGCTTCTTGAAAACGCTTAGCCTCATCATAAACGCCACGCGGGCCGATGGTATTCACGTTTCCGTGGTAATCCTCGGTCTGCGGATGAACGGTCGGGTCGCCATAGACCTCTGATGTGGAGGCCACAAGGATCCTGGCCCCCTTTGCCTTGGCGAGACCTAGAAGATTGTGTGTTCCCAACGAACCAACTTTCAGCGTCTGAATTGGGATTTTCAGATAATCTATCGGGCTTGCGGGCGAGGCGAAGTGCAGGATGTAGTCGATGTTTCCCGCTACGTGCACATAGCTGCTCACATCATGGTGATAGAACTCGAATTCCTTCAGTTTGAAAAGATGCTCGATGTTGCGCAGGTCACCAGTAATGAGGTTATCCATGCCCACCACAGCGCAGCCCTCCTTGATGAAACGGTCGCAGAGATGTGAGCCGAGGAAGCCCGCTGCACCTGTGATGAGAATTCTCTTTGCTGAGCCTGTAGCCATTAGCCTTTAGCTGTTAGCGTGTTGTGACATTCCATGAGACGACAACTGGTTTCTCATTTTACCGAAGGGACAACGGTTCTACGACCGATGCTGTTATAGTAGAATCCAAGTTCAACCATGTGCGGAAGTTCATAGAGGTTGCGGCCGTCAAAGATGACTTTCTCTTTCAACATTTTCGAGACTTTGTCAAAATCGGGTGAGCGGAACACCGACCATTCGGTGGCGATGATGAGGGCATCTGCATTCTCAAGAGCTCCGTACTGGTCTTCTGCGAATGAGATTCTTTCGCCCAAAACCTTCTTGACATTAGCCATTGCTTCGGGGTCAAAAGAGGTGATGGTGGCACCAGCTTCCAAAAGCCTTTCAATGACGTACAACGCAGGGGCCTCTCGGATGTCGTCAGTGTCTGGCTTGAAAGCCAGTCCCCACATGGCGAAATGTTTTCCTTTCAGGTCACCTCCAAAGAAATCAAGGATCTTGGGAACGATGATGGTCTTCTGCTCCTCATTCACCTTCATCACACTTGTGAGCAATGGGAATTCGTAGCCCACCTCGTTGGCTGACTTTGCCAAAGCTTGAACATCCTTCGGGAAGCAGCTTCCGCCATAGCCGATACCTGGAAAGAGGAACCTCTTGCCGATTCGCGTATCCGTGCCGATGCCGATGCGCACCTTATCCACGTCAGCATCCAACCGCTCACAGAGGTTGGCGATCTCATTCATGAATGTGATCTTGGTGGCGAGGAAGGCGTTGGCCGCATACTTGGTCAACTCGGCACTCTTCTCATCCATGAAGATGATGGGGTTGCCCTGACGCACGTATGGTTTGTAGAGCTCGGCCATGACCGCTTCGGCCCTTGCACTGCTGGTGCCCACCACCACGCGGTCGGGCTTCAGGAAGTCATCCACTGCGAATCCCTCACGCAAAAATTCAGGGTTGGAGACCACATCGAAATCAACCTTGGCGTGTATTGCAACAGCAGCAGTAACCTTGTCGGCAGTGCCTACAGGGACGGTGCTCTTATCTACAATGACTTTATAGTCGGTGATGATTTTACCCAGTTCATCAGCCACGCCCAGCACGTACGAAAGATCAGCACTTCCATCCTCACCAGGGGGCGTGGGCAGCGCGAGGAAAATCACTTTCGCATCCTTGATGGCCTCGGCCAAATCGGTGGTAAAGCTCAGCCGTCCCTGCTTGATATTACGATGGAACAGGACGTCCAAGTGGGGCTCATAAATAGGAACCTCACCATTGCGCATCCGCTCCACCTTGTTCTTGTCAATGTCCACGCATACCACCGTGTTGCCCGTCTCTGCTAGGCAAGTGCCTGTGACAAGTCCAACGTACCCAGTACCTACTACTGCGATCTTCATTGATTTGAATTACTACGAAATGGTGGTGAATGATTTACTCTGATGAGCTATTACTCCCTCCAAGACCTTTTGGATGATGTATTTCTGCTGGTCTGCATCCATCTCAGTATGGATGGGCAGGGAGATCACGCTTTCGCAAAGCATGTCGGTGATAGGGAACGCGTCATCGCTGTACCGAGCATCCTTGAAAGCCTTCTGTCTATGCAACGGAATGGGATAGTAGATCATGCTCGGAACATCCTGTGTGGCGAGGAAATCGCGCAGCGCATTGCGGTCTATTCCACATAGCACCAATGTGTACTGATGGAAAACATGCGATGAACGCAGGTCGCGCACCGGTGTCTTTATATTCGAGTGGTTGGCAAATGCCGCATCGTAGGCATCGGCAACGGCCTGTCTGCGGGCGATGTAATCGTCCAGATGGCGCAACTTGATGCGGAGAACGGCCGCCTGCATGGCATCGAGGCGCGAGTTGCACCCCACTACGTCATGCACATACTGTTTCGACTGTCCGTGCGAAGCGATCATCTTCGCGATGCGCGCCAATTCGTCATCATTGGTCATCATGGCACCTCCGTCTCCATAACATCCGAGGTTCTTGGAAGGGAAGAAGGAAGTGCATCCAATAATGCCCATGGTGCCCGCTTTCACCTTTTTCCCATCCGAGAAAAAGTAGTCGGAACCGATGGCCTGAGCATTGTCCTCGATGATGTGGATACCGTGCTTCTCCGCAATAGCGATGAGACGTTCCATGTCGGCACATTGACCGTAAAGATGAACGGGCACGATGGCTTTGGTCTTCGAGGTAATGGCAGCCTCCACCTGAGCGATGTCAATGGTGAACGTGTCCGCGTCCACATCTACCAGCACGGGCGTGAGACCAAGAAGGGAAATGACCTCAGCAGTCGCTATGTAGGTGAACGTGGGGGTGATGACCTCATCACCCGGTTTCAGACCAAGGGCCATCATAGCGATCTGCAACGCATCTGTACCGTTGGCGCACGAAATGACGTGTTTCACGCCCAGATATGCCTCCAATTCCGTTTTGAAACCATCGACTTCCGGGCCACCTATGAATTTGGTGGACCGGATCACACCCAGCACCGCTTCATCAATCTCCTTTTGGATGTGCGCGTATTGCGCACCGAGATCGACCATCTGAATATCACGCAAAGCTTCGATGATTGTGGGCTGCGGCCCGTTTAAGGGCGGCAAATATAGGTATGGAACCCAGCGCAGACGGAAAAATCCGATTAAACCCGAAGGCCGTTCACACCCTCTTCAAGCGAGTCAGATCATTACCAAAACAAAAGTTCCTCAGCAAACTTTTCCCAACCAAACCTTGATTTTTCCTCTGTGAGGCTCATCCTGAATTCCCTTTCCTTTTCGCCACTGAAAAAATCCGACAGGCAATTAGCTATGCCCCCATTCTCTGAAGAACAGACATACCCCACCTTACCATCTGACACCATTTCTGGAAGCCCACCCACGTTGGTCACAAGCATTGGCGTCTCGAAATGATAAGCGATCTGCGTGACACCACTCTGTGTTGCGCTGCGGTACGGCTGGGCCATGATGTTCGCTGCGCAGAAGTAGTATTTCACCTCGCTCTCAGGAATGAACCGGTCGTGCAGAATGACCTGTTGCTCCAATCCGTTCTCGCGGATGATGCGAAGGCACTCGTCCTTACCCTCGTAGAACTCACCTGCTACGAGCACTTTGAGATTCTTGCGATCGGGCATTTTTGCAACAGCCTCCAGTAGCAGGTCGAGACCCTTGTAGTGCCGAACGATGCCGAAAAACAGGATGACACGGTCGCTGGTTGAAAGCCCCAACTTTTCGCGTGCTTGAGCCATCGGAACAGCTTCTCCAAAGTGATCGTAAATGGGGTGATAGAGCAGCTTACGGATCTTGGACCGGTCAAAAGACGCGAGGTCGCTCATCACACTCGATGACATCACCGCGAAGCTATCGCAGGAGTTAAGGAACATGCGTGTCAAAGAGCGATCCCCGATGCGGTGCTCGTGCGGTATAACATTATCAAGCAGCCCTACGATACGGACGTCCGAGCGCTTCTTCACGTAGCGGCAGATGGCCGAAAGCGTTGGTGCCATGAACGGAATCCAGAACCGCACGATGACGATGTCAGGCTTTTCGTTAAGAATGGACTTTGCTGTCGAAAGCCAAGTCCACGGGGCAATGGAGTTAATGGTAGTACGGATGCGCATTGCACCAAGGTCACGATGCCCCTCCTCTTTCTGTGTTTTTCCGGGAAAAAGAAAATCGGGGTATTGCAGTGAAAACGAATAAATGACGTTGTCCACACCCATCTTGGTCAGCTGCTTGCTCAGCGACTCATTAAGCTGCGCAATGCCTCCCCGCAACGGGTAGGCCGGGCCTATGATGACGCATTTCTTGGGAAGCATTTCAGGTCTTCAGCATTTCAGGTCTTCATCGACAGGTTCGTCAGCCCTGACCCCCTCTTGCTACAGCGTTTCCGAGATATGGTAATGATTCCTGTCGCTGGCCGAACGGGCGATCATCTCTGCAAGGAAACCCGCGAGGAAGAGTTGTGTGCCAAGCACCATGGCCAGCAGTCCAAGGTAGAACAGTGGTTGGTCTGTCACCTCACGGAAAACTGCCCCGCTGGTCACGGCAAGCACTTTCTGCAACAACAGATAGAAACTCACCCCTCCACCCAGCAGGAACATCAACATGCCTACACTGCCGAAGAAGTGCATGGGCCGCTTGCCAAAACGACTTACGAAGGTGATGACCATGAGGTCGAGCGGGCCATTGATGAAACGCTCCATCCCGAATTTTGTCACTCCGAACTTCCGCTCTTGGTGCTGAACCACCTTCTCCCCTATTCTCTTAAAACCCGCCCACTTGGCTATGACCGGGATGTAGCGATGCATCTCGCCATATACCTCGATGCTCTTCACCACATCTCTGCGATATGCCTTTAGCCCGCAGTTGAAATCATGGAGCTGTATGCCTGACATGCGCCTTGCAGCCCAGTTGTAAAGCTTGGTGGGAATAGTCTTGCTGAGCGGGTCAAAACGTTTCTGTTTCCAACCAGAGACCAGATCAAGCCCTTCATCCGTGATCATCCGGTACAGCTCAGGAATCTCCTCGGGGCTGTCCTGTAGGTCGGCATCCATCGTGATGACCACATCGCCTTGCGCCTTGGCAAAACCGCAGTTCAATCCTGCCGATTTGCCGTAATTCCTACGGAATCGCAGCGCGGTGATGTTGGGGTTATCCGCCTTTAGCTGCTGGATGACCCGCCACGATTCGTCCGTGCTGCCATCGTCCACGAACACGATCTCGTAGCTGAAATTGTTCGCAGTCATTACCCGCGCAATCCAAGCCGTGAGTTCGGGCAGCGACTCGGCCTCATTAAAAAGCGGGATGACGAGGGAAAGCTGCAAAGGGATTGATGATTGTTGAGTTATGATTGTTGATTGCCGATACGACTTGGATGACAGCGGCTTTCGTCCGGGCAGTTTAAAACTTGCGGCTTAAGGCTTGAAGCTGTTTCTCACTTGAAATTCGCCTCGAAAGACTCGTCCTTTTTTCTGAAAATGGCCGCGGCAATGAGCGACACGATGAAACCAAAGAAGGTGGAACCGAGAATGCTAACGATGAACATGGGTGCCGGACGAAAGATCTTCTGGTAAATGCCCATCATCATATCCACTTGAGAAGATGCCATACCACTCTCAAACAACTGGTCTTCTACACCCGCGAGCAGCCTACCCACCTGATCCGTGTCAATGAAGCTCATGTGAATGAAGGAATAAAAACCACCGATCACACCACCGAAGAAGGCAATAGCAGTTCCTGTGGCAAGCCCTTCACCATAGCTGATGAAGCCATCCTGCTCCTTCCGTCTGTTAAGTATTCCATAGCAAATAACTCCGATGATAAGGCCATAGGAAGCCCCAGCAGCCTTGGACTCACCCATATCCAAGAGATAAAGGACAAGCGACAACATGATAAGCAGCAGTCCGAGCACTGCACCCCAGTTCATAGCATGTCTCATGTTCAGAAGCGTTGTTGCATCGGCAAATATAGAGTCAGGGACAAGTGAAACCCGATGCTTGTCCACGGAGATAAACGTACTACCTTTGCAGCCGGGGTAAGTCCTGTGCGACCAGCTCCCTCTTAATCCCCCAGGGCAGGAATGCAGCAAGGGTCGGAGGTTGTAGCGGTGCGACACAGTCAGCTTACCCCTTTTTTCATGCCCTTTTGTGAAGGGTCAGGAACTGACAGCATCGCAATTGACAGACGGTATTGCGGCCCTGTTTCCCTTAAGTTTGCGGCTCCATAAGAATAACGGATGAAATTCACTTCACTCAACGCCAGGCACAAGGCACTCGGTGCAAAGATGGTTCCCTTCGCGGGCTACGAGATGCCCCTGCAATACGAAGGTTTGCTCACTGAGCACGACACGGTCCGCAACGCTGTAGGCGTCTTCGATGTGAGCCATATGGGAGAGTTCATCATCCGTGGCGAGGGCGCATTGGAGCTGATTCAGAAGGTGACAACCAATGACGTCTCCGCGCTGGTCGATGGCAAGGTGCAGTACTCCTGCATGCCCAATGGAAAGGGTGGCATCGTGGATGACCTGCTCGTCTATCGCATGGACGTTAAGACCTTCATGCTGGTGGTCAACGCATCCAACATAGATAAGGACTGGGCACACATCTTGGCGCACAACAGCTTCGGTGCTGAGATGGTGGATATATCCGACAGGACCACCCTACTGGCCGTGCAAGGGCCAAAGGCTGCCGAGGCGCTGCAGTCGCTCACGGACATACCGCTTGCCGACATGGGCTACTACACCTTCCAGAAAGGGAAGTTCGCAGGAGTAGACAACGTGCTGGTTAGCGCAACGGGCTACACCGGTGCTGGCGGCTTTGAGGTCTATTTCGACAATGAGCATGCCGACCACATGTGGAATGCCATCTTCAATGCCGGTGAGCCGTTCGGCATCAAACCAGTCGGATTGGGCGCGAGGGACACACTCCGGTTGGAAATGGGTTTCTGTCTCTATGGTAATGATATTAACGACTCGACATCACCCATCGAGGCTGGACTGGGCTGGGTAACCAAGTTCACCAAGGACTTCATTGACAAAGATCTGCTGCTTAAGCAAAAAGAGGAAGGCGTATCGCGCAAGCTGGTAGGGTTCGAGATGATCGAACGTGGTATCCCGCGCCACGACTACCCCATTGTTGACGCCTCAGGCCATGTCATCGGGAAGGTGACCAGCGGCACGCAGTCACCCTCATTGAAAAAGGCCATAGGACTGGGGTATGTCTCGACCGAGCACAGCAAGTCTGGCTCCGAGATATTCATTAGCATAAGAGACAAGGCGATAAAAGCAGTGGTGGTGAGGCCTCCTTTTTACAAGAAGTAATTGGCGAAGAACAATTGACAAAGCCCCAGAACACCCCCTATGAACAAGGCAAAATGCAGCCAACCCTTTTTGTTTTGCCAAAACAAACTTTGAACATTGAACCTTAAACATCTCACCACCATCCTTCTGACAGCGTTGCTGGCATTGCCCGCCATGGCACAGCCGCAAGGACGACCCATAGACCGTGTGATCGCAGTGGTGGGCGGCAACATCACCCTTCAGTCCGAGCTGGAGACGCAGTACATGCAGATGCTTTCGCAAGGCTACGAGCCTGATGACGATAGCCGCTGTATAATCCTCGAAGAGCTGCTCTACGGCAACCTGCTCCTGCACCAGTCGAAGGTGGACAGCTTGGAGGTGGGCGATGCTGAGGTAGAGGATGAGATGGGGCGCAGGCTCGACTACTTCATAGCACAGCTCGGTTCGCAGGAGAAGTTGGAGGAGTACTACGAGAAATCGATCCTGGAAATCAAGGACGAGTTCCGCGAGCTCATCAAGAACCAGTTGCTTACCCAGCGCATGCAACAGAAAATCACCGGTGATGTGAAGGTGACCCCGGCCGAGGTGCGCAACTATTTCAACAGCATTCCGAAAGACAGCCTGCCTTACATCAATGCCGAGCTGGAACTGGGCCGCATCATGAAACGGCCTGAGGTCACTGCCGAGCAGAAGGCTGAGTCGCGCAAGAAAGCCGAGGAACTTCGCCAGCGTGTCTTGGACGGGGAAGGATTCCGTGCTCTGGCGATACTGTACTCGGAGGACCCTGGGTCGGCCAAAAAGGGTGGTGAACTGGGCTTCTTCAAGCGCGGCATGATGGTTCCGGAGTTCGATGCCATCGCTTTCAGGCTGCAAGAAGACTCTGTCTCCAAGGTCTTCGAGTCACAGTTCGGCTTTCACTTCATGCAGATGATGGAACGAAGGGGCGAACAGGTCAACGTTCGTCACATTCTCATCAAACCTAAGACGAGTATCGAAGACATGGAACGGGCACGCCTTTTTCTCGACAGCATATACAGTCTGCTCATCTCCGACTCTATAAAGTTCTCATATGCCGCAGAGAAGTTCTCGGACGATGAGGAGAGCCGCATCAATGGAGGCATGATGTACAATCCCCAGACATCGACATCACGGTTTGAGATGGACCAATTGAGCATGATAGACCCGAAGCTATTTCTCACCATGGAGAAAATGAAACCGGGCGAATATTCCAAGCCCGTGCGCTCCTTCTCGCCCGATGGCAAAGAGTCTTACAATATCTACTACCTGAAATCACGTACAGAACCGCACATTGCCAACCTGCAAGATGATTATCAGAAAATCCAGCAGGCCGCACTGATGAACAAGCAGAACACAGTCATTGACGACTGGATCGGCAGCAAACTATCCAAGACATATGTGAAAATCCATGATGACTTCACAGACTGTCCGTTTCTGCACGCTTGGAGTGCGCCTAAAGTGGGGATGAAAAAAGACTAAGGATTGTTGAGCGAAGCGAAACCCCGCGACTGCGGAAATGATTGTTGATTGATGAATGTTGATTGCAGCTTGGCGAATGGCGAGTAGCAAACAGCGATTTAACTGAAAAAACATGGAATTCAAAAGTGATGTGGAGGCCGCAGAGGCGTTGAAGCAATCGTACCGCGCGTTGACCACTGAGATCGGGAAGGTGATCGTGGGGCAGGACGAGGTGGTTCGAGATGTGCTCATCAGCATATTCAGCAATGGCCACTGCCTGCTGGTGGGTGTGCCCGGCCTCGCTAAGACCCTGCTGGTCAACAGCATATCACAGGCATTGGGTCTGGAGTTCAACCGCATTCAGTTCACACCCGACCTGATGCCTTCAGACATCATCGGCACAGAGATACTGGACGAAAGCCGCAACTTCAGGTTCATCAAGGGGCCGCTGTTCGCCAACATCATCCTCGCGGACGAGATCAACCGGACCCCGCCCAAGACCCAGGCCGCACTGCTGGAAGCGATGCAGGAACGCGCTGTGACCGCAGGCGGCAAGCGCTACAGTCTTGGGAACCCGTTCTTCGTGCTGGCCACGCAGAACCCCATCGAGCAGGAAGGAACCTATCCCCTGCCTGAGGCGCAGCTCGACCGATTCATGTTCAACGTGTGGCTCGACTACCCCACTTTCGCTCAAGAGCTGGATGTGGTGAAACGTACTACCACTGATGCTAAGGTAGAACTTCGTAATGTGGTATCGGCAGAGGAGATACTGGCCTTCCAGCAACTGGTGCGCAAGATTCCAGTGGCGGACAACGTGTATGAATTCGCAGTGAAACTGGCGGCAGGGTCGCGGCCCAACACCTCTATGGCATCGGCCAAGGTGAACGAGTACGTGAACTGGGGCGCGGGCCCGCGTGCATCGCAGTTCCTTGTGGTGGGTGCCAAGTGTCACGCGGCCATCAACGGAAAACTCTCGCCCGACATCGAGGACGTACGTGCGGTGGCAACACCCATCCTACGCCATCGCATCGTGCGCAACTACAAGGCCGAAGCCGAGGGCGTGACAGTGGAGGACATCATTGAGGGGCTGATGAAGGGGTGACCTTTGATCATATGGTGGCCTTCTCCACTTTCGGCACCACCTCCTGCTCGATATAGCTGCCCATTGCGCTGAACTTATCGATGCGCTTAAGGATCCGCTCATCGGCATCCTGTTTGGACAGCCGCGTGAGGTGCTTCTTCACCTCCTTTCTAACGAACTGAAAAGTGCTCTCCAGGTCGCTGTGCGCACCACCGATCGGTTCTGGTATGATGCCGTCAATGAGGCCGTGCTGCAGCATGTCCGGTGCGGTGAGCTTGAGCGCGGCCGCTGCCTGTTCCTTCTGTTCGCGGGTGCGCCATAGGATAGTACTGCAGCTCTCGGGAGAGATGACCGAATACCACGCATTCTCGAGCATGAACACCTTGTCACCGATGCCAATGCCCAGCGCACCGCCCGATGCCCCCTCCCCTATCACAATACAGATGACGGGTACACGGAGTTGCATCATCTCGATGAGGTTGCGGGCAATGGCCTCGCCCTGACCGCGCTCCTCAGCCTCGATGCCGGGATAAGCTCCAGGTGTGTCGATGAAGGTGATGATGGGCTTGTTGAACTTCTCGGCCAACTTCATCAGGCGCAATGCCTTGCGGTAGCCCTCGGGGTTGGCCATGCCGAAGTTGCGATAAACGCGCATCTTGGCGTTGATGCCTTTCTGCTGGCCGATGAACATCACGGTTTTGCCATCAATGCTGCCGAAACCGCCTACCATGGCCTTGTCGTCCTTCACGGTGCGGTCGCCATGCAGTTCTACGAAAGTGCCGTTGCTCAGGGCTTTGATGTGGGCCAACGCATAGGGACGCTCCACGTGGCGGGAAACCTGCACACGCTGCCAAGGGGTGAGATCGGCATAGATGCGCTGGCGGGCCTGCTGTATGCTCTCCTCAAGATCCGTGATGGTCTTGCTGACATCGACCTTGCCTTTCTCCTGAATGGCCTTGGTCTTGTCAAGCTGTTCCACCAGCTCCTTGATGTCCTGCTCGAAATCGAGGAAGGTCATGCCTATGGGGTTTGGGGCTGCGAAGGTAAGACGATCGGAAATCAATGGTGCGTCACACGAACTCTCAAAGGGATTCAGATCTTTTCACGGAGACCTCCGGAGGCCAAACCCAATCCAGTAAAGGTGAGCAGCCCATTGAGAATCAACAGTTCAAAGCCGAACTTGTATCCGTGCATCAGCTCCTCGGAATACAAGTTGAACACATAGCAGATGACGGGCGAAAGCACGCAGACGACCGGCACCCAGCGGTCGCGCACCTGCCTGCGGGTCATCAGGCCGAAGGCATAGAGCCCCAGCAGCGGGCCGTAAGTGTAGCCTGCGGCAGTGAACACCGCACTGATCACGCTGTCGTCATTCACTGCACGGAAAATGACGATGACCAGCACCATTGCCGCTGAGACGAGGATATGCACCCTTTTGCGAAGTGTCTGCTGCACCTCCTGTGGCCGCTTGCGGATGTCGAGCAGATCGACACAGACGGAGGTGGTGAGGGCCGTGAGGGCAGAGTCGGCACTGGAATAGGCGGCTGCAATGAGGCCGAGGATGAACAGGATGCCCACCGCTATCGGAAGATGGCCGCCCGTGGCTATGAGTGGATAGAGGTCGTCCGTCTTTGCGGGTATGGCCATGCCGATGTGCTCCGCATAAATGAAGAGCAGCGCACCAAGGGCAAGGAACGCCAGATTGACGAACACCAGCACGATGCTGAAGGTGAACATGTTGGTCTGCGCCTCGCGGATGTTGCGGCACGAGAGGTTCTTCTGCATCATGTCCTGGTCGAGGCCGGTCATGACGATGGCGATGAACGCCCCGCTGAGGAACTGTTTCCAGAAATACTGCTTGCCGTTGACATCATCGAAGAAGAAGACCTTGGAGTAGCCGCTATCTGCCACCTGCCGCATGGCCTCTTGGAGTGTCCAGCCCATCTCGCGGCCTATGACCACCACCGTGAGGCCCACGGCAAGGAGCATGAAGAGGGTCTGGAGGGTGTCGGTCCAGATGATGGTGCGGATGCCTCCTCTGCTGGTGTATATCCAAATGAACAGGATGGTGCCGATGACCGTTGCCACGAAGGGAACGCCCATGGCATCGAAGACGGTAAGTTGCAGCACATTGGCCACAAGGTAGAGCCTGAATGCGGAGCCGATGGTGCGTGAGAGGAGGAAGAACGATGCGCCTGTGCGGTAGCTGACCTGCCCGAAACGTTGCTCCAGATAGCCGTATATGCTGGTGAGGTTGAGGCGGTAATAGAGCGGCATGAGGATGAGGGCTATGACGGTATAGCCCACGAGGTAGCCCAGCACCATCTGCATGTAGCTGAAACCGCTGGTGCCCACCCATCCGGGTATGGAGATGAAGGTGACCCCGCTGAGGGATGCGCCTATCATGCCGAAGGCCACGACATACCACGGGCTGCTGCGGTTGCCAATGAAGAAGCTGTCGTTGTCGGCACCTTTGGATGTGAGGTGGCCGATGACGAACAGCACCGCGAAGTAGGCGGTAATGATAGAGAGGATGAGCAATGGGGTCACGGGTCAAACGTACGTGAAGGAGGGGCGTCTGCGCAGGGGTTTGGTGCCACTTTCCAACATAGGGCCATGGAAAGCGCTGCCAGCGGAATGGAGCAATGCGATGCCGCGTGTGCAGGCCGATGCCGTGGTGCAAGAAGCAGCGACCAGGTGTATGAAAATGAGCGGTATCGGTGCATGTAAACGCTTTGAGGGGCGAGCCGTGGCATGGACAGTGCCGGAAACCTTGACCTAAAATGGGCCTCATGCACACGAAACCACAGCAACTGCTCTCGACAGGTTATCACTGCTGATGCAATGGCAGGGGAATGCAACCGAGCCTCTCAGGAAAATGACGGAGGGGCGCGTCCCTGCGTCTGAAGATGGAGTTGGTGTGTCAGAAGAGGATCTGCATGCGTCTGAAACGCTATGACGTAAGTCGGAAACAAAATTTAACGCGACCGAAATACGCTCTGGCGGTGGTTTGCGTGTTTTGCCCCTTCTTTTTAAGGGTATTGAGTGCGTAAGAATAGAGGGGGTATGGAGGGTTGCCATCGGGGTTTGCGGGGGGATGAGGGTTGTGGGACTTGTGGGACTGATGATGCTTATGGGACTGACGGAGCTTGTGATACTTGTGGGACTTGTGGGACTTGTAGGACTTGTGGGACTTGCAGGACTTGTGGGATTTGTGGGACCTGTGGGATTTGTGGGACCTGTGGGACTTGTGGGACTTGTGATACTTGTGATACTTGTAGGGCTTGTAGGACTTGTGGGACTTGTGTGTTCTCGCGTTAGTGGGATTGTTGTCTGCCTGACGGACGAGATTGGCTTCCAACGGCCATGAATGTGCGGTTTATGATCGATTCGTCTGATGCGAAGCGCTCTCAGCCACCATCAATAAAAAATAGCAGTCTATGACGGAACCGCCAAAGGCGGTGAGCTCACGGACACCAATGAAGATAAAAGTTGAGACCGTAAGCGATGTGCCTCAGGCGGAGGCCTCACGGATACCGATGAAAAAAAGATCAGACCGTAAATAGGTTACGGTCTGGGGCTGTTGGTTTGCTGCGAACCTTGTAAGACCTCCTGCCATGAAGCGTTTGGATTTCCTCCGTGCATTGCTCTCCTCTGGACTGGGCATGGCGTTGTTCCGGCCCGCAGCGGTGGCCTCGCCCGCTCCTGCAAGGCGTTACCTGTACAGCGGCACCGTGGCCGGACTGCGCTACTACGACTTTGAGCAGGTGCGGCCACTGTTGATGCAGACCCGCGCTGACCGTGGCAGCTCCCCTCCCACTCCTCCTCATGGCCTGCCAAAACGTATGTACCAGATAAACCCCTCCAGCGGGACGACCTACGCGGAGCATGCGGCCACGCTGCGCCTTGAGCCTGACAACCCGCACGACCACCGGGCCATTGAGGTACACTGGAACAGCCACAAACTGGGCTACATAGCGCGAAGGGACAATAAAGTGCTGCACAACCTGATGCGGGAGGGCGCCTCGCTTACGGCCCTTGTGCGGGTGGTGGCCGATGACGACCACTGGCACCCCGATGAGGGGGCTTTGCTGCACAGCCTGCGGATTCGGGTGTATGAGGAGGTTGGGGGAAGGCCGCTCGGATGATTTTTAAGGCTGTTCTGTTTGTTTTGCAATCGACATAAAAGGGTAAGTAGTAAGTTCACCCCCTCGAAACCAACGCATGAACTTCGACCAGACCTTCAAGAACATTGATGACGTGCTCCGCAGGGAGACCGACTCCGAACTCGACTACATAGAGCAGACCTCGTGGATACTCTTCCTGCGCAACTTGAGCCAGTTGGAGCAAGCTGATGAGAGAAATCAGCGGTAGATTAGCTGTGATTAAAAAAAGGAACCGGACACAATGAACCAAGCAGTACACAATAGACTCATTTCCTTCATCTGGTCAATCGCTGACGATTGCCTCAGAGATGTATATGTAAGGGGGAAATACCGCGATGTGATCCTGCCCATGGTGGTGCTCCGTAGGTTGGATGCACTGCTTGAACCCACCAAGGAGGCCGTAATGGAAGAGCTCGCTTTCCAACGCGATGAAGCAGGCTTTACCGAATGGGATGAGACCGGATTGCGTGATGCCAGCGGCTATGTGTTCTACAATACGAGCCAGTGGACCATGCAGCGATTGCATGACACGGCCACTAATAGTCAGCAGATACTTCAGGCCAATTTTGAGGAGTACCTGAACGGGTTCAGCCCAAATGTCAAGGAGATCATCGACAAATTCAAACTGAAGGGTCAAGTTAAGCACATGGCATCTAAAGATGTGCTGTTGGATGTGCTCGAAAAATTCACATCGCCACACATTAACCTGACGCCCTTTGAAAAGGAAGACCCGGACGGGAGAAAACTACCCCCGCTTTCCAATTTGGGAATGGGCTATGTGTTTGAAGAGCTTATCCGCAAGTTCAATGAGGAGAACAACGAAGAGGCTGGGGAACACTTCACGCCCCGTGAGGTAATTGACCTGATGACGCACATTGTCTTTGACCCCATCAAAGACCAATTGCCGCCCGTCATGACCATTTACGACCCGGCCTGTGGTTCGGGCGGTATGCTTACCGAATCGCAGAACTTCATCAAGGATGAGGACGGAGCGATCCGGGCCACGGGCGATGTGTACCTGTATGGCAAAGAGATCAACGATGAGACCTACGCCATCTGCAAGTCGGATATGATGATCAAGGGCAACAACCCCGAGAACATCCGCGTGGGTTCTACCCTTTCTACTGATGAGTTCTCAGGCCACACCTTCGATTTCATGCTCTCGAATCCGCCTTATGGCAAGTCGTGGGCAAGCGAAGTGAAACATATCAAGGATGGAAACACCATCATTGACCCGCGTTTCATTGTACAGCTCAACGATTATTGGGGCAAGGAAGAAGCAGCCGATGCCACTCCACGTTCGTCCGATGGGCAGTTGCTCTTCCTGATGGAAATGGTGAGCAAGATGAAGTCAACGGCCCAAAGCCCGTTGGGTTCGCGCATTGCTTCGGTACACAATGGCTCCAGCCTGTTCACGGGCGATGCCGGAGGGGGCGAAAGCAACATCCGCAGACACATCATTGAGAACGATTGGCTGGATTGCATCATTCAGCTACCGAACAACCTTTTTTACAACACAGGCATTACCACCTACATCTGGATTCTGCACAACAACAAGGAAGCCAAGCGAAGAGGTAAAGTACTGCTCATTGATGCCTCTCAACGCTACGCCAAACTGCGCAAGAACCTTGGTGCCAAGAACTGCGAACTGACGCCAGCACACATCCAAGAGATACAAGATGCGTACATGAATTTTGAGAACGTTGAGCGCCAGAGCGAAGATGGCTTGGCCGCCAAGGTCTTTAACAACACCGATTTCGGTTACTACAAAGTGACCATTGACCGCCCAGCACGGCTCAAGGCACAGTTCACCGCAGAGCGCATTGCTGAACTCCGGTTTGACAAGAGCTTGAAAGAACCCATGCAATGGGCCTACCAGACCTATGGCGAAAAGGTCTATACCGACCTGAAAGGCATTGAAAAAGAATTGCTGCAATGGTGCGAGAAGAACGATCTCGACCTGAGCGCGAAACACAGAAAAGAGCTTTGCAATCCTGCGCATTGGGAAAAGTACAGAACCCTCTTTGGTTTTGCCACCATGATCATGCACGAGATAGGCGGTGACGAGTACCGCGATTTCAACCTGTTTCGGGATAAGGTGAACAGTGCCGTCAAAAAGCACAAGATCAAACCGTCTGCTGCCCAGCTCAACGTCATTCTTTCGGCTGTAAGCTGGTATGACGAGACAGCCGAAAAGGTGATCAAGAAAACGCAGAAGCTGAGTGGCGACAAGCTCGACCATCTCCTGCATCATTTGGATTGCACGGTAGCACAATTGCCCGATCATGGCTACTACCCAAGTGGCAAACCCAACGAATACATCGTTTACGAGAACCAGACCGACCTGCGCGACAGCGAAAGCGTGCCGTTGGCCGAAAACATACATGCCTATTTCTTACGGGAGGTGAAGCCGCATGTGGAGGAAGCATGGATAGACCTCGACAAGACCAAGATCGGTTACGAGATCAGCTTCAACAAGTACTTCTACCAGCACAAGCCGCTGCGCAGCTTGGAGAAAGTGAGTGAGGAGATTCTGACCTTGGAGCAGGAGAACGAAGGCTTGATCATGGACATCTTAAACTTGGCGTGATGGAAGTGACAGCAATGAAAGCAAGCTTTCAGAAATATCCCGCTTACAAGAATTCGGGTGTGGAATGGTTGGGAGAGATTCCCACGACATGGACGCTGACAAGATTGGGTTCTCATTTTGCAGAGCGCAAAACGAAGGTATCTGATAAAGATTTTGCTCCCCTTTCAGTTACGAAACAAGGGATACTCCCCCAGCTTGACTCAGCCGCAAAAACTAATGATGGCGATAATCGGAAACTTGTGAAATCGGGTGATTTCGTTATCAATAGCCGTTCTGACCGAAAAGGCTCAAGTGGAGTGGCTAAAGAAGATGGGTCAGTTTCATTAATCAATATAGTAATGAAACCAATTTCAATCCATCCATCTTTTTGTAACTATCTTTTGAAGAGTAACGCGTTTGTGGAGGAAAATTATCGAATTGGACATGGAATCGTAGCTGATCTATGGACAACTCGATATGATGAAATGAAAAACATCAAAATAGGGGTTCCCTCCCCATCAGAACAAACCGCCATAGCCAATTTCCTTGACGACAAGACCGCCAAAATAGACAAGGCCATTGCCCAAAAAGAAAGGATGATCGCCCTGCTCAAAGAGCGCAAGCAGATAATCATTCAAAATGCGGTTACCAAAGGGTTAGACCCCAATGTGAAAATGAAAGACTCTGGTGTGGAATGGATTGGGGAGATTCCGGAGGGGTGGGAGGTGAAGAAGTTGAAGTATGTGCTGAAAGAGAGGAGCGAAAGATCTGCTACTGGGGATGAACCATTATTGATGATGAGCCAAGTTCATGGTTTGGTCGTTCGTTCCGAATTTCACGACAAAGCCGAGGTTGCTGCTTCCAGCGTAGGTAATAAACTAGTTCATACTGGTGATCTTGTTTTCAATAAGCTAAAAGCGCATTTGGGAGTGTTCTTCAAAAGCACAATTGATTTTAAAGGAATTGTTAGCCCAGATTATGCTGTCTACTATTCAAATGGGGCAATTCAAGACATGAAATACTTGGAATTGCTATTCAGGCATCCTATATACATCGGCCAGTTTATTATCCGAGCTACAGGAGTTGCTGAGGGGTTGATTAGACTGTACACAGGTGATCTGTTTGAAATATCAATCCCAATTCCCAGTAAGGATGAACAGCGGGAAATTCTCACTTTTATAGAAGCGCACTCTTGCAAAATGGATTTGATAGTTGCTTCCAGTCAAACCCAAATTGAAAAGCTGAAAGAATACAAGGCTACGTTAATAGATGGGGCGGTAACGGGGAAAATAAAGGTTAGTTGAGATGAAAAGGCTAATTGACCCGAATGATATTCATTCAGCTGCGGACTCCTGGAGTGGCTTTCTTTATCAAGGTAAAATCGCCTTGTTTCATGTTCTGCGATTACTGAATGAAGACAATAGCGCAATAGATTACCATCTACAGCTGGACTCATTAGAAGACTTTGCAGTTGTTGATGAGAATATAGAGCCACTCACCTTACATCAGGTGAAAGCAATGAAGAGTGTTAGATATTCATCTTATAATGAAGCGTTCGTAAAGCTGGAGAAGCGTATTCAAGAATTTCCCTGTCGAAAAGCGTGCTTCCATTTAGCTAACCAGAATGAAAAGACGGCAGCCGAAATTCTGATTGCACATCCTAAGATGGAGGTTTATGAATATCCATGGGGCAACAACTATTGTTCTTTAAATGAGATTAATACGAGGCTTGATGAGCAAATCAAGAAATTTCTTGGAAAAAATGGCGTAGATCATCATGATAATCCGCAGAGTGTAAGCACGCTCCGGAATAAGCTCGAAGGAATCATTTGTAATCAGATCATTGATATTCATGCGTGTAACCATTCTAAGGACGGTTTGACCATCGAAGAAGGCGCCTATTATTTTACAATTCCTTTTTTGTCTTTTGATGAGATTCTCAAAAGTGACCCCTCAGAAGGGCTTGATCAGAATTATTTCCTATTTCTTACCAAAGAATTGCTTAATCACTACTATACGGATTTTTGCGTTGAACTAGAGGAGCAAAAGGAAGGGAAAGGAGGTATTGATGCAGCAGACATGCAGAAGCTTGACCACTATATGCAGCAAATAAACAAGCTTGATGAGCAAGAGATCATTTCCTTTCTACAATCTATCCTACCGCATCGAACTGTAAGATTGGATTCAATCATTGGATTTAAGGACGACAACATAAAGGATGATGAATTTAAGGATGCCTTTCTTCAATCTCTCTATGAGCTTGTTGCTTGCCCTGGAAGTATTGGCGCAAATTTCTTATGGAGAGACAAGGGGAGTTTAGGCTATACCGTGACTGCAATTAAGGATGGTCAGCGGAATGTCGGAGTAGTATGCAAACGTATATACGAGAACATCAATAATACGGATGTGAAAGTGCCATATGAAACCGACAAGCTTATCACATTGGAACTTGAAGTGAACTCTTTGATGGATGAGCTAAAACTGCACACGCCAAGCGGAGAGGAAGGGGCGAGCAATGGGACAGGGAATAATGTTTTGAGGTGGTCAAGAATATCTTTGGTCAAATTGGATAACGCTAAAAATGCATTGGAATGATAGAGCTTATAGACCGTTTGTTTAAGCACCATTCGTTTACTCAACAGAACCTGAATTGCGGTGAGTTGTACTTTTCTTCTGACTTCGGTTATTATTGGCTTGTTGTCGAGTTGCAAGACCTTACTGATGTCCTAAAAAAGCAGGATGAGTGGTTTGAAGAATGTATTAGTATCGTCAAGACAAATGATTTTCATAAGAACACATCTCTGTTGATTTTAGTCGAGGAAGAAGATGAGCCAGTATTAATGTCTGAGCTCTTCAAAATTGAAGAGGACCCATTTCAGTTTAAAAAATACGTGCTTCCTTACTCTATAAAAGCATTCAATGAATTGAAGGAGAATACGGGAAATGGTGAACCCGAAGCTTTTCTCAAGCTACTTTATGACCAAGCTACTTTTCGTGATTACAAAGAGAATTATGACGGTAGGGTTTGGTATAAGCTACTGTACTCAATAGCTCACAAGCTGCCTTTTCTGAAGATTAAAGTAGGACTAGAAGAAAACTTCGAAAGCTTGCTATATAAAGCGAAAGAGGATTTAGAGACCGCTGGACTTTGGGAGTTTAAGGAACAACTAGATTCCAAGCTTAATGCTGGTGTTTTTGAAAATTTAAAGGAGTGGGGTGCAAAGGAATTTTTGGAGTTACTAAAGCAAGATTCGAATGGCAATAAAGCTTAAACGTCTTCATGTCAAAAACTTTAAAGTTTATTCAGATAGACTTTTTGACTTTGAAAATAATGACTTAATTATATTTGATGGACCGAATGGTTTTGGTAAGACCACGGTCTACGATGCTATTGAGTTACTATTCACCGGCAGAATAAAACGATACGATAGATTAGTAGAATTGTTGGTAGACGGTAGAGAGTGGCGGAAGGAAAACCCCCTTCATCATTATGGTGCTACCAATGAAAATATCGAAATCAGGTTATCATTTTATCATGATAGTAAAGAGTTGATTTGGGCGGTCAAGAATGATCGACCTGAAGAAGCTGTTATTGACTTCAATTATTTCAAGCTTCACGTGGTCAATCAGTTTGATGACCCTCTTACCACTGATAATGAAGTGCCAGATGATGAGCGTATCAAGGTACTAGGAAATACCTACAGAGACGACTTCCAATTCATCCATTACATTGAACAGGAAGACACTTTTGCTTACCTGAGGAGTTCAGAAAAACAAAAAAGTAATAGTATAAGCTACTTGTTTAATACTGCCGATTTTAATCTTGAAATTGGTAAGTATCAAGGAATCTTAGATCAGCTCAATACTTGCATTAATGGAGAATCTGGCCTAAGGCAGCAAACACAAAGCTTGCAGGAAGAAATAAAGGAGATTGAAGCGTCTTATAAAACGCAAGCTATACAGGATTATCAACGACTTTTTGGACACTATGAATTTGAATGGGACAAGAATGAGGTCGATTTTGACAAAATGCCTTATTCTGATATTGTTAACAGTGAAGATGGTATACTGACCAGAATTCAAAATCTATTATCGCACAAAGAGGAATTCCTAAAATACCGCCATAATAGAATTCTGAATCGGTGTATAGATGATGAGCAGACCTTACGTTGGTTTTACTATTACGAAGGTTTCAGGAACCGAGTGGATACTATTCGGGATGAAAGGGAATTTTATAATGAGGTTAAAGAGTTTAAACAATGGTTTGAGGATTTCGAGTTCGAAAGAATTGCTGGTGACTTTTTTGATTTACCGACCTTTCTTAAAGTAGAACATTCGAGCATCAGCTTTTTTTCTGAATACAAAAAACAACTTGCAAGTCTTAGACAAAGCTGGAAAGAATCAACATCAATAGAAAAGATTCATGCGAAAATTCAGACTGCCCGCGATTCTCTTTTGAGCCATCTGGAAGGATCTTCAAGCAGCGAACTGGGAGAAACCAAGTGCTCTTTATGTGGTACTGAATTCTCAGAGCATCAAGAATTGCTTACAAACATAAAACAGTATGGGGAAGAGCTGGAAAAGTATCACTCCGAGCTTGGCAAGCGAATTGCAAATGAGATTGAGGAGTTCCTGAAGCTTGTAAGAGAAAAGGTTATTCCTGAACTGGAACGAATCATATCTGAGTTATTGTACCAGCCAAAGTATTTTGAGATGGATTTTTTTAACCCGGAGACTTTCTTGAGGGTTGATCAGTTCAAAAGAAGTCTGGACAGACTTAACTTTTCTTTAGACGACTATTATGCGAAAGTGGCTGACAAAGAGGCGGATTGGCAAGAGCTTGTGATGTATTTAGAAAGTCAGCGACAGCTTGTTGCGATGGACAGTATTTCCTCTGATTTCGATAACGTGTTTAGAGATTTTTTTGATTCAAAAAAGGAACTGGTCGAAAGAATGACTGCCGAAAGGATTGAGGATAAGAGGAAATATTTGGCATGGAGACATAGCGTTTTTCAGAGCGAGTCATTAAAGCTGAAGCAGGAGAAGTATTCAGTAATCAGTGATCAGTATAATAAACTCAATGATTATGCTGTCAAGCTGAAGAGGTTGATTACTACAATGCAGGAATCATTGAGTTGGTACAATCATGAATTGATTAAGGATGTTGAACTACTATTCCATATATACTCAGGAAGAATTGTTCAAGACTTTCAGGGAGGTCTTGGTTTGTTCATTAGTAACAAGGGAAACAACAAGATTAAGTTTGTTTCAAGGCCTGATAGAACATATGACGCTATGTTTTCTATGAGCACTGGCCAGCTTTGCGCTCTGGTTCTATCGTTTACACTGGCATTGAACCAGAAGTATTCAAAAGCCAAATTGATTTTGATTGACGATCCGGTTCAGTCAATGGATGATATTAACACTGCTGGCCTTGTAGAGGTACTAAGGAATGATTTTAGAGACCGTCAAGTATTATTATCCACACATGAGCAGATGATGTCTACGTACATGCGGTATAGATTTGAAAAGTTTGGTATGACTACCAAGAGAATTGATCTAAGCAGTATTTAATATGTTGCACAATCTATACATAAATGAAAATCTATGTAATTCTTAAATGTCATACATGTCGTTAAAGATTGTATCAGATGGTAAGTAAAACCAACGAACAGGCTTTAGAAGCCGCCATTGAGAAAGCCTTGACGGGTCTAATATCCGAGGATGTGAAAACTGGATATGGAGGAGTGGCTGAGCCACCAGCTCCTTATGGTGGCAATGGCTTCCACATGGGGAATCCAGACGACTTCAATCCGAAGTATGCCATTGACGAGGCGCGTTTCTGGCACTTTTTGGAGGCCACACAGAGAGAAGAACTCGAAAAGCTGCAACGCGCTGCCGATTGGAAACTGAAGATTCTGGAGCGTTATGACCGCATGGTCAAGAAATACGGCATCCTCCGTTTGCTGCGCAAAGGCTTGGAAGTGGACGATGCACACTTGACCTTGCTCTATCAGTTGCCCATGGCAAGCAGCAGCAAAGCTGTGAAAGACAGCTTTGCCAACAATGAGTTCAGCGTTACCCGTCAAGTGCGCTATAACTTGGACAACCCACGAGAGGAGATTGACATGGTGGTGTTTGTGAATGGTTTGCCCATCGCTACGCTGGAGCTCAAAAACCAATGGACGGGTCAGAACGCCAAAGTGCATGGCATCAAGCAGTACAAGTATGATAGGGACATTCGCCAGCCCTTGCTCAACTTCGGACGGGCCATTGTGCACTTTGCCGTAGATACCGATGAGGTGTACATGTGCACCAAATTGGATGGCAGCAGATCATTTTTCCTGCCTTTCAACAAAGGCCACAACAATGGCAAAGGCAATCCGCCCAATCCTTTTGGGCACAAGACGGCTTACCTGTGGGAAGAAGTCTTTACCAGAGAAAGCCTGGCCAATATCATTCAGCACTTTGTCCGCTTTGACGGCAAGCCTACAGATGCGCTCAGCAAGCGCAACCTGTTCTTTCCACGCTACCACCAAATGGATGTGGTGCGGAGGATATTGAAAGATGCCTCGCAAAAAGGAGTGGGACAGACCTATCTGATTCAGCATTCTGCTGGTTCGGGCAAATCCAATTCCATTACGTGGGCGGCCTATCAGCTGATAGAAACCTATCCTGAACAGGAAACGGTTCGCGGCTCGAAGAGCATTACGCAGCCCCTCTTTGATTCTATCATCGTTGTAACAGACAGGAGGTTGCTGGATAAACAGCTTCGGGAGAATATCAAAGAATTCTCAGAGGTAAAGAATATCGTGGCCCCCGCTTTTTCATCCAAAGAGCTGAAAGACAGCTTGGAGCAAGGCAAGAAGATTATCATCACAACGATTCAAAAGTTCCCATTCATTGTAGATGGAATCAATGACCTGGGCAAAAAACGTTTTGCTGTCATTATTGACGAGGCACACAGTTCGCAGAGCGGCACTGCTTCGGACAATATGAACAAGGCAATGGGAACTGATGAAAATGAAGAAGATGCACAGGATGTAATACTCAAAGCCATGAAAGCCCGCAAAATGAAGGGCAACGCATCGTATCTGGCGTTTACGGCTACGCCTAAAAACGCCACCCTAGAGCGTTTCGGCACGAAACAGGAAGATGGTTCCTTCAGACCCTTCCATCTGTATTCTATGAAACAGGCCATTGAAGAGGGCTTCATCCTTGATGTACTGGCAAACTATACCACCTACAAAAGCTACTATGAGATAGAGAAGTCCATTGAGGATAATCCGCTGTTCGATACAGCGAAAGCGCAAAAGAAGCTGCGCGCCTATGTAGAGCGCGACAAGCGCACCATCGCCACCAAGGCCGAGATCATGTTGGAGCACTTTATCTCTAAAGTGTACAACACCAAAAAGCTAAAGGGAAAGGCCAAAGGCATGGTGATCACGCAGAACATCGAATCGGCCGTTCGTTACTATTTGGCTATCAACAGTATTCTGAAGGAGAAGGGCAACCCCTTCAAAATAGCTATTGCGTTTTCAGGCAAGAAACTGGTTGATGGCGTAGAATACACCGAAGCAGACCTGAACGGTTTTGCCGAAAAAGATACCCGTGACAAGTTCGATTCAGATGATTACCGTCTATTGGTAGTGGCCAATAAGTACCTTACAGGGTTTGACCAGCCTAAGCTTTGCACCATGTACGTGGATAAGAAGTTACAAGGTGTGTTGGCGGTTCAGGCTTTGAGCAGATTGAACCGTTCAGCCGATAAACTGGGTAAGAAAACAGAAGACCTGTTTATTTTGGATTTCTTCAATCAGGTGGATGAAATCAAAGCCTCGTTTGACCCTTTCTACACCTCAACATCATTGAGCGGTGCCACCGACATCAATGTGCTGCACGAGTTGAAGGGCACACTGGATGAAGTGGGCGTTTATGAATGGGCCGAGGTTGAATCCTTTGTGGTAAAGTACTTTGAAGGAGTTGATGCCCAAAAGTTGAGTCCTGTTATAGATGTGGCTGCCGATCGTTTCAACCGGCAGTTGGAATTGGATGATGAAGCAAAGGCGGACTTCAAGATAAAGGCCAAGCAGTTCGTGAAGATTTACGGGCAAATGGCATCAATCATGCCGTACGAAGTGTTGGATTGGGAGAAGCTTTTCTGGTTCCTTAAATTCCTCATTCCAAAATTGATTGTAAGGACAAAGGAGGATGAATTGATTGACGAACTGTTGGAATCGGTGGACCTCTCCACCTACGGCTTAGAACGTACCAAGCTCAATTACGCTATTGGATTGGATGACTCCTCGACAGAACTGGATCCACAGAACCCGAATCCGAGAGGAGCACACGGGAGCGAAGAGGAAAAAGACCCACTCGATGAGATCATCCGAACTTTCAATGAACGGTGGTTTCATGGCTGGGATGCCACACCAGAAGACCAGCGCGTGAAATTTGTAACCTTGAGTAAGCATATTCAGGCTCACCCTGACTACCAGTCTAAGGTGGCCGAAAACAAAGACACGCAGAACAGGGATCTGGCCTTCAAGCGAATCTTGGATGAAGTAATGGGCCAACAGCGGAAGAAGGAACTCGAACTGTATAAGCTGTACGCAAAAGACGATTCCTTTTATCAGGCCTTTTTCGACACCATGAAACGGATGATTGACAATCCGACTTTGGGGATAAGGAAGTGATGCTAACCACCATCGGGACACATTATACTGACCCCATGCCCAACCCCCCACCCAACGACACCCACCGTTTCGGCCCCGACCGCCTCACCATATAGGAAGGGATGTCCTGAAGCATCGGAATTTCACTTCGTTCTAACCGAGGCGCAGTTTGAGCCATGGGTGCAGCAACTCAAGGCCAAGGGAAACCGCTTCGATAAAATCGGGACAGTCTCCTTCGGTCGGTTCGTATTTTGGCCTCGCCATGGCGGGCCATTTGCCACGGTACACTACCGAAAACAGAAAGCACAACCATGAGAAAACTGCTTGTACTGCTGTTGCTGCTGCTGGGCATGAGCGGCTATGCGCAGAGCCGCTACGTGTCGGAGGCCACCAAGAAGGTGGTGTTTGCCCGCGATGGCGGCCAATGCCAGTGCTGCGGCAGCGGAGCCAACCTGGAGTTTGACCACATCACGCCCTTCTCGTGCGGGGGCTCGAACGACCGCAGCAACATCCAACTGCTGTGCAGGACCTGCAACCGCAGCAAGAGCAACAGCTGCACCTGCAAGGTACACCGCAAGGTGGTGGGCACGAACTGCTGCGACAAGGGTTCGTCCGGCACATCCACGCAGCCGGCCAGTGCAGCGCGGCAGTGCTCGGGCATCACCAAGAAAGGCGCACGCTGCAAGAACAGGACGACCAATGCCAACGGTCGCTGCCATCATCATTAGACCACTGAAAACGCCACTCATGAAGACCACCTTGCTATTCGCGATAGACCCCGCCACGGAGGAGACCATCGTCTCTGAGTCGGCCAAAGGGAGCTACCAGATACGGCCCATTGAGCGCATTGCGCGTGCGAGCCATGAGCTGCTGTATGATGCCGTGTGGCTCCTGAGCCGCATGGCGCAGTCCGCAGACCTTGATGCTGCTGCCTTCAAGGCGATGGACAAGGTGTGTGCGCTGCTGTACGCGCAGCACCGGGGGGCGTGAGGAATGCGAAAGGCTTGGGAAACGGGCTTTCACATTTTTTTTGAGATGGCAGAAAATAAATCGGGGCGAAAGGAGTTCTAAAAGCAGCATGAGGACACTCTACCTTTTTCTAACCTTTCAAGCAAAGTGCCATGAAAACGATGAAGAGTGCCCGCCCTCAGGCAGCCTATGGCTGCAGCCAACAAGACCTGTACACCTTGGTGCAGGTAGGTTGGACAAGTTACAATCAATACCTTCCATCATTTGAGGCGCACAGCCTGAACTATGATGCGCAGCGGAGCGTGACCGCGCTGACTACGCTGGAGACGGTGCGGCTGATGCCGGACGAATGGAGCCGCAGGGAGGTACACAAGACGCTACGTGTGCAACTGAACGACCTGAGTGTGGACGCGCTGCGGCTGTGGTCATCGCTCTCGGTAACCTATATAAGGGACAGTTTTCCGGTCAGTGAGCACGAGAACAAGCGACTGGCAGCCGGCCAGGTCTATTATGCGGAGGCACTGAGGCGAGACTGGGAAAAGGTGAACCATGTGCTATCGAGTGGACTGGCATTTCTGAACGAGAACGCGGCAACACTAACAGCGGGGGGCATGCCAGCGGCCTTCGCGAACAACTACGCCACAGCCCGCACGGCCTACATGAACAAATACAACGAGTATGTGCAGGCACTGGAGGACAGCCGAAACCTGACAGATGCCAAGATACTGGCAAACAATGCGCTGTACACGGAGCTGGTGAAGGTATTCAATGACGGCAAGGAGATATTCAGGGACAACGCTGCTGTACGGCTCCAGTTCTCCGTGACGCAGGTGCTGGACCTCATCACGGGCAATGGCAATGGAGGAGACTCTGGTGAGCCCGGGCCTACCACTGATGCACGCATCGCTGGCCTGGTGACATCTGCGGCAGACGGCATGCCCTTAGGAGGCGCAGAGGTGCGGGCATATACCTTGGCCGATGGCCCCAGTGGACCGTCCGTGGGCACCACCACTGATGCCAATGGCCTCTACACCATCCTCATTCCTGAAATGTCTGAGGCAGAGGAGATCGTTATAGAAGCTTCGATAGCCGGTTACGGCACTGGGCAACGCAACCTGCTGATAGGCCCCGGTGAAACCTTCGGGGATGAGAACTTTTCGCTGATGCCCGCGTGAGCAAGTGGCAGCGTATTGCAACAGGGGCCGTCCCGATAGCGGGGCGGCCCTTTTCATAGGCGGGTGTTGCAGCCGGAGACGCTGGCGTCCCCTACTCCAACTCGGAGAGTTCGAGCCAGCGGAGTTCCTTGTTGTCGAATACTGAGGACCAATTGCCGTTCAAATCGTACGTACCATTTCCAGAATCCGGTACTTTTGAAGAAAAATGAGGAAATGAGTAAGAACAACTCGATCTCGCTCGGAAATCACTTTGACCAATTCGTGAAAAACCAGATCAGCGCTGGCCGATACAGTGACGCCAGTGATGTGATCCGGGCGGGACTGCGACTTCTGGAAGACGAGGAATCGAAAGTCTTAGCTCTTAGAAAGGCTATTCAAGATGGAATAAACAGCGGAATTGCTCAGGATTTCGACCCTGAGCAGAACCTTGATGCTCTGAAAGCCAAAAGAAGGGCGAATGGCTGAGTTCGTGCTGACCAACAAGGCCGTTGAGGACTTGAGCAACATTTGGGAATACACAGCCAACGAATGGTCGGAAGCTCAGGCAGACAGATACTACCGTATGTTGCTTGCCTGTTGTCATGACATCGCCAACAACCCCGGCTTAGGACGTAACTACGATGGAATAGCTGGCAATCTGTTAGGCATCAGGTGCAACCGCCATATCATCTTTTACCGGAGGCTCAAAGACCGACCTGTTGAGATCACAAGGATTCTACACGACATGATGGACTTGAAAAGCAGGATAGCCGAATAGCATCCCACTGTATCGCCTCAAGCGCAACCACCTCCTGCCCTTGCCGCATTCAGGGTGATCTCCTGCCATCATTTTCCTGCAAGCAGGCGGAGTCCTAAAGAACAATACTGCCCTACTCCAACTCGGAGAGTTCGAGCCAGCGGAGTTCCTTGGTGTCGAGTTGCTCCTTGACCTGCTCGAACTCCGCGCTGAGGGCGATGATGCGGTCGTGGTCGTCCACCAGTGATTCCAACTGGGCCTCGATGGCGGCCTTGCGCTCGCTCAGCTGCTCGATGTCCGTGCCCAACTGCTCGAACTCCCTCTTCTCGTTGAAGCCCATCTTGCCTCGCGATGCCTGAGAGATGACCGCATTGGCCTTCTTGGCCTGGAGAGCGGTCTTGGCATCAGCGTCCTGCTGCTTCTTGTGCGGGACGAAAGCATCATAATTCCCCACGAAAACGCTGATGCGCCCATCGCCCTCGAATACCAGCAGATGGTCCACCAGCTTATTCATGAAATGCCGGTCGTGGGTCACGATGAGCAGGCATCCCTCGAACTCCATGAGGAAATCCTCGAGCACATTGAGGGTGAGGATGTCGAGGTCGTTGGTGGGTTCGTCCAGTATGAGGAAGTTGGGGTTGGCCATCAGCACCGTGAGCAGGTAGAGCCGTTTGCGCTCGCCACCGCTCAGCTTATATACATACTGATAGTGCTGGTCGCGGGGAAAGAGGAACCGCTCGAGCATCTGCGCGGCAGAGATGGTCTTGCCCTTTTTCAATGGGATGTGGTCGGCTATGTCGCTGATGACCTCGATGACGCGCTTGTCGTCCGCGCCCTGCAGGCCGTCCTGCCCGTAGTAGCCGAACTGGACGGTCTCGCCCACCACCGCCTTGCCGCTATCTGGTTCCAACTGGCCGAGGATGAGCTTCAGCAGGGTCGATTTGCCTGTACCGTTGCGCCCCACGATACCCACGCGACCACTTCGCTGGAACTTGTAGTCGAAACCATCGATCAGCAACTTGTCGCCATAAGCCTTGCGCAACCTGTACAGCTCCAGCACCTTGCTGCCCATGCGGGTGGTGTTGACCTCCAGTGTCAGCTCATCCTGTTTCAGGTTGGTCTTGGCCACCTTCTCGGTCTCGAAGAAAGCATCCTGCCTGTACTTGGCCTTTGTTCCCCGAGCCTTGGGCATCCTTCGCATCCAGTCGAGCTCCTTGCGGTAGAGGTTGCGGGCCTTGTCCACGTTGGCCTCGAGCACCTCGGACCGATGGGCCTTGCTCTCCAGAAAATCGCTGTAATTGCCCTTGTGGCGGTGCAGCACGCCCCCGTCCAGCTCGATGATGGTGTCGCAGACGCGGTCGAGGAAGACGCGGTCGTGCGTGACCATCAGGATCGTACGCTCCGGTGCAGAAAGGAAACCCTCCAGCCACTCGATCATCTCGATGTCGAGGTGGTTGGTCGGCTCGTCCAGAATGAGGATATCCGGCTGGTCAATGAGCATCTTGGCCATGGCGACCCGCTTGCGCTGCCCGCCCGAAAGCGTGGCGACCGACTGGTCGAGGTCGGTGATGCTCAACTTGCCGAGCACCTCCTTCACCCGGGCCTCCACATCCCAAGCCTGGAGGGCGTCCATGCGGTCGAATGCGGCCTGGAACCGTGCAGTGTCCTCGGCATGAGCGGTGGCCTCCTCGTATTCGCGCACGGCCAGCATCACGGTGTTGGTGGGGTCGAACACTGCCCGCTGCACCGAATGCTCGGGGTTGAGATCGGGCTCCTGCTCCAGGTAGCCTACCTGAATGCCGCTGCGGAACACCACCTGCCCCGTCTCCGGCAGCTCAATACCCGCAAGGATGCGCAGGAGCGAGGTCTTGCCTGTTCCGTTCTTGGCAATGAACGCCATTTTCTGCCCACGGTCAATACCGAAGGTCGCATCGCGGAACAGTGTGCGTGCTCCATAAGACCGGGAGATGTTCTCTACTGAAAGGTAATTCAAGGCAGTGTCTGAATTTGGGGGCGCAAAGGACGGAACGGAAAGCGTTTCCCATGCTATGTTTACCCGTCATGCGCATCAGCATTGCCAACACGACTCAGCAGCTCGCCTTCCATACCATAATAGGTGGGCTTTTGATGTTGTGCCAGCCGTTTCAACAGCTATTCTCCGCCAATCAGAATGTATATTTCCTCTGGGGAATGGCCAAGGCCGGCATCGGCAGCCTCCCGCACGACCCGCTCCTTGTCCAGACGGACCCCTACCCGCTCTTCTCGCTGCTGGTGATGCTGGTTGCGGGTTCAGGGCAACTTTGGTTGTTCCACATCATCTACTGGTCGGTGTGTGCGGTGTTCTCCTTCGCTCTGTTCGGCATAGCCCATCATCTTTTCGACCTTTATGGAAGACCGCTGAAACTGGCAGTGTTCTCAGCCCTCTTCCTGCTGTTGAACTCAGGAGGCATCTGGTCAGGGCTGCTGAGGGAGCTTGTGGGCATCGACCTGCTTGGCATCTGGGACTCGGGCATCGCAGGTCAGGCCGTGCTTCATGGCTATCTGCAACCCAGCACTGCGGGGGTGTTCCTGCTGCTTTCCGTCCATCATTTCCTCAGGCAGCAACCTGCTGGTGTGTTCCTATCGCTGGCGGCAGCGGCCATCATCCATGCCAACTACATGTTTGTCGGTGCTGGCATGGGACTGGTCTATCTGCTGCTCTTCATCTCCCGCAGGCGTGTTCGGATGAGCGACTATATCGTGTGGGCCGGTCTGAGCGTGCTCATCGTCATGCCACAACTGCTGTATGTCGCCACCTTTTTCCTGCCGCATACCGATGAGCAGGCCACAGCTCTCACCGAGGCCGTGCAACAGACAGCAGTGGGCAATATCCATCTTGACCCGTCCCTGTGGCTCGACCTGCGTACCGTGCTCCAATGCTGTGCGGTGCTTTTCGCCATTGTACTATGGTCCCGCACCCCGTTGGGCAACCTGCTGCTCGCGCTCACGGTCTTCTTCGGGCTAATGGGCGGGCTCGCGTTCGCATTGGAGAGTCAGACATTGCTCAGTCTCACACCTTGGCGTGTGTCGGTGGTGCTCGTGCCTGTTGCTGTACTGGCCCTTGCGGGCAGACTTATTCATCCTGATCACGACCCACAGAGTAACGGACGGACCTACGGTATGCTGCTGGCAGGCTGCGTGCTGCTGTTCTCGTTCGCTTGGTTCAGGGTCTTTGGCTTTGATGACGAGCGGTTCATCACCGAATGGCGTTGGAAGACCCTCATCGGGCTCGGGGCAGCGGTCGCTGTTAGTTTTCTCCGTTGGAACAAAATGCGTCATGGCGCACTGGCAGGCGCGCTCGCGGCCATCACGATACTTGGGACTGTTGCCTCTGGAGTGCTCGGTCACGCGATGGAAAGGCGATTCAGGGCAGAACGGCCAGAGCAGGGTGTGACCGATTTTCTGCGAAACCATGCCATGCACAATGAGCTCGTGCTGATGCCTACCGGTCTCGCATCTCTACGGATGAACGCCTCGGTGGCCGTGGTAGCGGACGACCACCTTGTCTACGGGCTGCACCTGCCAAGACTACTGGAAAGGCAGCACCTCGTCCGTGCGTTCTATACAGAGGGACTCACAAAGGAGACATGGCCGCTGCTGAGACGCGATCTCGCGATCACCTCCATTATCTTTCCGTTGGAAATGAAAATCCCGACAGACCTGCCGTGGGGCGAGGTCTATCGGGATGAACATTTCAGACTGCTCAGGACGCCAGAGCAGTGAATTGAAGGATCAATCCTCGCTGTCGTCAGCGTTGGTCTCAACGATGGTGATGTCGAGCTTCCCGAAACGCTTTCCGAAATCCTCTTTCAACGAACCGTCCTTCTCAAACCAGCCTGTGAGACCGTAGTAACGACCACGGTGGCCTTCTACGCGAAGCGTACGTAGGCGGTAGTGCTCATTGGCCATCCGGTTGAGGCTGGCTGCTATACCACCGCGCACAGTGCCCTCACCCATTTCCTGATAGGTCGATCTGCGCAACGCATGACCCACAATCTCACCAGCCGTCATCAGATCGTTGTTAGAACGGAGCACATTGGTGATGTACGTGGCCCACTTGGACTTGCGCTCCTTTCTGCGCACCGCACCGCGGCCACGCTTGAGGTAGCCTTCAGGAACGTGTGACACGAAAGCCTTGCGGGACTCCTCCTCGATAGCAGGCTCGGCAACCGCCTCAACAGTTTCTACAGACACGGCCGGTTCAGTAGCAGCCACCTCCGTTTGAACAGCGACAGGTGCACCGAGCTTGGCGAGAACGCTCTTCAAATGTGCAACCTTGCCCTCTGCCTCGGCCAACTGTGCGAGATAGAATCGCTTCATCTCACTCAGCTCGGCCTCATTGAATTCAATCAGACTCATTGTAAAAGGTTTTTTGGGTTAAATATTCGGCCTCGAAGGTAATGTAATTCCGTAAATTGAACGGTAAGCCAAAGTACCGCATGGAGCAACACTTTAGACGGGGCAAATCACCCTAAGAATCAATTATCATTGACCAACATCGCCACCCATGGAAGGAGCCTCTGGGAAGCTCACTGGGCATGATGGCATCACTACATTTGACCAGCCGACAAAACGTTGGAGAAGGTAAGATACATAAAGCCCGAGCAGTCCTTCAGCAGTTGGATGCACGCACTGTACCAGCGTAGAGAGGTGCTGCTGTTCATCATATATAAGGATACGAAGGTGCAATACGGCCATTGGTGGCTCGGTGTCGCTTGGTCACTGTTCCAACCGCTGGTTTATCTTCTTGCCGCAATGGCCTTCTTGCGAATAGACAACAGAGACATCACCACCGATCAGATGCAGATGCCAGTGCCCCTGTTCCTTTTCTCTGGCATCGTAGTATGGAATCTTTTTACATCGGGTGTAAATAATGGCTCCAATGCCATGCGCTCGAATGCTTCCCTTATTACCAAAGCCGTTTTTCCAAGAGCTTATATCATCATTGCCCCCATTATCAGGGCCATGTCAGATTTCATGATCTCCTTCTTCCTTCTGATCATGGCCGCCTTCGCCATGGGAGTGCAGCTTAACACGGGATCACTCATCAATTTAATAGCTGTGTTGGTGATCATGGGATTCACAACGATATCGGCAGCAAGTCTGCTGTCTCTGGCGGTTCTGCATCAAAGGCATGTGCTTCATGCCATACCTGTAGTGATGTACGCCTTGTTATTTCTACTTCCCATTTTTCATGAGACTGATTTTACTGGAAATAGAATACTCGTTCATTTCTATGAACTGAACCCGGTGGCTGTCAGTATCCGATTGCTGCGGGAAATAATCAATGGGCCTTCGGTTCCATTTATCGATACATCAATTGCATTGCTTACCACAAGTGCGCTGCTGGTTTTTGCCACGCTTATTTTCTGGAAAAAAGAACGCATGATATCCGACATGCTATGAGCGCGATCGTTGTCAGAGATCTTGGTAAGACCTATCCTATACAAGCAGGCAACAGCGCGATGTGGGCTTTGCGACACCTTAGCTTAAGTGTAGAAAAAGGCGAGTCTGTAGGTATAATAGGACGCAACGGTGCGGGCAAGAGCACATTTTTGAAAATCCTTTCAGGCATCACCTTCCCTACCGAAGGGGATGCCGAGGTGCGCGGGTCGTTTGCCAGCCTATTGGAGGTAGGCACGGGCTTCCATCCCGATCTCACGGGCAGAGAAAACATCTATCTCAACGCCTCCATCCTCGGCATGGGGCGCAAGGATGTACGTGAACGGTTGGAGGACATCATCGCATTCAGCGAACTGGGCAAGGCGGTAGACGAGCCGCTGCGCACCTTCAGCACGGGAATGCGACTGCGGCTCGCTTTCGCCATCCTGGCCCACCTTAACACCAACATCCTGGCATTGGACGAGGTGCTGGCCGTGGGCGACACACGGTTTCAGGTGCGCTGCATAGACCGCATCTTCGACATGCGCAAGGAGGGCCGCACCATCCTGTTCGTATCTCACAACCTCGCTGCTGTGCGACAGCTCTGCGAGCGAACCATTGTGATCCAAGGCGGGCGGTGCGTGTTTGACGGCCCCACGGACGCAGCCATCAGACATTACACCACCAGCAGCCTGATAGCAGATCACAATCCAATTGAAAGGAAACATCTCCGACAGGCCACATGCGAGACCGATGCCAAGTGGGCCACGGTCAGCCTCGGTTTCGACCGCATTCCCAGAGACACGGAGGTCGACCTCGGCATCAACCTGATGGACGCGGACGGAAACGCACTGATGCACTTCTCCAACCGTTTCAACGGATTCCCACTCACCGTCCGCGATGGCAGGTTGGACTGCCAGGTACGTTTCGACCATGCGCTGAAACCGGGTCGATATCCGCTGCACATCTATCTCGGCCAGAGTGATGAGACACTGGAATGGGCCGAGTTCGCCACGGTGCTGGATGTGCCCCCCTACAACCCGCACGGCTTCCACAACCCTGACGCGATACAGGCGCCCGTCATCAGGCCGTTCACCATCAGCCAGCTCTGACAATGGAAAGGGCCGTCCCTATCCTGCTGCTCATTTACAACCGCCCCGCTCACACACGGCAGGTGCTGGACGCGCTGAAATGGCTTGGTGTCGATTCCATCTTCGTCTGGGTCGATGGGCCGAAGAATGCAGCTGACATGGAACTGTGCGAACAGGCGCGGCATGTCTGCCTTAACAGCGGTTTGGACGTAATCCTTGAGAAGAACGAACTCAACCTCGGTTGCAGGGAGTCGGTACTTCAGGGCGTGAGCTGGTTCCTCTCGCAGGTGCGGCATGGGATCATCCTCGAGGATGACTGCGTTCCTACCAAAGGCTTCTTGCAGATGTGCGCCACGTTACTGGAACGGCACAGATTCGACCAGCGGATATACATGATAAGTGGTAACAACCCGATGGGAAGCTGGGAGAGCGGTCACAGTCATCACTTCGCCCGCATTGGCCATGTTTGGGGCTGGGCCACTTGGCGCGACCGCTGGGCCGATTTCCACCCCGAACTGCCCGACCTCGATGCGTTCGCGGCCAATGACGGTTTTCAACGGCTGTGGGGAAATACGGGGCTTTCGGAGCGTTTGGGAGAACAGGTGCGGAAGGCACTGCGAGGCGAGGTGGACACGTGGGATTTCCAGTGGACAGTGCATCACGCCATGCAGGGAAGGCTGGCCGCTGTGACATCGGTGAATCTGGTGCGGAACATCGGCCTGGACGACTCGGGCACGCACCGTGACGGGCATCCGGAATGGGTCAGCGATTTTGTTTCAAAAGGAGAACTGGCACTGACCGAACCGCCCGTTTTCCCCGACAGGGAATACGAGGCGAACCTCGACCTCGCGAGGCGGATGGATGCCCCTGCCCTGCCCTCTTCTTTCTCTTTCTGGAGAAAAACAAAAACTGCACACAATAAGTTACGGATACTTCAGGTGAACACATCCGACCAAGGTGGCGGTGCCGAGGCGATTTTGATGCATCATCACAAAGCCCTTGTGGAAATAGGCCATGAGGCATTTGTCCTTTCAAAGGAAAAACACACAGATGCTTCGGACGTGATTGAGATAAACGAGGATGCGCTGACGCAAATGGCGCAGCTCAGACCCGATATCATTCACATTCACAACCTGCACGGCACAGGCATTTCCATGGAAGCTATCTCTCAACTCTCTGAGAAGATTCCGGTGCTTTGGACGCTGCATGATGCTTGGCTGACCACGGGCAGTGTGCGGCATCCTTTCGAAACGGAGCGTTGGCGCTTGTCCTTCCTCGACCGGGAGGAATGGGACGCTGAGCTTTCACTAAGGCAACAGGCCATTGCTGGCAGCCGCATCCGATTCACGGCACCGAGCCACTGGCTGCGCGACAGGATGATGAACGCGCATCGGATGCCGGTTCATTTCGTGCGGAATACATTGCCCGTTGAATTCTCTACGCAGTCCACACCCCTGCCGCGACCCTACCTTTTGTACGTTGCGAATCACGCAGAGCGCAATCCCTACAAAGACCTCGACACGCTGCTGCGCGGCTGGCGAATGGCAGCGGACAGGCTCGGTGACCGCTGCCCCGACCTGCTTTGCATCGGTGGGAAGAAGCGCACCGAGCAGCGCGGCCATGCTGCGATGCGGATGACAGGACGGCTACCGAATGGTGAGGTGCTCGCGCTGATGCAAAATGCCGTGGCTGTGGTGCAGGCCAGCCGTCAGGACAATGCCCCGCTCACGATCACCGAGGCGCATGCGGTAGGCACGCCCGTCATTGCCAGCCTTGTGGGCGGCATCCCCGAGATGCTGACCACCACGGAATCACAGCTGATGTTCCGCACAGGCGATACCGCGGGCGTTGCGGATGCGATTGCTTATTCCATTGAAAAAAATGAACTGCTGCGCAATGAGGTGAGAGAAATGATCGCAACGCCAAGCCCCGGCATGTCGGACATTTTCATCGGTCATTATCTTGAAATGATGCGAGAAAGAATCGGTCATTGACCGATTGGCTCCACTCCCCTGCCCTGCATCACACGGCTGATGATGCCCTCCTTGAGCGCATAAGTAGAGAGTTCCAGCTCTTTGACACCACAGGCCCTGATGACCCACTGCACCATGTGCGAGGCGAGGTGGATGGTATCGACCCGCATCTCGACAAGGCCCGGGATTGCTTTTCTCGCGTTAAAATCCTTGGCAATGAGTAGCTCGTTAAGCGCAGCAAGTTCATCGAGGTCGAACAGGGCATGAGGCTCGGCATCCATCTCGCTGACAGAGCTGAAATCGCCCTTGGCTGTGCGGATCATATCCATGAAGCTGTCGAAACTACCGGAACTACCGATCAGCTTGGTTACCCCGTGACGCTTGCACTCGGCAAGCATGTCGCCAAGCTCGCTGACAAGGACATTCTCCAAACCCTGCAGGTCTGAGGCTGTTAGAGGGTCGGAAGGGCGCAGTAACTGTCTGATGCGCGAAATGCCCAGTTGATAGCTGCGCTCCCAGAACACCTCTGCGTTGTTCGCAACAATGAACTCCGTACTTCCGCCCCCGATGTCCATGATGAGCACTGGACAGTCGGTCATCGGCACCGCCAGCCGAACACCATCGGTGATGAGCCGCGCCTCTTCCTCCCCACTGATGACGGTGACTTTCAGTCCCAACTCCTCCTCGGCCCAGCGCACGAGTTCGCCCGCATTAGAAGAATCGCGCATGGCAGAGGTGCCGAATGCGAGCATTGCAGTGCATTCCAGCTCCTTTGCAATGGCGACATAGTCGGCAAGCGTTTCCTTGGCGCGCTGCATCGGTTCGGGCCGGATGCGGCCGTCTGTGAGACCGCCCTCTCCCAACTTCACGGCCATCTTGGTGGCATACAGCACCTTGAAGGTCTTGGATACAGGCTTCACCTCTGCAATGAGCAGGTTGAAGGTGTTGGTGCCGAGGTCGATAATGCCCACCATCGATGAACGGGTCAGTGATGCCTCACCCATTTCCACAGCTCCTTGTAGTTGACCTTTTTGCCGTACATTAGAATGCCTGTGCGGTAGATGCGGCCTGCGAGCCAGGTGGTCGCCACGAAGCCCATGACGAGCATCGCCATGCTCAACGCCACCTCCCAGTACGGCACACCGAACGGGATGCGCACCATCATGATGATAGGCGAGGTGAACGGGATGATGGACAGCCAGAACGACAGCGGCCCCTCGGGGTTGGCGATGACATACTGCGCCATCACGAACGAGAAGATGATCGGGATGGTGATCGGCAGCATGAACTGCTGCGAGTCGGCCTCGTTGTCCACCGCAGAGCCGACCGCTGCAAACAGGGCACTGTAGAGCAGGTAGCCACCGAGAAAATAAAACAGGAAACTGCCGATGATGACCACGAAGTTGATGGACTCGATGCTCTTGAGCAGTCCCTCCACCGCCTCCTCGTTCATCTGCATCGCGGCCTCTTCCTGATTGGGTGCGAGAGTGCTGGACGCCATTACCTCTTCGATGCTCCGGCCGCCAAGGTCTTCCTTAGAAATGGCATCCTCCAACAGGAACTTACCTCCGCTGACAAGGGCCATGGTGAGCACCATCCAAAGTAGGAACTGCGTGAGCCCCACCAGCGCGATGCCCACGATCTTGCCCATCATCAGCTCAAAGGGTCGCACCGATGAGATGATGACCTCGATGATGCGGTTCGTCTTCTCCTCAATGACCCCACGCATCACCTGCACCCCGTAAAGGAAGATGAACATGTAGATGAGCACACCGCTGAACAGGCCCACCATCATGCTCACCTCGGTGTTACTGCTGCTCTCCTTGCCCAATTCGTCCATCTTCTTGGTGACGAGGCGCACATTGGTTCGGGCCGCGTCTATTGCACTCTGCTCGATGCCGTATTTGGCCAGCTTGAACTTCTCGATGTCATTACCCAGCACGGTCTCGATGTGACGGATAACGTGAATGCTCGGCTGGGTCTCGTAAATCAGTTGGATGCCCTTGGCGTTGGACATGATGTTCTTATGGATGTAGAGCACCGCGTCAATATCCTTCTCTCCGGACATCAATAGCTTGGCATTATCAAAGGACTCATCCGAGTATCGGAAGGCGATGTTCTCGGTATTCTCCATGCGCTCGGTGAATAGGAAGCTGTCATCGACCACGAGGATGGTGACATCATCTCGCTGGTCCATGGCGAGCCACACGGGCACGATAAAGAGCGCGGCCATCAGCACCGGGCCTATGATGGTCATGATGACAAAGGACTTCTGCCGCACCCTGGTCAGGTACTCGCGCTGGATGATGAGGAGGATCTTGTTCAATTTTCCTTTGTTTTTGAAAATGGTCGGCAGTCTAAAGTCCTCGGACGATAGACCCTTGGGTTTTGCACTATTGACTGTCGACTATGCTATCGGCTGTTTCGGACTTGGACTCCCCCACCGCCTTGATAAAGATGTCGTTCATACTCGGCAGGATCTCGTTGAAACTATGGACCTGCACCGTTCGCATCACGTTGCCCAACAGGTCGTTGGTTGAAGCATTATTAAGGAGACGCACGGTGGCAGACATCGCAAGTTCTGCGGGGCCGTGGTTGAGCAGTTCGCCATACGTGCCCAGTGCCATCGCGAACTGCTTCATGTCGCCACTGAACCCTATGCGATAGATGTTGCTGCGATAACGGTTACGCACCTCGGCCACATTGCCCTCCAAGATCACCCGCGAGTTGTTGATCAGCGCGATGTGGTCGCACAGCTCCTCCACCGACCCCATGTTGTGCGTGCTGAAGATGATGGTGGTTCCGTTCTTCCTCAGCTCAAGAATCTCGGATTTGATGAGGTTGGTGTTGATAGGGTCGAAACCGCTGAACGGCTCATCGAGGATCAGCAACCGTGGACTGTGAAGCACCGTTACGATGAACTGTACCTTCTGCGCCATGCCCTTGCTCAGTTCTTCCACCTTCTTGTTCCACCATTCCTGGATCTCGAATTTCTCGAACCAGTAGCGCAGTTTTTTCAAGGCATCGCTCTTAGAAAGCCCTTTAAGCTGGCAGAGGTACAGGGCCTGCTCGCCCACCTTCATCTTCTTGTACAGGCCGCGCTCCTCGGGCAGGTAACCGATGTGAGCAAGGTGCCGTTGCTCCAGTTTCTCGTCACCGAAGAACAGTGAGCCACTGTCAGGTGCAGTGATCTGGTTGATGATGCGGATAAGCGAGGTCTTGCCGGCACCATTGGGCCCCAGCAGGCCGAAGATGCCGCCCTCGTTCACCGAGATGCTTACATCGTTAAGAGCCACGTGGCCCGCGTATGCCTTGTGGATGTGCTCTGCACGGAAGATGGGGGTGGGCATGTGTACTTGTGTCAGTTCAATCAGTTGATTACGGGGAGAAAAGAGTGTTCTTTCCTCCTCGGAAAATATCCTTGGCAATGGTGTCCAGCTTCAAGCGGACATCCTCAACAGAAGGGGGATTCACCCAGTTGACCCCGGTGACCACATCGCTGGCTTCCCACTTTCCAAGAACCTCGACCGCAGAAAGCTCATTGACCCAGGTGTCCTTCTTTTGGGCCTCTATGAAAACATCGTCCCACCTGAAATCAAGATGCCCGCAGATGGCGATGATGTCCGACACATCCTTGGCCGCATGACGGCCCAGTGCGCTGAGTTTGTTGGAGAGGATGTTCCTTGGATTGTCGATGCGATGATAGACATCCACGGCAAGGAAGTCCCCGTGATGGTAGCCTACATCGTTGATCATTTCCACCTTCAATTCGACACCCTCCTGCTTCACGAAGACCCGGGCGAATGCCTCGAATGCCGTGCCCGTCTCCACGTTCTCGAATTCTCCCGTGAGCACATCGATCACCTTATCCACCTGAGACTGGAAGTCATCGGCACGGTTGACAAAGAAGTCCAGGTCATCGGAGAACCTATGACCGTATAGAAACCTGCTGACCGCAGTGTCGCCCGTGAGATAGAAGGAGGTCTGGCCCTTCAAGGCGCGGAGCACCCTGTCTTGCAGCGGATAAAGACTATGCGTGTAGAAATCGCTTTGCATAGCGGTAAGTTTCACGCACACCTTTCGGGAAAAGCCCATTCAGCACCTCATCGCTGAAGGCATAATCCATCTTCTCGGCAGGAATGATCTTCAGCACCCGATACCAGCGGTAAGTATTCAGAATCTTCTGATAAAGGGTGTGCTTGCGGAGGCTCTTGCACTCCTTGTCCTCCATCAGCAGGGCGTAGGCGTCCTCGGCCGTGGCGGGGGTGTCCCACAGCAACCTGCCCAGATCCTTCTTTATCTCCTCTTCGGTCATCATGACTGCGAATATACAGCGTGTGCCATCAGATGTGTTGCCAAGTGGAAGCGCATGGACTGCTGCCGCTCAGTGGAAATAGTCCTTCATCTTGTCGAAGAAGCTGCGCTCGCTCTTGCCCGGGTCTGGAGTGAAATTGTCAGAGCCTCGCAGCACTTCCAAGGCATCGCGTTCCTGCTTGGTGAGGTTGCGCGGAGTCCAGATGTTCACATGAACGATGATGTCGCCACGGCCACCACGATCGAGGTCCGGCAGTCCCTTGCCGCGCAGTCGCAACAGTTTGCCGCCCTGAGTGCCGGGATCGAGCTTGATACGCGCACGGCCGTCCACGGTAGGAACCTCAACAGATGTGCCCAGTGCGGCATCTGCGAAATTGACGTGCAGCTCGTAGTGCAGATTGGCACCGTCACGCTTGAGTTCTGAATGGTCCTCCTCCTCGATCACCACGATGAGGTCCCCCGGTATACCTCCACGGGCGGCCGCATTGCCCTTGCCCCGAACGGAAAGCTGCATGTCCTGCGCCACACCGGCCGGAATGTTAAGCTCCACCACCTCTTCTCCCTTCACGATGCCGTCACCGTAGCACTTAGTACACTTGTGTTCTATGATGCGTCCTTCCCCGCTGCATGTCGGACAGGTGCTGGAGGTCTGCATCTGGCCCAGAATGGTATTGGCGATGCGCGTGACCTGGCCCGTGCCGTTGCAAGTGCTGCATGTGCGGAAGCTGCCATCCTTGGCACCGGTGCCCGTGCAGGCATCGCAAACCACATACTTGGTGACCTTGAGTTTCTTGGTGACGCCATTGGCCACCTCTTGCAGGTTGAGCTTCACCCTCACACGGATGTTGCTGCCACGGTTCACCCTGCGCCCGCCACCGAACCCACCGGAAAAACCGCCACGGAAGCCACCGCCACCACCTCCGAAGATGTCTCCGAACTGCTCGAAGATGTCGTCCATGCTCATGCCACCACCAAAGCCTCCTCCGCCACCAGAGCCTCCGGCACCGCCCACGCCCTGATGGCCGAAACGGTCGTAGCGCTGGCGTTTCTCAGGATTACTGAGTACCTCATACGCCTCGGCAGCCTCCTTGAACTTCTCCTCGGCCGTGGGGTCGTCAGGGTTCTTGTCCGGGTGATACTTGATGGCCATCTTGCGGTATGCCTTCTTGATCTCGGCCTCGTCCGCAGACTTGGAAATCCCAAGTATCTCGTAAAAATCTCTTTTTGCCATAATTCAATGTCGGTTCGGCTATGAACCTTTGCTTGTGCGTTTGTTCAGGATGATGTAGCGGGAGATTCAGCTTCCTACGACCACTTTTGCGAAGCGGATCACCTTGTCATGGAGGAAATACCCCTTCTCCATCTCATCCACAACCTTGTTCTTCATGTCGTCTGACGGTGCAGGTATCTGCGTCAGTGCCTCATGAAAATCGGGGTCGAAAGGCTGGCCGATGCAGTCCATGGTCTTCAGTCCCTTATTGCCAAGCTCCTTGGTCATCTTGCTGTAAATGAGGTCGACACCCTCCCTGACACTCGACACGTCCTTGGCCGCGTCCATGTTCTTGAGCGCACGTTCAAAATCATCTATCACCGGCAGCATGGCCTTCAGCACATCCTCGCCCCCGGTCTTGAGCAGCTCGATGCGTTCTTTGGCGGTGCGCCTCCGGAAATTATCGAAATCAGAGTATAGCCTGAGGTACTTGTCATTCAGCTCATCATACTTGGACTGCAAGGTTGTCAGGGGATCGGTCTCGCCCTCGTTGATTTCAACGTTGCTGTCGGCTGTTTCGGCAGACGCTGTGCCCACCTGCTCGGAGGTTGCAGTGGTGTTATCATTCAGCGCATCCTCGTTGTGCTCTGTTGCGTTATCTTTTTCCTTGTCGCTCATTGTAGTGATAATGTGATTGCGGCCGGTATTCAAACTCCCTGCCATGCAGTCTCGGTGGACAAATTGTCAGCCATTGCGGGAAAGCGGCTGCAAAAGTAGCACCTCGGCATGGCCTTGTCGGGTTCAACTGAACGACCTCACCTGTTGATATGCGCGCCTACCATCATCCCCGATGGTGTAGGGCAATCGTCTCCCCTGCTTGCTGCCGCTGAGAAATGCTCGGATGATGCGCTGTGCGTCAGGGTTGTCCTCCTGCGGTCGCACGGCCTCCAACACTTCGTCCAGGGGCGCGTTGGCCTCCTCGCGCGCGAGGTATCCGTAGCCGATATAGCGTCCGTTCTCGATCTGAACTACGGAGTATTCATCCGAATGGCGTCCGGCAAGCACCAGCAACATGTTCTCAAGCTCGAATCCGAGTTGATGCTGTGCCTTCAGTGCGCGGGCATTGTAGGTCTCCGCATCCTCAAGCCCCATGGCCGCACCATCGCATTCCTTGATCTGATGATGGAAACAATTGCCCTTGAGACGCTGAATGCCCAGCAGACAGCGACACAGCCTGAACCGCTCGGCCGTGTTTATCAGCAGCCGCTCGCCCTGTTTGTAGCCCCGCACATCGACAATGCTCTCTGCCATCGTGGTTCTTCTGCGAAGGGAGAAAGTGATATATCCGCGCCCGTCCTTATCGGCATAGATGCTGTAAGGCAGTGACTGGACACTTTTAAGAAGCGCATTGAGGCGAGGCTGCTGCCTTTTGATCTCGTGCGATTCGAGGAGCAGAGCCACAAGTTCACTTCCGGTCTCCTCGTACGAGATGGAATGTATGTTTCGCCAGAGCTCTGCCCACTTCTTCTTTTCCTTGGGATGAAAATGGCTTAGAATCCGCTTTCTGAGGTCAATGCTCTTGCCGATGTACAGTATCTGGTCATCACCATCATGGAAGTAATAGACCCCAGCACTGTCAGGTATGCCCTCCAACTGCGATGGCGGCAGATTGGACGGGATGTTCACATTGGGGATGTCGGGCTTCACACGGCTGAAGACCGTCTTCATGTCCTTGACATAAAGCTTGTGAAAAAGCAGGGCTGTAGCCTCCGTGTCACCGAGCGCACGGTGGTGCTTGTCCATCGGGATACCAACGGATACACATAGTTTCTTGAGGCTGTAGGACGGCAGATCGGGGATGATCCTGCGGCAGATGTCGATAGTGTCAAGCGTCTCGCGGGTGAATTCAATGCCGAGCTGCCTGAACTCCATCTTGACAAACGCATAGTCGAAGGAGACATTGTGGCCCACGAAGATCCTGTTGCGGGTCAGCTCCATGATGCGCTCGGCATGTTCCTCGAACAGCGGTGCTGTGGCCACCATCCTGTCTGTGATGCCGGTAAGTCGCACCACATAAGGATCTATCCTGCGGCAGGGATTGAGCAGCGTGGTGAACCGCTCCAGTTCCCGCGTGCCGTCATGGATGATGATGGCTATCTCTGTGATCTTGCCGTCATGAATGGTGCCAGTGGTCTCCACATCAATAATGGCGAACTCCGCCACAGGTATAGACAACTGCACCTCAGACTGCTTTTCGGCCATCGCCCAAATGTAAACGGCCCGATTGTGAAGCTGAACACGCGCGACAGTCGGATGTCAACAGTGTTTTACACTATTTTCAACCCGTTTCCATAAATTACTTTAGCGCAATGGAAGTGAACTACATCGCACTCGCCATTCCGGCATTCTTCATCCTGATAGGTATCGAGTTGGCTTTCTCTCTTTGGAAAGACAGGAAACTTTATCGTTTCAATGATGCCCTGACCAACATCAGCCTCGGTGTAGGTCAGCAGGTGACGGGCATCTTCCTCAAAACAGCCCTCTTTTTCGGCTATCTTTTTCTCTACGAGAACCATCGTTTCCTCTCCATTGAAAGTACTCTGCTCAACTGGGTACTGCTCTTTCTGGGGGTGGACTTCTGCTACTACTGGTTCCATCGCATGAGTCATGAGGTCAACGCCCTTTGGGCTGCTCACGTGGTGCATCACCAGAGCGAGGACTACAACCTCTCTGTGGCACTGCGGCAATCGTGGTTGCAGAGTAGTTTCTCGTGGGCATTTTACCTGCCGCTGGCCCTGCTGGGCTTCGAGCCGATGATGTTTCTCACCATGAGTGCCTTCAACACACTTTATCAATTCTGGATACACACACAGGCCATCGGCACCATGGGTCCGCTCGAATGGGTGTTCAACACGCCATCGCATCACCGCGTTCATCACGGTAGCAATCCGAAATACATCGACCGAAACCATGCGGGATCGCTGATCATCTGGGACCGCATGTTCGGCACTTTTCAGAAAGAGGAAGACAAGGTCGTGTATGGCATCACCACACCACTGAACAGCTGGAACCCCGTTTGGGCCAATCTTCACTACTGGAAAGACCTTTGGGAACTTGCCGTACAATGCAAAGGCATCAGTGATAAGGTGCGTGTGTTTCTCAAGCCCCCTGGATGGCGACCCGACTATCTGGGCGGAAGACAATGGCCCAAGGAACAGGATGCGGCCCGCTACGTGAAGTATGATGATGACCACAGTCGCGAACATCATCTTTATGCGCTGCTGATGTTCATCGCACACTTGAGCATCGCCACTTCACTGCTGTTCTTTGAGGCTTCGCTCTCATTTCCGCAGATGCTGGCCGCTGGCATCTATGTGCTAATCGGACTGACCACCATCGGAGGCATGTTCGAGAACCGCCCTTGGGTCATCCCAACCGAGTATGCCCGCATCCTGCTGACGCTGATCCTGCTGCTGCTTTTCTCTGAAAGCCCTCATTTTGAGATGATGTTGCGCTACGGTGGCATCTTCACGGTGGTCAACTTCTTCTGGTTCTCTCGTGTATCGCGTTCTTTGCGAGTGAATAAAAGCCGTCCTTCCCCCTCTATCACCGTCTGACATGACCACTGACATCCGCCCTTGGGGCCTCGCCTACTTCGGGCTGACACTGCTGCATCTCACCATCCTGTTCTACGGATGGGACACCATGCACCTGATCGTCAAGCCGATGTTCATGCCTTTGCTCATTGTTATGCTGGCCAAGACGGTGAGTGACCGCAAGAGCGGGTTCTACCGCCTCATGCAGTTCGGTCTGCTGCTATCGTGGCTCGGTGACATCGCCCTGATGCTCGACCGCGACAACCCGACTTACTTCATTGCCGGGCTGTCCTTTTTCCTAATCGCGCACATCGGCTATTCATTGGCCTTTTACAAGAGCATCCAAGCGTCTGGAAAACCTCTGAACCCGACCCGTTCCGGTTTGGTGGCAGCCGCATTCCTTGCCTTTACTGGCGTTTTCTTCTTTATGATGAAAGATGGACTCGGTGAGATGCTCGCACCGGTTTTGGCTTATACGCTTGTCATCTCGGCTATGGGCATCATTGCGGCACTTCGTATCGGACATGTTCCGAAGAATGACGGCATCATCATCACGGTCGGAGCCATTCTGTTCATTCTTTCTGACTGTGTGATCGCTTGGAACAAGTTCGTGGCGGACTTCCAACACGACCAAGTGCTGAACATGAGCCTTTACCTGAGCGGGCAGTTCCTTCTGGCATACGGCACTTGTGTTCATGTGAACAGAAAGTGTGCATCTTGAGCGGGAGCATTATTTTTCTCCGCCCAGCATTGTCATCACTGAAAAAAACTACTTTTGCGCTCCCGTTTTCGGGACTGAACAACTGAACAGCAAAGCACATGGACGCGCTCATCAATAAAATCAAGGAGGGATTCAACAAGCGAATTGAGCATCCCGAGTTCAAGAGCGGTGACACGATCACCGTGGAATACCTCATCACAGAAGGTGCTAAGACGCGCCCGCAGAAATTCCAAGGCGTAGTGCTTCAGCGCAGCGGCAGCGGTGCCACTGAGACTTTCACCGTTCGCAAGATCAGCGGTGGGGTTGGCGTGGAGCGTATCTTCTCTTTCAGCAACCCGAGCATCACCAGCATTGAGGTGAACAAGCACGGGGTAGTGCGCAGAGCACGTATCTTCTATCTCCGTGCCCTTACTGGTAAGAAGGCCCGCATTAAGGAGAAGCGTATGAAATAAGAACTCCTTCATGGAGTATCTCAAATCCCTTTCCGTCAGCTGATGGAAAGGGATTTCTTTTTGTAGTTACCGCTCGATAGTTTTGACCAATGCGACTTACTGTGCTCGGTTCCGGTTCTGCACTGCCAGCCCCTGACCGCAATCCTCCGGCATTCCTGCTTCAAACCGCTTCCAACGATTACCTGATCGACTGCGGTGAAGGGACACAGCTTCAGTTGCGCAACCTGAAACTCCCGCTGGGAAGGCTGCGCGCGATCTTCATCACACACCTGCACGGTGATCACTTTCTCGGTCTGTTCGGTCTACTTTGGACGCTGCAACTCATGGGCAGGAAAAAGGAACTCCACATCATCGCCCCCGAGAACTTGCGGCATCTGATAGATACTATGGTGAGCAGACAGGACGGTGAGCTACCCTTCGCCATCGTATTCACTTCTTTAGAAGGTGGGCTTGCTCAAGACCACATCTATGAGGACCGCCAAATACAGGTGAGGACATTCCCTTTGAGCCATGGCATGCCCTGTTTCGGCTACGTTTTCACCGAGCCTCCCAAGATGCGTAAGCTCATAAAAGAGCGAATCGAGGAATTGGGCCTTCGGGGGCCGATGCTCAAATCATTGAAAGAAGGCAAGGACATCGAAGACGAGCATGGTTGCTTGATACGCTCCGCAGATGTCACGGAACCCGCGCCCCCTCAATTGAAATATGTACACTGCACCGATACCCTGCCCATGAAATTGCCGCAGATGGCACATGATGCTGACCTCCTTTACCACGAGGCCACCTTCATGCACGACCTGGCTGACAGGGCGGAGGCCACGAATCACAGCACCACCGTGCAGGCCGCACAGATTGCGGAAACCACCCGCTCCAAACAACTGATGATCGGGCATTTCTCATCACGCTACCAAGACATCGTAATGCTGGAACGTGAGGCGAGAACTGTTTTCCCAGAGACATTCGCAGCACGTGACGGGCTGGTTGTTGAAATTGGATGACAGTCAATTCACGAACTAAGAGGAATCATCAATCGTTCCACTTCAATGTCCGCACACTTAAAGTGCCCTTTTGGGCATGCACTGTGACCGTGAAGGCCACAGGGACGGCAGTCCAAACACTCCTTGGTCTCGACCACTTGCGAACCTTCCGTTAGCGGAGTAAAACCGAACTGAGGCACGGTGCTGCAGAACACCGCACAGACCTTTGCCCCGACTGCTGATGCCATGTGTACAGGTGCGGAGTCGTTCGCGTAGTTCATCACCGCCCCCCGCATCAAGGCTGCGGTCTGCAACAGGGAGAGCCTGCCGCATTGAAGATGAACCTCCCTCCCGCTCTGCTGCGCGATGCGTTGGCAAAGCGCAATATCGCCAGGCCCACCGATCAGGTGAATCTGAATTCCCTTCGGCACTTGAGCGATGAACTCCGCCCACTTTTCCTCCGGCCATTGCTTGGTGAACCACACGCTTGCGGGTGCCACGGTAATGTAAGTGGTCCCGGCATAGTTTGAGACCGCCTCCATATCCCCAGTGGTCGGGTAGAGCCTTGGCAGCGACCGGACAGTCAAGCCGAACGGTCGGTAGAGGTCGAGCAGCCGCTCAGTCTCATGGCCGCTGTCAACATGGCCAGAGGAGAGGCGATGAGAAATATTATCCGTAAAAAGAAAAGAAAGCGGGTTCTGAACGTAGCCTACCCTCCGCTTTGCACCCGAAAAGCCCGTGAGCAGTCCGCTGGAGGCAAAACGCTGCGCGTTGATGACCGCCTCGTAACGCCTGGAGCGGATGACCTTCAGCAGTCTCAGAAGTTCGAGGAACTTGCGCGACTTGTCGAACGTGAGCGTCTCTCGGATAAAGGGATGCCCGGTAAAGAGGTGCTCGTTGCCCTTGCGGACAAGGTAGTCGATGACAGCGTCAGGGTGGTCGGCATGAATGCGTTCCAAGAGGGCGGTGCCAAGAATGGCATCACCGAGAAATGCGGTCTGGATGACCAGAACGCGTTCCATCACACGGCTACAGCGTAGTCGCGCAATGCGCTGTTGAGCGAGGTTTTGCGGTCAGTGCTCTCCTTTCGTCTGCCGATGATAAGGGCGCAGGGCACGTTGTACGTTCCGGCTGGGAATTCCTTCGGGTAAGAGCCCGGTATTACCACCGATCGGGGCGGCACATAGCCTTTCATCTCCACTGGCTGTTCGCCTGTCACATCAATGATGCGAGTGCTCATAGTGAGCACCACATTGGCACCCAGCACAGCCTCTCGGCCCACACGTACGCCTTCCACCACGATACAGCGCGAACCGATGAAAGCATCGTCTTCAATGATCACTGGTGCGGCCTGCACAGGTTCGAGCACCCCACCGATGCCCACACCGCCACTGAGGTGTACATTGCTTCCGATCTGAGCGCAAGAGCCTACCGTTGCCCACGTATCCACCATCGTTCCCGACCCAACATACGCCCCGATATTCACGTACGAGGGCATCATCACCACTCCCTTTTCCAAAAAAGAACCGTAGCGGGCAATGGCATGAGGCACCACGCGCACACCGTTGGCGGCATGGTCGCGCTTGAGGGCAATCTTATCATGGAACTCGAACGGCCCGAGCTCAATTGTCTCCATCTTCTGAATGGGGAAATAGAGTATCACAGCCTTCTTGACCCATTCGTTCACTTGCCAGCCTCCGGTGACAGGTTCTGCGCAGCGCAAGCTGCCATTGTCAAGCAGTGCAACGACCTCACGTATGGCCTGCTGTGTATCGGTTGACGATAGCAGTGCGCGGTCTTCCCATGCCTGCTCAATGATGGGGCGTAGTGTTTCGATGCTCATGCGGCAAAGATAGCCGAGAGCACTGAGGGGTACTATTCAATCCCTAATGAGATGCACTGCCCCCGAGATTTTGAATCCATCGAGGTCGGCCAGCTTCCGGAAGCGGATGTGATAAGTGTAAACCCCTGTCTGCATAGGTTCCAGCGACTTGTAGTGGCGGCCATCCCAACGACTTGCAAAGTTGCCGGTTTGCCATACAAGCTTGCCCCAACGGTCGTAGATATGCATAACGTAGCTGTCTGGCTCGATGCCCTCTCCCTGCGGATAGAATGTGTCGTTGATGCCATTGATGCCGGGCGTGAAAGCGTTAGGCACGTACACGCGTAAAAGCGGGTCAATGTTCACATAGCCATAGGCAGTGTCGGCACAGTAGCCATTGGACGCCAGCAATTGTACCAGATAATCTCCTGCTGCGGAGTATCGGTGAACCGGCTCTTCCTCCAATGAAGCATTGCCATCACCGAAATTCCACTGATAGGCAATGGTACCACTCGAATTGTTGATGAACTGCACCTCCTGATCCAGCACATGGTCTCCCTCGATCCGACTTGAAAAACCTGCGGTGGGGTAAGGCAGGTCATCGCGCACTACTACCTCTGCGGAGTCGAGGCAACCATTGGCATCGGTCACATACACAGTGTAGGAACCCTCGAAGAGCCCCGGTTCGCTGAATGCAGTGCCTGCATTGGGCGTATCCCACAAAAAGGCGTAAGGCGGTGTTCCGAAAGAAACATTAACAATAGCTGTTCCACGGCCAAGACCACAGGTATCGGTGAGGTAGCTTGACTGCAATCTCATTTGCAGGGGTTCGTTGATCAGGAAGCTCAAGGCCACCTCGCAGCCATTGGCATCGGACACCGTGGCTGTGACATTGCCCTGCGGAAGGTTGATGGCCGCGCTCCCACTCTGACCTACCGGCTCCCAAGTCGTTTGGGCATAAGGTGCAGTGCCCCCGGTGGTCAGCGTGATCTGCGCTGTGCCGTCATTGGCCCCGAAACAGGAGATGTTGGTCGATGTGCCTTCTGCTACCAGCAACTCAGGCTGGTTGAGGAGCACTGTGTCCGTGTTCTGGCAGTTGTTGGCATCCACCACGGTCACGAAATAAGTGTCAGCACTCAACCCTGTAAAGGTGTGGGCGTTGTTGCTCACAGCATTTCCAACGGGCGTTCCGAAAATGTCGGATATGGCATACTGAAACGGTGCGAGGCCATTTTGCGAAGCAGTGACCTCACCGTCACTGCCCTCATGGCAGCGCAGGTGCTGCGGGGTGAGCGTAAGTACCAGCGGAATCGGTGGCTGAGTAATAGTGACAGTGGCCGCACCTGCGCAGCCGATGGCATCCTGCACGGCCACATTGTACACACCTGCCGAAAGACCAGTGAGCGTGGAGAGTCCCGTACTCGCAGGATTGGCTTGAATGACATTGCCGAAAGCATCCGTCCAGACCACATCGTAAGGCATCACACCATTGGAGGTGACCAACGCGGCCTGCCCCGCGCTTCCGGCAAAACAGACGTTGTCCGTGATGTTCAACTGAAGATTGAGGCCAGCACCGGGCGCAACACTGAAATCCTCGGCAGCAGCACAGCCATTGGCATCGGTCACGGTGACCGAATAATCTCCTTCACCGAGTCCTGTTGGAGTGACCCCGCCCCAATCGGTGGTGAAGGGAGCTGTTCCGCCTTGAGGGGAAACAGATGCAGAACCGTTGGGCACGCCCGGACACGAGGTGTTGATCACGGAGAGGTTGAGCACCAAAGTATCCGGCTGACCAATGGTGGCTGAAGCGGTTACCTCACATCCATCTGCATCCGTGACCGTGACCTCATAGATTCCTGCACATCTGGCCAGAATCTGCTCGGTGATGGCTCCGTCCGACCAAAGGAAGTCGTAAGGCCCGACCCCGCCCTGAGGCACGGCTTCCACCTCACCATCGCATGCACCGAAGCAGCTGGCATTCACCAGCCCGGAGAAAGTCACGCTGAGAGTTCCCGGGTCTGTTCCCACTACGATATCCGCGCTCTCCTCGCAATCTGAGGCATCGGTAATGGTCACAGTGTAGGTACCGGCCGGGAGGTCGATAGCTGTGAGGCCGTTCTGGGGTGGGAGGGTGTTCCAAACCGCGGTGTAGGGCGCAGTTCCCCCTTGCGGAGTGGCTGTTGCAGTGCCAGTGCTGCCAGAACAGGTCGTAGGTGTGCTGCTCACCAACGGGGGCAGAAATGCACTGCAATCGCCACAGGCGGTCGGGATTACGGTGAACATGGCCGTGTCACCACATGAATAGACGTCCTGCACCCCGGCCACATAGGTCGTTGTGGCGTTCACGGTTGGCGTGTAGGCATCGCCCGTGGCAGCAGGAATCGGGCTTGGGGCAATGAACCATGCAAAGCTGTATGGTGTTGAGCCGAACTGCGCGCTCGAGCTCAGGTTGAGCTGATCGCCCGTGCATACTGCTCCTCCGAGACCCGTGACAGTGATCTCCGGACAAAGATTCACCTCTATCACCGAAGTACCCATCGGCCCGGTGCAACCCACTATCGGGAGGCAAGGCTCTGCCCCGCAAACGAGGTCGTTCCAAAGGCCGCTGTTCACCACCATCTGCATGCAATTCTCCTGCACCCCCGGAATACCTGAATTGTTATTCGGCTCTCCCGGATTCCAGTTGATGAAGTTCACAGGACTGCCATCGTACCATGTGAAATCATTGGGCCCGTGTGCTGCACCCGCGAACCCGCCCCCTATCCAGACCACGGCACCTCCGAAACCGGCATTGAGCAGGCCCTGCTGAAGGGCGTCATTCTCGGCCTGAGACTGAATGGAGGCCAAGTTTGCGCCCAGAGCTTGGGCTGCCGCCTGGGCCGCGTTGGCCGATGTGCTGGCGTTGTTGTAGAAGTACAGACTGCAATCCTGACCCGTCACATTGAGCTGAGAATAGCCAGCATTGGCGAAAGTCTGAAGGATAAGAGGGATGTCGCAGGTGGGCGACTGGGCAAAAGCGTTTTTTCCGGAAAAAAACAGAACGGCAGCAAGACCAAACACTCGGAACAGTTGCTCTGTCTTGCTCGACATACCGATGAAAAAGTTAGAAATACCCTGTCCGATAAGCATGCGAGGTTGCAAAGGTACTTGCGCAGATGCAAGTGTCTAATGGTTTTGAGACGATTGCCCGAGTGGTCAGTTGCCTAACAGCTGGACCCATTCCGATATTGCGCATTCAAGCACAACCTCATGGATAAGTCCGCTCTATCGCACCTCACCACCATGGTCACAGATGTGGCCAGAACTGCAGGTCAGTTCATTCTCTCGGAACGAGAGAAATTCACTGCTGGCATGGTCGAGGCGAAAGGACGCAACGATTTCGTGTCTCACGTGGACAAAGGCGCTGAACACATCATCGTAGAGCAGTTGAAACGTCTTTTGCCAGAGGCCACATTCATTGCCGAGGAAGGCACCGAATCGCGCTCTGATGCACGGTTCTGTTGGGTCATCGACCCGCTTGACGGCACAACCAACTTCATTCACGGCATGCCATTCTTTGCGGTCAGCATTGCGCTGATGGACGGAAACACGCCCATTGTGGGAGTGGTGTACGAGCTGAACCGTGACGAGATGTTCACTGCGTGGAAAGGTGGCGGTGCATGGCTCAACGGTTCTCCGGTAGCCGTGTCGCAGACCCCAGATGTCGCATCATCCCTCATCGGCACAGGATTCCCCTACTATGACTACAAGCTGCTGGACGAGTATCTCGCGCTGTTCAAGCACCTGATGCAGTTCTCCCGCGGACTGAGACGCCCGGGGTCGGCAGCCACCGATCTGGCCTATGTGGCCTGCGGCAGGTTCGATGCGTTCTACGAATACAGTCTCAGCCCTTGGGATGTGGCTGCAGGCATACTTCTGGTGCAGGAGGCGGGCGGACAGGTCTCCGACTTCCAACGCGGGCCAGACTACCTTTTCGGGAAGGAGATCATTGCTTGCAACCCACACGTGATGGAGGAGATGCAAGCACTTGTAGCACGGTTCATGCAACCGTCTTGAAAGGTCTCCGCTGCTCCCATTCTTTTGAACGGATATTTCGGATAAACCTACTTACAACCTTGTTTGTAAATGAGTTAAGATGCTTCACCAGCAATCGGTACTGCACCGGTTCGGCCCCCACAGTGCTCTTGATCTCCATGGCTGTGCGGGCAAGATCCACAGACCTCGCCCCATCGGCAATGGCATCGGCCACCAGCGCGTAGAGCATGTTCTGATAGAGGGCGAACTCACGGTTGTGCCCGTAGTCAATGCCCACGAAGGCTGCGTTGTTCAGGCCAGCACCCTTGATGTAAGAGTAGAATCCGATCAACTGACCATCGAGGAAATAACCTTTCAATACAAATGCCCCCTCCAAAGCGGTCTTCAGGTCAAGGAAATAGCGCGGATGAATGCTCACCATGTGAAAGTCTGACTGCGCCTCCACTGCCTTGAACAGCTCCATGATGCGGTCATTGTGTTGCTGAATGGCTGTTTCATCCAGTTCTCGCAATTCAAGGTGGGCCACTTTCTTGATAGCGGCTTTGGCCCTCACCCTGTACTTGCTCGAATACTCCTCGATCAAATCATCAAAAGAAGTCCAGTGCTCGCGAATGGCAACCTCCATGTTGGGCTGCACTTCAAAAGGGGTCAACTCAGGGTCAATGGCCAGAAGCTCCCTCTCCAGCTCCAAGGAAACGTCTTTGACCAGCAGGCCCCGCACCTTCTTGCCACTGCGGTTGGCCTCGATGACCATTTTACATGCACGGTCGGTCAACTGCGCCTGCTTGTCCAGGCCGAGCTCAGTGGAAAACCACTGTCCGTGGCTCCCCGACTGAAGCAGATTGCCCATGACCAGCAGCCGGAGACTCACGCTGTCAAGTCCACGCATCACCACTCCCTTCGCACGGCTCAAAATGGAGCGGTCGCCCACTTTCGACACGTCCACCTTGCCATCCACATTGGTGATGTGGACATCCGACTCCTGAAAATAGAGCATGCCTACAGGCTCCAGTTGCCTGTAAACCAACACGTAATGAAAACACATCCCCCTATAAGGATGCTGCTCTAATGCCGCGAGATAGGGCGCGGAGAGCAGCATATTACCACTCTGCTGTGCCACAACGCTCCAGTGCGCTGTGGGCACATCGAAAATGGACGTGAAATGTGCCAACGTGAGTCCATCCGGGTCACTGCCTCCTGAACATCGGTCGCGCAGGTCTGAAATGCGGTGGCGGATAAGGGCTAAGGACAAAACCGGTAGGGAATCTGCGATTAGGGACGCTTGTACAGCGCATGCGAAACTACGCAGCTTCTTCGCTTGCTCTGGTCATTTATTCGCCACACTCAAAACAAGGGAACCGTACAGCAAGCACCGCGCCCGCAAGGGAGTCATCTGATCAAAACCTCAGCTCCGACAGCGGCACATGCACATGGCGCACCACCCGCCCTTTCTTGTTGCGGATACTGAACTTCAGCTTGGCGGGCTGCGAATCCCAGTCCACCTCGATCATCCCGAAGTTGTTGGGCTTGAAGGTTCTGCCCACACGGTTGGTATTCGGCTCCTGAGTGGGCCAGGTCTGCGTGATGCCACTGCTGGTAATGTCGTAGAGCGGATAGCAGCCTTCGGCCTCAAATCGGCTGATCTCGGCCCAGTGCACATCGCCACTGATGAACACCACGCCATTGGCCCGTGTGTCCTTAATGAGTTGAACCATGCGCTGGCGCTCGTGCGGGAAATTGGCCCATGCCTCATAGCCGTTGTAGCTAATGCCGAACTGCGTGCTGGAGCAGATGATGCGAAGGTCGGCCGGCTCATGCAGCACTCCACGAAGCCAGTTCCATTGCGACTCGCCAAGGATGGTGGTCTCTGTGCCCGTGTGCGGACTGTAATCGTGCTTCGACCCTTTGCCCGATGCTGGGGGAATGCTGTCGCGAAAGGTGCGCGTGTCCAGCAAGATGAACTGCACCCTGCGTCCTTCAGGTCCGTGAGTGAACGCGTGGTAGATGCCCTCGTGCTGCCAACGTGCGCTGCTTTTCGGTTCCTGCCAGAAATCGAGGAAGATGCCCTTCGATTCGGCCTTGAACGGGTACTCCTTCCCAGCATCGTTTCTGCCATAGTCGTGGTCGTCCCACGTGGCGATGAATGGCACCGTGGCATTCAGCGACTGGAACTCCGGCTTGCAGCTCAGTTGGTAGTACTTGCCTTGCAGCACGGTCATATCGTCCGTGTCGCCATAGAGGTTGTCGCCCAGCCACACGAACACGTCCGGTTGCTGCTCTTTGGCCACCAACAGTACCGGCATATCTTTGGTCTGTTTGGCGCACGACCCGAACGCCACCCTGCTTATCACGGGCGCAGTGATCCTGCTGTTGACGGTGTGGCAGGCCTTCGCTGGCAGTTTCGATTCCTGCTGCGCGAACGAGGCTGTGGTGATGCAACAGCATATAAGTGTGAGAACCCTCAGCGTCATATTGAATCAGTCTTTTCGAAGCACAAAGTTCAGCAGCCGTTCCAACCTCGATGTTATCATACCATGTTCCTTCAGCACACGCAGCACCTGCGCATGCTCTTGCTTTTTCGCAGCCTCGAAGGCGTTGAGGCCGCCCAACTGCTGGCGTATGGACGCGTCCGCACCCGCATACAGCAGCATCTGTACGATGGCTGCATGACCGTAGAACGCGGCCTCCACGATGGCGACCGTACCCACCTCAGGGTACTGGAAATCAGGGTCAATGCCTTCATCAAGATAGTGCCTCACCAATGCCGCATCCCCCTCCTGACAGGCCTGTATGAAGCGTTTCCAGTCGCTGGAATGGAAGTGCATACCGCTCATGCGATGTCGGGAAGATGATGAGTAAGGAAATCCTGCAGACCGCACACGGTCACTCCGCTGCTCAGCACATGCGGTTCCACCTGCCTGCACACGATGAAATTCTGGGCAGCATTCAAGTCTTCGAAAGCTATAGTGTTGCCCCGTGTTGGCCGTGGGTCAGACCCGAATTTGATTTCAACCGCTGCTTTCAACTTCCCCTTGTTCTCAATGAGCAGGTCGATCTCGGCACCTTGCTGCGAGCGGTAGAAGCTGAGTTGCACCGTGTCTTTCACATTGGCGGCTATCTGTTCTATTACGAACCCCTCCCAGGACGCGCCAACTTTGGGATGCCCTACCAAGCGATCTATTTCACCCACATCAAGAAAATGATGAAGGATGCCGCTGTCACGCAGATAGACCTTGGGCGATTTTACCAGCCGCTTGCCCATATTGGCATGATAGGGCCTCAGCTGCCTGATGAGGAATGCGTTTTCCATGAAATTCACATACCCTTTCACCGAATTCACACTCATTTCCAGACTGCGTGACAGCTCGGAGAAATTGACCGTGTTGGCATGATGGTGGGCCAGCATCGACCACAATCGTTGGGCCACCGACCGGCTACCTCGGAATCCGAGCATGGGCAGATCTTGCTCAAGATAGGTGCGCACGAAACTCAACATCCAGTCCTCCAACGGAGCATGGCCGAGTGCCGCATCCGGAAACCCACCTCGAAGCCATAGGTCTTCCAGCGTGATGTGGCCGCTCACTTCCATCAGGTTGAACGGATGCAGCTCGAAATACGCTATGCGCCCTGCAAGGCTCTCCGAACTGTCCCTTATCAGATCGGGGCTTGCCGAGCCGAGCAGCACGAAGCGCGAAGGCTTTCTGTCCATATCGATCAGGGCGCGCAAAAGCGGGAACAGGTCTTTGTTGCGCTGTACTTCATCGATCACAACTGTCCGATGTGACTGCTGTCCGAGAAAAGTCTGAGCGTCAGACAGCAACGCGGCATCAGCAGGCAGTTCCAGATCAAGGTAGATGAAGTCACGATCATCCTCCCGCATCAGTTCTTTGACCAGCGAGGTCTTTCCCACCTGCCGTGGGCCGATGATCGCCACGCTTGGGAAGTACCGTAGCAGTTCTCGCACACGGTTCTTTGCACGTTGCCTATCCATGATTAAACATGATTATTTGCAATTTAACTGCAAATTTACATGTTTAATTTCAGTAGACAAACTAAGAGAAAGGTGAACGGGCAGCCTCCGAGGATGTGAACCGTGCTGCACATGTTGAGGAACACCTCTCCCATGTTGTTTATCGCCACTTGACCGATTTTTTCGCGTAGCGGTAGTCACCACGCGTCCTGCTGCCGAAGAGCCAAGCCTCGGCATTCGGCTCTCCCTGTCAGACGGCCTTGCGGATACGGTCTATGGTGATGGCGGGCATGGACATTTGAGCAAGCACAAAGTTAACCCGATTGGAAAATGGAGCTAACTTGCAGGCATTCAGGAACTGAACCACATGGCCGAGCGTTATCTCAGAAACATCAGCAGTCCGCTGGACAGGATATTCAGCGACAAGGAACTCAAAAACAAACGTTTAACATAAATCGACAGAGTCAGCTAACGATAACTAATTATCGTTAGCCAAACGTTGGGCAACATTTAAAATGACACGATTCACATTCATATTAGCGATTTTAATTCTGACAGTTAGTTGTACAGAAAATATGAAATCAAAGTCGACTCAAAGCGAAGCGACTTCCAAAATTGATTCAGCCGCAGACCGACCACAGACTTTATTAGAAGAAGCTGAAGAAGACACAATTCTCGAAAGAAATGACCCAAATTCACTTGACCTTTCTAAACACCAAATTTTCATTGACACGACTAGGAACTCGGAATTCTATGAAAGTGTAAAAAATTGGAGTGAATCAAAATGGGATAAACAATCAATCGACTCTTATTTAAATACGATTAATAAGGACTTTCAGCCAAAAAAAGTTGACCTCAACGGCTTTCCTTCTCATTTTATAACTCTTAGAAAGCTCAATAACCAATTTGTACTTTACGACAGATGTGATGGTATTGACCCAAGATTTGAGATTCGTGATACAGCATTCATATTTTATGGACCGTTGGAATCGGACGCTGAATCAATTTCCAAAATGATTTCATTATCGGACAATTCAGTAGAACTTGAGCTAAGAACGTTTCAAGCAAAATCAAACGACCAAAAATCAAGACTTAAAATCGACAAGATTGACGACTTCATTTACAAATTGGTTTATAAGAATCAAACTTTTGACAGGGTTGAATACTTGACCACAATTGACGGAATTGAAAAATTTGATTTGGTAGTAAACAACTGTCCGACAAGGAAAATGATTGAATTTGACGGATTTGATGAAGAAGAAAAATAAAAAAACGATTGCCCAACATTGTATAAGCGTAATGCAGGCTGAACTGCTAAAATTGAGCATTTTTGTTCCTAAGAAAATTTGCGGTTGCGGACAGTGAATCGCTCCGAAATCCCGCACTACGCTTATACTTGACCGTTGAGGCAAATTTTAAACGACACCGTGAAGGACTTTTTGAAACTTGTATTTTTAGCCTTTATCGGTTGTACAGGTAAACAGATCTCACCAAACGGTGTCGAGACAGACATTGCGGCTGACACAGCCAATATGACGACAAGGGAAATTGTTGTCTTTGACACCACTTTCGTAAACAGATCATCGGAATTTCAAGTAATCGCTGGAAGAGATAAAAAACATGACGTCTATGCACACATCATTAAAAACAAATTTGACACGATAACAATTGTCGGAGCATCAGGTGGTGTTCACGTAGAAGACTTTAACTCTGACGGTTTTCCAGATGTTATCCTGTTTTACTTGAGTAATCATCCAGTAAACGATCTGTTCCTGTTTGAACCACAAAAGGAGGTGTATATAGAAGTTGAAGGCTTCAACCAAGTTTCAGACGCAAAACCAATTCGGGGAAGGATTGAAACATACTATGCTTATCAGCGTGCGGGATGTGGAGATGCTAACTGGACAAGTACACTCTTTGAAATACAGAACTTCAAGGTTCAGGAAATTGGCGAAATCGAAGCATTCGACTGTGAAGGAATGGAAGAAAAGAAAGGAATAACGGCTTACACAATTGTCGGTCCAGACAAGCTCGTGGAAGTCGATTATTTCCCAATTGATACCGTTGAAAGCTATGAAGATTATAAGTGGGGTTTTATAGCCGGCTACTGGAAAAGTAATCTTGACAAATTCGTGAAATGAAAATGACACGTTGAAATGGAGGTGGAAGGCTCTTGGAAAGGACGGCTTTGGTTTTTGTTTTTTGTGTGGCCCGTTATTGGCTACTGGACAACTAAACAATGCTTTGAAACCGAATCCGACTATTCAGTCATCTATTTCATTGCTATTACCATAGCGTGGTTTTGCTGGTTGCTCGGACTGGTCAAGTTCGTGAAATTGATAAAGTCAATATTTTGCAAAAGAAAAAACTTGCCCCAACAACTACTATAAAAACAGGGCGTGACGACAGGTACGCAAGCCTTAGTGGTTTCTACCAAGTTCGGTTGCAGCTGAAAGGTCGAAGGAATTAAAGCCCTATTTTCATAGCAGTAACCCTTAGTCCTCCTCAAGTTTATAGGAATTCACGCGATTTGTAGCGTCCTCGCCCCCGCATTCCTTCATTCCGCGAAAAGCGGAAAGGAAGAAACGCTGACCCTGCGGGCGGGATGTTCAAGGGGCGTTCTCACCCCATTTCAGAGCCTGATTTCACGCCTTCCATCCGCTCCTCCAGCGTCCTCACCTCCTTGCCCTCCTTGTTCGGTACCAGACTCATCGCATACTCGCTCAAAGCCGTGATGGTGAGGCTGTAGAAAATCAGGACGGGCAACATGCCAAACTACACCAATTCCCCAACCCTTCCGATAAGCTCTCGGACAGGTGCGAAAAGCGGCCTCACCATGGATTCATCGAAATCGAAGAGGTCGCCATAATCCCCTTTCTGCCGAAAGTCGAAAAGCTTCGTGTAGAGCTTTCCCTGCTCCCGTTGAAAAACCCCGGTGGAAACGAAATGCCTGCCGAAAAGCGTACGTGTCCCTTCGTGTGTCAATGACTTGTGACCGTGCTTGAGAAGCAGGGCCGTGATGGCATAGAAACAGGCGTAATGAAGACGGTTGACAGCAGCGTTCCACCTGCCATGCTCGGCCAACAGCTCAGCCTCAGAGAATGCCTCCAGCGCACGATCGTAGCGGTATCTGACGTACTCTTCCATGCGCGTTCAGAGCCTTATCCCCTCTGCGCGGACACTCTCTCGGAGCGGTGAATATGCCATGCGGCCCTCCCACAGGGACCTCGGATAGACGAACAGCGAAATGGGCTGGCCGCTCTCCAATTCCAAGTCATAGAGGCCGTCCCGCAGTTGGTCCTCAAGCTCAATGGTCGCGGCCTCTGATTCTGAAAGCGCCACTATGTCCCAATCGGAGTCGGGGCGATGGTCGCCACGCGCACGGCTGCCGAAAAGCCACACCTCGGCATTCGGGCTGCCTTGCCTGACCACGTTCCGAATCTTATCCAATGTGATGGCTGACATGTGTGGAGTTGAGCAAACAAAAATAGCGAGAATACGACCTCCTACTACATCCCCATCATTTCCTCCAGCGTCCTCACCTCCTTGCCCTCCTTGTTCGGCACGAGGCTCATCGCATACTCGCTCAAAGCCGTGATGGTGAGGCTGGGGTTCACCCCGAGGTTGCAGGGCACGATGCTGCCATCGAGGATGCGCATGTTGGGGTAGCCATGCACCTCAAAGCGGTCGTTGACCACGCCCTCTGTGGCGTCCTTGCCCATGGGGCAGCCCCCGAGGATGTGGGCCGTACTGCTCATGTTGAGGAACACTTCGCCCATATTGTTCATCGCCACCCCGCCCGATTTCTCCGCATAGCGGTGCATCACCTCCTGCCCGATGCCGATGTAGGCCGGGGCGCGCTCACCACCGCTGTCCTTCACATGCAGGCCCTTGCCGAAGAGGCCCCGCTTCCACTCGATCTTCAGGGCATTGTCAAGGCTCTGCATCACCAGCAGGATGATGGAATGCTTCGCGAAGTCCTTGGAGAGCACCTTCCACGTCCGTCTTGGGCTGGAGATGAACGTCCAGAACGAGCTGAGGGTGCGTTGGATGGCGGGGCCATCGCCAGCGGCCATCACGGCCAGCAGACCCATCGCGCCTGAACGGTCGGGGTATTTCACCAGTTCGATGTGCGTGTGGTCATCGGGATTGAACACCCGGCTGATGGCCACCCCGTGGTTCATCTTCTCCGGTATGCCCGCGATGCCGCACAGCGACTCGGAATTGGTGCGCAGGTTGGCCCCGAGCTGGTCGCTGAGGTTGGTCAGCGTCTTCAGGTCATGCTTCTGCTTGAAGAGCAGCCGGAGCGTTCCCAGCACGCCCGCGCTGAAGACGATGCCTTTGGCTTTAAAAGTCTTTTCATGCTTCCCGAAAAAGGAGGTGGACGAGACGGTGGTCACATGGTAGAGGCCGTCCTTGTATTCCACCCGCGTCACCTCGCGCTCAGCCTCGATCTGCGTGCCCCACTGCTCTGCGAACCAGAGGTAGTTCTTGTCGAGCGTGTTCTTGGCGTTGTAGCGGCAGCCCACCATGCAGCCCGCGCATTCGATGCAGCCCCTGCGCTTGGGGCCGAGACCGTTGAAATAGGGGTCGGTGTCCTTGCCGCTGTCGCCCAGATAGACCCCGATGTGGTCCACAGGCTCGTAGGTGTCACTCTTGCCCATGTCCTTGGCGATATCTTTCAGGATGCGGTCTTCGGGGCCTTCCTTGGTGTATTTGCTACTGCCGAGCATGAACCGCGCCTTGGCGTAGAAGGGTTCCAGCGTCTGCTTCCAATCGCGGATGCCGCTCCAAACGGGGTTGTTGAAGAACGCATCGGGCGGGAACATGTGCGTGTTGGCATACACGAGACTGCCCCCTCCTACCCCATTGCCGCTGAAGATGAGGATGCGATTGAGCAGGTCGATGCGCATGAACCCGAAGCACCGCAGCAGCGGGAGCCACAGGAACTTGCGCACATTCCAGTTGGTCTCCGGGAAATCGGTGTTCTTCCAACGTTTGCCCTTCTCGATCACCAGCACATCATAGCCTTTCTCCGAGAGGCGCATGGCACTCACACTGCCCCCGAATCCGGAGCCGATGACGATGTGGTCGTAAACTTTCTTATCTGGACGAGGGACGGAAGACAATTGACGAGGGTTTTGAGTCTTGCGGTGAAAGATGTCTCAAAGTTCAAAAAACCTTGAACACCCGCTGGCTCTCAGAGGTCATGATGCGGAGGAGTTTCAGGCCGCTGTGCGATGGCTTAGGGATGGAAAGCTGGCTGCCCTCCGCAACAGTTCCGAAAGCCTTGGAGGAGAGCATCCGCCCGCTGATGTCATACCACTCGGCACGGAGGTCGCGGTGGATTGAATTCACACCGAGGATAACTTGATTCCGCTGCTGCATGAGCACGAAGTCACTCGAATTCTCCACGATGCCCGTGGGCGTGATGACGATGGTGTTGCTCAGCACGGGGCATGTTCCGACATTGATGGTGCCGACCTGGTAGCTGCCCGCACCGGTGTAGGTGTGAGTCTGGGCGGTCTCGCCATCTATAGGCTCGCCATTGAGGTACCACTGGTAGTTGCCTGCTTGCGTGCTGCTGAGCACACCGCCATTTTCGTCAATGACCGGTGCCTCATTGGGACAACTGAGAATGTTCGCTCCAAGCGCAGGGTTCGTGTTGATCTCGGCAATGAAATCATCGTAAGCGGAGCAATCATCATATAGGAAATAGCGCAGCCAAGGCTCGGCCACAGCAAAGCTGATCTGATGCTGTTCTGTTCTGGATAGACTGCCCGGGCCTCCGACTGCCCCCTCTCCGAAATCACATTGGAAATTGCCGTTTGCAAAAAAGCAGTGCGAACCGCTGGTGATGCTGGCGTACGCCTTGCACGAACTGCCCAATGCTGCAAAAATCGGATCCGCGTGTTCGGCAGCGGGAGTCACATTGTCGCTTGTCCCTTGCAGGAAAAGCGCGGGCACGGTCACATTGGCCGCTGCGGTGACCGCTGATGGATCGGTCTCTGCTGGGGCCATGCCCACAATGCACTGGATGTTGGTATTGCCGGAAGCTCCGAGTACCGATGCTCCTCCGCCCATGCTATGGCCCATCAGTGCCGCACGCTGCAATACTTTCCCGAAAAACGGGGACCCCACATTAACATTGGCAGCTTGCATGGTTGATGCAACAAAGGCAAGGTCAAGTCCGAACGCGCTATGGTTCGGGCCAGGCAACAGACCACCCTCAGTGGTGGGCAGAGCCACGATGTATCCCAATGGAACGAGGAATTCGCGCCAGTTCTGGTACGCATTTACCGTCATCGCAAAGCCATGACCGAGCACCACAACAGGAAATTCACCCTCCGCCACGGCCGCATTTGCACCAGCTGAGACAGCGGGATAGTAAATGTCTGTGGGGATGGAACGGTTGTTCCTATCGGGGTCGGTGAAGGTGATGGACCGGCTACCGATGGGGAAATTCTGAGCAACACTGAATTGCGCCAAAGAAGCAGCAAGCAGCAAGGCGGAAAGTATTCTCATAGTCTTCTGTTATTTTTACGTTGATCGCTGAAAAGCAAACCGATTTTACGGAGCTTTGTTTCGGCATGAAAAGTAGCATTATTCCGATTATCCTGACCTGCATCTGGTCAACCACCTTTGGGCAAGAAACATTGAACCGAATCGCTTTCGGCTCCTGCGGGCTTCATTTCGGCAAGCAGAAGATCTGGAAGAAGGTCATCGAAAAGGAACCTGACCTCTGGATCGCCTTGGGTGACAACATCTATGCTGACACGGAGGACATGGAAAAGATGGCCGCCAAGTACGCCCAGCTTGCCGCGAATCCCAATTTTCAGGCGCTGAGGGAAAAAGTGCCCATCATCGCCACATGGGACGACCATGATTTCGGGGGCAATGACCAAGGGAAGTACTACCCGAAGAAAGAAGAAAGCCAGAAGCAATTCCTCACTTTCTTCCGCGAACCGGAGGGCAGCCCGCGGTGGAAACAGGAAGGTGTGTACACCAGCTACGACTACGGAGAGGGCGACCGCAAGGTGCGTATAATCCTGCTGGACACGCGCTACCACAAAGACAATCCAGGGCCTGAAGATGCTGATCTGCTCGGTGAGGCGCAGTGGTCGTGGCTCGAGGAGCAGTTCCGCACCAGCGATGCTGTGATCAACATCATCGGCACGAGCATTCAGTTCATCAACGAGTTCAAGCCGTTCGAGAACTGGGCGAAATTTCCCAAGGCGATGCAGCGGATGATCGACCTCATCGCATCAACGGGACTGAAAGGGGCATTCATGATAAGCGGTGATGTTCACTATGGCGCTCTTTCAAAGCGCAGCTACGAGCCGATGAGCTATGAGCTCTATGACTTCACGTCCAGCGGCCTGACACACGGTAATCAGATCACGGGATTCAAGAACCCGTTCCGCGTGGTCGGTTCGAGGTTCGGGTTCAGGAACTTCGGCACCATCGAATTCGAATGGGAAAAGCGCAACGTGATCATGCGCATCCATGACCGCTTGGGCACACGGGTTTTCCGGCAGATCGTTTCCTTCGCGGAGATAGGCTCCGAGTGAGTGCCTACTGCCCGATCAGGCTCAGGTAATAGATGTAGTCCGTGCGGGGCGGGTCGGGAAGCCCCACCTGACGGCCCATGGTGATGAGCTGCCCGCGGTGGTAGGTGGCGTGGTTGAACACGTGATGCACAATGTCCTCCACGGTCATCTCCGACTTACCGACCTTTTTCTTCTCCAAAAAGTCTTTTTCAGAAAGAGAAAGAACATGGGCCTCGAACAGCGCAGAGGTGGCGAGTAACGCATCGAGCAGCGAATCGGCATCAGTGACCTCCGCAGGACGCTCCCATTCCCTGTTCTGAATAGTGGACAGCCAGCCTGTCTCCGCTCCCCAGAGGTGCATGACGGTGCGGTGCAACGTTGGAAAACTCGATTCCATCTCGCGGTTCATGCGCTCCTCCCCTGCCTGCCTCAGCCAGTCGGCCATCTGATGGTTGGCCCAGGTGTTGTAAGCCGCGTAGCGTTTGGTAATGTTGTCCATAGGAACGTCTTGAGCGGCCGCATTCACAACCAGTGTGAGCACAATAAGCATCAGATTAAAACCTCTCATTCCTCACCAAGAAATGGGTAACGATAGTCTGTCGGGGTCACGAATGTCTCCTTGATGGTGCGGGGCGATACCCACCTCAACAGGTTGATGGCCGAGCCAGCCTTGTCGTTCGTACCGGAACCCCGCGCCCCACCGAAAGGCTGCTGCCCAACCACAGCACCTGTCGGCTTGTCGTTGATGTAGAAGTTGCCGGCAGCATTGCGCAATTGCCGTGTTGCCAACTCGATGGCGTAACGGTCCTGCGAGAGCACTGCGCCCGTCAGTGCGTAGGGCGATGTGGTGTCGATCAGATGCAGCACCTCAATGAAATCCTTGTCCTCATAGACGTGGACGGTAAGCACTGGTCCGAAGATCTCCTCGCACATGGTTACATACTTCGGGTCATTGACCACAATTACCGTAGGTTCAATGAAATAACCTTTGGACTTGTCATAATTTCCCCCTGCAATGATCTGCTGGCCATCGGCTTTGGCGCGGTCGATGTAACTGGCTATTCGGTCGAAGGCCTTCTCGTCAATGACGGCATTTATGAAGTTACGGAAGTCTTCCGTGCCGCCCATCCTGAAAGAGGCGAGATCGGCAAGCAGTTCCTCCTTTACGGCAGGCCACAGGCTCTTGGGGATGTAGGCCCGTGAAGCAGCCGAGCATTTCTGTCCTTGGAACTCGAATGCGCCACGGCTCAACGCAGTGCTCACCTGTTTGCTGTGGGCGGAGGGATGGGCCAGGACGAAATCCTTGCCGCCTGTCTCGCCCACAATGCGCGGATAGCTGCGATAGTTATGAATGTTATCTCCGATGGTTTTCCAGATATGCTGAAAAACGCCTGTGGATCCCGTGAAGTGGATGCCCGCGAAATCAGGGTGTTTGAAGATGACATCGCCCGCTGTGGGGCCGCTGACGTAAACGAGATTGATTACACCATCGGGCAATCCGGCCTCCTTGAAGATGCGCATCACAAGGTCGGCAGAATAGACCTGACTGTCAGCTGGTTTCCACACCACAGTGTTGCCCATCATGGCAGGTGCAGACGGCAGGTTGCCCGCGATGGCGGTGAAGTTGAAGGGCGTGAGCGCGAACACGAAGCCCTCCAACGGGCGCTGCTCTACGCGGTTCCATACCCCGGGCGATGACTGAGGCTGCTGGGCGTAGATCTCGGTCATGTACTGCACGTTGAAGCGTAGGAAATCGACCAGCTCACACACCGCGTCTATCTCGCTCTGGAAGGCGTTCTTGCTCTGTGCCAGCATGGTGGCAGCGTTCATCTCTGCGCGGTACGGCCCTGCGATGAGGTCTGCGGCCTTGAGGAAGATGCTGGCGCGGTGTTCCCAGGCGAGGTCCTCCCATGCAGACTTGGCTGCGAGGGCCGCGTCAATGGCCATTTTCACATGCTCTGCGCCACCACGATGGAAATGCCCCAGTGTATGCCCGTGGTCGTGCGGTGGGGCCATGCGCACGAGGTCGCCCGTGCGCACTTCCTTCTCGCCTATGTACATAGGCACATCGCGCTGCTGGGCCCTCATTTCAGAGAGCGCCTGTTTCAATGCAGCCTTCTCGGCTGTGCCGGGTGCGTAGGTGAAAATAGGTTCATTCTTGGCAGCGGGGACACGGTAGATTCCTTTGGGCATGTCAACAGATTTTAGGGTTCAAGGGTGGCGAAGGTAAAGGCCACAAGCAAGATGGTCGGTTGCAAACATCACCTTCCTGATGCCAGAACAGCTTATAACCACTTTTTACGTCTGAAGAACAGCAGCATGGCAAGTGCTATGACGAGCATGATCCCGAGCACAGCGAAATAGGCCCAAGGCCAAGCCAGTTCAGGCATCAGCTCGAAGTTCATGCCGTAGATACCCGCTATGAAAGTGAGCGGTATGAAAATGGTGGAGACGATGGTGAGCAGTTTCATCACATTGTTCATCCGGTTGCTCACATTGGCCAGGTAGAGATCCATCAGCATACTGATGATCTCGCGGTTGCCGTCAAGGATATCGGACAACTGCGTGAGGTGGTCGTGAACATCCTTGAAGTACTTGTGATTCTTGGCCGTAACGAGACCAGTGATACCCTTTTCCAGACTGCCAACAGCCTCTCTGAGCGGAAGGAACGACTTCCTGAGACGAAGCATCTCACGCTTTACGTCCTTGATATCGACCATGTGATCACCCTCCATGTCTGTGGTGATGCGCTCCTCCAGTTCATCGAGCCTGTCATCTATCCGCTCCATGATGAGGAAGTAGTGATCCACTACCACATCAATGAGGCGGTAAACGAGAAAGTCGGCCCCTTTTCTGCGAACCACGCTTGAGTTCTGACGGATGCGCTCTCTGATCGGCTCGAAAATATCGCCCTTGCGCTCCTGGAAACTGATGACCCAGTGACTGCCGAATATGATACTCACCTGCTCTGACTCCAATCTGCCGGACTCATCGTGCCACATCATTTTGAATGTGAAGAAGACATGGTCACCGAAGGTCTCCACCTTGGGCCTGTGATCCGTATTGAGCACATCCTCCAGAACAAGCGAGTGAATACCAAAGACCTCCCCCACTCCACGAATCACATCCGTATCATGAATGCCATTGATATTCACCCAGGACACTTTCTCATTTGCGAGGCATCTTGTAAGGTCTTTTACATCAAGCACCATAGATTCCTGAACATCGGTCTCAGCGTATTCCAACAGATCGATGACCACCGGATCTGGCCTCTGAGGTCCCACATGCACAAGGGCACCGGGAGGCAGTCCGACCTTGGCCGCGCGCGAACGCCTTTTATCACTGCGTCCTCTTGGCATTGGGCTTCAGGTCTTTCTTGTAAACTATGGTCCTGTGAGGAAACGGTATTTCAATTCCCTCCGCATCGAAGCGCTCCTTGACCCGCTTATTCAGATAGGTCCGCAGCTCAAAAGCGTCAGAGAGGTCTTTTGCCCAAACGTCTGCACGAAGGTTGACGGCTGACTCACCGAAACCGATTACCACACACCTTACCTTCGGGCTGCCTGAGATCCTATCCTCTTCACTGCGACCATCTATGCACAGCGGATGGTTCTCCGCCTCAGAAACGATGATGTCCATTGCCAGATCGACATCGCTGTCATAGCTGATATCGAAAAAGACATGTCTCCTTATCCTCGCATCGGTGATGTTGGCATTGATAATGGTCTGATTGCTGATCACCGTGTTCGGGATGATAATGCGTTGATTCTGAAAATCGCGTATTACAGTATGCCGCAATGTGATGTCCTCCACTGTTCCTATCCTGCTGGCATCGGTCTCTATCACATCCCCTACCCTGAAAGGTTTGAATATCACTATGAAAATGCCGCTGATGATATTGCTCATAGCCTGTTGCGATGCAAACGCGAGCACGGCCGCCACGATACCGGCACTGGCAAACAGGGTTGCTCCAAGTGAGCGCAGTTCAGGAACAGAGTAGATGATCAGGAAGGCCGCCAGCGAGAAGATGATGAACGTACTGGCATTCTTCAGGAAGCTGTACCGCGTGGGATCCACTTTCAGCAGCACAGAGCTGTCCGTCACGTAGCGGTGTATCAATCTTCGCACCCAAAGGGCGAAAAGCACCGCAATGACCGCGATGACCACAGCCACCAGCGGCTTCGGAATGTCTGAGATATTGAATGATGAGAACATGATGAGGATAGAGGTTCCGTTTGCGCCAAAATTGCTCATTTTCGCTGCACCGATGCGGCTTCTGATTCTCGCCTACGATTTCCCTCCGAATACCTCCGTAGGCGCGCAGCGTCCCTATGGATGGTTCAAGTACCTGAAGCAGCATGGCATTGATCCAGTGGTAGTGACGCGTCACTGGGACGAGGTGCGCACACCGAAAGACACTATCAGGCCGTGCGGATCGGACATCACGGTCACAGAGACGGAGGAAGGAACGATTATCAGAGTACCCTATCATCCCAACCTCAGGGATCGGATGCTGTTGAGATTCGGAGACAGGTTATCTCTGGTCAGAAAAATGTTGAGCCTGTGGTTCATGCTGGGCCAATACTTCGTGAAGTGGGCCGATAATAGACGTAACATCCTCGATGCCGCGAGGGCACACCTTATCCTTCACCCCGTGGATGCCATTATCGCTACTGGGGAGCCTTTCGTGCTTTTCAGCTACGCAAGCCAGCTTTCAGCAGAGTTCAATGTACCCTGGGTCGGGGATTATCGGGATGGGTGGAGCAACAACTATTTAATGGAGTCGGATGGCCCATTCATTGACAGGATAGTCAATAAGCTGTTCACAGAACCTTTAGAGCGTTCACTCACACGCACTTCAGCAGCTCTGACGGCTGCAACTCCGGTCCTTGCCAATGAACTAACAGTAAAGCTCAAACCGTTGACCGTCAGCTCTATATTGAATGGCTACTTCGAGGAGGCTTTTCAAAACCTCCCGCAGTTCGGCAATGCCAGTTCTGCATTCACCATCGTCTACTCGGGTTCGCTCTACGCTTTTCAGCCTGTTGAGACGTTCCTTGCTGGGATTGAAATACTGATCTCGCGAGAAGCCTTATCGCCAGAACACCTTCGAGTCGTCTTTATCGGAATGGACTTTCAAGGTGATGCCAAAGAACGAATCGCACGCTTTAGCGAAACGCTCAAACCCTTCATTGGAACCACCCCGAGGTGCTCTCATGCAGAAACGATCCAGATACTTCTCAATTCTGACCTGATGCTCGTTCTGGCCGGTGGGCCATTTCAGCCTATTCCCGCCAAACTTTATGATTACATAGCCATCGGTGGTCCTGTGATGCTTTGCACGGGTGACAATGGCCCAGTAGAGGCCATTCTTGCCGACATCGGTAACGGAATTGTAGTGAACGATGAAAAGGAGGTGTGCGAGGCCGTTTGGAATCTCATGCAAAGCGATAGAGAAGTGAATAAACCCAATGCTGATAGTCTCATCAAGTACTCCAGAAGACATCAGGCAGGCATCCTTGCTGGGCTGCTGAAAGACATCACAACCAAATGACCGTTCCTTTCCTCAACCTGAAGCGTCAGTACCACAACCACCGTGCGGAGCTCGATGCCGCAATGGCCCTCGTGGTGGAGAGTGGCGCATTCATTGGCGGTGCGCAACTGACCTCGTTTGAGGAGGCTTTTGCCAAAGAGATCGGTGCTCACCATTGCATAGGGGTAGGCAATGGCACCGATGCGCTCTACATCGCGATGATGTGTCTCGGAATAGGCCCCGGTGATGAGGTCATTGTTCCCTGCAACAGTTGGATATCGACCTCGGAGACCGTGTCGCAGACCGGGGCCAAATTGGTTTTCGCAGATGTGGAACAGGACCATTTCTGCATTGACCCAGCAGATATTGAGCAGAAGCTCACACCGCGCACCAAGGCCATAGTCCCTGTTCATTTCCATGGAAACGTGGCTGATATGAAGGCCGTGATGCGCATCGCTTCAGAGCGAGAACTACTGGTTATCGAGGACTGCGCACAGGCTCATTTTGCTCAATATCAAGGACAGCACGTGGGCACCTTCGGCCATGCCGCCACTTTCTCTTTCTATCCCGGTAAAAACCTCGGTGCCTACGGTGACGGAGGTGCTGTAGTGACCGATGATGCTGTGCTGGCAGACCGCATCACAAGATTTGCCCGACATGGCGCCCTCAACAAATACGACCACGCGATGGAGGGCATCAACAGCAGACTCGATGCCATGCAAGCTGCTGTGCTCAATGTCAAACTGAAGCATATCCACGAGTGGACCGAGGCAAGGAGAAGAAATGCAGTCATGTACAGGGAACTGCTATCGGATGTTCCGCAGATTCTGCTCCCTGTCGAGCGCGAATCTTGCAAGCACGTTTATCACCTTTTCGTGATCAGATGCCTGGAGCAACGGGATGAGCTGATGGCCCATTTGCTGAACGAGGGTATCGGCTGCATGCTGCACTACCCCACCATGCTTCCGATGCTTGAAGCGTACCGGCATCTGGGCCATTCGGCAGACGACTTCCCGGTCGCGGCCACCCATCAGCAGCAGATTCTTTCGCTGCCGATGTTCCCCGAACTATGCACTGAGGAGATAGTGCATGTCTGTGAGGCTATCAGGGATTTCTATGGAAAGTGACCCTGCGGCACACCGCAGACCGAACGCCCGTGCGCTATGGCGTAAACTTGCGGATTGACTTCCATGGAAACAGACTCCAAAAGCAAAATTGACCTCAGCCTGCTGAAGAGGGTACTGCGTTACGTAGCACCCTACCGCGGACGGTTCATCGCCACAGGCATCCTGACGTTGGCCATAGCCGGTCTGAGTCCGCTGCGGCCCATGCTCGTTCAATACGCTTTCGACAACTTCATCGTGAAGCCCGACCCGAACGGTCTCTTGATGATCACTGTGGTGACCATTGCGGTGATGCTGCTGGAGGCAGTGACCTACTACTTCTACACCTACTCTGCCAACTGGCTGGGACAGACCGTGATTCGCGACATCAGGCAGCAGTTGTATGAGCACATCAACAACCTGAGGCTGCGCTACTTCGACCAGACACCTATCGGCACGCTGGTGACCCGCGTCATATCAGACATCGAGACCATTGCCGACATCTTCGCCAACGGCATCCTTGTCATTTTCAGCGACCTGCTGAAAGTAGTGGCTGTCGTAGCAGTCATGTTTTACATAGACTGGCGACTTGCATTGATATCACTCAGTACCATTCCATTATTGCTGGTGGCAACTTGGATATTCAAGAATGGTATCCGTAGTTCGTTTCAGGATGTTCGCACGCAGGTCGCCAAACTCAATGCATTCCTTCAGGAACACATCACGGGAATGCACATTGTGCAGGTATTCAACCGCGAGGAACGTGAGATGAAACGATTTCAGGCAATCAATGCCGAACACAGGGATGCCAACATCCGGTCGGTATGGTACTTCTCCATCTTCCTGCCCGTGGTAGAGATCCTCTCGGCCGTCAGCATCGGCCTCGTAGTGTGGTGGGGTGCCCATCAGGTGTTGGCAGAGCAAGTGACCATTGGTCATCTGGTAGCCTTCATCCTTTACATCCATATCCTGTTCCGCCCCATCCGTGAGCTGGCCGACAAATTCAACACGCTGCAGATGGGCATTGTCAGCTCCGAACGGGTTTTCAAGGTGCTCGACACAGAGGAATTTGTTGCTGACAAAGGAGGCATCAAGCCCGATACCCTGAAGGGTGACATCAGCTTTGACCAGATATGGTTCGCCTACAAGGGCGATGACTTTGTGCTCCGTGATATCAGCTTCAAGGTGAAGGCCGGGGAAACAGTGGCGCTGGTCGGTGCCACGGGTTCGGGCAAATCGAGCATCATCAATCTGCTCGGGCGGTTCTATGAGTTCAACCAGGGCAGCATCACCATAGATGGCCATGACATCCGCAACATCGACCAGCGCACACTGCGCGACCGCATTGCCGTGGTGCTGCAAGACGTGTTCCTGTTCTCCGACACCATTCACAACAACATCACATTGGGCAACCCCGCCATCAGCAGGGAGACCGTTGTGCAGGCCGCCAAGGACTTCGGGGTGCATGAGTTCATCATGCGACTGCCGGGCGGTTACGACTACAATGTCATGGAGCGCGGTGCCATGCTATCGGTAGGGCAGCGACAGCTCATCAGCTTCGTGAGGGCCTACGTCCACAACCCCAGCATTCTGGTGCTGGACGAGGCCACATCGAGCATCGACACCGAGAGCGAGGCCATCATTCAGAAGGCATTGGAGAAACTGACCGAGGGCCGCACCTCCATCGTCATAGCCCACCGGCTCGCCACCGTGCAGAATGCAGACCGCATCATCGTTCTGAGCGATGGTCGCATACTGGAGAGTGGCAGCCATGAGGAGCTGCTGCGCAATGACGGGCACTACAGGACCCTTTTCGAGTTGCAGTATGCCTGACCTGTTGTGTTTACGCTGTAATACGTAGGCATGCAGAACAAACAATGCCAGCAATAGTCTGTTACTTCACCGCCCCTTTGACCCCCAAAAACTTGAACCAAGCGCAAAACGAACGTTTCGATGCGATCATCATCGGAGCTGGTATCAGCGGCCTCACGGCAGCAGGACTGCTCAGTCGTTTCGGTCAGCGGGTGTTGGTGGTGGAGATGGACAGCCGCCCCGGTGGCTATCTGGCCGGGTTCCGCAGGCTCGACTACCGTTTTGACAGCGCCATCCATTGGCTCAATCAGCTCGGCCCCAACGGACTCGTCACCCGACTGTTCGACCTCATTGGCAGGGATCATCCCGTTGCTGTCCAGCAGCAGCGCATCAAGCGCTATCTCAGCGACCGCCACGACTACCTGCTCACAGACGACCCTGAGGTACTGAAAGCCCGACTCATCCGTGATTTCCCGCACGAGAAGCAAGGCATCGAACGCTTCTTCAAGGCAGCGCACACGATCGGACGGTCGTTCTCCGTGCTCGGCACCATCTCCCGGGCCAACGAGACCCTCTCTCCCTTAGGGCGCATCATGCTCGGCCTCAAAAAGTTCCGCTTCGCCATTCCCTTCATCAAATATGTCTTCTATGCTGGGGATGAAGGGGTGAAAAAAGGTCTCAGCAAGTTCTTCAAGGACCCCGGCCTGCTCGAGATCTTCGCATCGGAGAAAGACCTCCTGAGCTGCCTTGTACCCATCGGATGGGCGTATTTCGGAGACTACCAGTGCCCACCCAAAGGCGGGAGTCAGGTCTTCCCAGAGTGGCTCGACCATGTGGTGAACAGTTGTGGCGGAAAGATCAGCTACCGCTCCAAGGTGTCCGAGGTGCTGGTGGAGAACGGGCAGGCCAAAGGGGTGCGCTATCAGGTCAAAGGCCAGAAGGAGAGCACCATCGCCCATGCACGCGAGGTCATTGCCTGCTGCGATGTGGAGACCCTCTACGAGCGCATGCTGCCCGCTGGACTCATCCCTCAGAAACTCAAGGACGCGCTTCGCGATGCCAAACTCTACAGTTCATCACTCACCGTATCGCTCGCTCTCGACTGCCCTGCCGAGGAGCTTGGCTTCGGAGAGGAAATGATCTACCTGGCGCAGAGCGGCCTCACCCGCGACCAGCACAGCAGTGGCGACCCCCACACCACCGACATCAGCATACTGGCCCCATCCCTCCGCGACAAGAGCATGGCACCAGAGGGATGCGGCACACTCACGCTCTACATCCCCGCTTTCTTCCATCAGGAGAACAATTGGCGCACCGAGGTGAATGACAGAGGCGAACTGGTGCGCGGAGAGGCCTACAAGAAGTTGAAACAGGAATATGCCGACATCATCATAGACCGGGTGGAGCGATTGGTGGCACCCGGACTGCGAGACCACATCGTCTATTGCGACATTGCCACCCCCATCACCCATTGGCGCTATTCAGGCAACCGCGAGGGCACCATGATGGGCGCACGGCCCGGCAAGGAGAACATGCAGGCCAAGGTGGCGCACTACTGTACCCCCGTCAAGAACCTGACCCTCGGGGGGCACTGGGCCGAGCTGGGCGGTGGCGTGCCTGTGGCCGTCAAGGCCGCTGCCAATGCCGCGCTCATCGTGCTGCAACGCCTCGATGCCAAGAAGGCCGATATCCTTGCCGACTACATGGACGGCAAGCTCACGCGCCAAGAGGCTAATCTGTCAGAATCGATGTCACCCTACAAGGAGGACTGGGTGCAGTCACCCACGCCAGCACAAGCCAAAGCAGCGAGGACAGCCGACTGAGCATTTCCAACAGACTGCCGCACGCTATCCCTTCCTTGCCCCCGGATGCTACCTGCTCCGCGGCAAGGTCACCGAGGAGTTCGGCCACATCAGCCTTACCGTCAATTGGTTGAAGAGATTGGATAATCTGGGGTTGGAATAGACCTTCAGCTCCGCAGGCGCGAGGGAAAGACCCTCGCGCCTCCTATTCCGTGGCATTCCCGCCACCATTTTCCATTTTCCATTTCCCCGCCCATGCGGCATCCCCCATCCCGCGTCTCTCACTCCACCCGCTAACCCCATTCGCAAATTCGTACAGATTCGTAATTCGCTGATAAACTTCTCCGTGCCCTTCCGCGCCTCCGTGGCTAACCCATGTTCCCCGCCACTGCGGGCTTGCCTCCTATTCGGTGGCGTCCCCCAACCACCCCGCCCCATCTATCTGCATTCCGCAATCGATATTCGATATTACTGCGTTCCGCAGTGAGACTGTTCTGCAACCCTGACAGCGGTCGACACAGACAACAGATCACGTTCAGACCGACCCGGCCAAGGAATCATACAAAAAAGGCCGTCCCTTCGGGACTTGGACATGGCGGGGGAATCTCTGCTACCACAAGGTCGCCCCGATGGGGCTGTTAAGTTCCGTAGGAACGACAGTATGGTAGAGACCCGTGCGCACATGTCAGGCAAGTCCCATAGGGACGGCCCGAATCCGCAGGAGCGAGGGTCTTTCCCTCATGCCTCCTATTCGCAACCGTCCCATCCGTCCCACCCGTTAAGCGCAGCGCAATCCCGCGGCTGCGGGATCCCACACCGTACCCGCAGCGCAATCCCACGCCCCACAAGCCCCAGTCACCCCATTCGCAAATTCGTACAGATTCGTAATTCGCTGATAACCTCTCCTTCGTAATTCGCTGATAACCTCCCTCACTCCACCCGCTCGATCACCCACCCGCTTCTGTCCAGAAGCCGCTGGCACGTGTACTTACGACCGAGCCGTTTCTCTATCTGCCGTAGCATGTGCATCGGGGCCTGGGTGCTCCGTGTCCATTCTTCCTTCGTAAGCACTTGAACATCACCTGCCGCCATCCCCTCGATCTCCGCCCGTACAGGCGAACGATGCCCCGCGCGCATCACCCTAAGCTTCTCAGCTTCCTTCTTTGAGATTGCTTTCATCCTTGCCTTTTTTCCTTATTTAACAATATAAGTACAAATATCTGTATTTTTTACACATCTCATACCTTTCAAACATTCCCATATAATTTTCAAAGTTCAATTGAAAACAAAAACTTATCAGATATCGCATAATATTCACGATACCGACTCGTACCTCATCCGTCCCTTACAGCCCCTATTCCGCATCTCTTACTCAAAATTATTAACGCGCATGACCATCTCATACATGCGCGAGACCATGTCATACATCCGTGTTACCATTCTATACACCCCTATTACCATTTCATACATACGTGTGACTGTTCCATTTCTCCGTATTACTATTCTATACATTCGTGAAACCATGCCATTCATGCGTGAAACCATCTTATACATCCGTCTTACAGTCTCATACATCCGTGTTACTATTCTATACATCCGTGTTACCATTCTATACATCCGTGATACACTTCTATACACCCGTGAAACACTTATATACACCCGTAATGCCCTCCTGCTCAGGCTCCAGTGCCCAGAGGACAGGATGATTCTCACGTCCACCGTAGGCCCCTGGCAATCCTGCACTTCACCCCGAAAAAGAAAAACCCCGGAACACTGACGTGAACCGGGGTCTCATGTAGCGAGGACGGGAGTTGAACCCGCGTCCGCCTCAGGCGGATATGAATCCTGCGGCTCGAAGGGCGGGAAGAATCTCCGTCCGTATCCATTCCCTGCCCTTGCCTCCTTTAAGCTGACTTTCTCTGGTTATGGCATCACTCTTCAGTGAGAATACTTCCAGATGGATCATCTTCCAAGGGCGGTAGCGAACGGTGAAACCCTTCCTGCTCAACCTGTTGTGCCACCTGAACCGCTCCAACGAATTGCCAGAGTATCCGATGTACAGTTTGTCTGAAGATTCGGAGTAGAGCACATAGACAGCATATTCTTCCATGTCGAAAAACAGAAAAGGGGACACCTCATTGTTGAGACGCCCCCATTCCAAAGTAGCGAGAGGGGGAATTGAACCCCCGACCTCAGGGTTATGAATCCTGCGCTCTAACCATCTGAGCTACCTCGCCATTACTTCAAAATATCAAACAACCCCCGTCCGCCTTAGGCGGATATGAATCCTGCTCCGCCTTAGGCGGATACCTCGCCATGCTCACCTCAACAGAAGCATCTGCCCCTCTCAAAGCGGGGCGCAAAGATAATTCCCTCTTTGACATGGAAAAATGAAGCTGAAGGCCGTTCTCATTTTTTTCGGACAACCTCCATCCAAAGCTCGCTGCCCATGCGCGGCTCAATGGAATTGGTGCATTCATCCAACCGCATCACCTCGAAGAAAGGTGCGAAATAACCCAGGTACTCCTCCCTACTGCCACCGAATGGCGGCCTGTCCGCATTCATCGGCACACCGAAAAGCACACCCGCCAACATGCCGCCCGGCCTCAGCAGCGCGTCCATCTGCTTGGCATAAGCAGCCCTCAGCGAAGGGTCCAGGGCACAGAAAAAGGTCTGCTCCAAGATGAGGTCATACGAACCCTCATGTCCGAAGAAATCTCCACAGATCACCTTATCCACAGGAAAATCCGGCACACGCTCCTTGAAAAGCTGCACAGCCAAGGGAGCGATATCCAACACCGTCACATCCTTGAACCCTTGGCGATGCAGATAGGCTGCTTCATGGCCGTTGCCACAGCCTGGAATGAGAATGCTCACATCCTTGTCCGCAAGCGTGTCGATGAACTCCTTGAGCGGTCTGCTCGGCCCGCCTATGTCCCAACCCGTTTCTCCCGAGAGATAACGGGAATTCCAAAAGTCGCTGTCAAGAGTCGGTAGATTCATTCATTCACGAAGTTAAGTTCCATGGCAGCCGAGCCGGTGAGGTCAGAGCGCAGCTCAACCTGGATCTGCTGAATGCCGTCAGAGATCATCATAGTGGCCGTATTGGGCGGAATGGATCCCACGTTGTGCGCATGCAGGAAAAGATAGGCCTTGTGGAATGGCGTGGCGTCAAAATGAACGGTCTTCCGATCACTCACGATACTGAACTCCTCAAGGATCACATCATCGTTGATGTAGAGCGAAATGATGTCGCCATCTACCACTTGCGCGTCCCATACCTCTATGGTCAGCTCCCTCCCAAGAAGGTTCAGCTTATGGTCGCTTCGGATGGGTTTCACCCGCCTGCCGTTCAGACGCTCCGGCAGCACACTCACACTGTCTCCGAGTGCCTTTGGCGCAGGCTCCGTTTTCGGTATCACGGGAGCAGAGTTTGCAACTGTGGTCGCCTTCAATGGCTCCGCGACTGTCTGAATACTTGTTGGAGCCTCCTCGCGCACCTCCACGGGCGTGAAATCCTCCAGTGTCTCGCTCTGCATGAGGATGACCACCTGCGGCTCCTGTGCGGGCTCCGGTTCCGGCCGCTTAGACTTCTTGTCCGTGTCATCAGGCAGTTTCTCACCGATCTTCCAAAGCTTCACGGTCTTGTCCAGACTGGCCGAGAGCACAAGATCCGCATTGGACGCCACATCGAATCCCAAAACAGTGCCTTGGTCGGCCCCCTCGTCCATCACCAATCTTTTCTCCTGAAGGTCCCAAAGATTGAATCGCGATGCATGATCGCAGGTGATCACGTAGCGCTGGTCTGATGTGAGGGCCATGTTGCTGTACTTCCTGCCTCCCGTGCCTGAGCGAAAGCTGGTCCTGAGCATCAGTGTGGACGCATCGCGGATGTCCACCCGTGCATTGGAGCACCAGGACAGCATCAGCTTTCCGTCAGCAGAATAGCTCAATGAACTGATCTCACATGTGCCGGTGTTGTACTCGCGCACAACCTTGCCTGAGGAAATGTCCAACACGATGAGATACTGCCCCGCAGAGAACAGCAGCTCGCGGCCATCGGGGCTCAATGCCGCTGCCGAGATGGGATCCTTACGGTCCGTATAAAGCACACTGACAGGCGTATCGTCACCTACCACAGCCATTCTGAGTTCCTTGCCAACTGCGAAGAACACTTTCTGGCCATCATCAGAGAGCAATGCGAACTTGATGTCGGGCCGCTCGGCATTGGTGGATGAGGTCCGGACCCTTCGGATGGATTTGCCTGAGGAAACATCCCAAACGATAACAAAACCATCGGCTGCGGCCGTGACGATGAATCGACCATCACGCCCAAAGCGCAAGTCGTTGACCGAGCTCATATGACCGTCCATCTGAGTCAGTCTTTGACCGGAGGCCACATCCCAGACCTTCACCTCTCCGCGAGTACCAGCGGTAGCGAAGGACTTGGAGTCGGGAGCGAAAACCGCCTTACGCACTCCGTGGGCATTTCCCGAGAACGTCTTAACGAGGGTCAGGCCAAGCTCTTGCCCCGAAACAGGCAAGGTCGAAATCGTAAGCAGAAGTAACGGAAGTATCAGTCGAACCATTCGCCAGAATTACGACCCATAGTTACTGCTTTTTCCGGTGAAAACCATCTCTCACCGAATTCATTGATGAAAATCAACTGCCGGTCGATCATTTGAAGCCGTTGCGCCTTGCCACAAGCCTTGTGCCCAATGTGCTGAAGGTGATGATCGTGACGCTGCTCAACGGCATGAGAATGGCCGCGAAAAGAGGCGAGATAAGCCCCTGCGCAGCCATGGTGATGCCCACAGCATTGTAGAGAAACGAGACAAGAAAACTCCATCTCACCACCCTCATGCACGAAGATGCGAACTGGAGCAGGCGCGGCATGGCATGGAGCGAATCCGCCTCCAAAATACCATCGCAGGCAGGCGAGAAACCATGCACGTCCTCCACTACCGAGAATCCCGCATCGGCCTGGCGCAATGCGCCAGCATCGTTGAGACCATCGCCCACCATCAGCACCCGTCCTCCCCTGCCCTGCTCGGCTTTCACATGCTCCAACTTATCAAATGGGGTCTGATCGAAATGCAGGTCATCCACCCCGAATCTCTCAGATAGATGACCCCGCTCGCGGTCGTTATCGCCCGATAGGACCTGCACTTTCGTCATTTGCCGCAGGCGGGAGAACATCTCGTTCAGCCCCTGCCTGTATTTTTTCCTGATGACAAAGTATCCGAGGTAATGGCCGTCCACCGTCACGTGTACCACCGAGCCACCTACAGAATGCGGGGCAGTGCCATCGCCCGCCCATCCTGCCGCCCCGATCCGTATGCTCCGCCCGCCCACCTTGGCCTCCAGTCCTTTGTTGGCAATCTCTTGAAATTCCTCCACAGAAAGACCGCCTCCCTTCAGGTGCTGCGCCAGTGCGCGGCTCAGGGGATGCGAGCTGTTGGAGGCCAACGCATGTACCATAGCCGCTTCCATCGGTGGCATTTCCCCGTTGAAAATGACCTCCGGACGGTCGGAGGTGGTGAGTGTGCCCGTCTTATCGAAAATGACGGTGTTGATGTTGGAAAGCACCTCGATGACAGTCGAATCCTTAAGGTACAGTCCATTGCGACCAAGGATGCGGATGCCGTTCCCCAAGGCAAAAGGCATGGTGAGGGCCAAGGCGCAGGGGCAGGTGATGATGAGGATGGCGGTGAACACATCGGCCACCCGCGAGGAGTCGATGAACATCCATGCGATGCCCGCCAATGTGGCAATGAGCAGCACGGTGACGGTGAACCGCTTGGACACGCTGTCCATCATCAATCCGAGTGTCTTACGCTCCTTTCGGAAGATATCCTGATCCCAGAGGCCCGTGAGGTAGCTCTGCGACACGTCCTTGGTCAACACGATATGAATGGCCCCGCCCACCTGCCTGCCGCCCGCGAAGAGTGCATCGCCCTTCGTCTTGCTCACTGGGTCAGACTCGCCTGTGACGAAACTGTAGTCAATGCTGGCACGGTCGCTCAGGAGCACCGAATCCGCTGGGATCAATCCATTGCTGAGTATGACCAGCTCATCGCCTTTGCGGATGTTGCTGATGGCCACAGCCTCCTGCACACCTTCGCGTACACGGGTGACGGCCATGGGGAAATATGCGCTGAAATCACGGTCGAAGCTCAGGGCGCGATACGTGCGGTCCTGATACCAGCGGCCAACGAGGAGAAAAAAGATGAGGCCCGCCAAGCTGTCCATATAACCCACTCCGCTGCCGGTGACGATTTCGGCAAGGCTTCGTCCGTAAAGCGCAGCTATGCCGATGGCCAGCGGCACGTCTATGTTCACGGTGCGGTGCCGAAGCGCCTTGTAGGCCGAACGGATGAATATCATGGCCGGATAGACCAGCACGAGCGTTCCGAGCGTAAGGTTAAGGATGTTGAACACACGCTGGAAGGCATGCTCCACTCCCTCGCCCATTGAAAGGTAATCTGGCAGGCTCAGGAGCATGATGTTGCCGAAGGCGAACCCAGCCACGGCCAATCTGATCAGCAGGTCGCGATCGTGATCGCTCTCCGTCTTCTTGTTCAGGTCGCGCAGCGAGAGCGAAGGCTCATAGCCCACGGAGGTCAGCAGTTCGACCAACTGACGGAGCGTGATGCTGTCGTGACGGAAATTGACAGTGATCTCTTTCCTGAGAAAATTGACATTGGAGGATATAACCCCAGACTGCAGCCTATCGAGATGCTCCAGCAGCCAGATGCAACTGCTGCAATGAATGTTGGGCGTGAAGAAGGTCACCTTGGTCACATCACCGTCCGAGAAGTCGATGAGCTGGCTGCGGATATCATCCAGATCGAGGAATGCGAAGCGGTCGCCCAGCTCGGTGCGGAGCATTTGCGCCCCCGGGCTCCCCTCTATGTCGTAGTAGGTGCAGAGGCCGTTCTCGTCCAGAAGGTCGAAAACCGTTCGGCAGCCCTCGCAGCAGAATTCACGGCCTTTGTGGGCGATGCGCTCCTCCACGAACGGTTCCCCGCAGTGGTAGCAATTTGTGGCTTGTGCCGTGGCTTCCATTGGCGGCAAATTTCCGCACCGCGCCATCGGCAGGCATGACAAATGTTACTCCGAACAGAACAAGTCGTCCCGCAGAATCTCGAATAAGCAGACAGAAACGTCATGTACACTCTTTTCCGCACCAATCCGACCCGTGGTTTTGGTGAATCACCGCAGGCGTTCAGACCTTTGCTCGCAGATATGCGCATTCTGAGACCACTATTTTACTTCCTTGTCGGCAGCGCGCTGCTGCTGGTTCTGCTGACATCATCAGCCATTGGTCTGTTGTTCTGGCGGCAGGATGCCGTGGTGAAACAACTGCTGGAGGTGGTGAATGAGGACTTCGAGGGCCGCATCACCATCCGCGGCAGTCACGTCTCTCCCTTCGCAGCATTCCCTTACATCAGTATCGATCTGGAGGACCTGAAAGTATTCGCGGACAAGGACACGGCCGTCACTCCCATCCTCCACATCGGAGACACCTACCTCGGTTTCGACCTGCTGACACTTATCAGCGGGCAGATGGACATCAAGACCATCCGCCTGAGCAGCGGGGACATCAACCTCGTTCAGGACACCCTCGGAGAGTTCAACCTGATGAAGGCATTTGCCACCACCAAGGAAATCGAGGATCCCTCAACTGAGTTTCATGTTGACCTGCAGCGCATCACGCTCAAGAATGTAGACATCACCAAGCTGAATGAGGCGGACAATGTTTTCATCGACCTGTTCGTCAACAGCGGCACATTGCGTTTCGAGAAAGACCCGAAAGCCATTGATGCAGGTGTGGAGAGTGATTTCGTGATCACAGTGAAGCGCGGGCAGGACACCACCTTCATCCGCAACAAGCATTTTCATGTTAACACGGCCCTGACGTTTGACAAGAAAACACATGTCGTCAACATCGCTCCCTCGGAACTGAAACTGGGTGAGGCGCTTTTCAGTATGGGCGGCACGGTTGACGTGGATGATGACATGCTGCTCGACCTCACATTCAAGGGCGAGAAGCCGAGTTTCGAGCTGTTCATCGCATTTGCACCTGAGGAGCTGGTTCCCACGCTGAGGCGCTACGACAATCAGGGCCGCGTGTTCTTCATGGCCGATGTCAAAGGCAAGAGCATAAACGGACATGCGCCACGGATAGACGCCAATTTCGGGTGCGAGAACGCATATTTCGCCAACGCATTCAACAAGAAGAAAGTGGATGAGCTGCAGTTCAAAGGATTCTTCACCACGGGCGAGTCGGGCGCTGCTGAGACGATGGAGCTGGTGATCAAGGATTTCTCCTCAAGGCCGGAAGCTGGCGTTTTCAAGGCAGACCTTTCGATAAAAAACTTCGAATCGCCCGAGGTGGAGATGCTCGTGGAGTCCGACTTCGACCTCGCATTCCTCGCCCAATTCCTGGAGATAGAAGGTTTGAGCAGGTTAAAGGGCAAGGTGCAGCTCACGATGAATTTTCACGACATCATCGACCTGGAACACCCTGAGCGCAGCCTAGACCAGCTGAACCAGGCTTATTTCAGCGAACTGCGGGTCACTGACCTTAGTTTCGTCTCGCCCGACCTTCCTGTGGCTGTGAACGACCTCGACATCCACGCCACGATGAATGGGGCCGCTGCCCAACTGCATTTTCTGGACCTGAAGGCTGGCAGTAGCGACATTGCCATCACTGGCAGCATCAGCGACCTGCCAGCTGTGATTCATCATGCGCCCACTCTGGTGAGTACCGACCTGAGTATTTCCTCCAAGCTGCTCGACCTGGCAGAGTTGACCCGCACCAAAGGCGACACGATGCCCAGGATCCGAGAAAGTATACGCGATTTCTCTGCCGACCTTCGTTTTCAGGCCAAAGCCAACTCCTTCACCGAGTCGCCCAATCTGCCCATTGGAGAGTTTTTTATCGAGAATCTGTACGCCTCTATGGATAACTATCCGCACACACTTCACGATTTCAGAGCAGATGTGTTCGTGGAAGCGGAGGATTTCCGCGTAATTGACTTCAGTGGAGAAATCGATTCAAGTGATTTCCATTTTTCCGGGAGATTAACGCACTATGACCTCTGGTTCGAAAAGCATCCCTTCGGAGATACCAAGCTGGAGTTCGACCTTACCTCCAACCTACTCAAGCTGAATGACCTGCTGACCTATGACGGGGTGAACTACCTGCCCGCAGACTACCGACACGAGGAGCTTCGGCAGTTCAAGCTGCATGGCCGCGCTGACCTGCACTTCAAGGACTCGCTGCACTCGACCGACCTCTACCTCGACCAACTGACCGCCCGAATGCAGACGCACCCGCTTAAGCTGGAGGACTTCAAAGGCCGTTTCCATATTGAAGATGAACATCTTATGGTAAGCGAATTCAAAGGAAGAATCGGGCATAGCACCTTCGAGGCCGATATGAACTATTACTACGGCAAGAACCCGAAGGTGAGGCTGCGAGACAACCACCTGCGATTCTCCTCGCCACGGCTTGACATTGACGAGCTGACCAATTTCACACTGCCAGAGAAGGACGAGCCTGTGAATCACGATTCTGTGTTCAACATTTACGAGCTGCCCTTCACGGACATGCGTTTCGTGGTGGATGTGAAGAATCTGAACTATCACCACCATAGAGTGGAGAACATCACTGGCAGGTTGCGGACCACACAGAACCATTTCCTGCACCTCGACACGCTGTCAATGGACGTGGCGGGCGGGCACATAGACCTGCGCGGGTACTTCAATGGGGAAAACAGCAAGGCCATCTACTTCTCACCCGACATCCGTTTCCGCGACCTCGACATGGGTAAGCTGATGCTCAAATTCGACAACTTCGGACAGGACGAGCTGGTAGCCGACAACCTGCAAGGGCGCATCACTGGACGGCTCACTGGTAAGCTGCACATGCATGCGGACATGGTGCCGATGATGGACGACTCGAACATAAAGCTGGACCTGGAGGTGCTGGACGGCCGCATAGCCAACTACGCACCGCTGCTGGCCCTTGGCGATTTCTTCGCAGACAGGAACCTCAACAAGATCCTCTTCGACACGCTGCGCAACAGCTTCGACATGACCAACGGTGCGCTCACCGTGCCCGCCATGACCATCAATACCAGCCTCGGTTTCGTGGAGATAAGCGGCAAGCAGGACAAGGACATGAACATGGACTACCTGATCCGTGTGCCGTTTCAAATGATCACTTCTGCCGCAGCCAGCAAGCTTTTTGGGAGAAAGAAAGAAGACATAGACCCAGACCGCGAGGACGAGATAATAAGACGTGACCCCAAGCGTAAGACGCGCTTCGTGAGCATCCGGATCACCGGCACACCAGAGAGCTACAAGGTGGCGTTGGCGAAGTAAAAGGGGGCTTAGCCGCTAAGCGCTTCGAGCAATAGCTCACCGCGCTTGCGTAAAGGATATCTCGATGCAATGCGTTCACGTGCGCTTGCGCTTAAAGCGTCAAGCTCAAGGCAGCCGATGGCTTTTTGAACCAATTCTCGAAGCATATCCGCATTCCTTTTCTTCAATATGAAACCGGTATCGCCAATGATCTCAGGAATGGCGGCAACATCCGAACCAATGGGGACACACCCTGAAAGCATGGCCTCGCAGATGGCATTGGGAAAACCCTCACTTATTGAAAGTTGCATGTAGAACCTGTGGTTGGCAAAAAGCACCCTGAGCTCTTCGTGTGTCACCTTTCCAAGCACCTGTAGGTTAGGCAGCGCAGGAAGAAGTCCATCTTTACCAACACCGACCACCGTGAAGTTGCAGTCGGGCATGGATCGGGCGAGACCGACCATCAGGTCCACACCTTTCAGCTTAAGCCGTTCAGGGGAGTCAAAATATCCGACCGTGATGAATGAACGCGGCCTCTTCTCCCCTACCTCCCACTTATCAGGCTCAAAACCATTGACAATCTCCCGAAATGGCGTTTTCAATCCGGGGACAAAAGCCGCGCAGCCCTGTGAGACGGCATCTACTGTGTAGAATGTGTTCTGCTGCGCAATGAGCGACCGATGCACTGGCAAAAGAGAAGTACAGAGCCTGTAAGACCAAGCTGTGAACCAAGCTTGGACAGGTTTTCGGAATGTGCCATAATTGATGGACGGGTAACTGGTGCAATCCGTGCCTCCAAGTATGATGTGACAAGGCCTGCCAAAAATCTTCGACAGCAAGGCCGGCAAAAAGGAATGATACCCCCCGAACATCACCACTACCACCTCGGCACTGGGGATATTCTTCAGGAGAAAAAGGAGCTGCCTGAGAAACATCAGCGGCAGGAGGAACTTTCCTCTGAGCAAAAAGTCATGCTCCCGAACACGAAAATGAGCAGAGAGAAACTCTATGTCCTTCCGTATAAAGGTGGAGGGCTGAGGACTGAGGTAGAGCAGTTTGAGAAGCATCACAGACAATGATACCACCAGAACACCCTGCGCCAGAACTTCCTCCAGATGATAAGTGGCTTGGATTGAAGGCTGTAGCCTTCGTATGGTCTGTGTCCTCTGAAAACAATGACCTGATAATCTTCGAAACTGCGGGAAAGCGCGCGGGATTCCAGCCGGACGAGGTAGAAACCGTTGGCATAGGCACGTTGCAACATGCGATCTGAACTCAGTGCCTGATCGATGATCTGCATGGTTTCGGGCTCGTGCTTTCGTATGTAGTCGATGCAGAGCGGATGGGGAATATGAATGAAAATGAATCCGTCTGGCGTCAGCATACGTGAGAATGCCTCAAAAAGCCGGTCATGATACACTTCGGGAATGTGTTCGAGCACATCAGGCAACACGATGACATCAAACTTCCTGTCGGTATTGAACTCGGCCACATCGACCACCTCAAAGTCCACATTGCGGTGCTTACTGAGCAGCCCCTTGGCAGCAGTGATGCGGCCCTCGCTGATGTCGGTGGCGAGCACGCGTCCTGTTTTCAGGTAGGAAGCCATGAGATGCGTTACGGGCCCGTAGCCGCTGCCGACCTCCAACACATTGTGATGCTTCTTCAGTCCCGAAAGCACCAGCTCCTTGAAGATGGTGAAATGGCGGATGGACAGGTGCAGCCCGATATCCTCGCTCTCAAATTTGTCGTAGAATCCTTTAACCTCGGCTTTGTCTGCCAGCTTCGCCATTCTGTGTTTGATTGATGTGGCGGGCAAAAGTACTGATGCGAAAACGGTGTGTCAGGAATGACTATTCATCAAGTCGCTCAACTGCTTTGAAAGGTACTTCCGGGAATACCGAGCACTTTTGCCAGTATCTGAACTGTAAGGCACCATTTGCTTCCGCTCTATGAAATGGCAGACACCATCGGACTCCTCATAACTGAACATCCGTCCCGCGCCCGTCTCAGCAAGGATGGCAGCAGCATCACCGTTCACCGGGCCGATGCCGAGGATGGGGCGGCCCAAGGCCAGGTACTCGAACAGCTTGCCGGTGACGATGCCCTCGTTTCCCGCTGTCCTTGGAATCACTAACAAAAGCATGGCGCAGCCTCCCGCCCTTCGAATCGCCTCATCGTGCGGCAGATAGCTCGTGAACTCGCAGCTATGACCCGTGGCCTCCAACTGTTGCTTTATCTCTCCCGGCACCTCGCCTATGAAACGCAGACGCAGTTTACCCTCCATCGAACCGAGCGCTCGGAGCAGCCCGCTGATGTCATATTTGGGAGTGATGGTGCCCATGTAGCCGATGGTGAACTCGGTGTCCAGCGGAATCTTCTCCGTGAAATCATCGGGGTCGAAACCGTTGGGGATCACCGAGATTTTCCCCTCACCAAGTGCGGGGTGAAGTTTCATGAAATCGCGCTTAAGCTGCTCGCTGACGGTGAGGATGCAGTCGGCTGTGGAAAGCACCTCGCACTCCATGTCGAGGTTACGTTGCCTTGCCCAAGCGGTCTGGCGCAGCTCATCTGCGTAGTAGATGCCCGTCCAAGGATCGCGCATATCGACCAGCCATCTGATGTTGCGCTGCTTTTTCAGGCTCAGACCAATAAGCTGGGTACTATGAGGCGGTGATGTGGTAATGACCGTGTCAATGCCATGGCTGTCGATCAGTTCAAGGGCCTTGCGCTCCGCGAATGGGTTCCATCCCTTGCGCGGGTCGGGCAGGTACAGGTTGCCCCGGACGAAGCGCGCCAATCGATTCAGTGGCCCAGCCTTGGTTCCGGTGCCCTCGTTGGCAAAGCCCGCACTGGGAATCTTTCCGCCAGACAGCATTGCGTAATAGCGATAAGGCTCACGCGTATCCGTGCGGTGGACGGTCACGCCCTCAAGTTCCTGCGGCAGGCTCTCATCACGATGCGGATAGGTGGCTACTTCCGGATTGACGGTGACCACGTGTACCTCATGGCCGATTTGGGCCAGATACTTGGCCATCTTGAGCCATCGCTGCACACCCGCGCCCCCGCTGGGCGGCCAGTAGTAGGTAATGATCAGGAGCTTTGTCACAACGCAAAGATGGTCAGCATCGGAGTGAAATGAAACGAAAAGGGGCATCCGACCGGACACCCCTCATTCGATTCAGATCGATTTGGAAGATTACTTGTCTTCCTTCACTTCTTCAAAGTCAACATCAGTGACCTCAGCATCGGCAGTATCGGTTGGGCCTTGGCCTGCACCGGCATTACCACCTTGGCCTTCTTGTGTAGCGGCATACATCTCCTGCGATGCGTTCTGCCAAGCGGCATTCAGCTTCTCCAGTGCTGCATCAATTCCTGCGAGGTCTTTGGAACCGTGAGCCACTTTGAGTTCACCCAAAGCACTCTCTATAGCCCCTTTCTTATCGGCAGGAAGCTTGTCGCCATATTCCTTGAGCTGCTTCTCGGTCTGGAAAATCATCTGATCGGCAGCGTTCAGCTTATCAACCTCCTCCTTGGCCTTCTTGTCAGATTCGGCATTGGCCTCAGCCTCGGCCTTCATCTTCTTGATCTCCTCTTCGGAAAGCCCTGAACTGGCCTCAATGCGGATCTGCTGCGACTTGTTGGTAGCCTTGTCCTTGGCCGACACTTGGATGATGCCGTTGGCGTCTATGTCGAAGGTCACCTCGATCTGCGGCACACCACGCGGTGCAGGCGGAATGTCGCTTAGGTGAAAACGACCGATGGTGCGGTTGTCCTTGGCCATGGCGCGCTCACCTTGCAGCACATGAATCTCAACGCTGGGTTGGTTGTCGCTGGCGGTGCTGAATACCTCAGACTTCTTGGTAGGAATAGTGGTGTTCGCCTCTATCAGTTTGGTGAATACACCGCCCATGGTCTCGATGCCAAGCGAAAGCGGGGTCACGTCAAGCAGCAGTACATCTTTCACTTCACCTGTCAGAACGCCACCTTGAATGGCCGCACCGATGGCTACCACCTCATCAGGATTCACACCCTTGGAAGGAGCCTTGCCGAAGAACTTCTGTACCACTTCCTGAATGGCTGGGATGCGCGTGGAGCCACCTACAAGGATTACCTCGTCAATGTCCGAGTTGCTAAGACCTGCGTCTTTCATCGCCTTCTTGCAAGGCTCCAAGGTGCGCTGGATCAGCTTGTCGGCCAACTGCTCGAACTGCGAGCGAGTAAGGTTGCGCACCAAGTGCTTGGGAATGCCATCCACAGGCATGATGTAGGGCAGGTTGATTTCGGTGCTGGTGCTGCTGGAAAGCTCGATCTTGGCCTTCTCGGCAGCCTCTTTCAGACGCTGAAGCGCCATTGGATCCTTGCGAAGGTCAAGACCCTCGTCCTTCTTGAACTCATCGGCCAACCAGTCGATGATGACCTCATCGAAGTCATCGCCACCAAGGTGCGTATCACCATTGGTCGATTTCACCTCAAACACACCATCTCCCAGCTCAAGGATACTGATGTCGAAGGTTCCGCCACCAAGGTCGAATACGGCCACGGTCATGTCCTTACTCATCTTGTCGAGGCCGTAGGCCAAAGCTGCGGCAGTTGGCTCATTGATGATCCTGCGGACCTTGAGACCAGCCACCTCGCCTGCCTCCTTGGTGGCCTGACGCTGCGCATCGTTGAAGTAAGCGGGAACTGTGATCACCGCTTCGGTCACTTCCATGCCGAGGTAATCCTCTGCCGTCTTCTTCATCTTCTGAAGGGTCATGGCACTGATCTCCTGCGGAGTGTACTCGCGGTCATCTATTTTCACTCTGGGAGTGTTATTCGCGCCTTTCACAACTTCGTAAGGTACACGCCCAAGTTCACTCGCTACCTCATCGTAGCTGCTTCCCATGAAGCGCTTTATTGATGCGATGGTCTTCTTGGGGTTGGTGATGGCCTGACGCTTGGCGGGGTCGCCCACCTTGCGCTCACCTCCTTCAACGAAAGCCACGATGGAAGGGGTTGTTCTGCGACCTTCGCTGTTTTGGATGACAACAGGCTCGTTGCCTTCCATCACGGCCACGCAAGAGTTGGTGGTGCCAAGGTCTATTCCTATGATCTTGCTCATTATGTAGAATTTTGATTGGTTACGGATTCGTTGCACCGTGCATTTCATAGACTGTGCCACCTGCCATACAGCATCGTTTTCAGGAAATTATGGCAGATGACGCTCAATGGCCCATTAAATCACTGCCATGCCACTGACAGAAAGGCATTCCTTCAGAAATATGAAAGCTGAAACATGAAACTTGAAATGGAGGGCATTCGGCTAAGTACCCCATCCCGTGTCCCTCGCCCCCTTCAAATACATTTGAAGTAATCGAACGGCTCAAGGCAGTCACCACACTTATAGAGCGCCTTGCAAGGCGTGCTGCCGAACTGGCTCACCATGGATGTATTGCGGCTTTTGCACAGCGGACAGGTCACCTGCTTAGGATGACCGAGCAGTATGTTCTTGTCAGACGTGGCCTGCTCAGGAGGGGCGATGCCGTAGTTCTGGAGTTCCTTCCTTCCTTTTGTGCTTATCCAATCCGTAGTCCAAGCAGGAGACAGCACCGTTTCAATTCTTATTCCCTTGAAACCGGCCAGCTGCAACCTCACTCGGATATCGTCCTCCATCACCTGCATGGCCGGACAGCCGCTGTAGGTCGGTGTGATGACAACATGCGGACTGCCATCCTCCAGAAGTTGAGCCTTGCGCACTACACCGAGGTCAACGAGACTGAGCACCGGAATCTCAGGGTCTTTCACATCCTCAAGGATGTTCCAGAGCTTTTGCTCCTCGCTACTAAGATGCTTTATTACCATTCGCATCCCGGCATGGCGCGTTGCATATACTGAAGCTCAGCAAGTAGGAACCCAAAATGCTCTGTGTGCGTGCCTGTCTTACTGCCCATTTGCATCCAACCATCCGTTGGCACGGTGAGCGTGGCCTCGGTGAGCACTTCGGTCACTTTCTGTTTCCAACGTGGACGCAGGGCATCGAGGTCGGGGCCGATCGCGTTCTCCACGCACCAGCGGTCGTAATCGTCCTGTATGAAAAGGTCGCCTGTGTACTCCCAAAGGCGGTCGAATGACTCCTGAATGCGGTCATGGCTTGCCTCCGTGCCATCGCCCAAGCGCAGCACCCAGTCGGTGCTGTGGCGCAGGTGATAATTGATTTCCTTGATGGCCTTGGCAGCGATACCCGCGATGCGCTCGTCCTTCGAGTTGCACAGCTCCTTGAACAGCAATTGGTTGAATACATCAAACAGAAACTGCCGTGCGATGGTGTCCCCAAAATGGCCGTTGGGCACTTCACAAAGCAGCGCATTAGTGTAGTCGCGCTCCAACCGCAGATAGGCGAGATCGTCCTCTGTGCGGCCCTTGGCCTCTACCTCGCCTGCGTAGGTCAGCAGGCTGCGCGAATGGCCGAGCAGGTCGAGAGCTACGTTGATAAGTGCGATGTCCTCTTCCAACTCAGGGCCGTGTCCGCACCATTCGCTGAGACGATGGCCGAGGATAAGGGCGTTGTCACCCAACCGCAGCACGTATTTGAATATGGCTTGATTACCCTCCATCACATGTGGCCTACTTCGTCCGGAATATCATAGAACGTGGGATGGCGATACGCCTTGTCCTCGGCAGGGTCAAAGAGCTCCTCCTTCTCACCGGGCGTGGTGGCATGAATGTATCTGCTCTCCACCACCCAGATGCTGACACCCTCATTTCTGCGGGTGTAGACATCGCGGGCATTGCTGATGGCCATCTCGGCATCAGGCGCGTGCAGGCTGCCAGCATGTTTGTGATGCAGTCCGGAACGGCTGCGGATGAAAACTTCCCATAGTGGCCAATCGGAACGGCTCATTGGTTTAAGGTTTAAGGTTCAGTTGTTAAGGTGTGGTGATGCTACTGTATTTCCAAAAGTGTGAGGTCAGCTATGCGTTGAAAATGCTTTTTATTCAAAGTGGATATCGGAAGAGCGTTCCTCAGAGCGGTCGAGGCAATGAGCAGGTCGGCCAAGTCAATCTGTTTTCTTTTCTTTTTCAGTTCTCTACTGACAGAAACTGCCGTATCAATCACATTTTCATCAACTGGCAAGACTTCTATCTTCGACAAGACTCTGTTCCAAAACTCAATCTGGTTGGGAGTGGCACCTGAATAAATCTCGAACTTGGTAATTGCTGAAACCGCGAATCGGTGTCCTTTTCCCAACATGGCTGTCCACACGGCCTTGGTCTTATCCGTCTTGCGATAATAGTCGATCAGGACAGAAGTGTCAACTACAACGGTTTTGTTCTCCATTGATTGATGGCTTTTCGATTCTCAGCAATGACCCGCAACTGCTCCTCTGTCGCTACCGGGCCATTCAGCAGCAGTTCCTCCAAGCTCTCCTCAGACTTCTCGGCCCTGTCAATCTCACGCCTCAGTTGCTTCAACCTGCTTTTCGGTAATGAGCGAACCAACTGTAGCAGCTGATCGAATTTTATCTCCGCCTGTACCTGCATTTATCGGTCTTTCAAAAATATCACCTCCTTTGGAGCGGAAATGAATCAGAAATCATCATTTGAAAATCAGCAATCAATTAAGCAGCCACCCTATTATCAGCCTTCTTCTGCGCATAGGCTGATGCTGCCTCTCGCACCCAAGCACCGTTTTCGTGCGCTTTCTGACGGTCGCGGAGGCGTTCCTTGTTGCAGGGGCCGTTGCCTTTCACCACGTTGAAGAATTCCTCCCAATCGATCTCACCGAAATCATAAGCCTTACGCTCCTCGTTCCATTTCAGGTCGGGATCGGGAATGGTAAGACCGAGGAAATTGGCCTGCGGCACGGTCTGATCGATGAATTTCTGGCGAAGCTCATCGTTGCTGATGCGCTTGATTTTCCATGCCATGCTCTGTGCGCTGTTAGGAGAGGCATCGTCATTCGGCCCGAACATCATCAGCGATGGCCACCACCACCGGTTGAGTGCATCTTGCGCCATGGCCTTCTGCTCAGGACTGCCCTGAGCCAATTTCATGATGATCTCGTAGCCCTGACGCTGATGGAAACTCTCTTCCTTGCAGATGCGGATCATGGCACGGCTGTACGGCCCATAACTGGCCTTCTGTAACATGATCTGGTTGACGATGGCAGCTCCATCCACCAGCCAACCGATGGCCCCGATGTCGGCCCAAGTGATGGTCGGATAGTTGAAGATGCTGCTGTACTTCGCCTTGCCTGTAAGCAGGTCGTTCACCATCTCCTCGCGGGTGGTGCCCAATGTTTCGGCTGCGGAGTACAGATAGAGCCCGTGACCGGCCTCGTCCTGGATCTTTGCAAGCAGGGCGACCTTCCTTCTGAGGCTCGGTGCACGAGTAATCCAGCGGCCTTCGGGCAACATGCCGACCACCTCGCTGTGTGCGTGCTGAGACATTTGACGAACAAGAGTTTTTCTGTAAGCGTCTGGCATCCAGTCCTTCGGCTCTATCTTACCTTCAGCCTCGATGATGGCATCGAAACGTTCCTGTTGTGCTACGGTGTTCATGGTCTGAATTTAATGGGCAAGTTTAATCATTCTGACATTGACCTTGCTGACAAAGGTCAGTGACACACCTTTGGAAACAGCCTCATCTTCGGCCTTGTTCCCGACAAACGGAGGTTTAGATTTGCCGCTGAAAAATTTAAGAAATGGCCCGTTACGAAGAATTGACAATCAAAGAAGTGGTTCGGGAAACCCCTGATTCAGTGTCGTTGGTGTTCGATATTCCCGAGCATTTGCGTGAACCGTTCGCATTCCTGCCCGGACAGTATGTGACATTGAGGACTGAGATAGAAGGGCAGGATGTACGCAGGTCTTATTCAATCTGTGCTGCCCCGCACGAGGGCATTCTGAAAGTCGGGGTCAAAGAAGTACCCAACGGACTTTTCTCGACCCTCGCGAACCGCAGACTCGAAGCTGGTGACACCCTTCAGGTGATGCACCCCATTGGCAAGTTCGTGCTCCACACCGATGCTTACAACTCCAAGACCTACGTGGCATTCGCGGCAGGCAGCGGCATCACCCCCATCCTGAGCATGATGAAATCGGTGCTTAGAGATGAGCCGAACAGCCGATTCATCCTCTTTTATGGCAACCGGCAGACCGGCAGCATCATTTACCGCGATGAGATAGATGGTCTGAAAAACCTCTACCCCACCCGCCTCAGTGTGTATCATGTGATGTCGGGCGAGGACCTCGGGGCAGAACTCATGAGTGGTCGCATTGACAAGCCTCGCATCGAGCGGTTCGCTAAGCTTTTGTTCGACCCATTGCAGGTGGACGACTATTATCTGTGCGGCCCAGAGCCGATGATCCAAGCAGTCCGCGAGGTAATGGAACAGCATGGTGTACCGCAAGAACGGATTCACTTCGAGCTGTTCACCAGTGCTGCCAAGTTGGAAGGTGACCGGGAAAAGGTATCCAATCAGAAGGCCACTGTGCCCACGCAGACCGGGACTACCGTGAAGAGCAGAGTGAAGGTGGTGATGGACGGTGACGAGTTCGAGTTCGCGCTGACCAGCGATGGCAAGACTATACTCGATGCTGCAATGGACTCAGGCATTGACGTACCGTTCTCTTGCAAGGGAGCGGTGTGCTGCACCTGCATAGCCCGCGTGAAGAGCGGAGTCATAACAATGGACAAGAACTACAGCCTCACAGACAAAGAGGTGGAACAGGGACTCATACTCACCTGTCAGGCACACCCGCAGACCGAGGAGGTCACGGTGGACTTTGATGACATCTGGTAGTTCAATGTAGTTCCCTCCCCAAAAACTCCCCGGTGAACCCCTTCCCCGAATTCGCCACCTCTTTGGGTGTACCCTCCACGAGGATCTGACCGCCCCGCTTGCCGCCTTCGGGGCCGAGGTCGATAAGGTGGTCGGCAGAGCGGATGATGTCCATATTGTGCTCGATGACCAGCATGGTGTTGCCCATATCGACCAGTTTATTCAACACGTCCAACAGGATGCGGATGTCCTCGAAATGGAGGCCCGTGGTCGGTTCATCGAGGATGTAGAACGTCTTGCCTGTGCTGCGCCTGCCCAGCTCTGCGGCCAGTTTGATGCGCTGCGCCTCTCCCCCCGATAGCGTGGTGCTGCTCTGCCCCAGCTTGATGTAGCCGAGACCCACATCGGCAATGGTTCGGATCTTCCTAACGATGCTCGGCAGCGCCTCAAAGAACACCACCGCCTCATCAATGTCCATGTTCAGCACATCGGATATGGACTTGCCTTTGTAGCGCACCTCCAGCGTCTCGCGGCTGTAGCGCAGGCCGTTGCATGAGGGGCACAGAACGTTCACATCAGGCAGGAAGTTCATGGCGATGGTCTTCATGCCCGCACCTTGGCACTCTTCGCAGCGGCCGCCTTTCACGTTGAACGAGAATTGCCCCGCCTTGTAGCCGCGTATGTGCGCCTCTGGCAGACTGGCGAAGAGGTTGCGGATGTCAGTGAACACGCCCGTGTAGGTGGCGGGATTACTGCGCGGTGTGCGGCCTATCGGATCCTGGTCTATGGCGATGACCTTGTCGATGTGCTCCAGTCCCTTAATGGCCTTGTACGGCATGGGCTGCGTCTCGCCACGGTGCAGCTCGCGGCTAAGGATGGGATGCAGCGTCTCATTGATGAGCGTGCTTTTGCCACTGCCCGAAACGCCCGTGACACAGATGAATTTCCCCAGCGGGAAATCAACCGACACATCGCGGAGGTTGTTGCCCGTGGCCCCTTTCAGCGATAGCTTCTTACCATTGCCCTTGCGGTAATCAGTCTTTTGCGGGATGGTGCCTGTTCCGTTGAGGTGTTTGGCCGTAAGCGAATTGCCCTTGACTAGCTCTGCGTAAGGCCCCTGTGCCACGATACGCCCGCCATAGATGCCCGCCTTGGGGCCAATGTCGATGACATGGTCTGCCGCCTCCATCATGTCCTTGTCGTGCTCCACCACGATGATGGAATTGCCCGTATCGCGTAGTTTTTTCAATGCATCTATCAGCCGCTGGTTGTCGCGCTGGTGCAGCCCGATGCTCGGCTCATCGAGGATGTAGAGCACGCCCACGAGCTGCGAACCGATCTGCGTAGCGAGACGGATGCGTTGCGCCTCCCCGCCCGACAGCGACCGAGCGGGGCGGTCGAGCGCGAGGTAGTCCAGCCCCACATCAAGCAGGAACTGGATGCGCGTCTGCACCTCTTTGATGATCTCATGGGCAATGAAGGCCCTACGCTCGTCCAGCTTACCACTCAGGGCGTTGAACCACGCTTGCAGCTCCGCGAGGTCCATGGCCGAGAGGTCTGCGATGTTCTTTCCGTCCAGCTTGAAATGCAGTGCCTGACGGTTGAGCCGCGCCCCGTTGCACGTTGGGCAAGCCTTCACGGCCGTGAAGCTGCTCGCCCATTTCTGCAATCCCTTACTCGACTCGTCATCTTTCTGCTTCGCGATGAAATTGACGATACCCTCGAATCCGTCCACATGCACCTTGCCGTTGCCCATGGACTCTTTGACCTTCAGCACCTCACTGGTACCGTAAAGGATAGCCCGCAACGCCTCCTCCGGCACCTCGGCAATCGGGGTCTGCAATTTGAACCCGTACTTGTCGGCAATGGCCTCCACCTGTCTGAAGATCCAGTTGTTGCGGTAGTCTCCCAGCGGTGCGATGCCGCCACGGTAAATGCTCTTTTTCGGGTCGGGGACGATGAGCTTCTCATCCACCTCGGCCACAGTGCCCAGACCGCTGCATTGCTGGCATGCACCGTAGGGCGAATTGAAACTGAACAGGTTGGGCGCGGGCTCATCGTAGGCGAGGCCCGTGGTGGAGCACATCAGTGCGCGACTGAAGAAGCGCGGCTCCTTGCCCTCATGCTCCAACACCATCATGCTGCCCTTGCCGTGCTTCATGGCCGTTTGCAGAGAGTCACTGAGGCGCTTGGTGCTCTCGGCATCCACCTGCAGCCTATCGACCACGATCTCGATGTCGTGCACCTTGTAGCGGTCGAGCTTCATCTCGGGCACTACATCCAGTATCTCCCCGTCCACGCGCACCTTGGCGAAACCCTGCCTGCGTACCTGCTCGAACAGTTCGCGGTAGTGCCCCTTGCGGCCGCGCACCACGGGGGCAAGGATATTCACCTTTTTCCCCTCCAGATTCTTGCGGATGGCGCGCATGATCTCATCGTCCGAGTACTTCACCATGCGCTCTTCCGTGTTGTAGCTGAACGCCTCGCCCGCCCGTGCGAACAGCAGGCGTATGAGGTCATATACCTCGGTGATGGTGCCTACGGTGCTGCGCGGGTTGCGATTAGTACTTTTCTGCTCTATGCTGATGACGGGGCTGAGGCCAGTGATCTCGTCCACATCGGGCCGCTCCAGCGTGCCGAGGAACTGCCGCGCATAGCTGGCGAAGGTCTCGATGTACCTGCGCTGCCCCTCAGCATAGATGGTGTCGAAGGCGAGGCTGCTCTTGCCGCTGCCGCTCAGACCCGTGATGACGACCAGTTGATCCCTCGGGATTTTCACATCAATGTTCTTGAGGTTGTGGACGCGCGCACCATAAACCTCAAGGTACTCCTGCTCATCGACCTCTTGTGCGGTAACAGTGGCCGTTTGTTTCGTTGCTTTTGCTCTGCTCATTGGAGGGGAACAAAGAAACGGGGAAAAGGATGACAGGAAGATCTATCCTGATCACGCAGGCAACATCAACAGCTCATTCAAGACCGAAGCATCTCCTTGTGTGGAATGCCATCCTCCAGGTACTCCTTGCCCGTGCAATGGAATCCGAGGTCCTCGTAGAAACGTTGCAAGTATGCCTGTGCTGAGATGCGGATGGCCACAGGGCCATGATGCGCCTGGCATCTCCGAAGGCATTCGGCCATGAGTTCACGGCCAAGGCCAGTTCTGCGGGCCCGCTGCGCGGTGACCACCCGACTAATGCACGGCTCATCATACCGCACGCCCTTTGGTAGCACGCGTGCGTAGGCGATAAGACCCCGACTGTCATATCCCAACAAATGCATGGCTGTGGCATCCAGGCCATCGGCATCGAGATAGGGACATTCCTGCTCCACCACGAACACCTCTTGCCTAAGGCGCATCACATCATAAAGCTCTTCTAAGGAAAGCTCGCTGAAAGTGCTCCATCTCCAATTCATCGCCCCTCCTCTTGTTTCAAACCTATGAGATTGACCAACAATCTATATGCCCCGGATACCCCTGCCGGCAGTTGACGAAAGAACGAGATACCAGTATAAACGAAATGGCCTTTTCCATGCTTAGCAACAAGTAGGCTTCCATCCTTTGGCGACTCGCCTGTATCGTTCATGCGCAGCGGTGCACTGTATGTCGCATCCCATTCTCCCGGGAAATATAGGCCACGCTCCTGCACCCAGCCCTCAAAATCCGAAGCTGTGATGCGATTGGGCGAGCGCAGCGCCTGATGTTCGGGAAGAAGCACTGTGACCTCAGCATCCTCCTCGGTGACACGGTCACGGCCCAGCTTGAGCGTATAGGGCGACAGGCCATCCATTTCAAGGCCACGGGAAGTGTTGTACTGAACAATGAGATTGCCCCCATTCTGCACGTAATCGAGCAATTTTGGAAGGATGTACTGCGCCCTTTCATTCACATTGAGAAAACGTATACCGAGAATAACGGCCTTGTAGCCTGCAAGATTATCGGATGAGAGGTCGGCCTCAGAAAGGTCATCCACCTCGAATCCCACTGACCTCAGACCATCAGCCACACCATCGCCTGCCCCTTCGAGATAACCGATGCGTCCGGTCACCCCCTTGAGGTCAATGAACGTCAGCTTGGTCTCGCAACGGGGAAAATGCACCTGAGTTGGGATGTGGTCATAGGTGATGGTGCGCAGGGCACGGTCGTAGGTGCCCGATGCGGTTACGAACGAGGCCGAGAGAGTGCCTCCTTCCGACCGATCACCTGCCTTAACCGAAACATTCAGTAGCTGTTCATCACCTTTGCTTGCGAGACTTACGGGTACCCTTGCCGGCTCTACCACCCAGCCAGCAGGAGCCTTTATCACCACCTCACCTTTTACACCATCAGACATGGACGTAATGCGCAAGGTCAGCGCATTGCTGCTATTGTCTTTTGCAAGTAGCAGGGACTTATTGAATCCAAGTACGACTGGCGGTGTGACCACGAATGGACGGTGGTTCTCCCCGGTAACCGGGTCGTTCCAGCGATAGCGCAATGGCACTTGAAAGGTCAGGGTACGGCCATCGACCACAATGTCTAAGTCGAAAACGACCGATGGTCGATTCTCAGGTAAAAGAATCAGTGATGGGTCATCCACGGTATACATTCCAAGTGTGCCTTGTTTCTGCAACCAAAACGGCTGAGAGATGGCAACGTCCTTGGGAAGCATGAAACCGCCCTTGACCTCTACCACACTATTTGCAGGCAACGGCCCCATCTGCCCACGCAAATCGAGCGGCAATGTTGACAGAATACCGCCCAAGACAAGAGGGCGTGTGCTCCGGTTGATGAACTCGAAAGTGACATCCACTGAATCACCCGGGGCTGCGCTGTATGCTTCGGCCCGGGCCTCAAGGTGGAGGCCCAGACAGTCGCGTATCAGGTCATCCACCTCACCCATTTTCACTTCGCGCCAAAAAGCGTCTTTCACCAATCTGAGCTCATCGCGCAGCTTAAGAAGCGCAGGCACACTCGCTGCAGGTTCGGCAAACGAGAATCCAAGCTGCACCTCATCGACCGCCTTCTGCACGCGGGCACCGCCCTCTACCCTTGACCAATCAGCAGATACTCCATCAAAAAGCGATTCCTGTGCCTCGTCTCCTTCCAGATGCTCAAAGTACTCTGGGAGCGCACCTCGCACCCCCGTGCTTCCAAAGCCCTGACTGCGGTGCTGACTGCGGCTGAGAGCGGCCAACTCTCCGATAGACCTGCCGAGCACTGGGATGTATGTGCCTACGTCCTCGGAGACCACTCCTGGCTCATCTGCACTGATGTCAGAATTCCACCACCTACCTGTATTGGTCACGATGCGCAATGGCTGCCACACCTCCACATGGGCCAACTGTTCTGGGAATGCAGTGGGGTCGGCCGCCAACTTGAACGCCTCGATGCCCAACAAGGCCGATGCCGTATGGTGACCGTGTCCGCCTCTGGCATCGGGCGGAAAGCGGCACACAATGACATCGGGACGCAGTTTCCTTAACGTCCACACCACATCGGCCAGCACCTGCTGATGATCCCAGATGCGTAATGTCTCATCGGCTGTCTTCGAATAACCGAAATCATTCGCCCGCGAGAACGACTGCGTGCCCCCGTCAAGCCTGCGGGCCGCGAGCAGCTCCTGCGTGCGTATCATTCCCAGCTCTTCTCGCAGTTCCGGCCCTATGAGGTTTTGACCGCCATCACCTCTCGTGAGTGAGAGGTAATGCGTGTTGAAAAGACGGTCGTTGGCACACCAGCTGATGAAACGGGTATTCTCATCATCAGGATGTGCCGCCAGATACAACACGTTTCCAAGCACACCGAGTTTCCTGACTTTCTGATGGATCTCGGAACTGGAGACCTGACCCACGACATCAGTCCCAGAGAAAACCACAAGCAGCAATGCAAACAGTGCCCTCAAGAGGTCAATTGCAAAAATGGACGAATCATTTCGTTGCGTATCGCACTTCATTTGATGTTCAGTAATGGTATGAGCAAGCCGCGAAAAATACGACCACGCCCTGTTGAAGCACCACTCCCCGTCTTGCCAACGACTGAAGTGGTCATTTCCCCCCTACCCTGTAACGCTTGGTCGGGGCGGTCTGCTCCAGCGTCTCCAGCTCGCTGATACCTCCCTTGCTGGGGTCGAGGGCGGGCGACCTGTAGAGCCTGCTTTCGGGATCAACGATAAAGAACGAAGGGAGGCTGCTGATGGCGTGGTCGGCCATGAACCTGTCGTTGCGTCCGATGGGCACGACCGGCCTATCGGGAGCGAAATCGCGCTTGAACTCCACCACCTGCCTCTCGGAGGGATCCACCAGAACCGAAATAAAGCGAATAGATGGGAAACGCTTCTGCATGTCACGGAGAACAGCGGCCTCTTGAAGGCAATAGGCATTGTTCGCTTCGGTGACCTCCACAAACAGGTAGGCGCCTTTGAAATCCTCGATGGCATGCGTCCGTCCCTCGGTGTCTGTCAGCTGGAATGCAGGCGCAGGTGTGCCGGGACGCATCCTGTCCTTTGTGTCCGCAATGTTGCGGGCCGCACGTGCAAGCGCGGATTGAGCGGCCGTTTTGGAGAACCCTTTCAGCACAGCCGATATGCGTCCATCATCGAAATCCTTTTGCCCATAGAGCTGCCCAAGTCCATTGATGAGCAGTGCCCTTCGGACGAACTCATCCTCCATGAAAGGCTTTGACCGCAGCATTCCTTCCATCTCAGTAAAGGCTGCAGTTTTCTTCATGGCCGCTATGCTCTCATTGCGTTTTTCCAGCAACGCCAAACGGGTGAAAAGCCCTTCGTGGAACTGCTCTATAAAGCGCATGTACTCAGGATTCCAGGGTTGTGCAGGCCGGCCCTTCAAATAGCGGTCGTAGAGCACTTCCTTCTTCATGATGAATGTCTGTTCGACATTGGCGATGGAATAACGCATGTATTCAGCGAGAAATCCTGATTCAACGGGGAATTCCGCGTTTGTCCTGCTACGGAAGGCGTCCACGGAGTCAGCCATCGCCTTGGGGTTCTTCCTTGATTTCATCAAGGAATAGACTTTCGGTAGAAAAGCATCGAGATGCTCGTTGTAACGAATGATGTCACGGTTTAGTCGCGCACCATCACCGTCAATGAAATCGAGCCGGAAGAAATAGCGGTCGTTGAATCCCTCAGGGCCTCTTGGCCTCTTGGCGGGGGCAAATCTGACTGTGACCGCCTTCCCGCTCTCAAGAAAAAGGTCACCGCACTCACGGCCCACTTGCAGGAATCCGTATTGCACAGGCTCAGTCTCGCCTTTCAAGGTGAAGCCTCCACGACCATCCACCACAGCGCGGTCGAGAACGCGCTCTGTGCCGCTGATTGGGTCATCGTACACCACGAGCAACACCTCCTTTCCTATGAAATTGGGGGCGGCACCGGTCACGGTCGCCACCTGTGCGCTTGCGGTGAGGTATAGAAGATGGAGCACGGAGAAAATCGCAAATCGCAAATCGCAAATCGTAGATCGCAGATCAACAATTGAACGAAGGCTCGCCCCTCGCCCCTCGCCTCTCACCCCTCGTCTCTCGTCCCTCTTCATGCTCAAAGTTTCAGCCCCTCAGGCACGAAGGGCGATGGGTCGCCACCATTGGCGAGTATATCACGCACGATGGTGGAGTTTATTGCCGAATATTCTTGAATCGAAAGCAGAAATACCGTGTCGAGACCAGGCAGCAGGACATTGTTGACATGGGCGATGCTGCGTTCGAACTCGAAGTCGGCAGCCGTGCGCAGGCCACGCAGCAGAAAATCGGCACCCACCTCGCGGCAGTAATCGACCGTCATGCCATTGTAGGTGTCCACGCGCACCTTCTGCTCGTTGCGAAAGACAAAACGGATCATCTCCAACCTGCGGTCGAGGTCGTACATGTAGCGTTTGCTGCTGTTGGTACCTATGGCGATGACCACCTCATCGAACAGCGGGAGGGCACGTTTCACGATGTCCTCGTGACCTTTGGTAATGGGATCGAACGATCCGGGGAAGACAGCTATTCGGGGCATGGTGGAGTTTTGATATTTCGCGCATGAACTTAGCTGGCAATGGTGTAGGAGTCTCCGCCAGCAGAGAGATAACGATACCCATCATCCTTCCTGTTCTTATCGGGTGGGTCGAAGGGAATCGTCAGAATCAGTAAAGCCCAAAAAATTGGTATCACCCAAATCATAACATAATGCAATCGCTTGATTCGTGGCTTCATCCAAAGACATCGTCCGACTTTTCTTGTTGCCGACACGTTGAGAACCATCAGCAACAAGAAGAGAGAGACAGTACCGATGAGTTCATAACTGGACATCACCTCCAAATCACATGTTCGGACAAGTTTTGATGAATTAGAGACCGTTTAAAAAGCCTGCGATCAACAAAAGTAAGCGATTCCCTAAACGGCCTCCAGACTTCACCAACCCTCTTCAGGGAATCAAAACGCCTGTCAAGCTCCTGCATCTGGGTGTCTGTCAGTTTTCGGAACAAATCACTGTAAGCCAAGATGATGGAGAGGATGATCCTCCGAAAACGCTCGCCCTCCACACGGTCGAGCATCCGATTGATGCTTTTTCTCATCTCAACAGTGCTCATGGCACGTAAGTTATTGTTTTTCAAAGGTAATTAATCACATTCTCAATAGAAATCCACCTCAATTCATGGATGGATGGAATACCTTCAATCAAGTCACGTACTGAACTCTTCCACCTCGTAGGTTTTCTCGGTGAAAGATAATCCATTGGCCGCAAGCTCATTCAGCACAGGGCGGTAGATGTCAGGGGAGATGGGCAGCAGCACGCCCCGCTGGGTCACTTTTCCCTCAAGCACCATGCGGGTGGCAATGGCGAGCGGCAGACCTACCGTCTTGGCCATGGCGGTGTTGTCCTCATCATCGCCCTTCACCACCATGCTTGACTCAGTGACCGTCTTCTGCCCGTTGAAGATGAAGCCTACCTTATGCCACATCACGATCATGTCGCGGTCGGATGGGCGCATCGTCCATTTCTTCTCCAAGATGTGCTGGAGGATCTGCGCGGGCGTGGCGTCCTTCAACCCGACTTTTTCTCGGATGAAAACACCCAGCCATTCCAGCTTGTCCATGAGGTCATCGTCCTGATCGATCTTGAGGTAATGGGCCACTTTCAGTTCCACAGAGTCACGGACGCTGTAAGGCAGAAAAGCATTGATGAAGTCGCGGTGGGTCATCTGCTCCGAGCCTTCCATGATGTAGCTGTCGTCTGTTGCGCCCAACATCACGAAGGCATTCCACGCACGGCTGAAGCCTGGTCTGCGCAGCGTGCCTCGATAAATGGTCCTTACGTCCTGAAGGCCATAAACATCACGGTAAGCAAGGGAATCGCGATTGGCGTAGCCCTCGAACCGGCCAAAACCATCAACGCTGATGACCTCCGTCCTGCGGAACACCCGGTGGTAAGGAATGTACTTGTACTTGCCGTTATGGAGAAACTTTACCGCGCCACCCTGCCCGGCCAGCACCACATTGCGCGGGTTCCAGGTGAACTTGTAGTGCCAAGGGTTGTCATCGCTCTCTGGGGCCACCAGTCCGCCACAGAAACTCTCGAAATGCTCGATTCTGCCACCTTCCGCACGGATGCCATCGAGCAGTTGCATGGCCGAGAGGTGGTCGATGCCGGGGTCCAGTCCCACCTCATTGAGCAGAACCAATCCTTTCGTGACGGCCTCATCATGCAAGGCCCGCATCTCCTTGCTGATGTAGCTGGCAGTGGTGAGGTGTTTCCCCATCTCCACACAGTCTCGGGCAACGTTGATGTGCATGTGGGCAGGCAACATGCTGATGACGATGTCTGCTGTCGCTATGCGCTCCCTGCGCTCCAAATCATTGTTCACATCGAAGGAAATGGCCTTAGCCCTGGAATGACCACCGGTCTTTCGATGGGCAAGTTCTGCCGATATGTCGCCCACGGTTAGTTGCCAGCCGCACTCCTCGGCATGGTCGAGCAGGTAACGGATGAGTGTGGTAGCCGACCGCCCGGCCCCGATAAGAAGTATCTGCTTCATGCCACAAAGCTATGATTGCATCCCCGCCCTCATCAGGCACTTCCGCTATCTTTGACCTTCAGATGCCTGACAAAAAGATTACAGAAGCAGAGTTCAAGCGGCTTTCAAACTCGGCCCGCTGGCAATGTGTGCGCCAGCATGGCATAGAGGTATCCAAGCGGCATTACCGCGGTTTCACAGTGCGCCTTTTCGCCATCGGCAGCTTCTATTCCGAGGTATGGTCACGTCTGGGCATCGACATGGTGGAATGGGTGGAGGTGATTCCTCTGGACCGCGTTGCAGATATTTACGGCCCTGAACTCGAAAATATCGACCAGCAAAAATGAGATATCCGCGCCTTACCTTGTCTCTAATGCTCGTAGCCTCACTTTTCGCTATGAGCGGCTGTGAGACATTCACCGACATCGGACTTAAGAATGCACAATGGCGCCTGTTCAACATCAGAACAGGCAATTCGCCTCTGAATCTGATGACCTTGCGGATGGAGGATTACCGCGAGAATGACCCTGCCTACCGCTACATCATTCACTTCTACGGCAATGACCGATGCAGAGGCACCTATTATGCTGCCGATACCCTCAACTACGAAGTGGAGGGCACATGGAGTCTTCCCCGTCACGATGTGCTGCGCATCGCACTTGATGGCGTGGTGAACGGGGATTTTGACATTCAGAAACTGGAACGACACGTCTTCTTCCTGTCCACAGAACAGAATTACCACGGACTGGAAGGGGTCGAGCCACCTTACTTCCCGATGGACATGTACATCGAGCGGTTCTACTGATGAAGGTGACACTTCTGGTAACGGGCGTGTCGGACGACCGCGAACTTGCACCGGCAACAGACCGCTACCTCAAACGCTTGGCGCACTATGTGCAATTCGACCTTGAGGAGATCAAATGTCCGAAGACGTTCTCCAAGCTCGGAATTGATGAACTTAAACGGGCTGAGGGTGAGCTGATCCTATCCAAGGTGGTGGCCCAGGACCTTGTCGTCATCCTTGATGAACAAGGTAAGCAATACGATTCGGTGGGCTTCTCTGCGCAGCTACAGAAATGGATGAATGCAGGCCACAGGCGCATCGTGTTCTTGGTAGGCGGTGCGTTCGGGTTCAGCGAGGCCGTTTATGCCCGTGCAGACCATCGGTTGGCGTTATCTCAACTGACACTCACGCATCAGATGGTCCGGCTTTTCTTTGTGGAGCAGCTATACAGGGCCTGCACCATTCTCCGCAACGAGAAATACCATCACTGACGTCCGATCCTACGATAGATTCCGTCATATCGGCCCACCCCGTCCTCAAGCGAATAGAACTGACAAGCGGCAGAAGTGAGACTTTCGGTCGGGACAGATAAAATACTGTCTATCCGATGAATTGCTTCTTCATACTCCCTATCGGAAAAATCCTTGACGAGCAGACCGGTGCCCGTTGAGGTGATGATGCTGTCCACATCGCCCACCCCGCTATTGGCAATAACAGGTAGCCCCATGCCAAGCATCTCCCCGTGCTTGGTGGGCGAACTGCCAGATTTGCTGAAAACAGGTTTGATGAAGAAAATGGCCAGTTGGGCCAGACTGAGAAAGGTCGGTACATCCTCTCGCGATGCAGGCGAGATGACAATCCTTGACGCTGGAATGCCTGCCCGCCCCGCTTCATCACGAATCATCGCAGGGTCATCATGCGTGATAAACAGGAACTTGGCCGTTGACTTTTCTCTCAGTAGCACTTTGAAGAACCCCATCATTTCAGGCAGCATGTACCAGGTGCCGACCGATCCAAGATAGGTTAGCACGAGGTCTTTGGGAGTTATGCCGAGTTTGGTGGCCAACTCCATCTTTTTTTCCGGGGAAATGTTCTCTGTTGAAAAATGCCCCAGGTCGGCACAGCAGGGAATCACCTCAATAGGCACGGGCTGTCTGGGTATCTCGCTCCAAGAATGGATGATGTCCCTGCCGCGTTCCGTCAGGCTCACCGTGCAGTCGGCATGGGTGAGGAACTGCTGTTCTTTTCTCTTAAAAAAATCATAGACCTTTCTGAAAACAGGATTCTTGAGGTTCCACAGGCCCCCGTCCACCCGCTCGTCTGCATAGAACGCCCGCATATCGAAAAGAAAAGGTACATCCAGCGAGTGCTTCATCTGCAACCCTACGAGCGAAGTGATGTAACTGCGGCAGTGAATCAGGTCGAACGGCATCTCGGTATGCAACCGTTTTGCCAGCCGGTGTAGTCTAATGACATCGTAAACCGTGGAAAGGATGGGCGGTGAAGCCGTGTACATGAGCGGCATCCAACGAATGTTTCGACCGCTGATGAGTTCCCTGATGCCTTTTTCCCCAGCCTTGAAGCGCACCTCCTTCTCGAAACTGACGATGGTGAAAGTATGCCCAAGGCCCTCCAATCCGAGGATGTAAGGCAGCACTTGCGAACGACCGAGGCCGTCCGTCAATCCATCATAGGAGAGGTAAAGCACGTTCATGCGGTAAAAGTAGCCGCTCGCCATGCCCGCTGCATAACTTTGGCCGCATAGCCCTCTCAGCTTTGAAGTACTTAGGGATTTGGGATTTCATTATGGTGCCGCTGCTTATTGGCATCATCTTCACCGTGTCCAAAAAAAAGCAGGAGGAAGGACTGTTGCAGGACGATGCCTATCGTTTCTACATGAAGGCCATCATGTTCAAGATCCTGATGGGCCTTGCATTCGCAGCTGTATATGCCTTCGCCTATGGTGGTGGAGACACCATCAACTACTGGACGGAGGCCAAGCGTCTAAATATGCTGATCTGGAAGAATTTCGGCTGCTACACGAGCATTCTTGGCGGTGACCTTTCCATCACCAACTATTTCTGCTTCGACTGGGAGACGATGCGGCCCATGTACTACCTGCGCGACCCGCAGGCCTACTTCGTGGCGCGCATCACTGCCCCCATAGAGTTCTTCACCATCGACTCCTTTTTCGGATGCACAGTGTTAATCTCATGGCTCACCTTCGAGGGAATATGGAGACTGTACATGGTCTTCGTGCGCGAGTATCCGCTACTGAAAAAGGAAATGGCCTTCTGCTTTCTATTTGTCCCATCAGTAGTCTTCTGGGGGTCAGGAATCATGAAGGACACCTACACCTTCGCTGCCGTCTGCTGGATGACCTATGCAGTGTATAACTTGCTCATTGCGAGAGAGAATATGGTGTGGAGCGTATTGTATCTGGTCATCGCTGCATGGCTGCTAATGAGCATGAAACCGTACATCTTCGTGGCATTGATGCCAGGAACATTCATTTGGGTCATTTTCAAGCGCATCCAGGCTGTGGACAATCCTGTGGTACGCATCCTCATCGCTCCGATAATGCTGATGGTCGGAGCGGTGGGAGCGAGCTTTGTATTCTCACAGGCATCTGGCAGTCTTGGTGATTATGGATCAGTGGACACCATGCTGGACAAGGCCGTAGTGACACAGCAAGACCTCAAACAGGAATACTACGGAGGCCAGACCTTCGACATCGGCTCCTTTGAACCGACCATCACAGGAGTGCTCTCCAAGGCTCCTATCGCCATTTACTCAGGCCTTTTCAGACCGATGCTCTGGGAGGCGGGAAGTGCTTTCATGCTCATCTCTGCGCTTGAGAGTACAGCCGTGCTACTCTTTTTCATCGTCATGCTCTTCCGAATCGGGCCGATACGCTATGTGGTCGGCACCCTCTCGGAGCCTATGTCCATGTTCGGGTTCGTGTTCGCCATCTTCTTCTCATTCGCTGTTGGTCTGACCACGGCCAACTTCGGTTCGCTGGTACGCTACAAGATACCCGCAATCCCCTTCTTCCTCGCCAGCGTTTACATCGCTCGCGAAAGGTTCAGACGAACCGATGACCCAGAAGAAAATCAAGAGAACGAAGAGGAAGAAGATTCCGAGACCGACAATCGGCCCTACCCCTTACGCAATTTCCCTCGTGACCGCCCCTCGGTCCAGAGGTGAAGCAGTATGAGCAGCCAAAGTCTGTTGTAAAGATGAGCGTGTCCCTGCGCGAACTGCCTCTTCAGTTGATAGACCACGGCCCAGTTGACAAGTCCGGCCTCGTTAACTGACTTCTCGTTCAGGACATCATTCAGCAGAAAGGACAACTCACCTCTGAGCCATTCTGATAGCGGAATACTGAAACCCCATTTCGGTCTATCCATCAACTTCTTAGGAACGTGATCATAAAGCACTTGTTTCAACAGATACTTGCTCACGCCATCCTTCATTTTGAGTGATGGATGAAGGTTGAGGGCAAACTCAACGACCGTGTGGTCGAGCAGCGGCACACGGGTCTCCAGACCATAGCGCATGGTGGCGTGGTCAACCTTAATCAGGAGGTCATCCTTTAAGTAGAATCTCAGATCGAAGAATGCCTGTTGCTCTGACGGGGAAAGCCTCCTTGAAAGGCCATTGAAACCAATATTCTCAAGGGAAAGAAGCAGCATATCCACCTCAGTGTTGACAAGTAGCCCTTTTAGCTCCACTAATGAGAACATACCCTGTTCCTGAGAGAAAATGTGAGAATGGAGGGGAGTTTCAGCGCCATAATCGAGTAGTTTCGATACGCGCTTGAACCTGTCATTCCCTAAAGACATCAACCATGAAGTGGGCTTCCGCAGTCCGGCAACGAGCGGATTCGCGAGCCTTTCTGCCCACTGGTAGGCACCATAGCCGTGGAAAAGCTCATCGCCCCCATCACCCGAAAGCGTCATGGTGACCTCCTGCCTCGCAAGCTTTGACACCAGCATGGTGGGAATAGCGCTCGAATCCGCGTACGGCTCGTCATACTGCGGCAGGATCTCGGTAACGAGTTCCAAAGCGTCCTTTTCGGTGACGGTGTAGGTATGGTGATCTGTATCGAGATGCTTGGCGACCGCCTCCGCGAAATGGGCCTCGTTATGCCGCGCATTGTCAAACCCGATGGAGAACGTCCTCACCCGCTCCTCAGACTCCTGTTGCGCCAACGCAGTAATAAGGCTGGAGTCAATGCCCCCACTGAGGAAAGTCCCGAACGGCACATCGCTCACCAACCGCCAGCGGACAGATGCGGTCAGCAGTTCGGAGAGACGGGCCTTGGCCTCCGCCTCATCGGTGATGACATCTCCGGAAACCACCTCATCTGGTGACCAGTAACGGTGAATTTTCAACTCATTACCGTCAAACTCCGCCCAGTGGCCTGATGGGAACTTGGTGACCTCACGATAGATGGACAACGGCTGGGGGATGTAGCCGAGATGCAGGAAGTAGGGGATGGCATCACGGTTGATGGTCAGCGGCAGTATGTCCTCCACCGCAACGATGGACTTGAGCTCCGATGCGAAAGCGAAACTGCCATTGGCCTGATAGACATAGAGCGGTTTTATGCCCAAACGGTCGCGAAAGAGAAAAAGATTTTTCTCTTCCTTGTCAAAAATCGCGATGGCGAACATACCGTTGAAGCGCGTGACCATCTTCGGGCCCAGCTTTGCGAACGCTTCGATGATGACCTCGGTGTCGGACGTGGTGCGGGTGTTGAGTCCCAGTTCAGCGCGAAGCTCACGAAAATTATAGGCCTCTCCGTTGTAAACGATGACATAGCGGCCGCAGGCAGAGTTCATCGGCTGATGCGCAGCCGTGCTAAGGTCAAGGACACTCAATCTCCTGTGCGCCAGTCCGAAAGGGCCATCTGCGAAAACACCTTCGGCATCGGGGCCACGGTGCGCGATGGCAGCGGCCATGGAGCGGAGTGCCTCCTCCCCTGCCCCATTCTTCAAGTACAAACCTGCTATACCGCACATGCTGCAAAGATGGTTGCCAACGGCATTGCAGATTCAGCGCGCATTGGCGAGAAATTCTGCGAATTCACGGTAGTTGCGCTCTGCATTGAACCGCTCACGCTGTATCTCCTGTGACCTTCTGCACATGGCCTCGTACTTCTCATCGCCCATGGTGGCCATCTCGTGCAACCGGTCGCGGATGTCGTCCGGTGATTGCGGGTCGATGAGAAAACCGTTCTCCCCGTGCAACACGATCTCAGGCACACCACAAACATTCGGCCCGATGATGGGCAGACCAATGCTCGCGGCTTCCATCATGGAGACGGGGATACCCTCGAAAGTGCTGGTGTTGAGGAGGACGTGGGGAACTATCTCACCCAGTTTCCCGAAAAGTTCCTTTGGCTGTACAAAACCATGGAAAGTGAAAATTACGTTCGATAATCCACCCAACTTATCCGCTGCAAGTGACCTTATCAACCTGATATGGGGCGCATTATTTCCGCTGCCCACATGATGCCATTCAACCGTGATGTCTTCAATAAGCGACAGTCCAGCAATAAGCGACTCAAGGTTCTTTACACGGTCAATCCCTGACAACGAAAGCACTCTCAATGGTTGACGCGGTGATGGAGATACAATGTCACGGTCTGTGACCCCTAATCGGGCTGTGATGAATTTCCCTTGAAATCCCTCATTCTTAGACATTAAGTAGTTCCGACCATGATCAGATATGCAGTGTACACCAGTCAGATGCTCGGCCATGAAACCCCGATAAGGCAGGTAGTTGAAAGGATGCCTTTCCGCATAGATGTCAAATCCATGAGTTCGGCTGAATGCGTTGCCGATAATCCCCGACCTTCTCCAATCAGCGAGCAGGTATGCGGCCTCGTCATTCCAGTAGCTGTACCACACAAAGTCAGCGTACCGAAGCCCATGCCCGCGAAAGAGATTGAAGATTCTTCTCCCGAGAAAAAGCCTCTGCTCATCATATCCGAGCGCGGTTTTCAGTGTCAATGACCGCAACGGAACATGCTGTGCCCGTAGGTCGGTGAGCACCCGTGACAGTCCGTTATCCATCAGACCCGAGATCAATGCCCTGATTTTCCCTTTGCGCGAAGCAGATACAGGGATGTTAAAATGCCTCACATTGCTTGGAAGAACGAACACAGGCTTTTCACCCTCCGCCACGGGTTTCCTCGATATGAGGACAATCTCCCCGAAAACTGTGGAAAGTGTCTCCAATTCGCGATGCACGAAGGGTTCACCGCCCTCGTACGGGTAGTGCTTAACGATCATGGCCAATCGCTTTCCCCTCATGGCGTCTGCAAGTTGTCAAAAGTGCCGTGCTCGTATAGGTGCAACAGTCTGTCCACGTAATTCTTGATATCATAGCCCTTGGCGAACTCACGGGCGTTGGCACTCATCGTGTTCCATGTTTGGGTATCCTTTACGCAGTCAAGAACCCTTGCAGCGAACTCCTTAGGGTCTTGATTCGGGACAAGGAAACCGTTGAAACCGTTCCTGTGCAGTTCGCGGTTCCCGCTTCCATCAAGAGCCACGACAGGAAGGCCGGCAGACATCGCCTCAAGCAGAACAAGACCGAACGGCTCATAGGTGGCCGAGTGGACGAAGACATGGCTGCCCCACAGCACCCGCTCGACATCGGTGACCGTACCAGCGAATTCCACCCGATCAGAGAGTCCGAGGGCTGATGTCTTTTCTTTCACATCAGCAAGCAGCCAGCCTTTCGCCCCGACAAGGGTGAGGGATGCGTCCACTCCCATGCGCACCAGTTGCTGAATCGCGTTGAGCAAGAACTGCTGATTCTTTTTCGGGACAAACGACCCCACGTTGATGAGCCTTATCCTGCCGCTGTTTGGTGCAATGGCCGTGGATTTTGAAAAACGGGTAAAGTCGATGGCATTGGGCAGCAGGTGCAAGCACTGTGCGAGGTCAGATGGCAGGTTCTTCTTGAAAAACCCTTCCGTGTCTGGACTTATGGCAATGAAAGTGTTACCTCGTTCGCGATACCTACAGACCATGTGGTTCCGCTCATAAAGCTCGGCCAATCGCTGCTTGTGGAAAAGGTCGGACAAGCTGAAACGTCTGAACTGCGTCATGTTATCATGGCAGTGTGTGAACCACCTTGCGCCCTTAGACACGCAGTTCCTGCTGACAATCTCAGGGATGAAGAGGTTGCTGTGGATGACATCGGGCCTAAAACGGTCGATGATCTCCTGCAACGGGGCAACCGAGATCTCATCGCTTCCGAGGACAGACAGCCTCACCCGCGCATCGCACCATTCGTAGGGCACATCATCACCATACTCGGGAAAATCATTGACCGGTTCAAAACCGACAAGCCTGTATTCAATGCCGGACCTCACATTGAGTTCCCTGCACACATCGAGCATGAGACGCTGCGCACCACCCCGCCCCAAGCGGTTTATGAGGAAGAGGATGCGCATCAGCGGTCAGAACACGTCATTATCTGCGTAAGTGAGGGCGAAATTGCGCACGTCTGCGCACGTTTCATCAAGCGGGAGCACACACACCGGTTTCTCAACGCGTGGTGTCGAAAATGCTGACAAGGCCTCAAATTCCTTTGTTCTGCCACCCACGAAGAACCTGAACCTGTGGATGCCATGTCGCCTGCAAAAACCTCGCAGTTCCACAACGAGCTGCTTCACGTCATCTGTCTGAAAGTCACCTATAATGATGCCATCCTCGGCCCTCATCCAAAGGCGGTCGTCACCGATTCGGAGGAAGAAATTGTCCTGATAGGTCTTGTACGCGAGGTAGCCATGGTCACGGATCACGTGGTCGAGGCCCTGCCGGGCCACCGAACTGGGAAATGGCTCCCGATTTGCACCGCTCAGTGAGCAAATGAGGTTCAGGTACCATCGTTTGAGGCCGTCCAACCTGAATTTTTCCATGAACTTCAATACAGGAGGCGCGCTACTGACCGCAAAACTGAATTCATACATGTCATCGACATGCGTGTATCCGAGGTGTTTGACCAGACCGTTGTAGGTAGTGGGGTTCGGGAGTCGGAACACCAGCTTCACCCCCTGCTGAAGTGCTTCGGCATGCAACCGGTCGGAAGCCTCTTTGAAGATGCCCTGTCTCCGATAATCCGGATGAGTCACTGTGTCAGCAAATGTGCCGGCAAGTATCCTTTGTCCCTTGAAACTCATCCGAAGGGGTACGATGCCAACATGACAGACCGGTTGCCCCCCCTCAGCATAGGCCATGACCCCGATGTAGCTGACATCAGTCGGAGAGGTGAACTTTCTCTTGAAGAACTCCTCAGGTACAACTGTTCCGCGGCTCTCGTTGAAAACCCTCGCCACATCTCGGAAATCATCTTTCCCGACTCTCTGGAATCTGATGCTCATCCTTGGCTGCTTATTATTCCCAGAACCTGATTCGTTTCAGAGTACACGGGATAAACCCCTTGCCTGTCAAGCAACCGATGGTCGACAATGTCCTCCACAAAATGGTAGTCCAAGGCCAGCTGATACCTGAACCCCAGCCGCTCCGCCTCATCGAGCGCCTGTCTCGAATAGCTGCCATCGGGAAAAGCTATCTGATCAACATCGCGCTGCAGCAGATTCTCCAGATAGGTCTTCGACATTCTCATATCAGCTGCTGCCTCCGCCAACGGGATATTACCTAAGTTATCATGATAATAGCCATGGGAACCGATGGTGACGAACGGGCTGCTGTCGGCCTCTCGTATCTCATCATCTGACATCAGTTCCCAGTAGTCCCGGAGATGCTCAGCGGAGGCGATGCCATGGAACTCGGGAAAAAGGGCGAACAATTCCTCCTTTAAAGACCAGCCCCCGTGCTCCTTAATGGCGGCATGAAGTCTTCTCCCCTGTGCGTCCACGTAGATTCCATTGACCCTTGAAAACGCTTGGTCGCAGAGCACGAAATGCTCCCGACCGGAATGCTTTGCCATAATATCCACGAAATCTGCCCAAAGGAATTCGTAAGGTGTCTCGTTGATGCCCGTCACATAGATGGAGACAGGTATCCCATATTTCTCCGCAAGCGGAATCAGGTATTTGAAATTGTTCCTGTATCCATCATCAAAGGTGATGGCGAGATTGAAGCGGTCCTCAGCGAATCGACCTCGGGCATAGTCCTCCAACTTAATCACATTGAAGTAACGGCTGAACAACTGAAAATGCCTTTCCAGTGATTTCACTGAAATATGTCTCATGTTCAGCGACTTGTCGCCTGCGGCATCCACTCCGTGATAGCAGAGGATAGCAGTGCCTTTCCTCTTGGAAAAAAGCAACCTTTCACCTCCAAAGATACACAACGCATCGAAGAACTCCCGCTCAAACTTGGATGCCAGCCTATTGTACAGATTGCCCATGAATCCTCACTTCTTGGTCCCACATATAAAGAAAACTGAGCTGGAGAAACGGGCTGAAATGAACGGTGTGAACCATTGCGGATAATCCGGGAAGGGATACAGCCGGGGCAGCAAGGTGTGCCTGATCGCAAAATGCCTTGAGACCGTCTTTTCCCAAGAGCTCACCCGATAGTTCACGAGGTCGTAGCCGATATACCGGGCAATCGGATAGCTGTGCGACCGTATGGACAGCAACTCCCCGATCGACCTTCTGCGCTGCGGCTGGAAAAAGAATCGCAACAGCTCGTAGAGCCTGATATGGGTGGTGAAAACGATGTTGGAAAAAAGGCTGATCCAGGCCATGGTGGCCGTGGGCATCCCAATGATGAGAACACCACTTGGCCTGAGGACACGTTTCATCTCGCTCAACGCCTTGTACCGGTCGTGCACGTGCTCGAGGACGTGAGAGCAGAAAACCACATCGAATGTAGCGTCATCGAATGGTATCGACTCGGCCGAGCCCTGAGAGATGTTGTCAGATTGAAGTGGGCCATTAGCAAAACGGCCTACACCATGACTGCCCGGGTCGGGGTCGATGCCGTGGCACTTGCAGTTGCGGGTCTCTTTTGCGAGCCGCATCGCATAACCCGCCCCACAGCCCACGTCAAGGAAGGTGGCATCCTCAGGGATGTGCAGCATGAGCTGCTGCCACTCCATGTCGCGGATGCGCTTCTGGTACACCTCCACACGGTCACGCGGGGTGATTGTCAAATATATGGTATCACCTAAAAAACCCATAGAGCATATAAATCTTGGCCTTGGTATGAACCGAGGAGGGGTGATGGCGAATGGAAACCATGATGTTCCAGAGCATCTTCCAGAATCTGCGATGGAACTCATGGTGCTTGGCGATGCCATAGTGACAGGCACTCACCGCTGCATTCTTCTGTTCGGACGAGATTCGTCCTTTCATCTCGTTCAATGAAAAAAGCACCTGCAACCCATCCAACCTGTTCCTGAAACAGTTGTTCCGGATATTTACTGAGTTATCATCGTGCTTTCTATAGATGATAGTGGACTGCTCAAGCTGATGCACCGGAAACCGGGATATAACCCTGATCCAGAGAACCGTATCCTCCACGATGACCGTGTTCTCAAGAAATCGCAAACCTTCATCGAAGATTCTCCTGTGCAGACAGACCCGGGCCGGGATCACCGAGTTCCGGATGAAGTAGTCCACACTTCCATCGAACGGACTTGACTTAACCTCAACGCACTGCCCATCGTCTGAGGCCACGACCATGTTCACGAAATACATGGCAACTTCGTCCCCGACATCCAAAATGCTCGCATTGAGTCTCATTAAGTGGTCCGAGTTGTACAGGTCATCGCTATCAAGAAAGCATAGGAACTGCCCCTTTGACAGCTCTGCCCCATTATTTCGCGCTGCGCATCGCTCCGCATTCTCCTGATAGACGTACTTGACCCGGGAATCACCGGTTGCAATGGCTTTGACGACCTCTGCAGTGTTGTCAGTGCTGCCATCGTCCACCACAATACACTCCCAATCGGTGAAGGTCTGCGCCTGCACAGAGGCGATGGTCTCGGTGATGAGGTCGGCCCTGTTGTACACAGGTATTATCACAGAGAAGCGAGGGTTCATTGGGCCTCCAAACTTACGGAGATCAGCGGCCCAACGTATCCGATTCAGGACACTGTACGGATGATATCGGCCTTGCCCCTTCCCTTCCACTTCCGTAAGTTCGCGGTATGAAAACAGGTCTGCCCAGCATGTTCCGCACCCCATCCCCGCGTGGCTTCGACTATCGCCCAAGATACTGGGACGAGCAGCGGGAGCGCAAGCAGGAGCTGCAGCAGCTGGTGCAGGAGGCCCGCACCGGAGTCGTGAATAATGACCGCAGGGCCGAGCGGCTGCGCAAGCAGGTGGCTGGCAAGTGGTCCTCACGGAGAGGGCATGGAAAGAGTGCTAGCACCATGCAGTCAGCCCGCTTCCTGATCATTGCGACCGCTCTCAGTGGGCTGGTCTGGCTTTTCCTCAACTGGTAAGAGCGGGCAGATGTCGGACATCATCAGACTGCTCCCTGACTCGGTGGCCAACCAAATAGCCGCTGGCGAGGTGATCCAACGGCCCGCATCGGCCGTAAAGGAGTTGCTGGAGAACGCGATAGACGCGGGGGGCAACCGCATCCGCCTCATGGTGCGCGATGCGGGACGGACGCTCATCCAGGTGATCGACAACGGATCGGGCATGAGCGAGAACGATGCCCGGATGTGCTACGAGCGGCACGCCACGTCCAAGATCAGCAGCGCAGACGACCTCTTCGCTCTGCGCACCAAGGGTTTCCGTGGCGAAGCGATGGCCTCGATAGCTGCCATAGCGCAGGTGGAGATGCAGACCCGCCTCCACGACCGTGAAGTGGGACTGCTGCTTCGCATTGAGGGATCGAGAGTAGTTGCGCAGGAGCCTTGCCAATGTGCGCCCGGCACGAGCATCGCGGTGAAGAACCTGTTCTACAACGTGCCGGCAAGGAGGAACTTCCTGAAATCGGACGCGGTGGAGATGCGCCACATCACCGATGAATTCATCCGGGTGGCACTTCCCCACACCGACATCGAATTCACATTGCATCACAACGATGAGGAGATCTTCAACCTGAAGCCCTCCAACCTGCGACAACGCATCGTAGCGCTGTTCGGTCCGGCATTCAACGAGCGGCTGGTGCCATTGTCGGAAGAGACCACCATTGCCAACCTGAGCGGGTTCATCGGAAAGCCGCAATTCGCGCGGAAGACCCGTGGTGAGCAGTTCTTCTTTGTCAACGGGCGGTTCATCCGTAGCACCTATCTCAACCACGCGGTGACCTCGGCCTACGAAGAGCTGGTGGCTGAGAAGGCGCACCCCGCTTACTTCATCTTCATCGATGCGCCACCATCGTCCATCGACATCAACATCCACCCTACCAAGACCGAGGTGAAGTTCGAGGACGAGAAGTCGGTCTATGCTATTCTGCGCTCCACGGTAAGGTTGTCGCTGGGCAGGTACAACATCGCTCCCACGCTCGATTTCAATCAGGAGACCTCCTTCAACATCCCGATGCCACCGCGCAACATCCAGATCACACAGCCCGAACTGCCCATCAGACATAGGCCCGTGATGCCCACCGCTGAAGATGCGAAACCTCAGGAACGCCCCATAGGTCTTGAGCGCTGGCAACCTACAGGAAGTGATTGGCAGAAGCTGTATGACGGACTTGAGATGCCTGATGCACAACCCGTTACCGAGCACCGCGAATCACGTCAGGAGGAGCTGCTCTCCGACACTGAGACCGACAAACGTCCTGTGCAGTTGCACCAGCGGTATGTGCTGTCCACCATCCGCTCGGGGATGATTCTGATAGACCAGCGCAGGGCGCACCAGCGCATCCTCTACGAAAAGGCCATCCGAGGACTCGCCATGCGCCAGCCCGCCTTGCAGCAACAGCTTTTCCCTATCACGATAGAACTTAGTCCCAGCGATGCTGCCACACTCACCAACCTGCTTGATGACCTCCGCATCATGGGCATCGAGGCTGAACCCTTCGGTGGCAATGCGTTCGTGGTGCAGGCCCTTGCGCCTTTCATAGCAGAAGACTCCGTGCTCGATGTGATAGATGGCATCATCTCCGAGTTCAGAGAGAGCGGGGCTTCCGGGGGCAACAAGAAGCAAGAACGCCTTGCCATGTCACTTGCCCGCAATGCGGCCATACCTCACGGCAGGAACCTCACTACCGAGGAGATGACCTCGCTGATAGACGAACTCTTCGGTTGCGATCAGCCCTATGCCGCACCCAACGGGAAACCCACAATGATCAACCTTTCGCTGGACGAGATAAGTAAGCGGTTCGACTGACTTCACACTAACACTTTTTTCGCTTTCGAGGCGATGGTATCTATGGCCTGCTCCAACGAATCGACATAGACGATGGAGATGCCATCAAGCATCGACTCCGGATAATTGTTGAGTATGTCACTGCGGCCGGCCTCCACGCATCGGTGAAACCACGGCTCATCAGGCAGGATCTTGTAATGGTCGGCCATGCCCATGTCGCGTACCACCGGCTTCCACTCCACGAAGTACCACTCCATGGATGGCTGATGAAAGGTTCGGAGACTCCGCTTGTCAAAGATGAAATGCCGCAGGTCGTGTTCCTTGAACATCCTCGTGGCGGTGTTGAAGGTGTCCATGAACTCGACCATCGGGATGTACGGGGCCGTGACCTCGCATACACCGATAGACAGTTTCTCATTGAAACTCAGCTCCGTGGAGCCGGTCGTGTGAAAACATTTGAAATCCTGGGCGATGGTCTCGTTGTTAAATGCTTTCATGTTTTCGTTTGATTCAGATTTGAATACCCATTACAAGAATGTCGTCTGTTTGCTCAGTATCCCGTTTCCAGTCCATAAAAACATCATTGATCACCTCACGCTGTTTTCGCATGTTCAGCTGACTGGTGGACCTCAAAAGCTCGCGTAGTCTTCTGCTGGAGAACTTCTTATCGGACTTACCACCGAACTGGTCACCGAAGCCGTCACTGAACAGATAGACCCGGTCGCCTTTTCGGACATCAACATGCTCCGATGAAACTGACGGGTTGCCATGCATGGTGAGACCGAACCGATCGCCACGGATCAGCATGTCCTGACCGCTCCTGACCAGAAGCAGTGGTCTGCCAGCACCTGAAAAGCAGAATTTTCCAGTCTCAGTATCCAAGCTGCACATCGCGATGTCAAAGCCCATGGGACGCGCTCCGGATGATGACATGTTCGTGCGGAGAATGCTGAACGCACCAGATACCACATCACTCAGCTCCCTGATGCCATTGCGCAGCAATATCTCGTTAAGTGCGTAGTGTACCATAGAGGTGAGCATCGCACCTGGAATCCCGTGCCCCACGCAATCGATCGCGGCAAAGTATATCTTGCCATGAACCACATTGACGTAAGGAAAATCACCGCCAATGACATCCCTTTGTTTGTGAAGAATGAAGTGATCACTGAATAAGGACAGCATTTCGGGATCGGGCAAGATGGCATCCTGAATCAACTTGGCATAGTTCACAGAATCCATGATCTCGCGGTTTCTGTGTTCGAGCTCGGCCTTCTGTTCCTCCAGTCTGCGCTGCACCTCAGACATGTAGTCCATGGTGGTTCGCAGCATTTGCTCTTGGGCTCGTACCCGCTCCTCCAGCACCTCAATAGTGGTGACCTCTTCGAGCCGGGCAGCTATAGACGTCAGCATGTCTTGAGAACACGCTGAAAATGAAAAAGTTCCACCTCACAGGAAACCACCTCAAGAACGACCGAAGTAGTCCGGCTCATTCCCTGCCTTCCACTTGATGTTGCACCCTATGCTGGGCGTCTGTTCCTTACTCACCTCCTTGCCTGCAAGCAACGTGTCCAGTGCGCTGCGAAGGTCTTCTCCATTGACGGGCACATCGTTACCTGGCCGTGAACTGTCCAACTGCCCGCGATAGACACAGCGAAGGGAGCTGTCGAACACGCTGATGTCGGGCGTGCAGGCAGCCGTGTATGCCTTCGCCACTTCCTGCGACTCATCATAGAGGTAGGGGAACGGGTATCCGACCTTCAAAGCATGTTCGCGCATCTGGTCGGGACCGTCCTGCGGGTAATTCACCGCGTCATTGCTGGAGATGGCGATGAAGGAGATGCCTTTGGCGGAATAATCGTTGGCAACACGCACCAGTTCGTCCTGCACATGAATGACGAATGGGCAGTGGTTGCAAATGAATATCACAACCGTGGCAACCTGTCCTTTCAGTTCAGATAGGTGCATCATCTTTCCGCTCACAGTGTCGGGCAGGAAGAAATCCGGGGCTGTGTAACCGAGTGGGATCTGTACAGTAGGTGTGCGGGCCATTTCGGTTCCTTCTTCAGTGAAAATTGATTGTCAATGATAAAGAAGCTTCTCCACTCCAACCTTAATTCTCCGAGCGGCTTCTTTCAGTCTGTCCTCCGAGGTAGCGTAGGACATCCGCACGTAACCGGGTGCCCCGAATGCCTCTCCCGGCACCATTGCTACGTGGCACTCATTGAGGAAGTACATGCAGAGGTCGTTGGCATCGTTGACCTTCTGTCCCTCGAACTCATTGCCGAAAAGGGCACTGACCTCAGGAAAAAGGTAGAACGCACCAGATGGCACATTCACACGGAAACCTTCAATACTACCGAAAAGTCCGACCACCAGATCGCGCCTGGACCTGAACAGGTCGCGCATGGCATCGAGGTCCTTCTGCGGTGTGGCGATGGCTGCAATGGAGGCCATCTGCGCAATGGAACTTGCTGCCGAAGTGAACTGTCCTTGCATCTTATCGCAAGCCTTGGCGATCCAGAGCGGTGCTCCGATGTAGCCGATGCGGTAGCCTGTCAAGGCATATGCCTTTGACACACCGTTGACCACCACCACGCGGTCCTGTATCTCAGCGAACTGGGCAATGCTGTGATGCGGCCCTTCGAAGCTGATGTGCTCATATATCTCGTCCGACACCACAACCACGTTCGGGTATCGGGCGATGACCTTGGCCAGTGCGGCCAACTCTTCCTTGGTGTAGGACGATCCCGTGGGGTTGCTCGGTGAGCTGAACATGATGAGCCGCGTGTCGTCCGATATGGCGTTATCGAGCTGCGCGGGCGTGACCTTGAAATCGGTGCTGATGTCGGCAGATACGATGACCGGTTTTCCCTCCGCCAGCTTCACCATTTCGAGGTAGCTGACCCAGTAAGGCGCAAGGATGATGACCTCGTCCTCCGGATCCACGAGACTGAGCACCACGTTGGCCAGCGACTGCTTGGCCCCGTTGCTGACCACGATCTGATCGGGGCTGAAGTGCAGACCGTTCTGTTCTCTGAACTTATCGGAGATGGCCTTGCGCAGCTCCAGATAGCCTGCCACTGGCGGGTAGTGGCTGTAGTTGTCGTCCACAGCCTTCTTGGCCGCAGCCTTCACGTGGTCGGCAGCGTTGAGGTCGGGCTCTCCGAGGCTCATCGAAATGATGTCGATGCCTTGCCCCTGAAGCTCTCGGCTCCTGCGCGCCATGGCGATGGTCTGCGACTCGGAGAGCGATTGGATGCGCTGTGATAATTTGCCCATGCTGTGGCTTCTTGGTTCGGTGCAAAGGTCGGCCAATGCTGCACACAACTCCAAACCCGTGACAGCGCGATCGCGCTGATGCCGCTACCTTGCGCGACCGACCAACACCAAAGGAATGAACCCAACCGTATCCACCCTGATTTCCGCCCTGATGCTGACAATCCTTTCGGTCACGGTAGCTGCACAGGACGCGATGCCTTACCGCATTTTCAACCAGAAAGGAGGGTCTGCGAATGAGAAGAGAATGTTGCGCGAAATGTCCAATGCCGATGTGGTGCTGTTCGGTGAGCAGCACAACAGTCCGGTGGCGCACTGGCTTCAGCTCAAAGGGACCAAGCACCTGATGCCAAGTGGGGTGATCATCGGCATGGAGATGATCGAGGCAGATGACCAACAGCACCTTGAAGCGTTCCTTTCAGGGAAAATTGACGCAAAGGCTCTCGACACGCTGGCCCGCCTGTGGAACAACCACGCCACGGACTATGCTCCCATCATCGATATCGCCAAGGTGAACGACATCAAGGTGGTGGCCTCCAACATTCCCAGACGTTATGCCAGCATGGTCTACAGGCATGGGTTCGGGGCACTGGACACGCTGCCCGCTACCGACAAGGCTTGGATCGCCCCGCTACCCATCGAATATGACCCTGAGCTGCCCGGCTACAAGGCCATGCTCACCATGATGGGTGGACATGGAGGCGAGACCTTGCCTATGGCGCAGGCCATCAAAGACGCTACCATGGCACATTTCATTCTCTCCAATCTGGAGAACGGAAAGACCTTTCTCCACCTGAACGGAGCCTATCATTCAGACAGGTATGAGGGCATTCTCTGGTATCTGCGAAGAAAACAGCCCGGACTACGTGTGCTGACCATCAGCACCGTGACCCAGACCGACCTGCGAAAACTGGAAGAAGAACACCGTGGCAAGGCCGATTTCATCATCTGTGTGGATGAGGACTTCCCGGTGTCCTATCGCTGAACCGAATCTTTCACCTGAAAACAAGATTGAACATGGATTTTCTGCCAAAAGAGATCGAGGAGTATGCCGAAGCCTTCACGCGAGAGGAGGGCGATGTACTTGCCGCGCTCAACCGAGAAACATGGGCCAAGGTGCTCACCCCGCGGATGCTGTCGGGCCACCTTCAAGGACAGGTTTTACGCATGTTCTCAATGATGGTACGCCCGCATACCATACTTGAAATAGGAACTTACACGGGCTACTCTGCCATCTGCCTTGCCGATGGACTGCGCGAGGATGGCATTCTGCACACCATCGACATCAATGACGAACTGCGGGAAATGGTACTGCGCTACGTCAGCGAGGCAGGTATGAAAGACCGCGTCAATGTGATCAATGGTGACGCGATGGAGGTCATTCCGACCTTGGAGGGGCTTTTCGACCTCGTATTTATCGATGCGGACAAAGAGAACTACGCGAACTACTACGACCTTGTGATCGACCGCGTGAGCACGGGCGGTTTCATCATAGCGGACAACGTGCTTTGGAGCGGCAAGGTCACATTGCCCGATGAGGCTCTCGACCGCGAGACCATCGCCCTCAAAGATTTTGCGCGGAAACTGAAGGCCGATGACCGAGTGGAGACCGTGCTACTGCCTGTGCGAGACGGACTGCTGGTCGCCCGGAAGGTCTGATCCACCTTCCCTACTCCAGCCCTCCTTTTTCCACCACCTCACCGAACACGTTCCAAAGACTCTCCTTGGGCACCGGAGCCTCAATGACCACTGGCTCTTTCTTGACAGGGTGCTCGAATTCCAACCTGCGGGCATGAAGGTGGATGGACCCATCGACATTGGGCCGGGGCGCACCGTACTTCACATCGCCCTTTATCGGACAACCGAACTTTGCCAACTGAACACGAATCTGATGGTGGCGGCCTGTTTTCGGGAACACGGCCAGCAGCGAGTAATGGTCTGACGCAGCGATCATCTTGTAGTTCAACTCGCAGTACTTGGTGTACTTGGCCTCCTTGTTGAACGCCTTGCTCATGTTCTTCTCCTGATCCTTGCGCAGCCAGTGTATCAGCTTGCCGTTCTCCTCGGGCGGACGTGCGGTCACCACTGCCCAATAGACCTTGCGCACCTCGCGCTCAGAGAACATCTTGTTGAGCCGCACGAGTGCCTTGCTCGTCTTGGCCATAACCACCACACCGCTTACAGGGCGGTCGATGCGGTGTACCACGCCCAGATATGCCTCACCAGGCTTGTTGTAGGTGGTGCGTATGTACTCCTTCACCAGCTCCTCAAGCGTCTCATCGCCAGTGCTGTCGCCCTGCACCAGCAGGCCCGCGGGCTTGTTGAGCGCGATGATATGGTTGTCCTCAAAAAGGACTGAAATTGGGGTCTTGGGCATGAATCGGGAAAAATGAAAGATCAGTAGGGCGGTTTCTGAACAAGACGCTCAGTACTGCTCCTTGGCATTTGGGAAATCTTTGGCGCGCACATCCGCAATATAACGTTGAACCGCCAAGGTCATATCCTCATGCAAGTTGAGGTACCTGCGTAGGAAGCGTGGACTGAACTCTTGGTTCATGCCCAACATGTCGTGCGAGACAAGCACCTGCCCGTCCGCACCGTTGCCGGCACCGATTCCGATGATCGGAATCTCCAGCTCATTGGCTACCCGTGTGGTGAGCTTGGCCGGCACTTTCTCAAGAACAATGGAGAAGCAGCCTGTCTCTTGCAGCAGATGCGCATCCTCGACCAGTCGTTCAGCCTCCTCATCCTCTCTGGCGCGCACGGTGTAGGTACCGAACTTGTAGATGCTCTGAGGGGTGAGACCGAGGTGGCCCATCACCGGGATACCGGCCGAAAGGATGCGCTCCACCGACTCACGGATCTCACGTCCACCCTCCATCTTCACGGCATGCGCTCCAGACTCTTTCATGATCCTGATGGCCGAGGTGAGTGCCTCCTTGGAATTTCCCTGATAGGAACCGAATGGAAGATCCACCACCACCAGCGAACGCTGAACACCCCGTATAACCGATGCAGCATGATAAATCATCTGGTCGAGGGTGATGGGCAGTGTGGTCTCATGACCCGCCATCACGTTGGAAGCCGAGTCGCCCACCAAGAGAATGTCTATGCCCGCGCCATCCAGGATACGGGCCATGGTAAAGTCGTAGGCGGTCAGCATGGCGATCTTCTCGCCATTGCGTTTCATTTCCTGAAGCACATGCGTAGTGATGCGCTTTACACTCTTGTGAACACTCATCAGTCTGTTTTTTTGCTGGCCCTGCGTACCGGTATCGGTAGCGGGGTCGGTTTAGCCGGGGCTAAGAGGGCACTTTTCACCTCATTGACAGCGGGAACGGGCTCTGCGATCTCCTTCTTCATAGCAGCCTTGGTCGCAGTCTTCTCCCGCTGCTGACGCTCCCACTCCTCCTGTTCCTTTTTCATCTTCGCATCGGTCAGTTCGGCCTCTATCTCCTTCTTGGTGCTCACGGACTCCTGTTTGTCCCGTTCGGCTTTCTCCTGCTCGGCCTTCTTGATCGATTTGTCGAGCAGCGCCAGTTTCAGCTTGCCGTATTTCTCGTGGGTAAGCTTCAGCGAGTCACGATAGACCTGAAGCTGGCTTTCCAGCTTCTGGCTGCGAATGATCTCTTCCTTGAGACTACGCGCAACTGTGAGGAAGGCATCCTCATCAATATCTACCAGCACCTCATCGCGGAACTCTGCCAACTGACGGTTCTGAACCATCAAACGGTCGTTCTCCACATTCAACTTGCCTACCCGTTCCTCAAGCACTGATACGGCCTTGCGTCTCTCTGTTTCGCACTCATTGAGACTGCGCGACTTCATCTCCAGTTCATAGCGCAACTTCGCGATAACCTCTACAGTGCTAGTGACTTCACCAGTATTCTCGGCAACAGCCGCCAACCTTTCTTTCTCCTGATTGCTGGTGCTGACGTAGAAGTAGTCTGCCTTGGCCTTGGTGTCGGGGCCTATGAGCAGCCCCATCTGCCCTGGGGTGTAGTCGGGCACATCGAAGGACAGGGCGAATTTCCCATTGATGTAAAGATCCACTTGCGGCAACGACACGCGCAATTCCAAATCGTTGTACTCCTCCTTGCCCCTGAGCAGTGCAGATTTCTCCCAGCCCTTGTTCTCGGCATCACCGGATACATACCTGTAGTATGACCCTACCAGCTGCTTCACCCTGAACTGCTTGTACTTATTGAACTCGGCCACCACTGCACCTTTACCGTCCCGCTGAACAAGGCAGATTATACCGATGGTCTGATCTGCAGATTCGGCAGGCCCCAGTTTCAATCTGCTGATGATGCTGAACTCTGTCAGCTCCTGGGGCCACTTGGTGACGAAGGCGTAGGCGCTGTTCGGATTGTTGCGATGCATGAAAAGGTCACCCTTGTCAGGCATGTAGAGATTCTCGACCGTGGTCATGTAGGTCCAGTTCTCATTCTCGCCAGCGAAATCCTCCCGCAGTTGCGTTACACTGAAATCGATTTCAAGCGGATTCTGCCCCAAGGCGGTCAATGCCGAGAGCAGCAGTAGTAGGGTCAATCGGCTCATGCGCAAGTAAAGTCGGTAGAGATGACTGTGGGCAAAGCTATGAAACTATGGCAACGACAGCAGGCGACAACATGTTATGCGAACCCCTGACGCCTGACTATATCTTTGCGCCCCCATGAAGTATACTACAAGCTTGAAAAATTCTCTCCTACTCGCCATTTTGGCCGTGATCATCGCTGGTTGCAGCACTGAGGTCGATCTGATAGGTGACTATCAGGACAGGGCCATTGTTTATGGTCTATTAGACCAGAACGACAACCCCAACAATGGAGGGGACGGCCACATTTTCAGGGTGCAGAAAATGTTTCTCGGACGCGCATCAGCTTTTGACATGGCGGCAGTTCCGGATTCCAACTATTTCAAGGTCGAGGAACTCACCGTGAACCTGTTGGAGATCGATGGCAACAATATCCAGCGTTTCGGAATGGATACTGCATTCATCGGGAATAAGGAAACGGGAGACCCTGGTGATGACCAGATTGACTTTTTCGGCCCCGAGCAGATGGTCTACATCTCTAACAGGAACCTTGACCCGAACAAAGATTATGGTGTTGAGGTGATCAGAAAAGACCTTGCAACGCAGGACACTCTCTACATGGCAGATGCTCAGGCATCACTCATTCGAATCCCCGGTCAATTCATCACCAACCCTGCTCTGGGAAACAACCTGCAGGCCAAGGCGCTCGAACTCTTCACCACGACCAACAACACCTATCGCGACTACACTATCAGAATGAACTCTGCGGCCAACGCCCGGATGTACGAGATATGGCTCAAGTTTCATTACCGTGAGGTAGTAGGTGGGGTCGAGACCCCGAAGAGCCTCGACTGGCTCATTGCCACTGTGGATAACCCCGGAGCTGCGATCGGATCGGTTATTCAGCGCGTGATCAGCGGTGAAAGCTTCTACAATTTCATCGGTAGCTCTTTGCAGCGAGACAACTCCATCACCCGCATCATCGGTATTCCGCATGAGATCCCTAATCAGGAAAGCACAACGCGTGACGTAGATGTGATCGTCAAAATGGGCGGGGAGATGCTCTACCAGTATATCGAGGCTAACAACGCGAGCAACACAGGTGCCATTCAGGACCGCCCGGTTTTCACCAACATCAACAATGGACTGGGATTGTTCTCATCGCGCACCACAGTGCTTTTCGAGCCCGGACTGTTCCTTCGCGGGCAGTCAAAGCAACAGCTTATCAACGGTCAGTACACGTCAGGGCTGAACTTTGTAGACGAGGACAACTGATGCGTCAGCGGGTAAAAACCCAGTTGTTCGCATCCGAAAGTTCGTCTGTGTATCGGTAGCCGCCTTCATTGAAATCTTTCAAAGATTCGGGTTCCGTGAGCCGCTCGCGGATGGCAAATCCCGCCATCATGCCTCGGGCCTGCTTCACATAGAGGAAAAGTGACTTGAGCTGTCCGTTCTTGTAGTCCTTGAATGAAGGCGTGACCACCCTGACCCCGAGCTTCTTGGTATTCAGCACTTTGAAATACTCTGCTGATGCAAGATTCACGAGCACATCTGAACCCGAAGCAGCAAGATCCTCCCCTACCCGCTCAGTAACGGTATTCCCCCAGAACGAGTAGAGGTTCTTGGCCTTCCCAACCGTGAGCTTCGTGCCCATCTCCAGTCGGTATGGTCTGATCAGGTCGAGCGGTCTGAGCAGCCCGTGCAGACCACTGAGGATCCTGAGATGATCCTGGGCGAAGTCAAGATCATCGGCATTCATCGAATCCGTGTCGAGACCCTGATAAACATCGCCTTTGAAGGCCAATAGAGCCTGCTTCAACTCACCATGCGAGAAATCCATTTCCCAATCTGCGTAGCGTTCCGCATTGAGGCTGGCCAGATCCTCGCTAAGGTCCATCAACGTTCTGATCTGCGCGACAGACATCTTCCTCAGAACTGCTATGAGCTCCGCAGACCGATCAAGATCCTCAGGCAACGTGAAACGGTCGGTGACCGACTGCTTTGAGTAATCAAGCTTTTTGGCGGGGGAAAGGAGTATCAGCATTTCCAAAGATTAGATTCAGAATATCAACGCAAGGTAAAAGTGCCTGCACCGGCAAATGTTCACTTATCAGGTGCAAATCTAAAGAAGGGAAAAACGTGCTGTGGTATCAGCGTCCTCCGCGCATCCGCCCTCTTCGCTGTTTCGGGAAGAACTCTGAACAAAGCCACACGCTCCGTACGAAGCGTACTTTCGGCCGTTCAAGTCAACGCCAACATGCCATTCACCATTATCGAAATACACCTAACACCCAATGAGGAAATGACCCGCGACCTGCTCATCTCCGAGCTTTCCGATGTGGGGTTTGAAGGGTTTCTCGAGACCGATTCGGGCTTTGAGGCATACGTTGAGCAGTCGCTATTCGATGAGCCGGCCATGAGTGATGTGCTCAACCGTTTCCGAGAACAAGGAACGGTCATTGAAATCTCCGTTCGCAGCGAGGAAGACCGCAACTGGAACGAAGAGTGGGAGCGCAACTTCGATCCCGTGGAAGTAGGCGACCTGTTTCGTATAAGAGCACCATTCCATGAACAGAAAGAAGGGTTCGGATTGGAGATAACGATAATGCCGAAGATGTCTTTTGGCACAGGGCATCACTCCACCACAGCCGGCATGATCGAACTACTGATGACGCACACCCCCACCTCTCCCCTGCTCGACATGGGCAGCGGAACCGCAGTGTTGGCCATCGTTGCGCACAAACTGGGAGCTCAGGACATCACAGCCATCGACATTGATGAATGGGCATTTGAGAACGCTCCGGAGAATTGCGCGCTCAATGGCATCAGCGACATTGAAGTGCTCCAAGGTGATGCCACACTGCTGGAGGGAAGGAGCTTTTCCACCATTCTTGCCAACATCAACCGCAACGTGCTGTTGGAGGACATCCGCAAGTATGTGACGGTTCTCACTGAGGACGGCCACCTTTTCCTGAGCGGATTCTACACAGAAGACCTACAGATAATTCAGGAGGAGGCCGAGCGCAATGGACTTGTTCTGCGCGATTATCTGGTACGCAACAACTGGGTAAGTGCCTTTTTCACAAAGAGCTGAACTGTAGCGTCACCAATCACGCTCCACCTTCCTCTTCGGCCCGCGTTTCTGCTGCTGTTCCAGCCGCTCGCGGATATCGCGCTCCTCCTGATTCAGCGCGTCCAGCATCCGCTCTGCGTCCTCGCGTGAGATCTCGTTCTCCTTCGGTTGCTGCTGTTCCTGCTCCTGTTGGTCGCCCTGCTGATCCTGCGGCTGCTGTTGCTGGTCGTCCTTCTTATCGTCCTCCTCGCCTTTGTCCTGCTGCTGTTGCTGATTCTGCTTGTCCTCCTTCTCTTCCTTGTTGTCGTCCTTGTCCTGATTCTGGTCCTGTTGCTCTTCCTGCTCCTGGATCATCCTGCGTGCGTAGCTCAGGTTGTATTTCGTGTCCTCATCTTTTGGGTCATGACGCAGAGCCTGTTTGTAGGCATCCACGCTCTCCTTGTACTTCTCCATCTTCATCAGCGAATTGCCGAGGTTGTGATAAGCAGCGGCCTTCTGATGCTTGTCCTCGGTCAGTGACGGCAATTGCTGAAAAGCGGCAGCAGCTTCCTCAAATCGCTCTTGTTTGAACAGTGCATCTCCAAGGTTGAATTTGGAGATGAACGCATCGCCCTTCTCCTCCTCAGCCTTGCGGTAGCGCACCTCGGCCTCCGAGAAATCGCCTTTCTCGTAAAGCTTGTTGCCCTCCTTTATAAGGTCATTGCCCTTCTGGCCATAGGCCGCGAAGCCGACAGCAAGGAGAACGATATGGAGCAACCAGTTTTTCATTTCAAAAGATTTTCACGCAGAGTACGCAGAGGTAAGGCGCAAAGAGCGCAAAGACGGATTGCCTACTTGAACTGCGCTACTCTTGACCCTCACCATTCGTAAATTCGTATTCATTCGTAATTCGTTGATTCAAATTCGTATCAGCCCTTCTTGAATAACGAGAACTCCGCAAACAGCCTCCTTTTCCTACTCGGCATCAAAAACTCCAACAACAGCAAGAAGATTGCAATGCCCAGAAAATACTGGAACCTGTCCTCGTAGCTGGTGAACATCTTACTGCCGAACTCCTCGCGTTTCGCTCCCTCCAATTCGTCCATCAACTGCGTGAGGCCCGTGCGGCTGGTGGTAGCGCGGACGTACGTCCCTCCGCCCGATGCCGCCATCTTCTGGAGCGTCACCTCATCAAGTTTGGTGACCACGGTGTTGCCCTCGCGGTCTTTCTTGAAGCCTGTCATCTGGCCGCGCACGTAATTGGGTATCGGTGTGCCATCCAGCGAGCCGATGCCCACGCCATGCACCGTGATGCCCAACTTGGCGGCCTCCGCTGCCGCAGCCATCGGGTCGTCCTCGTGGCCCTCGCCATCGGTGATGACGATGATGTGCTTACTGCTCTTCGCATCGGCACTGAACGAATTGACCGCCAGATTGATGGCCCGCCCGATGGCTGTGCCTTGCGTGCCCACCATCTCAGTATTGATGCTGCGCAGGAACAGTTTGGCCGCACTATGGTCCACCGTCAGTGGTAATTGGATGTACGCCTCGCCCGCGAACACCACGATGCCTATCTTGTCGTTTTTCAGGCGGTCGATGACGGTGCTGATGGCCTGCTTGGCACGTTCTAGACGATTCGGCTGTAGGTCCTCGGCCAGCATCGAGTTCGATACATCGAGGCATATCATCAACTCAAAACCCTTGCGCTTCACCTCCTCATACTTGCTGCCCACCTGCGGATTGGCGATGCCGATGATGATGAACCCCAGCGCAATGGCCTGCAACGCCCGTTTCCACCGCCTCCTTGCGGGCGAATAGAGCGGCATCATGGTCTCCAGCACCGCGCTATCGCCCAGCCGCTCCATGGCCTTTTTGCGCCAGCGGGCATTCCACCAGAACAGCAGAATCACCAACGGCACCAGCGCGAGGGCATAAAGGGCTATATCGTGGGAGAAGCGGAACACTGCGTATTCAATTAAAAATTAGGAATTAAGAATTAAAAATTGGGTTGACGGGGTGATTAGTCGTTGTTCATGGTTTTTACAATGGCGGCAAGGATGCGGACGATTTCCTCACAATCATTAAGAATGGATTCAGCTTCTTTCGGTTCCAAATACTCGGTGTCTCTCAAAAGCCGTATCCAATATCTTGATTCTCTTGCCTCTTTGTAGGAAATGTTCACTTTGGCAGCGAAATCCTTCCTTGTCTGCCCACCGATTCCCTCCTCAAGATTCGCCCCAATTGATGTTCCGCTTCGAAGCAACTGTTTGGACAATACAAATTCTCGTTTCTCTTGTGAAAGATGACGGTACAACTTCACGATTCTGATGGCAAAAGCATAGCTCTTTTGCTGAATCACGTTATCGTCCCTTAGTGCCATTTTTAATTTCTAATTCTTAATTTTTAATTGATGATGCTGCGAAGTAAGGTCTGTCGAACGAACACCTCTGCAACCACAAGCAGTAAAGCCAAAAGCGCGAACGGCAAAAATTCCTCTTTCCGTTTCCTGTATTCGGTCACGTCAATTTTCGATTTCTCAAGGTCGTCAATCTCTGTGTAAACAGCTTCCAGCGCTGCATTGTCGGTGGCGCGGAAGTATTTTCCGCCTGTCATCTGCGCCATCTCCTTGAGCAGCGGCTCGTTGATGCGCACCTCCATGTCCTGATAGCGCGTGCGGCCAAAGGGGTCGGTGAAGGGGAACGGGGCCGTGCCGCGAGTGCCCACCCCGATGGTATAGACCCGCACCCCGAACTCGCGGGCTATCTCAGCGGCCGTCATCGGGGCGATGCTGCCCGCGTTGTTGTCGCCATCGGTGAGGAGGATGACCACCTTGCTCACCGCCTCGCTGTCCTTGAGGCGCTGCACCGAGGTGGCGAGGCCGAGGCCGATAGCCGTGCCGTCCTCCAACATGCCCGTCTTCACGTCCTGGAACAGGTTGAGCAGGATGCTGTGGTCGGTGGTGAGCGGGCACTGCGTGAAGCTCTCGGCAGCGAAGATGACCAGCCCCACGCGGTCGTTCGGGCGGCCTTTGAGGAAATTCTGCGCCACCTTCTTCGATGCCTCCAGACGGTTGGGCTTGAAATCCTCGGCCAGCATGGAACCGCTGATGTCGAGGCACAACACGATGTCGATGCCCTCGGTGGTCACGTCCTGCCAACTGCTGCTGCTCTGCGGCCGCGCCACCGCAACGATGAGCAGCCCCACGGCCAACGTCCTCAGCGCAGCTGGGATGTACGTGAGCCAACCCGTGCGGGGCGATGCCGCCTTCTTCGCCCCTTCAATGCTCGAATAGCGCAACTGCGGCATGTTCTTCCTGTGCAGAAAAACATGGTATGCCACCATCAACGGCAGCACCACGAGAAGCCAGAGAAGCTCGGGGTTCTTGAATGCTATGTCTGCGAAAGCTGGAAACATCAATTGGAATCGGCTTTATTCCCTGATTCGGGTTTACTCTCTACCGCTCTTGTGCCTTCCACAAACCCCTTCGCCACATCCATGCTCTTCTCGTTCTCATCGCTCATGGGCCTGTACTTGGCGAACTTGGCGAGGTCGGCCAGTTGGAGCATCTTGCGCAGGGCCTCCACCTGCTGCGCATCGACCTGCTGGCGAAGGAGTGCGGCCACGGTCTCGTCCGTGGTCTGCTCCAGTGCCATGATGCCGTAGCGGAACTCGATGTACTCACGCACTATGTCCGACAGCTCGATGTAGTACTCCTTGGTGCGGTCGCCCTGCCAGAGTTTCTTCAAACGTAATTCTTCCAGTTTCTCCAGCGTGATTTCGTGTGCGGGGCGTGTGGGCACCGGCCTTGCCGCTGGCGCATCTTTCGGCTTGCGGTGCTTCTGCCAGTACAGGTAGCCGCCCACCAGCAGCCCGATGACCACCAACGCGATGAGGCCATATAGCAGATACTTGCGCCAGTTGATGGGCACGTCCATCGGCCCTTTGATGTCCATGATGTCCTGCTCCATGTCCACTGGCAGCTCGGTGAAGGATACCAGTTCGGGGTCGGTGAGCAGCGGGTTGGCCGTGTCGCCATCGAAGACGAACGCCACGGGCGGAATGACCATGAAACCCGTGTCGAAACTGGTGAGCGTGAGCCGCTGATGCACGGTGTAGTCGCCATTTTCCTTCCGCACGGTATCGGGCACGCTGGCCTCCACCACTTCGATGGTCTTGGTGAGCGTGTCCCTGAACTGCGGCCACTGCACCGCACTTCCCGCTGGGATGTCGGCCCAGAGATCCATGTGGAACTGGTCACCGATGAGCAGCTCGGTGCTGTCTATTGTGCTGCGGATATTCTGGGCCGAGGCTGCGGTGGTCAGTAGCAGCAGAAGTAGGGTGAGAATGGGTCGGGGGACGAGGGACGAGGGACGAGGGGATTGATGAATGGTGATTGATGATTGATGATTGAAAGGGAAATCCCCCGCCTCGTTCCTCGGCACCCCCTTTACAAGGGGGAAGGCGCCCGGTACAGACATCAACGTCTGTGCAAATCCTGAACGCTGAGGGAAGCGCGGACGCCCGTCCCCCTTTTCAAAGGGGGTGCCCGAAGGGCGGGGGATTTTTTCTCCCTGATAACCTTTAGCCATTAACCAATAACCCATCATTTCCCCCTCCTTTTAAACAGACTCATCAACGGTTTCACGTAGCTGCCATCGGTGCGGACATCGGCCATATCTACCCCGCTCCTGCGAAGGGCGGAGCGCATCTCGTCCTCCGCGCGAAGGGCCTCGGCCTTGATGCGGGTGCGCACCTGCGCATCGCTGGTGTTGACCCACACGAGCTGCCCCGTCTCGGCATCGGTGAGGGGCAGCAGGCCCACATCAGGCAGCTCGGCCTCCAGCGGGTCGTGGACGCGGACGGCCACCAGGTCGTGCTTTCGGCTGGCGATCTTGAGCGCATCGTTGTAGCCCGTGCCGATGAGGTCGCTGATGAGGAAGGCGATGCTGCGCTTCTTCACCGCGTTGGTCAGGTAGCGCAGGGCCTGCCCGATGTCGGTGCCCTTGCTTTCTGGCGTGAAGTCGATCAGCTCGCGGATGATGCGCAGGATGTGGCTCTTGCCCTTCTTGGGCGGAATGAACTTCTCGATGCGGTCGCTGAAGAAGATGACGCCCACCTTGTCGTTATTCTGCAACGCGCTGAAGGAGATGACCGCGCATATCTCGGTCATCATCTGCCGTTTCTGCATCTGGCGCGAGCCGAAATCGCCCGAACCGCTAACATCCACCAGCATCATCACGGTGAGCTCGCGCTCCTCCTCAAACACTTTGACGAACGGTGTGCCCGTGCGGGCGGTCACGTTCCAGTCGATGCTGCGGATGTCGTCACCTATAGAGTACTCGCGCACCTCAGAGAACGCCATGCCCCGCCCCTTGAACGCAGAGTGATACTGCCCAGAGAATATCTGATTGCTCAGACCTCGGGTCTTGATCTCAATCTTGCGGACTTTCTTTAATAACTCCGTGGTCTCCATCTGAGGTCGGTGGAATTGGGACGAGGGGCGAAGGACGGGGGACGAGAGGGGGTGAGGCCGCATCGTCTGTGCTGTACTTCGCTGATGTTGGTCTTGTGGTGGTGGTTCGTTAGATTGATTTTTTCTTTTCGAGGGTGCTTATGGTGCTGGAGAGCATGGCGATGATGCCGTTCAGTTGGATTGTCCTTTCTTCAATCACATTCGCATGAAGCAGCTTTTTGGAGCGTCTGTACCATCCTTTCGTCTCTCTTGCTGAACCTCTTGAAACTCTCAGATACTGCGGGTATTCCTTTCCGAATCCCCTGCCATAGCCTTCTTCAATGTTGGCGGATATGGAACCGCTGCTTCGAATAATCTGTTTAGCAACCTCCCGTCCTCTCACATCTTTCATCAGTATTTCGCAATCGTCCCAGCACATATCGAACAACTCAAGTAACTGTTGGTAGAAGCGTAGGTTGTCGAGTGGGTCTTTCATCTTTCTTCCGTTAGGGACGAAGGACAAGGGGCGAGGGAATGGGACTTCGGTGTTTTGTCCGTCCATCAGTTATATTCTGTAACAACAAGTTTTTACATTCAACTACTCGCGATCTCTCGTTCGAAAATCAAGGGTTCAGGTATCCCCCCTCCCTCGTCACTCGTCCTTCGCCCCTCGTCCCCTTTGAAGACACTCTCGTCCTTCGCCCCTCGTCCCCTCTTCAAGGTACTTCAACAGTATTCAGGATTTCAGCAATGATTTCCTCTGAGGTCACATTCTCGGCTTCCGCCTCATACGTCAGTCCGATGCGGTGACGGAGGACATCGTTGCAGACAGCACGGACATCCTCTGGGATGACGTAACCTCTGCGCTTGATGAAGGCGTAGGCTTTTGCGGCCTTCGCAAGGCTGATGCTGGCACGGGGCGAACCTCCGAAGCTGATGAGGTCCTTGAGCTTGGCGAGTCCGCTGTCGGCTGGGTAGCGACTGGCGAAGACAATGTCAACGATATACTTCTCGATCTTCTCGTCCATATAGACCTGCTTCACCACATCGCGGGCCTTGAGGATGTCCTGCGGCTTGAGGATGGCCGAGGCCTTCGGGAACTCGCCTGAGATGTTCTGACGGATGATCTTGGTCTCCTCCTCCTTCTTCGGGTAGGAGATGACTACCTTCAGCATAAAGCGGTCCATCTGTGCCTCCGGCAGCGGGTAGGTGCCTTCCTGCTCCGCAGGGTTCTGCGTGGCCATGACCAGAAACGGCTCCTCCAGCATATAGGTCTGGTCACCGATGGTCACCTGCTTCTCCTGCATGGCCTCCAGCAGCGCGCTCTGCACCTTGGCGGGAGCGCGGTTGATCTCATCGGCCAGGATGAAGTTGGAGAACAGCGGGCCTTTCCTCACCTCGAACGCGCCCGTCTTCTGGTTGTAGATCATGGTGCCGATAAGGTCGGCAGGCAGGAGGTCGGGCGTGAACTGTATGCGGCTGAAATCGGCACTGATGCACGATGCCAGCGTGTTGATGGCGAGGGTCTTGGCCAGTCCGGGCACACCTTCCAATAGGATGTGGCCCTTGGAGAGCAGCCCAATGAGCAGGCTATCGACCATGTGACGCTGCCCCACGATGACCTTCTCCATCTCCACGGAAAGAAGCTGCACGAACGCACTCTCGCGCTCAATCATCTCATTGATCTCTCTGATGTCGGTCATAGCTGACGGTTCAAGGTTTAATGTTCAAAGTTTAAGGTTGCGTCCGAGATCAGGATTCCAGTCCTCGCTCATCAATCGACACTCTTCAATCTACATTGTGCACTCCGAAATCCTGAGCGGTGCAAAGTTTCACCAAAGCCTCATCAATTCAAGGTTTTCAGCTGTTAAAAGGTGTTAAGCAATAGGTCAGGTGAAGAAGAAAAGCCCCTGATGCACTGGACATCAGGGGCTTCCGTCAGAAGTTAGGTACATCAGAGCTGGCAACGGAAATTCTGAACGCAGAAACGTTTTCGGTCGTCAAGCTGCCCTCCGTTTTTCACGAGCAGCACAGAGAAGTCGTAGGTTACGTTGCCGCTGGCATCCACTGTCACATCGACCGTGCCGCTCTCACTGTCACTGAACCAGTTCTCCTGCACCTCAGGTATCTCCTCGTGGTTATTGACGCGGACAGTAGCGCGCCCCTCCACAGCAGGTTCCTGGAGCTGCCACGGAATCCCGTTATCCAGCTGGTAGGTGGTGGTAGCACCAGCGGGAGGCAGACTGCTCAGGGTAATGTTTATCAACGGTATGATAAGCGTGCTACCGCTACCGTAGATCATTGTGCGGTTGTGAGTAAGCCGCGTTCCACCGAACAGCGTGGTCTCGACACAGATGTCCGCGCCATCATCGTAATGAACGAACAGCTTTCCATCAACGATCATACCGTCATCGGTGAGGTCGGCACAGGTGAGTCCATCGCCTTCGGTATCCTTTTCGCATGAGGTGATCATGACAGATAAGGCGAGCATAAGCAGTGCATTCGGATAGAGGCGCATGGTGTTAGTTTTTTGGTTGGTTTGAAATGTGCTCAATGGTAATCCGGTTCAGGGATGAAAAGGCTACGTGTTTTCACTTATTCCATGAAATAAAGTTCACCCGCACCCCGCGTTATGCTGCGCTGAATGGGCTTGCTACATTTGCCGCCCGACAATAACGACTGACATGGCAAATACATCAGACATCAAAGTAGGCTCCATCATCCGCCACAATGGCGAACTGTGCATGGTGAGCGAGAAGCAACATACCATGCCCGGAAAGGGCGGTGCTTTCTATCAGGTCAAAATGAAGAGCATCAGCTCAGGACGCAACTACGAGCACCGCTACCGTTCGGGCGAGAACGTGGATATCGCCCGTGTGCAATACACAGAGATGCAGTTCCTGTACGAGGAGGGCGACAGCCTCGTATGCATGAACATGGAGAGCTACGAGCAGCTTTATGTGCCGAAGAACCTGTTCGGTGACACGCTTCGTTTCCTGAAGCCGGAGATGATGGTGAAGGTGGGCTTCGAGAGCGAGACGGCCGTCATCGCTGAGTCACCGACCTTCGTGGAACTGCTCATCACGGAGTCCGAGCCGGGCGTGAAGGGCGATACTGCCACCAACAGCCTTAAGCCTGCGACCCTGGAGACAGGCGCTGAGATCCGCATCCCGCTTTTCGTCAACCAGGGCGAGGTGATAAAGGTGGACACGCGCACAGGCGAGTACGTGGAGCGGGTGAAGAACTGACCGCTCTGGTCACACAGCGTTCGAGAGAGGCAGGCCGTTGCGGTCTGCCTCTTTCGTTTTCAGCCCTTGCGCAGAATGGCGACCCATCCGCCACCCTCGGCCATTGAGACCACGTATTTCATACCGCTGCCAATGCCGCTGTCGGTAGAGTGGACGTAGCTGCTTCCGTTGGTGAAGGTGTCATCGCCATCGCGCCAGATGTCCATGGTGTAATTGCCGCTTTTGAGGAAACTGAGGTCGATGGAGATGGTCTGTCCCTCCGCGCCTGTCATTCCCCCGATGAACCATATATCGCCACTTCTGCGGGCCATGATAATGTGGTCACCGATAGCACCTGATAGCACCAATGTCTCGTCCCAAGTGGTCGGCACGGCCTTGAGGAACTTCATCGCCTCAGGTTCCTTTTCGTAAGCAGTGGGGCGGTCTGCCAGCATCTGCAACGGGCTTTCGTAGATCACATATTTCGCCAACTCATGGCAGCGCGTGCCAATGCTTCTCGGATTCTTGAAACTTACCTTATGCTTCTTTGGGTTGCCCACGTTGCGCATAGCACCGGGGGTGTAGTCCATCGGCCCCATCATCATTCGAGTAAACGGCAGGGTAACGTCATGCTTCGGGGTGAGCTTACTGCTCCATTTGTTCCATTCCAACCCACGCACGGCCTCGAAAGTGAGCACATTCGGATAGGTTCGGTGCAGACCCTTAGGCCCCGGTCCCCCGTGGAAGTTGACGAGCATTTTCCTCCTTGCCGCCTCGGCCGCCACGCGTTCGTAGAAATTGGTCATGTACTGGTCGGTACGCTGCATGAAATCGACCTTGATGCCCTTGATGCCCCAGGCGGTGAACTGGTCGAATGCTTCATCAAACTGATCATCGAGCGTCTTCCAAACGCACCAGAGTATGATGCCCACACCCTTGCCCTCGGCATATTTCACCAGCTCAGGGATGTTCATCTCCTCCTTCACTTTCAGCAGGTTGCCGAGTTTGTACCATCCCTCATCGAGGATCACGTACTCCAGACCGTTCGCAGAAGCGAAGTCGATGTAGTACTTGTAGGTCTGCATATTGACCCCCGTCTTGAAGTCCACACCTTCCAGGTTGAGGGCATTCCACCAGTCCCAGGCCACCTTGCCAGGGCGTATCCAGTCGGTCGGGCTCAGCGGGTCGTGCTGCTTTGCAAGCAGCCATGGCAACTGCGATTCGAGCAGTTTAGCCTCGTCATCGGCCACCATGAACACGCGCCAAGGGAAGCTCCGCTTACCAGTGGTTTTGGCGATGTGTTTTTTTGTGAAAACAGGCATCACCCAGCGGTCGAGCACCTTGAAGTGCGTAGCGGGGACCTTGGGGAAAATGGCATTGTAAGCTCCTGCCCCACCGCTGCTGAGATACATGCCGGGGTAGTCGAGCAGGTCGGTCTCGGTGTACATCAGCACCGGTCCGTTGCCCCACTTGGCGAGGATGGGCAAGCTGGCCTTCTTGCCCTTTCTCAGGGTCTGATTGGAGGTATGGATGAATTCGCGCTCGTTGTGCGAGAACATGCTGCTCTCCTGAGGCCACCAGAGGTCGGGGTCGGTGGTCAGCTCAAAGCCCATCTCCTCGTGCAGCACCTCTATGTCGCCATCCAAGGCCGTGGTGATGCGATAGGCCAGTCCGTCATCGTAACATCGGAATTCAAGGCTGAAACCACTTTCCATCTCCAATATCATCCTATTGAAATGGTCTTTCACCACGGACGACCGCAGCTGCACCACAGGGCTCGCCTCCTGGTTCACCTCATCCTCCTTCACATCCTTCACCACTTCCCCCTTGCCCAGTTCGCGCTTATCCTTCAGCAGCAGCGCGATGGGCTTGGAATGCATGAGGATGCGCTTGCCGCGATAGAGGCGGAAGTGAATGTTGCCGGCCACGTTGACCTCGGCCTTCAGCAGCCCGTCCGGTGATTTGATTGTGTACTGCTGTGCCATCAGTGAAGCGGGCAGCGACAGTAGGATCAATGCAATGCGAATCATCTCTTTCATCAGGGTTGCAAAGAGACGAAATACATCTGCCATTGGCGCTGTCGAATTCCACAATCAATGTACAACACGAAAACGCGGTGTGTCTCCCCGAAATAGTGGCAGACCTTTGCAGTCTAAAAATTCTTGTCCGACATGCTTGGCCGCATTCTGACTTTTCTGCTGATACTGCCCATCCGATTCTATCAGGGTGCCATCTCACCGCACCTGCCAGCCACCTGCCGCTACACGCCCACGTGCTCGGCATACGCGGTGGAGGCATTGCAGAGACATGGGCCCTTGATGGGGCTCTGGCTTGCGACAAAACGCATCGCAAGCTGCCATCCTTGGGGCGGTCACGGACATGACCCCGTTCCGATCCCTTCAGACGATGGTCATTCGGGGAAGTAAAGCGGATTCCGATCGTTGAACCTGCGGATAGACATCATGACATTCTGCTGCCGCTTGCGCTTATTCATCCTGCTCAGCTCATCACTCAGTTCGGGGTCGGAGGACATGAGGTCTATGGCCGCCTCCACCGAATACGGAAAGATCTTGCCGCTGCGCATGTCGAGCAGAAACTGCCTCATTTCCTGCACTGGCACCTCATGGTAAGGCATCATCATACCGGGATGCGTCATCATCATAGGGTCGCTCATCATGCGATAGGTGGTGATGATGGCCGTGAAATGGGTGATAGTACCCATCAGCGGCATTCTGAAAAAGCCATCACCGTGGCCGATGAACGCTTTTCCATTGTGCGCATAGCCCCAGATGCGGTCGGTGGTCAGGGTGCGCTCCTCGCCCACGTTGTCAAAAAAACGGATGCTCGGCTCATCGGTCACCAGTTCCATGTAGTCCGGCAGGCGGATGTCATGGTCGGAAATGATATGGGTGATGGGAACGGGGTTATTGAACTTAAAATCATCGAAAGAAAGGAAGATGCCGTCCCGGAAACGGAAGTCGATGTCGTACTCCACCAGCACCTGACCGGATGCGGGGCCGATGCCAAGGAGGAGCATTATGCACAGGACGGCTATCCTCATTTCAATTTTCGGTCACTACGGCATCCGTAAGCCGTCCGGGTATGGTCATCACACTGTCTGAGGCCCCTTTGGGTTCCCAGACGCCCTTCACTGCAATCATTGCGCCAACAGTCAGCATGTCAGAGGGATGTCCGCTCACCAGGGTCACCAGGACTATGCGCGTACCGCTGCTGTCGGAGAGTGAAAGTTCCGGTTTGCCCAAAAGGTTCATTCCGGCACCGCTTATCTTTCCTCCAAGGCCGATCACATCACCTTCAGCGGCTGCTATCAGCCCGTCCATGGTGAAGGCTGCGGTCGTCTCCACCGCGGTCACGTCCACTTGTGGCCTGATGTGATTCTGGTACACCCAAGCGGTGAGCAGCACCGATATGAGCAGGGAAAGGAAAAGCAGCTTTTTGAACATCCTACGGTCTATTGATTCTCGGCAAACCTACGAGAAAGCCCAAAGTCCGTTCAGAGGAACACCGGAATCGGCTGATCGCGCCTCATCCACCCCGTGAGGCTGAACCGGGTGCGTTGCGCCATCAGCACCTCGTGTTCCACGAGATCGCTGCGGAAGCACGCCAACCTGCCGAGCAGCGGGGCCACATCGAGGTGACCGCCCGGCAGGTGGATGCGCAGCTCACCGCCATCGCCCTGCTGCCAGTCGGGGTTTAGATAAAGAACAACAGAGAAGATGCGATTTCCCGTGTCCCTGAACTGATCCAGATGCCGGGCATAGAAGCTGCCGGACGGATAGGCCGCCAGGTGCATCTCGGCCCACGGCAGACTCACCCGGAAGTACTGTGAGAGCGCCTCCCGAAGCTCCGCTACCTCATCCCAATAGATATGTTGAGCATCGGTGATGGCGTCAGGGTCGAGCCACAGGATGCGATCGCCACGCACCTCTGACACGCGTTGCTCGGTGATGCCATGGCCTATGGAAGCATCCCTGAACTCACCTTCCCCAAAGAGCTGCCGCGCCTCAGTGTAGATGGCCATGGCCGCCTCATCGGGGATAAACCGGTCGCAGACCGCGAAGCCGTGCTCCTCGATGTCCCTTAGCAACTGGTTGAATCTGTGTTCCAATGGATGGGGCCGTTCAGGCTGTGAAGCTACGCCCAGCAACTATCCCAAAGCCACATCGAGGATCATCATCACCGTGAATCCACCGATGAAACCGAGGGTAGAGGTGTCGGCATACTTGTCCATCTGCGTTTCGGGTATGACCTCTTCAATGACCACATAGATCATAGCGCCAGCGGCAAAGGCAAGGGCATAGGGAAGGGTCGGGAGAGCATAGCCCACGGCCACAGCCCCCAAAACTCCTGCAAACGGCTCGACTATGGCTGACATCTGCCCGTACCAGAAGCTCTTGAACCGGCTGAGGCCCAACCTGCGCATGGGAGCTGCCACCGCCAACCCTTCTGGGAAATTCTGTAGGCCGATGCCAATCGCCAAAGCAATGGCGGCACCGATGGTCGCACCCTCCACTCCGTGGGCCACCGCCCCGAACGCCACACCCACGGCCAGACCCTCTGGAATGTTGTGCAACGTGATAGCGAGAACGAGCAGGATGGGCCGTTTCAGATTGGTCTCCACGCCTTCCTTCTGCTCCACGGGGAAATTGATGTGCAGGTGCGGCAACAACTTGTCAAGGCCAAAGAGGAACAATGCCCCGCCCATGAAACCGATGGCAGCAGGAAGCCATGTGGGCAGATCGGGATGCGTGGTCTCGGTGATGGCGATGGCCGGTGCGAGCAATGACCAGAAACTGGCCGCTATCATCACCCCGCCCGTGAAGCCGAGCATGCCATCCAGCAGCTGTCGGTTCATCGTCTTGAAAAAGAACACGAGCGATGCCCCGGCCGCAGTGAGCAGCCATGTACCTGTGGTGGCGATAAGTGCCTGCATCACAGGTGAGAGGGTGACAAACCATTGGGGGATAAACTCCAACATCAGTTCGTTACGAAAATTTGCTTGGTCATCTCTTTGTTGTCATAGATAGAATCCAACGGATGGGAATCGCTGATTCTGATTTTTAATGTCGTGATCGGAGGACTCGTACCTCAGCTATCAGGTCTCTGTGGGCTCTTTCACAAATATTCGCTTCCCATTCGGTATAAAACGCATCGTTCCCTTCTATTTCACGCATTGGAGGAGGGGGCGGTTGGTACTCATCGACCCCAATATGGTGAGGGTTTGCAAAGGAGCGGGAAATGCTGCATCCGTCCACAACTGGGATGGTCACACCATCAGTGGTCTCACCCATTGTGAGGTAAAGAAGCCACCTTCCAAGAGTGACATGAACTCCGCAAAATTCCATATTGAGAATCAGGAGTGTGTCAGAGACGAAGTCGCCTTTCAGCTCCTCAAGCACCACCGCTTTCACTATTCCTGAATCCATATCGTAATCGAATACATCGACTGCGGCAATCAGTTCCGAATAATTGAAATTGACAGCTTGACCACTTCTCAGATTCCCGCCCTTGCAGCTACAGGCTAAAGCATCTGAGAATGTGAGCACGAAGAGAAATAGAGTCAGGTTGCGCATCGGGGTGATGTAAGATTCAGTTCGTCACACGCCACGTCTTGGCTCACGTGCAGGTTAATCAGATGGATCGTGACCTGATCTTGCGGACAGACACTGTGGTGAACCTGCCGCGCAGATCCTCCTGTTCAGCATTGATGAGTCGGATGAGCACATCGGTGATTTCCTTTTGCTGTTTGAAATGGTATCTCAGGAAAATCACACTCACCCCCTCAGCCCTGTGGGCGAACACCCATTCACCGAAATCCTTGTCCTCGGTCAGGATGATGCGGTTCATTTCCTTGGAAAGCCAGATTACATCTTCATCGCAAATCCCACGGAAATCCTCCCGCACAAAGATCACATCGACCCCAGCGGTTCGAAGCGATGCCACCATTTCGGGTGGAATGTTCTCATCCACGATGATCATACCTCAGAAATCAGACGCTCAGAACCGATGACCTCCGATGCATAAGCCAGCACGGCAGCAACATCCAGCTCTGTAAGCTGGTCGTACATTCCGAGAATGTCGCTGGCGGTGGCACCTTCGGCCATCTTTCTGAGCACGAGTTCCACGGTGATGCGTGTGCCCTTGATGACGGGCTTGCCCAACATCACGCGATGGTCGGATACGATATGGTTACGGTAATCCATGACAGATTCAAAGTTAGTTCGTTCTGATCAATTCGCCACAAAGATGTTCTTCGCCACATCATAGCTCACGTGAAGGCTCTCCCCGTTGAGCAGCAGCTCCACCGAGCGGTCGAAGTCGTGGCGGTCGGTGAGGGTGAACTCCTGCCCGAGATGCAGCCCCACTTTCTTCAAGTAGGCGAGGAAGCTTTCGGAATGCTCTGTGACACCCAGTACCTTCGAGGACTTTCCTATGGTCAATTCGTCCATTCGCACCCTTGCAGAGGCAGGGAAATTGCCGTCCGCATCGGGGATGGGGCCACCGTGCGGGTCGTACTTAGGATGGTTGAGAAATCGGTCGAGCCGCTCGGTGAGCATTGGGCTGCTGACGTGCTCCAGCTGCTCGGCCACCTCATGCACCTCGTGCTCCCCAAAGCCAAGGTGCTCCACCAGGAACACCTCCCAGAGCCGGTGCTTGCGGATAATGTCCACTGCCACGTTCAGCCCCGTGCCCGTGAGCGTGACGCCCTGATACTTCTGATAGTTGACAAGCTCCTTGGCCGCCAGCCGCCTCAACATGTCGGTGACGGTCGATGCCTTGGTGTCCATCCGCTCCGCGAGGGCGTTGGTGCTCACCCCGCCTTCTATCCTGCGCGAGAGCTTGTAAATGGCCTTGAGGTAGTTCTCCTCGGTGAATGAATTGTCCACGGTGCGAAGGTGCATATAATTTTCATCGTCAAAAACAATTTTTAGACGAATCGAAAAATATACTTTTGCCGCACGAATCCTTCATCGCCATCAGGCAACGACCCGCATGACGCTCACCCCCGCTCCGTATCAACCTTTAGTGGCAAGAAACAGCCCACGGTTTCAACCGTGGGTCACATTGGGATGGCCTATCACGACAACCGTTTCAACGGTTTCCATCTTCCGACCATGGAGGAAGGGCCTTGTTCATTCCATTAGAAAGACCACTCTCCTGCTCCTCTGCCTGCTGCTGCCCTTCATCGGCATGGCACAGCATTCTATCACAGGAACGGTGACGGGGAATGACGGGGCCATCGGCTTTGCCAACATCATCATCAAGAACACCAAGATGGGCGCAGCGGCCAATGCCGATGGTCAATTCGAGCTGCGCGATGTGCCGCAGGGGGAGCTTGTCGTTCAGGTCAGCGCGATAGGCTACCGAAGACTGGAAGTGCCCGTGACCTTGAACCAATCGGACATCCCACTTGGCGAGATCCGCATGACGGAGGATGCCCTTGGTCTGGACGAGGCGGTGGTGACCGGTTCGCGCTACGAGATGACGGTGACAGACGCGCCCATCATCGTGAGCCGCATCAACGCACGCATGTTCGAGGCCACGCAGACCGTCAGCATCAGCGAGGGGCTGAGCTTCTCGCCCGGACTGCGGCTGGAGAACAACTGTTCCAACTGCGGTTTCACCCAACTGCGGATGAACGGCATGGAGGGCCCCTACTCGCAGGTGCTGATCAACAGCCGCCCCATCTTCTCGGCACTGACGGGCGTCTATGGCCTCGACATGTTCCCAGCCAACATGGTGGACCGCATAGAGGTGGTGCGCGGGGCGGGGTCGGTGCTTTATGGGGGAAATGCCATTGCGGGCACGGTCAACATCATCACCAAGGTGCCGACCGAGAACAGTTTCGATGTGGGGATGAACTACGCCTTCAGCGACATGGAGGCGCCCGACCGCACCATCACCCTAAATGGTAGCATCGTGAGCGATGACCTCGCGAGAGGCATCAGCCTCTACGGTTTCAACCGCGACCGCCAGGCGTGGGATGCCAACGGGGATGCCATCAGCGAGATCACCGCTCTGCGCAACACCACCTTCGGTTTCGATGCATTCATGAAGCCTGGCAAGCGCAACATGTTGCGCCTCAACACCTTCCACATCAACGAGTTCAGGCGTGGTGGTGTGATGGATTTCGACCTGCAGCCCCATGAGGTGGAGCTGACCGAACAGCTGCGCCATCGCATCTTGGGCGGGTCGCTCAGTTTTGAGCAGTACACCGAGGACCTGCGCCACCGCTTCTCCGCCTATGTGTCGGCACAGGGCACAGTGCGCGACAGCTACTACGGTGCGGGCGGCCGCGTGCTGGCCCCGGGCGACTCGCTCACCGAGGACGACCTGCTGGCCCTCAACGCCTACGGCCGCAGCACAGACCTGACCATGGTGGGCGGACTGCAATACTCCTTTCAGCCCAACGAAAAGTGGCTGCTGCTGGCAGGATCGGAGTATCAGTTCAGCAATGTGGACGATGCCATGCCGGGCTACGGCCGCACCATCATGCAGGAGGTGGGCATTTGGGGGAGCTACTTACAGGCCGAGTGGTGGCCCTCCAAGCGGTGGAGCATCACAGCGGGCGGGCGATTCGACCTGGTGAACATCAACGGCAGCTATGCGCAGGCGGATGAGCAACAGACCCAGCAGCGGGTGCTGCCTGTGGCCGTTCCGCGCCTCAACGTGATGTACGAGCCTGCGGCAGGGCTGCGGCTGCGGGCGGGCTTTGCGCAAGGCTACCGCGCCCCGCAGGCCTTTGATGAGGACCTGCACATCGAGGTGGTGGGCGGTGCGGCCACGTTCGTAAGGCTGGGAGATGACCTCCGCACCGAGCGCAGCAACAGCGTGACGGCCTCACTCAACTGGGAGCGGCAGTACGGCAAGATGCAGCTCAACATTATCGTAGAGGGCTTCTACACGCACCTCAGCGACCCCTTCATCACGGCCGACCGCACCGAGCTGCCCAGCGGGGTGGCGGTGCTCACCAAGCGCAACGGCAGCGGGGCCACCGTGGCAGGAGCCAACATGCAGTTGAACATGGCCTTCTCGCGCAAGCTCACCTTGCAGCTGGGAGCCACCGTGCAAATGGCCCGCTACACCGAGGATGAGGAGATATGGGCACCCGAGGACGTGAGTGAGCTGAATGCCGACTCCACCATCACCACGCGCCAGATGCTGCGCACCCCGATGGCCTACGGGTTCCTGCTGCTGGGCTACAGCCCCTTGCGCGACCTAGACCTGTCGCTCTCCGGTGTTTATACAGGCAGGATGGATGTGCCGCACATGATCGGAGAGGAAGACCAGGGCGGCTACACCATCATCAAGCGCACGCCCCAGTTCATGGAGCTGAACTTCCGTGCGTCTTATGCCATTCAGATGAAGGGCCGCTTTCGGGTGCAGGTGTTCGCGGGCATGCAGAACATCTTCGACAGTTTCCAGCGCGATTTCGACCTCGGCCCCGACCGCGATCCGGGCTACGTCTATGGCCCCACGCGGCCAAGGACGGTGTTCGTAGGGGTGAAGGTGGGCATGCCTTGAACCCGCTTCATCCCCCTGCAATGGCGCGGATACAGAGGACGGAACGGATACATGACCACTTCAAGGGCTTGAATGTGGACTACCGATATAGCCCGAACCTCATCCAAGCGCTGAAGCCTTAGGTGATTTGACCCGCAAGGGCCTTTAGTTGCTGATTGCGAGATGTCACCCCCAAAGGAAATGCAATGAAAGCATCCCTGCGGCTGTAATGGATTCCTGACCGGGCGGAGACGCGTCATCCAAATGAAGGGATACGGCACTGGTGCACGGAAAGCACATCCTCCAACGGGTGAAGGGTTCCGAATTGAAAAATGTAGCAATCTGCCGGTACACCTCACACAGAATGCTACAATTCTCTACGTCTCTATCATCAGATATGGACACCTCTTTAGGAATTGTGAATAACTCTGTGCATACAATCAAGCGCTCAATTTGGTCGGTAAAATGAGAGGGGATACTTTGCATGCACGTATTTAACCCTTCACTCATGAAAGCACCAATTCTTGCCTCTCTCCTTCTTTTTGCCCTCTCGCAAGGGTATGCACAACAAACCACAGGACTGTTCCAGTATGACTGGCAAGCCGAGGACGGTTATGTGCTGTGGTCGCCTCTTATTGCAGGGCACAACATCTATCTGATGAACAATTGTGGTGAGATAGTGCATACGTGGAACAGCCCGAATACAACGCCTGCCAATTCCCTGTACCTGCTGGAAGACGGCACGCTGCTCTACCCTGCCAAGGCCGACTCGGCACAGAGTCATCCGATAAACGGAGGCGGTGCAGGAGAGCGGATCCGCAAGGTGGACTGGGACGGCAATGTGCTCTGGGACTTCATTTACTACGATGGCGAGAAACGCCTGCACCATGACATAGAGCCCTTGCCCAACGGCAATGTGCTGGCCATAGTATGGGAGCTTGTGGACTCTGTGGCGTCTGTGGCCGCTGGCCGCAACCCCGAAAAGTTGTCGAGCAGCGTGCTGTGGAACGAACGCATCATAGAGGTGGAGCCCACCGGTCCCAACAGCGGGAACATCGTTTGGGAATGGAACCTTTGGGACCACCTGGTGCAGGACTTCGACCCCACCCGCGACAACTATGGCGTGGTGGCAGACCATCCTGAGCTGCTCGACATCAACTGGCTCAACACGTTCATTGCCGATTCATCGCGCGATGACTTCGTTCATCTCAACTCCGTGGCCTACAATGCCGAACTGGACCAGATCGTACTCAGCTCTCAGGTACACAGCGAGATCTGGATCATTGACCACAGCACCACCACGGAAGAGGCGACAGGCCACACCGGAGGCACGTATGGCAAGGGCGGTGACATACTCTACCGCTACGGCAATCCGCAGGTATATGACCGTGGCAGTGCTGCAGACCAGATGCTCTGGCGCCAGCACGATGCCCATTGGATACCGGAAGGCATGCCCGATGCGGGTGCCATCATGATCTTCAACAACGGATTGGACAGACCTACGGCATTCTCTGAGATCGATGTTATTGCACCACCTGTGGATGCACCGGGCTTCTACACAATCGGTATGGGCGAGGCCTATGGCCCATCAGACAAGGTGTGGAACTACCGTGCCGATGACCTCACGAGCTTCTTCTCCTTTTTCATCTCCGGAGCGGAACGTCTGCCGTCCGGCAACACCCTGATCTGCTCCGGACAGACCGGCCGCCTGTTTGAGGTGAACTATGATGGCGACATCGTTTGGGAATATGTGAGCCCAGCTGGTCAGTGGTCCATCCTCGGTTCGTTCGACCCCGTGCCCATCACCCCGGGCGGTTTCCCTGAGAATGTGGTGTTCCGTGCCGAGAGGTATCCGACTGACCATCCCGCCTTTACAGGTCACGACCTATCGACCGGGCAGCATTTGGAGGCCGACCCCGTCATCGCCAACTGCGTTGTGGGCATCGGAGAAACGACTGAGGATGCAGGGCCAATTTCCGTGTATCCGAATCCAACTGACGGCATGGTCACCATCGCAGCTGCAGCAGGCGCACAGGTGCGCATCATTGACATGACCGGGCGCACCGTCATGGTTCGCACCATGATCTCTAAGCACATTGACATCGACCTGAGCGCACAGCCCAAAGGCATTTATGCCGTCACCGTGTTGAATGGTGCTGACGCGAGCCGCAGCAAAGTGGTGCGTCAGTAAGTGCATCCGACCATAGAAAACAAATGGAGAGGGCGGGCCACCGCCCTTTCTTTCTTGTACTGGGCCAGAACAGGTCGCTACCTTGGCACTGCCATAGTATTCCATGACATGACAGACCAAGAAGGAATATCCGTATCCACAGACAAGACAAGGCTCGACATCGGGCTGATACACAGTTTTCTCACCACCACCTACTGGGCCAAGGGAACGACCTTGGAGCAGGTTAAAGCCACCATAGAGTACTCCGTGTGCTTCGGGCTCTATGTGAACGTGTAGGCTTCCCGCACTACCGATGTTCGATATTCATCCCGCAAGTGCGGGGTTCGTTATTCGTTATTCGATATTCAAAAAAATCCCACCCGTCCGCACGCCTGAGGCGGACGGACGAGCAGGCAGGGCGGGAATCGCACACCGGCAGGGCCTCACCCTACTACCACGGTGGCCACAATGCTGGTAGAGAAGTCTTGGAGGAAAGCATAGAACTCCGTCTTTATATGGGGAATGCCGTCAAATCTTGTTGACATGGCTTTTAAGTTTTAGTAAACAGTCAAGTGAAATTGAACTGTAATTGAAGTGTCGGTTTTATTTGCTTGGTCTGTGTCTGCACAAACGGGCGGCAAGGTGCTTCAAGTTGCTGTCATGGGCATGTATTTATTTGGTTAATAATTATTTATGCGTCTATTGGTTCCTTCACTGTCCGCTTGGTTGTGATTCATCCAGAAAATAGTTTCACATCTCCGCCTCATTGTTTCGCGTAGAAAGGAGGCTGTTTTGCTTGCTTTTGTCTCTGTTGGACATCTTCAACCGGAGTATTCGCGAGTATTTTCATTGGAGACACATAACCTTGAGGAATACTCGCGAGACAGTGAGACATATTCGCGAAAACCTCTGGAGTTTTCGCGAAAACCTCTGGAGTTTTCGCGAAACCAACAGGCGGGAAGGTCAGGATTTTCAAACAACGCACTCCAAATTTTCGGGATATTTTAATGTTCCCGACACGAAACAGCGAACAATAGCATTTTGACAGCGAACGGCTCGAAACGTGCAGTGAACGGCTCAAAACATGCAGCGAACGGCTTGCGCCAGAAAGTCCAGAACACCCCAAAAAGGGGTTCAGAACCTTCGATCGGCATTGTTTCACCCTTCGAAGCGCTATGATGTGAGGTCAGAACCGGGGGATCTTCAATGCACATGCGTTGCAACGAATAGCATGCTCAGTGGCTTGGAGAGCAAGAAGTTCAATCCACCCCGACCAACACAATGCTCTATGTCATAAATTTGCCTCTGACCAAAGGAACCAGGACATGGGGAGCGGAGAAGTTGGTGTGGCAGTTGGGAGTTACGGGTGCATGAACACCTCGACCAAAACGGCCCCGAGATGGAACATGCTCTCAGAAATGTCCGTAGCCCGTTAGAACTGATTTTGGAAGACAGAAAGTTGAAAGACAACAACTTATACAAGAACAACCCATAGCGGGCTAAACGCAGATCGCGTTTAGCAAACCGTTGTGCATAATGTAAAAATGACCAGACCAATAAGTGAACTGACATATAAAATTGTAGCCTTTCCTGAAATTCAACAGGTCGACACCAACGAGAGCATTGATTGGGCGCTTGAAATGATGGAACTTGGCTTCGAAAGTCCGTCTTTACATATGCTCGCAAGTTTCAACAAGCCGACAAATTACTTCGAAGTAATTGACTTTGTGACCGACACCATCAAAGAACTTGGACTTGAAATGAAAAGCGGTGACGATGCTGTTTTAAGTTATGCGAGTTACTACGTCCACCAAATCGCCAAAGGACAGCAAGTTCGAGAGAATTTGACTGAACTCTACAAGTTTTGTCAAATGAGAGATTATGAAGACTTAGTGTACGACTTCTATCTTCTTTATTGGTCATGGGACGACCTTGACTATGAAGACAACGAATACAATCATTATTGGGACGGTGCAAGAAGAGCGAACATTGAAAAGATTGTAGTTGACGAAGCAAAAAAATGGATTGAAAAAAATAAAAAACACTATGCACAACAAAGCATATAGCTTATGGCGGATAAACGGCTGCCAGCAAGGTTTTCGCTTCGCAGCAAGCTTTGGTTTCGGTGGACAGGAAAGTGCTTCGAAACCGCCACAAGCCATATGCAAAACGTTGTGCTTAACTGTAAAGAATTCAACCTAACAGAATAAAATATGGAAATACCAAAATTTCATGAGACTTTCATTCCGATTCTGAAAGTGCTAGAAAACGGAGAAACACTCCCAGCCAGGGAACTGTATCAGACAGTAATTGATAAATTCTATTCAGAACTTTCAAAAGAAAAATTGGAGGAAAAAACCAAAAGCGGTGACATTTTAATAATTAACAGGATTGCTTGGGGAAAGTCTTATTTGAAAAAAGGGGGATACATTGAATTTCCTAAAAGAGGGTTTGTCAAAATTACCCAAAAAGGGAGAGCGCATACTAAATCAGACTTAACCTTAAAACAAGTTGAAAACTCCGAAAATTTCCTTGAATTCTACAACGAGGAAAACGCCAAGAAAGAGTCCACTCCTTCCATTATTGAGAACGCTTCACCACAGGATCTTATTGATGAAGGTTTTAACCAAATAGATATTCAGGTTAAAGACGAGCTGCTTGAAAAACTAAAGGAAATCGATCCGTTTTATTTTGAAAAAGTAATTCTGATTCTACTCAAAAAAATGGGGTATGGTGATTTCGTTGAAACTGCTAAAACGGGAGATGGCGGAATTGATGGAATAATTAATGAGGATAAACTTGGATTAGATAAGATTTATATCCAAGCCAAACGATATGGAGAAAATAAGGTGCGTGAAAAGGACATTCGTAATTTTACTGGAGCGATGAGCGGTGACACTCAAAAAGGGGTTTTCGTTACGACATCAGCTTTTGACTCAGGAGCAACTAAAAAAGCTCACGATGCTCATCATACAATAGTTCTGATTGATGGTTTAAAATTAGTTGACCTTATGCATCAATACAATGTTGGTATTCAAGTCAAAGCTGTATACGAAGTTAAAGAGTTAGATAATGATTTTTTCGAAGACAGTAATTAATCTGAGGGTTTATGGCAAATCGATGGGGTTCATCCGCCCGCACCAATCTGCGCCTCCCCGCAAAATACGGGGCAGGCAGTGCGTTCTATTACGAACCGTCCTGTTTTTGGGGAAGCTTACACCTTCACCGCAGGGTAGACACCGCACCCCATCCCCAACAATATACCCCATTGCGATACATTTGACCGCCCCACTGCAACTTCAGAGAACGGTCACATGACGGATAATAGAACCATCCTGCTGACCCTGCCGTCATGGCTCTTTGTGCTCACGTCCGTGGCCGTGGCACTGGGCATCTTCTACGGATGGTTCGGTGACGAGCGGGATGGCATCATGGCCTTCTGCGAGCACGCTGGAGACGGATACATCAAGCAGCCGGCCAATTCAGTGTCAAATCTGGCCTTCAGTCTTGCGGGCATCTTCATCGCCTGGCATACCTACCGTTCGCGTCATCATTCTCCCAATCGGATGACATCTGCCATTCATTACCCACTGCTGATGTCGGGCAGCCTCATCATTCTTGGGGCGGGGTCGTTTGCCATGCATGCCACAAACACGGCCTTAGGGGGCTTCTTCGACCTTCTGGGCATGTTCATGGTCGCATGTTTCATGTCAACCTACGCCATGGCAAGGTGGTATGGATGGTCGGATGTTGTGTTCATCGCGGTTTTCGTCCTCGGGGTCTCCATCGGCTCTTACATCAAGCTCAACGCAGAGCATTATCAGCTCCTCTCGCTATCTGCCCCTTCATTCTATTTTGCCGTCCATCTGCTGCTGGCAGCCATTTTTGAGTTGATGCTGCACTACATCCGCAAGACCGAGATGAAAGTCTGGCTGGGGTGGACCGGCATCTTCATACTGCTGTTGGCATTTGCCATTTGGAACCTGAGCCGCACACAGGAGAGCTTGCTCTGCGACCCTCATCTCTGGCTTCAGGGTCATGCGGTGTGGCACGTGCTCAATGCCGTGGGCGCGTGTTTCGTTTTCCTGTTCTATCGGTCTGAGAAAGACCCTTCTGCCCCGTAGCCCTATCACTCAGACGGCAGGCGCTCGGTCGGGTCGAGACTCGAAGGGGCAAGTCGTTGAGAGGGAGTTCTGGAGTCATGCAGATCTACTGTTGATTTCATATGAAGGAAGGTGGCCTAAGGTCTTCCTGCGAAAGACTTTCATCTTCAACATAAAGGAACGCGAACTGCATACGATGGTGTGCGCTGTGGTTGAGCTTTTTCAGTGGAGCGTTGATGTGTTCTTACAGTTGGGAGTTTTGATGGATTTGCCCTTCACTACACAGCACCGTACATGCTTTACAAGGTGTGTGTCGTTACATTTGCCAATCTAACTCTGCTCCGTTACACGGGACCCCCCTGTTCCATGACCTCAGCCTACAAGCTTACGCTGATCTACCTGCTGGCGGGTCTACTGTGGATCTGGGTAACGGATCATGTCTCCTTCAGTCTTGCTGATGAACTTCCCCTCTCGCCAGAGAAAGTGCAGAATGCGAAGGGCTACCTGTTCGTTGTGCTGTCCGCAATACTTGTGTTCGGTCTGGTGCGCAGGATGGAACACAACGGCAGGAAGGCACTCCGACTGGCCTCTTCTGTGATCGAGGGGCTGCCATTGGGCATAGCCGTGCACCGGCTTGAGGATGGCAAAGTGATCAACGTGAACGCGAACTTCGCCAAGATACACGGCATGTCGGTGGAAGAGGTGAATGATGTGAGCAGTTACCTGCGGACGGCCTTCCCCGACCGTGACTATCGCGGAAGTGTGAGACAGCGCGTCATGCAGGATATTGCCCATGCAGGCGGTTCGCAGGTACATTGGCCCGACCTGACCATCCACACACGGCAGGGCGAGCAGCGCACGGTGGACGCCTACAGCATCGTGCTGGCTGAGGAGAGACTGGTGGTCACTGCCATGCACGACACCACAGGGCGAAAAGCCCTCGAGCAGAGCGTGAGGCAACTCTCCACTGCCGTGGAGCAAAGCCCGGTATCGGTCATGATCACAGGGCTGGATGGCAACATAGCCTACGTGAACCCTTGGTTCGAGCGCGCCACAGGCTACAAACTGAATGAGGTGCTGGGCAAGAATCCGCGCATACTGAACTCGGGCCACACCACCGGGCATGAATACAAGGACCTGTGGCAGACCATCGCCAGCGGCAGCATCTGGACCGGGGAATTCCTCAACAGACGAAAGGACGGCTCGTTGTTCTGGGAAAGGGCGTCCATAGGCCCGATCACGGACCAGAACGGCAACATTACCTCCTACATCGCCATCAAGGAGGACATCACCGAGCTCAAGAACGCCCTCGACACGCTTGAACAGCGGGTGAACGAACGTACCGAGACCCTGCGCAACACCACCGATAAGCTGAATGAAGCGCTCAACGACACCCTCGACAGCATGCAATATGCCAAGCGGATCCAGCAGGCCATGCTTCCTTCTGTGGACACCCTGCATGAGGGCTTTGGCGACTGCTTTGCACTTTACCTGCCACGCAACATCGTGTCGGGCGACTTTTACTGGTGCCATCAATCAGACTCCAGCCTTCTGGTGGCCGTGGGCGACTGCACCGGACATGGTGTGCCGGGCGCCCTGCTCAGCATGCTCGGCATGGAACTGCTCGACCGCATTGTGATCAAGGAGGGATGCACTGACCCCGCCTCAGTGATGCGGCAGCTCGACCAATCTTTGAGCCATATCCTCTCGCGCAACAACCGCGACAGCGCCATCCATGATGGCATGGAGATAGGGTTCATCTCCATAGACCGCTCCACAGACCTGATGCAATACTGTCTCATCCAGACCTACGGGGTCATTGCGGATAAGGACGGGCTGAGGGATATGACCCGCATGAAGCACTCCATAGCCGGGCATCGCGTGGAGGAGGACAAGGAGTTCATCACCACCACCGAGCCGTTGACCTCCGGCTCACGCATCTACCTTTTCACGGACGGATTCCAAGACCAGTTCGGTGGAAGCGAAGGACGGAAACTTACCCGCAGACGGCTGCTCAAGGAGCTGGCAGACCTCCAGCACCTGCCCATGGGCCAGCAATCTGCAAGACTTGAGGCCCAACTCAACGGATGGAGGGGTAGCGAACCCCAAGTGGACGACATCACCCTTCTGGGTCTCGAATTGCAGCCTGCACGGAGAAAAGGGTGACCGCCCCATGATGCGCCTGCATAGGCCGGAAAAGAGGCCCTCAGGAAAAACCTGCCGCACATAGCGGACAGTTTCAATTCAGAATGCTCATACAGCACGGAAGGTCCATAACCATCGCAGCAGGGTTCAACTCCAACAAGCCGTTCATTACCCGATCTCTTATCACTTATTGCTGCAATGAGCTCACCGCTTTGAGCGGTTCGATTCGAGTGACGGAACTTATCGTGAAGCAATTGGCAAGACGCCAATACTGCCAGAGGTTGGATGCCTTCACCGCAGGGTAGAAACCCGCCTTTAGCGGGTTGCCCCGCATAAGCGGGGAGGCTGCGCCTCCCCGCTTATGCGGGGCGTTCTATTACGAACCGTCCACGGTTCACTGATAAGCGATTATTCAGCCAACCAGCGAAGCCCCCCGCACCCTCACTCAAATCGCAGGCTCTCGATCGGGTCGAGGTTCGATGCCTTCACCGCAGGATAGAAGCCGCTCACCACACCCGTGATGAAGCACAGCACCACCCCCAGCGTCATCCAGCCCCAAGGGATGATGAACCCGCCACCGATGAAGGCCGACACCGCATTGCCGATAACAATGCCCAGCACGATGCCCAGCAGTCCACCGATCACCGAGATGACCACCGCCTCTACCAGGAATTGCAGGCGGATGAACGCCTTGGTGGCCCCCAGTGCCTTGCGCACACCGATCTCGCGGGTGCGCTCTGTGACCGACACCAGCATGATGTTCATCAGTCCGATGGCCGCACCCATCAGCGTGACAATGCCGATGAGCATGCCCGCCACCTGCACCTGATATAGGTTGTCGCCCAAGATGCGCGAAAGGTTGTCGCTGCGCACGATGTCGAAGTTGTTCTCCTCCATCGGATTCAGCCCACGGGCTATGCGGAAGGCGCCCACCGCCTCACTGATGGCCTCATCGAGGCGGTCGCCACTGGGGGCCAGCACGCTCACTGTGAAGGAAGTGTTGCGGCCCAGGTAGTTCTGCCGTGCATTGGTGAGCGGTATCATGCACGTCTTGTCGCCCCCGAAGCTCATGCTGCTGCCCTTCTCTGCCAGCACCCCTATCACCTTGTAGCGGTAGCCGCCCACCATCACCTGCTTGTCTATGGCATCGGTACCTGCTCCGAACAGCGTCTTGTACACCTCGTAGCCTATGACGATGACGGGCATGCCGAACCGCAGTTCCGGCTCGGTGAAGTTGCGCCCCTGCGCTATCTCGTAGCCGCTCACCGCGAAATAGGCGTCATCGCAGCCCATCACGTTGATGTTGGGCTGTGTGGTCTCAGAGCCGTACTTCAGCTTGGCCGAGAAACTCGCCATGGCCGACACCGACACCTGTGAAGGATAATCGAACGATTCTTGGAAACGGGTAGCCTCCCGGTAATGGATCCGCTCAAAGGTCTTGGGCTTCTTGCCACCGGAGCCGATGCGCACATTGGTGCCCTTGTTACGAATCGTGAACGTGTTGGCACCCATGCTCGTGAAATTGCTGTTGATCGAGCCACGGATGCCATCAATGCTCGTGAGGATGCCCACCAGGGCCGTGATGCCGATGGCGATGATCAGCATGGTGAGCACCGTGCGCAGCCACTGCCCTTTGATGGAGGCGATGGCCACATATACATTCTCTAATATCAGCTGGAAAAAATGTCTGTTCATGCCTCCCGAAAGCGCAGCGCAAGGTAGCGTACCTATCCAACACGGTTGTCAGCCGCAGTGTTTCATAGATGAAGGATGAAATGGGTCATGCTCGGACAGGCCCTTCCTTGTCTACGATCGGTCGGAATCCACAAACTATGTATCCCGCTACCCCATTCGTACAATCGTCCCGCACGTGCGGGATTCGTATGGATTCGTAATTCGCTGAAATGATTCCTCGTTTGTTTCCCAGTACACCTGAAACGAATATGCACATGGTCATCGAAACACAGAACGTCCGTGAAGGATTGACGATCTCTGTGACGCAGGTCATGGCATTTGAAGACCCGGACGGACAATCCCGTAGGGATGAAATGATTGTAGTATATGTAGGCGGTCACACCCGAAAGGCCAACCCCGGAGGGGTGACATATACCACCCCTTCGGGGTTTCCATCGTCAACCACAATCCGAAACACTGGGCTACAATCATTGCACCCCTCTGGGGTTTGCACTGGCACAAAAGCGGGGAATCAAATTCGCTGATGAAAATCCGTTGATGTTGATTCGTTTCAGCAGGCCATTGCTGGCGCAACATCAGGACGTCTGTCGCTTGAGGAGCATCATGTGCATAGCCCCTTCAACCGCTGTATTGGCAAGGATGTAGTACGCAGTGCCCACGCACTTCACATCGGTTGCCCATTGGTCACCGGGGCCACCAGTGCGTTCCTCAAAGAGCACATTCCCATCGGGGTCTGTCATCACGATGAAAACCTCCTCGCCAAGTCCCGCAACATCCCCACGTCCTACCATGATGATGTTGCCATCACCGTCCACGGCAACGCCCTCTCCGCCCTCATGCACCTGTGCCGAGCCATAATGCCTTTCCCACAGCACATTGCCCGACACATCGAGTCGCAGACCATGCAAGGCATGGATGGGATAGAGGCTTGCAGAATGGCCGCATAGCACATAACCTCCGTCAGCCATGCGGACAATGGACTGGCTCTCCTCATAAGCAGGCCCGCCATAGAAGGACGACCATAGGGAATCACCTTCCACGCTTATCGTCTGCAACCAAAGGTCTCGCTGGCCCGGCCCCAAGCTCTCCGTGAACCCCAAGAGCATCACATGATGGCCGTCCAGTACCAGCAGCTCCGAACCTCCGTCAACAGACACACCGCCCATGCCCCGCGACCACAAGACCTCGCCACCCGCACCGAGCCGGGCCACGAACATGCCCGCCACACCCGGCCCGCTGGATGACGAGGTGCCCAACACCATGATACTTCCGTCAGGAAGCTCCGCCACATCCCTGCCCGAGTCGTTCAGCGACCCACCGATGCTGTACTGACCACGGGACACCCCTGCCCCATCGACCTTCACCACCAGTATGTTCTTCACATTGCCCACCCTGTTCGCACCTATGAGCACCAACCCTCCGTCAGCCGCGCGTGCAATGCCATGACCCTCGCCATATTCATCCGCAGCGTACGTGTGCGTGGACAGGATCCTTCCATCAAGGTCCAGATGCACCAGCAGCATGGCACTGCCAGAGGCATCCGCAGAAGTGCCGATGACGAACAGTCCATCGTCATCCGCAATGAGCTTGGATACCGTCTGCATTCCCGGTAAGCGCACCGTCTCGGTGAACTCCGCCCTGATGGCCTGTTCCTCCGGCTCACAACCGACCAGCAGCATGGCCGATAGCAACGCAAGCATGACCTTCTTCATCCGACTGTAACGGAATTTCAGGCAAAACATTGTGCCACTGTGAACAACAAGCTGCATGATACCGCCAGGGCAATCGGGTCTCATATAGTCTGCCCATCGCGTGAACCTCACATCAGCGACATCGTTTTTCACTGCTTACCCTTTTTCCCGCATCTGCGGGACTTCGCGACTTTGCGAGAAAATCAAGGGAATTTGCCCTAACCTTCAAGACCCGACTGCCCTGATGATACCCCAACGAAATGTCGTGAGGCATTGTAGTGTTCATCTGGTCACACCCCCGCCAAGGTGAGCACCCCACCGATGAACAGCAGGAACAGGCACAGAATGATGGTGAACCCGCCCGCTGCCACGCCAGCGATGGCAAACCCCCTACCGCGCCTCGCCCTGCGGCTTGCATCCCTGATGCCGAAGATGCCCACTATCAGCGCAGATATGCCGAAGAGCAACGCCACCACTGCGGGCACGAACCACAGCGGCCCGAACATGGCCAGGAAAGCAATGCCCACCACTCCGGTAACAAATGCCGCCACACCCAGCCCGAAACCGATGAAACTCAGCGTGCTCCAGCCAAACTTCTCCTCATCGCGCGTGGGGAACACGGAAGTCCGAAGTCGCTTGGTAAAACCTTCCTCCCCCATGGCAGACATCGGTTGGCGGGTCATGGCGTAACCCCTATCCCCTGCCCTGTTGACCGTTGCTGGCAAGGACATCTGCGCGGTCGAAGCCGTGAGCGGCACTGCGGAAAGGACATCATCGGAATTACGTTCTACCGGCAGCACTGCGGCCACAGGCACCACGGTCTCCACTGCTGACCGTTCCGCATGGGGCATACGCTCCGGCTGTTCCAACCCGCTGCGATGCTGCCTGCCGAGGTCCACATGGTAGCCCGGCATGTGCCTCCGCTTGGTGATCTCCACACTGCCGCAAGAAGCAGCCGTGATGGCTACCATGGCCAAAAGAAAAATCCTTTTCATCATCTCAGTGTTTTTTGAACGCTACAAACATAAATCTCCAGTAGCATCTATGCGTTCACTCAACCAGTTGAGGCATTCTCACTCCGCTTCTCTCAGTAGCGGGATTTCGCTCGCTGAACAATCAGCACTCAAAAATCAGTAATCAGAAATCCGCACTCAGCACTCAAAAATCAGCAATCAAAAATCCTCACTCAGCACTCAAAAATCAGCAATCAAAACCGCTCCGAAGATCAATGCACCAGGAAGCATCAGCAGCAGTGTGTAGGGCAGTATCTCCCGGGCCTTGAGTCCGGTGATGCCCAGCAGCGGCAATGCCCAGAAAGGTTGCAGCATATTGGTGAGCTGGTCTCCGTATGCCATGGCCATGATGCCCTTCGGGATGCTCACATCCAACGCCAGCGCAGCCTTGATGATGACCGGGCCCTGAATGCCCCATTGTCCGCCACCGCTCGGCACGAACACGTTGACAATGCCCGCACTGAGCATCGTGAGCAACGGAAAGGTGGTCTCGTCAGCCACGCTCACAAAGAAGTCCGAAAGTTGCTTGGCCAATCCCGATCCGCCCATCACTCCCATGATGCCGAAGTAGAGCGGGAACTGTATCAGGATGCCCGAGGCCCCACCGATGGCATTGTCCAACGCCTCCAGAAAGCCAACTATGCTGCGGTGCATCAGCAGTCCGAGGCCCAGCAGCATCAGGTTGATGTAGTTGGGATTGATGAAACTGAGTGAAGCATCGGCCCGCATCCATGCCGTGCGCATGCACCACAGCACCATGCCCGCACCCAGCAGCAAGGTGAACATCCGCGAGCGGTCAAGCCGCTCCATGGCCGTGGCACCCGCTGCCGGGTCTTCTGCCTTCGTCAGCATCGTTTCCTGCGGAAGGGCAACGGTAGCGGAGGGCACCATGCGGGCCAGCATGTACATGAACAGCGGAAGCAGCATCAGCACCAAGGCTGTGGCCATGATGTTCATGGGGCTGAACACCGTCTCCGAGAGGCTGACCGCATCTGGCAGCACCGTCAGGTCACTGCTTTTCAGGAAAGGCTCCAACAGCGCAACGATATGCCCGCTCTCTGCTGCCTTGATGGGGGCGGAACCTGAGATGCCGCCATGCCACACCATCATGCCAGAATAGCCCGCTGCACCGATGAGCGGATAGTTGAGCGGCAGGCCGAGCCTTGCTGCGTGCTCGCCCACCTTGCGTGCGAAGATGGCCCCGAACACCAGTCCCAGCCCCCAGTTGAACAACGACACGAGCAGCGTTAGCAGCGTCACCAGCACAGCAGCACGGGCAGTGGTGCCACAGTATTGCGTTGCAAGACCTATGAGAGCACTGGCCGGCTGCGATAATGCAAGGACATGCCCGAGCACCAGCATGAGCATCATCTGCATGGCGAAGACCAGCATCGGAGGGTTCCAAAGGCCATTCTCCCAATAGGAAATGATGCTGATGGCGCGCTCACCTACGTTGGTCTCATCCTCAGTGAAGAGCCATGCCAGCAGCATGGTGAGCAGCGTGAGTAGCACTGCGATGGAAAGCGGGGACGGCAGCAGCGTGCGAAAGCCCCGTTCTATGGCCGATGCTGCATTCATACGGCCAAAGTAAGTAAAGCTCAGTCCTTCTTGCCCTTGTGAACCTTGGCGCGGATGCGGCTCAAAGTCTCGGGCGTGATGCCCAGCATCGAGGCGATGTATCTCAGCGGCACATTGCGCAGCACAGCCGCATCCTCCTCCAGCATCTTGCGGTAACGCTCCTCGGCACTCATGGTCAGGAATGCCACCACGCGCCCTTCCGTGTGGCCATAGATCTGCTCCAGGATCATCCTCCCCAACCGCTCCCAGCGCGGGTACCTGTCGTAAAGGGCGTACATGCTCTTGTGGTCGATCACCAGCAGGTCTGTGTCAGAAATGGCCTGGATGTATTCCAAGGACGGTTTGCGCATACAGAAGCTCGAATGGGCCGTCACGATGTGGTGCTTTGGGAGGACCGTCTTGGTCACCTCCTCGTCATTGATCTCATAGTAGCTGCGAATGTTGCCGCGCACGATGAAGCCGATATGCTCACAGATGGTGCCCTCGTCCACGAAGTACTCTCCGGCAGGCAGGTGCATCGGGCTGAAATGGGACAGGATGTCCTCCAGTTCGTTGTCGGAGAACTCAACCATGCCGAGGATAAAGTGCCGCAAAGACACCATTCCATCCAACTTGTTCTCTAAGTTCTCCATGCACTGAATGGTTTTAGTCCCGGGCTCAAAACCGAACTGCAAAGGTAGTTGATCTGTGACCCCTCCCCCTTGCAAACGGTCGTCAAAGGAAAGGAGCAGACATGTGCATTGATCTGACCTTCGTCAAACCAAGTACAATGCAGCTCATCTGCTTTCGGTCACCTTGAACTCCGTCCTGCGGTTGCGGGCGCGGCCCTCGGCAGTGTCGTTGGTGTCCACAGGCTCCATGTCCGCGTAGCCTTTGTGGGTCATCCGTGCGGCATCGATGCCCTTATCTTGCAGATAGAGCCGCACGGCATTGGCGCGGTTCTCTGAAAGCACCTGGTTATCCTGCCGCTGGCCCACGTTGTCGGTATGCCCCCCGATCTCGATCCGAATCTTCGGATTTTGCTCCATGAAGGCCAGCAGCTTCTCCAACTCTGCGGTAGATTCAGGCTTCAGGTCAAAGCTGCCGGTCTCGAAGAAGATGTTCCGCAGCACTACCGACTTGCCGAACTCGATGGGTTGCAGCTCCACATTCATGCGGTAGGGCTTGCCCTCATCTGCCATGGTTGTAAGCGAGAAGTTCTCCGAATGGAAAAGATAACCATCCTTGGACACATTGAGCCCATAGTCGTGCCCCACCGGCAGGCAGACCAGAAACTCACCCGAAACCCTGTCAGACCTCGACTCCACGACCGTCTGTGAGGTACTGAGGTCTATGAGCTCGAAGCGCGCACCGAGGGGCCGCTTGCTGTCGCGGTCTTTCACCACCCCTTTCACGTAGGTGACAGGCGTGGGGCGCACCGCATCGTAGAGCGGGAACGAATAGATGTCCAGCTTGCCTTGTCCTCCTTCCCTATCACTTGCGAAATAGGCCAAGGCACCGGTGGCGTCCACGAAAAGGCCCATCTCATCCTTGTGCGTGTTAATGGGGAAACCGAGGTTCTTGGGCGTTCCCCAAGTGCCATCATCTTTCATCCGCACTACATAAATGTCCTTTCCTCCCATGCCCACATGACCATCGGAGGTGAAGTAAAGCGTGCGGCCGTCCGGGTGTATGAATGGGGTCTCCTCCGCCCCATCGGTGTTGATGCTGTCCGCGAGATTGCGGGGGTCGGTCCACAGCCCGTTGGCTCCGAGACGGGTGACATAGATATCCGAGCCGCCCTTTCCACCTTCCCTATTACTGGCAAAATAGAGCGTCTTCCCGTCCGATGATATGGACGGTTGCGACTCCCACTTGTTGGAGTTCACAGGCGCACCGAGGTTCTCTGGGCGGCTCCACGAACGGCCCTCCCGCACCGACCGGTAGATGTCGCAGCTGCCCATGCCGCCCTTGCGGTTGCAACCGGTGAAGAAGAGCTGCTGACCATCGGCAGTGATGGTCTGCGCACCCTCGTTGTCGTCCGTGTTGATCGGGTCACCGAGATTCATGGCCATGCCCCACTCCCCCTCAGAGTTCAGGAAACTGATGTAGAAATCCTCCTGAAAATCCATTCCGGCCGTGCGCCTCTTGTTGCGCGTGAAGACAAGGGTCTGCCGGTCTGCGGTCAGTACAGGGAAATACTCGTAATCGGCTGTATTGACATTGGGCCCGAGATTTGTCGGGTCGAAAGGAACGGGCTGCTTCACTGCCTTGGCACCGAATTCCGCGTTGCGCAATTGCTGCTCCGCCTTCTCTTTGGAGCGGGGATTCACCCTCTTCTTCTCCAGGTAAATGTTGTAATGCTTGATGGCGTCCTCGTATGCACCTACGGACATCTCCATCTGCGCCAACTGAAAGTAGGTGTTGCTGAAGAAGCTGTCGTCAATCTCCACCACCTTCTTGTACATACCGATAGCCTCATCCTTTCGGTCCATGTCGAAGTAGGTGTCCCCCAGCAGGATATGCGCCTCGATGAACCTGCCATCCGCCTTGATGGCCTTGAGGAACAGCTCCTCGGCCTCGCTGTTCATCTTGTTGTCGTAGTACCGCAGGCCCTCCTGAAAGAACTTGATGGCCTTCTTGTTCTCTGTCGAGAATTTCATCTGCGCCATGGCCGCGTTGGCAGCCAAAAGCAGCAGCGCGGTCTGTAGCATTAAGAGAGAACGTGTCAGCATCAATGTCCGTTTATCAGGGTATGCCAAGATACTTGTGGGTCTGCAAGGAGATGTTCCATCTGGGATTTTGCATCACGTGGTCTACGATGATAGGAGTCATCTCGTTGGCCTTGCTCCATTCGGGCTGCAGATAAAGCAAACACTCTGGATTCACTTGCGCGGCATGCTGGGCAGCCCACTTCAGGTCATCGCGGTTGTGAACAATCACCTTCAATTCATGTGCCAATGCATAGAACTCCTTGAGTGGCGGCATGGTCTTCTTGGGAGAAAGGCACACCCAGTCCAGCTGTCCTGAAGCTGAATAGGCACCGGAGGTCTCCACGTGAACCTTCTTCCCGTGAAGGTGCAAAGCCTCTGTAAGCGGCCCCAGTTGGTACATGAGCGGCTCCCCACCGGTGATGACCACAGTGTCCGAAGGTTGCGCTACAGCCTGGGCAATGATGTCTGCGATCGGGGTGAGCGGATGCTTCGAGGCGTCCCAACTTTCCTTCACATCGCACCAATGACAGCCCACATCGCAACCACCGATGCGGATGAAATAGGCAGGTTTGCCCGTGTGAAAACCCTCTCCCTGAATGGTATAGAACCGCTCCATCAGCGGCAGCTTCGTGCCTGCGGTCAGTTCGGCCCGTGTCAACTCGTCAAGCACGTGGGTGTTCATGCTGCGAAAGTAGGCCACAGAACCCGGCTCCCCGGTCACCACCTCACCAGAAGCTCGTTAGCATGCCACCGCACTAACTTCAGACATCCGTTTACAAACCACGGGGTTAGCTGTACATTAACAACAAATGAACCTTAATTCAAATTCATCCTTATCTGGACACGACACCCGCAGCACTCCTCTTTTCAATCAGCAAGAAATAACAATAATACATTGAAATACAAATACATTATATGAAAAACACAAATGAGACGACCCCGTGACCACTGACATTTCAAGCAAACGAAATTTAATTTTAATTCGATAATCGGAACTTTAGAGGCGCAGACCTCGTTAAACAGTTATCACCGTCCAAGGCAGCGTCATGAAACAGGACATCAGAAAGCAACTTGAATTCAACCGGCTCATGGCGGAGGATGGTATCATGCTTGTTTACCGCGACACGATCACGGAGGATACCGTTCAGCAGCTGCTGGAGATCTCAGAGAACCGCATGAATCATCTCGGAGAGGAGAAGAAACTGCGCAAGCGGGTGTTCAACGTTCTTATTGAATGTCTCCAGAATGTGGTCAACCATGGCTACGATGACGGTGACGGAAAGCAAGGCATCATACTGGTGAAGAGAGAGCCTGACGCCATTGTGATCAAAACCGGAAACCTCATTCTTAAAACAGATATCCCGACATTTGAGGAACGTGTGCACGAGGTGAACCAACTTGATCCGGATGAACTTCGGGAGGTGTACAACGATCGGCTCACCCATGCAGAGTTCTCAGAGAAAGGTGGTGCAGGACTCGGCTTGCTGGACATGTACCGGAAAAGCGGCCACCCGATCGATCACCTCATCCATCCGGTGAGCGATGAGGTCAGTTTCCTGAGCATCACAGTGAAGGTGCCCAAGAGCGCATGAGCAGCTGATCAGTCCACCGGGTTGATTATGCCTTTGTCACCGAACAGCTCTATGGACTTGGCGTTGTAGGCGCGAGCAGCCTCATCGGCAGTGCTGAACAGTCCGAGCTGTATCGGCATCCGGTCTTTGTAAATGACCGCCTTGAATCGATTTCCATGTTTCACCACACCGCGGTAACCCGATGAACCCTGACCATTAGCAACGGTTGCCCTTCGGAGCAGCCCCATGTTGGTCCATTCGAGGTTTTTCAACCTACAGTCACGCTTATCACCGTTCTTGAAACGGACGAACAGCCTACCTTCCAAATCCTTAGGCTTTTTCACATACTTCTCTGCGATGTATTTATGAAGATAGATGGTCTCAAAAACGGGGCCTTGCTTCGTTGTGACGCACCGCTGGAAAATGGCGTAACCGCTGGAATGAGACCGAAGCCTCTCCAAGAATTTAAGAGAGGACAGGTACTCGTTCCTCCCTATTTCCTCCAACACATCCTGATCGACCAATACAAACTCATCGTCTCTGTTTGTTAGCCTGATATGAGCCACTGACATAAGCGAAGCTGTCTGTTTCAGATTTTGTCGGACCTGTTCGCTTTGGCAAGCATGGTGTTGGTGAGCAGAGATGCAATGGTCATGCGCCCCACCCCACCGGGCACAGGGGTGATGTATCCTGCATTGGCAGCCACCTCATCGAAGGCCACATCGCCCACGATACGGTACCCTTTCTTGCTCTGCGGGTCGTCAAGGCGGGTGATGCCCACGTCAATGACCACCGCACCTTCCTTGACCATGTCTGCCTTGATGAACTCAGGTCTGCCAAGCGCCACCACGAGGATGTCGGCACTGCGCGTAAAGGACGCCAGGTCTATGGTTCGGCTGTGACACAGTGTCACGGTGCAGTTGCCGGGGTCGGTGTTCCGACTGAGCAGGATGGACATTGGAGTGCCCACGATATTGCTTCTCCCCACCACTACGCAGTGCTTTCCTGCCGTCTCGATACCGTAGCGCTTAAGCATCTCCATGATGCCTGCCGGTGTGGCCGAAACGAAAGTGGGAAGCCCCAGCACCAGTTTCCCGAGATTCTCAGGATGAAATCCGTCCACGTCCTTGCGTGGGTGTACAGACTGTGTGACGCGGTGCTCATCTATGTGCCGTGGCAGTGGGAGCTGCACGATGAGACCATCTATGCTGTCATCTGCATTGATGCGCTCCACCTCTTGCAAAAGCAGCTCCTCGCTCACATCGGCAGGGAGCCTTACCAATGTGGAACCGAAGCCGATCTCCTCGCAAGAGCGCACCTTGCTGGCCACATAGGTCTCACTGGCCCCGTCATTGCCAACAAGAATAGCCGCCAGATGGGGCGCACGTTCACCTTTGGCCATCATGGCCTTGACCGCCTGTGCCAACTCGGCCTTCACCTCATCAGCGATCTTCTTTCCATCAAGTATTGTCATCGAAACGTAGAGTCAGAGTTTGGGGAAAATCCTTTTTTCGAAGAGCTGCGATCACAACGCATACATCATCAACCAACCAAAGGAAGGGTTAACGCCTTCCCTGCGGCATGTTGCGCATCATCTGAGCCATAGCACCCTTGTTGGACATGAGGCGCATCATCTTCTTGCTCTCGTCAAACTGCTTCAGCAACCTGTTGACCTCCTGCACATCGGTACCACTGCCCTTGGCGATCCGCTTCCTTCGGCTGCCATCAATGATATGCGGGTTCTCCCTTTCCTTGGGGGTCATGGAGCCGATGATGGCCTCTACGCTCTTGAAAGCGTCATCGTCAATGTCCACCCCCTTGAGCGCCTTACCCATGCCGGGTATCATGCCCAGAAGGTCTTTCACGTTACCCATCTTCTTGATCTGCTGAATCTGGGACAGGAAGTCATTGAAGTCGAAAGTGTTCTTTGCGATCTTCTTCTGAAGCTCCCGCGCCTCTTTCTCATCGTACTGCTGCTGTGCGCGCTCAACAAGCGACACGATATCGCCCATTCCGAGAATCCGGTCGGCCATCCGATCGGGGTGGAATACATCGAGCGCATCCAGTTTCTCGCCTATGCCTACGAATTTGATGGGCTTGTCCACCACTGTGCGGATGGAAAGTGCAGCACCACCCCGAGTGTCGCCATCCAACTTGGTCAGCACCACACCATCGAAGTTGAGGCGGTCGTTGAATGCCTTGGCGGTGTTCACCGCATCCTGACCCGTCATGGAGTCCACCACGAAAAGTGTTTCCTGCGGTGCGATGGAGGAATGAACGCGGGCGATCTCGTTCATCATCTCCTCGTCCACGGCCAAACGACCTGCCGTATCGACAATGACGGTGTTGAATCCTTTCTCGCGGGCATAGCGTATGGCATTCTGTGCGATCTGTACCGGGTTCTTGTTGCCGTCCTCGGTATAGACCTCCGCCCCTACCTGGCCGCCCAGCACCTTGAGCTGCTCAATGGCCGCTGGTCTGTACACATCGCAGGCCACAAGCAGTGGTTTGCGGCTGCGTTTCGTCTTCAAGTGAAGGGCGAGTTTACCGGTGAAGGTGGTCTTACCAGAACCTTGCAGACCCGCGATAAGAATGACCGCAGGGCTGCCGGTGAGGTTCAGGTCTTTCGCTTCACCGCCCATCAAAGCGGTCAGTTCATCCTTCGTCACCTTTACAAGCAGCTGTCCCGGCTTGATGGAAGTGAGCACGTCCTGTCCGAGCGCCTTCTCCTTCACCCTGTCCGTGAACTCCTTGGCAACCTTGAAGTTGACATCCGCATCAAGCAGCGCACGCCTCACCTCTTTCATGGTCTCAGCCACGTTGATCTCAGTGATCTGGCCCTCTCCCTTCAGCGTCTGAAACGCCTTTTCAAACTTGTCAGTTAAATTTTCAAACATGTCTTCTGCCTATGTTCCTGTGGTAGGTGCAAAAGTAGTGGTACGCGTGCGGAAGGTTCCGTGAACATTAACACTCTGTTGTGGTTTACATATCAAACCATCCAAACCATGCCACACACAGCTGAATTGAACGCACACAAGGTCATCGCAGGCGACCTGCTTTCACCTCTCGGGGACGACCGAATGAACTGGCTCCTTGAGCGTGCTACCCAACGTACCAAGAACAAGGGGGAGCACATTTATTACACCAATGAGCCCTCAGGTCATGTATTCATCATTGAATCTGGCAAGGTGAAAGTGGGCGGGTTCAGCAGTGATGGCCGAGAGAGCATCAGGCGGCTGGCAAATCCCGGTGATCTGATAGGAGAATTGGCCCTTACAGGTGAGCAGAATCGAAAGGAACACGCAGTGGCATTAGAAGATGAAACAGTGGTGTACCAAGTTGACCTTCAGGATATTTACACCCTGATGCGCTCAAAGCCGGAGTTTGCCATTCATTTTGTGCGACATCTCACTCAGCAACTCAAATTGGCTCAAAGGAGATGTGAGGGTATTGTGTTCAACGATGCCCGAACCCGCATAGTAGAAGCAATCAGATCATTGGCCCAAACTCAGGGTCAGGTGCTGGCCGGAGGTTCGGTACTCATTACCCACGCTTTGACGCATCAAGACCTCGCTCTGTACACAGCCACCTCGCGACAGACCGTGACTACAGTTCTCAATGAGCTGAAAGACAATAATATCATCAATTTCGACCGTAAGTCGATACTTGTGCACGAGCTTGAGACGCTGCGTTGAGGCCTGCTGTTTTAATGATGGGTTAAAAGTGTGTGGGGTCTGACGTGGGTATATTTGCCAATTGCCGTTCTCGACACCTCGTTTTCTGTAGACGAACGCGTAAACCTAACATTGAACCCCTGCCCACATGGGAACAGCATCCATAGCACTGACCCCTAAAGCTGAGGCATCCATAGCACTGGAAGAGAAGCACGGAGCCAACAATTACCACCCCCTGCCGGTGGTGCTTGAGCGAGGCGATGGCGTTTTCGTATGGGATGTGGACGGCAAGCGGTACTTTGACTTCCTTTCAGCATACTCTGCTGTAAACCAAGGTCATTGTCACCCCGACATCATAGAAGCCCTTACCACACAGGCTTCGAAGCTTACGCTGACAAGCCGGGCATTTCACAATGATGCGCTCGGTGAGTTTGTGAAATATGCTACCTTGTACTTCGGCTATGACAGGCTTCTGCCCATGAATACAGGGGCCGAGGCGGTGGAGACGGCCATCAAACTCTGCCGCAAATGGGGCTACGAGAAAAAAGGCGTGGTGGAGAATGAGGCGATCATCATAGTCTGTGACGGAAACTTTCATGGCCGCACCACCACCATCATCTCGTTCAGCAATGACTCCGATGCACGCCACAATTTCGGTCCATACACTCCAGGGTTTGTCAGCATTCCCTACAATGACCTGAACGCACTGGAGACAGCCCTCAGTGACCCGAATGTGGTAGGCTTCCTTGTGGAACCGATTCAGGGGGAGGCCGGTGTTAATGTGCCTGCTGACGATTACATCCATGGGGCCCGTGAACTGTGCAGTGCCCACAATGTGCTGCTTATTGCAGACGAGATACAGACCGGCATAGCCCGCACTGGAGCCTTGTTGGCCACCTGTGGTGAATGCAATTGCGGCACTCGCTGTGAGAGTGACCCCAAAACCCGTGTGAAGCCTGACATCCTCATTCTGGGCAAAGCTCTTTCCGGTGGTGTACTGCCCGTGTCGGCAGTCCTTGCGGACGATGAGGTGATGCTGGTGATAAAGCCCGGACAGCACGGTTCGACCTTTGGTGGCAATCCGCTGGCCTGCCGAGTTGCAACAGCCGCGCTGGAAGTAGTGGTAAACGAGGGGCTGTCTGCCAACGCCCGAAGGCTGGGCAAGGTATTCCGGTCGGAAATGGAGCGAATCGCAGCAGAATTCCCCGTCATTGCCAAGGTAAGGGGCAAAGGGCTACTCAATGCCATCGTCATCAACACCTCTTCTGACAGCGAGACCGCTTGGAACATCTGCCTCGCCCTTGCCCAGAACGGTCTGCTGGCCAAACCCACACACGGAAATATCATTCGGTTCGCCCCGCCACTGGTCATCACAGAGGATCAATTGATGGAATGCGTCAGCATAATCAGGCAGGTAATTCAAGACTTCAGCGCATGAAAAAGTTTCTGAAAGTCATTCTTCTATGCGCAATTGCCTTGTTCGTATGTCTAAAACCGGGGCAGGGTCAAAACCCTGAAACCGTTAATTGCAGCGGCAATGATCTGCATTACCTCGGCTATGTGATGCTCACAGGAGATACCCTCGCTTGGGGCAATATCCAAGACGATGACATTTACCACCTGTCGCGCAGCATCTACCATCGTGATGATGAGATGCTGAATTACGTTCAGGACAATAACCTCTACTTCTTCGGTCATGCGCTGGTCACGGCCAAGCGGGATGAACTCGACAAAGTGGCCGCAGATGACTGGTTCTATCTCGGCTCGGCCATGTTCGAGCGAACAGTCGCCTATCTGGAGAACATTTCTGACGATGACGTGTATCACCTTGGGAGGGCCATCCTCGAGCGTGACTTTAACCATTTGAACAAACTCTCTGGTGAGTGATAATAGAAAAGTGACTGTTATCTGTGGCACAGACCGTGCGAACAGCAATTCACTAAAGGTCGCGCAGACCATTGTTGATATTCTAAGAAAAGAAGGTGCGGAGGCCGAGTTGATGAATCTCGGTAATATACCTGTCCATTGGCTCGCAGACAGTGCCTATGGTAACAATGTCCCCGGACTGGATGCCATTCTGAACCGATATATACGGCCCACGCAAAGGCTTGTGATCGTAGCACCGGAATACAACGGTAGCTTTCCAGGAGTCTTGAAGTATCTGATCGATGCGTGCGATCACGGTGACTGGGCCGGTAAGACCATCGCGCTGGTGGGGCTGGGGTCTGGCCGAGGGGGAAATCTAAGAGGAGTTGACCACCTCACTGGCATTTTCCACTACCTTCGCAGTGAAGTGCTGTCGCGCAAGGTGTACCTGTCGCAGATACTCCAGCGCATGGATACCGATGGCAACATCTCCGACCCGCTTGCCATCACTGAACTCACTGAGCAGGCCAAAGCATTGATCAGACAATAAACTCATGGAACTGCTATTGATGGATCACTGCACCTTCATCGGCCCCTTCGGAGGCATGTGGGTGATTCATGCAGTGATCTCGGCATTCTTGGGCATACTGTTCATTCAATCCGGGCTGGACAAGACTTTTGACTACCGAGGAAACCTTGACTGGCTTCGAGGGCACTTCGCGGAATCAGCATTGGTGGGTTCCGTGCCGCTTCTGCTCAGTGTACTTACCTTCATGGAACTCGCCACTGGACTGCTTGCCGCTGTGGGCGCAATCGAAGCACTCGTTTTCCGCACCTACTGTTTCGCCCTTCTGGGCAATATCAGCAGCGCCATCACCCTACTGATGCTCTTCTTCGGACAGCGCATGGCAAAAGACTATGCCGGGGCAGCATCGCTGGTGCCCTACTTCATCGTGGTCATCATCGGGATGTTCTTCCTCAGCTGAGAGGGCATACCCGCTCAGTGTCCACCTCCTCAAGAAATCTTTTCGTAGCGACCATGTGCGGCTGCATCTGCACATCACTGTCCAGAAACGGCACGACCTCCCTATATGCGGTCATCCAACGCTCTATGCTGTCGGAACTACGGCCGGGCCTGCGGAAGTCCAGTGCCTGTGCAGCCGTGAATAGCTCAATGGCGAGCACCTGATACACGTTCTCCACCACATCGAGCAACTTTGTGGCGGCATTGGCCCCCATGCTCACATGGTCCTCCTGCCCGTTGGAGCTCACGATGCTGTCCACTGATGCGGGAGTGCAGAGCTGCTTGTTCTGACTCACAATGCCGGCTGCGGTGTATTGAGGTATCATGAACCCTGAGTTGAGTCCCGGTTCATTCACCAGATAATCTGGAAGACCGTTGCGACCGGACACCAGCTGGAATGTCCTTCGCTCGGAGATATTGGCCAATTCGGCCAGAGCAATGGCAAGGAAATCGAAGCTGATGGCCAAGGGCTGACCATGAAAATTGCCTGCCGAGATGATGCGGTCTTCAGCAGGGAAGATAAGCGGGTTGTCGGACACAGAATTGATCTCGCGCTCCACCACGGAATTCACGTAAGTCACAGCATCGGCCGTAGCACCGTGAACCTGCGGCATGCAACGGAACGAATACGGATCCTGAACATGATGTCGAGGCTGAGCCATTAACAGGCTTCCCTCCAGGAATCCGCGCACGCGGGCCGCGCATGAGATCTGGCCGGGATGTGGTCTCACCTGCTGCACCAGCGGGTCGAAAGGTTCCATGCGGCCTCCTATCGCCTCGAGCGAAATGGCTCCGATAAGATCAGCAAAGTAGAGGAGGCGCTCAGCATGAATAAGAGCAAAAACCCCATGTGCAGACATGAACTGCGTGCCGTTTAGCAGGGCCAATCCTTCCTTCATTCCAAGACGAAGCGACTCCCAGCCCCGCTCAGCAAGCACCTCGGAAGCCGGTCGGATGCCACCATCGGCATACACCTCGCCCTCTCCGATCAGTGGAAGGCTCAGGTGCGCCAGCGGGGCCAGGTCACCACTGGCTCCGAGCGAGCCCTGGCTGTAGATCACAGGCAGCACATCCGCCTCAAGGTGGTCCAGTAGTCGCTGCACAGTGGTCTGCTGCACCCCGCTGTGCCCATAAAGCATGTTGCGCGCCTTGAGGGCAAGCATCACCCGCACGACCTCTTTGCGAACCATGCGACCCGTTCCACATGCGTGGGAGCGTATCAGATTGACCTGCAATGCCTCAAGGTCACTTCCCTTGATGCGTGTGTTGTGCAACGAACCGAAACCGGTGTTCACGCCATATACCGGATTCTCGTCCGACACCTTTGAGCGCAGAAAACGCAGAGCAGCCTGCATCCGATCGGACTGACCCGAGGTTATGCCGGGCATGCTTCCACCACCGAGCAGTGGGGCAAGATCACTGACCTGTAGCGGCTCTTCTCCGTTCATTTTTCTCTTTGAGAATTATTGTGAGCGGCCTATCCTCAATCTTGGAATCCACCCAAGCCACGATATCGAGAGTAGAAAGCGCATTGCGTTCGCCCGGTTCATAGCCCGCTTCGAGCAGCTGCTCCTTGAGTCTCGTGAAAAACTGACGCATTGACTTCGGAGGACGTGATGACGACAGCTTCTTCATGTTGTCGAGCATGATGGTCTCGAAGCCGTAAAGTCCCTCCAGCTTGACAAGATAACGCTTGGCCGACTTGGCCATGTACTCCATCAGCTCACTCCTCCCCAGCTCGTACTGAAGCATCATGGTAAGCATACGGGTAGAGGCATGCAGATCCTCAATGTTGCGCACATCGCTATCATTGAGAATACGATTGGTGAACCTCATGGCATCTGAGTAGCGGCCAACGGAGAAGAGGAAATAAGCCGCGTTGAAGTACAGGTGCGTGGTCACATACCTGCGCGGATAATGCTCCAAAGCCTCCAATTCCTCATGGATCACAGCTACGATCGCCAGACCCTCCTCCACCCTGCTCAAACGAGTGTAGAGTGCCAAACGGCCGATCATGCCCTGATAGCGGATCCGTTGCCCCAGTTCAATGGAATAGTGCGTGGCGAACGACCGCTCCTCAATGGTGTCCAGCTCGTTGAGCAGCTCCTCGACCTCAGTGTATCTGCCCAGCTTCATGCAGATGGGAACCAAATTGTTGAGCGCCACGAAATAACGTTTTACCGCATCTGGCTCGAACGATGCCCCAAAACGTTCCGAGACCAATTCGAGCAACTCCTTGCGATAACGATAGGCCTCCTCCCAATTGCCGTTGATCTTGTTGTACTGCGCATGAATGTTCAGAAAACTGATCCGCGAACGAAAAGTGAGCGCACGGTCGTACTGCTTCAGCGCGAACTGGTTGATGATCTGGTCGTTGGTCTTGTATTCTTCGTTCTTGCGCTCTACACCGATCTTGTAGTAGTTGTTGAAGACCTTGAACTGCAGATCCATATACTCGCGCTCATTCTGAAGGAAACCCAGCAGCTCATAGTACTGATCTGATAGGGAGTCGAGGTCGGCCTCGTCCTTGCCTATGAAGAACCCCTCTGCCACAAGCTTGGTCTCCCACTCTACCACCATCAGCAAGATCATGAAGCTGTCATGCTTCAATGCAGCTTTCCGGACTCTTCGCAGCAGCAGTTCAGACTGGTCGGTGAGACCTTTCTCAAAAAGGAACTGCACATCCTGCATCATACCCTGCAATTTGAAGTCGATGCTCCGCTTCAAGTGATACGAGCGCATAGCCTTGAGCACCTGCTCGTAGAGGTGATTCTGAGTGACGGCCAGCTGATCGAGAAAACGCTCGCCAGCAAAGGTCTTGCGAACCTGCTCCTCACTGTATTCCGGTACCTTGCACAGAAAGTCGAAGAGCTGGGTCAGGTTGCTGTTTTTCTTCTGCAATGATGACTGCAGCTTGAAATACCGCTTCTCATTGAGTTCCAGCGAATGGACCAGCCTGTGCAGTGCGTCTCCTTTTGACATCCAGATGAGCTTTGGACAAACATCGGAAAATTAAGCTGACCCCATCAAAAACATTTACGAATGAACTTGGATCAAAGCTCACCACGTTCCACCTGCTGCACGATGCTCTCGAGAAGTCGGTCATCCCGCTCCGGGTCGTACTCGTCTCTGAGGTCGTAGCTGAACATCTTGGCAATGCCCTGAAAGAACCAGGCTGTGAAACCCCCTCTGAAATGTTTGATGATGTCATAAGAGACCATGTCGGTCTCTCTGTCGAGCAGCTTGATGAGAATCCTGCCCTGCGTGAAGGTCAGTTTCTTGAGGTCGCCCTCATAGTCGCGTTTGATCTCCTTTTCAAGCTCTCGAAGTCGTTGCTTACGCTGCTTTGAGGTCATAGTGGCGAGTTCTGCCTCAACCTTGCGCATTCGCTCACCCGCCAGCTTGGCGTAAGGCAACACCTTTTTCACGTGATACACCAGCTTGTCGTGCCTCCGCTGCGCCCGTTTGTTGGGGAAAGTTCGCTTCGCAACGGCATTGACAGGAGGCAGCGAGACCAGAGGCACGGTGTCCTGTCCGATGATCAGCGCCCTGTAAAGCTTGCCCTGAATGAGCACATAAACCTCAGAAACCTCACTAACAGTATCGCTCTCTGCCTGAAGCAACTCCTTGAGCCTTTTCTTTCCGACAGGAGAGGTCACATTGGCCGTATCCTGCCCCATCATCAGGGCGGGAAGCAGAAAAAGCAGCAGCGTGAACATGGAGTGCATGGCGGCTGCACGGCAATTTCTGCGCCAAAAGGGATTCGGATACTTCAACGCACTGAACACCAAAGGTCAGCGGGTACGATTAAGCTTCCAAGCAGAAACCCCGTTGGTGGTCAACGCTTGTTGACCGTTGTGCGTGCCTACACTGACCTTGGGGGCGAGCAGTGTGGCCACGATGGCTGCCATCTCCGCCTCATCATCATTTGTGCGCATGAGCAGTTCAGGACTGAAATGCTGCTTCACAAAATGCGTGTCGAATTTCCCTGAGCGAAATGCCTCGTGCCCCATGACGAACCTGCAGAATCCAAGTGTGGTCTGCACCCCTGAGATACGGTACTCATCTATGGCGCGTATCATACGGTCGCAGGCCTCCTCGCGTGTATCGGCATGCACGGCCAGTTTGGCGATCATAGGGTCATAGTAGATCGGGATCTCCATACCCTCCTCAAAACCATCATCCACACGGATGCCCGGCCCATTCGGGCGCTGGTAGCGTGTCAAGGTCCCAATGTCGGGCAGGAAGTTATTGGCAGGGTCCTCAGCATAGACCCGCGACTCGATGGCGTGACCCTTGATATGCAGGTTCTCTTGTGTGAATGGCAGTTTCTCCCCTCGGGCCACCCGAATCTGTATCTTCACGAGATCCACGCCCGTGATCATCTCTGTGACGGGGTGCTCCACCTGCAAGCGGGTGTTCATTTCCAAGAAATAAAAATTGAGGTGCTCGTCTACAAGAAACTCGACCGTGCCAGCACCTACGTAATCACATGCGCGGGCCACATCCTTGGCGCACTCGCCCATCTGCTGGCGAACTTCCGGGGTGAGCACTGCAGAGGGGGCTTCCTCAATCACCTTCTGGTGCCTACGCTGTACAGAACATTCGCGCTCAAAGAGATGGACGATGTTGCCATGTTTATCGGCCAGCACCTGGATCTCAACATGGCGGGGCGAGCCTACGTAACGTTCTATGAACACAGCCCCGTTCCCGAAGGCCGACTTCGCCTCGCTGATGGCAAGGTTCATCTGCTCCTCTACGTCCTCCTCGCGCTCCACCACGCGCATGCCCTTTCCACCTCCCCCTGCCGAAGCCTTGATCAGGATGGGAAAACCGATCTCGCGTGAAGTGGCAATAGCCTCCGCAAGATCACTGACAGCACCCTCGGTGCCGGGCACCATCGGAATTCCGTATGCACGGGCCGCTGCCTTGGCGGAGAGCTTGTCGCCCATGATGTCCATAGCCTTGGCAGACGGGCCTATGAAAGTGATGCCCGCCTTTTCGACCGCATCGGCAAAGGCGGCATTCTCTGAGAGAAAACCGTAACCGGGGTGAATGCCATCGACCCCCAATCGCTTGCATACCTCGATAATGCGATCGCCCAGCAGGTAGCTCTGCGAGGAAGGCGCGGGACCGATGCATACCGCCTCATCTGCGTAGCGAACGTGCAGCGCAGTACGGTCGGCCTCGGAATAGACCGCCACTGTGGCAATGCCCATCTCCCTTGCCGAACGCATGATGCGCAAGGCTATCTCTCCCCGATTGGCCACCAGTATCTTCTTCATGTGCTCCGTTTAAGGCGTGCGAAGTTAACCCCCCGAGTAAAGACAGGCTTTGAGTCGGAAAAGATGATCGGCCGTGACCGAAGACATGGAAATCACTGCGTAGCCGGAACCGTAGCATCCAATGTCTGAAAACTGTGGCTGGGTTCGCTCTCGAAAACAATTGAAATAATCATAAATATCTCATTTACAGCTTACAGAGCAATGTCAACAAAACTTCTCATTGAGAATGAAAATCACCCATTCTTAAATTCAACCACATTGCGCAGCATTCCCTCAAAAACGAAGAAATGGAAAGGCAGCACTGCGTACCAGTACATCCTGCCCAGCACTCCACGCGGCCTGAAGGTGGCGGTCTGGGTGAGCGTCTCGCTTCCCTGTGGGCCAGTGATGCGGAATTCGAGCCAAGCCTCGCCTGGCAGCTTCATCTCAGCATAAAGCAGCAGCCGCCCTTGGTCCTTGTCGGCCACAAGCACACGCCAGAAATCGACCGCCTCGCCCGGTTGCAGCTCGGTCGGGCTCCTGCGGCCGCGCCTCAGACCTACACCACCAAACAACTTGTCAATGAACCCTCTCAATTGCCACAGCCAGTTGCCGTAGTACCAGCCCCGCTCTCCTCCGATGGCCCAAAGGTTGTCGAGCACGCGCGTGCGCTTAGCCTGCATGGCGCGGGTGCGGTGGTCCACAAAGCATCCCAACTCGGGCACATCAATGAATGCGGACAGACTGCGGTCAGCACTGCTTGAACTGAAGGCATCCTTCCAGCTTGAAACCACATTGTTCTGCTCAATACGCTGAAAGGCCAGTTCCACCGCCTCTCGGTAGGTAAGTAGCTGGATGCCCAATCTCGCTGCAAGGTCATTTGGCGAGGCCACCACCTCCACTTTCATACTATTGACCAGATGAACCGCTAACTTGTAGGAGGTGGCGGTGACAAAGTACAGCCAGTAGGATGACAGCCTTGGAGTCATGACTGGCACTGTCAGGATAAAGCGGTTGAGCCCGCGTACCGAGGCAAACTGCAACAACATTTCCTTGTAAGTCAGCACATCAGGGCCGCCCACGTCATAGCCACGGCCGAAGGTCTCCTCGCGCAGTAGCACGCCACTTAAGTATTCGAGGATGTTGCGCACTGCAATGGGCTGGCTCTTGGTATTGAGCCACTTGGGCGTGACCATCACGGGCAGCTTCTCCACGAGGTCTCGCACGATCTCGAAAGATGCACTGCCCGAACCTACAATGATACCTGCCCGTAACGCGGTGAGCGGGACACTGCCTTCGTTCAAAACCTCTTCCACCTTCTGACGCGATGCGAGGTGCTGGGACAGTTGGTCGCTGTTGGCAATACCACCGAGGTAAATGACCTGCCTCGCACCAGACCCCGAGATGAAGCCAGTGAAATTCCTGGCCGCCTGCTCTTCCATAGCATCAAAATCCGAGGAACCTGAACTCATGGAATGGATGAGGTAGTAGGCCGCATCTATGTGGCCGAGTGCTTCCGTGGACGGTATCACCCCAAGAAAATCGACCTCCAACAAGGAGATAAGCGGAGAACCGTAAATGCCGTCCTTAGGAAAGCGGGAGCGATCGCGCACGCAGCAGACCACCTCGTAGCCGGCATCTATGAGCAAGGGAATCAGACGCTTGCCAATGTATCCGGTGGCTCCGGTGAGCAGAATGCGCATGTGAACAGTTGAAGGATAGTCGCTGGCACGGGAGACAATGTACGGGGCAGATTGTTCCGTCACAACCCGAAAGTCAGATTCGAAATTGCTTGCCTCTGAACAGGTGGAACAATGGGTACGTCAGTGACCAGTGCAGGTGTGTCAATCACCGATTCTTTTCCCTGTTCCGAACATTATCCCGACCACATGGTTCTTATCGCTCACTAAACCAATCAAACCATGAAAAAAGTACTTTTCGCCACCATGCTCGCTTTCGGAGGTTTCACTGCTTCTGCTCAGAACGACATTGTAGACATTGCCATCAGCTCCGCTGACCACACCACCTTGGTAGCTGCTGTGAAAGCCGCAGACCTCGTTGGAACTTTGAAAAGCGAAGGCCCATTCACGGTGTTCGCACCAACCAATGCAGCCTTTGACAAACTTCCAGCAGGCACAGTAGAGGGTCTTCTGAAGCCTGAGGCCAAGGCAGATCTGGCAGGTATCCTGACCTACCACGTGGTAGCCGGGAATTTGGATGCAGCAGCGGTTGTAGCAGCCATTAAGAAAGGTAAAGGCAAAGCCAAGGTGACCACAGTGAACGGTGGAACGCTTACCGCATCTTTGGATGGTGACAAGGTGATCCTCACCGATGCCAAGGGCGGCAAGTCAACCGTGGTAGCCACCGACCTGAAAGGCAGCAACGGTGTGATTCACGTGATTGACACTGTGGTGCTTCCATAACGAAAAGGGTTGCAGTTGAACGGGAAGGTCGGAGCACGTTGCTCCGGCCTTTTTCCTTTTACAATCATCTGTAAATCAATTACAAATAGCATCGGTAATGAGCAGATAAAAATGTTTTGGACACATGATAACGGGGCGTGCGACAGAATAATTTCGACCCTTGAACGGAGACCCAAAAACAACCTCTTTCCGTTCGCCAAACATGATACATCCCGACACCGAGCTGAGGTTTATCAGCAGTGATATAGGCTATGGCGTTGTTGCCACCCGCCTCATCCCAAAAGGTACCATCACTTGGGTATTGGACCGTCTCGACAGAGAGTTCACGCCCGAACAGGTGGAAAGCATGGACCCCATTTACCGGGACATCTTGGGTACCTACACTTTCCGAAACAACTTGGGCAATCATGTGCTCTGCTGGGACAACGGACGATACGTGAACCACAGTTTCAACAGCAACTGCATGAGTACCGCCTACGACTTCGAGATAGCTGTGCGGGACATACAGCCGGGAGAGCAGCTCACAGACGACTACGGCTATCTGAACATCACAGAGCCTTTCAGGGCCTTGGATGAGGGAACGCGCAGAAAAGTGGTGTACCCGGACGACCTCAGGCGCTACGGCCAAGTTTGGGACCGCAAGCTGGCCAAGTCGTTTCGCCACGTGCCGCAGGTTGAGCAGAAGCTTCGTCCACTCTTGGCGGAGGAGCTATGGGAGAGAATCCTGGCCATAGCCCGTGGCGATAAGGAAATGGACAGCATCATCACCCTGTACTACGACAGCACGCAACGGTGAAGATGGGGAATACGCACTGAAACAGATGAAGTCTCATAGGCAATGGGGACTTCTCAGCTAAAAAAACCTTTCGGAGCTTCATCAGTCTTTATCATCCGTTTGATGCGATGATGTGTTCCAAAAGCTGTTTGCGGCCAACGAATGAACTGCATGTTACCACACTACTGATGGTCACACCAGCCATTCCATGCAAATTGATGTTCTGACCAGTGAGGAAAAGGTTGGGGATCTTTGTCACGGGCGGTACGAAGGTGCGCAGCGGTGAACGGTGGTCTTTCTCAAGGCCGTACATGCTGCCATCATCATTACCGATATAATCCCTGAAGGTCAGCGGAGTGGTGCAATGGATGCTCTGAATGCACTGTCGGATGGACGGGAACATCTCCTCAGCCAACGTGATGACCCGCTGGGCACGATCTTGCTTGAATGCCTCGTAGTCCTCTCCTCTGCTGCCAGGTCGAACGATGGTGTTATGCGTGTCAGCCCATTGCTTCACCTCATCGCTGCGCATGTAGGTCATGAGCGTGATACCCTCCGCAAAATCCTCGGAGCGTGATGTTGGCGGTGTGGACAGCATTACCATCTGCGGCCATTCCGTCTTGCTGTAATCAGAATTGGAGAAAAGTCCAAGCGTGCCATGGTGGTAGCGGTTATGATTGAGGTAGGGGAAACTGCCCGGTCTGCACACGATGTGAACGTTGAAACTTGATAGTCCATTGGGCTGACTTGCGATGCGCTTGAAATAAGGTCCCTTGCGTATCTCGGCAGGTAGCAGGTCGAAGGTGTTCTTGGGGTGAATGTTGGAAATGAACCTCCTTGCCCGGAACTCCCTTCCGTCCTCACATACGGCAGCGACCACCTCACCGTTCTCCATCCGCAGCGCAGTGACAGCCGCCCTGCGGTGCAGCTCTCCCCCCCTATCCCGGATGCGCACGGCCAGCACCTTGGCAATCTGCGAACCTCCATCCACACAACGCCATGCCCCGTGCATGTACCCATTGACTGTAAGAGCATGGACAAACAATGGGCACTTGTCGGCCGTGGCGGCATGAAGTAGCGCATTGCCAGCAAGCACAGCACGCAGCAACTCATTCTCAGTGATGCCCGTGATGAATTCCATTGCACTGAGACCCAACAGCGACCCGTCCAGATGGTCGTGCTCGGAGTACGTGAGACTGTCCAAAGGAAAGTTGGCCGCAATCCGCTCCATCGTCTCCCGATAGCGGACAATGGCCTCGTGTTCCTCAGGGAAATCATCTGACAGCCTCGCCACAAAGCCATCCCAACCCTGATCGTAGTAATAGACACGGTCATGGCCTGAGAACGAGATACGGTCGAAGCCCTGCTCATCCATCCGCTTCCATTTCACCCCATCCATCAGTCCGAAATAGCGGAAATAACGGTACAGTCCCATTCCGGGGTCGAGGCCACCGATGTAATGCACACCCGTGTCGAAAACAGTCTTCTCACGAGAGAAAACCTGCAAGCTGCCCCCCAACTGCTGGTTCTTCTCCAGCACACAGACGCTGTGGCCCATGTCGGCAAGGATGTGGGCGCATTGCAGGCCGCCCAGTCCACTGCCCAGTATCACAAAGTCATAGATGCGTGCCATCCGCGGTGTTGCAAAGGAACGCATTGCCAGTGCTGAACCTTCGCAGCGGCAACATGCAACGCACCCGATTCATGACATGATCCTCTCAGTGCGTTCCTTTGTCATCTGAAAAATGGAAAAGGACTGGGTGTGCATAGCCTCATACGGCCTCGCAGCTATTGCGGAACTCAACAAGGCTGTGCTGGAGGCTGTGGGCATACCCGCCATTGTGGTCAACAAGTCCGACTCAAGCTACCATTTCGGAGATGTGGAGCTTTTTGTGAAGCGCGATGACGCCATCCGCGCGAAAAGAATACTGGATGAAGAAGCAACTACCTGACCTGCTCAAGCGATTTGTGACGGCCATCACGGCCTTTGGGGCATTCCTCGGACTCATCTTTCTCGATCCGTTAGGATTTCTGAGCCTGTTCTCGCTCATTCTCGCAGTGGGGCTCAAGGAGTTCTATGACATGGTGGACAAAGCCGGCTTCAAACCACAACGCCTTTTGGGATATACCCTCGGTCTGTCCTTGTTCTGGGGCAATGCGCTGGTCACGGTCTATGACATGGATCAGCGTTTCCTGCTACTGCCATTGGCCTGCATGTTCCTTATCCTGCCAATGGAACTTTACCGAAAGCGCGAGAATCCATTCACGAACATTGCTCATGGTTTTCTCGGTATCATCTATGTGGCCGTTCCGTTCACACTGATGATCAACATCATCCACCTTGACAGTGTAGAAGGCTATCGACCTGAATTTCTCGTGGGATTCTTCATGCTCATTTGGGCCAGCGATACAGGAGCCTACTTTGCTGGAAGTCTTTTCGGAAAGCGTAAACTATTTGAGCGCATCAGCCCGAAGAAAAGTTGGGAGGGTGCGGCAGGAGGAATGGCCCTCAGTCTGGTGCTGGCGACCATCTGGGCGCAATTCATCGACATTATTGACCTACGGCAATGGCTCATTCTGGCAGGCATCAGCGTGGTGGCCGGCATCTATGGAGACCTTGTGGAAAGCCTGCTCAAACGCAACACTGGCGTGAAAGACAGCGGCAGCATACTCCCAGGCCACGGGGGCGTGCTCGACAGATTCGACAGCATCATTTTGGCCACGCCATTCGCGTTCGTCTATCTGAAACTCATCCTCTGAGTGAGGAAGTCACAACCACCGACATGCCTCACCGAACAATAGCGGTGAAATTCCATTCATTAGGCCAACGCACTTACACATCGCCCACGACCTATTTTTGCCGCCATGCCTCGTAAAATGAAAATCCATAAGGAGGGCTACAGACTGTTGAGTGTCTGGGGTAGCATCATCCTCCTCACGGTGCTGGCAGTGGTCTATGGTTTCCCTGGACGCACCTTCCTGCATGTGGCCGTGGGGGTTGCGGGCACATCGTCCTTCATGCTCATCCTTCAGTTTTTCAGAAGCCCAGTGAGGCAGATGGCTTTGGGCGACCGACTCATCGTCTGCCCTGCGGATGGTAAGGTGGTGGCCATAGAAGAGGTGGACGAACCAGAGTATTTCAATGGTGAACGTAGGCTACAGGTCAGCATCTTCATGAGTCCGCTCAACGTACACCTGAACCGCTACCCCATCGGGGGCAAGGTGGTTTACACCAAGTACCATCCCGGCAAATTCCTGGTGGCATGGCATCCGAAGTCGAGCACCGAGAACGAGCGCAACACAGTGGTAGTGCGAACGCAGCATGGTTTTGACGTGCTTATCAGGCAGATAGCCGGCTTTGTGGCCCGCAGGATCATCTGGTACTGCGAGGAGGACGAGCGTGTGGACCAGTGTGCGGAGATGGGCTTCATCAAATTCGGCTCGCGTGTGGACCTCCTGCTGCCGCTCAACGCGCAGGTGAAGGTAGAGTTGGAGCAGAAGGTGCGTGGAGGTGTCACCATCATCGCAGAGGTCTGAACCACTGATGCCATGAGGGCCTTGGTGCAACGTGTTTCGGAGGCGAGGGTCGATGTCAACAGCCAGACCGTTGGAAGCATTGTTCAAGGCGTGCTCATCCTGCTGGGCGTGACCCATGACGACACTACAGAGGATGCCGAATGGCTCTGTGGCAAGATCGCACGCATGAGGCTTTTCAACGACACGGATGGTTTGATGAACGTCTCCTTGGCAGAATCGGACGGCAGTGCGCTGGTGGTATCGCAGTTCACCTTGCACGCAAGCACCAAGAAAGGTAACCGGCCTTCATATGTGCGCGCTGCAAGGCCAGAGCTGGCAGAACCGCTTTATGAGACCTTCAAGAAGATGTTGTCAGACCTACTCGGCAAGCCAGTGCAGAGCGGCATCTTCGGAGCCATGATGCAGGTGCATCTGGTGAATGACGGCCCTGTGACCATCATCATCGACAGCAAGAACAGGGAGTGACATGGTCATGTTTGACCGATTTCACCTCGGCTACTATGAATTTGTAGATGAGCTGTCATGATAAATCCGCAATCGTTCCTTTGTCCTACCGATGAATGACCGCAAGCACATCTACTTCGCCTCCGATTTCCACCTTGGTGCGCCTGCTGGCGAGGCATCGCGGGAGCGGGAACGGCTCATCATCAGCTGGTTGAATGAGGTGAGGAAAGATGCGGCCGAGGTCTATCTGCTGGGCGACCTCTTTGAGTTCTGGTTCGAGTACCGCACGGCTGTTCCCAAGGGTTTCGTGCGTTTTCAGGCCAAGCTGGCCGAACTGGTAGAGGCGGGTATCCCGGTTCATGTCTTCACTGGCAACCACGACATGTGGATGTTCGACTATTTCGCAGAGGAACTGGGCGTGACCATGCACCGTGGACCGATAGACCGCGAATTTGACGGCCGCAGCTTCCGCATAGGCCACGGAGACGGCCTCGGCCCAGGTGACCACGGCTACAAGTTCATCAAGCGTGTGTTTGCCAACCCTGCGTGCATCTGGCTCTTCGGTTGGCTGCACCCCGACATCGGGCAGGGAATGGCGCATTTCTGGTCGGGAAAAAGCCGCAAGGCCAATGCACCGCTGGATGAGGTTTTCCAAGGCGAGGACAACGAGTTCCTTTTCCAGTATGCGAATTCGACCCTCAGGGAAAAACACATCGACCATTTCATCTTCGGACATCGCCACCTCGTGCTCGACATGAAAGTGGGCGACCGCTCGCGCTATATCAACCTCGGGGCGTGGTTCAAAAACCCGCATTTCGCGGTTTGGGACGGGGAGGAACTGCGGCTGAGGGCTGTGGCAGACTTCCTCTGACATGAAAGTCCACACTACCCGTTGATTTCTTTAGCGAAGAACTGCCGGACGATACCCCTCCCCTGCCGTACCTTCATCCGCGATGGAAATGATGTATCTTTTGGTGGGTCTGGCCGTTGGGGCTGCGGTAGGGTTCCTTATCGCTAAAGTGACCGCAAAGTCACAGCCTGTGGACGATTCGCAGCTCCAACAGGCTGCCGCGGAGCGTGACCGCCTCAACCGAGAGCTCACCGAGTTGCAACGCAACCACGGCAGCACCGAGGGGCTGCTGCACGCCACCACCGAGGAGCGCGACCGGCTGCGTACCGACCTTGCCAACGCTCAGGACGAACTGCGTACCCTGAGCAACAGGCTGGAGGCCGGCATCGAGAAATTCAAGCTGCAAGAAGCGCGGATGCTTGAGCAGCGGCAGGAGCTGGAGGAACTTAACAAGCGCTTCAACACCGAGTTCGAGAACCTCGCCAACCGCATTCTGGAGGAGAAGAGTAAGGTGTTCACCGAGAAAAACAAGGAGAATATCGACTCCATTCTGAGCCCCCTTCGTGAGCGTATCAAGGATTTCGAGGAGAAGGTGGAGCGGAACTATGGCGAGGAGAAGAAGGAGAAGGCCGAGCTGCGGGGTGAGATCAAGAAGCTGATGGAACTGAACCAGCGCATCAGCGATGAGGCCAATAACCTCGCATCATCCCTCAAAGGCGACAACAAGAAGATGGGCAACTGGGGCGAGCTGATGCTGGAGCGCATCCTCGAAAGCAGCGGGCTGGAACGCGACAGGGAATACTTCGTGCAGTACTCCATGAGCAGCACCGATGAGGAGAAGACCGCCCGCATGATGCCCGATGTGGTGATCCAACTGCCCGACCAGAAACACATCATCATCGACTCGAAAGTATCGCTGGTTGCCTACGACCGCATGGTGAACGCGCAGGATGGCGAGGCACAGGAGCGCGAGCTGAAACTCCACGTGGCATCGGTAAAAGCCCACGTGGACGGGCTGAACAAGAAGGCTTATCACACGGCCAAGGACCTCGACACGCCCGATTTCGTGTTGATGTTCATGCCGATAGAAAGCTCATTCAGCCAAGCTGTGAGGGCCGACAACGACCTCTTCAACTTCGCATGGGACCGAAAGGTGGTGATCGTGAGTCCTTCTACCCTGCTCGCCACGCTGCGCACCATAGCCGCCATCTGGAAGCAGGAACGGCAGACACGAAACGCACTGCTGATCGCAGAGAAGAGCGGACAGCTTTACGACAAGTTCGTGGCCTTTGCCGAGGACATGCTCAAAGTGGGACAACACCTCGACCGTGCACAGAACGCACAGAACGAGGCTGTGAAGAAACTCTCGGAGGGGCGCGGTAACCTCGTGAACCGCACCCAAGAGCTGCGGAAGCTCGGTGCTAAGACCAGCAAGCAGATACCCGCAGAACTGCTCACTGAAAACGATGGCGAAGAGACGGATGAGGAATAATCTACTGGCGATCTTCGCGGTCATTCTGACACTTGCAGCCTGCACCTCCACCGACAGGGTTGCTAATCAAAACCTTTCATTTCTTTACGACAGAAGGGCATCCTCGCTTGAACCCGATCTGCGCGTCATTCACCGGAATGATTCGGTTTCGCTGATCGACCTGCGGCTGTTCTCCGACCAGCTACGCTACGAGCTGAACCCATCGAGCGGATATTACAGTGCCGAATTCAGACTGCGCTACGAGCTGTACGCCAACCCCGAGAGCCGCACGGTGCTCGACAGCGCGGTGGTGCTTTTCCGCGATAGTCTGAAACAACCTACGAGACGTTCGATCGAGGCCACGTTCCGACTGCGGCCCTCTAAACTACCTGATTCTATGCTGAAAGTCGATCTGGTGGATCTGCGCTCCAATACGCGGGCAGTGCGCTTCATCACCATAGACCGCAGTGGCCCTAATGTGGCGCAGTTCTTCGATGTGAGCACCGTAGCCGACAGCACCCCGCTCTTCCGCAGCCATTTGGCGAACGATGAGCAGGTCATCATCAAGCATGTATCAGGGGCGAGAAATGCTACAGTTCATTTGTACAGGGAGGAGTTCCCGCTGCCGCGTCCCCCGTTCTCGGTGGGAGAGACACGGCCTTTCAGCTACAAGCCCGACAGCATCTTCACCATCCCGCTCGGGCAGCCTGTGACCTTCGGAACGAAAGGACTTTACCAGATCCGACTTGATGACAGCACGCGGTTCGGGCTCACGCTGCTGCGTTTCGGGGACGGCTTCCCGAAGGTGACCGAGGTGGACGACCTCATTGCTCCACTGCGCTACATCAACAGTAATCAGGAGTTCAAGAAGCTGACCTCTGCGGACTTCCCCAAAGCCGAGGTGGACCGATTTTGGCTCGCACTGGCGGGTAATGCCGAACGGGCGCGCATCCTCATCGCCAAATTCTACGGGCGGGTGCAGGAGGCCAATACCTATTTCACCTCTTATACTGAAGGTTGGCGAACCGACCGGGGCATGGTGTTCCTGATCTACGGCCCGGCTGATGTGGTCTATCGCAGCGGCAACTCCGAGCAATGGACCTATGGCGACCCGATGGGCCAGCGGTCCGTCTCGTTCGTATTCAAGCGTGTGGGCAATCCTTTCACCGACAACGACTACCGCCTTGAGCGGTCGCAGATGTACAAGAGCGACTGGTTCCGTGCCGTGGACCTGTGGCGGCATGGACGGGTGTATCTCGGGAATTGACCTTTCTGCGCCCTATTACTCAGAAATTACTTGCCTTTCTTTTCTGCCGGGAATGTGATGGTAAAAGCCGTACCACGCTCGCCCGACACCACCGTCAACGTGGCCCCGTGCATGTCGATGATGCGCTTGACCAGAGGGAGACCTATGCCGAATCCGGGAACAATACGAGCATTCTCTGATCGGAAGAATGGGATGAAGAGATTCTCAATATCTTCCTCCGGTATGCCGATTCCTGAATCACTAACTGAGATAGTGGCAGCATTCATTGTATGCATCACCTGAACGTACACCAGATCTGAAGAGAATTTCAGCGCGTTGTCGATCAGATTGGAGATAGCAATGCCCAATAAGTGATCATTTCCACGGATAACAACAGCTGTCTCAACCTCTGGGAATTGCACTGCCAGCTTTCGCTCCGGATGTGTTATCGTATAATCGGCCACCAGATCGCGCATCACATCCAGCAGGTCGGTGGGGCGCATCACAGGAGTATTATCCGTGTAGGCAGTCTCAGCGAGATGCAACAACCTTAATGTTAGATGATTAAGGCGATTTGCCTCATGTTCAACGATTTTCATGGTTTCCCTGTATTCTTCGGTAGAGCGATCACGGGCCATGGTCACATCGATCTCACCAAGAATGGCCGTGAGCGGATTCTTCAGCTCATGCGATGCGTTGCTAATGAAATTCTGCTGCACTTTCATGGCAGTGTCTATGCGGTCCATCAGGTGATTGAAGGTAGTGCTGAGCTGACGGATCTCATCGTTGGGAAGAGGTTCCGGCAAGCGCTCGTTCAGTGTAAAAGAGTCAATACGCTCCATGCGCTCAGCCATTGCCTTCAAGGGTCTGAGGGCATATTTCGCGTAGGTCAGTCCGATAGCATAGACCAACAGTATGTATATGACCATCAGGCCAATAAGCGTGTTCCGCAGGTCAAGCAGATTGCTCCGTACCACCTCATTCTCCGCAGCCAAGAACATGATGAACTCTCCTTGATTGTCGCTCACCCTTACACCAAGCACGCTCAACTCATCCTCATCAATGGCGTAATGCTCACCCTTTGCCAGCACTTGATCTATGAACTCATGGGTCACAAAATCCGGCAAGATCTCATCCCCACGGTAACTCCCAAGGTCAAGAAGGAACTCACGCTCCCCTTTCAAGGAGTGCAAATGCTCATCGCGAACCCGCGCAAACACCTCCTTGGCGAGTTCATCCTGTTTTAAATGCATCTGAACCGCCACATTGGCGCGGTCGTGCAACTTCCTAGAGAATGCCTGCCGTTCAAACTGCAAAGAGTGGATATAGATGTAGGCGATCAGTAGCAAAAAAATCCCCGCAGTTACAAGCGAGAAGGTCAGCGCGATCTTGTGGCGGAGCGTCAGGTTCATGGCCGAAAGTTGGGCATTAAACAGCCTTGCCTTCTAAGTTTGCGATTAATTATAACGAACGGCCAGCGCCATCCTTGCTGTATTCACAACTAACCGTGTTGCGGGCATGCCCGCTCCGTACCTTCGCCCTCGCTACAACCAACTTCAACGATAGAGAACAGATGCTCAGGATACTGCTCCCCACCGACTTTTCACTTTTGGCACGCAAAGCAGCTGTATTTGCCCATCAGTTGTCGCAACAGATCGATGCGGAATTTGTGCTGCTTCACTGCGATGACAAGCCACGTCCAGCCTACGCCATGATTCGGAAAATCGATGATATTCTGCGCAAGGAGGCCTTGGAAACACTCAATGAACTGGCTGCATCCATCAAGGCTGAAACCGGGCTACCAGCAACCATAAAAACCGATTTTCTGATAGGTGATCCCATTGCTTCGCTCGAACAATACTGCAAGCATAATCGGATCGATCTGGTCATCATGGGTACGAAAGGTGAGACAGTGGTGCGAAACAAGCTGTTCGGGTCTGTAGCAAGCGGAGTGATGGAAAACGTTAACATCCCCATCCTTTTTGTCCCTGCAGCTGCAGAACCTCACACCCCGCGCTCCATCATCTTCGCCACCGACCTTACCGATCTGGACCGCGAGATCAAGGAGGTGATAGCTTTTGCTCGATTCTTCAGTGCCAAGGTACACGTGCTGCACATCTACCCTGAGATTTTGAGCCCTGACACCTTCGATGAGGAACGCACGCAGCTCGACCTGATAGCGAAGACCGACTACGAGCAGGTGAGCTTCAACGCTGTAATGGATTCGGATATCATCAAGGGCATCAACCGCTTCATCGAGGCCGAGAATCCCGACATGCTGGCTATGTTCACTTACAAGACCGGCATTCTGGAGTATCTCTTCAATGAGAGCATCACCGAAGAGCTGGCAGCACACGCGACCAAGCCGCTGCTGGTGTTGCGCAAGAATTGAACTGAGGCATTGTGCTCCACCGCATGAGGCGATTTCTGACCCGGTCAATCCTTCTTCTCGGTCTTGTGGCCGCGTTGGGATATGCAGGTCTGGAGCTATCACTGAGAATTTTCGGTCTTCAAGCCCCTCATCATGACTCCCCTTTTGACCTGAATGTCGAGACCACCGATGGTGTGCGGCATTTAGGACCCAACCGCTACGGAATCAACAACCACGGTCTCTGGGAAGCATACATTGAGGGCGGGGCATTTGAGCGGGGCCTTGTGCTTGGGGAGCTGGCAAAGGAGCAGGTACGATCGCAGGAGGAGCATTTCATAGCGCAGATACGCAGACTGGTGCCAAGCAAAATGCTGCTCCGCACTTTGAAATACGGAGTCTCCTTCTTCAATAGGAACATGAATGAGCATGTGCCATTGGAGTTCCAACAGGAGATACAGGGCATCTCCAAGGCATTCGACACCCAGAACGACTGGATAGCACCGGCCTATGCAAGGGTGATGAACTACCACGCGGCACACGACATAGGCCATGCCCTTCAGGACCTGAGCATCGTGGGCTGCACCTCGTTCGCAGTCCGAGGCGCAGCAAGTGCGGACAGCGGCCTCATCATCGGGCGCAACTTCGATTTCTACATGGGCGATGACTTTGCCCGCGACAAGCTGGTGCTCTTCGTGCGCCCCGACAGCGGCCACGCTTTTGCGAGCATCACTTGGGCAGGCTTCATGGGCGTGGTAAGCGGCATGAACGAGCACGGACTCACCGTAACGCTGAATGCAGCCAAGTCGGCTATCCCGACCGCATCGAAGACGCCTATCTCCATCCTAGCAAGGGAGATACTCCAATACGCCCGCACGATTGACGAAGCATACGCCATTGCGCAGCGCAGGGAGACCTTCGTGAGCGAGTCCATCCTCATCGGCAGTGCTGCGGACGGGTGGGCGGCCATCATCGAGAAGTCACCGGGAGCGATAGATCTTTTCAGCACCGATGGCGAGCGGCTGATATGCAGCAACCACTATCAGAGCGATGTTTTCAAAAATGACCTCATTAACCTCGACAACATCCGAATGAGCGACTCGAAGTACCGAATCGATCGCATGGAGCAGTTGCTGGAAAGTCATTCGCCTATGAGCCTAGAAGGCTCGGCCACAGTGCTGCGCGACCGTCAGGGCATGGACGGTACGGAGCTGGGCATGGGCAACCCCAAGGCCATCAATCAGCTACTGGCCCATCACGGGGTCATCTTCCAACCTGAAAAAAGGCTGATGTGGGTGAGTGCGAACCCTTTCCAGCTCGGGACATTCGTTTGCTACAATCTCCGAGAGATTTTCGTTGGGAATGATGCCCGCTCCCCTACCCTTCCGCTCTGCACCGACTCGCTGAACATTTCTGCGGACGGGTTCCTTCAATCGGCTGACTTTGCCGCTTTCCTCCGTTTCAAGGAACTGAAGCAGCGCATCTTCGAGCTCATTGTATTCAACAGAGGAATGGACCTTACAGCCGAAGAGGAGAAGGAGTTCCTAAATAGCAACCCCATGAGTTACATCACACATCAAATGCTCGGTGAACTATATCTATACCGCGAAGACAAGACGACCGCATCACGACATTTCTGCAACGCACTTCACCTTGAGGTGGCCTCGCTTACAGAAAGGGAATGGTTGCAGGAGAGGTGTGGGGAGTGATCGAACACGATTTTGTAGAATTGCATAAATCATTGTATCTGCCATAGCCCGACTTTACCACTTGTCTCAACCGAAGTCAAACAGGCCGCTTTGAAACGGGCGATAGTCTCTGTAATCAACGACCTGGTCAGCGACCAGCGGGTCCACCGCCACTGCCTCATGTTGCAGGGGCTGGGGTTTGATGTGCTGCTCATAGGCCGCTCGCTCAGGGGCAGTCCTGAAGTGGGACATCGTCCCTATCGCATCCACCGCTTGTTGCTTCCATTTGACAGTGGTCCGCTATTCTATGCCAGCTTCAACATCGCGCTGCTTTGGCAACTGCTCATCCGCAGGGCCGACCTGCTACTGGCCAATGACCTCGATACGCTACCAGCCAATTTCCTTGCCTCGAAAGCGAAGAGCTGTGCGCTGGTGTATGACAGCCACGAATACTTCACCGAGGTGCCCGAGCTGGTCGGCAGGCCACGCACAAAGGCGATCTGGGGTCGTATAGAGCGGATGCTGGTTCCTGGGCTAAAACATGCTTTCACAGTGAGTCCCGCCATTGCCGAGGCTTATCAACGGAAATACGGGGTGCAGTTCCGAGTAGTAAGGAACCTACCCGTCCTGGAGGAACTTGAAACAGTGCTGCCCGCCCATCCCCCCGTCATCCTTTATCAGGGGGCGGTGAATATGGGCCGGGGCATCGATCTCGCAATCCGCGCCATGCAGCATTTGGACGGGGCGGTTCTGACCATCGTAGGGTCGGGTGATGTGCTGGAGGAGATGAAAATGCTGGCTCAAGAACTCCATGTCACTGAGCGGGTTCAGTTCCGCGGAAGAGTGCCGTTTGAGCAGCTGAAAACCGTCACGCGCTCGGCCAGTATTGGTATCTCGCTGGAGGAGGACAAGGGGCTGAACTACCGTTTTGCTCTACCCAACAAGCTGTTCGACTACATTCACGCAGGCATACCAGTGCTGAGCTCTGACCTGCCTGCTATGCGCGAGGTGGTAGAGACACACAGCATCGGTGAGATACTATTCAATCGTGACCCGAAGGCTTTGGCGCAGCAACTCCAAGCCATGTTGGATCAGAAGAAACAGACCGATTGGCGAAGCAATTGCCAACTTGCAGCGCAACAACTGAACTGGCAGCGCGAATCGACCATATTGGAAAATACTGTTCTTGGCCTTTTTCAATCGAACTGAACAAGAAGGCGTCATGCCAAACATCACTCCGCAGCATCTGCACATCATCTCGTTTGACATCCCATGGCCGGCCAACTATGGCGGTGTCATTGATGTTTATTACAAGGCCCTTTCGCTGAGTGAACGCGGTGTACGTATCCACCTGCACAGCTTTGAATATGGCCGAGCAAGGGTAAAGGAACTGGAGGCCATTTGCGAAAGCGTTCACTACTACAAACGGCACACCGGTCAGCGCCAGCTGTTCATGAAGAAGCCGTACATAGCAGTTACACGACAGTCAGAAGAACTGATAAGCAGTCTACTGCGCGATAATCATCCAATCCTGTTCGAGGGGCTGCACACCTGTATGCCTCTGAACGATACACGGCTTAAAGGGCGACACATGGTGGTTCGCACCCACAACATCGAGCACGATTACTATCGCGCACTTGCCGAGGTGGAGCGCAACCCGTTCAAGCGTTATTATTTCAGCAACGAGGCCGACAAGCTGAGAAGGTTTGAGCGGATACTGCGGCATGCGCAGGGCGTTGCAGCCATCTCGATAGCTGATGCAGAGCACTTTGCGACACAACATCCCAACGTGCACCATATCACCGCCTTTCATCCAAACAGAGAGGTGGAATCGCAAGCCGGGAAGGGTGAGTACTGCCTCTACCACGGCAACCTTGAAGTCGGTGAAAACAATCAGGCCGCTCTGCATCTGGTGCGCAACATCTTCGCCAATACTGATATCCCGCTCATCATCGCAGGTAACCGCCCCTCACGCGAGCTTCGTGCCGAGGCCGCCAAGCACTCACACGTACAACTGCGGATCAACCAGAGCACGGAGGCCATCCACAATCTCATCCGCCATGCACAGGTCAATGTGCTACCAACGTTTCAGTCCACGGGCATCAAGTTGAAGCTGCTGGCTGCGCTTTACATGGGCCGACATTGCTTGGTCAACGGCCCGATGGTGGAGAATACAGGTCTCGAACCGCTTTGCCGCGTAGAGGATAGCGACAGGCGCTACACCGATGCTTTGAAAGACCTCTTTGACCGCTCATTCACAGATGGGGACATCAAAAAGCGTGAACAGGTGCTGCTTGACCAGTTCTCCAATAGATCAACGGCAGAGAAACTTCTTCAACTGCTGTTCCCTTCCAACCATTGAGCACTTTGCAATTCTCTACTTACATACCGGACGTCACAGAACAGTTGCTGCTGGAGGCAAGCACCATGAGCCATGGCGCTGAGGATGCCGTGCGTTGGGCAAACCTGGCTGAGCAGGTACAGGATTGGCAGCATTTCGTCCAACGGGCCGATGCAGCCCACCTCAGTCCTTTGTTGCACCGAGGTCTGGCATCGCTGCCTCATGGGAGCATACCTGATGACATTAAGGCCCATCTGCATCGCTCGTACAATGCGGTGCTAGCACGCAACGTCCTGCTCTATTCAGACCTCCAGTCGCTCTGCAACATCTGGGAGGCGGAGGGCATCCGCATCACCCCCCTCAAGGGAATATACCTCGCGGAAAAAGTGTACGGAGACATCGGTGTGCGCCATTTGAGCGACCTCGACCTTCTGGTAAGGCAAGAGGAGCTGGAACGTTGCGTAGCAGCAGCATCTGCGCACGGATGGACCGTACATCGCATAAAACATCACTCGGCCCATTTTGAGGAACGCTTTGGCACCTATCACCCCTACAAGCTCATCAAAGGGGGCACTGTAGCCGAGATGCACGTCCATATTCATCGTGCAGGGACGAGCCCAGCCGTTCGGATCGAGGACTTCTGGCAGCGTTCTTCGGCAGGGGTACTCTCATCCAGTGACATCCGGGAGCTCGACCCTATGGACATGCTCCTGCACCTCTGCCTGCACCTGCACAAACACCTCATGAGTACCGAACTGAAGATCGTGTCATTCTGTGACATCAGGGAGTTCATTGCCCTGCACAGACCGCTTGACTGGGTTGCACTCTTGCAGCATGCGAAGGAGTATTCGGCCGAGCAGCAGGTGGCCGAGGTGCTTCACCTATGCAATACATTCTGGGGATGCACCATACCGGAAGCTGTGACCCAATGCTTGTCGCAGTCAAAGCGGAGCGAGGTGGCACACACCTTCGTGAGGTTCTTCAAAGATGGTGCGCTCAGCCTTGGCGACCGCCAGCAAATGGCATTGAAGGGTCGGGTGACGAGTTTCAGGAAGGAAGAAGGAACCATAGGGAAACTACTGTTCCTGAGGGATTATCTCTTCCCTGAGAAAGACTTTCTGCAACAGAGACATGGCACCGGGCCGCTCGTTCTCTTACGCACGGCACATCTGCTCGGTCTGTTGGGTAAAACCGTCCGTGTGGCGAGCAATGCCGTGAAGCACCGACTCAAATAAGCCGCTTCAGCCGTCTGACAATGGCTTTGGCAAGTCCGTAGGCACGCACTAAGCCCCTTGCCAGAGGCCGGGCCATTGCCCCGGCATGCATCACAGCCCGCACCCAAAACCCCTCCCTTGGGTCGAATGTGCGCTGACATCTTGACACAGAACGTATCACGCCCCTCAAAGCATCGTGGCCGAAGGGTGCATCGGGAAAGGGTATGCTGTCACCTTGGGTGATGAATACAACGTCTGCGCCCGATTCTTGGATGCCGACCAAGCGGTGGGCTATCCACTTGTCGCCCCGGTCAAAGACCACCACCTCCCCTCTCCGAATATCTTCTGACGGTACTTTTGAGATGACACCCACATCACCGGGCAGCATCAAGGGGAACATGCTGTAACCACCCATGCGCATCCTTACGGGCTGTCCGTCCTGAAGTAGCTGCCAGCCCACAGACCGGAGCCTGTCATCGTTGAGGACAGCTTCAATCGCAGTGCTCATTATCGCGGATGAAGCTTATGATATCGGCATCGGGCACCACACCGATGTGGTGTACGGGTAAGACCTCGCACAACCTTCCCACCACATCCAGCCGATGCTCCACATGGCCTCGATGGTAGCCATGCTGAATGCAGTAGGCGGAAACCATGGACGCAGCCTCGGCCCCTGCCAACAGGACAATCTGGTTCTTGGGGCTATGGTACGGCAGGAAAATGGCATGCAGCGGTGCCCTCCTCGGTGCATCAGGATAGAACATGGGGGTATTGTACACCATGTATCCGTCTTCCACTCTTCGGATGATGAGACGGTCGTCATTGATCACCGTGGCCCCGTGCTCTTGCCAGATGCGGGCCATGGTGCTCTTGCCCACACCGGAGAATCCGCTGAAGAGGCGGCCTCTCTCACCATCCCAAACAGCCGAACCATGCACCATGAGCGCGTCATGGCAAACAGTGAGATGGTACATGAGCAGCGGCCCCATGGGATACAGCAACGGACAGATGCCCTGCTCACCTTCCTGCTCCAAAATGCGGCAGTGGATGTCCCAACGGGAAAAATCCCCGTCCGTGTAGGCCACCTGATTTACCGTTGAAGGATTTTCCTGGTCGAACACGGTGAACCGATAGCGGCCGTCTTCCAGCTCGATGCGCCAAAGGTCACTGCCCTCCTGCTCTGCGGTATAGACCAACTTGGCAGGGCCTGATGCCTCTTCCGGGATACCTGCGTAGGCATGCACAGTCATTTGAGCCTCGCTCTCATCCACAAGAAAGGACGTGTAACCCTCCTCCAGCATCATAGGCAGGTGCGAGGCATTGCGAACATGGATGATGAAATCTGCTATGCACAGATGGAAATCTGCTCTTGCCATGGCTCAGAGACGGATGTGTGCGGCAAGGGCCGTCATGAACTCCTGTAGGTCGGCAAGAGCGGTCTCGCGGTCTATGTCGAACTCATCCACGATGGCATTGACCAGTGTCTGCTCTGTTGCATCGGTGGAGATGTGCTCCCAGATGACGCTGCCCACCTCATTGAGGGTGAACATCTCCTCCATCTCGGCAACGCTGTTCTTCAGGGGCACGAGTACCAGCTCTGTGCCAACCTTGCGGGCCGCGAATCTGTCCTTGGCCTCGGCCATTGCTCTTATGTCTGTCATCGTCATCAGTTTTCAAGGTCGAATTTACCCCTCAGGTCTCTCATCACCTTTTCCATGAGAAACACGCGGTGTGCGTTGCGCCTGTGGGTGATGGGTGAGGACACATTGGCCACCGTATCGGTGCCATGTGCCACCACGTAGTCGAGGGGTCGGCCCTGCTCTACGCAGTGGATGAAGGTGTATAGATATTCTGCAAAGAACTCAAGGTCTGACACGGTGGCGTAGAGCGTGGGGAACTCCGATGTGTACAAGGCACTGAGCAATGCACTGTATGCTGCGACAGGCATGGACGGCTGTCTGCCATAATACCTGAGCTGCGGAAAACGCTCACGGAACTCAGGCCGCAGGGCCAAGCGGGCATCAGGCCAGCTGAACACGCCATCGAAGATGCTCAGCTCACGAGGCAGCCCCTCTACCCTTCCTTTCGCATCGGTGGTGTGCCCCTCGCTGAATCCGATGCAGTGGGCCAGTTCATGAATGAGAATGCCTTCCAGCAGGCGTTCGGGCACATCTGCGGAATCATGCTCTATGCGATGCAACAGCGTGTGGCCGGTGGCCTCGGTGTTGACGATGGTCCCTTCCTTCATACGGAACCAATGGTTGGGCGTCATTCCGATCACTGACTCGTCTATCAGAATGACGAAGCGTTGGCTGTCCACGGAGAGGACGTAGCCCGAAGCCCCGAAGTTGCTCACAATCAGCACCTCGCTGACGTGATGCCGCATGTACGCCTGCAACTCATCTGGCCACTGCTCCATCAGGGCGAGGGTCCTCGCTCGTAGGCCGGGGTCTATGGTGCCAGCGCCCACGTAGGGGAAACGTTTGCGCCTCAAGGTGAGGTACTGCAGCAGCTTGGAGCTGTTTGCAGGAACCAACCATGGCTGCTCCGCATCCAGTCTTTCGGGGCTGGGCGGGGCAGCCTCCTGTACCCAACGCTGCTCCAAGGCGGCCAGCACCTTGCCATGCATCCTGCTTAGTATGCTGCGCGGTGGATAGAGCACCGACAGCACCAGGGCCACGGACAAAAGCAAGATGACCCACGTACGTCTCATAGCTTCTTTGGGCAACAAAAAAAGCAGTCATCGACTGCTTTGATTGAGATGCGAACCAGTGCCAGATTAGCGAAGGAACCGGAACAGTTTGAACGCAGGTGGAGTGACACTGACGCTTAGCATGACCAATGAGATCTCACGGTCTATGACGGTCTTGTCCAACGCGGGGCGGGTGTAGTTCTTCTTGCTTTTCATCATGTTGTTCATCTGGACCATTGTTCCCAACGGTTTAAAAATCACTTCAGCCACTTGAGTAGACCTGCTGGACTTACAGATACCAGAGGGCTCATCATGACCATGGATATCTCCTTATCTATAGTTGTCTTTCCAACTGAGGGACGTGCGTACGTTTTCTTGATTTTCATCGTTTTGATTAACTGCGCTGTTGATTACAAAGGTTCAAAAATCACTTGAGCCACTTGAGCAGACCTGCAGGACTTACAGATACTAAGGGACTCCCCATGACCAAGGAAGTCTCCTTGTCAATAACAGTCTTTTGAATGGCGGGACGGGTGTAGTTCTTTCTGGCTTTCATGAGTGTTTGTTTGGCGCCAAACATACGGTCGAATCATTGCCACAATGGCCCGTACGTGTTTTTTTCTTCAGATGGTTTCCAGACAGACCGTTCTCTACGCTACCCTGCGCTTGTGCAGGCTCATTCGCGCTGCCGTGAACGGACGATGAGGCGGGTGCCCTTGTCGTAGTTGACGTAGCTCCATGCCCAGTTCACAAAGACCACCAGCCTGCTTCGGAAATCGACCAGTAGCATGAGGTGTACGAACATCCAGGTGAACCATGCGAGTATGCCTGCAAAACTGATGTAGGGCAGGTCCACCACGGCCAGGTTGCGGCCTACGGTGGCCATGGTGCCGCGGTCCTGATAGTTGAAGGGCCTCATCTCCCTGCCCTTGGCGACCCGGTTGAGGTTGTGCGCAAGCTGTGCGCCCTGCTGTCCGGCCACCGATGCCAGCATGGGGTGCCCATCGGGCTGCTGCTCGGTCTGCACGCAGGCCACATCCCCGATGCAATAGACATCCGCCTTGCCTTGCACGCGGTTGTAGCTGTCCGTGATTACACGGTTACCCCGGGCCATGGCAGCCTGCAGGCCCTCCACGGGGCATCCGCGCACCCCGGCCGCCCAGATGAGTGTGCGGCTGTTGAAACTGCGCCCAGAGGTGTGGACCGTGTGGCCGTCATAGTCCTTCACCTGCACGCCCAGCCAGACATTGACATCCATCTGCTTGAGGAACTTCTCGGTCTTCAGGGATGATGCAGGACTCATGGCGGCCAGCAGCCGAGGCGCGGCCTCGATGAGGTGTATCTGCATTTTCCGGATGTCGAGGTCGGGATAATCGGCCGGCAGCACCTGCTTCTTGAGCTCAGAGAGCGCCCCTGCCAGCTCAACCCCCGTGGGCCCACCGCCCACAATGACGAAACTCATGAGCGCCTCCTGTTCCGAGAGGTCCACGGTGTTGAGGGCCTTCTCGAAGTTCTGGAGAATGTGGCTCCGCAGGTTGAGCGATTCGACCAGATTCTTCATGGGCATGCTGTGGCGCTGCACGTTGTCCATGCCGAAGAAGTTGGAATCGGCCCCTGTGGCGATTACGAGGATGTCATAGCCGATGTCGCCTATGGAGGTGTGCAGGGCCTTGCTGTGCTCATCTACTCGCAGCACCTCGGCCATGCGGAAGTGGAAACGCCTCTTCCATTGCAGCACCTTACGCAAGGGATAGGCGATGGAATCGGGTTCGAGGCCCGATGTGGCCACCTGATACATCAGCGGCTGGAAGGTATGGTAGTTGTTGCGATCTACCAGCACGGTCTGGTAGTGGTCGCTGCTGATGCCTTTAGCCAGCTTGAGCCCTGCAAAACCGCCCCCCACGATGACCACACGGGGTATGTCGAGCACGGGGATGTTCAGTCCTTTGTCCATGGATGCAAAGGTGCGGAGGGAAAGCTTGGCAACAGAATAAACAGGTCCTGTCTCCGTATTCGACACTCTCGCAATGTGCGCCATACCTGAAAAGGAAAGGCCGCCTGCGTAGGCAGCCTTTCTGATTCTCATTGGCCTTGTTGGCTCACCTAATCCACCTCAGCACATTCAGCCCCTTGGGCATGATGCTCAAGCCAGGGTCGGTGGGTGGCGACATCATCACCATGCTGATCTCGTTGTCGATGGTCACTCTGCGGATGGATGGTAGGGTTTAGATGGGATTCATGGTTTAAGGTTGGAGGTTTAAGATGGTCAGCGGCTCAGGGTTTCAGCGCTTCAGGTGACAAGCAGCGCAGGAAAATTGATTCTTTAAATAATGTCAAAAAAGAGGAACATCAACGACCTCACACCGGCAAGCCCATACCTTTGAGCACAGAACCAAAACTTCAGTCATGAAACGAATCCTTTTCCTTTTGGCGATAGCCGCTACCATGAGTCTCCAAAGCTGCCAGTACAATACGATGGTAGAGAAGCAGGAGGCCGTCACCGCGCAATGGGCGCAGGTGGAGAACGTTTATCAGCGTAGGGCCGACCTCATCCCCAATCTTGTTGCCACGGTGAAGGGCTATGCCGACTTTGAGCAAGAGACTCTCACTGCCGTGATCGAGGCCCGTGCAAAGGCGACCGGCATCACCGTTGACCCTACAAACCTCGATGCCAGCAGCATACAGCAATTTCAGGCCGCACAGGATGGCCTCTCCTCCGCACTGTCGCGCCTGATGGTGGTGGTGGAGCGCTACCCCGACCTCAAGGCCAATCAGAATTTCCTCGAACTTCAGGCCCAGCTCGAAGGCACCGAGAACCGCATCTCAGTAGAGCGCAAAAAGTTCAACGACACCGCACGCGACTACAACACCTACATCCGCAAGTTCCCCAATAACATGATTGCAGGAATGTTCGACTTCGAGAAGAAAGAATACTTCGAAGCTGACAAGGGTGCAGAGAAGGCTCCGAAGGTGGAGTTCTGAAGGAGTTGACGGAGTTTATGGAGTTGATCAAGTTTATAAGGTTTACGGAGTTGATGGAGACAAGTGAGCGATAAACGATGAAGGCAACCGAACTTTTCAGCGATGCGCAAATCGCGGCCATCGAGGCGGCCATTGGCCAGGCGGAACGCAAGACATCAGGCGAGATCCGGCTTTACATAGAAGATCACAGTGAGGATGAAGTATTGGACCGCGCGGCTTTCATATTCGATAAGCTGGGCATGTCCAAGACCGAGCTACGCAACGGAGTGCTGATCTACATGGCCGTTAAAGACCACACGTTCGCCATTCTGGGCGATGCTGGCATCAATGCTGTGGTGCCTGATGATTTTTGGGACCGCATCAAGGACAACATGGCTGCCTGTTTCAGGAAAGGAGAATTTGAGCAAGGGCTGACCGAGGGTATCCTTGCGGCTGGAAAAGCACTGGCAGATCACTTTCCTTTCCACCGCAACACGGACACCAATGAACTACCTAACGATATTCTCATCAGGTAATCGGGGAGCCACTAATGTACATTCTACTTTGAATCTCACTCGTCTTTTACTCCTCTTTTGGTTGCTGCTGCCCCTCACTATATCGGCACAGGACTTCCCAAAGCGCACGGATCGGCTGGTGAACGATTTCACCAATACGCTGACCAAACAGGAGGTACGCGAGTTGAGTGCAATGCTCGAAGGCTATGAGCGCGAGTCGTCCATCGAGATCGCTGTGGTCATCATCGCCACGCTGGACGGCTACGAGATCTCGCAGTACACTTTTGATCTGGGCGAGAAATGGGGCATAGGCAAAGGCGACACCGATAACGGTGCGTTGATGCTCATCAGCCGTGGCGACCGCAAGATATGGATAGCCACCGGCTACGGATTGGAGGGCGCACTGCCTGATGCGCTGGTAAGCCGCATCGTTTCCAATGAAATCCTTCCACGCTTCAAACAGGACGACTATTTCGGAGGTGTGAAAGCAGGTGCGCTGGCAATCATGCAGGCCACGAAAGGCGAGTATGTCGGCAATCCTGGCAGCAGCAAAGGGGCTGATGGACCGGGAGTGGGGATTATCGCGATCATACTCCTCATCATGTTGATGGTCTGGGGCATGAAAGCCTTGCAGGTGAAAAAGTATGCCACGGTGAACCATCTGTCGTTCTGGGCCGCGTGGGCGTTGCTGAACAGTGCGAGCACCAAGCATAGCGGGGCGTACGGAACATTCCGTGGTGGCAGTGGTTTGGGAGGTGGCGGTTTCAGTGGCGGTGGCGGATTCGGTGGGTTCGGAGGCGGCAGCTTCGGTGGCGGTGGTGCAGGTGGGAGCTGGTGAAATAATTGTTGATTGATGGTTGATGATTGTTGATTGGCGAAGAACGAGTTGCGATTTGGGCATAGGTGTGATTCTCTCCATTTTCAATTTTCATTTTTCCGATTTCCTTACCGAATAGATGTCTGACGAGAAGAAAAGTGAGGCCGAGTACCTGTACCTGATGCTTGCCGGCATCTTCATCGCATCGCTCGTTTCCTGCAACCTCATCTTCCAGAAGTTCTTTCACTGGAACGCTTTCGGGCTGCGGACATTCGAGCTTTCGGTGGGCATACTCCCCTACCCCATCACCTTTCTGGTCACGGACATCATCTCAGAGGTCTATGGTCGTAGTAGGGCAAACGCAGTGGTCACAGCGGGATTGGTGGCGAGTGTGTTTGTGTTGGGAGTAGTAACGCTGGCGAATGCAGCACCTGCCACCGGGTGGTCACCCGTGAACGATGAGATGTTCAGTAAGGTGTTTGGCCTCACGGGCATCTCTGTCGGGGCATCGATGGCAGCCTACCTCTTGGCGCAGTACATCGACATCCGCATATTCCATTTCTGGAAAGACCTGACCAAAGGCAAGCACCTCTGGCTGCGTAACAACTTCAGCACCATGACCTCACAGATCGTGGACACAGGCGCGGTGCTGACCCTGCTTTGCGCGGCAGGGGCCATCGAATGGGCGTTGTTCCCCACGCTATTCATCAGCGGATTCCTGTTCAAAGCGCTGGTTGCCGCTTTCGACACACCATTTCTCTACCTCTTCACATACCTCATCAGAAAAAGACTGGGGCTGAAAGGCACGGAGGAGGTGTTGATGTGACCGAAGGGATGACTGCTGATATTGATTGTAGAATATCGATTACAGATTGAAGAATATCGAGCGAGTGGCTATTGTGCAGATGCCTACTGCCAAGGGTTTTCCGACATTCGACATTCTGCGATCAGCTTTTTCCGTGCCCCCGCCTATTCCGTATTATTGCAGCCGCTTAGACAATGGGTGTCCTCACCGACATACACGCAGCCAAGGAGCGCAGACAACGGCAGTTCGCACTGCTGATAGACCCCGACCGTGTGGGACAGGACGACCTGCGGAAGCTCGTGAACCGTGCTCGCGACATCCGCGTTGACCTGCTATTCGTTGGTGGCAGCCTGCTGGTGAATGACACGCTTCGCGAATGTGTGCAGACCATCAAGGATAACTGTGACATCCCTGTGGTGCTTTTTCCCGGGGACAATATGCAAGTGGTGCCGAATGCCGATGCCATTCTGCTGCTCTCCGTCATTTCGGGCAGAAACCCCGAAATGCTCATCGGCAAGCATGTTGTGGCCGCACCGCGCCTGAGGCAAAGCGGACTTGAGGTGATTCCGACCGGCTACATGCTCATTGACAGCGGCCGGCCTACCACAGCATCGTACATGAGCAACACGCAGCCTATTCCACGCGACAAGGACGACATCGCCCTGTGTACTGCAATGGCAGGCGAGATGCTCGGTATGGGCTGCATTTTCATGGACGGTGGCAGCGGTGCTGAGAACTCTGTTTCGGAGTCGATGGTCAAAGCCGTATCCACCAACATCAGCGTCCCTCTGATCATCGGTGGTGGTATCCGCACCCCAGAGATGACGCGTGCCAAGTTCGAGGCAGGTGCCGATATTGTGGTGGTGGGCAACGCCATCGAAAAGGAGACTGCACTTTTGGAGGAAATGGTATTTGCAGCCCATTCCTGATAACTACATGGCGTTGCCACGGTGCCTCTGCGTACATTTTTCCTGATAAAAATGCCCATTTCCCTCGAGATCTCGCTTTATCCGCTTACGGAAGGACACATCCCCATTATCAATGATTTCCTGCGGACTGTGCATTCCAGTGGCCTGCAAGCGGTGACCAACGGCATGAGTACGCAGCTATTCGGAGAGTATGACGAGGTGATGCTCCTGCTGACCAATGCGCTGCGTCCCTGCATGCAATCGGATGTGCGTATTGCCACCACCATCAAATTGCTTAACAGCCACCTGCCGCCCGAGCGTTGGGATCCTGCCGCATGGAGTTGAACACCATGTTGGAAATTGCGGCCGTGGTTCTGGCATTGGTCTATGTGATGCTCGCAGCCAAGGAAAGCATCTGGTGCTGGTTGCCCGCATTCGCAAGTTCCACCATCTACGCTTGCCTTACCTGGACAGCCGGTCTGGTGGGCGAAACGGCCATCAGTGTTTTCTACATGGTCATGGCGGTCTATGGTTGGGTCAATTGGACGAGGGCAGGCGCACAAAGCGACCTGCCCATCACAGAGTGGAAGACCAGCGCTCATGGCTTTTTGCTGATGGCAGGAACAGCGGTTGGCCTGCTTATGGGCACGGCCTTCGATCACCTGTTCGGATCACAGATGCCCTACCTCGATGCGTTGACCACCGTTTTTAGTCTTATTGCCACATTCATGGTCACCCGAAAGGTGTTGAGCAACTGGCTCTACTGGGTGGGCATAGACGCGTTGAACGTATATCTATACTGGAACAGGGACTTGCAGCTCTCCTCGTTGCTTTATCTGCTCTACACGTTGCTTGCGGTATGGGGCTTCATTCAATGGAAGAATACTTGGGAAAGGCAACACGCATCATAGCCATAGTAGGGCCAGAGAGCTCAGGAAAGACCGCGCTCGCATCAGAGCTTGGTAAGCGGCTCCACGCGCCTGTGGTGCCCGAATACGCGAGGGAATACCTCACTGTTCGCGGGGGGAGCTACGCAAAGGAGGACCTTGACCATATAGCCAAAGGTCAATTCGATGCCGAGCAGCGGCTACTGAAAGAGGGGCATCCTGTGGTGATCTGCGACACCGACCTCAATGTGATCAAAATCTGGAGCGATACCAAATACGGCAATACATCGGCTGGCATCACCGCACTGCATGCCGGCCAGCCTAAGCGGTTCCTGCTGCTGATGCAGCCTGACCTCCCTTGGGAACCTGACCCACTGCGCGAGAACGCGCACGACCGCGATGAGCTTTTCGACCTCTACGTTGAATTCCTTGATGAGACCGGGGCAAGCTATGCGGTCGTAGGCGGTGAAGGTGAAAAACGGGTGAAAAACGCAATGGACGCCATTGAGAGACTTACCCCTATCACGCCCCGAACTGCCTCAGGTGATGATCGAGGTGCTTATAAATGATCTTCCCCCACTCGTCCTTGGACATCTTCCCGAAAATGGGATGTCCTTCCAGATGAGCGTCTTCAGGCAAAGCAACAAAAGCTGAAATGCTGTCCCGAAGTGCATTCATCTCACCATTGAAATCCAAGCCATCATGGCCATAGGCAACCATCTCTGGAGCAGTTGGCAGGTTGCGTGACCACGGAAGCACAAAACCGAAGGTCTGCTTTGCCAACCATTGAACGGGTGACGGAAACATGGCTTTTGCGGAGACATCCCCGGTTCCCAGACCAATCTGATTCCTGCAATGCAACAGCATCTGTGCAGGGGTCATCCTTCCCCATACCCTTGCTGTAAGCGGGGTAATAGAAATCAGTCGTGCAATGATGGACGCGTGGGCTGCGGGGTCGGTAATGGATCTCATGTCGGTAAGGTTCAGACCATCAAAGGAACGAACCTGAACGCAAAATAACACCGGTCAACCAAAGCCTTGCGGGGAAGGCACTTCGCTCAGAACTTCTACTAATAGGGGACTTTCGTCCACCGTTCATGCGATTTCAATGACGGAATACAACGGTATCGGTCACGACTGGACGGAGAGCCGTGAGCACCGTTACACACTCCTCATCGGCAGTGGTGATGTACCAAGGATGCTGGAGAAAGGTCGGTTGCGTCTTGCCTGTTCCAGGGGTCAAATCTGCATGATAAAGCGTGAGATCACCAGTAAAGTTCACCCAATAGATCTTGAGGCTCTTGGTCGTCTCGTTCTTGAAATGGATGTTGGTGGCCTGTGTACCGTTGGGCGAACTGAGGCCATCAGCTCCCGCGCAGGTGTTCTGAAGAAACTGGCCCGACTGGAACTCGGCAATGATTCCTTCCTCCTCCTCCTTACACGAAGAAAGCGAGAATGCATTGAACAGAACCACTGAGAACAAGAGGTAAAGCGGTTTTTTCATAGTGAAATAGGTTTGAAAGCGTTAGAATCGCAACAAAACTATTTCTGCGAAAAGACCCCACTGTCAGTAATTCAGTGTATTTCCCTCTTGAGAAAAGGTAGCACATCGGCCATGGTGCGCTGCGGGTCTTCCTCCATAGGCACGTGACCCATACGGTCATACATGATCAGGCGCGAACCTGGGATGTCGCGGTGGAACTTGGGCGCGTCATCGGGGGTTACCACGCGATCATGGTCGCCCCATAGGATGAGGGTGGGGCACTGCACCTTGGTCACCTCCTCAGCCGACTCGTGCTTCACCTGCTGAATGCGCGACATGAGCGCACCACGGTTGCCCTGGCGAAGGAGCAGCGAATGGTAGCGGTCCACTAGCGTATCGGTCACGCGGTCGGTGTCATAAAACACTTCGTGAACCGTGCGTTCCACGAGCCTGCGCGGGGTGAAGCGAGTGAAAACGGGGCGGAATGGCTCGATCATCGCCAGTCTGAAACCGAGCGGAGTAGGCTGACCCCCACGTGGATAACCACTTGAGTTCAACAACACCAAGCTACTGACCTTCTGCGGATTGCGAACCGCATACCTCCAAGCAAGATACCCACCGAACGAGTTGCCCGCGAGGTGAAAGCTGTCGATCCCGGTCATCAACATCAGCTCTTCGAGAAACAACAGGTAATTCTCAGGCGAATAGTCCGCGTCAGGAAACGGCCCTGTGAGACCGAACGCAGGCAGGTCGAAGCTGATGACACGGAAATGCGGGTTGAGCAATTCCGTCCATGCCGCCCACGTGTGCAACGATGACGAGGTGCCGTGCAACAACACCACCGTCTCCTCCCCCGCCCCGCTCTCGCGGAAATGCACGTCCATGCCCATAAGTCGGACGAATCGGGAATCGGGATAAGTATATCGCTCCTTCAGCTCTTTTACAGGGATGTCTGAGCGAACACCGGTGACCACGATCCAGGTGAGTGCTGCAAGGATGCCGGCTGTCAGAAGGCGCAAAGCGATTCTCATAGTTCTTTTCTTAAACGTGCCACGGGAATATCCATCTGCTCGCGGTACTTGGCCACCGTCCTGCGGGCGATGTTGTAGCCTTTCTCGTTGAGCAGCTGAGCCAACTTATCGTCTGCAAGAGGTTTGCGCTTGTCCTCGCCTTCTATGGCATCCTTGAGAATCTTCTTCACCTCACGGCTGCTCACCTCCTCCCCGCTGTCCGTGGAAAGGGATTCGGAGAAGAAAGACTTGAGCAGAAAAGTACCGAACTGCGTGGAGACGTACTTGCTGTTGGCCACCCGCGAAACGGTGCTGATATCAAGCCCTACAATGTCCGATATGTCCTTGAGGATCATTGGTTTGAGCTTGGTCTCATCGCCTGTGAGGAAATAGTCACGCTGATATTCCATGATGGCATCCATGGTGCCGAGCAGGGTCATCTCGCGCTGGCGGATGGCATCGATGAACCATTTGGCACCCTCCAGCTTCTGCTTCACGAACTGGAGAGCGTCCTTCTGCTCGCGCCCTACCTTGCCGTTGGTCTCGGCATAGGTCTGCATCATCTCACGATACTCGGGGCTGATGCGCAATTGAGGAGTGTTTCGTCCGTTGAGGGTAAGCTCCAGCTTGCCATCATTGTTGGAGATGAAGAAATCGGGCACCACGTTCTGCACCACTTTGACGGTGTCGGCCACGCTGTTGCCCGGGCGCGGATTGAGGCGTAGGATCTCATCCATCACGGGTTTCAATTCCTCTTCCTCGATCTTGAGCCTTTGGCAGATGCGAGTAAAATGCTTCTTGCTGAACTCGTCCATCATCCGGTCTATGACCTCGATGGCCATTTCGATGGCAACCGTGCGCTTCTTGCGCCTGAGCTGAATGAGCAGGCACTCACGAAGATCGCGGGCCCCCACTCCCGCGGGGTCGAAGGTCTGAATGACGGCCAACAGCTCCCCCAGCTCCTGCTCTGTGGTGGAGATGTTCTGCGAGAAGGCAAGGTCGTCCACAATGGCGTACAGCTCTCTGCGCAGATAGCCGTCATCATCGAGATTGCCAATGATGTGGGTGGCCACCGTCATCTCGCGGTCATCCAGTCGCTTCATGCGCAACTGGTCGAGTAGCATGTCCTGAAAGCCTATGCCACCGGAAAGAGGCGACTCACGCTCCTCCTCATCGGGGCTGGTGTTGTTGGCGTAGAGCTTGTAATCGGGGATGTCATCGTCATCAAGAAAATCGGTGATGTCGAACTCCTCATCACTGTCGCGCACCTCAGGAGCGTCCTCATCGAAACTCTCCTCGGTGTCGCTGTCATCATCCAAATCAGGCGCATCGTCAGAAGAGTCGTTGATCTCGGGAAGGTCCTCAGCATCGGTCTCCTCTCCCTCTTCGAGCGCGGGGTTGACCTCCAGTTCCTCCTTGATGCGCTGCTCCAGTGCCACGGTGGGTATCTGAAGCAGTTTCATCAACTGGATCTGCTGTGGTGACAGCCGTTGGAGCTGTTTCTGCTGAAGTCGCTGATTAAGTGCCATGGCGTGAAGTGTGCCGCCAATATCGGAATGTTGAGGCAAAGTGCAGAATGAAACCTGTCATGTCAGACCAATTTTCGGAGGGATAACTTTGCAGAAGATCAATAGCTATGGAACACGCCCTTTCTTTTCTGACAGAGATTCTGAAATACGCCATTCCTGCCGGTGTGCTCGGCTGGGTTGCTTTGAAGATGACAGACCGCTATCTGAGCACCCGCGAGCGGGAAACAGCGGCCCAGATCCGGGCAAGCTCAGTGGGCAGTACGCGCACGCTGAGGCTTCAGGCATGTGAGAGACTGCTGCTTTTCATGGAAAGAATAGAGCCATCCAGCCTGATCGTCAGGTTGCACCGCCCTGGCATGAGTGCTAACCTGCTGCGCTCCGAGATGATGCGTTCGCTGCGCGATGAGTTCGACCATAACCTCACCCAGCAGATCTACATCAGTCCAACCAACTGGTCCAAGGTGAAAGAGGCCAGAGATGCCGTTCAGCAGATCGTGCAGGTGGCAAGCGAGCGCATGGGCGACACCTCCACAGGCATGGACCTCGCCAACACCGTGCTGGCCATCGTGGGCAAGGCGGGCATCTCGCCCACGGCAGCAGCGGTGGAGGCCATCAGGGACGAGGCGCAGGGGCTGATTTGATTCCCCTTTCGGTGTGCGTACACCAGCGGGGCCAACCGTCAGCACCGTTTCGGCCGTGCGTCCCTCCCCCTCACTGCACCCTGGTGATGATCCACCCTGCCCCGGGCGGCAGCACCCTTTCCACCTCGAATTTCCAACCGCGCTGCTGCTCCTCCACCCTGCGGCAGAGGTAGGCAGGCGTGGCAGATTTCCATTTCCAGTCCTGAGGTTCTACAAGGATGATGTCCTCCACCTTCATCTGGAGGAGATAGATCCTCACGATGTTCTTTTTTGACAACGGGCGGGTGGCAATAGCTTCCTTTTCGTCTTTCGTCAGTTTTTTCATGGCTCAAGTTGTCAGTTCCAATCGGTCAGTTACTGCTGCCCGATGGCCAGCAGCTCATTCCCACCGCCTCAAAGCTCAGAAAATTTATGAAAACGTACAACTGCCGTTCGCATACGTACAACTGCCAAATGGTCTTGTACTACTGACGTTCAATAATGTATAACTATCAAAGAGTCTTATACTACTATCAAATGGTAGTTTACTACGGCCGAATGATAGTGTATAACTGAGCTATGGTAATGTATAACTATGCATCGGTAGCAGATAACTGCCCTTCGATACCGTGCTTTTAAGGAAAAAAAAGGGTATTTGAGGGGGAAAGGATGTGTTTCAACCTTACAGACAGGTCCATTCCGGACCTGATTCCTCCCACACCGCCATGCGACTCATCGAAGTCAACACCAAGCAGCAGGAGAAGGGATGGATCTTCTTTCCCGTCCGTTTAAGTTTGGATGACCCCAACTTCATCCGCCACATAGACCGCGAGGTGATGGCCGTGTTCCACCGCAAGGTGAACAAATTCTACACCCATGAGGCCAGCGAGACCGTCCGCTGGCTGTAGCAGAAGGATGGGCAGACGACAGGGCGCATCGCGGCCTTCGTGAAAGGCAAGACGGCACGGCTATCGATTCCATCCGGAGCGAGGCCCAGCAGCTGATCTGACCACATCAAAGACCACGGACCAATCGGTGCGCGGCATCGAAGGGGCTGAGTACGCCATTGCTTACTGCCTCTCGGAGTTCCCTCAGCCGGTCGCTCACGTCCTTACGCTGCAATACCCAGCGCAGCAGGTCCTCCTCCACCGCCCTGTCCATCCAGTAAAGGTCCTGTGTTCTGCGGTTTCGCTCCAAGTGTCCATTCAATGTGACGTGGTTGAAATAGCTGTCAACCACACCAAGAATGCGTTCTATCCCTTTTCCTTCCACAGCAGAGCATGCCTCAACGGGCACGGTCCACCCGCTTTCCTTCGCAGGGAGGAGGTGCAGCGCGTGGTGATAGGCTGCCTTGCCTTGGGCCGTGAGGGATGCGTTGGAACCATCATCCTTGTTGATGACAATGAGGTCGGCCATTTCCATGATGCCACGCTTGATTCCCTGAAGCTCATCACCGGCAGAGGCCAGCACGAGCAGGATGAACATGTCGGTCATCTCACTCACAGCAGTCTCTGACTGACCCACGCCTACCGTCTCGATAAGAACGGTATCATAACCCGCGGCCTCGCATAACAGGATAGACTCCTTGGTCCTGCGGGCCACCCCTCCCAGTGAGCCACTTGACGGACTGGGGCGGATGAACACCTCAGGCCGCGCAGACAGGGTCTCCATTCGTGTGCGGTCGCCCAGAATGCTACCCTTGCCTGCTGCACTGCTCGGATCCACAGCAAGCACGGCCACCTTGCAGCCACGGTCTGCCAGTTGCGTGCCGAATGCCTCAATGAACGTGCTCTTACCCACGCCCGGTGCTCCCGTGATGCCGATCCTCTGCGATGGCACTTTACGCGTTGCGCAGCGCTCCAGCAGCTTACCGGCCAGCTCCCGATGCTGCTCACGGCCACTCTCTACCAATGTGATGGCCCTTCCGAGGGCGACACGGTCGCCACCCACAAGGGCCTCAGTCATACGGTTAAGCTCGTTATCGGTCATGATGATGCAGACCGTAAACGTACAATTCACGTTTCAGATGGGAATGCCCATCATTCCCGTCACTTGCCTTTCAGCTCCTGCTCAATGATTCCGAAGAACTCCTCGAGCTTGGGCAGGATGATGATGCGGGTCCTGCGATTGGCAGCACGGCCCTCGGCCGTTTCGTTGCCCGCCACCGGAATGTACTCACCACGTCCGGCAGCGATCATGCGTGCAGGCGATATCTTGTACTCCTGCTGAAGCATCCGCACCAACGATGTGGAACGCTTCACGCTCAAGTCCCAGTTGTCGAGCAGCTCGCCCCTTCTGAACGACACGTTATCAGTGTGTCCCTCTACCATCACCTCCAGATTGGGCTGTGCATCGAGCACCTTGGCCACTTTGGCCAACACCTCCTTGGCGCGGACGTTGATCTGATAGCTGCCACTGCGGAACAGGAACTTGTCCGAGATGGATACGAAAACCACACCTTTTTCCACACTGATCTGAATGTCCTCATCGTAAATGCCGACAGCGCGTTTCAGATTGGTGACAAGTGCAATGGTGACCGAGTCCTTGCGTGTCAACGCATCGTTCAAGGTCTTGATCTGCAGGTCTTTCTCTTGGATCTTCTGCAGTGACTTCTGAAGATTCTCCGCCTCTTGACGGCTGAGCATGGCCATCTCGCCCATGCCGCTGGTAAGCTGTTCATTCATGCGTCTGAGATGCTCCAGTTCATCAAGAAGCCGCTTATTATCAGACTGGCAGCTCACCAGGTCTCGCTGTGTCCGACCGAGATCTGAGGAGTTTTTTTCGTAGAGCTCTTTGAGTGAAGAATACTCTCCGTCAAGCTTTTTGTGCTTCTTGGTTGACACACAGGATTGCATCGTCAATAGGCCGGGGATGATGGCCAGAAACAGGATTTTTTTCATGGTTGATGTCGGGTTTGGACAGCACAAAATTCATGAGGGAAATGCTTCGCAAAAGCGCCTGAAGCACCGACCATGAAATTTTTAATTCTATTTCAAAATGCTGACTAACAAATAATTACAATCAAGACCCATCGCGCTACATTTACCCCATGAAACAAGTGGCACTTCTGCTGCTCCTATTGCCCTTTCTGTCTTACGCTCAGGAGGACACGGAAGACTACTACGCGCCAGAGGCCGTGCGTACCCCTTCCATGTCTCCAGATGAGGTGAAACGCCTGCACCGCTGGGGCCCCAAGCTGGGAATCGAGGCCAGCGTGGCTGCTGGATACGGTCATTTGCAGCAACCGGCATCACTCATGGCCGCGTTCGAGAAATCGAACGGAGGATTCGCCCTGGATGCAGGCATCGGTGTCAGGGTGCGCATCTTTCACAAACTGGCCATGGCCGCAGGGTTCAATTTCGCCATAAGGAACTACGGTCTTGCCTACGAAGGCACAGATGGTGATTCTCTCAATCCGCAACTGTTCGATGTAGATGAGAGCGCCACACTCTTCCTGTTGGGATTCTACCAGAAGACTATCATAGAACTGAGCAGAAAGCTGCATCTGGCGCAGACATTCCGCTATGGATGGATGCACCGCTACGTGGGCAGGGCACAGATAGACAACATCACCACACCGGGTGCTTTCACCGGCACAGTGGACCTCGATGGGCCATTGCTGGACGGGTGGCGTGCTCCTACCGGCATCGCAGAACTTGGACTCGAGCTGGCCTACAAGATCCATCTGTCCCCGGAACTCATCATAAAACCTTATTTCGGACTGGGCATGGGACTCTCGCCAGCGGTGCATACCGGGCTGTTCCTTCAGAGTCTATTGGGTGAAAGCGAACAGAATCCCCGTTTTGTGAACCTTCGGCTCGGAGTGATCTTCGAGACGGGCATCTGGACCGACCGCCCAAAGACATCCCGCTCTGGCCGTTGATCTTTCGCATTCTGGCGGGGATTAACTTCGCCAACAGACATCAATTCGCTGAAATTCACCTCAAAAGGCAACCTTTAGGGGTGTTTGACGGTAAGAACCGCCAATGTTCGGACTGAACTCAGACAACAGGAACAAGCTCAACGACCGTGAGCTGGTGGAACGCTATCGATACTCATTCGATACAGCGTACATCGGCATCCTGTTTCAACGGTACGCTCATCTGCTCTTCGGGGTCTGCATGAAATATCTCAGCAACGAGGAGCGCGCTAAGGATGCAGTGATGGAGGTGTTCGAGAAAGTGATATCCGAGCTGCGCAGGCACGATGTGGAGGAATTCAAACCATGGATTTACACCGTTACCCGCAACCATTGTCTCATGGGACTGCGAAGTGAAAAGGTGACCAACGAAAGGCACAGCAACTACACCCATTATCTGAGAGCCATTGTGGAATCGGATGAGCCGCTGCATCTGAACGGGCAGCGCATTGAGGCCGAGGATCGCGCATTGAATCAGGCCATTGACACTCTCAATGACGGTCAGAGGCAATGCGTGAAGCTGTTTTACTTCGAACAGATGTCGTACGAGGAGATAGCGGCATCCACCGGATTCTCATTGAAACAGGTAAAGAGCCACTTGCAGAACGGCAAACGCAATTTGAAACTGAAACTCACCGAAGGGGATGTCTGACCACCGTCACATATTGGACGCGAAGGGCAGGAAGGTGGCCCTGCTTGACGGACAGGGAAACCTGAGCCGGGAAGCGATGACGCTCTACCTCGCAGACGGCCTCAGTGCCGAGGACCGCGCCAAGGTAGATGCCGTGGCTGACAGTGATCCCATGACCCGCGATGCGCTGGACGGGCTATTAAAGGTTCCGGTGAACCACTCATCGGCCATTGCATCGATGATGGTGGAGATGGCAGAGCGGTCGGGGTCAAGTGTGCTGCCCGCTCCCCGACAATCCTCCGAGCTGCCGTTGCTACGCATCGCTGCGGCTGTGGCCGCGCTTGCCGTGGTCATCACAATAGGAATAATGGGGCAGAGATGGTACAGCGACCATCAGGAAATGGCTGATGCCACACCCCCACAAGCGATTGAGAAAATCCCAGCAACTGAGGTGACCGAGTTGGATGCCAAGGATGAACCCGAAGACATAACCACGTCCGAAGCGACAACGGATGAGCAACCGGAACCAGTTGCCGACAAGATTCCTGAGCCGCCTTCTGCCGTTGAGCAAGCTGCAAACACAAAAGAGAAGAAGGAGATACCCAAAGCACAGCCAGAGATAACAAAACCCCTTCTAAAGAAGGACGTGACATCCGATGACACGGTACATCGTACTGCCTCCCCGTCACTTGCCAGCAGTGAATCTGCTGACGCTGATGAAGTTGCATCAGGCGCAACTGCCAGAACCGCGCAAAGCGACACGAAAGAGCGCTCGGTCAAGCCAATGAGCTACGACATGGTAGACACCCCGGCACGCTTCCCGGGCGGTGATCTGGAGATGTTCCGATTCATCAAACTGAACAAGAATTTCCCAGAGCCACTGAAAAACGAAGGCATGAAAGGGTCAGTGCTGGTGAAATTCGTGGTGAATACACAGGGCCGCATAGAGAACATTCAGCTGGTAGAAGGATTTCACCCAGTGCTTGATCAGGACGCACTGCGGGTTGTCCGCGCCATGCCAAAGTGGACACCTGCCGAACATCAGGGACAGAAGGTACAGGTAGCAAGAACCGTGGCCGTGCAATACGAGTAACGCCTCTCAGTGCCTGTTAGGCTACTTTTGGCATATGGAGAAGCGTGCGGCCGCAGACCGGAATCACATCCTCTTTCAGGTCTTCGCGCTGGCCGTTGGTTCGGTACTGCTTTTTGTGAAATTCACAGCCTTCCGCATCACGGGTTCCAACGCCATACTGAGCGATGCGCTGGAAAGCATCATCAATGTGATAGCGGGGGCTTTCGCGCTCTACAGTCTCATCTTGGCTGCCAAGCCCCGCGACCACGACCACCCCTACGGCCACGGCAAGATCGAATTCATCTCAGCCGGTCTCGAAGGCACACTCATAGCGATTGCAGGGGCGGGTATCATCTATCAGTCCATACATGACCTGCTTCAGCCAGAATATGTACTGACCTCTTTAGACATCGGACTCTATCTCACTGCCGGGGCCGGAGCTGTTAACTACGCGCTGGGCTTCGGTACCGAATGGTTTGGTAAAAAGCACCGCTCAGCCACCATGGCGGCAAGCGGTAAGCACCTCAAGAGTGATGGATATACGTCCCTTGGGCTGGTGATCGGCTTGGTGGTCGTGCTGGTCACAGGCATCTACTGGTTGGATGCCGTCATCGCCATCGGCTTCGGTGCATTCATTGCCTGGACAGGGTTCCGTGAGATACGCAAATCACTCGCAGGCATCATGGACGAGGCAGATTTCGGCATCATCAACGAGATTATTGATGAATTGGAGAGCGCGCGCAATGCCAATTGGATAGACCTTCATAATCTGCGCGTGATCAGGTTCGGAAAGCTCGTGCACGTGGATTGCCATGTTACGATGCCCTACTATCTAACTGTTCAGGAAGCACATGATGAGGTAGACAGGATTGAGCGTGTCATTTCGGCCAAACACCCGCAAGGACTGGAGATGTTCATCCACAGCGACCCATGCATTCCCAGCTCATGCCGCATCTGTACCAAAGAAGACTGCCCTGTGCGGCAGCATTCCTTTGAAAAGCGCATCGAATGGCGAGCCGATGTGGTGGTGAGGAACAGGAAACATTGATAACTCAGGAAAATGGGAATGAAGAAAATCGTGAAATGGTCATGTATCGGAATGCTGTCGTTCCTCCCCACCCTCTCAATCGCCCAGGTCACCTTCATCCCCCCGAAAGGAAACCCGGAACACAGCATCATCCTGAAGAACGCTATCCTCGATGCCGATACCCTACTGCTCATCCCCGATGCTGAACGGAAGAATATCACTCTGCATTTCGTTCTGAACGATGTGGACACCGTCCCACTCGGCAGCACGGTGATGCGCGACAGCATCTTCATCGTCCATTACCCCGAACATGGCTACCGCTGGACGGGCAGCTATCCCGAATACACCTGCACCGCGCCCTCCATGCAGGGCCTCGCCTTCGGGCTTTACGGGCTGATGGACAACGTGCTCGGATTCAAATTCATCCATGCGCGGCAGACTGTTTATCCCGATTCGCTGCGATGGCCCGAGACGCTGGACTATTCCTCCCAGCCCCGATTCAACAAGAAGGGCTTCCATCTGCACACGCAGCACCCATTGGAACTCACCGAACAACTGCACAACCCCGACCTTCCGAATGCATGGCAGGACGTGAAGGCATACATCGACTGGCTGGCCCGCAACCGCCAGAATTACTGGGAGTTCTGTCTGCTCCGCACCCTCGACATGAAGACCTGGCAGCCCCACGCCAAGCGCATGGTCGATTATTCGCACGACCGCGGCATCATGGCGGGCATCGACCTCTCGCTCCACATGATACAGCAGCGCACCTACCAGCTCTACAAGAACTGGCCGAAAAGCTGGCGCAGCAAGGAAGCGCAGATGGAACGGAACATGGCCGAGCTGTTCCATGCCGACTGGGATTTCATGAACGTGGAGTTCAACACGGCCGAGTTCATCGGAGGGAAGGACAAACTGAAGACCCGCTTGAAGAAGACGCTCATCGCCACGGCACGGAACCGCTACAACAGCAACATCATGGGCCGCAAGCACGTGGTGAGCGAGGAGAACATGGTGGGCGCGCAGTCGGACGTGTTCAGCGCATCGGACAGCATCGACCTCTACCGTGGCGTGGGCATCCACACCGTGATGATGTACAGTCTGGAGGACAGCATCGCGCCCGTGTATGAGAACGAGAACTTCCACCACATCCACCGCGACATGCGCAAGGAGAACGCTGTGCGCGAGGTGTGGTTCTACCCCGAATCGGCCTACTGGATCACCTACGACAACTCGGTGCCCATGCTGCTCATGCCCTACCTCAACGGGCGGTTGAGTGACATCCTCCTCTGCGAGCGCGAAGGTGTCCCCAACCACCTCACCTTCAGCAGCGGATGGGAATGGGGCTATTGGACAGTCGATTGGAGCATCGCCCGCTGGAGCTGGAAAGAGACGGTCAATGGGAAAGAGGTCACCCCTGCCCCACTCGACTGGGTGACCGAAGTGGGGCTGGGACAGGAGACCGAGGCCATCCTGGCCGACCACCTCGAACTGCAGCAGGAGGTTCTCGGCTCCCAGAATCTACTCCAGTTCCTCTGCGCCCAGACCATCACGGACGAACTGTCGCTCTTCAGAAAGCAGTTCCACCCACGCCCCGACTACACCTTCAAATGGCTGCGCAACAAGGCCACAGATTCGGTCGTCAACATCATCGAGAACATCAACCTGCCGCAGTTCGAGCGGTTCATTTCTCAGAGCCATGCATTAAATGAACGGTTGGCCGCCATCAGTCCGCCTCAGGCGGATGAAACACAAAAGCAGTTGCTGCACGAATACCTGCTCGGCCTGCAAGTGACCACCGAACGGGCAAGGCACCGCATGCTCACCGTGCGCGCCATGGTCGCCCACTCCAAAGGAGAGCAGCAGCAAATGGACGCATTGTTGGAAGACGCAGCTGCCATCCGCCTTGCCGCCATTCCACTGGTGCGCGAGCAGGAGTCGATGTACAGGTATGACAAAGAATGGCTCTTCCAGCACAGGCACAGCTTCACCTCCTATCTGTATGGCTACCTGATGCCTGTCCACGACCTTCATTTCTGGAACCGAGAGGTGGAGCAGGTGAGGCGCAACCGCTTCTCCCCGTTCTTCATGAGCATCTGGGATATTGGGAAGATTGTTGGACTCTGAAAATTAACAATCTATGATTGGGGATTGTCGTATGTTGATTGTTGAATGTATTGCAGCGGCAAGACATCAGCGGCTTTAGATTCCGCAGAAACAGTGAATTCTTGCCTTGTCGCCCGAAGCTCCTTCACATAGAACATCGTGAACAGCAGTGCAGAAAGCAGAAAATAGATACCTAAGAGGTTGCTGCCGTAAGGAAGGAATGTATTCAGCCCGAACCAGTTCCCATAAACAGCGCAGATGCCGATGACAATCAAAGCCAACACGTTATGACTGACCACTCCCATCAGTCTCTTGTCCAAGATGGCAGTGAAGCCAAATACAGCAGCAAAAAGCAGCATACCGTATGTCAACGCCCCCTGTCTCTGAATCTCTCCAAATCGGCTGAACAGAAAACAGACCAATAGGAAAATGACATTGAGATGTAAGAAGCTAAAAGCGACAAATGCCCTACTGTATGTAGGATCATACTTTCTCAGTTCATCCATTCTCCCTATGGTGAAAATGGGGTCTTTTTCAGCCACATCGGCCGGGCGCCAACCAGTGGGCATGACCCAGATCCTGAACTTATCGGCCAATTCCTTGGTGTTCCAAGCATCTTTTATGAGGCTCCAATAGTGTTTGAAATTGATGATGAATGGATTCCATGACCGCGCTGGCCTGCGCATACCGAAGACGCAGGGTTCGCTTTCCAATTCTTCCTGAAAAGTGCCGAACAACTTATCCCAGATGATGAATATGGCACCGAAGTTCTTGTCCAGATAAATGTCGTTCATCGCATGGTGCGCACGATGGTGAGAGGGGGTTACGATGATGTGTTCGAGAAAACCCATCTTGCCGATGTAGCGGGTGTGATACCAGAATTGCGCGAACAAATGAATTGGCCCTGCTGTAAGAAGCACACGCTCTTCGATGCCCAGAACGGCCAAGGGGAGCAAGGTGATGCTTGTGATATTGGTGAAGATGGTGATATTCTGCCGCAGAGCGCATGGCAGATTGAACTCCTCACTGCTATGATGCACCACGTGGTGATTCCAGAAAAAGTTGACCTGATGCGACAGCCGATGCATCCAGTAGAAGATGAAATCCAGAATCACAAACGTGATGATGTAAGCTGCTGCACAGTTATTTTCCCAATGCATAACGCTGACATGCTCTTGCAGCCAGGGACAGGAAATCACCACGATAGTGAGTCCCAAGGTGGTCTTGAGGACATTGGTGATGCCTGATGAAACGCTACTGATGCTGTCTATCATATTCACACGGTCTCTTTTCACAAAAGCAGCCCACATCATTTCCAACAGGATGAGCAAGTAAAAGGCTGGCATAGCCACCAACAGAGCGTTTCCAAGAGTGTTCATGTTATTGTTAATAGTGACTCCTGAACCAGTGCCCGAACTTGGACAGGTGACTCAGCAAAAATCGAGATTCGTTTTGGCATTCACACTAGATAAGCCATGAAAGCGATTCCCTTGACAGTTGTATAGTATATGTCCACGACCTCCACTTCTGGAGCCGTGAGAAGCAGCAGATCAAGCGCAACCGCTTCTCCCCATTCTTCATGAGCATCTGGGATATTGGGAAGATTATTGGGTTGTGATGTTTGAGGAAAAATGAGGTGTCCATAATGGAGCCTGAACTGAAACCCCAATCCCGTTAATCCTGCGGCTCTGCCCAGTCGGAATTCCGCACAAAGACAGTGTATTGCACATAGGGTTTGCCGTTTTCGTCCATCTCCATTTTCTCTGTCACGGGCAGCAGCTGAATGGTTGTGGTCATCCTGCTGGAGGTGGCATAAGGGCTATCGTCACCATTCATCTTGATGAGCGACTTGTGATGTTCTGGCGTCATCCGCTTGAAATCCTTCACCCCATAGATGTACACGAACAGCATGACGTCTGACGAGATGGGCATGCGGGTGTAAGCCCCTTTGTCGCGCATAAATTCCGGCAATTGGTTGGATGGCATCACCATGTAGCTATCGTTCATCATAAAATTGATGGACAGGATTCTGCCCTCCAGTCCCAGATCGGATGTGCGCAGTTGCGATGCCATCGGGTGCTGCCCATTCACCTGATATTGAAACACATGATTGAGCCCGAAGTATCCGTATGCCTTCTCATTCTCAGCAAGAAATCTTTTGTGCAGACCGCGAAAATTCTCAAACATCACCGTCTCTCTGTTCTCCCTGTCCAGCGCGTATTGCAAGTTCTTTCGGATATGCGCAAGTTCGAACAGAGTATCGGGCGAACTCTTGTACACAGAATCCAACAGGTTCAGTTGATGAAGCACATGATTCGCATCAGGAGCATCGGTTGCCGAGTCGGTTGAAGATGGCATCAAACCCGCGAGGTAGCTTGCGGTCAATGGAAGGTCATTGAGGCAGTCCACACCTCTGAAAGAGAATTTCTCTTCCTCTGGCAACTGCGAATAGTAGGCCTGCAATTTTCGATACTTGTCGAAATATCCCTTGTTGTTTCGCCCTTGGATGACAGCCCATTTTCTAAGGGCATCATTCAGGAAGGTCTCGTCTCCCGTGCTCAGATACTGGTTGAGGACAATGGCCTGAACGAAGTCCAGCTCCGCAAAGTAGTTCTGCACGTTATGCTTGCTGTGGAGATAGGTGAACAGGTCGTAGTCGAACTTCTGAGGCTCGCCAAAACCATGTATCTCACCCACCAGTACCAACCTGTTGGCTTCGATGTCCTCGTCCATTCGCCCAAGATCAAAAGACTGCGCGAGTGGAATGGTCTCGCTGTTGGCCTTCAGGTATGCAATGTACTTGCCGCCCGTTGCGAACTCCCACAGATGGAAACCACCGTAGCAAACGCCTATCAGCACTCCCATTCCGACAATACCTTTGAGCAAGGCTTTCAATATCCTTTTCATTGATTATAGTTGATAGTTGATGCCCGCTTCAAAGCGAAAGCATTGTGGAAAAGTATCGGAATCGTACTTGCAGACACCGCTTTACATTGGAGGATTCAGTCTGAAAGTGCAGGCCAAGCTACGGACATCATCGGAAACCGAAGGTCAGCTCCTTCCAGAAAGATGTGATCAAGCATCAAGGTAAGAACCCCACCTTTGCAACCTGTGAGTGAACCATCCGCCATCCGCATCAACAAATACCTCACCGAGGCAGGATTCTGCTCACGCAGGGAGGCCGACCGCCTCATTGACGCTGGCCGGGTCACCATCAACGGCAAGGTGCCCGCGCTGGGAACGAAGATCAATGCGGGTGACGAAGTGCGCGTGGATGGCAAACGCATCTCACCGCCCAAGGAGCAGCACACCTACATCGCCTTCAACAAGCCCGTGGGCATCGTCTGCACCACCGACACGCGGGTGGAGAAGGACAACATCATCGACTACATCAACTTCCCCAAGCGCATCTTCCCCATCGGGCGGCTCGACAAGCCCAGCGAGGGACTCATCCTGCTCACCAGCGATGGCGATATCATCAACAAAATACTGAGGGCGAGGAACAACCACGAGAAGGAATACCTTGTCACCGTGGACAGGCCCGTGACCAAGGACTTCGTGGAGAAGATGGGCAACGGCATCCCCATCCTCGACACCATAACGCGCAAATGCACCGTAGAGCAGACCGGGCGGTTCACCTTCCGTATCATCCTCACTCAGGGACTGAACCGCCAGATCCGTAGGATGTGCGAATACCTCGGTTATGAGGTGCAGCAACTGAGGCGCGTCCGCATCATGAACATCCCGCTGGACGTGCCCGCTGGCAAATGGCGGCATTTGACAGAGGCGGAACTCAGCGAACTGAATAGGCTCATTGCAGATTCCACAAAGACGGCTTAAAGGAGGCCATCAGTTGGGCACCAGCATTGAAACGAAAGGCTGTCTCAAATAAAATCGGACTCAATTCGTTCCGTACACCTTGTGACCGGAGAAATGCCCCTCCACATCCGCACCGTTCCAAGTAACACCCGAACTGTTGTTGGTTTCCCAGTACGTCCTTACTTCCACATAATCCCCTTGGTTGAGTTTGAGTGTCACTGAGCCATTCAATCCCCTCATTCTCCATCTCATGCTGTCAAATCTGTCATCTACGACACGCGCGCGTTCAATGCCATTGACCCAAAAGGAGAGGATTGCTCTTGGATTTCTGTCGGTATCGGTATGTGAGATTATATGCGCATTAAACTGATAGACCCCTGCTTGTCCTGTTGGAACAGTGAATCTTCCATTTGCCGGTTCATAGCAACTTCCGTCATCAAAATCCTCTGTTCCGAAGACATGAACCAACCATGTGGCATGTCCCTGCGAAACAGCAGCATTCTTTCTCGCCATGAAACCAACTTGGGCATCAATCTCACGCCATGGCTGAGCAGCATTGTTGTTCGTCTTCCTGAAGAACAATCGTTGATCGAAGAAACTACCGGCAAACTGCATGGCATAATTATTCGCTGGGTTATTATGCCTCACATCAAGGAGATGCTGCCAGCTACTCGCTCCAGAGTAATAATTCGCTGGTGATTCAGTCTCAAAAAAACCACTTTTAGCTCCAGCATCACCTTGAAGTCCAGCATTATCCCGTGACTCCGTTCTGCCCCCATTTGCCCCCCAGTAAACGATGCTAGAAGCACGAATACTCCCTGTAACGTCAAGCTTTTCAGCAGGGCCAGAGGTACCTACACCAACGTTTCCTCCAGCATCATTTAAAGCTAAATCTCTCCACGCTACTGTAGGGTCATGATAACGGATGAATGCAACATTAGAAGATGTGAATATCTCCAATCCACCGTTGCCTGTAGTAGCTCCTGACCCCAAATAAACATAGTTATTTCCCGATGTGCCAAATCTCCCGTTACCATTTACTTGCAGCTTATTCACAGGCGCCTCCGTCCCAATTCCGATGTTAGTACCATCGCCAGAGATATAACCGGTGTTGACGTTATTGTTGGAGGATGAACCTGGATAGTAGCGCACCCCGTTCCATGATTGAGTAACAGTGGAGCCAGATGCATCAGTGAGTTGCAGCCAGTCCTTTGCCTGCTGTGTCCTGAGCTGAATATTCCATCCAGATCCCGTACCCATTCGCATGCCTGCGATCTTGTCGTTGGCGTTGCCCGGATTGTAAAGGGAAAGCTGAGGAATATTGACATCACGGCTTACCTGAAGCGCATGATCTGGCGCAGCTACTCCGATTCCAACATTATCACCGAGCGTGGTATTGTATAGCCGCGAGTTGGTGTTGTCTCTGGTCCAATAGCCCTGCACTCCGTCATTGGGTGCAGTGGTCGTAAGTCCTGATGCAGTGGCATACACAGGCAGATTGGCTGTAAGGGCTGCATTCTCCACGATCGCCCCACCGGAACTCACCATCACACGGTTATTGTTGAGTGCAGTGGAAGAATTTGTTCCGCCATTGGCAATAGGCAGCACACCGGTCACCTTCTGAGTAAGGTTGATTGTGCCGTTGGCGATGTCCGCATTGACTATGGTGCCGTCTGCGATCTTGACGGAGGTGATGGCATCGACCGCGATCTGACCGGTGGCCACCTGCGCAGCTACAATATTACCGCCCTGCCGGCCAAGCACAGTGTTGGCTCCAA
>CAZCNS010000005.1:96382-297740 GCA_964500205.1 uncultured Chryseobacterium sp. | reverse complement strand
AACACGTCTGATTTTGGTTCAGAAGAGTCTAGGTTCGAGCCCTAGTGGGCCAACACCAAGAACAAAACCCCGGCAGTGTGCTACTGTCCGGGGTTTTTTGTTGCCGCTGAGTCTGCATGTAGCGGAAAGATGACCGGTCTGCTCGGAGCCGCATCATTCTCAAAAGGGGCCACTTGAAGGTTTAGCAGGTACAGGCCGTCCTGTGCAACATCAGGCACGAAGATGAGCTCGGTCACCGTGCAGTCCATCCTCGGTGCATCCGGGTAGTCCCAAAAGGCCCTGTGACATGCCAGCAGACCGCCATCTTCCTCGCGGTCCAGACTGGGCAGGTCGGTGAGCAGATGACGGCAGCCATGCGCACGCAGCAGCATTATGGCATCCTCTGTGAAATAGGGCGGGTTGGTGCCCGAGTAGCCCTGTGTGCGCTTCGCGGGTGCGTTGGGCAGCGTGCGGATGATAAACGCATCCGTCCCTGCCCGAAGGCCCCGGTCGCGCAGCAGATCTGCGGTAATCACGCGGTCACCGTCCCGCTCGGTTGGCACTGCGGATATCAGCTGTGCCACACAATGAAACTGCCTAAAATGACTGTTAATGCTGTATATCTCAGGGCTAATGTGGCCTACACACTCGGTGTGCGTGCCGTTGCCATGCGGGTTGAAACGGATATTGCGGTAATTGACGCTGCCACCTTGTCGCACTTCTCCCACCCAATCGCCCATGCGAAAAGGCTCCATGTCAGCAGGGGCAGCGAAATAGGCATTAACCTGTGGCCCCTCTTTTACGGGAATGCTGAGGTCGATGCCCGCCTCAAGTTGGGCACTGTAGGCAACACGGTCTATTTCAAATCGCACGGTCATCAACGCAAAGCTAAACCGAACAGCCTCGGCAGCATTCCTTTACCTTCACCCTTCTAAAGTCAGAAAATGGAAAGACAACGTTCCTTCTTTATCGTTAAAAACGGTGATGCCGACACCGCCTTTGAGATGCGCGAATCGCCAATCCCGGTCACCACCCCGGACATGGTGCGATTGAGGGTGGATGCATTCGGCATCAATTTCGCTGACATCATGGCCCGCAAAGGACTGTATCAGGACGCCCCCGCCCTACCCTCGGTGGTTGGCTACGAAGCTGTGGGCCGCACAATGGATGCAGCGATACTCAACGGCTCTGAGCACCCGGCAGGCACCCGCGTGCTTGCAATCACTCGCTTCGGGGCTTACAGCACCCATGTGCTGGCCCGACCAGATGCCGTGCAGCCCATTCCCGATGCCATGTCAGACGGGGAGGCTTTGGCACTGGCCGTGCAGTACTGCACCGCTTACCATGCGGCCTACGAATGCGTGAACATCTTTCCAGAGGATCACGTACTCGTCCAGGCCGCAGCCGGAGGCGTAGGCATTGCACTGGTTCAACTGCTGCGGCTCAAGGGCTGCACCATTTACGGCACGGCAGGGTCTGACAGCAAACTTGAACTGCTGCGCGAACAGGGTGTTCATCACCCCATCAACTACAACTCCGAGGACTTCGAGCAGGTGGTAAAGGCAAAACTGGGCGGCCGGGGGCTTGATGTGGTATTCGACTCACTGGGAGGAAGCAGTTTCGCCAAAGGTTTCCGCAGCCTGGGAAAGGGAGGGCGTATCGTAGGCTTCGGTGCAGCAGAGCAGGTGGGTGGTCCCGTGCAACTCTTAAGTACCTTGAAGATGGCCGCGAGCTTCGGCTTGTTCAGCCCCATTCAACTGCTGATGAACTCGCGTGGAATGGTGGGAGTGAACATGCTGCACGTGGCAGATGAGCGGCCTCATGCACTCTCAAGGGCCATGCAGGCGGTCATCGGTCTGTGGAACGAAGGCAGGATCAGCCCTGTTGTGGGTGGCACATTCCCCGCTAGCTCAGTGGCCGAGGCACATCGCTTTGTGGAATCGCGGCAAAGCACGGGCAAGGTCATCATCACTTGGTGACCGACCTGCGTTAAACAAAAGCCACGACAACAAAAAGCCCCCTCCGCTTCCGGAGAGGGCTTTCTCTTTACTTCAGTCCAAGAACTTAGTCCTTGAAGATCTTTCTGCTCACGAAACCTTGGTCGGTCATCACGCGAACAAGGTAGAGACCACGTGGCAGTGATGATACGTTCACCTCACGGCTCAGTGTGTTGAGGTCGAACTCAGACGCGATGAGCGCACCATTGATGCCGAAGATCTCAATGCCCTGCACGCGGATGTTCTCGCGGGTCTTGACAACGATGAAGTCCTGAGCAGGGTTCGGGTAGATAAAGGTGTTGCCATCCACAAAGCTCTGATCAGCCTCTTCGATGCTCACTGTGCCCATGAGCGAGACCAGTCGTGGGGCAAGAAAGCCCATAATGGTGTCAATGTAGAAATTGGCCTTGGTGGCAGACATGTCAGGGTTGGTGAGCAGACCATTGCTGTGAATGGTAGCGCCATCGGCACCAAGTGTGGCTGCAGCCGCAATCACTGCATCCTCATCCCACCAGTCCCATGGGCTTGACTCTGGGAACACTCCACCGGCAGGGGTTGGAACACCTCTGCGGAAAGGGAACAGACCTTCATGCTCTGAGGCCGTGAAATCAAGGCTTGAAATAGCAGCTGCGGCCGCGGCTGAATAAACATCACTATATGACCCACCGATACCGTCATTGTTGCCAAGCTCATTGGCTTTATTAACAGCTTGACGGCTGCCCGCTACCTGCACCACCACCTCATTGGTGGTTGGAACGATAACCAGTCCAGACTCAAACGGGGCAAAAGGATCGGTAGGAACATGGAAGGACATCACGGCAGGCTCTCCCTCTTCCATCCAGAGAAGATCACCCAAAGCACCGCCCGCATTGATGCAAGCAAGCACATCGTTAGAGTAACCAACATGGTTGTCAACATTGAGCGCACCACCAAAGCCGTCCACACCACCTACAATGGCCGTGTCGATGTAAAGCTCGTTCTCAGTGAACGGACCTACTGTGGTTGCACTGATCCATTTACCGCTCGGCTCGTTCTCAAGTTCCTCAACACGGTCAAGACTTCCATACGCAAGGGTAAGGTAACCCCCTGTACCGTGTCCATAAAGGATGATCTTCTCAGGATCGATACCTAAGGTCGCTGCTTCCATCTTGCTGTAACGCACGAGACTCTTCACGTCATTGAGCGCACGGAACACAGCAATAAGAAGTGTTCCTCTGCGCACGTCAGGGCTAGCGTTGAGCGGGTCCCAGCCAAGGCGATAGTTCGGAGCCATTACTACGTAGCCGCGCTTGGCAAATCGGTTACACACCTCCACAATAGAGCTGTCCTTGTTGTTTCCAGAAGCACTTCCATTGAGATACTTCGGGAGGAAGTTGCCCGTGTGCAATACGATGACTGCTGCACGCCCGGTCTCGGTGTCACCGCTGGGCGTGTAGATGTCTGTTTGAATCGGTGAGATGAAAGGTGTGCCGGTGAGGAACTGGTAGTTCTGTGCGAACTGAACACCTTCCTGCACAGTCACCTCGGTAAAGATCTCATCAGCGTAGCGCTGCTGTGCAACAGCAACACCCACCGAAGAGACCATTGTCAAAGCAAGTAGTACTTTTTTCATGGTTGGTTAGATTGATGGTTAAACTCGGTCAAATGTAGCGATTAGTTCAATTCCATTCAAAGAGTACAGAGAAGTACGCCAGCCTACCCACCTGCGGCCCTCCGTAAACTTGAACGTTACGGTTATCAAATGCGCGTTCAAAGCGCTCTCCCACTGTGCCGTCACCAAAGAATGGTTGTATGCCAAACAGGTTGGACACTCCAAGTTTGAAGGTTATATTATCTTTTGGCACACGGTAATTGACCTGTGCATCGAACATATCGTAGGTGGGAACGAAGCCTGTGAACTGCGGTGAACCCTCGAAAACAAAACCCTGAATCCATTTGTAGTTGATACTGAATCCAAAGTAGCCGATACGGTCACGACCGATGTCCCGCCCACTGACACCAAGGTTAAATTTATGTTCTGGAGTGTTGAAGGCCGGGATGATGGGGTCGTCCACATCCAACTTCTCCAGCCGGTTCCAAGAGTAGTTTCCGCTAACGCTATACTTGTTCAGGAAATTGTAACTCAACGCGATCGCGAACCCTTGCGTAGTCACCTGGTTGCGACTGTTGCTTGAGATACGATAGACCTGCGTTTTCTGCGGCAGTCCGAGTATGGTGTCGAAATCAGACTTCACACCAAGCTCGAAGCCTATGAAGTCATCGTACAGGCTGAAGTAGTAGGACGCGTCCACATAGAGCCGTCCGAAGAAGAAGCCTCTATAGCCCGCCTCCACGGTCTTGACCTTTTCTGGCACTATCGGGTCCACATCGAAGTACTGCAGCAGCTCGGGGTCCCTATCACCGTTCAGATAATCCAAGAACGACTCTACGGTTATCAGATCCTCGAATCCGGTGATATTGCCCAAGAGGCGGGCACGGCCCACATCGTAGTTCAGATACTGGTCTGACAGTGTGGGATTGCGAACTGCCGAGCTGAAACCTACACGAATCGTGTGGTTCTTACTTGGAAGATAAACCAACGAGGCCGCTGGCGAGAAGACTGCCGGGAAATTCTGGTTCTTGTCCATCCGCAAGGTGACGCTGGGTTTCAGCTTGTCGTTGAAGAACTTACGTTCCCACCCAGCATAAACCCCGAACTCGAAATTGGTGATTTGGCGATAGGTGGTATCGACAACTACTGAGTCGCGCACCCCAGTGGGGGTCTGAACCTCAACATTTCGGCTGTTTAGCCGCATCTCATCAAAGATGGTACCCCTCGAGTCAGGAACATAAAGTCTTGCATTGGCACCGAAAGTGAACTGACCGAGATCGGTCTGCCCGACCTTGAAGTCGTGCTTGTATTCTCCATGCACATGGTAAAGCGCAGACTTGTCGAAGAACATGGCCCCTCCGCCCTCGATGCGGTTGTCTGTATAGGTTGTGTTGGTTATCCTGTCCCTGAGGGCCTCAAACTCAGGCGTGCCCGGCTGATAGTAAGGACCTTCTCCGAGCTGTACGTTCGGATTGTTGGCCACCGCGTCAGCGGTCTGCTGGTGCCACTGCTGCAGTAGCTCAGGATTCTGGGACAGTACGGCATTGATGGCTGCAAGATCCCAGCCCACCCCTAATCCCCCAAACAATACACCTTCTGACTGAAGCAGACTTCTTGCTTGTGGGGTAATGTTCGTTTCCCAGTAATTTGCATATTGGGTGTTGTAACTCTCCAAGGTTCGCTGGCTGTTCAGCATTTTGAAAGCAGTGACCACCGCATCGTAAGAGCGACCTGCATCTTCGTTGGTAGCGTAGGCCCGGATGAACCACTTGTCCCTTTTCTGGAGTTCTATCCTGTTCTGAAAAAAGAGAATATCACGGAGTGAGAACCTGTTCTCTCCCTGATAGACGGTTGTTCCGGAGCCGAGGTTGAAACTGTAGATCAGCTCTACATCGTCTTTCACCTTGTAATGGGCGGCAAGGTTGGCCTTGAAGTTTCGGGTGTTGTAATCAACAAGGTCGCGCTCCATATAACCTGGACGATGAAAGATGCCAAGCCCCGGATAACGGGCCTCTTGTCCGATATAATCGTTACCCCCGGCAAGATCCTCGTCTCCGTAGCGGTTCACTGCATCGTACCCGCCAGGGTTGTCTCGGCCTACAGGAGAGCCATCAACCGGGTCAAGGCTTTCGGCCTCCCAGTCGCGGGCCTGCAGGTAGAATAGGTTCACTTTGTAGGCAAATCGGTCCTTTCCTTCCTTATCCTTGAATACCTGCGCCCATCGCACGGCTGTCTCTGTCAGTCCGCGTTCGCCTACTTTCACCTGAGCGGTTAGACCCGGTTTGATGAATGGGCTGCGTGTGCGCATGTCGATGACGCCATTGAAAGCATTCGGGCCGTAGAACGCTGAACTGGCGCCTTGAACGATGTCCACCTTCATGATGTCCAGTTCAGACGCTCCAAGGAAGTTGCCGAGCGAGAAGTTCAGTCCCGGACTCTGGTTGTCCACACCATCGATCACCTGCAACGAACGGACTGGCGAGGTGCTATTGAAGCCTCTGGTGTTGATGATCTTGAATCCGATACTTGCCGATGTGAGATCGACACCTTTCAAGTTGCCGAGACCGTCATAGAAACTTGCAGCAGGCGTCTCCTTGATGGCGATGATGTCCATGCTCTCCACCGTCAAGGCCGACTCCTTCTGTTTGTCACTGATGCGGGTATCCACTATCTCTACACCTTTGAGCATCACCCGATCGGTCTCGAGCTTAATGCTCAGTGGGTCCGTAAGAGAAGTCACCTCAATATCCTGCCGTTGATAACCGATGTAGGAGATGGTCACATTGAAGGGCGGCTTACGACCTGGATTGAACGTGAACTTTCCATCAAAGTCTGTGGTAGCACCCACTGCCGTGCCTTCAATGACCACACTGGCACCGAACAACGGCTCGTTCGAGTCTGAATCGGTGATAGTGCCCATGAGCTGCTGTCCAAAGCCCATGGCAGGTAACAGCAGCATTACTGTGTAAAGCAGGAGTGACGCGTTTCGCAGGGGTCTCTGTAGTGTCATGCGGATTTTTTGCGAGGAAGCAAATATACCCAAGTTCGTTACCCACGGTCACTTCTTGGCAATGACCTGCACTTTCCGTCAGACAGCGATAATGCTGTCTTGACCATAAAACGCCCTAACCTCCTCCAGAACATGGAGGATCTCTGTCGGTGAGTCCTCCGTCACCAGTCTCATCCTGAATGGCTTGAAGTGTTCGTAACCTTTGAAGTATCCGCTATAATGTCGCCTCATCTCCACTACACCGAGGTGGTCTCCCTTCCACCTCAACGAGAATTCGAGATGCTTGAGACATGCCTCCACACGCTGGTCGATAGTAGGCGGTGGAAGCTCCTTTCCAGTGCTCAGGTAGTGCTTGATCTCATTGAACACCCATGGGTGGCCTATGCTGGCCCTGCCGATCATGATACCGTCAACACCGAACCTGTCTCGCATCTCCATAGCCTTCTGAGGGCTGTCAACATCTCCGTTTCCGAACACTGGGATATGAATCCGCTGGTTGTCCTTCACCTTTCCGATGAGTGTCCAATCCGCATCGCCCTTGTACATCTGCACCCGCGTGCGTCCGTGAATACTGATGGCCTTGATGCCCACATCTTGAAGCCGCTCGGCCACCTCTACGATATACTTGGAGTTCTCATCCCATCCCAAACGGGTCTTTACGGTGACTGGCAGATGCGTTGATCGCACTATCTCGGCCGTCATCCGGACCATCTTAGGGATGTCCTGAAGAATGGCCGCTCCCCCGCCCTTGCAGGTCACCTTCTTAACGGGGCAACCATAGTTGATATCGATGATGTCTGGCCCTGCCGCTGTAGCGATGATGGCAGACTCCTTCATCGACTCTATCTCCCCTCCGAAAATCTGGATACCGATAGGGCGCTCGTATTCGAAGATGTCGAGCTTCTGCACACTCTTGGCCGCATCGCGGATCAGCCCTTCGCTGCTGATGAACTCGGTGTACATGATATCAGCACCATGCTCCTTGCACACGGCACGGAAGGGCGGGTCGCTCACATCCTCCATCGGGGCAAGCAACAAGGGGAACTCGCCCACATCTATGTCTCCTATTTTTGCCATTGTCGGAAGTTCCGCGAAATTACCTATCCGCGCTTGAATCAGTCCTTTCTCCGCCCCTCATCAGATTCACCTCTCCGTCTGCTGGCCATGTTGCTGGTGCTGATGTTCATTGGGGCATCATTGGCGTCCTTCATAGGTTTCGCCATTGCTCAGTTCGTGCTGGGAATCCCGCTGCTCGATGACCCATCTCTCTTGGATGACCGGTCAGACCCTTCTTTGACGCCATTGCTCAGGCTGCTTCAAACGCTCCAAGCGTTGGGCATGCTCGTGGTTCCAGGGGTCGTTATGCTGAATGCGCTGGAGGGCCAGTCAGGCTTCAGGAGGCTCTTCCGTTTTCCGAAAAGACAGACTGTGATGCTTTGCTTTGCAGTATTCCCTGTGCTCATACCATTTGTTCACTTCACGTCTGACCTTAACGCTGCCATCCCAATTCCTGGTGGTTTCGGAGATTGGGCAGCGGCCAAAGAGGCAGAAGTAATGGAGCTAACGCTTCGGTTCATGGACATGCCGAATGTTGGGCTTCTCCTTTTCAATCTCTTCATGATCGCCCTTTTGCCCGCACTGGGTGAAGAGTTACTATTCCGAGGCATCATCCAGCGGATGTGCGTACGTCAAGGCTTCAATGTTCACATCGCTGTTTGGGCCGCTGCACTGCTTTTCTCAGCCATTCACCTTCAGTTCCTGAGCTTCATTCCACGCGCACTCATGGGTGCACTGCTCGGATATCTTCTGGCGTGGAGCGGGAACATGTGGTATCCGATCATCGCCCACTTCACAAATAACGCAGCCGCTGTGGTACTTTACTACGCCTCTCAGCACGGTCTCACCAACGTTGATATCCAAGACATGGATGGTGGAAATCCGGTCACGGTAACGTTCTCGCTTGTGTTCGGGCTGATGCTGCTTTATCTCTTCCGACAATATCTGGCCTCACCGCAGGCAGAACCTCCACCTGAATGACATAGGGGCCAAAGAAGGTGCGTCATCAACCCAAAGACCGTCACCAAAACGAAAAGGGCCGCCCGTTGAAGGCAGCCCTTTCCAGATTGTTGCAAGCACCCTATTCAGATGCCTGAATTCTTCTTGGATTGCTTTTTTCCAGTTGAGTAATTGATCTTCAGTGCGTTGACCTTCCGTAGTTCCTGCTTGACATCTGTAACGATACCCATTTTCGCCTCTTGGTCTACTTTCAGAGAATACGTGAGCAGAGGAATTTCAGCTTCATTCGTCTGAGCCTTCACGTTCTCCACAAAGGTCGGAATGTCCTTAGGGGTAGCAAACGCATCATCCAACTGAATACGAGGTTCAGTACCGAATATGCTTTGAAGAGATTTGATGGGGGGACCAATGTGGATATACGCAACGAGCGACTTCCTCTCGAGCTTGGCCACTTCTTGCGCCTTAGGGAGCACATGAACAACCTTCAATGATGTCTCACGCATCACGGTAGTGACCATAAAGAAGAACAGCAGCATGAAAACGATGTCAGGCAGCGAGGCGGTTGACACGGGTGGCAGAGTCTTCTTCTTATCCTTTCTGATCTTCATCTGAATCGGTATTTCGTAAGGTCAACGGGAAGATGCCGCTTTTGCCTGCTCAATGTCTTTCGGCTCGGCCTCAGATATACGCTGAGGAATCAACTTCTTAACTGCCTTCGCTTTGTCTTGATCGGCTTCCTTGTTGCTGGCTGAAAGATTCGTGTAAGTCACCCCGAACTTTTCTTTAGCCACCTCATCACGAACTTCCCTGTAGGCAGCTGCGAGCTGGTCCTGAATCTGTATGTACAAATCGTACGAAGTTCCTCGGTCATTTTGAAGCGAAACCACCTGTTTCGAAATCAACTGGTTCTGACCAAAGTACTTTATGAGGTCGGGATCTTCCACCTTCCTGAACTCAGGGAAGCGTGTGTCATCAGGCGAGCCAGGATTTCCGATTATGAATTCCTTAGCAGCGTCTTTCAGCTCTTCGATCTGCATGTACTCGCCATTGACCAGCATGTTGTCTTGGGCATTCGCAAGTACAACGAACACATTGCGCTTGTTGATCTCCACATCGTCTTGCTGATCTTCAACGAAAGGAGGCAGAACACGGATAAGGCCCGTGTCCGTGTCCATCGTAGTGGTCACAAGGAAGAAGATGAGGAGCAGGAACGCGATGTCGGCCATAGAGCCGGCATTGATCTCCTGAAGCTCTCGTTTGGAACGCGCCATATCACTTCAGCATTTTAGAGACCTCTGCGTAGACAGTGGCCAGGATAGCTATCACCGAGAGGATGTAGAAAGCGAACAGACCAGTGTCCACTTGCTTGGCACCCTCTGGGGTGATGATCATGTTGGACGGATTGTGGTCGGACGAGAGTGCGTAGGATATTCCCACCACTACCACCATGAAACCCACGCCCATCAATGCCTTCTTGGCACCTGCAGGATTCTTGGCGAGTTGGAGAAGCGGGAAACCGATGGCCGCCACCACTGCAACGGCCAGAAGGACGTAGGTGATGATGATGCCGTAGTTGGTCATGAAGTCTTCCATGTCGTATTGCTTTTCGGGTTATTGGACGATCAGCTCGACCGGACAATTCACTTCGCGTTCTTTACAAGGATATCCATGAAAGAGATGGAAGAATCCTCCATATCGTTCACGAGGCTATCGACTTTAGCCACAATGTAGTTGTAGAAGATCTGCAGGATGATGGCCGTGATTAGACCGAATACTGTGGTCAGAAGTGCCACCTTGATACCTCCTGCTACGAGTGAAGGACTGATGTCACCTGCCGCTTCGATGGCATCAAAGGCACCGATCATACCGATAACCGTACCCATGAACCCGAGCATCGGTGCCAATGCGATACAGAGAGAAATCCAAGAGAGACCCTTCTCCAACAGGCCCATCTGCACAGAACCATAGGATACGATGGACTTCTCTACGATATCAAGGCCCTCGTTCTTGCGGCTGAGGCCCTGATAAAAGATGCTCGCAATGGGGCCACGGGTGTTACGGCATATTTCTTTCGCACCTTCAACATCACCACTGCTCACTTTGGCATCGATGTCCTTGAGCAGTTTGTCGCTGTTGGTGGTAGCAAGGCTGAGGTAGATGATACGCTCTATGGCCAGTGCCAGACCGAGTATAAGCACCAGCAATACCACTCCCATGAAGCCGGCACCGCCCTCGATGAACTTGGTCTTGAGGGTCTGATGGAAGCTCTGCTGCTCCTCCACTTCCTCAACGCTGGAAAGCGCTGATGCCGGAGCCGGGGCTGGAGCCGCTTGCTCTGTAACGGCAGGTTCTTCACTTTCGGTCATCTCAGTCGTGGCCTCTTCGGCTACTTCATCCTGAGCATAAACCACGGTCTGATGACCGAAATTGAGCACAGCGGCAAATGTGATGAGGGTGAACAGCTTTTTCATGGTCTGGTTCGGATTGTTAAGGCTTCTGTTGAGGATTGGTTTGTCTGTTATTCAAATCAGGGCGCAATTATACGTCATCTTGAGCGGAGAGAGAGGGATTCGAACCCTCGAAACCCTTTTGGGGTTTACACACTTTCCAGGCGTGCGCCTTCGACCACTCGGCCATCTCTCCAATTTCATCGCTTGGGCACTACCCTTAAAACGGGGCGCAAAATACAAAAAATGCGTTCCGAAGAAGGTCGGTGAATTAAGATGAGAGTTCACCGCAGATAGCCGTGGTAAGAAGCCTTCCCAATTCATCCGAACTGTGGCCGTATGCGAGGAGGTGCATCATCTTTGTGAGGCCCGCCTCTATGGTCATGTCGGCTCCACCAACCACTCCCACGGCAGCCAGCGAACGCCCGGTAGCGTACTTCTCCATGTTCACCCGCCCCCCTCTGCACTGGGTGATGTTGAGCACAGGGATGCCCATTTCAACGATTCGCCTTACATCATTGAGGAACACCTTGCTGTCCGGACCGTTGCCAGAACCAAAAGTCTCCAGCACCAATCCGCGCACATGACCATCGGCACAAATCTGCACATAAGGTGCAAGGTCTATACCGGGGAACAGCCTGACGGTCGCAACGGCAGCATCCATTTCTGCCAGCACCATGAACGCCTCCATTGGTCTCGGTAGCAGTCTGTCATTATGAACACGCAGGTGCACCCCCGCCTCTGCCAGCGGGGGATAATTCACCGAGCGGAAGGCATCGAAATTCTCCGCATTGAACTTGTGCGTCCTGTTGCCACGGAAAAGCGTGGCCTCGAAGAAGACGCATACCTCATTTATCAACGGCCCGTTATTCTCATCCTTCATGGAGGCGAGGATGAGCGAGGTGATAAGGTTCTCGCGGGCATCGCTGCGCACGAGGCCGATGGGCAGTTGGCTGCCTGTGAGAATGACCGGCCTGCCAAGCCCACGCAACATGAAGCTAAGTGCCGAAGCGGTGTAGGCCATCGTATCTGAACCGTGCAGCACCACGAACCCGTCATAGCCGTCATACTGGCTGCCAATGAGCAGAGCGAGCTCCTTCCAGATGGCAGGGTTCATGCCCGATGAGTCAATCACCTTGGAGAGCTGCTCGGTCTCGATGTCTATGCCCAGCTCGCTGATGGTGGGTACTCTGCGCAGCAACGCCTCCATGCTGAACGGCACGAGCGGCCCACCGGGGCTGTCATGCACCATGCCGATGGTGCCACCTGTATATATGATGAGGATGCGCGGACGGGCCATCAGTCGTTGATCTTGAAGAGACGCTTGGCGTTCTCGGTGGTGATGCGGCCCACCTCCTCCAGGGGAAGCCCCTTCACCTCGGCCAGCTTTTCTGCAACATAAGCCACGTAAGAAGGCTCGTTGCGCTTGCCACGGAAGGGCACAGGGGCGAGGTAGGGCGCATCGGTCTCCAGCAGAAGCCTGTCCAGCGGAATGTCTGCCAATGCATCGGGCAGGCCACCGTTCTTGTAGGTCACCACGCCCCCGATGCCGAGGTGCATCCCAAGTTCCACGCAACGTTGCGCCTGCTCGGCATTGCCCGTGAAACAGTGCAGCACGCCTGAGAGTGAGCCGTCCTGCTCTTTTTCAAGGGAAAGAAAGATCTCATCGAACGCTTCGCGGCAATGGATTGCAACTGGCAGCCCGAACGCCTTGGCCCATCGGAGCTGCGCCTCGAACGCCTCCACCTGCTGCGGCAGCGTACTTTTTTCCCAATAAAGGTCAATGCCTATCTCCCCCACTGCGATGTATCGGCCTGTTTTCAATTCGGCCTCCACATAGGCCAGTTCCTCGTGATAATCCTCTTTCACATGACAAGGATGAACACCCATCATAGGTAGGAAGAAATCGGGGTCGAGGCGCACGGTGTCCCACATGGGCTGCGTGCTCAGGCGGTCGATATTGGGTAGCAGGATGCGCGAGACCCCGTTGTTGCGGGCACGCTGGACGGCCGCTTCACGGTCGCTGTCAAACTGACGCGAGTAGAGATGGCAATGGGTGTCGATGAGCATAGCGGCAAAAGTAACTGGCCGCTGCCTGCCTCCCCGCTACATTTGCCATCGTGCAGCGCATCCTGATCGTCCGTTTCAGTTCTATTGGTGACATCGTGCTCACATCGCCTGTGGCGCGTGTGCTGCGCCAGCGTTTTCCGAAGGCGGACATCCGTTTCCTCACCAAAGAGCCTTTCACCGAACTGGTGGCCCACAGCCCGCACCTCAACGGGGTGATGGTTTTCAAGGGAGACCTGCGGGCCACGATAAAAGAAGTGCGCGCCTTCCGCCCCGATGTGATCATCGACCTGCATCACAACCTGCGGACGGCCCTGCTCAAGGCAGCGGTTGGGACGAAGGCATTCAGCTTCCCCAAACTGAATGTGGAGAAATGGCTGCACGTCAATCTGCGGCTCGATGTACTGCCCGACCGCCACATCGTGCAGCGGTACATGGAGGCGGTGCTGCCTCTTGGTGTGGAGGTCGATGGCAAGGGGTTGGAACTTTTCATCCCTGATGATCTACCGATGCCCTCACTGCCCGACCATTTCGCTGACGGCTTTGTGGCAGTTGCGGTCGGGGCGAAGTTTGCCACCAAGCGCATCCCGCAGCACAAGCTCAAAGCAATTGTCGGAGGGCTGCAAATGCCAGTGGTGCTGGTGGGAGGCCCAGAGGATGCCCTGCTTTCAGAGGAATTCATCTCAAGCGAAAATGTGTTCAACGGTTGCGGGAAGTGGTCGCTACTGGAGTCGGCAAGAGTCATATCACAGGCGCGGGCGGTGGTGACGGGCGACACTGGCATGATGCATATAGCTGCGGCCTTACAGCGGCCCGTAGTGTCCATCTGGGGCAGCACTGTTCCCGCCTTCGGCATGACGCCCTACATGCCCGTATGCCCTGAAATGTCTGTCGTCATAGAGCAAAAGGGACTTGACTGCCGCCCCTGCAGCAAGATCGGTTTCAATAAGTGCCCCAAGGGCCATTTCCGCTGCATGGAGGAGTTGGATGCAGAGGTGGTGGTCAGGGCGGTGGAGGGGTTGTCCTGATACACCGTTCACCGTATGCCCATGCCCGAACTGTCACTGTAACTTCGGGGCCGCGATGCGCGCCCTTTACCTCTGTCTGCTTCTGTTACTATCGATCCAAACGGTCCTGGCCCAACGCGTGGGACTGGTGATGAGCGGAGGCGGCAGCAGCGGACTCGCTCATATCGGTGTGATCCGCGCATTGGAAGAGCATGACATCCCCATAGACTACGTGGCGGGTACGAGTATGGGCGCACTGGTGGCCGCCATGTATGCCGTGGGCATGAGCCCGGACGAGATGGACCGCCTGGCCCGCAGCCGAGAGTTCTATGAGATGGCCAAGGGCATCATCAGCGAGGACTACAAATATTATTTCAAGAAGAACGACCCCGACCCATCGTGGGTCAACCTGAGGTTTGAGATAGACAGCGGCATCAAGACCTCATTGCCAGTGAACATAGTATCGCCCTACGCCATGGATATCGGACTGATCGGTTTCATGTCGCAGGCCATCGCTTTGGCCGGCTATGACTTCGATAGCCTCTATGTGCCTTTCAGATGTGTGGCGGCCGATGTGCATGCCAAGGAGGCCGTGATCTTCCGTGATGGCGACATCTGCCAAGCGGTAAGGGCATCTTTCACCTACCCGCTCTACATGAAGCCCATCAACGTGAATGGCCGGCTGCTGTTCGATGGCGGACTGTACAACAACTTCCCGTCTGATGTGATGCGCGAGGATTTCGAGCCTGACATCATCATAGGCAGTGTTGTGGCCAGCTACCTGCGCGAACCCGACCAGAACGACCTCGCTTCGCAGCTCAAATCGCTCCTCATGTCGCGAACGGATTACGATGATGTGGGCGAGGCGGGACTGGTCATCAGGCCCAACATCCCTTCCGTCTCCGTGATGGATTTCACCCGCAACGCGCCCATCATTGACGGGGGCTACAACACCACCAAGGAAATGATGCCCGAGATCGAGGCATTGCTCGAAAGACGGGTACCCAAAGAGCTTCGAGACAGCTCCCGCAGCGACTTCAACGCTCGCAAACCTGAGCTGAGATTCGACAATATCATCATCAACGGTCTGAAACCCGATCAGGAGGACTACGTGACCCGCAGTATCAGAAAGCGGCAGGCGCTGATTCCTTTCGAACAAGTGAAACGCGAGTATTTCAAGTTGGCCGCAGATGACATGATCAAGAGCATTTATCCCAAGGCACTCTTCAACCCTGAAACGGGCCATTTTGACCTGTATCTCGACATAAGACCCGACAACGACATCATTGCCCAGATAGGCGGTAACATATCCTCGCGCAGCATCAATCAGGCATACATAGGCTTGGGATACAAATTCTTTCGGCAATTCTCGCTCGGCATCTATGCCAATACGCACATCGGCAGGTTCTACACCTCCGGCCAGGTAAGGGGGCGCATCGACTTCCCGCTGGGCATCCCATTTTTCGTAGAAGTGACGGGCACGCTCAACCAGTGGAACTATTTTGATGGTTTCACCACCTTTCTTGATGTGAACAAGCCTTCATACTTGGTGATGAACGACCGCAGCACGGAGGTAAGTCTCGGCCTGCCGCTCACACAGAAGATCAAACTCATACCCGCAGCGGGATTCACCAACATGTCGAACAGCTATTACCACACGGCCGATGCCAAGGAGAATGAGCGGCCGGATGAGCATACCGTCAACGTGGCAAGCTTCCGCCTACAAGTGGAACGCAATACGCTGAATCGCAAGCTATACCCTACAGGAGGTCGGGAATTCATGGTGCAGGCGCGCTACAGCACAGGCCGTGAGGTGAACCAGCCGGGCACCACATCACTGACGGACGGGGTTTTTGAGCGGAACAGGGGCTGGATAACCTTGAAGGGCCGCTACGACCACTACTTCCGCATGGCCGACAAGTTGAGCGTAGGCGTTTTCGGAGAGGCGGCCTGGAGCAGCCAGAATTTCTTCTCCAACTACCAGACTACCCTACTGATGGCCTCGGCCTTTGAGCCGACACCGGAGTCAAAAACCCTCTTTCTCGACCAGTACCGCAGCAACCGCTATGGGGCGGTGGGAATAAAAGGCGTGTGGATGGTCACTAAGAATCTCGACCTGCGCCTTGAGGCCTACGCCTACACAGCCTGGGAGAAATACAAGAGGAATGAAGACCAAACGGCAGGGTACTACCCGATTCGCGTGGACCCGCAACTCATCGCCATGAGCGCACTGATCTACCACACACCCCTCGGCCCTGTGAGTTTCAGCGGCAATTACTATCAGAAGCAGGAGCAGCCGTGGTCGTTCCTGTTCCACATCGGCTACATCCTCTTCAACCGCAGGGGGTTGGATTGAGCTTTTTTTCAAGAGAGAAAAGAAGGATACACATCCGTCATCCCTCCCATGTAGAGCCGCACGCGCATGGCATGGCACAAGGTGGCTACGTTGAAGCGATGGAACGGGAGCGGGTACTTTCCTGTGACAAGCACACTCACCGCAGCCACTACCATCAGAATGAACATAATCACTCCCCGCAGCAAAAGTACAACCAGATGCGGCAGGAGGCAGTAGGCCCAGCCCAGCAATAACCTCACGAGCAGATGGACGCGCCCAGACCTTTCCGGTCTGTCAACAGTGAAGGTGACGGGGCCGTCATCCTCACCGAGGCCGAAACGGGGATAACCATCCACAAGATGATAGAGGCTCGCATTGACGCGTAACTGCCACCTAAGCAGACCGACCTCGAATCTGAACAAACGTTCGGGGTACTGCCCCGTGATGAGGATGGCGGCCCACGCCACGGGCATCAGCACTACACTGACCACCGCCAGTGGCATGAGCAGCAGCGCGTGGGGCAGCATGATGTACAGCGGCCCTGCCACGAACCTTGCGATCAGTTGCAGGCGCGAGTAACGGGGCGAATGGGCAATGTCCAGTCTCATGCTTCAGGGAGATGCAAAGAACGTTTCCCTTTGATGGTTGTTGATGACAGACGACCATAACTTTGACCTTGCACCCTGACTCTCCATTTCATGAAAAAATACCTCTTCAGCATCCGTCCTGTCGGAAGCGATCTCTCACTGCTGTTGCTCCGAGTGGCATCGGGAGGCATGATGGCCTACGCCCACGGACTGCCCAAGACGCAGAAGCTGCTGGCGGGCGACATGGGCTTTGCCGACCCCATCGGCATAGGGCAGGAGGCATCGCTGGTGCTGGCGGTGTTTGCAGAACTGGTATGCGGGCTGCTGCTGGTCTTTGGCTTGTTTACACGACTTGCGCTGCTGCCGCTCATTGTCACAATGGCGGTTGCGGTGTTCGTAGTCCATGCCGATGACCCCTTCAGCAAGCAGGAGTTCGGGCTGCTTTATCTTGTTCCCTACTTGGTGCTACTGCTCAAAGGCCCGGGCAACTGGTCAATGGACAAGCTATTGAAGTAAGCCACTCTATTTCCCCAGCAGCTTCATCAGCTCATCCAGCTTGGGCGCGAGGATGATCTCAGTCCTGCGGTTCTTGGCACGGCCCTCGCGGGTATCGTTGGGGGCGATAGGGCTGAACTCGCCACGGCCGGCAGCAGTCAGGCGGTCAGGGTCAAGGCTCTTGTTGTTGGTGAGAATGCGTACCACGCTCGTGGCACGTGCAGCGCTCAGGTCCCAGTTGTCGCGGAAACGATTGGTGCTGATCGGCACCGAGTCGGTATGGCCCTCAATGAGGATGCTGATGTCTGCATTGCGTTGCAGCACATCAGCCAGTTTGGCCAATGCCTCTTGACCTTTGGCCTCCACGGCATCACTGCCCGAACGGAAAAGCAGCTTATCGCTCATGGAGACATACACCTTACCATCACGCATCTCCACGCTCAACTCATCGGCATCGAAGCCGAGCAGGGCATTCTTGATGCGGTCGCTCAACGCATTCATCAGCTCATCTTGTCGTTTCACGATGTCCTCCAGCACACGAAGCCTGGCCTCGCGGTCTTTGAGCAAACCCTCTTTATCGGCAAGCTCACTCTCCTTCTGCATAAGGTGGTTGCTGAGGTTCTCGACCTCCTCACCCGCCATCTTCATCAGCTCGTCATACTTGCGCTGCTGCTCTGTGAGGTCTTCATTCAGCCCCTTCTCCCTTTCCAGGGAAAGGCCCAGCTCATCCTCCAAGGACTTGGTCCGGGTGCACAGTGAATCGCGTTCCGAGAGCGCTGCCTTGTACTTCTTGCCCTGAAGACCCGGTTTCTTTTCCGAGACGACCCCGCATGGGACGTGCGTGGCACAGGAGCCGAGGAAAAGCAGTGTGGCAAGGAATGGGATGACAGCGAATTGTTTCTTCATGACCTTGAGGGGTAGCGTAATCGTGCAAAGCTAACCAATGCCCCCGAAGAACCACGTTAGACTTAGCTTCGCAGCACTATGATGAACAGGCCCATCGGTGAGTTTCTCGGACTGGCTGAGGAGATTCCCATTGCTGATGTGCGCTCTCCGGGCGAGTTCGCGGCAGGGCACATCTCCGGTGCGGTGAACATACCGCTGTTCACAGACGGGGAAAGAACCCAGGTGGGTACGCTCTACAAGCAGCAGGGGCGCAAGGAGGCCATTGAGAAGGGTCTGGAGTTTGTTGGGCCGAAGATGCTTGCCCTTGCAAAAAGGGCTGAGGAGGTGGCAGTGGACGGCCGCCTGCTGGTGCATTGCTGGCGCGGTGGCATGCGCAGCAACCGCATGGCTTGGCTCTTTGAGCAGGTGGGGCTGCAATGCACGGTGCTGGAGGGCGGCTACAAAGCTTTCCGCAGCCACATCATGCAACGTTTCGTGCAGCCGGGCGATCTTATCGTCCTGTCGGGGGCAACAGGCGCGGGCAAGACCGAGGTGCTGCTTGCCCTTCAGGAAATGGGCGAGCAGGTGATCGACCTCGAAGGTCTTGCCAGCCATCGCGGATCGGCATTCGGTGGTCTCGGTATGCCAACGCAACCTTCGAGCGAGCAATTTCAGAACGACATCTTCGCGGAGCTGTCCGTACTTGACCCGCAGCGCAGAATCTGGGTGGAAAGCGAAAGCCTCACCATCGGCAGAGCCTATCTCCCTGTGAACCTCTGGAACGCCATGCACGCTGTCCGCGCCATCGAACTTGAAGTGCCCAGATCCGAACGGGTGAAGCGGCTCGTCCGCGACTATGGTGCCATCGACCACTCGCTGCTTGCCGAGTCCATCGTCAAGCTGCAACAGAATTTCGGGGGGAATCGAGTGAAGACCACATTGGAACTGCTGAATGCGGGCGACCTCGCGGCCGTGGCCGACATGCTGTTGGACTACTACGACAAACGCTACACATACGGCCGCGACAAGCACCGCACCGGAAGCCTGACGCGCGTGCCAACCGATACCGGGAATGCGACAGACAATGCCCGACTTGTCCTACAAAGTCTGAAATGATGAGCTCAACAGAACAGATAAGATTGACCCAGTTCTCCCACGGCTCGGGCTGCGGATGTAAGATCGCCCCTGCAGTGCTTAAACGGATCCTTGGTGAAAACATCCTCAACGACCGTTTCCCCGACCTGCTGATCGGCAACAGCACTGCAGACGATGCGGCCGTGATGGCGATAGACAGCGAGCGCGCCATTATCAGCACCACCGATTTCTTCATGCCCATTGTGGACGATGCGCGTGAATTCGGTGGTATAGCCGCCACCAACGCCATCTCAGACATCTACGCCATGGGCGGCAGACCGCTTATGGCCATTGCCATTCTCGGTTGGCCCGTAGAGAAACTGCCTGCCGAGGTGGCCGCACAAGTGCTGGAAGGCGCAAGAGAGGCTTGTGGCAAGGCCAGCATCCCACTTGCGGGCGGACATAGCATCGACTCGCCCGAACCCATCTTCGGCCTTGCAGTGACTGGCATAGCTGAGAAAGCCCACATCAAAGCCAACAGCAGCGCAACCGAGGGCTGCCAACTGTACCTCACCAAACCGCTCGGCATCGGCATCCTATCCACCGCAGCAAAACGAGGTGTTCTGCTTGATGAAGACCGGGGCAAGGCCACCACACTCATGCTGCAACTGAACAGCATCGGTGAGCCATTGGGAAGATTGCCGCAGGTGAAGGCCATGACCGATGTAACGGGCTTCGGTCTGCTCGGACACCTCATCGAGATGGCAGAGGGCGCGGGACTCAGCGCGGAGGTCAACTATGCTGATGTGCCGCTGATAGAGGGATTGCAACACTATCTGGACAGCTTCATTTATCCCGACATGACCATGCGCAACTTCCAGTCTTATGGAAGTAAAGTATCGACTCTGAGCGGGCCGCAGCTTTTCACCCTATGCGACCCGCAAACCAGCGGGGGATTACTGGTGGCGGTAGAACCCGAAGGCATTGAGGATTATCTCTCTCTTTGCAGGAAACACGGCACTAATGTCCAACGTATCGGCAGGATGACCGCATCATCATCAAAGACCGTCAACATCATCTGAACAGGCATGGAGATACTCGACACCGTTCTGACGTGGACACACATCGTCTCGGCCTCATTGGTGCTGCTCTCTGGGCTTGCCGCCATGCTTATTCGCCCAAAAGGAGGACGATTGCACCGAAATATCGGTAAGGCGTATTTCTATGGGATGCTGGTGGTGGTGCTTAGTGCCGTGGGCATCATCGTGCTTCTGCGCTTCAACCTGTTCCTGCTGGTGATCGCGGTGTTCAGTTTCTACCTATGCTTCACGGGCTACCGTGTGCTCCACCGAAAGCGGCCCGGTCAGCAAACGGCTGTAGACTGGACTGGGGCCATTATCGCTATCCTGAGTGGCCTCGCGCTGCTGTTCATTGGGACGAAGGGGCTCTTGACCACGGGCATCCAGCCCATCTTCATCCTCTGTGCCGTGTTCGGCTCCATGACGGCCCTCAGCGGCTGGACGGATGTACGCATTTTCAAGAAAAAGGAGATGGATGACAAAATGTGGTGGTGGTACCATCACATGCAGTCGATGGTCGGGTCTTACATCGCGGCATTGTCTGCCTTTCTGGTCCAGAACGGGAACCGCTACCTACCCGACTTCCCTTATCCGTGGATGTTTTGGCTTGCTCCCACCATTGTCGGCACGCCCGTTATCGTGTTCTGGATCCGGTACTATCGGAACAGATTCAATCCTTCCGTTGACGCCTGAACAGCTCATTCAGTGCCAACTGCACCCGCACCTGATAGTAAGGCGAATTGAAGCTCTCCTTCACCCCGGAGCTGTTCACCAAGATGAGGCGATAGCCAAGTCCCACTCCGAGGCCCGCCCATCTTATGAACCTATAGCTGACCTCCATTCCGGACTCCAAGGGCATCACAAAGCCATTGGACACATGCGCGTCCGTGTCCGTGCGATAGAAGGTCTCTCCGAAACCCAACTGTAGCGGTACTCCGAGCGACCACCCGTCCTCCTCCCAGAAGGTGTATTCCACATAGGCCATGGCATAACGCATCCTCGGTGTGGCTGAGCTACCGCTGTTCTGATACTCGGACGGGTCAAAGAGCTGACTGTCAATGGCCGTCTGCATCCAGTAGTATCCTATACCCGTGCGTATAGGGAATTTGAACTCTATACCGAGACGAACCCCGAGAAAAGACGCATGATGTGTGCGTACGAAAGCGTTTCGCCCTTCGAACTTACCTAATATGCGAATCTTTCTATCCGTCTCCTGTGCATACATTCCGAAGGGCAACAGCAACAGTAGTAGCAGCCAACCACACATCAGGCCAGATCCGATGTCCTGATTCACGGGTCGTTTCACTTCAAGCTTCAAAAAAAAATGTCCCTGATCGCTCAAGGACATTTTCAGGATTTTCACCAAGCAATGGTTCAGTGTATCTGCTTCTCATCCGAAGTGGGAGGCACACTCTGAGGAACAAAATCTTCCTCCTTGTCCGGGCGGCTGTAATCATATGCCCAACGATACACTGTGGGTATTGCACCTGGCCAGTTGCCATGGATGTGCTCAACGGGAGTAGTCCACTCCAACGCATTCGAGTTCCACGGGTTCTGTGTAGCCTTTGGCCCACGATAGATGCTGTAGAAGAAGTTGAAGAAGAAAATCACCTGTGCAGCCGCTCCAAGGATAGCGAAGATGCTGATCATCTCGTTGATGTCCTGCAGACCGTCAAAAATAGGGAACGCTGTGTTGCTGTAGTAGCGCCTCGGAATACCTGCCAGACCTAAGAAGTGCATCGGGAAGAACACTCCGTAGACACCTGTAATAGTCAACCAAAAGTGCGCATAGCCAAGCTTCTTGTTCATCATTTTCCCGTACATCTTGGGGAACCAGTGATACACACCTGCAAACATCCCGAAAATGGCTGAAGCACCCATCACGATGTGGAAGTGCGCCACAACGAAATACGTGTCGTGCACGTTAATGTCCAGCGCTGAGTCACCGAGGATGATACCTGTAAGACCACCAGTAATGAAAGTGCTTACCAGGCCTATAGCGAACAGCATAGCGGGACTGTAGACGATATTTCCCTTCCACAAAGTAGTAAGGTAGTTGAACACCTTCACAGCGGATGGAATTGCCACCAAAAGGGTGGTGAAGGTGAAGACGGAACCAAGGAACGGATTCATTCCAGTGAGGAACATGTGGTGACCCCACACGATGAACGAAAGGAACGCAATGGCCAGCATGGAACCGACCATCGCCTTGTAGCCAAAAATGGGCTTGCGGGCCATAGTTGCAACAACCTCAGAGGTGATGCCGAGCGCAGGGAGCAGTACGATGTAAACCTCAGGGTGTCCAAGGAACCAGAACAGGTGCTGGAACAGAATCGGGCTTCCGCCTGTGTGCTCCAGAGCCTGACCGCTGATGAAAATGTCGCTCAGGTAGAAGCTGGTACCGAAGCTGCGGTCAAAAACGAGCAGCAGCGCGGCAGAAAGCAACACTGGGAATGAGAGCAGACCGAGAATTGCAGTGATAAACAGTGCCCAAGTGGTGAGGGGCAACCTGTCCATGCTCATCCCCTTGGTCCGCAGGTTAATGATGGTCGCGATATAGTTCACACCACCGAGCAAAGAGGATACGATGAACAATGTCATGCTCACGAGCCATAGGGTCATTCCCAGACCAGAACCTGGAATGGCCTGCGGCAGTGCACTAAGAGGCGGATAAATAGTCCACCCTGCGGCAGCGGGGCCAGTCTCTACAAACAATGAACCCAGCATGATCACCGATGAAACAAGGAAGAACCAGAACGAGAGCATGTTCAGGAATCCTGAGGCCATATCGCGTGCACCCACCTGCAACGGAATGAGCAGGTTGGCAAAGGTTCCGCTCAATCCACCGGTAAGCACCATGAATACCATGATTGTTCCGTGTATGGTCACCAATGCCAGATACATGTTCGGGTCAAGCACGCCACCCTCGGCCCATTTTCCGAGAAAGGTGGAGAGGATGCCGAAAGACTCTCCGGGCCAGCCCAGCTGGAGTCGGAAGAAGATGGACATCATCATGGCCACAGTACCCATCACCATAGCGGTGATAAGGAACTGCTTGGATATCATCTTATGATCCTGAGAGAACACATAGTGTGTCCAGAAATCAGGCTTTCCGTGATGTACGTGGTGCGCGTGGCCCTCGTGTGCTGCGTGTTCTGCCATAGTTACTGTTTGACAGTGGATTTAATCAATGAATGAAATGCCCGTGTTGAGCTATTGTTCAGATCTCGGACGACTCTTCGCCATCTTTTACAAGTTCGGCCTGCTGTTCCTCGCTGTCTTCCTTCTTCAATTGGTCGGCAAGCGTCTTCTGGCCTGCAAGCCATGCGTTGAAATCCGCCTCAGATTCCACGATGATGTTCATCTGCATGTTCCAATGCGCCCCTCCACAAATCTTGTTGCAGAGCAGAACATAATCGAATTCCGGATTACCAGTCTCTATGCGCATTTCCTCTGTGGTCATGGTGGGCACAAAGTGAAACTGTGTGGTCATGCCAGGAACACAGTTCATCTGTGCGCGGAAGTGGGGCATATAGGCAGAGTGAATCACATCCCTGCTGTGGAACTTGAACAATACCGGCTTGCCAACTGGAAGATGAAACTCTCCACGAACCACCTTATCGTCTGCGGATGCCGGATCACGCATGTCAACACCAAGCGTATTGGCCCCCTCGATGAGACGATAGCCCGAAGCACCCAATTTGTTATCGTCTCCAGCGTAGCGTGCAGTCCAATCAAACTGCTTGCTGTAGAGCTCAATGACGATGGCCTCCTCGGGCGCGGGTCCTGTAATCTCATTCCACGTACTGATACCGTAGATGATCAGAGATGAAAGAACGATGGTAGGAATGATCGTCCAGATTGCTTCCAGCTTCGTGCTATGGGCGAAGAACGTGGCCTTACGGTCTTTCCGGTAGAAGTACTTATAGCCATAATATATCAGCAACAGGTGCGTAATGAAGAACACCGGAATGATAATGAGCCATGTAAGATTCAACAGGAAATCAGTCTTCTGCCCATGTTCAGATGCCGCTACAGGAAGCATCTCCGGACCCCAGATGAACATGTAAGCCGCATAAAGGAGGAAGGACAATCCGAAGATTACCACCAACGTGGCCTGCGAACGATTATCATTATCGTTGACCACACTCGGGTCTTCCCCGCGCAGCTTGGCACCAAGCTCGAAAACACGGATAACACGCGCCACAACAACGATGGCGAGGATGAGGACCGCTACTATTAACAGGTTGACCATTTCTCAGTTCTTGTCAGTCAATGGAAATTTTACAAAGGCATTCGATCACACGTGGTGATGCGCGGCCTCATCAAGGAACGGATGATTCTTAGCCACCAGCGATGCTTTGCTGAGTGCGTTGTGAGTAACGAAAAGGAACGCACCAAGGAAACCGAGGAACATCCCGACCTCAAGCGGCCCAAAACCCCAGTCATCCTTCAGGGATCCGGGCATCACCATCACAAAAACATCTAGCCAGTGACCGAACACTATGATAACACCAGCTATCATGAGCATGTTCATACTGCGCTTCGCGTCACGGTCCATGAGAATCAAAACGGGAAGAAGGAAGTTCAGGACGGGAAGTGCCGCGAAAGGCACCATGTAATTCTCCCAACGATCCATAAAATAGGTCACCTCCTCAGGGATGTTGGAATACCAAATGAGCATGAACTGTGAGAACCACAGGTACGTCCAGAAAATTGAGAACGCGAACATGAACTTACCGAGGTCATGCAAATGCTCCTCTGTAATGTGCGTCATGTAACCGCTTCGCTTGAGATACACGGTGATCATAGCCATCATCGCAATGCCGCTAACCCAGAAGGTTGCGAAGTTGTACCAGCCGAACAGCGTGCTGAACCAATGCGTATCAATACTCATGGTGATGTCCCATGCGCTCGTGCTCGAGGTCACAGCAAAGAATACCAGGAATAAAGCACCAAGACCAATGCTCTTCTGGTGGTAGGTAAGACCTCCTTGCGCATCTTCAGCCAGCGAATGATTTCGGAAGAAACGCGTGAACGCAAACCAAACTCCTACATAAAGCAGTATTCTTCCAAGAAAGAAAGGGAAGTTGAGGTAGCTGGTTTTTCCAGCGATGATCGAGTCAAAATGATCGCTCGCAGGGTCAGTGAGCGATGGGTCCATCCAGTGGTAGATGTGATTCCAGTGCAGTGATGGATGTCCCCCGATCACCACCAGCAAAAGCATGATGCCTGCAAACGGGATAAACTGTGCCATAGCTTCAGGCACACGCTTAAGTCCGGACGACCAGCCGGCCTCAGCCACATACTGAATGGCCATCCACAACGTACCTATCACGGATATCCCGAGAAAAAAGTAAGAGTTGACCAGCACATTCGCCCAGATACGCTGACCCGGGATGTGCGTCATTACACCATAGACCACTGCAAGCACACCCAGAAGGGCAAGGCCCAGGGTGATCTTCTTGGTGCTCGGTTGGACCGTATATTCCATTACGACAGTCTTTTGGCTTTTGCTTGAATCAATTTCAGATCTTCTGGAGCTCCTGAACATAGCGAATCACCTTCCAGCGCTCCTCCTTGGTAAGCTGCGAAGCGTGGGGCCCCATAAGACCCTTTCCGTATGTTATGGTAAAGAACATCTTTCCCTCCTCCAAGTTCTTCAATGGTCCATTGTAGGCAGGTGGGGGTGGATATTTCTCAATCTGCACGATTTGCCCGTCTCCGCCACCGTTCTTACCATGACAGTGCATGCACATCTTTTCATAGATGTCCTTCCCTTTGGCTATAACATCCGGAGTCGCCTCAAAGGGATTCAAATCAGCAGCAGCCAATTGGTACTCCTCTGGGGTGTTCTGCCTATGGTAAGGTAGCGCATTCACCAGACTTCCCTCATGAGGCCACTCGCCCTGGGTCATGGTACCGTCCACCGGCTTACGCGCTGTGAGGCCATCCTCAAACAACGGGTTCACGCTATATGTCTCGTAAGATGGTGAGCGGTACATATCGGGCATGTACTCCAGTCCAGGACTAAGGGGGTCCTTGCGGCAAGAGGACAGCACCACCACTCCCACGGCCAGCAGAGCTACAGTTGTAGTGAGGTTGTATCTATTGAGAACTTTCATCTCGATGAATGATGTCGTTATCAGTTTATTGCGTTAGCCTCGGATAGTCCAAGGCATGTGCTTCTCATTTCTCAGCTATCTCCTCTACTCCCCCTTCCTTCAACATGGCCTTGATATCCTCGGCACTGAAACCGTGATTCTCTTCCATGTCAATAAGCATCAAGAACTTATCGTCAGTAGTACGTGGGTCAGGATTCCAGTTCTTCTTTCCGGGATAAATACCATTGCGCAGCATGTAGGTCACACTCATTCCATGTGCTGCACACCACACGGTCATCTCAAATGTTATCGGAATGAACGCAGGCAGGTTCTCCATCAGGCTGAAATTCGGCTTGCCTCCGATATTCATAGGCCAGTCCATGATGAGCAGATACCAGAACATGAAAAGCGCAAGGCTCAGACCGACAAGGCCATAGATAAAACCTGCGATATGCAACCTCGTGCGAGGTACACCGATGACTGGGTCAATTCCATGTATCGGGAACGGGCTGAACACGTCCTTGATGTGGATGCCCTTGGCCACCAGTTGCTTGGCCGACCTGAGGAGCACCTCCTCGTCACCGAACAGACCGTGTATCTCTTTATGATGGCTCATCTTGGCGAATTGATGATTAACAATTTATATAATGAACCGGACTAAGCGTCCGCATTGTATCAATGATGTGAATTACCCTTGAACTGAGAACCACTGGACTTCAGGATAGACTTCACCTCTGCAATTGGCAGGACTGGGAAGGTACGCGAGTACAGCAGGAACAAAGTTCCAAAGATTCCCATGGTACCAATGAAAATTCCTATGTCGACCCAAGTAGGATAGAACATACTCCAGCTTGATGGAAGATAATCCCGATGCAGTGAGGTGACAATGATCACGAAACGCTCAAACCACATACCGATATTCACGAAGATGCTGATGACGAACGTAAGCCAGATGCTTCTTCGGATCTTACGGAACCAGAAAATCTGCGGAGTGATAACATTGCAGCTCATCATCGCCCAGTACGACCACCAATAAGGACCAGTAGCACGGTTCAGGAACGCATACTGCTCGTACTCCACTCCGGAATACCACGCAACAAATAGCTCCGTTATGTAGGCGATACCAACAATGGAACCTGTGAGAATGATGACCTTGTTCATCAACTCAATGTGGTTGATGGTTATGTAAGCCTCCATATTGACCACCTTCCTCATCACCAGCATCAGCGTTTGCACCATAGCGAACCCGGAGAAAATCGCACCAGCAACGAAGTAAGGTGGGAAAATGGTAGTGTGCCAACCTGGAATCACCGATGTGGCGAAGTCCATGGATACGATGGTGTGTACCGAGAGTACGAGCGGTGTGGCGATACCTGCCAGCACGAGGCTGATTTCTTCGAAGCGGTGCCACGCTCGGGCATTTCCGCTCCATCCGAAACTCATGATACCATAAATAGCCTCACGTATGGGCTTGCCTGCCATGACAGCACGGTCACGGATAGTAGCAAAGTCAGGGATCAGACCGATGTACCAGAACACTAGGGACACGGAAAAGTACGTTGAAATCGCGAATACGTCCCATAGCAGAGGGGAATTGAAATTCACCCACAGTGAACCATACTGGTTGGGGAGGGGAAGCACCCAGTATGCCATCCAGATACGCCCCATGTGAATGCCGGGGAACAGGGCAGCACAGACAACCGCAAAGATGGTCATGGCCTCAGCAGAGCGGTTGATTGCCATCCGCCATTTCTGACGGAAGAGCAGAAGCACGGCAGATATAAGCGTACCCGCGTGACCTATACCTACCCACCATACGAAGTTGGTTATATCCCAAGCCCAGCCTACCGTCTTGTTAAGTCCCCATGTACCGATACCCACACCGATAGTGTAGAGTATGCAACCTACGCCCCAGAGCATTGCAACGACTGAGATGGTAAAAAGTACCCACCAGCTCTTATTGGCAGTTCCCTCGATCGGGCGGGCAATATCCTCTGAAATCTGATGATAAGTCTTATCATTCAGAATCAGCGGTTCGCGTATTGCAGCTTCGTGACTCGCCATCTATTTATTGATGAATGATGATTGTCGATTGATGATTATCCAGAGATCAGGCCTCGTCTGCGGCAAGATTCCTCACCTTGGTCATATAGTAAACATTGGGTTGCACACCCACCTCCTCCAAAAGGTGGTAGCTACGCTCATCACTGGCTTTTCCGGCAATACGGCTCTCGGGGTCGTTGAGGTCGCCAAAGGCGATGGCATGCGTGGGGCAAGCCTCCGCACATGCGATCTGAAGATCATCATCCTGCACCTTGCGGCCAGCCTTCTTAGCCTTAAGCTTAGCTGCCTGAATACCTTGAACACAGAACGAGCATTTCTCCATCACACCTCGATCACGCACCACAACGTCAGGGTTCAACACCATGCGGCCCAATTCGTCATTGGCAGGGTTAGTGCTGAAATCCTTACTACCGCCATAGTACTGGAACCAGTTGAACCTCCGAACCTTGTACGGACAGTTGTTAGCGCAGTAGCGAGTACCGATACAGCGGTTGTAAGTCATTTGATTCAGACCCTCATTGCTGTGAGTGGTGGCAGCTACCGGACACACGGTCTCACATGGAGCGTGGTTGCAGTGCTGACACATCACCGGCTGATAAGCGACCCTCGGTGCCTCAGCGGCTGCCTCCATGGCAGTGAACTTATCAATTGCACCTATCCCTTCAGCATGTGCCTTATCCTCAGTCATGTCAGAGGTGTAGTAGCGGTCAATGCGCAGCCAGTGCATATCGCGTCCTCTGCGCACTTCTTCCTTGCCTACAACCGGCACATTGTTCTCGGCACCGCATGCTGTGACGCACGCACCACATCCTATACATTTATTGAGATCGACTGCCATGCCCCAGCGATGACCACTGGTGATAGGATGGTCTTCCCACAGATTCGCATCGGCCGCACCGACCTTGTGGTTTTCATGCCCATGGTCTTCACTGTGGGCGTGATCCGCGTGAGCATCATGTCCATGACCATTCTGTTTGGACGCTGCCTTACGGGCCGCACTCGGAGCACTGGACAGATAGAATTCAACACGTGGATTGCCTGCTCTGGGATTCTTCTGATACTCTGAGAATGTCGTCTCCTTCACAATACTTTCGCGACCCATCAAGGTGTGATGAGACTGCAACTGGGCAATCTCATACTTCTCGTTAGCCTTAGTAACAGTGACGTCTCCAACAATGAATGAACCTCCCTTTGCCAATGGGAATGCGTTCACCCCAACTCCGTTACCGCTCTTACCTGCAGCTGTCCGTCCGTAACCCACGGCCAGACCGACCGTTCCATACTTCTGCCCAGGCGCTGGGTAAACTGGTACTTTAACTGTAACTCCGTTTGCGGTAACCTCCGCCATGTCGGCCATGAAATCACCACGCTCCAGACGGCTGTACCCAAGCTCCTTCATCTGAGCTGGTGACATGGTGAGATAGTTGTCCCATGTAACACGGCTTACCGGATCAGGAAGCTCCTGCAACCATGGGTTGTTCGCTTGAGAACCGTCACCAGCACCGGCCTTCACGTAAAGCTGAAGCTCGAAATCACCGCTGTACTTAGGAAGCGTGGCCACTGCTGCATCCACATCACCAGCAAAAGGAATAGATGCAGGTTCCTTTGCTCCCTGCTCATAGACACCCTCGAAAAGAGCGGTGTTGAAGAAGTTCGTGAAAACAGGGTTTATACCAGAACTGTATACACTCTCATTCCAATTCTCACGGATAAAAGTGTAGTAGTCAACATCATTGCCACTCCACTTCAGCAGCGATTCCTGCCACTGACGGGTTTTGAAAAGAGGGTGAATGGTGGGCTGCGTAAGACTAAAATGTCCAACCTTCGGCTCAGCATCGTTCCAGCTCTCAAGATAATGATGGTCGGGTGCAAGAATACCCACGTTGGCAGCGGTCTCGTCCAGACGGTCAGCGAAGGAGACCGTCAAGGCCACCTTAGAGAGTCCCGCATTGAAAGCCTCTGCATCGAAGTAGGAGTAGGAGGGATTCACACCGTGAATCAAAAGTGCACCGACTTTTCCTGCCTTCATGTCAGCAACGAGAGCGGACATTTGCGAATCATCGCCTTGGCGGAGCATCAGAGGATTGGTGAGGTCAATGGTTGTACCGATGTTGCCTAACATACTGTTGATGGCATTCACAAGCACCTGCTCAGCCTTATTATTGGAATCGGAGATCACGATACCCTTGCCCTTGGCTGCAATCAATTCGGCAGCAGCTTTGCCTAACTCAGGACCATCAACACCCCCTGAAACGGTATTTGCCCCAGTTGCAGAAGCAACCTTGTTGTAAAGTGCTACTAAAGAAGCGATACTCTCAGATGGTTTCTGGGCAACGCGGATATCCGCATTACTTCCAGTAAGCGACATGTTTGCCTCAAACTGGAAATGACGGCTCATCTTGCCCTTCTTGGGCTTGCGCATCTTAGCGTAACGCGCTGCGTTGGCATTGCTATTGGGTGTTGCGGAGAGAAAATCCGAACCAAAGCTCACAACCACATCCGCCTTGTCGAAATGGTAGTCGGCCAATGCGCGGACACCAAATGACTCCTCGTTAGCAGCCAGCACACCTGAATAAGAAAGCGAATCAAAGGTCACATGCTTCACTCCCTCGAACACATTAGCAAAATCCGCCACTGCTCTCTTTGTAGAAGGGCTGATGATGGTCTCGGTCAGCAGCACAATCTGCTTGCCTTCAGCTGCAGCCTTCTTGAGGCCAATAATCACCTCACGGTCCACCTCATTCCAAGTCGTCTCCTCACCACCTTTCAATGGACCTTTGGCGCGGCCTGAGTCATACAACGAAAGCACAGAGGAGTTGATACGTGCATTCACACCGCCAAGCGTCACACCGCTCTTCTTATTGCCTATCACCTTAATGGGACGGCCCTCGCGGGTCTTTACCAGTACACTAGCAAAGTCAACACCGTCAAAGAAAGTACTTGCATACCAGTTAGGCACCCCAGGGGTGATCTCCTCTGGTTTATTCAGGTAAGGCACCGAGCGGGTAACCGGGGTCTCGCATGCTGCCAAGGTAGCGGCACCAACGCTGAAGCCCATGAACTTCAGGAAATCCCTTCGCTTGGTGCCATTATCAGTATGCTCACCACCTGTAAGTTCATCTGCGGTAGCAGAGGGTGCAAATTCGTTGGCAGCTGCCTCCTGATGTTCAGCTGTGCCATGCAAGGCATCGAGTGCCGTCCAGTAAACTTTAGTCTTGCTCATGTCAGAATCCTTTCCGGAGACTTTTTGTCGAATGAATCAATAATGGCACTTGGCACACTCTAGTCCTCCGATCTTTTCCACGGTGATGGGTGAACCATCATGCCATTCGGGGGTACGCTTGTGAAGGTCTTCGTAGTATCCGTTGTCCGTCACCTTTACATTGGTCTCACGATGACAGTTGATGCACCATCCCATTGTCAGCTCACTGTGCTGACCGAGAACCTCCATTGTCTCAACCTCTCCATGACAAGTTTGACAGGCAATACCACCTGCAACTACGTGCTGTGAGTGGTTAAAGTAGGACAGATCAGGCAGGTTATGAATCCTGACCCATTTCACAGGAGTAGGGTTGTTACCGTAGGTTTTGGTCTCCGGATTGTAGTCAAGTGCCTTGTAGATCTTCGCAATCTCAGATGTGCCGCTCGGCCCTTCCTGTACGTGGGTGTGGCAGTTCATGCAAACATTAAGCGAGGGGATGCCACTGTGCTTACCTTTCTCTGCAGAAGTATGGCAATAAACACAGTTAATACCATTCTGACCAGCGTGTATCTTGTGTGAGAAGTTGATTGGCTGCTCGGGTGCGTAACCCTGATACACTCCTATGCTCATCAACCCTTGGATTCCCATTCTGCCCAAGACCAGAATCAGAAGCAATCCAGCGAAAGCAACCCATGCTCGGTGCGCATTCATCCAACCGAGCACATCGGCTACCACACCTTTCTCCTCAGGAGCGGTAACACCCTCCTTTTCACTGACCAGATGTGTGAGAGAGCGCTTCACACCGGTCAGTACAGAAATAAGCACCAGCAGAAGCAATGCAATGGCACCGAGGATGTACGTTAAGGTGTCTGCGGACAGAGAGCCTGACGCCTTACCGGTACTTTCTATCGCCACATCAGACGCTGCAGCAACAGGGACCTCTTTCACAGGCGGGTTCTTGATGTAACCCAGAATGGCCTTGATCTCGTCATCAGAGAGATACTCGAAGGCCGTCATCTGGACCTGATTCCATTCATTGAAGATCTTTACCGCGTACGGATCCCCCTTGGCAATCATCGCCTGTGGGTTCTTGATCCAGGAGATGGCCCACTCCTCGCTTGGAACACGGTCGAACATGCCTGCCAGACCAGGTCCGACAAGTGCCTTTTCTGTCACCATGTGACACGAGGCGCAGTTCTGCTTGAACAGCTTCTCACCATCCTGAGCGGACACAGCGGTCGCAAAGAGGAGCGAGAAAGTTAGAAAAGCAGTGGAAATCCTATTCATCCAACTCATTAGGTCAGTTGTGTTGATGCGGCACAATCCCTTTATTCATAAGCCTTTTTAAGAAGCACAAGCCTCTCGAAGGCGGCTGCAAAAATAGAAACGGAAGGAAGGGCCATCTAAAAATTCGGTTAACGCATTCAATTTAGAACGGTTCTAAATAATTATGTCGCCAAACATGCAATCGATACCTGATGCTCAAGTGCGACCTTTGTCCCATGAAAACGGCTTTATTCCTTCTTCTATCCCTGCTTGTCCTGCGCCTCGAGCATCTTAGCGCTCAATCGGATGAAAGGCTCACAGCCACTGATTCCTTGGCTTGGGTGAAACGGGACACCCTGATAGATATGCTCGTCTTGGCCTACTCTAAGGAGAATCGGGTCACAGGCACTGTTCAGGGTTACAGAATCCAGGTCTATTCCGGCTCTGGCAATGATGCTCGGCAACAGGCCACAGAAATCCGAAAACAACTGCTCCTGAAACGCCCTGAACTGGCCGTTCATCTTGTCTACCAACCACCCAACTTCAAAGTGCGGGCAGGTGATTGCCGCACAGAACTTGAAGCCACGCGGCTCAAACGCGAACTGTCGTTTGACTATCCACAAGGGTTCGTAGTGCGGGATGATATTTTTTTGCCGAGGTTGTCGAAAGAGAAAACCGAAGCTGAAGGGGTATCCAAGCCTATTGGTGACGACCGGAGCGAGTGAGACATCGCCAGTTTGAGCAGTAAATCTACATTTGACACCATGCAATTCCCTGGTGTCGTCCGCTCCAAACTGCCACATGTAGGCACGACCATTTTCACCGTGATGAGCGGTCTGGCGCGCGAGCACGGGGCCGTGAACCTCTCGCAGGGGTTCCCCGATTTCGCCATACCCGACCGACTGGCAGAATTTGTGACACAGGCCATGCGCAACGGCCACAACCAGTACTCCCCCATGATGGGCCTGCCCAAGCTGCGGGAGGCCATCGCGCAAAAGGTTCAGGAACTCTATTCCGCCACCTACGATCCTGATGACGAGGTGACGGTCACAGCCGGAGCCACGCAGGCCATATTCACAGCCATCATGGCCCTGGTGCAGGAAGGCGATGAGGTAATGGTGCTCGAACCCGCATACGACTGCTACGTGCCGGCCATCGAACTGGCAGGGGGCAAAGCCGTGTATGTGCAAATGGACCCCACGGGCGAACTGGTGGACTGGGAAAAAGCCAAGCGGTTGGTCAATCAGCGTACTCGGATGATCATCGTGAACACCCCGAACAACCCCACCGGGCGCATCCTCACCGCACAGGACATGGCCAAGCTTCAGAAGCTGACGGAGAGAACTGACATCATCATCCTCAGCGATGAGGTCTATGAGCACATCATCTTCGATGGCTACGAGCATCAGAGCGTGGCGCGGTATCCCAAACTGGCAGAGCGGTCAGTGATCGTGAGTTCCTTTGGGAAGACCTACCATTGCACAGGTTGGAAAGTTGGCCATGTGCTTGCTCCGAAAGAGTTGATGCGCGAATTCAGGAAAACACACCAGTTCAACGTTTTCAGTGTGAACACCCCTGTTCAGCACGCACTTGCCGATTTTCTGGAGGAAAAAGACCACTATCTTGGTCTGAGTTCGTTCTACCAACAGAAGCGCGACCGCTTCAATGAGCTGCTGAAAGGCTCCCGCTTCAAAGTGAGACCGAGCGAAGGCACTTATTTTCAACTGCTCGACTACTCGGCCATTACAGAAGAGAAGGATACGGACTACGCCATTCGCCTGACCAAGGAATCGGGTGTGGCAAGTATACCCTTGTCGGTATTCTACCACAAGTCCACACCGGTTACGCAACTCCGTTTCTGCTTCGCAAAGGAAGATGAAACCTTGGAAAAGGCGGCCGAAATCCTTTGTAGGCTATGACCGACCTCCGCATCACCATCTGCCAGCAACCCCTTGAGTGGGAGCACCGCGCAAAGAACCTTGTGAACTGGGAGAATATCCTCCCTGCGCTCAAGGGCACAACAGATTTGGTGATCCTGCCTGAGATGTTCACCACGGGTTTTACTATGAACGCCACTGCGCTTGCCGAACCGCTGGAAGGCCCTTCCCTCCGATGGATGCGCGACATGGCCCGTGAACTGCGTGCTGCAGTGACAGGAAGTTTCATCTGCGAAGAACCGGGGATCGAATCCTCGCAATACTTCAACCGCCTCGTATGGATGAATCCTGACGGCACTTTTGCGCTCTACGACAAGCGACACCTCTTCACTTTCGCAGGCGAACAGTTCCACTTCTCGGCAGGGCGCCAACGCATTCTGGTCGAATACAAAGGCTGGCGTATCTGCCCGCTCATCTGCTACGACCTGCGGTTCCCGGTGTGGAGCCGGAACCATGCCGACCGGCCCTACGACCTGCTGATCTACGTGGCCAACTGGCCCGAGGCGCGAAGCGCGGCATGGAAAGACCTCCTCGTGGCACGTGCGCACGAGAATCAGTGCTATGTGGCGGGGGTGAACCGCATAGGCACCGATGGCAAAGGAATCGCCTACAGTGGTGACAGCCGCGTGATCGGTCCCAAGGGCGAATTGCTCTCTGTTGCAAGGCCTCACGAACCGGCTCTGCTCACCGTGACCCTCAACTATCAGGAACTGGTTGACTTCCGTGAAAAATTCCGTGTGTTGGAGGACGCGGACAGGTTCAAGTTTCTGGACTGAAACCAAACAATTCGCGATGCTCCAGCAGCACTTGTGATCACATCTTCTCAGGCACCCTGATGCCCAGAAGCGCCATGGCCGAAGCGATGACCTGCCCCGTCAAAGCCGTCAACGCGAGACGGAAATCGCGCAGGGCGGCATCCTCCTCCTTAAGGATCGGCATCTCCTGATAGAACTGGTTGAAGTCCTTGGCAAGCTCGTAGCCGAAGTTGGCGATGAGCGCAGGGCTGTACTCCTCGCCCGCCTGCCGCACCACCTGCGGGTATTCACGCAGCAGGCGTAGCACCTGCCGTTCCTTGACATCGAGTGTGCCCACCTGAGGCACCTCTGCCGGAACGCTGTCCGCCTTGCGCAGCACCGAACGGATGCGGGCGTGGGTGTACTGGATGAAAGGCCCCGTGTTGCCCTGCATATCGATGCTCTCCTGCGGGTCGAACATCATGCGCTTCTTGGGGTCCACGCGGAGGATGAAGTACTTGAGCGCACCGAGGCCCAGCATCTCGAACAGGTCATGCGCCTCGTCCTTGCTCAATCCTTCGAGCTTGCCCTTCTCCTCGCTCTGGGCGCGGGCCGCAAGGTACATCTCCTCCATCAGGTCATCGGCATCGACCACTGTGCCTTCGCGCGACTTCATCTTGCCGCTGGGCAGGTCCACCATACCGTAGCTCAGGTGGTAGCAGGCCTCGGCCCATGAGTATCCCAATTTTTTCAGAACAAGAAAAAGGACCTTGAAATGGTAGTCCTGCTCGTTGCCCACGGTGTAGATGAGCTGGTCGAGCTGCGGCCAGTCGTTGTAGCGCAGGATGGCGGTGCCGATGTCCTGTGTCATGTAAACGGCCGTACCATCCGAGCGGAGCAGCAGCTTGCGGTCGAGGCCATCTGCCGTGAGGTCGCACCAGATGGAGCCGTCATCCTGCCGCTCGAACACGCCTTTCGCCACACCGTCCTCCACCATCTCCTTGCCGATGAGGTACGTGTCCGATTCATAATACAACTTGTCGAAATCGACCCCCAGCCTTTTGTAGGTCACATCGAATCCATCATAGACCCAGCCGTTCATCGTGGCCCAGAGCTGGCGAACCTCCGCATCATCGGCCTCCCATCTGAGGAGCATCTCGCGCGCCTCCAGCATGATGGGCGCGTTATCCGCAGCCGCCTTCTCGTCCATGCCATCGGCCATGAGAGCAGCCTGTTCCTCCTTGTACTTCTTATCAAAAATAACATAATACTTCCCCACGAGCTTGTCACCTTTCAGGCCGGTAGTTTTAGGCGTTTCACCATTGCCGAACCGCTGCCATGCCACCATGCTCTTGCATATATGAATGCCGCGGTCGTTGATGATCTGCACCTTCTGCACCTCGTGGCCGTTGGCCTTCAGGATCTCCGCCACCGACCAGCCCAACAGGTTGTTGCGGATGTGACCGAGGTGCAACGGCTTGTTGGTGTTGGGCGATGAGTACTCCACCATCACGTTGCGGCTATGCTCGCCTTTCGGTGTGAAGCCGTAGTCCTGCACAGAGCGCATCTCCCTGAGCTGCTGCGCCCAGTACGATGCGCTGAACGAGATGTTGAGGAATCCCTTCACCACGTTGAACCCCTCCACCTCATCGAGCTTTTCGACCAGTGCTGTGCCGATGCGGTTGCCCGTCTCCTCGGGCGAGAGCTTGGTGATGCGCGTGAGCGGGAACACCACCAGCGTAATGTCGCCCTCAAACTCCTTGCGGGTCTTCTGCAATTGCACCTGCGATACATCAATGGCGGTGCCGAAACCGCTTTCGACCACCTCCTTTACCGTGCTGATGAGCCTTTCTTCCATGGCGGCAAAGCTAAACAGGAGACAAGGGTGAGCGTCAGAACCTGTACCGCACCCCGTTGCTCAGGTTGTAGAACACATTGCGGATGCCGGCCGGGGGGTGGCTGTCATAGACCACGTTCTGCCGGAATTCCAAGGAGAATCCTCTCAACAGCTCAACTTCAAGCCTCGTCTCGATACTCGTCCTGAAATCAGACCACATGGAAACATCAGGCTGGTAGTAGGCTATGGCATCGAAGATGAACACTTTGGCAAATGGAAAACCGACCGAAACGAACTGACTCAGTCGCATGGACCGGTTCACTATTCCTGTGGTCTCCTCCTCATATTCGGCCATCACAGATGTGCCAACGAAAAGTCGGGTGCGGACAGAGTCGCGGTCCAGCACCGAGAATCTCGGCCCCGCACCTGCAAGGAAACGGAACCGAACCTTAAGCGCCTCATTCCCTTGAAGTTGTGCATAAGCCTCAATGGTGGTGGGCTTGGTCCAACGGTAATTGTAGCGGAAATGCTGGAAGCCCTCGTTCACCACGCGGTTGTCATTAACAATGCTCAGATTGTAGGTCGTGAGCGAAAGGATGGAATGCTCGCCCCTTACATACTGGAGGTTCAGGTTATTATTCGCCTGAAGCACATTATTGAGGTTCTGAACGAAGTTGACCTGCACACTGGCATTGCCAGAGAATCCCGTGTCCACGGCCGCCAGCCGCTTGTTCTCAATGTGTATCACCTGCTGGCCGCACGTGAGCAAGGGCAGCAAAAGCAGTAGTAAGTTATGCAGGGCGGCACGATGCATCGGCCGCGAATATCAGACCCTTGCCACATTGAGGCAAGAATGGCTTCACATGACCTTGCTACCTTCGGCCCATCATCGTAGAAAGGACATGAACCGAAAAATACACGTTTCGAGCGAGGTGGGCACACTGAGACGCCTCATCATCCACAGCCCTGACGCTGGGATCGGTAAAATCGCCCCGCGCATGATGCAGGACCTGCTGTATGACGACATCGTTTTCCTCGATGCCATGCGCAAGGAGTACAATGAGTACCTGATGACCCTGCTGTGGTTTCTCGACCCATCGGTGGTCGCAGGCCGCGACCCCGAGGACTCCGATTTCTTCAAGCCCACCAAGGACGGATACCTCGTGTCGGACAAGGTGATGGATGCCGAGCACCTGCTGATGAAGGTACTCGAGAACCCCCTGGCCAAGCAGCTCCTCGTCAGCGCGGTGTGCGCCATGGAGAAATGCGACTTCGAGTCGCAGATGCTGATGATGAAAATGCCCCCCGATGAGCTGACTCGCACACTGATCTCAGGCGTTTGGCTCTATGAGGGCGAGGAGGATTACCTCTTTGCGCCCATCCCCAACTTCATCTTCACCCGCGACATCGGCATCGTCATCAACGACCACATGCTGCTCATCAAGGCCGCAGAGAAGGGCCGCACACGCGAGGCGCTCCTGATGCGCTACATCGCCTATTTCGTGCTCTTCGGTGAGGATGCCGATTGGGACAACTACAAGTTCTCGGACCGCGTTATCGAGCTCGAGGACAACGAGTACTTCTTCCTCAACGACTCGCTGGGCAAGGAGCGCCAGGAGGTCAGCATCGAAGGCGGTGACGTGATGATGGTCAGCCCCCGCCACCTCGTGGTGGGCCTTAGCGCACGCACCACGCAGAACGCCATCCACCAGCTCATTACAGTTCTTTTCAACAAGGGCATCGTGGACAAGGTGAGCGTGGTCAACATCCCTGCCGAGCGGGCCTACATGCATATCGACACCATCTTCACTCAGGTGAGACGTGACATGTGGGTGATGTACGCACCCTTCACCCGCGAGGCCATCGCCTTATCAAAAGAGGAGATCGATTTCCGCAGGATGCTGGACGATGAGATGGAGACCCCCGAGGAGCAGGTCTACGTGACGCAGTTCATCCGCAGGGCCACCAAGGACGGATTCAAGGTACAGACCAAAGAGCTGGACTATCTCGATGACCTGCTGGTGCAGATCAGCCGAGAAGATTACGGGTGCGAAAAGGCCGAGATCGTGCCCAACGGGGGCGGCCGCTTCCCCTTCACCGAGCGCGAGCAGTGGACCGACTCGTGCAATTTCCTTGCGCTTCGCGAAGGGGTCATCATCGGCTACGACCGCAATGTGGAGACCAACAAGAGCCTCCAGCAGCGCGGATTCAAGCTCATCGAGGCCAAGAGCCTCAACCGCAAGATGGCCCAGGGTGCCAACCTCGATGACATCATCACGGGCGACACGCTCATCCTGCTGCCTTCTGCAGAGCTGTCCCGCGCCCGTGGCGGCACCCACTGCATGAGCATGCCGCTGCTGAGGGATGATATTTTCTGAGTTTTGAAATAACGGAGTGAGATGCAGACCACCTCCCATATCCTGATGATTCGGCCCGTGGCCTTTGGCTTCAACGAGCAGACCGCGGCCAACAACCATTACCAGACGGCCTCTGCGGAAGCCGAAAAAGATGCCGTGCAGGCCAAGGCGCTGGACGAGTTCGATACCATGGTGACGAAGCTCCGTGCCGAAGGCATCCAAGTGACTGTAGTGGACGACACCTACATGCCTCACACGCCCGACTCGATCTTCCCCAACAACTGGGTCTCGTTCCACGAGGACGGAACGGTTATCCTCTACCCCATGTTCGCCCTCAACCGCAGGCAGGAGAGACGCATGGACGTCATCGAAACATTGAAAAAGGCGGGGTCTCAGGTCTCGCAGGTTATTGACATGTCGGGCTCGGAGAACGAGGGGCGATTTCTGGAGGGCACGGGCAGCATGGTGCTGGACCGCGCCAATCGCATCGCCTACGCCTGTCTCTCTGAGCGAACACACCCAGATGTGCTTGCCATGTGGGCCGCACAGACGGGCTACCGAACCGTGACCTTCGATGCGGTGCAGGATGTGAACGGTGAACCGATGCCTATCTACCACACCAACGTGATGATGAGCGTGGGCACCGACCTCGCTATCGTCTGTGCCGATGCCGTGCGCGACAACTTTCAACGCGAACAGCTTCTTGCATCGCTGGCCGACACAGGTAAGCACATCATCACCATCTCTGAGGAGCAGAAATGCCATTTCGCAGGCAACATGCTCGAAGTAAACGACAGCAAGGGCAATCCTGTCATGGTCATGAGCACTCAGGCGCACAACTCACTTGATGCCAATCAGCTGGGACGCATCGGCACGTTCTGCTCCATCGTACACTCCGATATCAGCACCATCGAGACGCTGGGCGGGGGGAGTGCCCGCTGCATGATGGCCGAGGTGTTCCTGCCCAGCGAACCCTGAACCCGATTCACCGTATCAGTCCCATGGCGCGGTTGTTGTGCATGCGCTTCGCTTTCAATTCTGATATCATGAACATCCGATCTATTCTGACCTTGTTTCTTTTTCTCACCGCCACGGTGCAGGTCAGTGCCCAGTCTGTAGGCGAGCAGGTAACTGCCGCATTCCGCGTAGGGAACCACAAGGAGCTATCCCGTCATTTCGACACCAAGGTCGATATGGTGCTCCTAAGCAAGGAGAACAGCTACAGCAAGGCACAGGCAGAGGTCATCATCAAGGATTTCTTTGATAAGAACAGAATCTCCGGCTATCAGGTAATCCACCAAGGCCGGTCGCGTGATGGGGCACAGTATGTCATCGGCAGCCTGACCACCGCCTCAGGCCAGTACCGCACCTATGTGCTGGTGAAGGGCGAGGGCGACAAGGGCCGGGTGCAGCAGTTGCGTATCGAAAACAGCGACCAGTGATGACCATAGACGAGATCATTGACTCGGCCCTGCGTGAGGATATCGGTGACGGGGATCATACCACCGACTCGTGCATACCTGAAAGTGCAACAGGCCGTGCAAGGCTTCTCGTGAAAGAGGACGGCATCATCGCGGGGGTGGACCTCGCCATGCGCATCTTCCTTCGGGTAGATGGAGACCTTCAGGTGACGACCATGGTCGCTGACGGCTCACCTGTGAAGGTGGGAGATGTGGTGCTCTTGGTGGAAGGGTCTTCCCGTTCCATCCTCAAGGCCGAACGGCTGGTGCTCAACTTCATGCAACGCCTAAGCGGCATCGCCACGCGCACACGGCAGCTCACCGACCTCATCGCAGACACGGATGCCAAACTGCTCGACACGCGTAAGACCACACCCCTGCTCCGCGAGCTGGAGAAGATGGCTGTGCGGCTCGGTGGCGGGCACAATCACCGTTTCGGACTCTACGACATGGTAATGATCAAAGACAACCACATTGACCTGGCGGGCGGGCTGGAGCAGGCGGTCCACCGCGTGCGCAAACATCTCGTCTCACTGGGAAAAGACCTCCGCATAGAGGTGGAGGTACGTGACATGGACGAGCTGCATGAGGCCCTGCGCATCGGTGGCTTTCACCGCATCATGCTCGATAATTTCCCGTTGGAAGTGCAGAAGGAGGCCGTACAACTTATCGCTGGCCGTTACGAGACCGAGGCATCGGGAGGCATCACCGAGCAGACCATCCGCGACCACGCGCTTACAGGCGTAGACTTCATCTCGGTAGGTGCGCTCACGCACAACGTGAAGAGCCTTGACCTGAGCCTGAAAGCTTATTGATGTTTTGCAACCGGTAAACGAAACGCCCCTTACCGTATTCGGCAAGGGGCGTCTCGCATTCTATAGCTCCACAAGACTCAGCTCCCACACATCTCGCAGCCCTCGGGGTCGTCCAGCGAGCAGGAGATCTGCGCCTGCGCCTCCTGAATATTGACCGGGGTGACGGGTGCATAGGCTGGCTTCGGCTCGGCCACCACGGCAATCGGGGCTGCTCCACCATACACCGCAGGTTGCGGTGCGGTCTGCTCGGCCTTGGGCTGCGCAAGAGATGCCTGATCCACCGTGAACTTGATGGCCTCGCTGGCCGCCTGTGTGCGCAGGTAGTACATGCCTGTTTTCAGCCCTTTCTTCCAAGCGTAGAAGTGCATGGATGTGATCTTCCCGAAGTTGGGGTTCTGCATGAAGAGATTGAGGCTCTGGCTCTGGTCGATGAAGGCACCACGGTCGGCAGCCATGTCGATGATGTCCTTCATCTTAAGCTCCCAAACCGTGCGGTAGAGCATGCGGATGTTCTCGGGGATCTCCTCGATGTTCTGCACCGAACCATTGGCCGCGATGAGCTTGTTCTTCATGTTGTCGTTCCATAGGCCAAGCTGCACGAGGTCCTTGAGCAGGTGCTTGTTCACCACCACAAACTCGCCAGACAATACTCTGCGGGTATAGATGTTGCTGTGGTACGGTTCGAAACACTCGTTGTTGCCCATGATCTGCGAGGTGCTGGCCGTGGGCATTGGTGCCACAAGCAGCGAGTTGCGCACACCGTACTTGGCTACCTCCTCTTTCAGCACATCCCACTCCCATCGGTCGGTGGGCGTCACGCCCCACATGTCGTACTGGAAGATGCCTTTGGAGACGGGTGAACCGGGGTAGCTCTCATACGGCCCGAACTCCTTGGCAAGGTCCTTCGAGCAGGTCATGGCCGCGTAGTAGATGGTCTCGAAAATGTCGCGGTTCAGTGCTTTAGCCTCCTCTGAGTCGAAGGGCAGGCGAAGCTTGATGAACGCATCGGCCAAGCCCTGTACGCCAAGACCCACAGGGCGGTGGCGCATGTTGCTGTTGCGCGCCTCGGGAATTGGATAGTAGTTGCGGTCGATCACCTTGTTGAGGTTGCGCGTGGCCACATAGGTGATCTCGAACAGCTTCTGGTGGTCGAACGTGCCCTCATCGGTCACAAACTTGGGCAGTGCGATGCTGGCGAGGTTGCAAACGGCCACCTCATCGGGCGAGGTGTACTCCACGATCTCGGTGCAAAGGTTGCTGCTCTTGATGGTGCCGAGGTTCTGCTGGTTCGACTTGCGGTTGCAGGCATCCTTATAGAGGATGTAAGGCGTTCCGGTCTCAATCTGCGACTCGATGATCTCGAACCACAGCTCCTGCGCCTTCACCTTCTTGCGGGCACGGCCCTCCTTCTCATAGCGCTCATACAGCGCCTCAAACTCCTCGCCCCAGCAATCGCCAAGTCCGGGGGCCTCATGCGGGCAGAACAGCGACCACTCGGCATTCTCCTCCACGCGCTTCATGAACAGGTCGGGCATCCACATGGCGTAGAACAGGTCGCGGGCGCGCTGCTCCTCCTTGCCGTGGTTCTTCTTCAGGTCGAGGAAATCGTGGATGTCGGCATGCCACGGCTCCAGATAGATGGCGAACGAGCCTTTGCGCTTACCTCCGCCCTGGTCCACATAGCGGGCAGTGTCGTTGAACACCCGCAGCATGGGCACAATGCCATTGCTGCTGCCGTTCGTGCCCTTGATGTAGCTGCCAGTGGCGCGCACATTGTGGATGCTGAGACCGATTCCACCCGCACTCTGCGAAATTTTGGCCGTCTGCTTCAGTGTGTTGTAGATGCCATCGATGCTGTCCTCCTGCATCTGGAGCAGGAAGCAACTGCTCATCTGCGGCTTGGGTGTCCCCGCATTGAAAAGGGTCGGGGTGGCATGTGTGAACCACCGCTCCGAGAGCAGGTCGTAGGTCTCGATGGCCGATTTCACATCCTCCTTGTGGATGCCTACCGCCACGCGCATCAGCATGTGCTGCGGACGCTCCGCGATCTTGCCGTCAATTTTCAGAAGGTAGCTCCGCTCCAAGGTCTTGAAGCCGAAGAAATCATAGCCAAAGTCCCGGTCGTAGATAATGGTGCTGTCCAACAACTCCGCGTTGTCCATGATGATCTTATAGACATCATCCGCGATCATGGCCCCGTTCTCGCCTGTTTTCGGGTCGATGTACTCGTAGAGCGCGGTCATCGTCTGCGAGAACGATTTGGTTGTGCTCTTGTGCAGGTTGCTCACCGCGATGCGACTGGCAAGTAGCGCATAATCGGGGTGGCGAACGGTGAACGATGCCGCAGTCTCAGCGGCCAGCTCATCGAGCTGCTGGGTGGTCACACCCTCATAGATGCCCTCGATGACCTTCTTCGCCACAGGAATGGCATCCACGAGCGGGTCGAGACCGTAGCACAGCTTCTGGATGCGCGCTGTTACCTTGTCAAACTTGATGGATTCTTGGCGGCCGTCTCTTTTCAGTACGTACATGGTGGGTTGGTTTTAGGGTTTTTCGGTGTAATAATCGATCAGCTCTATTCTTTCATGATTCTCAGAAATCCTCGTCAACGGTGAAACCGCGCTTGTCCGCGCCATCGCCCATCACACCGGCCTTCTGGTACTCGGCCACGCGCTTCTCGAAGAAATTGGTCTTGCCCTGCAACGAGATCATCTCCATGAAATCGAACGGGTTGGTGGCATTATAGACCTTCTTGCATCCCAGCGACAGCAGCAGACGGTCGGCTACGAACTCGATGTACTGGCACATCAGCGTAGCATTCATCCCGATCAGTGCCACAGGAATGGCATCGGTCACGAATTCCTTCTCATACTCCACCGCCTCGGTGATGATCTGCGCCACTTCGCCCTCAGGCAGCTTATTCACGAGGTTGTTGTACAGGTGGCAGGCGAAGTCGCAGTGCAGACCCTCGTCACGACTGATGAGTTCGTTACTGAATGCAAGACCCGGCATCAGGCCGCGCTTCTTGAGCCAGAAGATGGAGCAGAAACTGCCGCTAAAGAAGATGCCCTCTACCGCTGCGAAAGCGATGAGCCGCTGCGCAAAAGTGCCCTTCTCGATCCAGCGCAATGCCCAGTCGGCCTTCTTGCCCACGCAAGGCAGGTTCTCCACCGCGTGGAAGAGAAAGTCCTTCTCGCGGCTGTCCTTGATATAAGTGTCGATGAGCAGCGAATAGGTCTCGGCATGGATGTTCTCCATCATGATCTGGAAACCGTAGAAGCAACGGGCCTCGGGGTACTGCACCTCGTTCAGGAAATTGATGGCGAGGTTCTCGTTCACGATGCCGTCACTGGCCGCGAAGAAGGCCAGCACATGCTTGATGAAATGCCGCTCATTGTCGGTCAGCTTGTACTCCCAGTCGTGCAGGTCCTGCCCCAGGTCAATCTCCTCAGCCGTCCAGAAACTGGCCATCGCCTGCTTGTAGAATCTCCACACCTCGTGGTGCTTGATGGGAAAGAGCACAAAGCGGTCGTCATTCTCCACAAGGATGGGCTCCAACGGGAGCGAGGTCTTAGGAGGTAGCTCTGCTGCCAGGTCAGGACGGATGGGGGTCTTAACGGTGTTTTCCATGTCTGTCTTCATCTTTATTATTGACAATCAATCAGTTGTATTTTCAATAGACGGGGAACAAGTCTCCTTCGGATGGTTTTCAGCATCCAAAAATCACTTGAATCCGTTAAGCCTTTGGGAGTGAGCCGCTTGAAGAACTGTCAGGCGTTACATCTTCCACAGCCCAAATTTTCGGATTAAAAACGAGGACTGACTGCCGAAAGAATTAACAATCGGGGTCAGTTTTTAACATATCCCGATTTAACGTCTCGTTAATAAAAAGTGGGAAGCCCGCTATCGCCCGCCAGCATTGGCCTGAGCGAATTGACAAAGGTCAAATTCCCTGAAATGTCACAGCTGATGTTACCGAAATGTGACCGGGATCGGTTAAGGTTTCGCGGGAGAATCTTTGAAACGATTCTATTCGTCCCATTGAAAGCTAAGTTCATCGCTCGTTAACCCACGTTGATGGCAGATTATCGCACGGAGTCAGATACACTATCTTTGTAACAAACTGATTCCGATGAAAGCTGTTCTGGTCGATCTGCCCGAAAAAGATGAGGCAATGTTCAGCGCATTGTTGAAGCGTCTGGGTCTCCGTTCTCGCACCTTGTCTTCCGAGCAGCTCGAAGACCGCGCCTTGGCAGAGTGGATAATGGACGGAGCCGTATCTGAAGAGATTTCAGAGGATGATGTGCTCCAAACACTTCGCAACCGTGGAGTTGAGGTTTAGAGGCTCTTTTCAGCGCGACATTACCTCTGCTGACCGCATGGTCCTTGAACAGGTGAAGAATGTCATTCAGAACGTGTAATCAGCATCTTCCATCCAGAAAATCAAGGGGCTGAAGAAGCTCAGGGAGTACAAGACCTTGTACCGCATCAGGTTGTCTGATGATTATAGAATCGGTTTGATAATAAGATGTTCTGTGGTCTGGTTCGTACGGTTCGGCCACAGGAGCAGCTTCTACAGCAAATTCCCCTGATTGCTCATTCATTATCGAGCGACCTGCGAAGCTCCCTGTCCACCGCCTCCAACTCATCGAACCATTCCTGCCCGAACCTGCGGATAAGCGCATCCTTCACAAATCGGTACAAAGGCACCTGATGCTTGTCGCCACAGACGCGTGCAGCCTTGCAGATGTCCCACCTATCGTAGTTCACGGCCTCGAAGCCCTCGAAGGGTTTTACCCGCACCGGGTACAGGTGACACGACACAGGTTTTTTCCAATCGACCTTGCCGTCTCTGTGAGCCCGTTCTATGGTGCAGCTCACCATGCCCCATTTGTCTATGGTGGCGAAGGCGCACCTACCATCAGGAATCAGCGTGGTGCCGATGTCTCCATCACTGTCCACCTCGGCCACTCCCTTATCCGCCACTGCCTTTCGGCCAGCTTCGTCCATGTAGGGCAGCACAACGGGCAGGATGCGTTCAAGTATCGGCACTTCTTCTTGAAGCAGCGGAGCACCCGAATCTCCTTTCACGCAGCAGGCTCCCTTGCAAGCACCGAGATCACAGACGAAATGTTTTTCCAGAAGATCTTCTGAGACGAGCGTTTGCTTGATGGCGAACATGGCGCGAAGGTATGTACCGCTTCAATGGTGTGCATCTTTGCCACATGCCACTCATCAGACCTGTCAAAGGAATCGCCCCCCAATTCGGAAAAGACTGCTTTATTGCTGACAACGCCACTGTAGTGGGCGATGTAGTGATGGGCGATGCTTGCAGTGTCTGGTTCAATGCCGTGGTGCGGGGTGATGTAAATACGATACGCATGGGCCAGCGGGTGAATGTTCAGGACGGGGCAGTGATCCATTGCACTTATCAGAAAGCGGCCACGACCATCGGCAATGATGTTTCCATAGGCCACAACGCGCTTGTGCACGGCTGCACGATCCACGACAACGTGCTGGTAGGCATGGGTGCCATTGTGATGGACGGGGTAATTGTTCACTCTCACTCCATCATTGCCGCTGGGGCGGTGGTGCTGGAGGGAACGGTGGTCGAGAGCTATTCCATCTATGCAGGCATGCCAGCACGCAAGGTCAAGAACCTCGACCCGCAGAAGGCGGAAGAGATGATGCAAAAGGTAGCATCGAACTATGTGATGTACAGCGGCTGGTTCACCGATGAGGAATGAGCCTAAAGACTCAAATGTTCTGCAAGCACATCTTCGCCAAAGAAGACCCTTGCCTTCTCTGAGAATGTGGCGGCATCGTCTGTGGTGAGGAATCTGCGGCTATCGCCAGTAGAGAGGCGTTCGGCCATTTCAGGGTGTCTGCAGAGGTAGTCGGTGAGGCTCGAAGCCACGATGCTGCCCTGTTGCACAACCGTCATTCCTTCGGGTGCGCATCCCTTGATCTTCTCCAAGAGAAGCGGGTAATGGGTGCATCCGAGCAGAAGCGTGTCGATGTGCGGTTCCTGTGCCAGCAGTTCATCAATGTACTTTCTCACGAAAAAATCAGCCCCGGGCCCAAGATGCTCGTTGCTTTCCACTAAAGGCACCCACATGGGGCATGCCTGCTGATGAACGGTCACATCGGGAAAGAACTTGGCTATCTCGATGGGATAGGAGCCAGAACTGACGGTGCCGCTGGTGCCCAGCACCCCGATATGACCCGTCATCGAATGTTGGCCAATCACCTCGGCTGTTGGGCGTATCACTCCAAGCACTCGCAGCCCCGAGGCCATAATCGGGAGGTCGCGCTGCTGGATGGTGCGCAGCGCCTTGGCTGAGGCCGTGTTGCAGGCCACGATGACCAGTGGGCATCCTTCTGAGAAAAGATGCTTCACACATTCGAGGGTGTACTGATAAACCGTATCGAACGAGCGTGTGCCATAAGGCGTTCGGGCATTATCACCCAAGTAGAGATAGTCGTATTGCGGCAGGGCATCTGTCAGGGCACGCAGCACGGTGAGTCCACCGTAGCCCGAGTCGAACACACCGATGGGGCCTTTCATCTGTCCTTTTATTTGAAAACAACGAAGATCTTACCCTCCGTGCGCAGCGGTGCGGTGGAGTACGTGTCGAACTTGGCCTCTTGACAGGCGAACTTCGCTTTGTAGAAAAGGTACTTGTCGTCTGTGGTCTTCGAGCCTGCCGCGCCCGGCTCGGCTGAGATCACATTACCGTACTTGTCAATCGCCACATCGACCACCACCACACCACTGGCCGCCTGCCCTATGACGATCTTCGGGAACTTGGTCATGCTGCGGCCGTCCATGATATACTCGATGCGGTCGAATCCGCTGTTGAAAACCTTGCGTGTCTCAGACATCACGGGTTCGGCCTTAGCATCTGAGTCGTAGAAGTGAATGGTGCGCACCGTGCTGATGTCCATTTCCAGCGGCCGTCCATTACTGTAGAAGTTGACCACACTGCCCTTCACCCATTTCAGCTCGCCCTTGAGATGCGTCCCATCCTTCTGAATGAGTGTGTGCTGGGCGTGCGAAGTGCCGATATACGTGAAAAATGCACTGCCAACAAGTATGACGACCATGAACCTCATGGTGCGAAGGTCGCGAAACAATTACACAGATTCGGCCTCTCCTTATGAAGGGATGACCTGATGATGGTCAGAAGGCATCATCAATGCGACCCCGTGGCCTGATCGAGTTTTTTGATGAGGAAATACCCCACGGAAAGCGCCAGGATGATGGCCGCCAAACCGATATTGCTGAGACCATCAGCATGGCCAATGTCAAGCACAAGCAACTTGCGACCAACAGCAATAAGTCCGATGAGCAGAATGCTCTGAACCTTGATGCTGTGCTCCTTCACATAAATGTTGAAAGTGTCTATGAGTTCGATAGCAATGAGGATGTTGAAGAATACTGGAATCACCCTTCCTGTCTGCTCCTTGGTGATGAGCAGCCTACCGCTGTCACCTCCGCCCGCAAGCAGTGCCTTACCGAACTGATAGGCAAGTTCTATGACCTCGACAGCTATATACAGCGCAATGAATCCGGAGAGGATGTAAAACACCGAAAGCTCAAACCGCTTCATGGCCCCGGTACTCATATCCCTATGAATTTGAAAGGCTCTGAGTTGACAAACTCGGCAGAAGCGTCTCCGGCATACATCATGCTTTCTGAGACACCTAGCTTGCGGACAGGCCCATTGAAATCAAGTTTTCGCAGATCCACCCAGAATGTGTTGGGGGTAAGTGCCGTCTCGAAGTAATAGACAAGGTTCTTCTGGTCTGCCACGGATCTCCATTGGGTGGTGGAAAGATTGGGGAAGCCTTCAATGGAGAACCCGTAAGGCACAGACACATTTCGGATCACACTGAACACACCGGCAATGGCTACGCGGGTATTGTCCGTCTGCGGAATGGCGTTGATGAAGAAAGAGGCACGTACGAAACGGTCTGATGAGGTGACCGATCCGGGGAGAAACGTTTTACCGGGAATTCCCTCCCAATACTTTCCAACGGCAAGCTGCTCGGCATAGGCCGGGTCATTGGTCATTACGATATAGGAAGGGTCGTGGTGAATCACCAACTTACCTCCGATGTACTCGAAGATGGCATTGTCGCCTGTGGCATCGGAGATGGAGAGGTGTACGGTGGTGAACTTGTCGGTGCCCGGTATGAAGTCTGACACCACCGCAAACGACTCCTTGCGCATCTCATTTACGGCTTCTTGCACCGTTGCGAAATTATCGAGCACGTACTGCGCCCACATGGATATGGCGAGTCCCTTTCGGTCTCCGTCCTTCTTGAATGCTGGATACTCCGAGGCCACAAGCCAGAGCAGGTTGGCCACGAGACCCTTCTCGTTCATTCCGTCAGAGGTGGCAATATCCCACGAACTGGTGGCAAGGCTGCCATACTTGGATGTCCAGGTGATGGAGTTGGGACCGACTTCTCCGTTACGTTTCATGCCGCGCGGAAAAACCCAAAGATTTGCAGGTATCTCTATGGAGAAATCCATAGTGCGACCTGTGATCACGGTGTTGTTCGGCCCCTTGTAAACCACACGTGTGCAGGCATCTGTGAGCAAAGGTGTCAGCATAAGTGCGCCCACCATCGCGGTCAGGGCGATCAAGTTGTTCCGATTTTTCATCTGCTATATTCTTTCTGATTGGATGACTGGTCGTAATCGGTCAGTCATATCACGGCCAAATGTATGCAGTACGAGGAAAGCAGTGAGGTCATCTGCTGAATACAGACCTGCGTCATGCGGGGCTTTATTCAGATGACCGTACTTTGCGCCTGCCCCGCAAGCTGAGAACCATGCTCTGGACACTTCCGATCATAGCTGCCATCGTAGGATGGTTCACCAACTTCCTGGCGGTGAAAATGCTTTTCTATCCGAAAGAGCCTTGGGACTTCCGGTTCTTCAAGATCCAAGGCATTTTCCCAAAAAACCAGCGCGAGGTGGCAGAGAAGATAGGCAAGATGGTGGCCGAGGAACTGCTCTCGAGCGATGACCTGAGGGAGCGGATGCACAATCCGGAAAATCTCCTGAGCATCAATCAGATAGTGGAAGCTAAGATCGACTACTTCCTCAATGTCAAATTTCCAAAGCAGTATCCTATCACTGGCCTGCTATTCAGCGACAAGCGCAAGGCCAAGATGAAAGGTCAGCTGATGGAGGAGGTTGAAGTGAGCGTGCCTCAGGTCATCGACCACTACATGGAGAATCTCGAAGAGCGGTTCAATGTGGAGGAGATCATCCGTGAGCGGGTCTCTCAGCTGCCTTCCGAAAAGCTTGAAGGGCTGATAATGAAGCTGCTGAAGAAGGAGTTCAAGTTCATCGAGTACATCGGTGCCATCGTAGGGTTCCTGATCGGGCTGGTACAGGTGGCGATGGTCAGCTGGGGGCAATGATTCAGCCTTCGGAGCTGCGGAAGAACTTCTTCGGCACCACCAGCATGCCAAAGCATTCCCCTTCCTCCTTCTCCTTGTGCCTGTGATGCGCAAAATGCGCTCTTGCCAACCCTTGGAGATACGGATGACGGATCTTTCTCCGTAGGTTCCATCGGTTGTGGATGATGACCTCATGCACCGTGACGTAAGCAATGCCATAGAGCAGTATGCCGATGCCGACATACAGCCGCCAGTCGCAGCCGCCCATCACCCCGAACATCATGAACAACCAGCTCGGAATGGCGAAGATGAGTGCGAAGAGGTCGTTGCGCTGAAAAGCCCTGCCTGTTGGCTGGTGATGGTCGCGGTGCATAGACCAGCCGATGCCGTGCATCACATACTTGTGGGCCGCCCAAGCCACAAACTCCATGGCCCAGAACGCGGCCACGGTGATGAGCATCGGTATGAGTATGTTCCCGATCATCAGAGTTTTCCCTGTTCCTCGGCCTTGGCTATGAAATTAGTGACACGCTGCCTGAAGTCATCGCTGTGTACAGACCCCAGGTTGCGGTCTATGAACGCCCTATCCTCTGCCACCTGCGAGCTGTAACCGAGAATGCGGGGTACATTGACCTGAATGGACAAGCGCAGGAAGCGCAGTTCCACACTCTTTGGCTCGCGCACAATGGCCGTGTCGAGCAGTGCGCGGCCCTCGTTAAAGGTGCGGAGCTTGGTGAGCGGGTTGGCGGAGTGCTTTCCCTGTGCCATTATCACCGCACCCTTGTATCCCATCAGCACGGGACTGGTCGAAACATCCGCATCTGCAAAACGCGATGACATCCGCCTGCTGGCCTCCTCATCGTCAAAAATAACGGCCACTGCCTTTCTGACCTCTTTGAGCAGCTCTTCCTGAGCGATGAGCTGCACAGGCAATACGAGTAGGAGGATCAACAGCGGTCTCATGGTGCAAAGATCGGGCATTCAGACGCCCAAGATGCTGCGATGCGTCAGATCAGGTCGAGGCGGTGCCTAACATAGGAATGCACCAACAACGATGCCTTGCGGCCATCGGAGATGCGTATGCGCTCCTGAAGCACATTGGCCGCCCTCAGGCCGGTTATCTTCTTGAAAAGGGCCATGTAGTACACGTATGCCACATAAACCCCGAAACGGGCCTTGCGGGGCAATCTGACAATTCCCGCGAGTCCTGCCTCGAAATCGGCCAGGATCTCTGCCTCTATGCGCTGCTTGGCCTCATCGTTGAAGTTGTGAGGGTCGAGGTCTGGAAAGTAGGAGCGGCCGAGCTTCAGGTGATCCGTACCGAGGTCACGCAGGAAATTGATCTTCTGAAAAGCCGCACCGAGCCGCATCGCAGGAGCTTTCAGATCCTCATAGAGCGCATCATTCCCCTCACAGAAAACCTTGAGGCACATGAGGCCCACCACTTCTGCCGAACCGAGAATGTAGGTCTCATAGCTCGCACGGTCGTACGTCTTGCGGTCAAGATCCATTTCCATGCTGTGCAGAAAGGTGTCGATGAGATTACGGTCTATGCCGTAACGGTTCACCGTCTGCTGAAAGCCATTGAGCAGCGGATTGAGACAGATCCCCTCTTCAATGGCCCGATAGGTGTCGTGGCGCAGACGGTCCAACAATTGGCGTTTGGGCGCGTCATGAAAAGAGTCCACGATCTCATCTGCCAAGCGGACAAAACCATAGATGGAATGAACGGAATCGCGCAGATCCTCGTTCAGCAACCTCACAGCAAGGGAGAAGGAGGTGCTGTAGGTCTGGGTCATCACTTTCCCGCAGGCGAGCGATGCGTTATCGTAGAGCACCTTCTGCTGAGGGGTGAGTGTGTGCAATTGATCTGCTGTTTGAATTAAGCGGGTGCAAAAAAAAGGTTTTAGGCCGAATACCGTCCTAAGCGGTATTACCTGATCAAGTACACCTCTCCGGTGTAGCGGTGCCAGTTGCGATTCAGGTCGCGGATATTGAAAATGTAGTTGTACATCCCCTGCTGGCACGCCTGTCCGTTGCTGCTGCCATTCCAGTGAAGCAGTGGACTGTTCGATTCGAATATGAGCTTACCCCAACGGTCGTAGATCTGCATATTGTAATCCATGATGCCTTCGCCCTTGCCAAAGAAGCTCTCGTTGCGGTCATCCGAGTTGGGTGTGAAGGCGTTGGGGATATAAAACCGGAAATCGGAGAACACCTCGATCCGCTTCATGGTGGTGTCCTCACAGCCGAAATCATTTGAGGCCGTGAGAAGGATATCATATTCTCCGTGAGTAAGGAATGTGTATGTCGGGTCCTGCTGATTAGATACTCCGTTGTTCAGCGGATCTCCGAAATCCCAGTCCCAGAAATCAGGGCCTACGCTCAGGTCTTCGAAATAGACCCGCGGGTCGAACATGCTCACCGAATCAGGACTCCAGGTGAAGTCCGCACGTGGTGTGGGGTACAATTCTATATGAGCCGGCAGGATAAGTGTGTCGGCACAGCCATTGTCGCTCACCGCCCGCAGGCTCACGTCATAGAATCTTGAGTTGAGCATGCCACCTTCGAGATAGCAGTGCTGGGCGTTGCGATTGTTGCTGGTATTGAGATCCCCGAAATTCCATGTCCACTGCACTATGCTGCCATCTCCTATGGTCGAAGCATCGAAGAATTGCGGGCAAAGAGGAGGACAACCCTCCGTGGCTGTGATGATCACATCAATATCGGGCCGATACCACACCTCCACTGGCGCAGTTACCGAGTCCACACACCCGTTGCCAGAGGTCACCGCCAACGTGACCTGATAGATTCCACCGTCATCATAGACATGCTGCGGGTTAACGGCCAGTTCTGGTGCGCTTCCGTCCCCGAAATTCCATTGCCACTGAATGATGTTGTCTGGGAACCCGATCTCACTCTGGTTGTAAAACACGGTAGGCAGACCTTCACACACTACAAAACTTCCGAACTGCGCCTGTGGCAGACTGTAGATGATCACTGGCCTCATCACGGAATCTCGGCAGCCAGTGCTACTGACAACTGAAAGCCTCACATTGTAGAAGCCATTGTCCTGATAGAGGTAAGAAGGATTCTGAACGTTGCTGACCAGAGAGCCATCGCCAAAGTCCCATGACCAATTTGCCACCTCACCAGTAGTGAGATTATCAGGTTCCAACGGTGAGCCGAGGCACGTGTTGGACACCGTAAAATCGGCATCAGGCACCGGGAAGATGGTGATGGGCCTAGTGACCGTGTCCGAGCAACTCAGATTACTGGAATACACGATAAGCGTGGCCTCATAGTCGCCAGGGCCGGGAAATGCCTTGGCAGGACTGAATGCCGATGCACTGGTCCCATCGCTGAAAAGCCAGAACCAAGAGGCAAGCGTACCCATGGTAGGTGGTTGAGACAGGTTGTCATATTGTGCAAGAACATTGGCGCAAACGCTATTCGCCATGAAATCAGCCGTTGGGGCATCAAATACGAATACCTGTTTCACCGTAGTGTCGTTGCACCCGCTGGGGCTGATGCCTACCAACCGGACATTGAAGGTGTCAGCATAGCTGTACAGATATGATGGGCTCGTTTCGTCATTGAATGCAGACCCGTCATCAAAATCCCACTCAAAATCACCTTGTCCAATGGATTGGTTGATGAAATTGACCTCATTTCCAAGGCAAACGTTCGAGAAGATGAAGTCAGTGAAAATGGCTGGGGATACAATTATCGTATCGCGGTACTCATCGGTACATCCGAGCGTTTCGGTAGAGACAGAGAGCACCACCGGGAAAGTATCGGGCAGTGAATAGATGTGAGTTGCATCCCAAGTACTGGCACTCACCCCGTCTCCGAAGTTCCAGCTCACTGCGCCCACATTATCGTTGGATGGGTCGGTGCTTGTATTGGTGAATTCGGCAAGGACCCCGAGGCAGATGTCACCACCGAGGGTGAAAGAAGCCTCCGGATAATCATATACCGTTATCTGCTTCACAATGGAATCGGTGCATCCATCTGTGCTGGCCGCAATAAGCCAGACATCGTAAGTTCCGGGGGCATCATAGAGCCGCGATGTATTGTATGCGTCAGTTTCTGTGCCATCGCCCAATCTCCAGAAAAAGGCTGTGGCAGCAGCAGGTGGGTTGATGGTTGTGGCGTTGTTCAAGAATACCGTATTCCCATCACATACATCGTTGAAATAAAAATCTGGAACAAGGCCCTGCTCGTCAAGTATGGTCACGATGATGGTGTCTTGCACTGTGCAGTTGCCCGAGATGGCATCGTAGATCACCAGTAGCTCCTTCTCCCCTTGAAAAAGACCGTCTGCAATGGGCACGATGCTCATGGTCTGACACTGCTCTCCCGGAGCGAAGGAAACGGCATCGGCCAACACCTCGAAATCGACCCCGTTTATCGCATTGCCGGCAAAAATCACATTCATGTTGTAAGGGTCCGCGGTGCTGCCCTGCCGGCAGAATTCTATATCGTAGTTCCTGCAACCTTTTATCGGCTGAAGATCAGGCGCTGTGTAATCGGTTACAACAGCTATGTCAACACCACAGTCCATACTATTCTCCTGAACAAAAACTCCTGAGTTGAAGACACAGTCTGCGCCATCAGCCACAGCCACCTTGATCCTGTATCGCTCGCAGGGAGTGACCGTCACTGCAGCGGTGATCGGGGTGGTGAACCCATCAAACTGCACTGAGGCCCCTCCATTGTTATTGACATAATAAGCGTTATTGTTGCTCTGGTTCACCGTTCCTACACTGACGGGAGTAGTCGTTCCGGGAACAAGAGCGATATTCTGGTTTCCAGTGAACCCGGGGCCTGCGATGGTGATGACCATGCCATCGGTAAATTCATTGTTGATGTTCTCCGGGTACTCTTCAGAGCCGAACACAAACGTCATCTCGATGTCCGCGCACGTGGGTACGATGTCGAACTCGAGAATACAAGCATCAAAAGTGCTACCACCGGCCACGGCCTCCACATCGGGATTGCCAGGTGCTCCGAAGCATGCGCCACCAGCCCCTGTGCTATTGTTGGGTCCTATGGTCGAGTTGGCAAGGCCCGTGCTCAACAATACACCTGACGGGATACCGACATTACTGGCGGTGCCATCGAATGAACCACTTGCACCGTCCGGGCAGGTGCGCAGCACATTGGTCACCACTATGCCATCTTGAACAATAAGGTCCACCAACTCCTCACCCGTAGCGTTGGGGTTGACCACAAGTTGAGCATTGGCCGAATGGCCCAATGTGAGGCAAAGCAATATGAAGGATAGACCACGCAAGATCATCTGAACAGTGTGACCCGACCATGATACCAATACTCCTCTCCCATCAGGTCTGTCACCATCACACGATAGATGTAAGTGCCATTTTGCGCGATAGTACCATTGCGGTTTACATCACCCGCCCATCCTTCATCAATATCCTGCGAGAAATACAGCTCCATTCCCCATCGGTCGAATATCTGCATCTGAAATGTGGTAATGCCTGTGCCGCGCACAAGGAAGATATCATTGACACCGTTGTCGTCCGGAGTGAATGCATCTGGTATATAGACCGTGAAGTCGGGTGCAACATACAGCCTGGCCTCTGATGTGTCGCGACAACCGAACTCATTGACCACTATCTGGGTAATGACGTACTCTCCAGTGTCGAGGTAAGTGTACTCAGGGTTTTGAACATTAGATGTGTTGAACACTTGCTCATCGCCAAAATCCCAAAGCCATTGCTCCGCATCCACAGAGCGATCGGTGAACTTGATGCGAGGGCGAATGATGGTGGTCACCGTGGGATTCATGTCGAACAGCGAACGTGGTACAGGATGGTTCGTGACGAAGTTGTCCTTGGTCAACGTGGTGTTGCAACCCTCATTGCTGGTCACGGAGAGGGTCACTGGCCAGCGATAGGTCGTATTGGTGGTGGTATTCTGGTAGCAGTGTGTCGGTGCTTGTTGGTTGCTGCCCGAGCCATCGCCAAAATCCCATGCGAATGTCTGGTTGAAGCCTGAGCTGACCGCTGACTGCTCGTAGAAGGTGACACACAGTGGAGAACAACCGGCCCTCGGTTCAGCATCAAACTCCACGATAGGATTGGGATGAACAGTCACGATCTGCGTTGTGGAGTCACGACAGCCGCGATCGGTGACCACGACATGCTTAACGTTGAAGTTGCCGCTGAAACCGTAGTCATGCGATATTTGAGTGCCGGGCACAACAGGACTACCATCTGCCACATTCCAGCTGTGGCTCACGATGGTGCTCGGGGCTGGCACGGTAGAAGTGGTATTCATGAAAGATGTCTCACCGAAACAGACATTGGTGGCATTGAAGGACACTTCGGGAGAAGGATGTATTGTAACCTGTCTGGTGCGCGTATCCGCACAATCGTATATCGTGCTAACGGTAAGCTGCGCATTGTAGGTGCCGGGAGCAGGATACGTGTAAGAGATGTTGGCGTTGAAATTGGGAGGTGAGTTATCACCGAAATCCCACTGCCAACCATTGATCTCTCCTGTGGAGAGCTGAATGAACTGAACAGGAAGGCCGTCACAGACATCCTCAAAATCGAAATCCACGTTGGGAAGCGGATGCACACGCACCGAGTCGATAAGAGTATCGGAACACACACCGTCCAACGATCGCGTTACGAGAGAAACGTAGAAGATGCCGGATTGCAGAAAGGAATGGGTTGGGTTCCAGTCGTTCGTGTTAGATGGTGAGCCATCTCCAAAATTCCAGGTCCAACTGCCTATCACGTTTCCTGCCGGAGGAATTGTGCTGTTGTTTTCAAACGGCATAGGCTGTCCCTGACACACATTGGTGAATGTGAAGTCTGAAATAGGTGATGGACTCACAGTAACATTCTGCGAAGTCTCACCTTGACAGCCTTGTTGATTGGTAATGAGCAGGGAGACATTAAATGTTCCTGGTGCTACATAGTCATGGGTAGTGTTATTGAAAAAGCTTGGAGGGGTGTTGTCACCGAATTCCCACCGCGTGTTGGTGGTCTGGCCTACCGAGGTGTTGGTGAATACGACTGTGTTCCCGAAGCAGACATCCTCCACCTCGAAAGATGCAACTGGCAGTGGTGCCACAGAGGCAGTGACGAACACAGTATCTGTGCAGGCTCCATTCTGGGACCTTGCAATGAAGCGGGTATCATAATCGCCTGGCTGTGAATATGTATGCGAAGTGTTCCACTCCGTGGTGTTGACGGGCGAGCCGTCTCCGAAATCCCATTCCCATGAACCGATAGTAGGGGGGAAAAGGGTCGTATTGATGAACTGGCTTGCTGTACCATCACATACGGGTGGCACGGTGTAGTCCGCTTGAGGAAACGGATTGACGTTCACTGTTTCACTGTAGGTGTCAAGACAGCCGGCATCCGTGGTGGCTGTCAGGGTAACGTTGTAAAGCCCGCTCAGAGCGTAAGTGTGCTCCGGGTTCTGCTCGATTGAAGTTGTTCCATCACCGAAATCCCATTCCCAAGAGATAATGTTACCGATGTTGCTAGTGCTCACATCAGTGAACTGCACTGGCACTCCAGGACAAGGCGGTGGATAATCAAAATCAGCTGTTACTGCCGTGGACGTGATGGTGGCATTGACCGTAACCTGACAACCCGTCACTGCAGTAAGTTGGCAAGAGTATACCGCACCATCAGGCGGGTTGGATATAACGATCTGCTGGGTGGTCTGCCCGGTGCTCCACTGGTAATCGAATCCACTTGGAGCTGTCAAGATAGCCTGATCACTGTTGCTTGGGCAGTAATCGACCTGGATCTCAAGGGGATTGCACTCGCCCACAATGTATGCGTAGCCGTAATGACCTCCGAGCGAGCAGTCGCCCGTAGAGAACTCGATCGTGATATTCTGACCAACATACGCAGACAGGTCGATACCAACGGGTGTCCATGCCCGATAGCGTATCGAACCACAGGAGCGGAATCCCTCAATGTTGGCCGCTGCCGTTACCTGATAAAATCCGCACTGGGGACTGATGAGTTGTCCGTTGGCATTCAGAACCCTGATTTCGAATCTTGGCTGCTGCGCGGCTGTGTGACCTGGATCCTCCAAAACCACTGCATACTGATATGTAAAAAGAGACGTCTCCTGAGTAACCTGATAGGAATAGATCAAACGGTCACCCTCGGCACCCGTCTGCGCATTTCCGATTCGGGCTGATTCAGTATATCCGGGTGCAACCACGGTGATGTCGTTGCAGGCATTGCCATCAGTGCCATTGCCCGTCATGATCGTATGACGACCGTTAACGATGCCATTGGTGGGCGTATTGATTGGACAGCAACCACCTGTTCTACCCTGCCAATTGGAAAAATCACCCGTGCCGAAATCAGCATTATCACAACCCTGACTTCGGGCATCCTGCACAGCGAAAGTGCACATCACCGCTATCATCGCGGTGTGTGTGAAAAATCTGCAGACCGCTGAAGAACTTCGCATTAACTGAAGCATAACCTCTCTGTTGCTCGAAAGAAGACGACAATACATCACGAAGGATGCCTACGCAAGCATCGAGACCCTGTAACTCAGCAAACTTAGCACTCAATACGGGATTTTGTTCACAAGGCTTCATCGGGCCCGCATGTAACAGACATTGGCCAAGTGATATCGAAGAAATTGAAACGTACGATCAATTACTCGTATTCATTGCTCAACTTGATGAGCAAGGTACAAATAAAGGCGTCTCTGACTATAGGTGAGAAGTTGGATGGTACCGTTCTGCTCGCAATATGCGTGACGCGGAACTGGAAGATCACGATTCGCTGGCCAATGACAAGACCTGGCGAATCTCTACAGCGGACGGGGGAAAGCCAACGTCCTCGGGACTTAACCGCCCTTCTTCCAAAAGACCGCCATCGTGGCTGTCTACTCAGGTCTCAATCCAGCTTCAGCACAGCCATGAATGCACTCTGGGGCACCTCTACGTTACCGACCTGGCGCATACGCTTCTTGCCTGCCTTCTGCTTCTCCAACAGCTTGCGCTTACGACTGATGTCACCACCGTAGCACTTGGCAGTCACGTCTTTTCGCATGGCCTTCACCGTCTCACGACTGATGATCTTGGCCCCGATAGCCGCCTGAATGGCGATGTCAAACTGCTGACGCGGTATCAGTTCGCGCAGCTTGGCACAGATCTTCTTACCAAGATTCTGTGCATTGTCGAAATGGATGAGAGCCGAGAGGGCATCCACTTGATCGCCATTGAGAAGGATGTCCAGCTTGACGAGTTTTGAATGGCGGTATTCAGAAGGCTGATAGTCGAACGAAGCATAGCCCTTCGAGACCGTTTTCAGCTTGTCGTAAAAATCGAAGACTATCTCTCCCAGCGGCATATCAAACTGCAACTCCACCCTGTCTTGCGTCAGATAGATTTGGTTCTTGAGGATTCCTCGCTTATCTATTGCGAGGTTCATGATGGCTCCCACAAACTCGGCCTTGGTGATGATCTGACCTGAGATGAACGGCTCCTCTACCGATTCGAGTCGGCTCGGGTCGGGCAGATCGCTGGGGTTGTTCACCAGAAGTCGCTCACCCTTCTTAGTGGTGGCGTAATAGCTCACGTTGGGCACTGTGGTGATCACCGTCATACCGAACTCGCGCTCCAACCGTTCCTGTATGATCTCCATATGCAGCATACCCAAGAATCCGCATCGGAAACCGAAACCGAGCGCTGCGGACGACTCCGGCTCGAAGGTCAGCGATGCATCGTTAAGCTGCAGCTTCTCCATCGAGGCGCGGAGTTCTTCATACTCGTCCGTATCCACGGGATAAATGCCGGCAAATACCATCGGCTTTACATCTTCAAACCCGTGAATATGCTCCTTACAGGGTCGTTCCACACTGGTAATGGTGTCGCCCACCTTCACCTCCTTGGCCGTTTTTATACCGCTGATGATGTAGCCCACGTTGCCTGCACTAAGCTCGGTCCTCGGTTCACCTTTCAGTTTGAGAATGCCGATCTCATCTGCATGATAATGCTTGTCGGTCGCCACGAATTTCACCGCCTCACCCTTCCGGATCTTCCCGTTCATCACCCGGAAATAGGCGATGATGCCGCGGAACGGATTAAATACCGAGTCGAAGATCAGTGCCTGAAGCGGGGCTTCTGGATCGCCCACGGGAGCTGGCACACGGGCCACGATGGCGTGGAGGATGTCATGGATGCCGAGGCCAGTCTTGGCACTGGCCGAGATGATGTCCTCCCGCTTGCAACCGATCAGGTCGATGATCTGCTCCGCAACGGCCTCCGGCTCTGCACTGGGCAGGTCGATCTTGTTCATCACGGGGATGATCTCCAGGTCGTGCTCCAGCGCGAGGTAGAGGTTGCTGATGGTCTGTGCCTGAATACCCTGTGCCGCATCCACGATAAGCAGAGCGCCCTCGCAGGCCGCGATAGCCCGACTCACCTCATAACTGAAGTCCACGTGGCCGGGCGTATCGATGAGATTGAGCGTATAGTCCTCGCCATCGAGCTTGTAACTCATCTGGATGGCGTGGCTCTTGATGGTGATGCCGCGCTCACGCTCAAGATCCATATCGTCCAAAAGCTGCTCCTGCGCCTCACGTGCGGTGATGGTACCTGTGTACTCCAATAGGCGATCGGCCAGCGTGCTTTTGCCGTGGTCGATGTGCGCGATAATGCAGAAGTTGCGGATGTTCTTCATAGGCGCGCAAAAGTAGTGTGTGAATGTGGTGAATGATCGCTGTCAGCGGACTGCACAGAGGCTGCCTGTGTGCTGGATAATCCCCAAGAGGATGGTCAATTGACTGCCCGATGAGCGACACAAAAAAAGGCCGCCTCCATATGGAGACGGCCTTTAAGTATCAACTATTGCTTATTACTTCACAACCATCCTGCGAGAAACCGGCAGGTTGTTGTTCAGCTGGTAAGAGTACACGTAGATGCCCGGAGTAAGGCCGCTCACATCGTGGCTGTGAACGTACTCACCTGGAGCGAACTGCTGGTTCATCACCTGACCCACGAGCTGACCGTTAGAGCTGTACAGAGCGATCTGCACTCGTGCAGACTCGTTGAGTTGGAAACGGAAGTTGGCAATGTCTGTCGCAGGGTTCGGGAAAGTGTAAACACTCACTTTGCCAGCAGCAAAGTCATCCTCGATACCTGTACCTGAATCATCGTTACCACCGGGTCCGCCCACACCACCGAGAAGGTCAGAGTTGGCACCGAGGTCAGAGTCAGCAAGAAGGTCGCTATCGGCAAGCATATCAGAATCTGCAAGCAGATCGCTGTCTGCCAAGAGGTCTGAGTCTGCCAACAGATCACTGTCAGCAAGAAGGTCCGAGTCAGCGAGCAGGTCTGAATCTGCCAACAGATCAGAGTTGGCCCCGAGATCGGCATTCGCTCCGAGATCGGCATTCGCTCCGAGGTCTGAATCAGCAAGCAGGTCGCTGTCTGCGAGCAAATCACCAGCATCTGCAAGAGACAGACCTCCGATGTCAAGACCTCCGAGCGGTGCAACATCACCACCTCGGTACACGTCCTGATCGCCAGCCACGTCCGCAATCTCGGGAGCTTCCTTCACCTTCTTGGCGAAGACGCTGACGTTGCCGGTGTAGTAATCGTATCCGACAACAAAAAAGAATGCAAGAGCGGTAACACCGCCCACTAAGTAATTTTTCTTCATCTGATTGATGATTTAAGGGTTTGTGAACGGGGCCGAAAATACGCTTTTCTGCTTTACCTCAACAAGTCGATGTTTTTTCTACAGTCCTGATGCCAGAGCGGAATCCTGCGGGGCGGATCTGTCTCCCAGTTTTCAAGGTTGGTCTCCATCACAAAATAGACGGTGAATTCGCGGAGTTTCCTCTCGCGGGGCTGCCGACTGTTCCAGTCCTTTCGCAACCATTTCACATAGTACCGCAGCGGCCGTTTGTACTTCCCCTTCCGTATGGTGCGCAGGTACTTGCTCCATCGAGTATTGCGATAAGTGGCAGCCACACGTTCAGGGCGGTCCCAGTCCACAGGCCCGCCATCGGTGAAGAGATCCACTGTATCACCATTGTTCAGCACGGCAGGCATTACATACCAGCCATCAGCCTTGTAGGGCGCGGGGGCGAACATGGCCCAGTTTTGATCCACCTTGAAGATGCCAGACACCCAATTGAGCGACTCAGGCACAGGTATCTGTTCCTCATCATAACGATGTATGTTGAACAGAGTCACATAAAGCAGGCACCACACCGCTATGATGATGGCCGGAATGGACATCTTCACAGAATATCTTGAGATGATGCCGTTCGGGAAATACCTGAAAACCGGCATCTCAGGTCGGTTGGCAGCAACGTAACCATAGAACGCATCAAAAATCCCTGTGAAAGGTTTCAACAACCATCCTTTGAACCTGAAAACGGGCGAGTTGAGGAATACCTGCACCAAGGCTTTGCCCTTGACGAAAGACCTGCCGTCCACATCCTGCACCATCCAGGAATTCTGCTCGCGCATCGTGCTTTGGGCCAATGGGTCATTGGTAGCGGGAATGAGCTGCGCACCATCGAACAGCACAAAACGATTGAGTGCGATGACCACATGCTGGCAGAAACCGCAATCGGGGTCGTAAAAGATCTTCAGCCCAAGGGTACGCGGCCCCACCAAGCGGTCACGCAATTTGTCCCAGACCTCTGAGGGCACAAAAACGAGGATGGCAACAGTGCTGAATACCGGGAACAGCCCGAGCACCATGAAAAAGTTGAACCCCACCTGCAATGCAATGAATCCGATAATGCCAAATACACGCACCCTCCAGTTGGGCCAAGCCACAAGGAAAGGACCGACCCATTCCCACGCGAGCACCGACCAATTCAACCCTTTCAGTACTTCCAACGGCAGCATCCTACCCAGGTAGTTGAACCGTGATGCCAGCTCGTCAATGGCCAAGGCATAATAGACCGCTGTTCCCTCGCTGTGCCACTCTGGGCCGTTCTTGAAGAGTGCGGTGAACAAATAGATATAGAGCACCTGTAGCGCCATACCCGCTGTACCCACTGTGAAGACCTTCTTGGGCAAGTGGTCGCTCAGGCGGTTGAAACCGTACCGAACACTGTCAATGGAATACTTCGCTCCCCAAGGCACGAACATGCCCCAGAACAGGAGCATCCGCAGCACAGAATCACCGCCATAACACACCAGCGGATTGCGGTTCTGGAGCGACATGATCATGACCCAGGTCAGGATGGTCATCAACCGTGTCTTGTAGCCATAGGCCAGCAGCAATGCGAAAACGCCTGTCAGGATAAAAAGGAACGAAACGAACTCCCACGACCCCCCAATGCCGAAGACAGTGAAAAGCCATTTGGCGGAGCCGCTGTAAAGCAACGAGCGCGGCACCACGCCCGCATCGGTATAAAACACCGTTAAGTCGCGAGCACGAGAGAGCAGGTCTATGATGATGACAACTCCCGTGAGCACACGCACAAAAGCAAGTGTGCGCAGGTCAATGGCAAGAAATCCCTCGAGTATTCCGCGTAGTCGGTTCATCTCCGTTTTGGATTGACCGCCAAATGTCCAACGTCTTGAACTGTCTGACATGATTTTCGTCAGGAGTCGAGAGCCGTTTGATACGTTTACCTTCGTGGTGCAAAAATGACCGTCAGCGATATGCGCACCATCCTTTCCGCCTTCTTGTTACTGCCTTTTCCCCTCGCAGCTCAGGTATTCACCCCGCAAGGACCTGAGCTGCCGGATGCAATGGCAGGTAGCCCCTACTCCACCTTTGTGCTGGCCACCGTGCCGGACAGCACCGTGGTGAGCGGCACTGATGTGGCCGCCATGTTGATACAGGAATTTCCACCGCTTGCGCTTTTCATTACCGACATTCAAGGTCTTAGCTATCCAATGGGAATTGAAAGCATAGAATTCACTCTGGATAATATGCCGCTGGGCCTCTCCAGCACCTGCACACCCTCAACCTGTAGGTTCCCATCTGGGTTCTCTGGGTCTATGGTTTTGACGGGAACGCCTATAGAACCTGGCACTTACACCATCGATATAGCGTCCTACACAAGGGGTGCCATCGATATCTCCCAACTTACCTCCGACCTCGGAATTCCCGGTCTGCCTGTTTCGTTCGATCTTCCACAAGGGCTCAATACGCTTTTCGATACAGAGTTTGAGCTGATCGTTATAGGTCCCAACAGCATCTTCGAAGAAGAAACCTCAATCTCTGCCTCTTTTTTCGCAGACCGCGCAGGTCAGGTGCTGATCGTGAACCTGCCACTCGGCCTTCATGGGGAAGATGCTGACATCGCGGTCATGGACCTTTCCGGACGGAAGGTGCTTTCGGTCACAAGCCGCCATCAACCAACCGTGGCACTGGACGGAGGGGCTCTCGAACCGGGCATTCATGTAGCTATTGTGCGAGGCTTGAGCAAGCAGGAGGTCATCCGTTTCATATACTGACATGCGAAACCTCATCAAGATCTTGGCAATACTGGTGCTGCTGCCGGTCGTGTACGTGGCAGGAAATCTTGGTTACGGTACTTGGAAGGATTTCTCTCCACCGGAAACGATGCCTGTTCAGGTCTTCAATATGCAGGATAAGACCCCTGACTCTGTCATATCCCTTCTCACATGGAACATCGGCTATGCCGGTCTCGGCAAGGAGAGCGATTTCTTCTATGACGGTGGTACCACCGTGCGCATGAGCCGTGACATCTCCATGAAGAACCTTGAGGGCATCATCCGGACTCTCTCCTCGCTCGACACGGTTGACATCATTCTCCTTCAAGAGGTGGACACACTTGCGAAACGGTCTTGGTGGACGAACCAGTTTGAGGCAATCACCGCAGCCCTGGGCGGATATAGTGCCGCCTTCACACTCAACTACAACGTGGACTTCGTGCCTGTTCCTTACCTCGAACCGATGGGCCGTGTGATGGGCGGCCTGGCCTCATTCATGCGCTTCACCGATTCCGGTGCCATCCGCTATCAATTTCCCTCAAGCTTCGGGTGGCCAGAACGCATCTACTTTTTGGACAGATGTTTCCTTGAGCAGCGCATCCCGCTGTCGGACGGCCGCGAGCTTGTCATCATAAACACACACAACTCCGCATTCGATGACGGGTCACTCAAAGCTGCTGAAATGAGCTACCTGCGGACTCACCTTATCCGTGAGTTCGAACGGGGCAATTCGGTCATTGTAGGTGGTGACTGGAACCAAGGTGTGCCGGGTTCAGGGTTTCAAGAAGTGCAAGACCCATTCATCGAGGGTTGGAAATGGGCCTACGACACCACCTACCCGACCAACCGCGAACTGAAAGCCGCGTTCAAGAAAAATACCACACCGACCTTCAACATTGACTTCTTCCTCATAAGCCCTGACCTCATTGTAGAGCACATCGAAGTGTTGAACCTGGACTTCGAAAACTCCGACCATCAGCCGGTCTTCATGCGAGTGGCCCTGCCCGGGTCGAGCGTTCTGACCAATGAGATGTATTGAAATATCTCTTGTTTCGCTTCAAAATGGTTTGGGAACTGGAAAAGACATATTTTTGCTCACCTGCGATGAGTCGATCATCCCAATTGTTTGCCCTCATTATTTGACATAACATGGCCGATCAGACACCTGTGAATCTCGAAGCAACCAAGGAGACCCCCTTTGTACACCTTGACGCCTCTGCTGGGGTGTTCAAGATTGAAGGGAGGTCATTCCCGCTCAACGCCAAAGGTTTCTATGCCCCCATACTGGAGTGGCTTGATGGCTATGCAGAGAGCCCAAACCCAAAGACGGATTTCACGTTCCGTTTGGAGTATTTCAACACACCCTCATCCAAGTCCATCTCAGATATACTGAAAAAGCTGAAAGCAATCAAGGATTCTGGTAAGGATGTGACAGTCAAGTGGTTCTATGAAGAGGACGATATCGACATTCTCGACCTCGGCCATGTGTTCGCCCGTACGGTGGGAATGGATTTCGACTTTCAGGAATACACCGACTGAGCTACGTGATGGGAAGCAAGCGCATTGCGCGCCTTTTGTTACTCTTCGCGACCTGCTTTTTGTGGGTCATCACGAGTATGGCTCAATCGGGCCACGTCATCAGGACCATTGCAACGGAGGATCCGCTGCTTAACGGTGACAGCCTGAGCATCTATTTCCATATTCCCGCCTCGTATGACCCCCAGATCGAGAGCAAACTCATCATTGGCTTTCACGGTCTGGGCGACCCGAACAATAGCCAGCAGATAAGGGAGTACCTGACCCCTGTGGGAGACAGCATCAATGCCATCGTGATGTGCCCGGATCCCTATCTGCAAGACCAGCCCCGCAGCGAAGCCGTCCTCCACATTGCCTACGACTCTGTGATGACGTGGTATAACATAGACCCTGCGCAGGTTTACATCACCGGTTACTCTGCTGGCAGTGATGTGGCCGCCAGATACGTGTTCGGAGACCCGCAGTATGCCATGAAGGGCTTCATCTGGCACTCACCGGGGTTCTTCTTCTCGCCCGACCTGAGCGACCCGCAGTCCATCCCGCCTGTCTGTCTTTGCTCAGGCACTCAGGATTTCACATCTATAGTGCAAACCAACCTGCTGAACAACAACCTGAACAACAGTAGTATTCCATACGAGTACATAGCCATGCCTGGAGTGGGCCACACGATGGACTATCCTGCATTCGCACAGACCATGCTACAGTGCATCAGTTTCATCGATAGTCACTATGCCACTGGGCTTACTGACTCGAGTGAAAAAAGAAGTTTTCAATTCATCCCCAACATCGTAAGCGTTGGCGATAGAATGGTCATCCGTGGTGAAGAAATGATGATTTCAACAGCTTTCCTCCATGACCTGAATGGCAGGTTCATAACCGCCCTGACCGTGGAGAACAAATCAATAATCGCTCCTAGTATAGGAAGCGGTGTTTATTTGGTAAAGATTTTAGGAGCCTTCGGTCAAACCCTCGGAGTAACACGCATTCTGGTCAAGTAAGGCTTACCTGCGGCCGCTTATTCTGCTGCGACACGCAACCTTGCGTGGAGGTCGTCTCCCTTGACCTTCGTAACGATGATTGCCTCCTGCTCATTGATGGAGACAATTCGAAGATCAGTCGTCTGGGAGATATCCTCCGTCCTGAAGACGAGTCGTTTACCTCCCTCACTCAAATCCCATGTTCCTTTCGTTTGCCTTCCCTGGTCAACGGAAACGTAGGTTCCGTCTGCATTGAAAATGATACCGTCTCCTGCTTGCGGACTTGGTGATGCTGCACGTTTGCTATTCTCCCCTGTGGTAGCCTTTTCAACATGATCGACAACCCACTTCTTGCCAGTGAGCATCACTTCATTCTGCGCAAAAGCACTGAGTCCGAAGAGCAAAAAAGCCGCAGTGAACATTGTCTTCATCATATTGTATCTTTTCAGTTGAAAATACGAAGGTACCGCATCTAATTACTGCACTGAAGCTTATTCGCCTGCGGGTTTAGCTTTCATCACCACATCCATCACACGACCTTTTGTGCGCATCCGGAGGATGAACTCCTCATCAGTGAGAACCACCACCTCCACATTCAACGCGGTTTCCTCCTTGTCATTCTTAAATTTCAACTTGCCGGTCTCCGGGTCCAACCGCCATGTACCTGATGAGGTGATGCCATTATCTACCGAGGTGTAAGTACCGTCCTCGTTGAACACCGTGCCGTCTCCATCGGGTGTCTGGGTGGCAAAACGCTGGCCTTCCACCTCATGGGCCTCTGTGACCCATTTCTTACCCACAAGATCTTTTGCTTCCTGCGCAACAGTAAGTGTGAGCGTGAGGCTTAACGGAATCAGGAACAACAAATTCTTCATTTCTTGATCATCTATTGAATTTCAAACGGTGAAGTTAAGGAACGTTGCCTACTCCTGACAAAAGCCTGTCCGCCACCTTCCGGTCATTCGCCAGCCGCGGCAGCTTGAACTGCCCTCCCAATCTGCCCTCCGCTTTCGCGTAGAGGATAAACGCATCCTCCACTACCTCGGTAATGACAGCCGGCCGCAGGATGTTCCCCTCAATCAGGTCGCGGTAATAGATGTTCTGCTGCTGCATGGCCACATCGATTCGCTGCGCGAATGTGGTCATGTCTTCTGGCGTTTTCGCGAAGCTGATGAACCACTCGTGATAAGGAAGCCCGCCCTCTGGAGGATTCACTTGCGGGGCCACGTGGAAATCGACCACTTCCACATCCAGCCCTTCCGAGGCATCTTTCAGTGCGGATTCCACCTCCTTGGCAATCACATGTTCCCCGAAAGCCGAGGTGAAATGCTTGATGCGGCCAGACACGATAAGGCGGTACGGGTCTTTCGACACGAACTGCACCGTGTCGCCAATGCTGTAAGCCCACAGGCCCGCGTTGCTGCTCACGATCAGGGCGTAATTCCTCCCCAACTCCACCTCCCCGATGGTGAGGCGCGTGGGATGCTCGTTGAAGTATTCCTCGGCAGGGATGAACTCGTAGAAGATGCCCGCATCCAACAAGAGCAGCAGACCCGGGTCTCCTTGCTGATCCTGATAAGCGAAGAACCCCTCGGAGGCGGGGAATAGCTCGATGCTGTCCACTTTTCGGCCTAAGCTTGCCTCCATCTTGGCACGGTAAGGCTCGTAGTTCACACCGCCATAGACGAACAGCGAGAAGTCGGGGAACACATCCTTCACTGGCTTTCCCGTCCGCGCATTGATGCGGTCGAAGTACATCTGCACCCACGAGGGGATACCACTGATGAGGGTCATGCGAGCGGCCAAGGTCTCCTCCACAATGGCATCGAGTTTCGTCTCCCAGTCTGCGATGCAGTTGGCAGCGTAGCTTGGAAGCTGGTTGGTGCGCAGATATGAGGGAACAAAATGGTTGCTGATGCCAGAAAGCCGCCCCACATGGATGCCGTTCTTCAACTCCATCTCCGGGCTTCCGCTCAAGAAGATGAGTTTGCCATCGAGAAAGGCCGAATTGCCCGTTTCATGCACATAGTTGAGCAGAGCATTCCTTGCCCCGTTGATGTGGTTGGGAATGCTCTCGCGGGTGATGGGGATGTATTTCACACCGGATGTGGTTCCGCTCGTCTTCGCGAAATAGAGCGGCTTGCCTGGCCATAGCACGTTGCTCTCACCGCTTACCACGCGCTCCATCCAAGGTCGAAGGCCCTCGTAATCACGGATGGGCACTTGTTTGGCAAATTCGCTGTGATTCTTGATAAAAGCGAACCCGTGTTCCTTGCCGAACACCGTGTCCTTCGCCTTTGAAATGATGCTTTGCAGCACCGCTTTCTGGGTTTCAACGGGGCGGGATGACCACCTGCGCGTCTGCGCATCGATGATTGCGGCAAATGGACGGCTAAGGATGGAGCGGATGCCCATGGGGGTAAAGTTAAACGGGGTTCCGAGTGACATCATCACTCATTTCAACAAACCCCCTTACCTTGGTCAGCATCAAAAACAGACACATGCCGATCAGACCTCCTTTTAACCTGCAACAATGGATCGATGACAACCGTGACCTGTTGAAACCGCCCGTGGGCAACAAGAACCTCTACACCGAGGCGGGCGATTACATCGTAATGGTGGTGGGCGGCCCCAATGCTCGGAAGGACTATCACTACAACGAGAGCGAGGAACTGTTCTTCCAACTGGAGGGCGATATCAACGTCCGTATTCAGGAAGATGGAAGGGCGGTGGACGTGCCGATCAACGCGGGAGAGATGTTCCTGCTGCCCGCCAAGGTGCCGCACTCGCCCATGCGTTCTGCCGGCAGCGTGGGCCTGGTGATCGAGCGCGTGCGCAGGGGCACGGACATGAAGGACGGCCTGCTTTGGTTCTGCGAGAAATGCAACAAAAAGCTGCACGAGACCTATTTCCCGCTTACCAACATCGAGAAGGATTTCCTGCCGAGGTTCAGGGAATTCTACGGGTCGGAGTTCCTGCGCACCTGCGGTAGCTGCGGCCATGTGATGGAGGCCGATGAGCGGTTCGTTTAGCTGACTGACTCCATCAGGATCAGCCCATGCTGCCTACCCTGATAGTGGTTGTAGATGAGCACCCTTTTGACCTCGCGTTCCGTAGGTTTCAGCATCGACAGGCCCACCGCAGCATTGCCCTGCAACAGCCCACTGGCATACCATGCCGCGAACGCACTTGCCGAGGGCGACTCCCCGAACAGGTTCTTGTAGCTGATGCGGCCCGTTTCCGAAGGGAAAAGACCTGCAATGGCATCATACCAATGGTCTGATATAGCATCACCAGCGTAGCCGAGCAGAAGCGCATCCAGATCGGCAGGGCCGAGGCCGTTTCTCCCCAGAAAATTGCGGACCACGGTCTTCAGCTCCTCCTGCGTGGCATTGGACACCATGTCCACATCCGTTATCGCAGCAAGTGCACCTGCGGCATCGGAACTGATGACAAACATGGCCGCGCCCTCCCCGTACACCGCGCCCTGCGTCCGCGAGGTAAGAACGGTCTCGGAGGTGGTGTTTTCCTTTTTGATGAAGCCCGCAAGTGTCTCGATACGGTATTGAGCGGGCGAGATCTCTTCCACGTTGCCCACCAACAAATTTTGCGCCTCCTTTTCCTTCAGCAGCATCCAGGCGTCCAGCAGGCAGTTCTCGAAGGAAAGGCCCTTGTTAGCGTGGGTGTTGTTGTAGCCCGAATTGCGCGACATGAGCGCGAGACCGCCCGCTACCGCGCTGGGGCTGCCCTGCACAAAGCCCGTAGGCGTGAGCGTTCCTTCATTGTACTCGATCACCTGGTTGAGAAAGCGGTGGCAGTCCTCCATGCCTCCATCGGTGGTGCCGATGATAATGCCCTCGACCTGCCAGCGGTTCAGCAGTGGCATGGCCGCGCCCGTTGCCATGCGCACCGACTTGCCCATCCTGCGCAAAAGGCCATTGGGAATCACTCCGACATACTCGGGTTCCACCGCCCAGTACTGAGACCCGCTGTGAATCTTCAGCGGTGTGCTGAAGAAATTCCCACCGATGGTCTGCTGCGGAGAAATGCAGCTGGTGTCGCGGATATACAAGCGCATCGTTTCCATCAGGGCAAAATTCGTCCTTCCGAAGTTTCAGAGGAATCTTTCTTCGCGCCCGTTTCCTCCTTGCCAATGCTCATCTTCACTGGCGCGGCACTGACAAAGACATTGGCCAGAATGGCCGCGATGAGCAGGATGAAAAGCACAGAGGCGAATTCCACCCCGAGGCCGCGCAGCAGATTCGCGATGATGAAGACGACAAGGATAAAATGCTGCGGCCATACCTGCCAACGTTTCCCATCAGGGCCGAAATGGAAGGAGAAATGAAACCACAGCACACCGATGCTTCCAACAGCTGAGACCGCAGCGGCCCCGGCCCAACCGCCCACCGTAAGCGCGAAGCCCGCGAAGAGGGTCATCACCGAGAGCAAGAAGAGGGAGCGGGCCGTGGGCATGGTCATACCACCATCTTTTCTATCGGCACCACGAGGATGCCCTCGGCTCCATTGGCCTTCAGCTCATCTATCACCTCCCAGAACTTGTCCTCATCGATCACAGAGTGCAGCGAGCTCCAGCCCTCCTCGGCCAGCGGCATCACTGTGGGGCTTTTCAGCACGGGTAGGATCTTGGAGATGATGGCGATCTTGTCGTTCGGCACATTCATCAGGATGTACTTGGACCTGCGAGCCCGCAGCACAGACCGCATCCTGAAGAGCAGTTTCTGCAAAAGCGCGTCAGCTTCGGCACTGATGCGCGGACCGACCGCCATCACTGCCTCTGAGCGCAGGATCACGTGGGTCTCCTCAAGCCCGTTCTTGAACAGCGTGCTTCCGCTGCTCACCAGATCGCAGATGGCATCGGCAAGCCCGATGTTGGGGGCTATCTCCACCGAGCCTGAGATCTCGTGGATGTCGGCCTCGATGTTCTCTGAGGCCAGAAAACTCTGCAACGTCACTGGATAGGAGGTTGCGATTCTTTTTCCCCTGAAAAAAGAAAGTCCATCCACAACGGTATCCTTGGGCACGGCCAGCGAGAGGCGACATTTGGAGAATCCGAGCTTCAGGGCCACTGTCACCTCTTTCTGTTTTTCCTCCAAAAGATTCTCGCCCACGATGGCGATGTCGGCCACCCCGTCCTCCAGATACTGCGGAATGTCATCGTTGCGGAGATACAGCACATCGAGCGGGAAGTTGGCCGCGCTGGCCTTGAGCTGCTCTTTGCCGTTATCGATCACAATGCCGCAATCTTTCAAGAGCTTCACAGAGTCCTCGTTCAGTCTTCCTGATTTCTGGATAGCGATACGGAGTTTGTCCATTGGGGGGAGGATTTATTGGGGCCACGAAGGTGCGAAACAACGTCACATTGCGCAGTTCCACCTCATGACATCCAGCAGTACTTCATCCTTCGGCTGTTCCATCCCCCACCTTTTCCGGGTCGCCTTGCTCAATGGCCTTCTCGATACTGAGGCCCAAGGTCCGCTCGCGGGCATCCCGCTCATGCAACTTGGCGCGTTCAATACTTGCATTCAGCTCAAAACCGATGAGGAGTACCATGCTGTTGATAAGCATCCAGAGCATGACCACCAGCAAGGTCCCGATGGAACCGTACAGCTTGTTGTAAGTCCCGAAATGCTCTACGAAATAGCGGAAGCCGGAGGAGGTGATCACCACCAGACCCGTGGCGAGGGTGGCCCCTGCGGTGAAGAATCGCCAACGCGTCTTCCGGGCCGGACCGAAGGAGTATAGTACAGATACTCCGAAGAAAAGTAGCAGCAGGATGGTGCCCCAGCGCACCGCATTCACACCGATAACTGCACCCATTCCTTTTATGATGCCATGGCTCTCCATGAGATCGATGCCCATCTGCCCGAACACGATCAGCCCAATGGCAATGACCGTGATGAGCACCAGCAGCAGCATGATGCCCAACGACACCGCCCGCTGCACGATGAAGGATCGCGTCTCATGCTCATGATAAGTGGCATTGAAGCCGTCAATGAGCGAACTGATGCCTGTGGTGCTGAAATAGAGGGCCGACAGCACGGTGATGGACAACAGCCCAGTACGTTGGCGGGTGATCACGTCCTCGAAGGTTTCGCGCACCACCTTGTAGGTGTCTGTTGGAAGAAATTCCTTCATCAGAGTGAGAAGCTGCTCCTGAAAACCATCGTAAGGGATGTAGGCCAGCAGCGTGAACAGGAAAATGATGGCAGGGAAAATGGCCACGATGAAATTGTATGCCACCGATGAGGCGCGAATATTCAGTGAGCCTTTCTGTATGCCGGTAATGAAAAATGCTGCCACATCATAAAGCGGCAGTCCATCGAAGCCGGGGATGCGCACCCGCTTGGAGAAAGCAAGCAGGTCTCTGACCAACGGCAGGCGCAAAAGGGCAACAATTAGTTTGCGGAGCATTAGGCGTCAAAGGTCGTGAAGGGAAAGCGTTCAATCCGAGCGCTTTCTGTCAGACCGTACCTTTGCCGCCCGCTTCAAGAGATGAGCACCGACCTCCACCCCACATTCGACCGCATCCTTCCCCGCGAGGCCAAGGAGAAACTGCTTAGGCAGCGAGGTCTGGTGGTATGGATGACGGGTCTCAGCGGCTCTGGCAAGACCACCATTGCGGTTGCATTGGAGCGAATCCTTCATAGTGAAGGGCGGTTGACACAAGTGCTTGATGGCGACAACGTGCGCACGGGCATCAACAGCAACCTCGGTTTCACCGAGGCCGACCGCACCGAGAACATCCGCAGGATAGCTGAGGTGGCCAAGCTGTTCTCCAACTGCGGCATCATCACCATCTGCTGCTTCGTCAGTCCTACTATTGCCATGCGGCAGCAGGCAAGGGACATCATCGGTGAGGATGATTTCATTGAAATTTTCATCAACACGCCCTTTGAAGTATGCGAGCAGCGGGATGTTAAAGGGCTTTACAAAAAAGCACGGGCAGGCGAGATCAAGAATTTCACAGGTCTGGATGCTCCTTTTGAGCCTCCTGTTCAAGATTTTATCGATGTGCCCACCGAAGGCCGAACCGTGCAGCAATGCGCTTCTCAGATTCTTTGGGCCATCAAGGACAGAATCGCGCCTTCACACCATTCATAAATTCGTAGAATTCGTAATTCGTTGATAAACAAATGGATACGTACAAACTGAACCACCTCCGCGAACTGGAGGCCGAGTCCATATTCGTGATGCGCGAAGTGGCAGCGCAGTTCGAGAACCCTGTGCTGCTCTTTTCCGGAGGGAAAGACTCCATCGTGATGACGCACTTGGCGATGAAGGCGTTCTACCCCGCCAGCATCCCGTTCCCGCTGCTTCATGTCGATACGGGACACAACTTTCCGGAGACCATCGCCTACCGCGATGAGCTGGTGCAGCGGCTTGGTGTAAAGCTGGTGGTAGGCTCGGTACAGGAATCCATCGACAAGGGCCAGGCGGTAGAGGAAAAAGGCTACAACGCCAGCCGCAATGCCTTACAGACCGTCACGCTGCTCGACTCGTTGGAGCAAGGAAAATACGATGCGGCTCTCGGTGGCGGGCGCAGGGACGAGGAAAAGGCCCGTGCCAAAGAGCGGTTCTTCTCGCACCGTGACGATTTTGGTCAATGGGACCCTAAGAACCAGCGGCCAGAACTGTGGAATCTGTTCAACGGCCGTAAACACATGGGCGAGCATTTCCGTGTGTTCCCCATCAGCAACTGGACCGAGATGGACGTGTGGCAGTACATCCTCATGGAGAACATCCCCATGCCGAGCATCTACTTCACCCACAAGCGGCTGTGCTTCGAGCGTGACGGTGCGCTGTACGCCTACTCCGAGTTCATGAACCTGCGCGAGAGTGAAAGGGAGTCCTTGCGCGAGATGCAGGTGCGCTTCCGCACCATCGGTGACATGACCTGCACGGGAGCCACCGTTTCCGATGCCTCAACACTGGTAGAGATCATCGAGGAGGTTGCGTCATCGCGCGTTACAGAAAGAGGAAGCCGCCAGGACGACAAGCGCAGCGAGGCTGCTATGGAAGACCGTAAGAAACAAGGCTATTTCTGAGGTAAACAAATCTTAATCCGCGAATTACGAATCCATACGAATATACGAATGTGGGGGAAGGCACGCTTTGCGATTAACTGAGCCCATTAGTCTTCGCAATAAGGACATGGGAAGGGTTGTGAATAGGAACGATCTGTTGTTTGCAGAGCTCAGTTATGAGATTGTGGGTGCTGCATTCGATGTTCACAACGAGCTGGGTCCAGGCCATCCAGAGGTAGTTTACCAAAGAGCGTACGCCATAGCCTTGAAAAAAAGAGAATCAAATTCACAGAACAAGCTCATTTCCCGGTGATGTTTCAAGGCGAGGTGGTCGGGCGTGGATTCGTGGACTTTCTGATTGAAAATGAGGTTGTTGTCGAGTTGAAGAAAAGCAATCATTTCTCCAGACAGAACATAGAGCAGGTGTACAAGTACTTGACTTGGGGACAAAAGCAACTTGGAATCATCATCAATTTCGGCACAGAAGGAGTAAGACACAAGCGAGTGCTCAACACCCTTTCGCCCTAGTGAAAACAGTGGATGATACCCCATTCGTACATTCGTGTGAATTCGTAATTCGCTGATGCACCCCCATTCGTATATTCGTAACAATTCGTAATTCGCTGCTGACAATCCGCTGATGACAACACAACAGACCACTGACCATCAAGGCTTCTTGAACATGGAACTGCTGCGGTTCACCACGGCAGGAAGTGTGGATGATGGCAAGAGCACCCTCATCGGCAGGCTGCTGTATGATAGCAAGTCGATCTTCGCAGACCAGATGGAGGCCATCGAGCAGGCCAGTGCCAAGAAGGGTGAGGAGCATGTGAACCTCGCGCTACTAACGGACGGTCTGCGGGCCGAGCGTGAGCAGGGCATCACCATAGATGTGGCCTACCGCTATTTCGCCACGCCCAAGCGCAAGTTCATCATTGCAGACACTCCCGGTCACATCCAGTACACCCGCAACATGGTGACCGGGGCCAGTACGGCCAACCTCGCCATCATCCTCGTGGATGCCCGCAAAGGGGTGATAGAGCAGACCAAGCGCCACGCCTACATCGCATCACTGCTGCAGATACCGCATGTGGTGGTGTGCGTGAACAAGATGGATCTTGTTGATTTCAGCGAGGAGGCTTTCGAGAAGGTGCGCAACGACTTCGAGCATTTCTCCGCCAAACTGGCCATCAAGGACGTGCATTATGTGCCTATCAGTGCGCTGATGGGTGATAACGTGGTGGACCGCTCTACCAAAATGGACTGGTACAAGGGTTCCACCTTGATGCACATCCTGGAGAACGTACATATCGGCAGCGACCACAACCTCATCGACTCGCGTTTCCCGGTGCAATATGTGATACGGCCCATGAAAACCGAGTTCCACGACTACAGGGGCTATGCAGGACGGGTATCAGGTGGAATCTTCCGGCCCGGGGACGAGGTGGCCGTGTTGCCCTCCGGTTTCACATCGCGCATCAAGGCCATCGAGCTGAACGGAGTGCCGATGGCAGAGGCGTTCGCACCCATGTCGGTGACCATGACATTGGAGGACGAGATAGACATCAGCCGTGGTGATATGCTGGTAAAAGTGAATAACCGTCCTAACGAGGAGCAAGACATCGACCTGATGGTATGCTGGATGAGCGACAAGCCTCTACAGATCGGTGGGAAATACGCCCTGCGCCACACCACCAAGGAGGCCCGTTGCATCATCAAGGAGGTGACTTACAAGATGGATATCAACAATTTACAGAAAACGGAAGGCGATACATCCATCGGACTCAACGACATCGGACGCATACGCTTGCGCACCACTTCGCCCCTATTCTTCGACAGCTACAGAAAGAACCGCACCACAGGTAGCCTCATCATCATAGACGAGGCCACCAACAACACTGTAGGGGCCGGAATGATCGTGTGATGCTCCGATGAAAAAGAACCAGATACTCGTTTTCGGTGACGTGATGCTCGACCATTACGTGTCGGGCATTGTGGACCGCATGAGTCCTGAGGCCCCGGTGCCTGTGGTGCGCGTCACAGGCGAATGGTCAACACCTGGCGGAGCGGCCAATGTGGCGGCCAATGTGGCGGCACTGGGCGGTGCGGCCATTCTCATCGGTCTGGTGGGCAATGACCCCGCTGCTGCCGTCCTCAGTAAGAAATGCCAAGCACTGGGCATCACCTGCCACTTGCAACCCTATGCTACTCGCACGGTGACCAAAACAAGGGTGGTGAGTGGTCAGCAGATCGTAAGGTTTGACCACGAATCTCCTTTCGCTTGGGAAAAAAATGTGCTTGATGTCCTTTCAGCGCTGCTCACTGGCCTTGCCGACAAGGTGAACGTGTTGTTGATATCGGACTATGCCAAGGGAACCGTGAGCGATGAGGTGCTCGCAATGCTCAACGCATGGGCTACTTCCAACAGTATCAAGGTGGTGGTGGACCCCAAGCGCACAGACTGGTCAGCTTATGGGCCGGCAGCCCTGATCACTCCCAACCTGAAAGAACTTGAGGACGCTGCCGGACGGAAAATTGCCAACGATGACGCAACTGTGGTAACTGCCGCGAGGCAGATGATGCAACAATGCGCAGTGCAACAACTGCTCGTGACCCGATCGGCCGCTGGCATGACATTGCTATCGGATGATACGGTGCTCAACATCCCCGCCCGCGCCCGCGAGGTTTATGACGTAAGCGGGGCCGGAGATACCGTTCTGGCCACCCTCGGTGTGATGTTGAGCTTAGGGCATTCACTGCCCACAAGTGCCCTACACGCCAATGTTGCAGCCGGAATAGCAGTGGGCAAACGCGGCACTGCCACCGTCAGCAGCGATGAGCTGAAGTCGGCCCTGGCCAATGACCGGAAGCTTGTGGAGAGAAAGGATTCCTCACTGCTCAAAGAGCGCCTCTCCGGAAAGCGCGTGGTGTTCACCAACGGTTGCTTCGATGTGCTCCATGCCGGACACAGGCAATTGCTACGTCAGGCAGCCGCCTTGGGCAATGTGCTGGTGGTGGCCATCAATAGCGACAGCTCCGTGCGCAGACTCAAGGGCCCCTCCAGACCCGTCAACAGCGAGAAGGTCAGGGCCATGGTGCTCTCATCCCTTCCAGAGGTCTCCCACGTTCTCATTTTCGATGAAGACACTCCTTATGAGCTCATCAGCGAACTGAGACCGCAGGTGCTGGTGAAAGGCGGGGAATACGCCAAGTTAGACATAGTGGGTGCAGACCTCGTGCATGAGGTTCACACCGTGAACATGGTGGATGGGATTTCCACAACCCGTATTCTGGAAGGATAAACTTTGAACACAGAAATCCCTGTAACGGATTTCCTGTGGTTTACGCCTCTTCGAGAGCCGCTGCACCGCCTACGATCTCCAGGATCTCGTTGGTGATAGACGCCTGCCTTGCCTTGTTATAGGTCAGCTTGAGCTGCTTGAGCAGTTCGGTGGCATTGTCAGTGGCCTTGTGCATGGCGGTCATGCGCGCTCCATGCTCAGAGGCATAGCTGTCAAGCACCGCCTTGTAAAGCTGCGTTTTCAAGGAACGTGGAATCAGATCCTGCACGATCTCTGCCTTTGAAGGCTCAAAGATGTATTCCGCAGAAGATGAGGCTGTTTGCTGGGGAGGCCGCACTGGAAGAAACTGCTCTCTGTTGACCACTTGGCTGGCCGCGTTCACGAACTCATTGTAGATAACGTCCACGCGGTCGTAGGTGCCATTGGCGAAATCCTGCATCACGCGCTCCGCAATGGGGGCAATGCCCTCAAATTTCAAATCGTCAAAAACATCATTATGGGCAGCGAGCACCTCCAGCCCTCTGCGTTTGAGGAATTCTCCGGCCTTCTTACCGATGGGCAGGACGGTCAGTTTCTTGCCTGCGTACTCCTCTTGAATGGCCTTCATGGCCGACTTGCTGATGTTGGCATTGAAGCCACCGCACAGACCGCGGTTGGAAGAGACGGTAATGAGCAGCACTGACGAAACCTCGCGCTCCACAGCGTAAACACCCCCTTCACTCGGATCTACTGTGGCGCTCACGTTCTCCAATATCTCCTTCAGTTTGCCCGCATACGGACGCATCCTGGTAATGGCATCCTGAGCCCTGCGGAGCTTGGCTGCCGATACCATCTTCATGGCAGAAGTAATCTGCTTGGTAGAAGATACCGAGGTGATCCTTTCGCGAACTTCCTTAAGGCCGGCCATTCAATTGATTATTGCAGATTGATGATTGATGATTGCAGATTGTCGATTTCACATTGGCTGTGGCAATCCGACTCAAAGCAATGCTGATTGCCAATTGAATTAATACTTCGCCCCCAGCTCCTTCGCCACCTGCTCAAGGACAGAAGTGATGCTGTCATCGATCTTGCCCGCCTTGATCTGATCGAGCGTATCGCGGTGCTTGGCATCCAGGAAATCCAGATACTCAGCCTCGAACGCACGCACTTTATCGACCGGGATGCTGCGGAGCAGACCCTTTGTGCCGAGGTAAAGGATCGCTACCTGCTTCTCCACCGAAACTGGCGAGTACTGGCCCTGCTTCAGGATCTCCACGTTGCGCTTGCCTTTCTCAAGTACGTTCTTGGTAGCGGCATCGAGGTCTGAACCGAACTTGGAGAACGCTTCCAGTTCACGGTATTGCGCCTGATCGAGTTTCAGGGTACCTGCCACCTTCTTCATCGACTTGATCTGTGCCGAACCTCCCACACGTGATACCGAGATACCTACGTTGATCGCGGGACGCACACCTGAGTTGAAAAGGTTGGACTCAAGGAAGATCTGCCCGTCTGTGATGGAAATCACGTTGGTCGGGATGTAGGCCGATACGTCACCCGCTTGCGTCTCGATGATGGGCAGTGCGGTGAGCGAACCTCCACCTTTCACCATGCCCTTCAAAGAAGGAGGCAGGTCGTTCATGTTTTGCGCAATGCTATCGTCCGCGATCACCTTGGCGGCACGCTCAAGCAGACGGCTGTGCAAGTAGAAAACGTCACCGGGGTAAGCCTCGCGTCCGGGAGGTCTGCGCAGCAGCAGAGAAACCTCACGGTAGGCCACCGCCTGTTTCGAGAGGTCATCATATACGATGAGTGCGGGACGGCCTGTGTCGCGGAAGAACTCCCCGATGGCAGCACCTGAGAAAGGCGCGTAGAACTGCAGCGGAGCAGGGTCCGATGCCGTAGCCGCAACCACAACGGTGTAAGCCATGGCGCCTGCCTCTTCCAGCGTTTTAACGATGCCCGCAACCGTAGAACCTTTCTGTCCGATGGCCACATAGATGCAGAACACTGGCTTTCCAGCGTCAAAGAACTCCTTCTGATTGATGATGGTGTCGATGCACACGGCAGTCTTACCTGTTTGGCGGTCACCGATCACAAGCTCACGCTGTCCACGACCGATCGGAATCATCGCATCAATCGCCTTTATACCTGTCTGCAACGGTTCATTCACCGGTTGACGGTAGATAACACCAGGCGCCTTGCGCTCCAATGGCATGTCATAGAGGTCGCCACCGATAGGGCCTTTGCCATCGATAGGCTCACCAAGCGTGTTGACCACGCGACCCAGCATGCCCTCGCCCACCTTGATGGAGGCGATCTGACCTGTACGCTTGGCAGTGCTACCCTCCTTGATGCCGGTTGACGCACCAAGAAGTACAGCGCCCACATTGTCTTCCTCCAGGTTCAAAACGATGCCGCGGGTGCCGTTGTCAAACTCGATAAGCTCGCCCGACTGCACATTGCTCAGGCCATAAAGACGGGCGATACCGTCACCTACCTGTAGCACGCTTCCTACTTCCTGAAGCTCTGCCTCGGTCTTGATGCCTGCAAGCTGTTCCCTGAGGATTGCGGATATCTCCGCTGGATTGATACTGGCCATTGTAACTCTTGTTAATTTATCTGTTGTGATATTGCTGAGTAGGTCGACTCAGAGTTTCTTGACGTAGAGATTTGCACCCATCTCCTGCCGCATGGTATTCATCCTGCTCAGAATGCTCGTGTCCATCTGCTGATCGCCCACCGACAGTATGAAGCCACCGATGAGCTCGGGATCAACCGACAGTTCCAGCTCGACTGACCCGCCCACTTCTTTGCTAACGATGTCAAGCACACGTTGGCGGGCATCGTCTGTCAGTACTGCGGCAGACACCACCTTGGCGGTGGTAATGCCCTTCATCTTCTTGTACTGACCGATGAAACTTGTGGCCACCGCACCGAGCGAGCCTTCACGTCCTTTCTTCGTCAGCAGTTCAAGAAACAGCTCCGTAGGGCGGCTTAGCTCCGTGAACACCTTCTTCAACACGGCCAATTTGCGGTCGGCACTGATTATCGGGCTTGACAGCATGATACGCAGGTCACGGCTTGCACGCACAGACCCGTCAATAAGACACATGTCGACATAAGCCTGCTCCAGACCATCTGTCCCGGCCACAAGGCTCAGGAACGACTTGGCATAACGTAAGGCTACCCTTGAATCCTGCATATCAGTTGAGCTTGATGTCGCTGATCAGGTCGTTCATCAACTTCTCCTGCTTCGAAGCATCGCTTAGTTCTGAGCGGAGCACTTTCTCGGCAATGTCTATGGAGAGCTTCGCCACATGCGACTTTATCTCGGCCATTGCAGCGGTCTTCTCGTTTACAATGCTCTCGCGGGCACTTGCCACTATACGGTCTGCCTCTACCTGCGCCTTTTCCTTGGCATCGCTCACAAGCTTGTCCTTCAGCTCCTTGGCCTCCTTCATGATGGCATCGCGCTGGGCATAAGCCTCTTTCAGGATGCGCTCATTGTCGCTCTGGAGCTTGGCCATCTCCTGGCGTGCAGCTTCCGCAGACTTCAGCGCGTTGGCGATGCTCTCCTCACGCTCTTTGATGGTCTTCATGATCGAAGGCCACGCAAGCTTGCCCAGGCCTACCCAGACCACAAGAAACGCGATGGTCATCCAGATGATGAGGCCAATACCGGGGGTTACGAGTCCCATTTCTCTCTTATGTTAATGTGTGAATGTTGTATCAGTCAATCAGCCGCATCCCTGCGTTGGTCGGGGTCTCCCGCCCCTGACCAACCGTCAGGGGCGAGACCCGTTCCTGTTTCATTACTTCATCAGTACCACGAGCAGGCAAACGATGATGCCGAAGAAGGCAGCACCTTCCACCAGTGCGGCAGCAACGATCATGCTCGCACGGATGTCACCGATAGCCTCAGGCTGACGGGCCATGCTCTCGAGGGCTGTGCCACCGATACGTCCGATACCAAGACCGGCACCGATAACAGCTACACCAGCACCGATACCAGCACCGAGGTAAGCCAAAGCTGCATCAAGAAGAATTGAAATGATTTCCATTGTGAAAAGGTTTGAAAGGTTAGGGATGGATGATTGATTTGATTTACTGATTATCGAGAATGCTTGTGGCTTAAGGCCAATGGCTTGAAGCAATTTGTCAATGATGATGTTCCTCTACCGCAGCACCGAGATACAGGGCTGAAAGCAGCGTGAATACATATGCCTGTAGGAATGCTACCAGAATCTCAAGAGTGTTCATGAAAATGCCGAAGAGCAAGGACACTACAGAGACACCATAGCCGGCTCCAGCTCCATACTTGGCATTGAAGATGAAGATGAGACTGATGAACGAAAGGATGATAATGTGACCAGCCGTGATGTTGGCAAAGAGACGCAGGCACAGCACCAAAGGCTTGGTGAGCATACCCATGAGTTCAATCGGCACCATCAGCGGAAGCAGCCAAGTAGGAACGCCCGGAGTAGCGAAAATATGTGCCCAATAGTTCTTGTTGCCCTTCACTGTTGTAAGGAAGAAGGTGAAAAGCGCGAGCACAAGGGTCACAGCGATGTTGCCCGTGACATTGAAACCTCCGATGAACGGTATGAGACCCAACAGATTCGCCATCCATATAAAGAAGAACACCGACAACAGGAACGGAAGGAAGCTCTCATAGCGCGGGCCGATGGACGGCTTGGCCACCTCATCCCGGATGAAGAGAATGACAGGCTCCAAGAAAGACTGAAGACCTTTGGGGGCCTCATTCGGGTTGCGCTCATACGCCCTGGCCACACTCACGAATACCAAGAACATCAAAATCACCGTGATGAAGATACCCGCTGCGGTCTTGGTGATGCTCATGTTGATGAACCCGGCAGGACGGCCATTGAAGAATCCCTGCCAGCTCTCTTCACTGTATCCAAAGCTCTTAGCATCAGCAATATCAAGATGCTCTGACTCCAAAAACGGGTTATTGGCACTCAGTCGGATGATGTGGCCGTGGTCGAGTGCATACCTGTTGTACGATGCATGACCGTGATGGAATCTTGAGGTCGAGAAAATGCTGAGTCCATCTTCGTTGCTCCACATGATGACCGGCAACGGAATGGAGATGTGCTTGTCACCAATGGTCATCAAATGGATGTCGGGAGCATCCATGACGTGGTGCATGATCATCTCCCCGGCATTGAACTCACCGTCAGCATCGCCTCCGGCTACTGCCGAACCGAGGCCCAGAGAGAGCATGGATAAGAGGGTGAAGATGGCCTTGAAAGCCTTGCCAGTCCTGTGTTTCAGCATCTCGTGGTGAAGGATTTGCCCCTGCTCAAAAATTCGGGCGCAAACATAGGCACAAAAAAATCGGAACAACAACCGGATTTAATGTGATTTTTATCAGACCTGAAAGGACTGTGGCGAAGGGCTCACTTGCTCACCTTCGGCACCAAAGTGACCAGCTCCAAGACCGTGTACAGCACATAGAGAAGCATGAACAGAACGATGACCGGGACAGCGTTCTCCTGATGAATGAAAACGTAGATGCCGATAGCTACCAGATAAACCATCATCTTGATTCCTGACACGCCCATGAAATAGGCAGGGAACCTGCGCGGATTGCCGGCCAAAGAGCGGACAATGGCCTCGTGTGCCGCCACCGAACTCAGGGCGAAGAACAGGGTGACGAACGGGAAATGCGGATGATAGAGTCGCGCATCGGCCTGCGACCCCAATAGATGAGTGACCCCGACCACTGCCACAGCAATCAGCGAAGCTTTAATGATGTAACTCATGTGGAATGATTGTCTCGGTTCAATGTCTCAAAAGATCCTTCACAGCGGTGTACATGGATGCCACCACCCCGAAGACCGTGAGCACACCGGTGAACCAAGGGCTCTCAGTTGCAAAGTGCCCGTCCAGCCATATCCCGGCCAATGCACATACCACCACGATGACCATCATCTGGGTGGCAAGACCGGCATAGCGCAGAATGGCGTTAGGCTGTTTTCCGCTGCTGTTGCTGTTCTCCGGAACGGTTCCTTGAGGCATCCGCGATGTCTTTTATCACAGCACCGGTGCCCATACTGCAAGAACCTGTGAACGCTGCGCCCGGCTCAATGGCCAGTTTCTTGGTCTGGATGTCACCGTGTACCTTGGCTGTTGACTTGAGGGTAAGCAGGTCGCTCACTGTGATGTTGGCCTTGAGCGTGCCTTCGATTTCGGCATTCTCGCAGCGCACGTTGCCTTCTACCACGCCACTGGCCCCCACTACGAGGCGGCCCTGACATTCGAGGTCACCCTTGAGGGTTCCGTCCATCCTCAGATTTCCCTTGGCGCGGATGGTTCCCTCGATGATGGTGTCGCTGTTGATATGATTGGGCATGGCTGCCGAGCCTGACTTCCCTGCCTCGCTGCCTGACTTGCTATTGAACATGAGCGTGTGAACTGTTAACCTTGCGGTTTGTTTGGGTAAGGGCCGTAAATATAGACATTCGTGCACACGACATTCCATCTCAGTCTCCTCCGAACAGCGTAGCAGTCAGCTTTTAACATCTTTTTCCAATGAGCAAGAACGGTATCAGGTCATTCTTCGTGTCGATGATAGACAAGCCTTCCACCGGCCATGTGCAGGGCTTCAGCTCATGGCTGGGAGGCATTATCAGAGAAGTGGGCGATGACACGCTTACCCTCGAGGTGACCGTGCGGCCCGACATGTGCAACCCTGTAGGCACGCTGCACGGGGGTGTTCACGCAGCCATTCTGGACGAGGTGGTGGGCATGGCGGTCGCAGCCATGGAAAACGAGTCGCACTTCGTGACCCTCAACTTCACCACCGACATTTTCCGACCTGCGCGGGCAGGAGACGTGGTTCGCGCGAAGGCCGAGATCGTCAAGAAAGGCCGCAAGGCTATACACGTGATAGCAAGCATGAAAGGCGCGGATGGCAAGGAACTGAGCCGCTGCACCCAGAACATGATGTCGATAGGATAGACGCGCTTATTGCGGGTATCCGTGACGCGCCAGTTCGTTCGCAATGATGCTGCGTGTCCGGTCTCTTAACCGACCGACATCCTCGGGGCCAAGGCCTTCGGTGGGAATGGCCCGATGGATCGTTACCCTCGCGATGCCCGGCCGCGCCCCACGATGCACGTGAGGCTTGGCCGGAAGCAACTTCCAACCACCTATGAATGTGACAGGCAGGATCGGCACCTGCTGCTCTATGGCCACCTTGAATGGAGCGTTCTTGAATGGAAGCATCTTCGGTGTGTCAGCTGGTATGATAGCCTCTGGGAAGATGCCAACAGAGATGCCTTTTTTCAGGTCATCGGCCACGCGCTGATAGGTGATGTAGGACGCGCGGGCATTGTCGCGGTCTATCAGGATGTCCATCTTCTTGAAAAAGATGTTGAAGAACCACCAGCGTCCCAGCCCTGACCTGCCCACGAAATGAAAGTAGATAGGAATGGCTATGTACGCCTGCATGATGTCCAGAAAAGAGGTGTGATTGAGAATGATCAGATACGGGCCTGAGCCGGGTGTCTCCTCTTCCTCGGTCAGTGTGATCATGCCCATGGGCCAGGTCATGAGGCGGGCCCAGACGCGCTTAAGGAACATGGCCTTCTTGAAATGCTCCTCATGCTGCACGAAGTACAGGAAGAACGGAAAAAGCGGCATTAACGTAAGGAACGTGGTGATGAAGAAAAGATACCGCCACAGCACTCGGAATGGCCTGAAGAGCATGTCCATGTTGCAAATCTAACATGTGAGGTTACAGAAGTCGCGGCCCGTGAGTATGTTCAGCGGCCTACCTTCGCCCTGTGAACCTGCTGTCTGCCGTCATCATCACCCTCAACGAAGAGCGCAACATCGGCCGCTGCCTGCAATCGCTGGAAGGTGTGGCCGATGAGGTGGTGGTGGTCGACAGTGGCTCCACCGACCGCACTGAGGACATCTGCCGGGAGCTGGGCGCGCATTTCCACCACAACCCATGGCCCGGTTATGGCCCGCAGCGCAACCACGCCATCGGCCTCACCGCTCACACCAACATCATCGTGCTCGATGCGGACGAGGCCCTCTCCGATGAACTTCGGCAATCGCTGCTCGCTTGGAAGAAAAATGGGACGCCCGGTGCCTTCCGCTTCAACCGCCTGAGCAATTATTGCGGGAAATGGGTGCGCCACAGCGGCTGGTATCCCGACCGCAAGTTCCGAATGTTCCCCAAGGGAAAAGCAAGCTGGACAGACGACCGCGTCCACGAACGGCTGATGACCGAACTGCCCATCAACCAGATGAAGGGCGACCTGCTACATTACACCTGCTACACGGTCGATGAGCACCGAGAACGGGCCACACGCTATGCAAAGTTGGCTGCAGAGCAGCGCGTGGAGAGCGGTAAGCGCGGCTCGCTGCTCCGGGGCGTTTTCAGAGCCATTACCCGCTTCGTCAAGATCTTTTTCCTCAAAAGAGGATTTCTGGATGGGAATGCTGGATGGAACATCGCGGTCATATCGGCCGGGGCCGCCTATCAACGGGAAGTTTTCATGAAGCGGATGAATGAAGGGTGAACGTGAAAGATCCTCTCTCTGCGTGATCCATGTGTCCACGCAGATAGGCTGGCGCGGTGGCGAACAGCAGGTAGCCTATCTGATGGCTGGACTTGCCGTTGCCGGTGTGCGTCAGGAGGTGGTATGTCGCAGCGGCAGTGCCATGGAGCGGCATTGCATCGCACACAACATCAACCATGTAGCATGGCCCCGCTTCGCATCCATCGATCCTGTTATGGCCTTCCGGCTTGCTCGTTTCTCCAAAAAAAGTGATGCGACCTTGATCCACGCACATGATGCCCACGCGCACACCATGGCCGTCATGGCAGCTTCACTTTTTGGGATGAATGCACAGATCATCGTGAGCCGAAGGGTGCCGTTCCCGATTGGGAAAGGGATCTTATCCCAATGGAAATACCATCATGCCAGTGTTCGGAGGGTCATCTGCGTGTCTGACGCGGTGCGCGAGGCTGCCATCGCCTCGGGCATTGATGCACACAAGACCATGACGGTGCACTCGGGCATCGACCTGTCTCGCTTCCGAAGTCTCTCGCGCTCAGAGGCACTAAGGTCGGAATTGGGTGCAGGCCCCAGCTCTATCCTCATCGGCACCGTGGCCGCGCTGACAGCCGAGAAAGGGCTTTTCACTTTTCTCAATACCGTAAGAAACATTGCGACAGCGTCTGAGGCACCCGTGGTGGCCGTAATCGCTGGCGAAGGGCCATTGCGAAGTGAACTGGAGAAACAAGTGACATCGCTTGGTCTTTCAGGACAAGTGAAGCTGCTCGGCTTCCGTGATGATGTGCCACAATTGCTGGCCTCGCTCGACCTTTTCATCACCACACCGGAAAGTGAGGGCCTCGGCACCTCAGTGTTGGATGCGATGGCGGCAGGTGTGCCTGTGGTGGCGACCTCCACGGGCGGCATCCCCGAGATGGTGATCGATGGGAACACGGGACTGCTGGCTCCTGTCAACGATGACGTGGCACTTGGTCAGCATTCTAGTCGACTTCTTACCGACCCGCAGCTTGCAGACCTGCTTGTGCGCAACGCCCGTGAGCACATGCGCAAGTTTTCGGTGCTTCGCATGTGTGAAAGTACGTTGGCTATCTATCGAGCGGCCCTGTCGTTGCCGTGAACAACGATGAGGAGTGCATTAAGGAACGCATAGAGCGTGACCCCGGCCTGGCTGCCCAACGTATTGTCGCTGAGGAACGAAAGCGTGATGATGAGCAGGAAGCCCACGTACGGCAGACTGCGCCACATTCGTTTCAACGGAAAAAGAAGGGAGAAGATGAACCATATCGTTGCCGGAAGACCGAGGCAGATGGCCGTGGCGAGGAACTGGTTGTGGGCAATGAGGCGGAATTGAGGCAGCAGGCGCCTATCGTCCTTCTCATAGGCTCTTTCGTAAGCCCACACCAGCCCACCTGTGCCCACACCGATGAGCGGATGCTGACGTGCGATGTCCATGCCCACCTGTGCATAGACGATACGCTGAATGAGGGTGGAATTGTTAGGGTCTCCTGTATGCACATAGTTGTCCCACTGCCAGAAGAACTCGGCCAGCCTGCGCGACACGCCCCAGCGCTGGGTATAGCGATGGTTGGTGAATCCCAGCTCGACATTTCGGACATCGGTGGCCGAAAGGGTCATCACGCCTAGCGAGTCTTTGGGCAGCCCGAGCGAAGTGAGGTAGCGCATCAGTGTGAACCGCAGCCGCTGACCGCGCATATCGCTGCTGTCGATGTGCATGGCACTGCGCGATGGCCAAGCGATCTCCAGCTCCGGCTCGCACACCATGTTCCACATGCGATGGCCATTTTCCTTGAAATGCCGGGCGGGATAGTGCTCATACTCGCGCCCGTTGACCGTGTGCTGAGGCAATTCCTCGAAAACAAAGGGAAAATCGAGCTGATGCGACCGATAGATGCCGTTGACATAGAAGAGTCCTGCAAACAGGGCGCCCACCAGCAGCATTGCCGCTGACCCTCGCACGGCCACGCTGCGGGCCCTAAGCAGCTTCCGCAGCAGATAAAGCCCGAGCAATGCCACGAAAACGAGATAGCCCGTGGCCGACTCCAGCAGCACCAGGAAATAGAACAACCACACCAGCAGCAGCAGGACGAACACCTTCTCCCCTGCCCCCCATCGCTTCCATTCCTGCTCCAGAAAATGACCGAGAATCAGCATGGACATCACCACCATCATGCTGAACCTGATGTGAGAGATGAAGACGGAAAGGTGGCGTTTCTCCACAATGACCTGCCCGCTGAGTCCAAGGTAGTTCACCAGCCCTACCAGCGATCCTGCTACAGTGGCGAGCACAAACAGGTAAAGGACCTGCCTGAGGCGGGCGGGCTCGGGCATGCGCGATGTGAAAAGGACGAGGGGCAGAAGAACCAGCGGCAGCTTCACGCGCACATCGGCCAGTGCCGCAGCGGTGTCGGGCGCCCAGAGCACGCCTACGAGGTGCGCAAGCCACACGGAACTGAGCACCATGGACAGCGGGTCTGTGACGAACTGCCGCAGCCGCCTGCGATGATCGCGCTCCAGCAGCCAATTCCCTATGAGCACGAACTGCCCCACGCTCATCAGGAACACACTGAGCGGCAAGCCTATGGCCACCAGTGCCAGCCCGATGAAGGTGAGGTTACGGTGCTGATGGTCGGGGAGGAGTCCCATTCCCGCTCAGGGTCACTTTTTGACAGAGAGCACCTCGCGGTAGGCCCCGGGGTCATTGAGCAACTTTACGGCACGCTCCACTTCCTGGTCGTGGCGCAGCATGGACTCGATGCGTCCGCGCTGATAGTGGTAGCGTGACACGATCTCGCCCTCCAGCAGTTCGCGGATCTGGTCGGAGAAGGTCTCGAGGTCCTCTGTCTTGCTGTGGGTCACTTTGGCCTCCAAGGCATCGAGCTCGGCCTTGATGCGTTCGAGATACCTGTCGTCCTCGGCCGCCTCGCGCAGCTCTTTTATCATCTGCTCACTCTCAGTGGTGTAGTCGAACTCCTTTCCTGAAAGCCACTTTTTCAACTCCGCGTACAGTTCATCGTCCACCCTGAACTCGCTGGCGGGCGGAATGGTCGGGTTGCGGAGCTTGTATTCAGTGGCAAAGTCGAAGAGGAGGAACTTGCTGCCCAGGCTGAAGGCGATATCAGAGAGGCGGCTTGGTTCCACCTCGATGTCGGGCAGAATGCCGCCACCGTCATAGACCGATCTGCCGCCACGGGTCTGGAACAGGGTCTGTAGGCTGTCAGGCACTTTGCTCACACTGCCGTCCTCGTTGCGCTCGGCATAGTTCACGGCCTGGATGCATCTTCCGCTGGGGATGTAGTACTTGGCCGTGGTCACCTTGAGCTGTGCGTTGTAGCTCAGGGGCCGCGTGGTCTGCACCAGCCCCTTGCCGAAGGTGCGCTGCCCGATGACAACGCCTCGGTCGAGGTCTTGCAGCACGCCCGCCACGATCTCTGATGCCGATGCCGAACCGCTGTTCACCAGCACAGCCACTGGCATGTCGGGCTCCAAGGGACGGGACGGTGCCTTATAGTCCTTGTTCCATTCCTGCACTTTGCCCTTGGTGCTGACGATGAGTTCGTCCTTCTCCACGAAGATGTTGCTGAGTTTCACCGCCTCGTTCAGCAGGCCGCCCGGATTGCCTCGCAGGTCGAGCACCAGTTTCTTCATGCCTTTACCCTTCAGCTCCGCAATGGCATCGGCCACGTCCTTGCTGCAGTTGTCAGTGAAGCTGCTAAGGTTCACGTAGCCCACCTCGCTGTCTAACATGCCGCTGTAAGGCACGCTCTTGATCTGCACCTCCTCACGAATGATGGTCTTATTGATGAGCTTGTCCGATCCCGGCCTCTCGATCTTCACCTTGACCTCGGTCTTAGGCTGACCCTTCAGCGCGGTGCTCACATCCTCCACGCTCTTGCCCTCGGTAGGTTTGCCGTTGATCTCGAGGATGATGTCGCCTGCGATGAGGCCCGCCTTGTCGGCCCCGAAACCCTCGTAAGGCTCGGCCACCAGCACATGATCGCCTTTTTTTCTGATCAACGCCCCGATGCCCCCATACTGTCCGGTGGTCATGAAACGATAATCCTCAATGTCGCTCTCAGGGATGAAGTTGGTGTAAGGGTCCAAGGACTCCAACATGCCGTTGATGCCCTCCTCCATGAGCTTGCCTGGCTGGGTCTCGTCCACGTAGTAGAGGTGCAGCTCCTTGTACAGGCTGATGAAGATGTCGAGGTTCTTGCTGATCTCGAAGTAGCTGTCCACATAGCTGGAAGTGAACAGCGTGAGCCCTGCAAGAGGCAGGATGATGAGGGTCTTCCTCAGATGGCGCTTGAAGGTCATTGCTCTCTTTTGAATCCGTAGAAACGCTCGCGCGCCTCGGATATTTCGCAGAAAGCAAAGGTAGGGCATCTGCAAGGGTGCGGAAGGTGGCGGAGACATGGCCCTTAAGGGCTATTTCAAGGATTCAGAGGGATGCTGAAAATTGCCTCGTTCACCTATCACTGACCCACCCATGCGTCTAATACTTCTGCTTCTGCTCGGACTGATGTTCAACGGTTGCCTTTTCAAAGATGATATTGAAGAGGGGCCCGGCTGTAGCAACACCTGTACTTACGCCAACGATGGCGTATGCGATGATGGTGGTCCGGGATCCGTTTACAGCCTTTGCCCCTGCGGCACGGACTGTGCAGACTGCGGCACACGAAGCACTGCGGACTGCAATACCACTGGAGGTGGTGGAACAGGGGGAGGTGGAACCGGTGGTGGCGGAACAGGCGGTGGCGGTGGAAACAGCACCACTTACAATCTGGTCATCACCCGCAGCAATCTCCATTGCTCTGCCACCGCTGGCACCTTCTTCGAGACCTGCACCGGTACCGCGATAATCCAACTGAGAGAGACCAATGGGGGCATCATTCTCAACAATGGAATCCTCGACTACTGCGGAGCGGGTTACGAGGGACCGTTGAGCTCTGTGAATCCACCTTATTGCAATTCGCCCAACACCCTGTTTGTGCCCAATCTCGTGTTCGGACGCAGCTACACCATGACCCGCACCTGTGAGGGATTCAACGGCACCTATACCAAAACAAGGACTTTCACCGTCACCTCCACCAACTCGCCCGGTCCGGACGGTTGCTACCCCCAGAACGCACCTTGAGAAAGCGCCCTTAGAACCTGATGCCCACCGTGACCCCGTAGCCGGGGCTGTTCATCACGCTGGCGCCTTGGTAGCGGTTGGCGTTGAGCAGCGTAGGTCGAAAGGTTATGCCCGCCTCCAGGTCCTCTGCCCGCTTCTTGTACTTGCCCATAGTGCCGAAATTGATCGCTCCGAGTACGAACTCTGCGGTGGCCCCAACAGCTAAAATACCCCCAAGTACCAATGAGGGAACCGGCTCGATGTCCCAGAAAGGAGTGTATGCATTGGCAATGAAAGGAATGGCAAGAGCCGTGAAAACTGCACCGGCACTCATGCCCACGATTCCCCCTGTCAGTTTCTGCCGGTAGATCTTGCGGTTCTCAAAGGACGTGCGCCCCCATTTGTCTATGAGCACCGAGCCCGCCACAGTCGCATTGGCCGGTGCGGCCGGCTTGGCGGGTGCAGCCTTGGCCTGATCGATCACCTCCACCCTGCCGCTTTGGTAGTTCACCTTGAACAGCTCTGCCTTTGGGATGATGAACACAGGCCCCTCGGTATCTCCCATCTCGCGGTACTTGATCTCGGTGGGCGAGACCTCGGTGATCTTCACATCACGCTCCTCGCCACTGAGGAAATACAACCGCTCTTGCGCAGTGGCGTCAGTTATTGAAAACAGGGCCAATGGCATGGCCGATAGCAATACGATGAGAAATTTCCTGTTCATGCGATAAATGTGTAAAGGCCCGCCCCCTTGGGACGGGCCTCTGTGAACCCGTTGTAAGACTTTTACCGATTACTGGCAAGTGACACCGTAAACAGTGCCATCCGGACAGCAGATGCAGTTGTCATCTCCCGGCTCGTCAACAGCGAGGTAGTAGCCAGAAGGGCAATCCTCGCACTTCTTGCCGCAGCTCGCTACAGATGATACAGCAGCAGCAACGAACATCATCAACAATACTTTTTTCATTTTGAATGGGTTTTGGTTAGTGATGCAAACCACCGAAGGCCATCTTGATAAAAAAATAGCCCTTTCGGGTCATTTTTCAGGGTCGATTGTCGTGCGGGCCAAATGCAGATGTGCACGCTTCACCCCAAGGTTCACCTCATGTGTCATGCCTCCATCGGGGTGGAAACACACGCGGTAGTTGCCCTCACCGAACTCTTTCATAGCTGAGGCGATGAAACATGAATCGTTGATGGCAAGCAGGGCTGATCGAATGCCGCGCTCTTCGTTCAACATCCGCAATTCACCATCCTCACTCACTACCCGGAATCCATTGGCGTAATTGCCTTCGTAGGTGGCAATCCGTTCTCCCGATGTCTCATACGTCCGCAGATGAGCCTCGCAGGTCTCAAGGCTCCATGAAAGTGATGCCTGCACCGATGAATCTGTGCTTGCAGCAAGCAGCTGCCGTAGGGCGGCAGCATGCGCGGTAAGCAGTGCATCCGTCTCCCTCGTGGGCAGGTCGGGTATCAACGGCTTTCCCTCTATGGGGCTGTCGGCACCACTCGTGGGCATGAAGACCAGAAAACCATCAGCAAGAGCTATACTGGCCCCTGAGTGCCCTCCTCCCCTGGTCGCGGTTCCCACTGCAATGGCCCTGCCTGTCTGTTGCAGTCCATACACAAATGCCTCCGCTGCCGAGAAGGTGCCTCCCCCAGTAAGCACATAGAGGGGCATGTCTTGGAGATACGGTCGGCAATCGAGTCCTGCGGGCTGCGGATAAAAGAACGACCGCAGCAATTCCTCCGTTCTGCCGTCACCGCCTCCGTTTATCCTCAGGTCTATGATGAGGGCATCAGCATTGGACAGCATCAGCATGGTGCCGCGCAGTGTCGGCTCCACATGCTCCAACTGCTGAAACTTGTTCAACCGCAGATAGCCGATATTACCCGGCAGTATCTCCGCCTCTGAATACCGAAGTTTACCCTTCGGTACTGTTCCCGCTCAAGGGTTTCTATCTCCCCTCGGTCCTGCCTGTCAAAAATGTTGAACTTCTCCGGGTCGTAGTAGAATCTGAGGTGGTGATCCTCACTTGCATCAAAAAGCAACCGGTTAACCTGCGCCATGAACGTGTCGCGGGACATGCTGGCCCCATTCTCCAGCTCGGCCCTGTACACAGCGAGATCTCTCGCTATCCGTGCACCAACCTTAGGCTTCAGATACTTGTCAGACACGTGATCTGAAAGCATGTCGCAAAGCATCACCATCTGCTCGCGCGCAAGGCCCATATCCTGGGCTATGGTGCATAAGGGGAGTAGGGACAGGGTACAGGCAACAACCCACGCAGACCCCGGCATTATCGGCCACAGATCATTAGAACAAACGTTGTCAGGTATGAATGCCGCTATCCGGTCAGGCCATGACCGTTTCCATTCACCGAATGGAACCACCAGTCTCCGCAGTGGGTTCATCGCTCTTAGTTCCTGACCCAAAAGAGTACTTCCGTGCTTCCATCCGCCTCTCCTTCACCCTGTTTGCCCACATTAGCCACCAGAGAATACCACTTCACGTCATATGAGAGCGCCATATACTCGTTCAAATACACATCCTGAACGAAATCCATGGCTACGATCTGGTCGCTGAAGCGGTCATCACAGGTTTCGAACACGTATTCCTCCAACGCATAGGGTGGCTCTGGGCTTTCAAAGTACATCGTGTCCATGCGACAAAGCCGCTTTTTCAGTTCCGCCAAACTCATGGCCTGCTGCGCATCGGGCGAAGCGTACACCTGCAGTGTGCCATCCCACGCTTTTCTCATCAGTGGTGTGAACAACTTTTCACGCACCGATGCCTCCAGATTCTCACGGTACCATTGTTGCGGATCACTGGATTTTACAGGCTGGCGGTATCTCACAGTGGCCAGTTTCATCGGCTCTGCGCTACGCGGATCCTGCTCCACGTAAAAAAGGGGTTCTTTTCCTCGTACAGATCCGTTGAGCGGGTCAATGTTGCTCACCACGGGCACATAAGCCATGACCTCACGCCTGAGCCTCAGTGAGCCGTCCACGTGCCATTGTTCGAATGCACGGATGGAAAGGAACCGGTCTGCACCCACAGTGTCGCGCTCGACCCGCATGGTCAGTTTGTACGGTGGCTTGGCACTTTCCACATACATTGTGTCTGAACGGAATATCTTGCTGTGAACTTGGGATTTTGTCAACCATAGTTTCTCATCCGACAAATATGTGTTGAGCGGGTCTCCCAAGCGCACGGTGCTGTCGGGCGCTTTGTGCAACAGTGGTATGAAAAAGAGATCGGTAACCTCCTTCATGGATCCTGCTGTGAAAGTAGCAGGGTCGTCTCCGACCAGTTTCATTACACTCATGAATTGCCTGGTAATAGGTGGGGGAGGACATTCCGTCTCTTGCGAACGCTCTGAGCAGGACATGGTCAGGAAAGTCCCCGACAGTATCAGCTTGATGTATGCTTTCATGATTCGCTTCTGGTGTTTAACGTGTTCTCTTTGGGCAATTGTAGCGAAGGGCCTTTCCCGTTGGTAAGACCCAGCGAAAAAATAACCCCCGCGTGCCGCCACGGACCATCTACGAATCCGCTTTGGCACACGGGGGGGGCCTACCACCGTTGGTTCGTTATCACTGCTTGATGAATTTGGCGTGGCTCACGCCCTTCTCACCACGTGCCACCAGGGTATAGACCCCTGCGGCCACATGCTGCATGTCGGCCTCGTGTGTGCGGGTACCGTTGGCTGTGGCGCGGTACACCACCTGTCCTGTGGTGCTCAACACTTCCAGTGTCGCACCCTCGTAGGGCAGTTGCACCGTGAACACCCCGTTGTTGGGGTTGGGCATCAGCATCATCTCGGCACTTTCAGACCCGAGGTCTTCCACACCCACTATCACCTGAGAGCCGCAGAAGACGAAGACATCCAATTCATACTCCGCATTGCCAGCGGCACATGAAATGCTGAAATCGCTCTCTACCTGAACCAACAGGAAGCCGCTGGTGGACTCGACAGACACTCCTGTAAGGTCGCCAGAGCCTGTGTACAACAAGGGGTCGGCTGTGCTGGTGCCGTCATAGATGCTCACAAAATCGTAATCCTCCTCTGTGCCTCCGGCCAATTCGATGGAGAGGGTCTCACCACCGAAAGCCAGGAACAGGTTCTGGATGTCCGCATTGTTGCCATAGCAGATGGTCACGGTCTCAGAGGGGTTCACGCTGCAATCGAACGGGTCGACAAATGGCTCGCCACATCCGAACTCAAAGAACAGACCGTCTGCACAGCAGAGGTTCCCATCGCCACAGGACACACTCTCATCGCTCTCGATCACCACAGTGAGGTAACCGCTACCGGAGGTCAGCTCCACATCATGGAAACCGCTGGCGTTGTAAAGCACTGGGGACTGGTCATCCAGACCGTCATACACGGTGATGAAGTCGAATCCTTCCTCCGTTACCCCGAGAATGGACACCGTGAGCGAGTCTGCTGCACCGGCCACCTGCTGGTAGGTGTACACGATGTAGTCGTTGTCACCGTAGCAGGCCGTCTCCAAGACAGGTGCACCGCAGTCGCTGCCACCACCACCGGCAGTGTAGCTGAATGGGGCAGAGGTGCTGCTGCATCCGTTAACGTCAGTTACTGTCACTGTGTAAGAACCGCTTGATGGGGGAGTTATGGTCTGGCTTGTACCACCTGTGGACCACAGCAGGTTGCCGGTGGCATTGGTGGTGAGCTGGTCTCCGTTCTGCGTGATGACCGGCTGCGCGGGCAGCGGGTTCACAGTTATCTGTGCCACGTTGCTCACGTCCTGTGCCGTGCCAGATGTGGCCACCCTGCGGAACCATGTGGTCACGGAGAGTGTGCCCGGGGTGTAGTTCTGTCCGGTGGATGCGCCCGCAGCATTGGCAAACGGACCTCCGGCCCCTGCCGTGGAGCTCTCCCACTGGTAGCTCACCGTAGGCAGTGCCGACCCGTCAGCATCGGTGGGCACAGTGCCATTGAGCGCGGCTGCCGCAGCCCCGGCACACAGCGACTGACCGCCACCGGTGATGGTGTTGCCGGTGATGACCACATCGCCACCTCCTGTGGTGATGTTCACCTCTCCGTTGCTGTAGGTAGTGGCCACCTCATCGGGGATATCGTTGGATATCTCCCTCGGGGTGGGCACATCGCTCCATGCGATGGGCGCAGTGCCGGTGGCCCCGGCATTCACCGTGAAGTTGAGGTTGAAGAACAGGCCGGAGCTGATGTTGATCAAGTTGTCGTTGTACACGAACGTGATCTTGCCCTGCCCTGCCAGCGGGGTGATCTGCACCCCGTTCACTGCGGTGCCTCCGCCCCAGTCGGAGCAGTTGACATAGGTAAGTCGGCTTTCATCGAAGTCGATGGTGAATTGGAAGCCCTGGATGTTGGCGAAGCCGGTGGCATCGACCGGAACGGCCACGTTGGCACCCGCCTGAGCGCTCACTGTGCCGAGGCCAAGCGTGGCCTGCGCCCACGCCAGCGGCACTGCCGCGACCGTCATGGCCACTGCAAGGGTCAGTCTGTAAATCTGCTTTCTCATTTTTACTTGGTTTTGGTTTGGTTTTGGTTTCTGGGTTTTGATCGGGTTTTCGATTTCATTGCGTTCACATTGCTCACTGCGGTGGCGTGTAAGAGCCGTTGGCATCGCCATAGCAGATGGCCTTGATGTTGCGCGACACATTGCCCCCGCTCACCGTGATGCTGCCGTCCTCAAACAGCCAGTCGCCACTGGCGAACGAGCTGATCTGCGCGCCTATGCGCCTCTTGATGATGGTGAGGTCTATGCTGGTAAGCGTGTTGCTCACATTCACATCGCCACTGCCCAGCCGTATGCCCTGCAGTATGAAGCCCGGCACGTTGCCTATGTGGCGCCTGTAGAGCGTGATGTCTATGCTCGACACGCCCCCCCATGCCTTGGTGGTGCTGGGGCGCACCGTGTAGCTGCCATCGGCCACATCAGAGAAACTGTAGCTGCCGCTGGCATCGGTGGTGGCGGTGGCCACCACGGCATTCTGCGCGTCCAGCAGCTCTACCATCACGTTGCTCATGGGCGTGGAGGCATTGTTGTCATAGGTGATGGTGCCCGACACCGTGGAGAGCACCACATCGCTCACCTCGAACTCCACCGCCTCGTAGTGGCTCCATGTACCCTCCGTGTCGCGCAGGCGCAGATATAGCGTGTACTGCCCCAAGGGCAGCTCAGGCAAAGCAGCCTGTAGTTGCATGGACACGGAGTCGGTCACCGGAAAACCGAATGATGTGCCTCCGCCCTGTCCGGGGTCGGTGTCCACGAAGTACTCCCCTCCGTTGAGAGCGGCCTGAGGTTGCAGGTCTGATGGGTCGATGATGGTGAACATGCGGCTCTCGTAGTGACTCCACCTGCCGTCCTGTCCCTTCACCCGCACATGCAGCCAATGAAGTCCGGGCAGCAGACTCGTGGTGGGCACGCTCACGTTGCCCGCTGCCACGTCTCCGCCCACCAACGCTATCTGGATGCCGTTGCCCTGTCCGGGGTCGGTGTCCACGAAGTACTCCCCTCCGTTGAGTGCGGCCTGAGGCTGCAGATCTGATGGGTCAATGATGGTGAACATGCGGCTCTCGTAGTGGCTCCACCTGCCGTCCTGTCCCTTCACCCGCACATGCAGCCAATGAAGTCCGGGCTGCAGGCCCGTGGTGGGCACGCTCACGTTGCCCGCTGCCACGTCTCCGCCCGCCAACGCTATCTGGATGCCGTTGCCCTGTCCGGGGTCGATGTCCACGAAGTACTCCGCGCTCACCACTTGGGCAGATAGGCCATGACCGGAAAGCAGAATGAGTAACGGAATGATGAACAATGCTCTCATGGCTCAGTCCTGCTTGCGTCCTATGAAATCAACATTGAGGGGCACACCAGCTGGCACCACGTTGTTCGCAATGTTCATCTGGAGCAGCAGCGGTACACGGGGCATGGGGTAGTAGCGGTAGCGGCCATCGGCCGGGCTGCCTTCCACATAGGGGGTGGTGCCTCCGTAGATGCCCATGTCGCCCCCGCCAAGGGCCGAGCCGATGCATGGCGAACCGGGCTGCAGGTTGTAATCCAAGGTGGCTACGCCCGGTGCGGGCTGTGTAGGACTGTAGGAGCGTATGTCCTGTTGGCTGTCGGGGTTCACAAACAGCGGGTCCTGATTGAAAATGTTGCCTCCACCCGTATTGCTGCCGTTGTTGACCCCTACCAGCACATCGCTCTCGCTCACCGTGCCCTGCACATGGTAGAAGCAGTTGTTACGTATCTCGCAGTTGTTGAAACTGTAGCCCGAGTTTGTCCAACGATAAAAAATGTTGTTCTCGAACAGCCCGTAGTTGACACTGAACTGCGTTGCGTTCAGAAAGACATTCTGACTGAAATTGAACACACCACCGCCTGAGTTGACACCTAAACTCCAGATGATATTGTTTCGGAAAGTGACCAGATGCGACCCGTTTGTTCCACCACATACATCGTCTATCACGTTGTTGATGAAGAGCGTGCCGTTCAATTGCTGGTTATTGAACTGAGATTGGCAGTTCACATTACCAGAGCTCGCATCAGCGATAAAAATTCTGCCAATCCGGCATCTGCTTACCGTTACAGCAGACAGTGAGGATAACTGCACCCCCCCGGCAGACCTGAAAATGATCTGTGCGACATCGAGGCCCGACACCCTTGTACCAGAGGCATTGGTGCTTCCGTCATCGCTCGCTGAGAAGGTGAACGATGAGACCATGGTGGGCAGCAGCGATGCCTTGTTGGGCAGCACCCCCTCACCGATGATCACCAGAGGCTTACGGATGATGGCTCCATCCATCAACCCACCATTCAAGGTCTGCGAATGCACGTAAATGGTATCGTTGGGCTGGGCCGCGTCATGTGCAGCCTGTATGGAGGTGAACACACCGGGATTGGATTCGGTGTTGTCCACCTCAAGTACCGTGGCCTGCGCGCCAAGGGCCATGCCCAGTGCCACTGCGGTAAGAAGATGTTTTGTTTTCATTTTACGGTTATTTTATCTCGACTTCAAACTGCTCTTGGTCTGCTCACTGCGGTGGCGTGTAAGAGCCGTTGGCATCGCCATAGCAGATGGCCTTGATGTTGCGCGACACATTGCCCCCGCTCACCGTGATGCTGCCGTCCTCAAACAGCCAGTCGCCACTGGCGAACGAGCTGATCTGCGCGCCTATGCGCCTCTTGATGATGGTGAGGTCTATGCTGGTAAGCGTGTTGCTCACATTCACATCGCCACTGCCCAGCCGTATGCCCTGCAGTATGAAGCCCGGCACGTTGCCTATGTGGCGCCTGTAGAGCGTGATGTCTATGCTCGACACGCCCCCCCATGCCTTGGTGGTGCTGGGGCGCACCGTGTAGCTGCCATCGGCCACATCAGAGAAACTGTAGCTGCCGCTGGCATCGGTGGTGGCGGTGGCCACCACGGCATTCTGCGCGTCCAGCAGCTCTACCGTCACATTGCTCATGGGCGTGGAGGCATTGTTGTCGTAGGTGATGGTGCCCGACACCGTGGAGAGCACGATTTCGCTCACCTCGAACTCCACCGCCTCGTAGTGGCTCCAAGTGCCATCGGTGTTCCTGATGCGCAGGAACAGCCAGTGTGTGCCCAGCGGCAGGCCCGGCTCGGTGATGGCCAGCGGCATGGTGACAGAGTCTGCTGCCGCTATGCTGAAGGCCGTGCCATTGCCAATGCCCGGGTCGGTGTTGAAGAAATACTCGCCACTCACCAGCTCGGGGCGGTCTATCACCGGTTGGGCCGTGGGGTCCTCCACATTGAACATGCGGCTCTCGTAGTGGCTCCACAGCCCGTCTGCACCCTTGATGCGCACATGCACCCAGTGGTTGCCGGGGGTCAGCGCGCCTACGGGCAGCGCAGATGTCTCGTCTATGGAGGTGCCGGCCGTGATGCTGAGCGGGGTGCCATTGCCCACGCCCGGGTCGGCATCGAAGAAATACTCCGCCACCACGGGCTGCCCGCGGTCTATGACGGGCTGGGCCGTGGGGTCCTCCACATTGAACATGCGGCTCTCGTAGTGGCTCCAGCGGCCGTTGGTGGCCCGTACCCGCACATGCACCCAGTGGTTGCCGGGGGTCAGCGCGCCTATGGGCAGGGCGGCTATCTCGCTGATGGCATCGCCCTGCGTGATGCTGAGCGGGGTGCCATTGCCCACGCCTGGGTCGGTATCAAAGAAGTACTCGGCCTGCGACACCTGGGCCCATGCCCCGGCTGCGGCCAGCAGCACAAAGGCTGCGGTGGTTATCAACTGTCTCATGGCTCAGTCCTGTTTGCGGCCGGTGAACTGAATGTTGAGCGTGCCGCCCGGTGCCACCGAGCCATTGAGCACATTCATATCGAGCACGGCAGGTACGAACGGCATGGGAAAGTACCTGTAGCGGCTGTTGGCAGGGGTGCCCTCCACAAATGGATTGATGCCCCCATAGATGCCCATGGTGCCGCCCTCGGTGCCTGTGCCTATGCAGGGCGATGATGCCTGCAGGTTGTAGTTGAGCGTGGGCGCACCCTCGGCCGGGGTGGTGTAGCTGTAGCTGTACACGTTTCCTTCGGGCTGTATGAACAGCGGGTCCACATTGAGCAGGTTGTTCGCCCCGGTGTTGGTGCCGTAGATGATATTGGCCTCGGTGACGGTGGTGCCCTGCGTGTTCACAAAGGCATTGTGGGTAATGGTGCAGTAGGCGTTGTTGCCAAAGGAACCATTGCCGAAGAAAATGTTGTCGGTGATGGTGCCTCTGTTACAATTCCCCATGGAACTAAAAATGATGTTGTTGCGCAATGTCCAGCTGGTATTCGCATTATCATTTCCAACGGAACTTACTTGGTTTATGATATTATTACGGATACTGATTCCGCTCAGCCTCGGAGCACCTTGAATTAGATCGATTATGTTGTTTGTAAGGGTTATGCCAAATGGGCCATAAGTGGAGCCCCCGTAGAAATAAACCTGGCCCACACGACATCTGCTGACGATGATGTTACCTACTGCGGCTGTTCCTGCCGAGTTACTGAAAAACTGGATGTAGCTTGTGATATACAATCCGTACACCCGCGAGCCGGATCCATTGGAAAGGCCATTGGAGCTGTAGGTGAAGTCTAATGAATTTACCTGACTACGGAACTGGAAGTTCTTGTTGGGCAGGGCACCCTCGCCTATGATGACCAGCGGCTTGGTGATGTTGGCTCCGTTATAAGTCGTAGGCGAGGCGTGTATGTAGAGGGTGTCGTTGGGCGCAGCGGCATCGTTGGCGGCCTGTATGGTGGTGAATACGCCCGGGCTGTTGTTGTTGTTGTCCACCTGGTGTATGGTGGCCTGTGCGCCAAGGGCCATGCCCAGTGCTGCTGCGGTGAGGAGGTGTTTTGCTTTCATTTTGGTTTGATGGTTAGGGTGTTTGTGTGGGTTTCAGCTTAAAAAGGGTCAGTAGGTGTAGGTGGTCACTATGGGTTCGGAGCCCTCACCGAACGTCACGGTCTCCTTGGTAACGCGGTTGCTGCTGTCGAACTCGTAGGTGTGGGTGCGCACAGGGCCATCGACCGTGGACACGGTGGACAACAGGTTGCGGCTCGGATTGCCAAAGAGGGCATTATCGGCCGTGTAGCGGGTCTCCAGTTTGTCTGTGAGATAGGTGTAGATGAGGGTCTCGGTCACCTGGTCGAATGTCATCGTGGATGCGGTCAGGTTGCCATCCGTGTAGGTGTAGGTGGTGGTCTCACCGCCCCCGCTGGAGGTGGTGGGCCTGCCATCGGCATTGTAGGCATAGGTGAAGGTCTCACCTTCTAAGTTGAGCTGCACTACGCGGCCATCGGCATTCACTTGGGCGGTGAGGGTCTCCTCCTCGTTGGTCTCAGCATCGAAAAGGAGGGCGGTGACCTGGCTGCCAGAGTACGTGAAGGCAGAGTAGCTGCCATCGGAGTCTTCTATCCTTGTTATGCGCCTCTGAGCATCAAAGGTGTAGGTGGAGGTGAGGCCGTCAGAGGTCTCCGTGCGCACATTGGTAAGCGCCTGCTGCCCGCTGGGGGTGGGGTTGTCGTCCTCCTCCTTGTCGCAGCCGGTCATGGCTGCTGTTGTACACACTGTGATGGCCGCGGCCATTGCGAAACGAAACATGCTTGTTCTCATCGGTTTTTGGTTTTTGGTTGTTTTCGGGTTTTTCGGAATCATCAGGGATGTGATCAGAAAGAGAAACCATCTGCGCTCTTGGAGAAGGTAACCACATCGGCTGTGGACCCCTGCTCGGTGGTACCAGAGTAGTTGCGGGTCAGCCCATTAGCATTGATGGTCACATAGAAGGGGTTTGGTGCAGATGACGAACTGAAGTCATTCACACGCACGCTGTAGGTACCCTGAGGTGCATCATTCTGCCAGTAGATGTTCTCCGGGCCGTAGCCATCGGTGTCGTCCCGGTCAAGCTGCCCGCCCTGAGCAAACCTGTTGCTGTAAGATATCACCTCACCGCTCGGTGTGGTGACGTACAGGTCCTGGTCGGTCTGCGTGCCCCATGATAGGCTGATCTGCAATCCACCGGTACCCAACCTCAATACATTGACGCAGACCCGTTGGATATTGCTTACCCGGTTCTGCTGGTCATACACACAGAAGTCTACGCAAAAAGTGCCCTCATCAGCATCGGTAGGAATGCCCACTGGCAGTTGCAACGAGCCTGATGTACCTGAGTTGGAACCGTAAGGCACATCCCAATAGGTTCCGCTGTAGCCTTCTACGGCAACATAACAACCCCCGAGGTTGCCATTCACATTATCATAACCGAAACCGAGCGGCACTGTACCTCCGTTGCTTGAGGTGATGTTATCCACGGGGCTTGTGACCGTTGGCGACTCTGCGGAACCCGTTGGGCTGGGAGGCGTGCCGGAATTCTGTATGGCCCCGTCAGGAAAAATAAGGGCGGGACCTATCTCGTTAGGGTTGTCCGTGTCAATAAGCTTTTGCTCCTCCTCCTTGTCGCAGCCTGTCATGGCCGCTGTGGTGAACACTGTGATGGCCGCGGCCATGGCAAATCGGTAGATATTTGTTCTCATCGGTTGTTGGTTGTTGGTTGCAGATTCAGGTTTGGGATTTGTTGGTTATTGAGGAGGGTTACTGGTTCATCAGGTGCAAGGCGAGCCATCCGAGGTACACCACGGTGATGATGGCCGCAGCAAGCGCGTACCATGACTCAGGCGGCTTTGTGTCTTCGTTCACTTCGGTAGGCGTTATCATGGTTTCAGTGTCATTTCAGATGGCCGGCATGGGACCACAGCAGCCAGGCCGTTCCCGTGGTGGCGAGGCCATAGACCACTGCCTTTAGCAGTGGCATCACGATGCGTTCCCTTTCCATCTCTCCGGCTCATGGTTTCTTGCTGCGGGGGGTGTCGTCCACTGTGAATCCCCAATCTCCCAGCCGCTTGGGGCTTGCGCGGTGTATGCCCATAAGGGTGCGGCTGCTGCTGCGCACCGTGCCTGTGATGGGCCTGAGCAGGGCATCGCGCTGCTCAAACACGCGCTCGGCCTCCTTGAGCAGGCTCTTGGCCCGCTCGTTCAGCGCCTCTGCCTCGTCTATGCGCGGCCCGTTGTCTTCCCAGTTGAAATCGCTCAGCACTTTGAGCGGGCTGGCATCACCGTCTGCGGTGTGCTTCTGATACACCTGCTTGGCCAAAGCCAGCAGTTTCTCTGCGTTGGATGGAATGATTACTCTTGCCATGGTTCTGCGGATTAAAATTGTGGTCAATGGAACTGAACTGCTGATAGTTGTAAGTTATCACGGTGTTGCTGGGCCAATGGGGTGCTCACAGCCTCTTTTTGTAGGAATGGCGGGCGTTTCGCGCGATGGATTCTGTGCAAATGCGCATGAAACGCGTTGTAAACAGGTGCGTCAGCGATGAAATTCGGTGTCTCTCTATTGAAAATCGCCTCCTGTGAAAAAGAAAGCGGTGTTTTCAATCGCATAGACATTGAATTACCGCGTAAAATCACCAATTTTCCTTTGTGATTTCTGGAATTTTTACTGTGATTCTTAATTTTTCTGTAGAAACTTTTTGTTTTTCTATTGTTAAGCGATGATTTCCTAATCTCACTCATCCAAAACGTTTCATAAGTCACTGGGCAGCAGGTTGCCATAAACCATTTAACCGTCCACCCTCTTGTACTCTTGGCAATCGTTGCTGCCACTGGACTTCATGACCCCTGCCCTTCCAAATTGCAACAGCCATTACCGTAGTTGAGCAAGGGTTAGAGAATCGCACTGCAAAGAGGCAGCCCTCGAATTAGTCCTACAATAGCCCTTTCGGGTCATTTTTCTCAAATCAGTAATTTCTTAACACTTTTAGACTCCGCCAATCGTTCATAATACACGCCTCTTCAACTGTGCGATTATTATTATATCTTATTGTTTAACAATGAAATAAATTACAGGTCGTTCATCGGTTAGCGTGATTCTTGTATTCGATATAAATAGCTATTTAGAGATTATTAAAATAGCGAGCAAAGTCCTATTCTTGGTTTCTGGCAACCACTATAGTAACGTAGAGGTGAGGACAAAATCGCATCTTTGCAGTATGAACCCCGGCACTGTCTATATCTGTGAAGACCACCAGCTATACCGCGATGGATTGGAGCAGCTGTTGAATCAAGCGGGTTTTGATGTGGTGGGAGGAGCAGGAGAGGGCAGGCAGGCGCAGCGTGACATCCCGCGCCTGAGGCCCGACATGGTGCTGCTGGACCTCAATCTGCCGGGCGTGAACGGCATCGACCTCATCCGCACCACCCGCGAAGAATTGCCCGGCTGCATCATCATCGTGCTCACCAGCCATGACGACCCAACCCTGCGCAGAAAGGCGCGGCTGGCAGGGGCCAACGCATACCTTCTGAAAGATGCGTGCAACGATGAACTGTTGGAGGTATTGCGAAGGTCGATTTCCACGGAGAAGTTTTATGAGTCACCGACCAGGGAATGGAACGAGCCATTTGCAGAGAATGGTTCCTTTGCCAAGCTGGCATCACTTACCGCGCGAGAGATGCTGCTGGTAAAAGGGCTGGTGGCAGCAAAATCCGCCCCTGATATGGCCACGGAGCTTGGGATTTCAGAGAATACCGTGAAGAACCACCGCAAGAACATTTACCGCAAGTTGGGTGTCTCCACGGTGCAGGAACTCATCCTGCTATGTAACAAGCATGGGTTATTGGGTTAGGGTTCTTTTACTCTGGGCATTGCCCGCACTAAGTGTGGCTGATGAACGCAAGGCCAGCGATTCCCGGTCGTTGGACGCTGAGGCCATTTCGTTCTCCACCCTCGACTCCATTAGCCCAGAGAAGGCCCTTGCCGTCTTCTCGGCACAAGAAGGGGATTTCATCACCGGGAGAACGACCTTCGGCATGAGCGACCAATTCCACTGGCTGCTGGTGCCGATGTGCAACCCTGCCGCTGGCCCCTTCCGAGGGATGCTGCTGGTAGATAATCCGCACATAGACCGCATCATGGCGTGGGCCAGAGATGGCGATAGCCTTCGGTATCTGGGCATCAGCGGAGACCGTATGCCATTCCACGACCGCACTGTGATGTACCGCGCACCGGTGTTCGCCTTCGACCTGCCTGAGGGCGGTTGCACCGACCTGCTGCTGATGGTGGACAAGCGCAATGCATCGGTCACGGTTCCACTGGAAGTATGGGAGCGTGATGCCTTTCTGAATGCGCGACAGACGGAGCTTTTGATGTACGGCATGTTCTTCGGCACCCTGCTCATCATCATCCTCTACTCACTGCTCATCGGGGCCATGCAGCGCAAGGGGGTCTATGGATGGTACGGGATTTACGTCATCGTGCTGTCCACCTACCTTTTCGTGGCAGTGGGCTATGGGTTCCAGTACCTCTACCCCTGGTCTTCCACGCTGAACAACTACGCGAGGCTGGTGCTGATCGTACTTGTCCTGTTCAGCTTCCTCCGCTTCACGCGTCATTTCCTGCTGACGCGGCAAAGGGCCAAGGGCATTGACATGGCCTATGGGGTGATGGGCTGGATGCTGCTGGGCATCATAGCCTGGTGGATGCTCTCACCAGGGCTGTTCACGGCCTACACGGTGGTGGTCATCAACGTGGTCTATGGTTTCATGGCGGTGGCGGTGGTGCTTCTTGTGCCCGCACTGAGGCCCGTTTGGCGGGAGGAACGATCTGCCGCGCTGTTCTACATGGCCGCCTTCTCGGTCAATATCATCGCGTTCCTATTGGTCGTGGCCGAGGAATATGGGTTTCTCAGTCTGCACTGGTTGCCCATCGGCCCCATTTTCATCGGTTCACTGGCAGAGATACTCATCTTCTCGTTCGCACTGAGCTACCGCAGCCGACTGGTCACGGACGACCGCGAGAAACTGCTCACCGGTATGGCCAACCTGAGACGCGATGCCTCTGAGGGCTACATAAGGGGCATGGAGGAAGAGAAGGCCCGGGTGGCGGCAGAGCTGCACGATGACATCGCCAGCCGACTGGCGGTGCTGCGGCTCTCACTTCCGGACGGCAAGGAGACAGAGGCCGTGGAGGAAATAGCCAAGCGCGTGCGCAGCCTCTCGCATCGCCTCAGCCCTGCGGTGGAGGACGATGAGGCATTCACTGAGCAGGTGCAGCACCTTGTGCGGGAGTACCGACAGGCCGGGCTCGATATGCGCTACCGTGCCTTCGACCTGCCCGCATCCATTCCCAAGGAAACGGGCATGCAGCTGCTGCGCATCTTGCAGGAGGCGGTTCAGAACATCATCAAGCACGCGAAGGCCGGGCGCGTGCACATCCAGCTGTTTCATCACGATAATGAACTGGTGATGACCATTGAGGATGACGGCATCGGTTTCGACCCCCAGACGGCAAGCGGTGGCACAGGGCTGCGCAATATGCGGCTAAGGGCCGAGAATACCGGTGGAGAGCTGGAGGTGTCGTCCGCACCGGACCGGGGCACAAGTGTGATGGTGACGGTGCCGATGTGAGTCAGCGTTCAAGACTCACTATGATGCCATAGAACCGTATGTTTGGACTTTGACTCAGAACCATCCCATGCAAGACCTTAGACTGCTGGAAATCAAGAACCTTGTTACCGAGTTCCGCACCGAGGGACAGGTGATGAAGGCCGTAAATGACGTGAGTTTCACGCTGAACCGTGGCGAGACCATCGGTATTGTGGGCGAGAGCGGGTCGGGCAAGTCGGTGACCTCGCTCTCGGTGATGCGGCTCATCCCCAACCCTCCGGGGCGCATTGCCAGCGGTGAGATCATCTTTCACAACGACACCTACGGCCCCCGCGATCTGACCAAGCTTTCGGAGAAGGAGATGCGTGCCATACGTGGCAACGACATCGCCATGATATTCCAAGAGCCGATGACCTCGCTCAACCCTGTGTTCACCTGCGGAGATCAGGTAATGGAGGCCATCCTGCTCCATCAGAAGGTGAACAAGCAGCAGGCGAAGCAGCAGACCATCGACCTCTTCAAGCGAGTACAGTTGCCAAGGCCCGAAGCCATTTTCGATTCGTATCCACACCAGATATCGGGTGGGCAGAAGCAGCGTGTGATGATCGCTATGGCGATGAGCTGCAACCCCAGCGTCCTGATCGCGGACGAGCCGACCACCGCGCTCGATGTGACGGTGCAAGACACCATCCTCCAACTCATGCTCCAACTGCAGCAGGAGAACGACATGGGCATCATGTTCATCACCCACGACCTCGGGGTGATCGCTGAACTGGCCGACAAGGTGGTGGTAATGTACAAGGGCCGCATCGTGGAGCAGGGGCCAGTTCTCGACATCTTCAGCAATCCCAAACATCCTTACACCAAAGGACTGCTGGCCTGCCGTCCGCCATTGGATGTGCGGCTGAAGCGTTTGCCTGTGGTCAGCGATTTCATGGAGGTGGATGCGCAGGGCAACATCCTTGAGAAGGACATCAGCATTGATGATGTGAAGAACGAAGCGTTCGAATCGGAGGACGAACGCAAGGTGGCCCATGAGAAACTGTACGCGCAGCAACCCATCCTTTCCATCAAGAACCTCAAGACCTATTTCCCGCTCAAATCAGATTTCTTCGGAAAGACCACCGAATGGGTGAAGGCCGTGGATGATGTCTCGTTCGATGTCTATCCGGGCGAGACATTGGGCCTTGTGGGCGAGAGCGGCTGTGGGAAGACCACGCTGGGGCGCACCGTCCTCCGTCTTGTGGACCCGACAGGCGGTGAGGTCATCTTCGATGGCAACCCCATGCACAGGATGACCACCAACGAGCTGCGCGCCATCCGCAAGGACATCCAGATCATCTTTCAGGATCCTTACTCATCTCTCAACCCGCGCATCACAGTGGGCGATGCCATCATGGAACCGATGCAGGTGCATGGCCTCTACAAGAACGACAAGGAGCGTAAGGAGAAGGTCATCGAGCTGCTGACCACGGTGAGCCTTCTGCCCGAGCATTTCTACCGATATCCGCACGAGTTCTCAGGCGGGCAAAGGCAGCGCATCTGTATCGCGAGGTCACTGGCACTGCGGCCCAAGTTCATCATCTGCGATGAGAGCGTGTCAGCCCTCGATGTGAGTGTGCAGGCGCAGGTGCTCAATCTGCTCAACGAGCTGAAGCGCGACTTCGGGTTCACCTACATCTTCATCAGCCACGACCTAAGCGTGGTCAAGTTCATGAGCGACCGCATGGTGGTGATGAACCAGGGCAAGGTGGAGGAGATGGGCGATGCCGACCAGATCTATTCCTTCCCGCGCACGGACTACACCAAGCGACTCATAGCGGCCATTCCCAAGGGACGGCTGGAGGACATCGAGGCAAGCATCAACGCCAAGAAGGAGTGGCGCAGGGCGGAGGTATGAGCCTACCTCCACAAAAAAACACCCCGCCTGCCGATTGCTCGGAGGCGGGGTGACCTACCATGAAAAGTGTCGGGGCTTGCCTTCCCCAACGGGCAATACATTGTCAGATCAAGCCTTTGCAGTAGCTGCGGCAGGCTTAGCGGCCGTCTTGGCAGAAGCCTTGCCCAGCTTGCTCTCCAAGTCAGCGACCTGCTGCTTGAGCTCAGCGAGGATCTCCTCCTCGGTCTTCTTCACGATACCCACCTTCTCCTTGATCTCGTGGTACTTGGCCTCGAACTCCTCCTTACGCGCCTCGGTCTTCTCGAACAGCTCGTCAACGAGTTTCTTACCTTCAACCTCAGAGATGCGGCCCTTCTCAACGAGCTCTTTCACACCTGATTCGAATTTACCTGATACCTCAGCTGCGAGATCAACACCAGCGTAGAGGAATTTTTTGAAAGCATCTTCCATTGTTCTTGTTTTTTAAGGGTTAATGATGATTGGTTTTTGCTTGCCTCTCTTCAGGCAAGTTCCGTGCTGAAAATCTTTGGTTTGCCTTTTGAAGGCATGATGAATGGGCCTGAAACCCTCTGTGGACAAGGGATTCAGAGTTTGGCACGGCATCGTGCCAAACTCCTATGCCAAAAAAACGGTGGACTGACAGCACTGACACGGACACCCGGTGAGGGACGCTTGGCAGACGGTCTGTCAGGTGTGTCAGGTTTTCTGGAAGATGAGGACTCAGCCCTTCTATGCAGAATTCTTCCCTTTGGAGCCGTAGCCCACGAAAAAGTTGAACCATACGGCCCTTGAGGTTCGGAAGATGATGGGAAACATCAGGATGATCGCTGCGGCATTAAGGCCGAGATACCACACCACATCGAACTCCCACAGCACGATCATCGCTACGAAGACGGCCACGCTCAGGGCCACCGTGAGGGCATAGCTCACATACATGGCTCCGTAGTAGAACCCGGGTTCAAGCAGGTACTTCTGCCCGCAATTCGGGCATGAGTCTGGCATGTCGGCAATATGCGAGGGGTTGTAAGGATTGGAGGTGCAGTAGAGGTCGCCCTTATGGCAGTTGGGGCATTTCCAACGCAGGACGCTGTAGAGACGGGTTCCTTTCAACATAGCGGTGCAAAGGAACGGTGCGGGAGGTGGGGTTTCGGTAACTATGGTTACAGTGAATCGATGATTTTCAATTTCCCCTCCGACATTGCCGTTGATGATTCCCGACCTTCGCGGCATGGTATCACTCAACAATATCTCCGTTGAGTTCAACGGGGAATTCCTCTTCAACGGCATCTCATTCCTTGTCAATCCCCGCGACCGCATCGGTCTGGTAGGCAAGAACGGAGCGGGGATTGGGAGGAAGGGACGCCATATCCATTGAGATAGGCCGGAGTTGACATTGGCAGAACTCCAATTTGCGTGATGCTCGGAGGGGGCGTTCCTATGAGAATTTCCTCTGCACGAAAAAAGCTGACACAGACCGAATGTAACTTTTAAGTTACCTTTGTCGCCATGGAGAGAATTCGGAAGGTCGTTGCCTACAAGCATCATTTCGAAGAGTTCCTTCATGCACAACCGCAGAAAGTCCAGGACAAGATTTTCAAGGTGATTGAGGCCATCGAAACGCTGGAGCGCATTCCCTCCACTTATTTGAAGACAATTACAGGGACAAAAGGGTTGTATGAGGCGAGGATAAAACTGGGAAGTGACATCTGGCGTGTGTTCTGCTTTTTTGACGAGGGACGATTGGTGATTCTCCTCAACGGATTTGTGAAGAAGACGCAGAAGACCCCGAAAGGGGAAATCGATCTTGCTGTCAGACTCATGGCTGAATATCACGAAGAGAAAAAGAAAAGATGATGGAAACGAAAGACTGGAAGACCATCAAGGATGAGGTCTATGGAAAGAAAGGAACTCAGAGAAGGGACAGGCTCGAACGTGAGTTTGAACCTTTCCGTGTGGGCCTTCTCCTGAAAAAGGCCCGTGAGGAAAGGCAGCTCACCCAGCAGGAACTCGCGGAAAAGGTCGAGAAACAACGCACCTACATCTCGCGGGTGGAGAACGATGGCAGTAACCTCACCCTCAAGACCCTATTCGACATCGTAGAGCGGGGATTGGGAGGAAAGGTCACCATTTCCATTGAGATGGGTGGGAGTTGAACTCCGCTGAATCCTGAAGCAACGCGATATCATGCAGGAGGCTTTCTTGTAGGGTCGAGACAGCAGGCTTCAACCGCTGTGATTCAGCCCTTCCTTTCCCGACCTTTGCCGCATGGTATCACTCAACAATATCTCCGTTCAGTTCAACGGGGAATTCCTCTTCAACGGCATCTCATTCCTTGTCAATCCCCGCGACCGCATCGGTCTGGTGGGCAAGAACGGGGCGGGCAAATCGACCATGCTCAAGATCCTCGCGGGCAGGCAGCAGCCCGAGTCTGGCACGGTCACCTGTCCACAGGGAACCACCATCGGCTATCTGAGTCAGGACATCAAGCCCGCCAAGGGCCGCAGCGTGTTCGATGAATGCTACTCGGCCCTCGCGGAACTGACGCATCTGGAGGAACGTGTAGCCTTCTACACCACAGAACTGGAGACCCGCACCGACTACGAGAGCGATGGCTACATGGAGGTCATTGAGAAATTCAATGAATGTAATGACCGCTTCATGATGCTGGGCGGCCACACGGCCGCTGCCGAGGTGGAGAAAGTACTTATGGGCCTCGGTTTCCTGCGCAACGACCTGCCACGGCCCATAGAGGAGTTCAGCGGTGGATGGCAGATGCGCGTGGAGCTGGCCAAGATCCTTGTGCAGCGGCCAGATGTGCTGCTGCTGGACGAACCCACCAACCACCTCGACATCCTCAGCATCGAGTGGCTGGAACAGTTCCTCAAGGATCACGCGGGATCAGTGATTCTCGTGTCGCACGACAGGGCCTTCCTTGACAATATCACCAACCGCACCATCGAGATCACGCTGGGCCGCATCAACGACTATAAGGTGCCTTACTCAAGATATGTGGAGCAGCGGGCCGAGAGACGCGCCCTGCAGATGGCCAGCTACGAGAACCAGCAGAAGATGATAGCCGACACCGAGCGGTTCATCGAGCGGTTCCGCGCCAAGGCATCGAAGGCCACGCAGGTGCAGAGCCGCATCAAGCAACTCGACAAGGTGGAGAGGCTGGAGGTGGAGGAAGAGGATAATGCCACACTTCGATTCCGGTTTCCACCTGCGCCCCGCGCGGGCAAGGTGGTGGTGAATGCAGTAGGCATAAGCAAAAGCTATGGCGAAAAGAAGATCCTGGAGAACATCGACCTGATGCTCGACCGTGGCGACAAAGTGGCTTTCCTCGGCAAGAACGGGGAGGGTAAGACCACCTTCGCCAAGATCATCGTGGGTGAAATCAAGGACTATATGGGCACCTTGGAGCAGGTGCACAACGTCTCACTCGGTTACTACGCTCAGGATCAGGCGGAGACCCTCAACCCGGAACGCACCGTGTTCGAGACGCTGGACGATGTGGCCGCTGGTGAAGTGCGCAAACGCGTGCGCGACATACTCGGCTCGTTCCTCTTCAGTGGCGAGAGCGTGGACAAGAAAGTGAAGGTGCTATCTGGCGGTGAACGCGCCCGCCTCGCCATGGCCAAACTTCTCCTGGAGCCCAAGAACCTGCTGGTGCTGGACGAACCGACCAACCACCTCGACATGCGCTCAAAGGACATCCTCAAGCAGGCCCTCATCAATTATGATGGGGCACTCATCATCGTGTCGCACGACAGGGATTTCCTCAAGGGAATGACCGACAAAGTTTATGAGTTCAAGGACAGGAAGATCAAGGAGACCATCGGTGATGTGTATGATTTCCTCAAGAAACAGAACATCCAGTCATTGGATGAGCTGAGCAAGGAGAAGAAGCCCGCCAAGGCGGAGACCCCGAAGAAAGCGGAAGAGCAGAAGGAGACTCATGCCGAGCGCGAGGCCCGCAAGGAGCGCGAGAAGCAACAGAAGAACCTCGCCCGCAAGGTGGAGCAGATGGAGGCCGACATAGCCAAGCTGGAGAAAGAAATAGCCGACCTTGATGAGGTGATGCTCGACCCTGTGCTCGCCAAGGAGGCCATGAAGGAGGGTGACATCTTCCAACGCTATCAGGCCAAGCAGGCCGAGCTGGAGAAGAAGATGGCCGAATGGGAGAAAGCGCAGGCGGAGCTCGAAGGCATGACGGTCTAATCAGGTCAAGGCCGCACCTCCTCGGACTTTCTATTTTCGGCCCACCAACCCTCAATCATGCGCAAGTTCATAGCACGCATTCTTTTCAGGCTTAGCGGCTGGACGATGGACGAGAACATCCCTGCCGAGGTGCAGCGGTGCGTGATCATCGCTGCCCCGCACACCAGCAATTGGGACCTGTGGTACGCCCGTCTAGCCTTCTTCCTGATGGACATCCCGCTGCGGTTCACCATCAAGAAGGAGTGGATGCGGTTCCCCTTCGGCCCGCTGACACGCGCCTTGGGCGGCATCGGCATAGACCGAAGCCCCAAACAGCCCGGCCAGCCCCGCAAGAGTATGACCGAGGCCATGGCAGACCTCTTCACCAAGCATGATGTGCTGGCCGTAATGGTGACCCCCGAGGGCACCCGCAGCCTGCGCACCGAGTGGAAAACAGGCTTCTACCACGTGGCCCAGATGGCCAACGTACCCATCGCGCTTGGCTATCTGGACTACAAGAGAAAACACGCGGGCGTTGGCCCCATCATCCACCCATCTGGCGACATCGACATGGACATGCGCACCATGATGAACTTCTACCGTGACATAGCGCCCTGCCATCCTGAGAAATTCTCGCTGGACCAACGGTACGTCTGAAAGAAACCATCTCAATGAAGCTTTATACCATAGACACCGGATTCTTCAAACTGGACGGAGGCGCCATGTTCGGAGTAGTGCCCAAGCAGCTCTGGCAGCGTACCAACCCTGCCGACAGCAACAATCTCTGCAACTGGGCCATGCGCTGCCTGCTGATAGAGGACGGTGACCGCCTGATCCTGATTGACAACGGCATAGGCGACAAGCAGGACGCCAAATTCCTGAGCCACTACCACCTGCATGGCGATGCCACGCTCGATGGCAGCCTCGCAGCACATGGTTTTTCGAGAAATGATGTGACCGATGTGTTCCTCACCCACCTGCACTTCGACCATTGCGGGGGTAGCGTCCGTTGGAACAGCGACCGCTCAGGTTTCGAGATGAACTTTCCGAACGCAACGTACTGGAGCAACGGCCGCCACTGGAAATGGGCCACCGAACCCAATCGGAGGGAGAAGGCCAGTTTTCTGAAAGAAAATATCCTGCCGATAGAACAGAGCGGGCAGTTGAAGTTCATTGATGATGAAGGCGAATGGCTATCGGGCATCCACGTGATGTTCGCCAACGGCCACACCGATGCTCAGATGATACCGCTCATTCCGTACAGGGGTCGCACCCTTGCTTTCGTAGCCGACTTGCTGCCCTCGGTAGGGCATTTCCCCCTTCCCTACGTGATGGGCTACGACACGCGCCCGCTGCTCACGCTGGAGGAGAAAGAACGATTCCTCAACGAGGCGGCCGCCAACGACTACGTCCTGTTCTTCGAGCATGACCCCGTGAACGAGTGCTGCACCGTGACCGAGACCGAGAAGGGCGTGCGCTCGCTCGACACGTTCAGCCTCAGCGAGCTCTAAGCGGGCGGTTCAACTTTACCATTGCATCATTATGGCGACTGCGAAGGCGGCAGTTGCTAATTTCGTGCATTCCGTAGCTGAATGCGCCAACTCACCATCGTGCGACACGCCAAATCGAGCTGGGACATGCCCGCTCTCGAGGATTTCTACCGCCCGCTCAGTCCGCGCGGAGTGCGTAATGCTTTCGCCATGGGTGAAGAGCTCCGCGAGAGGGGCTTCTTCCCCGATCTCATCGTCAGCAGCCCTGCAGTGCGGGCCATCAATACAGCCATCATCATTGCCCGCAAGATCGACTTCCCGCAGCAGCGCATCCAGTCCAACGACCGTGTCTATGAAGCATCGGTGGAGGAGCTGCTGAAGGTCATCGCCAACGTGGGCGACAACGTGGACCACCTCATGCTGTTCGGCCATAATCCGAGCCTCACGAACCTCATCAACCGGCTGCAACCCGACCTGCTGGACAACCTGCCTACGTGCGGGGTGTTCTCCATCGAGCTGCCCGTTGCATCGTGGGCAGAGGTGCGAAGTGCCAAGGGAAAGTGCCGCTTCGTCATCCTTGCCCGCGAGCTTGACGGTAAGTGACCTCCTTTTTTTTCTGAAAAAACTGAACAAACGGACGTGACCGACTACCGCAAACGATACATCAGCCGCGAACTCAGCTGGCTGGCATTCAACCAGAGGGTGCTTCAGGAAGCCGAGGATCCCAACGTGCCCATCATCGAGCGGCTCAAGTTCCTCGGCATCTACTCCAGCAACCGCGATGAGTTCTTCAGGGTGCGCGTAGCCTCTCTCAAACGGATGATCGCACTGGGCAACAAGGTTTCGGACATCTTCATGGGCAACCCGAAAGATGTGCTCTCGCAAGTGAACGTGGAGGTGGTGCGCCAGCAGAAGCATTTCGACCGCATCTATCAGCAATTGCTGGCAGAGCTGCGCGGCCATCAGATCCATGTGCTCAACGAGTCGCAATTATCGGCAGAGCAGCAGGAGTTTGTTAAGCGCTACTTTCAAGAGGAAGTGCGGCCCACGCTTGTGCCCATCATGCTGGACCTTTCTCCCAAATTCCCGTACCTGCGCGACAAGTCCGTGTACCTCTTCGTGCGGATGACCTGCAAGCGCGGGAAGCACACTGCCCGCCACAGCCTCATCGAACTGCCTACTCACGTGCTTCCGCGATTCGTGGTGCTGCCCAAGGAGGGTGCGAAGAACTTCATCATCCTGCTCGATGACGTGATCCGCTTCTCGCTCGGCAGCATCTTCGGAGCCTCAGAATACGACCATTTTGAAGCCTACAACATCAAGCTTACCCGCGATGCCGAGCTGATGCTGGAGTCGGATATCTCCAGCAGTTTCATGGAGAAAATGGAGAAGAGCCTCAAGCAGCGCAAGAAGGGCATCCCCGTGCGCTTCGTTTACGACACCTCCATGCCTGTGGAGATGCTCGAACTGCTGATGGGCGAGATCAAAGTGGCCACGAGCAGTAGTCTCATTCCTGGGGGGCGCTACCACAATTTCAAGGATTTCATGGGTTTTCCGAACGTGGGCGGTAAGCGCACCCGCTACGAAAAGTTGAAGCCCCTCCCCCACCCCGACCTGCCGCCCGGTGTGAGCATGATGCGCGTGCTGAAAAAGAAGGACGTGTTGCTGTGCTACCCGTACCACTCGTTCCACCCGGTGCTCGACCTGCTGCGCGAGGCGGCCATCGACCCCAACGTGAGCGAAATCAAGATCACCCTGTATCGTGCAGCGAAGAAGAGCATGATCGTGAACGCGCTGATCAATGCCATCCGTAACGGGAAGAAGGTGACTGCTGTGGTGGAGCTACAGGCCAGATTCGATGAGGAGGCCAACATCATGTGGTCGCAACGATTGCAGGACGAAGGGGCCCGTGTCATATTCGGGGTGCCAGGACTGAAGGTACATGGTAAGCTTTTGCTAATCAGGAGAAAAGAAGGCCGCGAGACGGTGAACTACGCCCGTATCGGCACAGGCAACTTCAACGAGGACACAAGCCGCGTCTATAGCGACCACAGCCTATTCACCACCGATGTGCGCCTCACGACTGAGGTTGAGACCGTGTTCAACTTTTACGAGCGCAACTTCGAAATCGGGGAGTTCAACCATTTACTCGTCTCTCCTTTTTTCATGAGAAGAAGAATACAGGAGATGATCGATAGGGAAATCGCTCTCGCCAAGGAGGGAATACACGCCTACCTCATCTTCAAGGTCAATAATCTGGTTGACCGAGAAATGATCGAGAAGCTCTACGAGGCCAGCAACGCTGGCGTGAAGGTCACGCTCATCGTGCGGGGCATGTGCTCTTTGAAAGCGGGTGTAAAAGGCATGAGTGAGAACATCACTGCCATCAGCATCGTGGGCCGTTTCTTGGAGCACAGCCGCATACTGATATTCGGAAACAATGGGGATGAGCAGTATTTCATCACATCAGCCGACCTGATGACCCGAAACCTCGACATGCGCAGTGAAGTGGCCTGCCCCATCTATGACAGAGAGGTACAGAAGCAGCTCCGCACCATGATCGACCTCCAACTGCGCGACAACGTGAAGGCCCGTATCATCGACCCCGACCGCAAGAACACCTATGTGACCAGAAGCGGGCCGAGGATGGAAAGCCACCTCGCTATCTACGCCTACTATCGCAACCTTGCGGAAAGTAGGGGGCTGTAAGCGTATGGTTCTTGATCAGGCTGAAAAACCTCGCAGCTCAAAACCCCATCTCTGCTTTCACCTCCTTCACAGCGGTAAGCAGCGCCCTCACCTCCATCTCACCGATACGGCCGATGTTTCCCATACGGAAGCAATTGGCCTTGGTGAGTTTTCCGGGGTAGATGGCAAAGCCACGGTCGTTGAGCTTTCCATAGAAAACAGCGAAGTCGAACTGCTCGCTTTCCGGGTGATTGAAGGTGGTGATGATATAGCCCTGCTTGGCCTCCGGCAGATACTCCGTGAATCCCATGGCCCGCATTCCTTCCACAAGCGTACGGTAGTTGTTGCTGTAGCGATTCATGCGGCCTTCCACCCCGCCCTCCTCACGTAGTTCGCGGATAGCTTGCCTGTAGGCCAACAATGCATGTGTAGGAGGTGTGAAACGGAACTGACCGCTGCTTTCCAGACCCTTCCATTGGGCAAAAAAATCGAGACTGAGGCTGCGGGCCCGACCCTCGCATTCCAACAATGCTTCCTTTTTCGCAAGGGCAAAACTGAACCCGGGCACACCCTCAATGCACTTGTTGCTGGACGATACCAGAAAGTCGATGTGGCAAAGGGCCATGTCAACAGGCACGGCACCGAAGCTGCTCATCGCATCCACGATGTACCGCTTACCATGCTTCGCAATAACGGCCCCATACTGCGCAATGGGATTGAAGATGCCGGTAGTGGTCTCGCAGTGGATCACGGCCACATGGGTCACACTCGGATTCGCTGAAAGAAAATCATCAAGATCGCTCACCGATGGCGACTCATCCTCTCCGTAGTTCAGCACATCATGACGGATGCCATGCACCTTGGCCATCTGGGCAATGCGCTCACCATAGGCCCCGTTCACCAGCACTAGCAGATGACCATCCTTAGGCAAGGCACTGCTGACCACGGCCTCCACCCCGAAAGTGCCAGATCCCTGCATGATCACGCACTCATATCCCGTGGCCTGCGAAACATGGCCCAGGTCGAGCAACTCACTGCGTATCTCCTTCACCAGCTGGATGAACTCAAAGTCCCGCGATCCGAGGTCTCGCAGCATCGCTTCCTTCACTGTAGTCGAGGTGGTAAGCGGGCCGGGGGTGAAAAGAAGTTTGTCGGTCATTCTGTTTGAAGGTGTAAGCAGGTCAAGATTTAAGTGCAACGCTTCTTTTCTGGAAATAGACGAACGCAGCAGTAGTAAACAGCACTCCGATGCCGCTGACCACGTAGCATGCAAAGGTGAAAAATGTGACCCAATCAAGTTCCACAGCGAAAAAATCCTTGTACAGCAGCACGATCACACTGCCCAAGTAGCCGAAGGCATCGGCCAGATAGATAAGAAAACCTGCATTACTTGGATACTTGAACGCTGCAATGAGCCGCTCGAAAAGGATGCAGTTGAATGGGATATAGCTTGTGTAAGCTCCGAAACCCGTGAGAATGATCCATGCGATGGCATCGATAGACCCTTGATGGAAAAGCCATGTGCTCGCCCCGATTGTAACTGCGCCCAACCCGATGATGAGGTGGTTCACCATCAATGCGCGCATGTTGTTGCGGATAAACATGATGGAACCCAGCAGTGCAAGCACCCCAAGCGTAACGGGAACCTCTGTCGTGGTGAAAATCTCCGGCTTGTCACCGAAACCGAGAGCGGTGAGCAGTTCGGCCATGAAGTTGTCTCGGAAGTCACGGAAAGCCGTAAGTGCCACGTAGAAGATGATAAGGGCCGTGAGTCCGAAGGCAAACTGCCTGAAGAACGCCTTTCGCTTGGCGCTGTCCATCGGAAGCCGCTCGGTACGCAGGGCGATGTCCTCGGCATTAGGATTTGGCAACAGGCCCAAGAGCCAGACAAAGAGCACCATCGGCAGTGCGAAGACCGCGCCTGTGGCCGCTGGCATCCAGAATTCCGGTAACCCGGCCATGAGCAGCGACTTCCCGACCGTCTTCACAAAACCGCTGGCGAAAATGAAACTGGCGCAGAGACCCGCTCCCATCAGCTCGGTGTAGCGCCTTCCTTCCAAAAAGCTGAACACAAGGCCCCAGACCATGCCCAATGGAATGCCATTCAGAAAAAGAAACAGGAACTTGAATTTCACCGGCACCACCGCGAAGCCCAGCAGGGCCAACTCTGCAATGAGAATCAGAATAAGAATGGCAAGGCCACGGCTGTTGCGTCCCATCTCACTCACCACTTTGATGCCGATGAACTTGCTGAGCGTGTAGCCCAGCACCTGCGCGATGACGATAGCCGATTTGAACTTCAACCCCCACAGATCCTCCACCCCGTCATAACCCGTGGCGGTGAAGGGCTTTCGGAACGCATACATACACGAATAGGTGCTGAACGCAGCCACTATGGCATACACCGAGAGCACCAGGCCCGGTGCGTTGGCAAGTCGGTCGGTGATGCGTTTGCCAATGTCCATGACCTTTGATTGAAGCTGGCGAAGTTCACATTTAGGTGGTATGCCGATCCATCAGCTTCTTTATCACTTTGTGAAGTTTTGAGAACACAGTGTCCGCAGACCTGCAACTACCTTCGCAGCATGACCCGTTTTGTGAACTCTTCCATTGGCCGTTTCCGCGCCATCGCCTTCTTCGAGGGACTCAGTCTTGTGCTGCTGCTTTTGGTGGCAATGCCTGTGAAGTACGGACTCGGGGAACCGATTCTGGTGCGCTGGGTGGGAATGGCGCACGGCTTACTGTTCATCCTCTATGTGCTGATGGCCATCGGACAGCACTCCGATCACAGCTGGAAATTGTGGCCCACAACCCTTGCAGTGCTGGCCGCCAGTCTGATTCCGTTCGGCACTTTCTACGTGGATCACAGGATTCTTGCACCCATTCACAGCAAACCCTGACTGCGTCAAAGCAATCAGGAACATTTCCAACAATTCTGAGTTTCTTTGCCGATCAACCGTGCCGCTGGCATGAACCCACACATGGAAGAGAACGCACTTAAAGCCAAACTGAAGGAACAGATCATCCAGTATCTGAACCTGCTCGACATCAAACCCGAAGACATCAAGGACGATGAGCCGCTTTTTGGCGACACGCTCGGCCTTGACTCTATTGACTCATTAGAGCTTTCCGTTCTCATGGAGCGTGAGTATGGCATAAAGATCACAGACCCGCAAGAGGGTCGCAAGATCCTTTATGATGTCAACAGTATGGCTGCCTCCATCATGGCCAAAGCTCAAGGAAAGTGAACCTGGCATGTCGAAGGTGGTCGTTACAGGCATGGGCATCGTCTCGGCCATCGGCAACGGCCTTGACGAGAACCTGCACAACCTTCGCAATGGCAGGACAGGCATAAGCAGGGCCAAACTGCTCGATTCGTCCTACACCTCCTCTTTTCTTTTCGGGGAATTCCCATTGAGCAATGACGAGATCCGTGAAACGCTGGGTGTGACCCGCGTCAAAGGACTCACGCGCACCGAACTGCTGGCTCTGATGGCCTTCCGCGAGGCAACAGCCGACCTCACGGATGCACAACTAACATCGCACCGCACGGCCTTCATCTCTGCCACCACAGTTGGCGGAATGGTAGAAACGGCTGCGATCCATGGCGATGCCAACACCAATAACGAACCCTCTGAGTTCGTGAACTGCTACCGCAGCGGGGCACACACCCTTACCATTGCCGATATGCATGGCCTGCGTGGTTATACGGACACCATCAACACTGCCTGCTCCTCATCGGCCAATGCCATTATGCTTGGCGCGCGGCTCATCAGGCACGGACGTGCCGACCGTGCCATAGTAGGCGGGGTAGACAGCCTATCGCGTTACACGGTCAATGGATTCAATGCGCTGCAGATCTTCTCGGACACTTTCACACAGCCTTTCGATGAGCACCGTAAGGGCCTGAACCTCGGAGAGGGAGCGGCTTTTCTGGTGCTCGAGCGTGAAGAGGACACTGCAGGCAAGACAATCCACGGGGCGATAAGCGGCTACGGCAATGCCAACGATGCGCACCATCCCTCATCCATGTCGCCCGAGGCCACAGGGGTGCGCGGTGCGATCAGCGCAGCCCTGCGCACAGCCGAACTGGAACCAAGCGATATAGGGCACATCAACGCCCACGGGACGGGTACACAGAACAACGACCACACCGAGCTGCTCGGTCTCACAAGAATCTTTGGGGAGGGCATCCCTCCCTTCGTCTCAACCAAATCATACACCGGCCACACCCTTGCAGCGGCCGGGGCCATAGAGGCGGTTTACAGCCTCTTATCCATCAAGAACCGTGAGATATACCCAAGTCTTCATTTCCAGACCCCGATAATCGCGTTCGGCCTCGCACCGCAGACCACCCACCTCAAAGACATTGAACTGAGGCACGTGCTCAGCAACTCATTCGGATTCGGTGGGAACTGCAGCTCGCTAATACTATCTGGCCCATGGCAGATTCACAACCCTTCACTCGTCTAAAAAACCTTCTCGTAGAAATAGCGACTGCTATCTTAGTGCTCTCTTTTTAAAAGATGTCGATTGCATGATTGTTGAACCGCTGATACAACCCTACCGCGTTTCCGCACTGCTCAACACCGACAAGCATCGTGTTAACAACGATGTCAAACTAAGACCCGTAACTAATCGCTCTCTTCAATCTGACCTCATTCAAGCCTGCGCGGCAATAGGAAAAGAGAACCTCAGTCACTGCCATATTTCCAACACACTGCTTTTGAGGCAAATGACGGAAGACGCGGTCAACCTACTGAAATCCGAGTATCCCGTTCCTTTTGGAGCCTATGCGGACGTGCAGTCAATGATAGAACGGTGTGATAGGGTCTTTGCAGAAGCTTTGATAAAAACCGATTCGACCTCGGAGATAAATAAAGAACTGAACAAGCTTCACAAGACCTTCAGAGAAGACGTGAAAATTGCTCGAAAAGAAATGCTCCAAACGGCAAGCTATGCGCTGAGCAAGGCCACCAAGTATCGTAAGGTCAGATCAAGTGCGATGCTTCTTGCATGTCCTCCTTTAGGTTTTCTGGGCCTTCATCACTTTTATCTGGGCCATCACGGACTGGGGTTGTTCTCTGTTTTGACATGTTGGACGTTGGTCATCCCTCTCTTTAACATGGTCTTCTTCTTACAGCTCATTCTGACAGACGAGGATCATTTCGACCTTCAATACAACCCGGACTACTTGTACTTCAAGTCATTGTGCGCGTCAGTGTGAACCTGCAACCGTTGACACTGTGGATTACATAGAGTTTATTTACGATTGAAATTCAATTATTTACATCCTTCCACTTTAATTACGTTCCTTTGTACTCTCGATGCGCCTGCATCGGCATGACGGGAAGCGTACAAGCCTCACGGCATGCGACCCGATCATTAACGCGCTACCACGGGTCTGGCGCGGAAAACATTCAAAATGAGTTTCGAATCACTGAATCTGAACGTCTCGCTGCTGCGCGCCCTTCAACAAGAGGGTTATACACAGCCCACCCCAATTCAGGCACAAGCCATCCCGCTGGTGCTCAACGGCCGCGACCTGCTCGGTTGCGCACAGACCGGCACCGGAAAAACCGCTGCCTTTTCTCTACCAATGCTAGACATATTGTCGAGAAAAACGGACGAATCTGGCCGCAAACGCCACATCCGTTCGCTCATCCTCACTCCTACACGTGAGCTGGCTATACAGATCCAAGAGAGTCTGGTGGCTTACGGTCGCCATCTGCCACTGCGCAGCACAGTGATATTCGGAGGTGTGGGACAGAAATCCCAAACAGATGCATTGAACCGTGGTGTGGACATACTGGTCGCCACCCCGGGCCGTCTGATGGATCTCATCGGCCAAGGATTCATCAATCTTTCGCACCTCGAATTCTTTGTCCTGGACGAGGCCGACCGAATGCTCGACATGGGCTTCGTGCATGAAGTGAAACGCATTATCAAACTGCTGCCTGCTAAGCGACAATCACTTTTCTTCTCGGCCACCATGCCACCCGTGATCAGCCAGCTCGCAGATAGCATCCTGAGCAATCCCGCCAAAGTGGAGGTCACACCGGTTTCGAGTACAGCGGAAAAAGTAGAGCAGCAACTTTACCTTGTTGACAAGGAAAACAAGCGCAAACTACTTCGATTGCTGCTGGAGGACACTGCTATCACCTCTGCATTGGTTTTCACCCGCACCAAGCACGGTGCTGACCGTGTGACCAAAGAGCTGAACAAGGCCGGAGTAAAAGCTGAGGCCATCCATGGAAACAAGGCACAGAATGCCCGCCAACGGGCACTGAGCAATTTCAAGAATGGAACCACGCGTGTACTGGTAGCCACCGACATCGCTGCCCGTGGCATTGATGTAGATGACCTCTCGCATGTTTTCAACTACGATCTTCCTAACGTACCTGAGACCTACGTACACCGTATCGGGCGCACGGGAAGGGCAGGAGCAAGCGGTATAGCGATCTCTTTCTGCATGTTTGAGGAGCTTCCGTACCTGAAAGATATTCAGAAACTAACGGGAGTTATGATATCTGTAGTGGATGGTCATCCCTTCCCGATGATAGAGACCGAGGGCAAGGAAGTGACCCTACCCTCGTTATCGAACGACAGGAACGGTAACAACCACAGACCAGCAGGCAATGGCCAACGTAGCGGTGGTGGCTACAATCAGCGCAGCAGAAAGCCTCGCCCCCGGGCCAGACAATCTGCTTGAAAAGAGCATTATTCCCACGCTTTTTTGAAGTGAAAAAGGCCGGTGAGCATACGCATTCGTATTCTCACCGGCCTTTACTTCTTTCGCAGGTCACCCTCCCTGTTGGCAAGCTCCCACGCGGTATGAAAAACAAGCTGCACGATTCTCTGCATCTTGGGAAACATGATCTTGTCAACGGTATCAGTAGGTTTATGATAATCCTCATGCACTCCAGTGAAATAAAAAATCACAGGGATGCCATTCTTCGCAAAATTGTAGTGGTCTGATCGGTAGTAGAACCGATTTGGGTCCCGCTCATCGTTGTAGGTGTAATCCAATTCCAATTGGGTATAAGTGGCATTGGCCTGCTCACTTACATCATGCAGGTCCCGACTGATCTTGTCCGACCCTATCAGATAGACATAGTTGGAATCTGGTGCATGCCGCTCATCGATACGACCTATCATATCGATGTTCAAATTGACCATAGTGTTGCCAAGTGCAAGTACCGGATTGGCAGTATAAAACTCCGATCCCAGCAAGCCCTTTTCCTCCCCGCTGAACGCCATGAACAGGATGCTTCTTCGCGGTCCGTTGCCTTCTCTTTTGGCTTGCGCAAAGGTCTCGGCCAGTTCTAGCAGGGCTGAGGTACCAGAACCATCATCGTCCGCCCCGTTATAGATTTCGTTATCCTTCATACCCAGGTGGTCGTAGTGGCAAGTAATCACAACAACTTCATCCTGCAGATCGCTCCCCTCGATAAAACCCAATACATTCTCTGCCACGAGCTTCTCCCTATGGCGGTTCACAGTCAGTGTGACGGGAGAGTTCATTATCAATGTGGCGGTGCGTCCACGCTTCTCTATGATGCGCTCCAATTTTCCATGACCTCGCCTCTCTCCTCCCCTTTTCAAAATGTGGTCTGCCAACCTCGATGACAGGAAGACTACTGGCATCGTCATCTCCTGTGCCTTTCCGCTCACATCCATACTCGGCCTTTGGATGTATCGTCCTAACTGCACCACAGAGGTTGAGAATTTTCCATCCACCACCAGCAATGCTTTCACCCCTCGCGCCTGTGCTTCCAAAATCTTCCTGCGCCAATCCGTGCTCCACTCAGTCGCTGAAACCGATGTGTCGACCAATGATCTTCCCTTGCTGCGCGGTTCTCCGCTGCTTACCATCAGTACCCTGCCCTGTACATCCAGCCCGTCATAGTCGCTGTACGACTCGGAATGAATCCCATAACCTGCGTACATCACTTCCTCTACCTCCAGCCGCATATCCGCCAGATTAAAAGCATAGATGTCCTCCAATAACCTGAAAGTATCGCTACCTGCAATCACTCGAACCGTATCAGGATAAGCCACATTGATACTGTACGGCTGCTGATATCCGTTCAGTTGCTCCATGGGAGGAATGCCGAACACCTCGAACTGCGACTGGATGTAGGCAGCAGCTTTCTTCTGACCATCACGACCTGTATCGCGTCCCATCATGCTGTCGGCAGCTATGATTTCCAACCGCGAGCGAAGATCAGATGCACTTATGCTTGATGCATACCTCTCAGCCTCATCAACGGTCTGCGCCTCAGCCTCAACAGCAAACAAACAGCAATGCCCTAATATGATAATCACAGATACTGTTCTTCTCACTATATTTTCCATTCAACACATTAAAAAACAATGAATTAAATTCATATAGCAATCTTATCCACCCTGTCCTTGTGCCTTCCTCCCTCGAATTGCTCCGTGAGAAAAGCATCCACACATGACATGGCCTCGTCCAGCGATAGGAACCGTGCGGGCAGTGCAAGAATGTTCGCATCGTTGTGCTGCCGGGCCAAAGCAGCAATCTCCCTGTTCCAGCAAAGTGCCGCCCGCACATTGGGATATTTGTTGGCGGTCATTGCCACACCGTTGCCACTGCCACAGATGATGATACCCATCTGCTCGGCATCCTCGTTTACCACCTTCGCAAGTGGATGAATCATGTCTGGATAATCCACTCTGTCCCCTGTGGCTGGCCCGAGGTCTTTCACATCCACACCCTTGGCCGTCAACAGCTTTTTTACCTGCTCTTTCAACTCGAATCCTGCATGATCGCAGCTTATCACAATGCGCATACCCATGTTAATTGATGTTCATTTCTGTTAACCGCCTTCTTCCTGTTTTTTCTTCTAATCCGCTCCCCTACCCGCTTGGCGGACGAAGAGCCAAATTCCCATTTTTCATTGCTCCAATGTCCATAACTCACTTTTCTTGTTCACATCTTCTTGAACATTATTCTTGCACGTTCCAATGTTTTTGTGCCTTACAAAAAGTACGGTTCAACTGCTTCATTTCTTTTCGCAAGTACCTAACAAGAGCGGTTCACCTTTTGGCCTTTTTCTTTTCAACACCCAATGGTCAGCACACTTTTTCAACCGTGTTCATTTCTTCTGCTTCACTTCCACTTCATTATTTACAGCCAATGATTTAAATACCTGAATAAAACGATGAGTTAAAAGTTAAATTATTGATTTTCATATTACTAAAATCATAAAACCCTCCTACATCCAAAATGAACGAACTGTTGTTCATATCCTGTGTTCATCTTTTGAAAAGTGTCATCACCAAAAAATTCCATACGAAGTTGTACACGGATCAACACACTATTGAATACATCATATTCTGTAAGAACTTAAAGTAAAGTATGATTTCAATGATACAGGGAAGATCAGCCCCTTGCGTTCTGGCAAAGTACCTTTGGGGCATGAAGTTCTTGTTGCTGTCAATCCTGTTGCTTGCTGGTCTTTCTATGAGGGCACAGGAAACGGACACTGTTCGTTTCTACCATCCGAACGGGCAGCTTTCAAGCGAAGGGCTAATGGTGGCCGGGAAGCCAGATGGTTATTGGAAGACGTACTATCCCAATGGCGTGCTTAAGTCTGAGGGAAACCGCAGTAACAATAAGCTGGACAGCGTTTGGATGTTCTACTCGGAGAAGGGACTGCCTTCCCAGCTCATCACTTATTCGGAGGACAGAAGGAATGGGCCAAGGAAAACATTCGATGAGGAAGGTATGCTTGTGCAGGAAGAGTTCTTCAATGATGATGTTAGGACTGATAAGGTACAGCTGTTTTATCCATCGGGACAGTTGCGAGAACTCATCCCAATCGATACCACGGGCAAAGGGATTGAGCATGGAACTGGTTATCTTTTCGATGAGGAGGACGGTCGGATCATAGAGGTAAATACCTACGTGAACGGTTACCTGAGCGGGCGTGAAAGGTTGAATAGAAAGGACAAGTTTGGTCAGAGGCAAGGCATGTGGCGCACTTTTCATGGCAACATGGTGCCCCACGAGGAAGGACGTTACAGGAACGATAAGAAGGACGGATACTGGCGCGAGTACGATGACACAGGAAATCTGGTTCAGACGTTGAAATATGACAATGGACTATTGATACCAGAGCCAACAGAGCTGGCAAAAATTGACATAAAACGAACCTATCATCCTAATGCCCAGGTGAAGTCGGTAGGAAGCTACCTGAAAGGCACCGAGGAGGGGGTTCACAGGTTTTTCAGTAAAGAAGGTGTGGTTGAAAGTGCCAAAGTGTTCAGGTCAGGAAAGGTTGTAGGTGAAGGTGTAGTTGATCCAGAAGGGAGGAGGCAAGGGAAATGGAAGGAGTATTATGACACTGGTGAGTTGAGAAGTGAAGGAAGCTATAAGGACGATAGACGTGAAGGCGAGTGGGTTTTCTTCTATCGTGATGGCAAAGAGGAACAGAGGGGTGCTTATAGAAAGGGTTTGCCAGATGGCGATTGGCGATGGCTTCATCGCAATGGGCAGTTATGGAGAGAGGAGGTTTTCTACGAGGGACGTGAGGATGGTATTTCCATTGAGTACAATGATACAGGGGCCGTGGTGTCGAGGGGCCAGTACATAGATGGAGAACGTGATGGCCAGTGGATTATAGATATAGGTGAGCACAGAGAGGAAGGAGAATATAGAGTGGGACAACGTTATGGAGTGTGGAAGTATTTCTTCAAGGACGATAAACTAAAGTTTGAGGGTAAGTTCATGGACGGGAGAGAGGATGGCGAGCATGTAAGCTATTATGAGAACGGAGCGGTTCGCCTTCGTGGCAGGTACAAGTTTGGTGAGAAGGAAGGCGATTGGATCAGTTACACACAGGAGTCTGAAGTCATCAATGTAGTTACCTACGAGAGAGGTGAAGTTGTGAAAGTCGATGGGTTGAGAGTTCCTAAGCAAGAGGATGAAAAAAAGGAGCAGTGATATGTCAGCTGGTCAAGGCGAGGAGTTGAATTCAGGTGCTGGATATTATCACCAGATGGTAGAGAATCTGCCTGTAGGTGTAATGACGCTTGAATTTGGACGTGTCACTTATGCGAACAGATATATTGCAGATTTCATAGGTATATCAAAGACCGATATAGTAGGTAAGAAAGCAGAAACTTTCGTCCATCCAAGTTATCGTGGGGAGTTTGAGAAACTGATAGAAGCGAACGATTTCAGTATACTGGGAAAGTTTATTGAACTGAAGATGTTGAACCTTACCACAGGGAAGGTATCGGACGTTGAAGTGAGCGTTAGAGAGTTAGAGGAGGGAGGTGTACAGTTGACACTTCATGATACATCTCCAAGAAAATTGCTGGCTCGCGAACAGCTAAGGGCTCAGATGGCTGAGGAGATGAACCTTCAATTGCAGCGTGAAATAATTGAGCGAAGGAAGCTTGTGAAGGAGTTGGAGAGAACCGAGAAGTTCACTAAAAGTATAATAGACAGTTCGTTGGATATGATTGTGGCCACCGATGTTGACTACAACATAACCGAGTTCAATAAGGCTGCTGAGCAAACTTTCGGCTATTCCAAGAATGAGGTGTTGGGAAGGAAAGTTTCCATCCTCTACTCAGATGACCAAGAGTTTAAGAAGCTGAGAAGTACTATTGATATTGAAGAAAGTGTAGCGGTGGAGGTGGTGAATAGGCGTAAAGACCGAAGCCTTTTCATATCCATGTTATCGGCATCCATGCTGCGCAGCGAGGAAGGTGAGATTATTGGTGCCATGGGTGTATCCCGTGACATAACTTTAACCAAGAAGGCCGAGGAGGAACTTCGTTTGAGTGAGGAACGCCATCGAGCCATCTATGATCAGGCATATATCGGTATTGCGAGGATAGCCAAGATGGGAAGATTCCTACTGGTGAATCAGAGGCTCTCTGATATGATGGGCTACGCGGCAGAACAGTTGTACAGAAAGACCTTCTATGAGTTAGTACTTGAAAGTGAGGTAGAAGAGAGCCTTCAAAGCTGGGATGCTTTGTTGAGTGGAAGCATAACGAATTTCAGTAAGGAACAGACCTACGTTCGGAGAGATGGTTCGCTGATGCGAGCGAATGTGACGGTGTCCATGGTACGTGATGTAAACGATTCACCGAACTATTTCGTTGCGGTTTTTGAGGATGTCACTGAGCGCAGGGAGAATGAACGGAGGTTGCAAGAATCGCTGCGAGAGAAGGAGGTGTTACTAAAAGAAGTTCACCACAGGGTAAAAAATAACATGCAGGTCATTTCCAGTATACTGAATCTGCAGAGTTCATATATAGAGGATGCGAAGGCTTTAGAGGTTTTGGCCGAGAGTCAGGACCGGATCAAGTCCATGTCTTTCGTGCATGAGAGTCTCTATCAGAGCGAAACATTGTCTGAGGTGAATTTCACCGAGTATATACGTAACATTGCCAATAACCTTTATCATTCCTATTCACGTCCGCAGGGGGGAATACAGCTTTGCTTTGAGCTCGAGCAAATAAGCATCAATCTGGATACTTCGATACCTTGTGGATTGATAATAAATGAGTTAGTGTCAAATGCGTTGAAGTATGCCTTTACGGGTAGAGAGAAAGGCGTCATTATCATACATTTGGCAAGGTTATCCCCAGAGAGACTAAGACTTGAGGTTGAGGATGATGGCGTTGGTCTGCCACCTGGTTTTGTTATAGAGAATGCTGAGTCTCTGGGGCTACAGTTGGTGACCACACTTGCAACGCAAGTTGGAGGTGATCTTGAAGTGATTAATGGTAATGGAGTGAGATTCCGGTTGGATTTCAACGAACAGTGACATCATGGCGAAGACGAGTGTATTGGTAGTGGAAGATGAGGGTATTGTGGCCAAGGACATACAGAACAGTTTGAAAAAACTTGGGTATAATGTGCCGAGTGTGGAGAATACAGGAGAGGATGCAATTGATGCTGCTGGATTGCATCGTCCTGACTTGGTGTTAATGGACATCATGCTGAAGGGCCAGATAAGCGGCATAGAGGCAGCCGATCAGATTCGCAAGCGGTATGAGATACCCGTAATATTTCTCACCGCATACGCAGATGAGAGTACATTGAGCAAGGCACGGGTAACAGAGCCCTACGGTTACATCATCAAACCTTTTAAGGAGATCGATCTTCACACGTCTATAGAGATGGCTTTATACAAGCATGCTCGTGAGATGGAGGTGAGAAAGGAACGCGATCTTTACTCAGCGATTGTTACAGATAAGAATAGCGATGATAGCATATTCGTTAAATCAAATAGTCGCTTAGTTAAGGTCAAATCCTCTGATATTCATTTTGTTGAGGCGTTGAAGGATTATGTGATTATTCATACGAAGGCAGGAAAGTTCACAGTGCACTCCACGATGAAGGACATTGCGGACAAACTCAGTGAAAAGGATTTTCAACGGGTGCATCGTTCCTATATCGTGAGACTCGATAAAATCAGTGCAATAGAGCAGAACAACTTGGTCATGGAGGATGACAAGAAGATCATTCCGGTAGGAGGGTCTTACAAGGATGATCTCGTTAAGCGACTTAAGTTCATTTGATGTTCTTCGGGCCGCGAGTTCAGAGCGTAAAACTGACTTTCACAGATGCGTTTTGATAGAGTTTCTCCGAGCTTGTGAGGGTACGAGTCGTTGAAGGGTGAAATAATCCACCTGAGAGAATATTATCGCTTTTTGAGGATATAAATAAGGCTCGAACAGCGTCTTTTGTTAATTAATGTACAAAAGTTAGAGATGGTTCCGGTGGCCAGTGCGGTAACGAGGTTTATGATTTTGCGGAGGATCGTTGGATATGGGTGCTTGTATTGTGCACTTAGGAGGCTTACATAGAATGAGTCGAACCACATCGGTCGTGTTTCCACCAGGATGAACCCTGTGGAGTCAAACAATGTATTTATAGTTTGTGGGGTGAAATGATAGAGATGTCTTGGCAGGTCATATGCCGCCCAGAACTCTTTGTAATGTGCAGCATCAAAGCTATCGCAGTTCGGAACTGCGATAATGAGCATTCCCTCTTGGTGAAGTTTTTTATGGAATTGGAGCAGTGTATGTTTCAGTGTGTGGATGTGCTCAAGCACATGCCATAGGGTGATTACCTGCAGTGAACCATCGCCTTCAGCATCTATTCCCTCGATGAGTTTGAGCCCAGGATACTTAGTAAGAATGCGTTTTTTGGCTTTTTGATCGGGTTCAATGGCTGAAGCATTGAATCCGGACCTGCGTAAGGAATCTGCGAAATCTCCTGTTCCTGCACCATAGTCTAAAGCGATTCCCTCATTACAATAAGATTTTATCAGGTTTGTTTTGCTCTTCAACGTAAAGCGCTTCACAATCTGATAGGCCGTGAACATCAATCCACGGTCGGTGTCATTATGAGAAACATAGTCGGCACTATCATAGTATTTCCCTATCTCAGATTGCGAGGGTCTCGGGTTTGTAAATCTCAGACCGCAGTTTACACATTCGGTTATCCGGAATGTGTTCTGTGAGTAGGTGAAATCCTTACAGGTAAGGAAGTGAGTGAATGTTGAACTGCTGCAACTTGGGCATTGTTGAAGTTCCTCCATGATGGGTGTGAGTCCGTTTTTCTGATGAGTCAAATCATGTTCCACGTGGAACATCACCTACCAAGGTGAACCAATAACACGGATACATCCGATGGAGAAACACCACTGATACGCGATGCTTGACCAATGTTCTCGGGTTTGATTTCGGAGAGTTTTTGTCGTGCCTCAGCAGATAGAGATTCCAATGCACGGTAGTTGAAAGCGGGTGAGAGCTTGAGGTTCTCGAAACGTGACAACCTGTCAGCCACTTCTGACTCTTTCTCAATGTAACCCTCGTATTTAACAAGAATTTCCATTTGTTCAATGGTCTCTTTGTCGGTCGTGATAGTATGAACCGTTTCAGCTACAGCAGCCACATTTTGCATAAGATCGGAAATGGTAACGTTAGGTCTCGGCAGGATGGAGATGGCCCGCAGGCGCTGTTTTACTACTGCGCTGCCGAGAGATTCCAGATATGGATTCAGTTCTTCTGGTGACAGACTTAGTTTTTCCAGACTCTTGCGAAGGTCTGAGGCTTTGGAGAGTTTTTCTTCCACTCTCCGTAATCTGTCGTCTGATGCCAATCCAAGGGCATGACCAATAGGCGTGAGGCGAGCATCTGCGTTGTCTTGACGAAGTAGTATGCGGTGCTCGGCCCGCGAGGTGAACATCCGGTAGGGCTCCTCAGTACCTTTGGTGATAAGGTCGTCTATGAGTACCCCGATGTAGGCTTCCGAGCGAGTGAGCGTGAAAGGGGACTCATCACGAGAACTCCGATGGGCGTTGATACCGGCCATTAGTCCCTGACAGGCGGCTTCTTCGTACCCAGTTGTGCCGTTAATCTGCCCGGCAAAATAAAGTCCTCTGACTGGCTTTGTTTCCAGAGTGTGCGTAAGCTGCGTAGGAGGGAAGTAGTCGTATTCGATGGCATACCCGGGACGGAAAATCTTGGCTTTCTCCAAGCCAGGTATTTTTCTTAATGCCGCATACTGCACTTCTTCAGGCAATGAGGTGGAGAAGCCATTGAGGTACACTTCTATGGTGTCCCAACCTTCTGGCTCCACGAAAAGCTGGTGCCGATCCTTATCCGCGAACCGCTCGATCTTGTCCTCAATGGATGGGCAGTATCGTGGGCCAAGCCCTCGGATTCTACCATTGAACATGGGTGAGCGGTCGAAGCCTGTGCGAAGCGTGTCATGTACCTCCTCGCTGGTGTAGGTGATGTGGCAACTGCGTTGTTCTTTGAGCAACGGGGTATCGGTGAATGAGAACTTGCTGGGGTTCTCATCGCCCGGTTGCTCCACCATCACTGAGTAATCAATGCTGCGACCATCTAATCGCGGTGGTGTGCCTGTCTTCATTCTTCCTGCATCGAATCCGAGGGAAACGAGCTGCTCCGTGATTCCAGTGGCCGCCTTCTCACCCGAACGACCACCCCCAAACTGCTTTTCCCCGACATGGATCAGACCGTTTAGGAAGGTGCCGTTGGTCAGCACTACTGCCCGTGCTTTGAACTTAACTCCCATCGAGGTGACGACCCCTGTCACGTGGTTGCCTTCGATAATCAACGAACTTACCATGTCCTGCCAGAAGTCGAGGTTGCGGGTCTGTTCCAGCATCAGTCGCCATTCGTAGGCGAACCTGTAACGGTCGTTCTGCGTCCTGGGGCTCCACATGGCAGGGCCTTTGCTCAGATTGAGCATTCGGAACTGAATGGTACTCCGGTCCGAGACTACGCCCGAGTACCCACCCAGCGCATCTATCTCGCGAACAATCTGCCCTTTGGCGATGCCGCCCATGGCTGGGTTGCAAGACATCTGCCCTATAGTGGCCATGTTCATCGTAACCAGCAGGGTCTTGGAGCCAAGGTTGGCAGCTGCTGCGGCCGCTTCGCAGCCCGCATGGCCCGCACCGACCACTATCACATCGTAGTGTTCCATTTCAACAGGGAATCATGGATGTTTCACGTGAAACATTATTTGTAAATCATTGAAAAACAGAATAATATGTTCTGAATTTCGGTGCAAAGGTACTTCTGTTGGGATAGAGAATATGACAAGCCGTGGTAAACAGCGCAATAGTGCTGAACGCAAGAAATCTCTCAATCGTATAGAAAGGATACAATTTATTGAAAAACAAACCGCTATGAAATAATCATCAACCGGTAGGCGTTCTCAATTGGCAAACTTCAAAATCTCAAGCCATGCGAAAGCTCCTCCTTTTACCGACATTTTTCCTACTCTATTCGTTCTCGTTGAACATCCGTGTGCCGCTGCACAATGTCTATTTCCCGAACGATAGCGCTGTGCTGAGCGGTACTAACGCACGGCTGGTGGAGGACCTCTATGCTCGTGTGCCCGAGACGCAGTCTGTGCGGTTCGGCATCATGGGCAGTTTCTCATCCACCATGGACATGCAGGAACGCAACCGTCTCAACAGCGACCGCGCCAATAGCCTCGTGAATCTGCTGGAAGCCCTGGGAGCCGAGCCGGATCACATCAGGGTGAGCGACCGATATAGGGAGTACGGCTGGCCTAAGGGCGATGGCACCGCCCTGCACGAGACGGCCCTGCAGGTTGAGGTCAAGAAGGGTAAGAACTGGGTTGCCCCTCGCATCACGGCCATCAACGACTACCTTCCGCTGCCCGTGCAGACCTTCTCCATCGACCCCCGAAAGGACGCACAGATCGTGGGTGCGCTGGGCACGGTCATCGACATACCCGCCAACACGCTGCGCTGCACGGACGGCAGCATCCCACCGCGCATGGATATGGAGCTGACGGAGGTCTATGGTCGCGACATGCTGGTGAACGCGGGCATCCACACGGTGTCTGACGGGAGGATGCTGGAGAGCGGGGGCACGGTACTGCTGGAGGCGCACTGCCGTAACTGCCCTGGCACGGTGGCCTCCGGCAAGGTCATCGACCTCAGCTTTCCCTGCAAAGGGCAGGAGAAGAAAGAGGGAATGGAGACCTTCATTGGTCGCAAGGATTGCAACGGTAATTTCAACTGGGAGCAAGACAGGGGCGTCAGATCGGGAGGTTGTTCGGAGGTGCGTGAACGGTACTACATCAACGATGTTCAGGTGAGCCGCGAGGAGTACATGGCCATGCGGGCGCGGTTCGAGGAGATGGAGCGCGAGCGGGAGGCCGAGATGGCCGTGGCGAAGAACGATGAGGCGTTGGACGCGTACCTCCTGAAAAGCTCCGAACTGGGCTGGATCAACTGCGACCGCTTCTACGATGCCGCACAGGTGACGGACATGATCGTGCAGGTGGACACCGCCCTGCGTCCGTCCGTGCGGCTGGTGTTCGATGACATCAATTCCGTGCTGGCAGGCAACTACAACGCACGGACAGGGCAGGTGCGCTTCAGCGGGATCCCTGTGGGGCAGAAGGTGCGGGTGGTGGGCTACAGCATTGTGAACGATGTGCCCTACATGGGCTCGCAGCCCACCGTCATCCGCGAGAACGCCTCTGAGACGCTGCGCCTCCAGCAGACCTCACTGGCGGGGATGGAGGAGCAGTTGGCGAGTTTGAGGTAAGACCTTCCTTGGTCACCCTTTCCTCAGAAACCCCAGATTCCGCTTCAACCCTCCGTACTTCGCCCGTTTCACAGCCGATTTCTGGAACACCTTCATGAACACCTCCTCGGTGAGTTCGTGCCAGTCGCGGGCGGTCATGCCGAGCATGTCGGGATGTGGGTCGAAGGCGGGCTCGGTGTGCGGCTTCGCGAAGCGGTTCCACGGGCATACGTCCTGACAGATGTCGCAGCCGAAGGCCCAGTTCTCGAACTGCCCCTTCATCGTTGTGGGGATGGCATCTTTCAGCTCGATGGTGAAATAGGAGATGCACTTGGTGCCATCGACCACATACGGCTGCACGATGGCATCGGTAGGGCAGGCATCGATGCATCGCGTGCAGGTGCCGCAGTGGTCCTGCATAGGCGCATCGGGCTCCAACTCAAGGTCGAGGATCAGTTCCCCGATGAAGAAGAATGATCCCTCCCTCGGACGGATCACGTTGGTGTGCTTGCCCATCCAGCCGAGACCGCTGCGCACGGCCCACGCCTTGTCCATCACGGGTGCGCTGTCCACGAAGGCGCGGCCGTTCACCTCACCTATGTCGCTTTGGATGAACTCCGTGAGCTGACGGAGTTTCCCCTTGATGACGTGGTGGTAGTCCTGCCCGTAGGCGTATTTGGAGATTTTCGGGGCAGCGGGGTCCTGCTGGGTCTCCTTCGGGAAATAGTTGAGCAGCACGGTGACCACGCTCTTCGCCCCGTCCACCAGTTTGGTCGGGTCGAGCCGCATGTCGAAGTGGTTGGCCATGTAGGCCATCTCGCCCTGATAGTTGCGGTCGAGCCACTGCTCCAGCCTCGGGGCCTCCTTCTCCAGGAACTCCGCCCGCGATATGCCACACGCCAGGAATCCGAGGCGCTGGGCCTCCTGCTTTATGAGCTTCGAATATGGATGAGGACTCATGTTGAGGAAGGCCGAAACTACTTGGTCAGGGGCGTATTTAGAACCTTCCTGTTAAAGAACGTCAACCATTGGGCAACGTTCCCGACCCCTCGGGTGCTATTTGCCTAATTTCGTCCGCTTCTAAAATACAGGCATGAGCAGATACAAGCTGATCAACAATGTGACTGGATGGGCGGTGTTCGCCATTTCGGCATTCGTTTACGTGAGCACCATAGAGCCCACGGCCAGTTGGTGGGACTGCGGGGAGTACATCGCGGCCAGCTACAAGCTGATGGTGGGCCACGAGCCGGGCGCACCTATGTTTCAGCTTATTGCGAGGTTTTTCACCCTCTTTGCAGGCGATGACGTGACGCAGGTGGCCAAGTGGGTCAACATTATGAGTGCGCTTGCCAGTGCGTTCACGATTCTGTTCCTGTTCTGGAGCATCACGCATTTCGGAAGGAAACTGGTCTTCGGCAACGAGACTCCCTCTGACGACCTCGGCAAGATCATGGCTGTGATGGGCAGTGGCATCGTGGGTGGACTGGCCTACACATTCTCCGATTCATTCTGGTTCTCGGCCGTGGAGGGCGAGGTTTACGCGCTTTCGAGCATGTTCACCGCGTTGGTGTTCTGGGTCATCCTGAAGTGGGAGGAAGCTGCCGATGAGCCAGGCGCAGACCGCTACCTCGTTCTGCTGGGGCTGTTGTTCGGCATGAGCATCGGGGTCCACCTGCTCAACCTGCTCGCTATTCCTGCCATCACCTTCGTCTATTATTTCAAAAGGTACAAGCCCACCCGCCTTGGCTTCATGGTGGCCGGTGTGGTGTCCATCCTCATCCTCGGTTTCGTGCAGTATGGAATCATTCCTGGAGTCGTGACCCTCGCATCGAAAGCGGAGCTTTTGTTCGTCAACGGTTTGGGAATGCCCTTTAACAGCGGTGTCACGGTGTTCGCCATTGCGCTCATTGCTGCATTCGTCTTCGGGTTGAAATACACGCAGGACCGCAATATGCCGCTTGCGAACACGGGCATTCTTTCCGTGATCATGATCCTCATCGGCTACTCGGCCTACACCGTCACGGTGATCCGCTCCATTGCCGACCCTCCAATGAATGAGAGCGCACCCGATAACGTGTTCGCGCTTCAGAGCTACCTCAACCGCGAGCAGTATGGTGACCGCCCGCTGTTCTACGGGCAGTATTTCAATGCTGAGTACATTGACCGTGAGGAAGGTGCTGCGCAGTACTATCAGGCTGAGAAGCGCTATGAGATCATGGGCCGCAAGCAGACCCCGATCTATGACCCCAAGATGAGTGGTCTTTTCCCACGTATGTACAGCTCGCAGGGGCATCATGTAGAAGAGTACAAGGCCATTTCGGGCGCGAAGGGCGGCAACGTGAAGCCAACCATGGGCCAGAACCTAGCCTTCATGTTCAAGTACCAGATAGGACACATGTACATGCGCTACTTCATGTGGAATTTCGCAGGAAGGCAGAATGATGTACAGGGCCACCGTGAGATCAACCGGGGCAACTGGGTCAGCGGTATCGGTTTCATAGATGAGTGGAGGGTGGGTCCACAGGACAACTTGCCCATCTCTATGACATCGAACAAGGCGTACAACCGCTTTTTCATGATACCGCTCATCCTCGGACTTATCGGGCTGTTTTTCCAGTACGGAAAGGACAAACAGAATTTCTGGCTGGTGTTCCTGATGTTCTTCATGACGGGACTCGCTATCGTGCTCTACCTCAATCAGTATCCCTACCAGCCTCGCGAACGTGACTATGCTTACGCGGGGTCGTTCTACGCGTTTGCGTTCTGGATCGGATTCGCGGTCATCGCACTTTACGATTTTCTCTCGAAAAAGAACATACCGCGCACGGCCGCTGCGGCCATCGGTACGGTGCTGTGCCTTAGCGGGCCGTACATCATGGCCAAGGAGGGATGGGACGACCACGATCGCAGTAACCGCTATGCGGCCCGCGACATAGCGGTGAACTACCTCGAAACCTGCGCCCCGAATGCCATTCTTTTCACAAACGGTGACAACGACACCTTCCCGCTCTGGTACGCCCAGGAGGTAGAAGGCGTGCGCACTGATGTGCGTGTGGTGAACCTCAGCCTGTTCAACACCACCTGGTACATTGACCAGCTGCGCAGAAAAGCGTACGAGGCCGACAAGCTGCCATTCTCCTTCAACGAAGACCAGCTGCGGGGCGACAACCGCTTGCAGATTCCCATCTACGACCGCGGCATTCAGGGCCATGTGGAGCTGAAGGAGCTGATGGAGTTCGTGGGCAAGGACGACAAGCAATATAAGCTTCAGACCCGCGTAGGTGACTACAATTATCTGCCCACGGCCAGCATCAAGATGACCATAGATAGTGCGCAGATACTGAAGACAGGGACCGTGCGTCCCGATCAGGCCGACCGCATCGTGCCGGAGATGACCTGGAAGCTCAAGGGCAGTGCCATCACTAGGAATCACCTGATGGTGCTCGACATCCTTGCCAACAACAACTGGGAACGGCCTGTCTATTTCGCAGTGACGGTGGGCAACGACAACTACCTCGGCCTTGAGCGATACTTCCAGACCGAGGGCCTTGCCTACCGTCTGGTACCTATGGAAAGCCTTGCCAAGGACGGACAGACTGGCGAAGTGAACACTGTGGCCATGTATGAGAACATGGTCAACAAATTCCAATGGGGAAACATGCATATGCCCGAAGTGTATCATGGCACAGAGACCGAGCGTATGAGCCTTAACTACCGGAGTATGTATGCCCGCCTCGCCAATGCGCTTATTGCCGAAGGAAAGAAGGAAGAAGCGATGAAGACCCTCGACCGTTGCATGGAAGCCATGCCACACGAGAGCATCCTGCTCAACTTCTCGGCTGCAGGCATCGTGGAGGCGTACTATCGCTTGGAAGAATTTGACAAGGGCAACGATGTGGCCCTGAAGCTGGCGGATGTTTACGGGCAGGAGATCGAATACTTCGCCCGCCTTGACCGCAATCAGGTGAAACGCCTTGGCAACGACCCCGACATTGCCATGTCGGTGATGCAGAAGCTGCTCATCCTTGCCCGCACTTTCAAGCAGGACGAGGTACTCGAAAAACTGGAGGAGCGCTTTGCAGACCTTGAGGAGAAGTATCTGCGTAGTCCGATGGGAAGGGGTTGACGGTACATCAGTGTATTACTTTCAGGAATTACTTTCGTCCAGATGGGAATATTACCTGTTCTGTCCTGGATTAGATGTTTGACCGCTGCTTTTGCGTTACCAATCTTTGCCTCAAGTACACTTCTATTTTCTGTGAAGGCGGACGCCCAAGAAGGGGTGGTTCGTCCGGTGGGGGGTTACGGCAGCAGTGAGGATTTTCGTGATGGCAAGCCTCTCTATGAGGGGCAGTTCGACCTACAGAAGACGAAGCACCGCAAGATTCCCGAACTGTACACTCACAAGGTTCATTTCGTAACCTCCAATGAGACAGGTATATGGGCTATTTACGATGGAGAGGACTTGTTCTTGAACATCCGCAGACTTGGGATTTACAATGGTTTTGTAAGAATATCCGAACCTCGTCCCTACAACCACTTTGTTGCCATGCCCACCACAAGGCTTGAGAGTTTCAATGCCGGGTCAATCGCAGAGGGTACTCTTGCCTTCATGGCTACCGGTGTTGCCGGTATGGCAGCAAGAGGTGAATTCAGCAACGAGGACGGTAAGCGCATCAACTACCTTTTTCACCTGGAGAATGGGAAAATCTATCCACTGACAGAGAATCACATGATGAGGGTACTCGAACCCTATCCCCGTTTATATAATGCCTACAGGCTGGACAGTGAGCGCGGGAATCTTGACATCATGCTCCTTTACATCGAGGCGCTGAACGATGCAGTGGAGTATGGAGAGTAAAATCAAACTTCTCGCACGCCAAAGCAGTAATTGAACGAATAGTTTTTATAGGAGACGGTCACGTTTTTCTGCATTCATTAGGAAGAGTTGCTCCCCGTATCAGAAATCATCGAACGGCCTCGTCAGGTCGGTACTGATGCCGATGAACATGTAGATGTCCTCTCTGCGGTGAACGGCCGAGGTTTCCAGCCGTGAGTTGAAGCCTGCCAACAGGCGCAGGTCCCAGCGCGCATTGATTACGTATTCGGCCCGTATCTGCCAGAGGTAGAGACGCGTGTCGAGGCCCTGGTACATCTCGTGGCCGTACTCGGTAGCACGGTCAAGGTACGAGCGGTAGATATCGTTGCCGTAGCTCACCGCGCCCGTGTCCAGTCCGAAGCGCGAGTAGATGAACTTGCCCTCCAGCAGCCAGTTGCCCTTTCGGTAGCGCAGCACATTCACAGATTCAATGAAGTTCGATCCCCGTGGGTGCGCCAATGGCTGGTTGTAGTGGCCGTAGTTCTGCTCCACCGTCACGTGGGTGTAGGTGAACGGCCGCACCCAGTTGACCTCCGTCTGGTAGTATAGGCCGCGCAGCCCGAAGGGACTCCATCCTTTCAAACCCAATTGAAAGCCCTGCTTGTTGCCCCACCAGCCGGTCTCTTTGGTGGTGTCGCTACTGAAGCGGGCAAATACCTCAGACATCTTGAATTCATCCAAGATGAATTGCCCGTAGAGGTGATGATTCTTGCCGATACGAAAGCGCAGGTCTAGCCCGAGCAGCACGCGGTCTGGCGACCGCAAGGACATCTCCACCGGGCGGTAGAAGATGATAGGGTTCAGGTAGTTCGGCTCAAAGCCCCGCACCCCGCTGGAGTCCTGCGCCTGCCAGATAATGCTCTCAAAGAGCCCGAAGCTGAACCGCTTGCCCACGTTCATCGACAGGTAGTGGAATGTGCCCAGCTTGTTGCGGCTGGCTGCATCGGGGCGTATGTCCTTGAAGTTGGCGAAGATGTTCACGTAGCGCACCTTCCAGAACCTCGTGTCCAGTTTCAGAAAAGAATGAGGCGGGGCGTTGTCCGAGAGGATGAGCGAGCGGTAGCCGTTGCCGATGAAAAGCCGGTCATGGCCTGCCTGTACGTTGAAATGCTCCGAGGGAGAGAAACTCAGATAGCCTCTCGGCACGAAGAACGTGTTGAGATCCTGCCCACGGGTGATGCTGCCGTAGCCGGGCCTCACCCCCCATTCGTCCATGAACTCCTCCATATGGGCCGGTCCGCGGTATCCCCCGCCCATCAGGTCGAAGTGGCCTGTGAATTTCGGGGTGATGAGGATGTCACCGCGTAGCCCACCCGCCAGGTCGGTGATCAGCCCGCTGCCTGTGCCGCCTCCAATGACGTTGTGATAAACAGGGTTCAACCGCATTCCGAACCACTTCTTTCGTACATCGAGCATGTTACCCCTCCGGAAACGTTTATTTCCAGGGTCGGTGTCAGGCTCGAAGCCGTCAAGGAACTCGCTGTTGGCAAGGTCGAACTGGGCGTGCTGCACGAACGGGCGTATGGCCGGATGCGCATCAGGCAGGCCGCTGCCCCAGAATTCTTCCTCCATGAAATTCTGGATGAGCACCGAGCGCGGGTTGGCTATTTGTTGCGCGTGCAGCATCACCGGCATCGCCAGCAGCAGGAGGGTATATGCCTTGTGCCGCATCTCAGAAATCATAATACACTTTGCGTATGTCGGTTCGCACACCGAAGAAGGGCATCAGGTTGCGCTCGCTGCCCAGCTCGTTCACGGCATAGCGGTGCGTCACGCCCAGACGTACAGTGAAATTGCTCGCACGGTTGATGACGTAGGCCAGCTCTGCCGTCTGGAAAAGCTGCGTGGTGCGCAGTCCCTGCCCTATGAAGTTGCCGCCTGATACAGGGCCGTTCACAGCGTTCTGTTCCAATAGATATGGGTCGTTGCCGAAGTTCAGCCCTGCGGTGTCGCGGCCCACGATGGCGTAGGTGGTGCGCATCTCAAAGCGCAGGTCCTTCCATCGGTAGGAGAACATGCCCGTCACCTCGTGGAAGTTGGCCCCCATGGGGTGGCCCAGCGGTTGGCCGTGGTGCATATACGACAGGATGGACTGCTCGTGCTGATAGGTGTAGGGCCGCACTGCGTTGTACTCCATCTGGATGTTCAGGTTCCGCAGCTTGAAGAGGTCGTAAGCCTTGAAACCCACCTGCCACCCCAGTTTCTGCTCGATGTACCCTGCAGTGCCCAGCTCCTTGAAGTTGAGGTCATCGAAGGCGATTTGACCGTAGAAAGCCGCCCCCTTGAAAGGGATCACTTTCAGGTTGAGGCCCACCACCACATTCTGAGGCGACTCTTGAATCTCGAACTGCACGGGCCGCACCATCATCAAGGGGTTGATGAAGTTCCAGTCGAAGCCCCCGTTGCCCGAGTTGTCGGCCGTGCGGAAGATGATACCCTCAAACAGGCCCACCTGCACCCGTTTGCCGATGTTGGCGCTGAAGTAGTGGAACGTGGCCCACTTCTTCTTGTAGCCCGTCTCGTACTGCACGGGATAGCGGATGTCCTGCATCTGTGTGAGCAAGTGAACGTATTGGAATCCCTTCCACTTGGTCGTCAGTTTGAGGAAAGGGTAGTTGAATGCCGCGTCCGACAGCAGCAGCGAACGGTAGCCCTCCCCGAAAAAGTGCTTGTCGTGCCCGAACTGCACATTGAACGCCTCCGTGGGCGTGAACGACACCAGCCCCGATGCCATCAGGTAGTCGTAGCCGTTCTCCTGCACCCGCAGCGCGCTGTAGAAGCCGTTGGTCATCTCAAAATCCTTGAGCCAGCCCTGACCCGGTATTGTGTTGTTGCGCTTGATCCAGTCGGTCATGTAAGGCAGGAAGGTGCCCTGGTTCTCGTAGAATGTGGTGATGAAAGACAGCTTTCGGCCTATGCTTCCCCTTGCTACGAAGCCCCGGGTGTTCAGTGCGTGGCCTACTCCGTTCTCCATGTCATAGCCGTAGTCCATGTGGAATATCGGGTCGAAAAAAACCTGATACTTGGCCGAGTCCACCCGCACCAGGCTCTCCATCACCATCTTGCGGCCCACCCAAGTTCGCGCAAACTTCCCGCTGTGGTAACGCACATGGCGCAGCGAGTCGAACGGGATGCTACGGTTCAGCTCATTGATGCGATAGGGCCGCACCGAGGTGTGGAACTGCTCCCCTGGCTGGTGCAGCATTCCCTCAAACTCCTGATACGTGACGTTGTTGAGCGGATACGGTTGGTGGTCTTGCGCCAATGATGCCGACACGCATGTCAGCACGAGCAAAGAGAAGAGGAGTGCGACCTTCCGCATGGCTGCAATGGCGGTCAAAGGTATGCTTTCGCGGCATCAGTGGTCAGCGCAGCTTGCCTGCTTGAATTGCCTCCACTTTACGGATTCAATTAATGTGTTTTGGATATTTAAGCAGTGTTCCAAGCACTACGAGCTTGATTTCACCTTGGCGAGGAGGTCACTGTTTCCTGCTTCATCCAATACAGATTCACTTTGTACCGCCACAAATCGAATGTTCTCATACTGTCGGAGGCTGCGTGGAGGTCAATGCCCTGCGCGGCAAATGCCTGTCGGCTGTCGGCCTCGTCATGTTCTGCGAAGACGATGCGAGGACGATGCCGTTCCAAAGGTTGATCATGGTTCATGAAACCGTTCCACACGGGTAGGAGCCGCGCACCCGTGCCAGCTGCCAGTCCCGTGCCCCAAACTCCCAGCACGGAGGCATGGTGCAGGTTGTGAGGTGCGAGGTAGGCGTTCACTTCCTGAAACACAAAACTGCGCCTATGCAGGCTGCTGTGCCAGTGTGAGAGGTTATAGGCAAACATGCCGAGCAGGAGCAATCCGGCCGCTGCTTTCCTGCCCAAGGAGCCGTGCCATCGCGTAAGTGCGAAGGCCACAAAGGCGAGCATGGCTGCGAAAAGGGGCACGAGGTAGCGCGTGGGCGGGTTCATTAGCAGCAGCCTGTGCGATTCCAACAGGAGCCAGCCTAGCAGGCCGTACAGCAGGGTGCGCTCGGCCCGGCCCTCCAAGCGCGTCCGCACGATGATGATTAGGGCCAGTGTAGCAAGTATGAGGAACGGGGAAAGCCCCGCCACATCGATGAATTCGCCCCAGTTGAACAAGGCCCGTCCCCAAGGTGTGGCTAGGTCGAAGCGGTCGGAGCCCTGGTCGGCCCGCACGAGGTCGAACACCTCGCGATGCAGTCCGTACCATCGCTGGTGGAAGACGAGGGCGATGGCGCCTGTAACGGCTGCCATGATACCGCCATCGAGCAGCAATGAGGTCACAGAGTCGCGCCCGCGCACCCGCTCAGAGAGGAACACGAGGAATCGAGCCCCAAAGGGCAGCACGAGCACGTAGGCGAAGGTGACCTTGCTAAGGAATACGAGGCCGAATGAGAGGCATGCGGCAGCGAGATACGCTCTGTTGTCTTTGCCTCCCCAAAGTGTGAGCAGGAAGATGCCGAGCAGCGTGAGTGCCACACCCATCATTTCGGCCATGCTGTAGTGAGAGAAATGGAAAACGTGAAACTGCATCAGCCCCAGCACGGCCAATGCCGTTGCGAAACCTCTTGTGAGCGGCCATGCTAGCATGAGCGCGAGAACAAGCATTACAGTGCCGAGCACCACCCAGCGGCCCACGACAAGCTGCGTCCCGAAAACGGAGTAGAACGGCATGAGGACAAAGCCGAAGAAGGGGGTCTTGATGAGGTTGTCGCACTCGGCCATGTTGAGCACCCCATGGTTGACGAAGTTGCGCACCTGTGATGTGTTGAGGCCCTCGTCCGTCCACGGCCCACGGCTCATGACGGTGACTGTGGGGTCGGGGTCTGCCGCCATGAAGGGCAGGTGCAGCAACACGAGCATCAGCAGCAGGGCAAGGTTGGCAGGTCGGAAGAGGCCGTACATGGGGCGTGAAGGTAGGATGCGGCCTTAGTCCGACAGGTTGTGGTTAGCTTCGCAACGTCAAGTCAAACAATAGAACATGCCGCGCTTGGAGGTGCTTAAAACACACAAGGTCTATATAGGGGGTCAATTTCCCCGTGGTGAATCAGGCCATTATTATGCTGTGCCGTTGAAGGACGGTACGGTGACGAACATCTGCCTGTGCAGCCGCAAGGATGTGCGCGATGCCGTGGTGGCCGCCCGCAATGCATTCACGGGGTGGAGCGAGCGCACTGCTTTCAACCGTAGCCAGATCCTTTACCGCATCGCGGAGATGCTGGAGGGCCGTAAGGTGCAGTTCGTAGAGGAGCTGAAGCAGAACGGACTCTCGCAGACCGCTGCCGCCAAGGAGGTGGAGCAGTCGATCGACCGTTGTGTCTATTGGGCAGGGTGGTGCGACAAGTACACGCAGGTGTTCGGCAGCGTGAACCCGGTGGCCTCGTCTCATTTCAACTTCAGTGTGCATGAACCTACGGGTGTGGTGACCACTGTGGCCCCTGACGGCCCTGCGCTGCTGGGACTGGTGAGCGTTATCCTGCCAGCGATAGCTGGGGGCAACACAATCGTGGTTCTGGCTTCGGAGACCATGCCGCACTCGGCCGTCACTTTTGCGGAGGTGCTGAACAGCAGCGATCTGCCGGGCGGGGTGGTCAACATCCTCACGGGCAAGGCCGATGAGCTGGTAAGCCACATGGCATCCCATATGGATGTGAGCGCCACGGTCTATGCTCGGGGCAATGCAACCCACTTGAAGAAGATGCAGGAGGAGGCTGTTGCCAACGTGAAGCGCAGTTGTGACTGGAGGCCGAAGGATTGGACGAAACAGGGCGAAGACCCGTACCTGTTGCTAGACCTTCAGGAGGTAAAGACCACGTGGCACCCCATCGAGAACATCAGCGGTGGTAAAGCGGGATATTGATTTTTGTCGATTGAGTACAAAAATGTTTTCCGCTCTGGCGAAGTGAGTTCAACTCTTCGCTAATCAAAAATTGTAACCGCTGTAGGTGGCGGTGAATTCCTCTGGCTTGATCGTTGGGTTCACTTTCAGGCCCTTGTATTCATAAACCGCAATGAGACCGTTTCCATCATACATCTTCTGGTAGATGGGCAGGAAGTTCTCCTTATCGATGTACATCTCGATGCGCTTGCAGTAGGTGTTGGGCACCTTGATCATCTGTCCTGCCTTCACCTTGTCGTAGCCGTTCAGCTTGTTGATCTCAAGCAGCTCATACTCGTTGCTGTGGGTCTTGCGCGCTATGTCGATCACGTTCTCACCGGCTTTCACGGTGTAGTCGTTGAGGGCGTACTGCTTGTTAGTGAGGGTCACATTCCAGCACATGCGGCCATCGTAGGTCACTTCCCCGTGGATGGTTACATAATCTTCAATCTTATCCTTGTAGCTGTCATAGACGTGTTTAAGCACCTTGCCCGTGTAAGCGAAACCAAGTTGCCTGACGCTGTGGTGCTGGTTATTGCGCAGAATGCTGCCTTCGGGGTCGAGGTTCAGGGTCATATAAGGGAACTTGTTGGGGCTGACCTTGGCATTCCCGTCATTCTCACCCTCTATGTATAGTACTTCGGCACCTTTGTCGGGCACATGCACCAGCACGTAGGTTTTGAACGGTTTAACGTTCACCTTCACTGATTGTGACCCGGGCACCATTTTTCCATTGATGCGTTCAGATTTGTCAAGCTTGAAGGTCAAGGTCTTCAGGTTGTCGATGGTGGCCATCATGTTCTTGAAGATGTCGTGCTTGTCGGGTTGTTGAGCGAGAAGTCCGAAGGATGGAAGGATGAGGAGAAGGGCGAGGATGACTCTGCGCATGGTTGAAGCGTGTTTTTTGAAGGTTGGCGAAGTTATGGCAGTAATGCCGAAGAGCTCAATAACCAAATTCGAGCCAGAAATCTCCAAAAAAGAGAAGGCGATGTCTGATTTACAGGCATCGCCCTCAGATAGCCGAAACGCAAGACCTTATTGCACTACCACCCTGTGTGTACTCATCGAAGAGCCCTCGAACGTGCGCAGGACATACATCCCTGCTGGAAGGTGACTCACCTTGATGGGGCGGTTGTCAGTGATGTTTTGGCTGAGCACCCTGTTGCCGAGGATGTCATACAGTTCCACCCTCAGAGCGGCACCGTTCTCCAAGCGCACGAACAGCATGTCGCGGGTTGGATTGGGGTACACGGTGACGGTATTCGAGGATGCAATGTCCAACACCGATGTGATGATGGAGCTGCCCACTTTCGCCACAAAGAAATCCGACAGGCTGCCCTGGGCATTGATCTGATGGCTGCCGAAGTTGGCCGTGAAGCGGAAGGAACCCGTTACATAGCAATTGCCCGTAGCGTCCGCAGCGATGCCGTTGGCGTGATCCACGCTGTTGCCGCCCGCCTGCTGCACCCACTGGAAGATGCCATCGGGCGCGTACTTCGCCACGATGATGTCAGCATTTCCGATGGAAGGGAGCGGTGTGCCGCTGAAATCGGCATTGCCATGCACGTAGCCAGCGAGGTAGGCGTTGCCTGCCGCATCCACCGACACGTCCATGCCCCTGTCATCGCCCGTACTGCCAGCACTGCGTGCCCAGATAACATCGCCAGAGGCATCGTATTTGGCAAGGAAGATGTCGAGGTTGTTCTGGCCCGATCCTGCCAGCGTCACATCATCGAAGGAGGACGTGCCCGCGAAGCAGCCTGTCACGTAGGCGTTGCCTGCCGCGTCCATCGCCACCCCGTAACCCTCATCAAAATAGGTGGTCGAGCCGCCCGCCTGACGGCCCCACTGCTTGTTGCCATCGGCATCGAGGCGGATGACGAAGATGTCGTAGTTGCCCACGGCCGACATGGTGCTGGAGCCCACGGTGAGGTCATCTGAGAAATAGCCTGTGATGACCGTGTTGCCCGCAGCATCGGCAGCGATGGCGTTGGTCTGCACGAAGTAGGAGCCGTCAGATACGGTGGCCCATTGCAGGTCGCCCGCAGCGTTGTATTTCACCACGAAGAGTTCTCGGTAGCCCGTGGTGGTCACGGGCGTGGTGCCGAACGCGGCCGAGTAGAGGAAGTAGCCTGTCACATAGACGTTGCCTGTGGCGTCCACCGCTATGCCGTTGCCGATGATGGAGTTGGTGGTCGTGCCTGCCCTTGCCCAAAGGGCGTTGCCATCGGTGTCATACTTCACGATGAAAGTGCCCGTTCCGCCCGTGGTGATGGACTGGTCACCGAAGTTGGCCGTCTCGCGGAAGGTGCCTGTCACGAGCACATTGCCATCGGCATCCACCGCTATGGCATTGCCGAGGTCCTGATTGGTGCCGCCTGCGCTCACGGCCCAGAGCAGGTTGCCGTCCGCATCGTGCTTGGTGACGAAGATGTCGTTGCTGCCCGCGCTGTTCAGCACGGTACTGCCAAAGTTTATGCTCTGGAAGTAGCTGCCGATCGCATAGCTGTTACCCTGCGCATCGATTGCTATGCCGTTGCCATAGGCATCCTGCGGTGTGGTGTGGGTCACGGCCCATTGCCAATCGAAATGGCATACGTTCACCGTGATGCTGACCGTCTCAGAGGTCACCTCACCGCATTCGCCCGTGATGATTACATGATAATCACCCTCATCCTCTGCGGAAACACTGCTGAACACGAGCGAAGGGCTGTCTGTGCCCACTTCTTCCGTGCCTTTCATCCATTGGAAACTCAGGTCGGTGCCCGTGGCACTCACGCCAAGAGCTGCACCTCCATCAGCGCATGCTGTGATGGAAACGGGCTGCGCCAAGATCATCGGCTCCTCGCAGGCTTCCACGACTCCGAGTCTTGCCACAAAGAAATCCGACAAGCTGCCCTGCGCATTGGTCTGATGGCTGCCGAAGTTGGCCGCGAAGCGGAAGGAACCCGTTACATAGCAGTTGCCCGTAGCGTCCGCAGCGATGCCGTTGGCGTGATCCACGCTGTTGCCGCCCGCCTGCTGCACCCACTGGAAGATGCCATCGGGCGCGTACTTCGCCACGATGATGTCAGCATTTCCGATGGAAGGGAGCGGTGTGCCGCTGAAATCGGCATTGCCATGCACGTAGCCAGCGAGGTAGGCGTTGCCTGCCGCATCCACCGACACGTCCATGCCCCTGTCATCGCCCGTACTGCCAGCACTGCGTGCCCAGATAACATCGCCAGAGGCATCGTATTTGGCAAGGAAGATGTCGAGGTTGTTCTGGCCCGATCCTGCCAGCGTCACATCATCGAAGGAGGACGTGCCCGCGAAGCAGCCTGTCACGTAGGCGTTGCCTGCCGCGTCCATCGCCACCCCGTAACCCTCATCAAAATAGGTGGTCGAGCCGCCCGCCTGACGGCCCCACTGCTTGTTGCCATCGGCATCGAGGCGGATGACGAAGATGTCGTAGTTGCCCACGGCCGACATGGTGCTGGAGCCCACGGTGAGGTCATCTGAGAAATAGCCTGTGATGACGGTGTTGCCCGCAGCGTCTGCAGCGATGGCGTTGGTCTGCACGAAGTAGGAACCGTCAGACACCGTTGCCCATTGCAGGTCTCCCGCAGCGTTGTACTTCACCACGAAGAGTTCGCGGTATCCGCTGGTGGTGACGGGCGTGGTGCCGAACGCGGCAGAGTACAGGAAATAGCCCGTTACATAGACATTGCCAGCGGCATCGGTCGCAATACCGTTGCCGATGATGGAGTTGGTGGTCGTTCCCGCCCTTGCCCAAAGGGCGTTGCCATCGGTGTCATATTTCACGATGAAGGTACCTGTGCCACCCGTGGTGATGGACTGGTCACCGAAGTTGGCCGTCTCGCGGAAGGTGCCTGTCACGAGCACATTGCCATCGGCATCCACCGCTATGGCATTGCCGAGGTCCTGATTGGTGCCGCCTGCGCTCACGGCCCAGAGCAGGTTGCCGTCCGCATCGTGCTTGGTGACGAAGATGTCGTTGCTGCCCGCGCTGTTCAGCACGGTACTGCCAAAGTTTATGCTCTGGAAGTAGCTGCCGATCGCATAGCTGTTACCCTGCGCATCGATTGCTATGCCGTTGCCATAGGCATCCTGCGGTGTGGTGTGGGTCACGGCCCATTGCCAGTCCTGTGCCAATGCATTGCCTGCCGATAGAAGACAGGTTGTTCCGAGTAGGAGTATTGCTTTTCTCATGATTGCTCCGTTTTGGGTTGGTTCAGGGTGCGAAATTCATCCTGACCAAGAACGGGTCACATGAGGGACATCAGTTTGGATTATGACAACGGTCAGTTAGGCTCATCCTCTTACGGATGCGCTACGGTGATAGACAGCGCGTAGTGGTCTGACAGGTGCTTGTGTTTTTTGGACCACTGTGAGGTGAAAGTCTCAATGGCTCGGTCTATCCAGAAGGGACGGGGCTTCTTTCGGTCTTTCGGCATGCGGACAAGTGCATAATCGAGCAGATGGGTATTCCCTTTCAGTTTATCAGGAATGAGCGAATTGTTAGCACATCCCCAAGTCCCGGGTTCGGCACTCGCAAGCTCAGTGTTCTGTGGGATGCACGCTACTCCGTCTTCAGCGTTCAGTATAGTTACCATCTCCTTGTAAGCGTCTTCGTTTCTACGAGAAGTGTTGAGGTCTCCGGCCACGATCTGCAGGACGCCATGACGCTCGTTCTTTTCCATAACCTCTTTGATCTGTGCGAACTGACTGTTGCGTACAGCGATCTCCTTCGGTCCTTCCATGGATTGCAGGTGCGTGTTCACGATCTGGTAGCTGTGACCATTCTTGGTCACTTCGAAGAATACCGCCCCCTTGGCAGCTCCGCAGTCCACACCAACGCATTCTTCGAAAAAGATGGAGGAGATGTTCTCGATGGGCAGGCGGCTCAGTACCCACAGTCCGTTGTTGAACATCTTTCCGGTATTGGCTGGCACTATCTCGTAAGGGAACTCGCCTTCCAATGCCTCGCGCAGCAACTTCATGCTCCTTTTGCCGAAAGCCTCCTGAAACACGAGCACGTCATATTCAGAATCTTTCATTAGAGCACCAATGTGTTTGGCACGTTCCAGCTGGCCGTTCCAAAAAAGACTTGCCGGGCGCATGTAGATATTCCAGCTCAGGATGTTTATGGCCTGCCATGCCTCATCTGTCTGGGCAGATGCGCGTGCGGGCATCAACAATGTGATACAGATGGCGAGAATGAAGGTCTTCATTGCAGAAAAGGATTGTTGCGTTTCTCAAAGCCCACAGTGGTGGCCGGCCCGTGACCCGGATGCACCCGCACCTCATCGGGCAGGGTGAGCAATTTGGTCTTGATGGCATTGATGAGTTGGGCGTGGTTACCGCCAGGCAGGTCGGTGCGGCCTATGCTTCCGTAGAAAAGGGCATCGCCCGCGATCACTTGCGCACTCGGCCTGTGGTAGAAACAAATGCTTCCGGGCGAATGGCCGGGCACATGCAGTATTTCGAAGGTCAGATCACCCACAGAAACGGTTTCACCTTCTTTGAGGAAAACGGCCGGGGTAACCATTTCGCCTGTTTCGAAGCCCCAGTTGCGGGCGTATGAAGGCACCGCTTGCAGTACCGGCAGGTCATCGCGGTGCATTTCAAGGCCAAGCGCATATTTCTCGGAAATGAAAAGGTTGCCGAGCACATGATCCACGTGGCAGTGGGTGTTCAGTAACTTGATGGGTTTCAGGTTCTGAGATTCGATGAAGGCAATCAGTTCATCGCGCTCGTGCTGCTCATAACATCCGGGGTCGATGATGGCACAGTGACCCTCCTTGTCCCACACCACGTAGGTGTTCTCTTGGAAAGGGTTGAATGGAAATGACTTCAGGTTCATGTTGAATCGTGGGGCTTAAAGGTACAGCAACAAAAGGGCAACCTTCGTTAGGATTGATGATTGTCAATTTGTTAAATATCAGTAACGGGCCATTGTTCAACCTTCGATGAAAACAGCCAAGAACGCAGCCTTATTTTCGCCCTATGACCCAGCAACACCCCTCCGAGGACAAGCGCCTCTTCCTGCTCGATGCCTTTGCGCTTATCTACCGCGCATTCTTTGCCTTCGGTGCCAAGCCGATGGTCAATTCCAAAGGGCTGAACACCTCGGCCATCTTCGGCTTCACCATCACGCTGCTTGACCTTTTGGAGAAGGAGAAACCCTCACACATCGCGGTGGCGTTCGACATGCCTGGCGAGACTTTGCGCGTACAGGAATTCGCAGCATACAAGGCTAACCGTCAGGAGATGCCCGATGACCTCCGCGCCAGCATCCCTTATATCAAAAGGCTCATCGAAGGCTTCCGCATTCCGGTGATAGGGCTGGAAGGCTATGAGGCGGATGACCTCATCGGCACCCTCGCCAAGCGGGCCGAGCAGCACGGCTACACCACCTACATGGTGACGCCCGACAAGGACTACGGCCAGCTCGTCACCGACAAAATCCTCATGTACAAGCCCTCGCGCAGCGGCAATGGGGTGGAGGTGCTGGGCCCCAAGGAGATATGCGACAAGTACGGCATCAAGCGCACCGAGCAGCTCATTGACATCCTGGGCATGTGGGGCGATGCGGTGGACAACATCCCAGGCATCCCCGGTGTGGGCGAGAAGACGGCCATCAAACTCATCCAGCAGTTCGGGTCAATGGAGGAGATGTATGAAAGGACGGATGAATTGAAGGGTAAACTGAAGGAGAACGTGGAGAATTTCAAGGAGCAGGCGTTCCTCTCCAAGCGGTTGGCCACCATCGACCTTGCTGTTCCTGTCGATTTTGATGAGGAGAAACTCATCATGGAGGAGCCTGACAAGGAGCTGCTGACCGAACTGTTCGCGGAGCTGGAATTCCGCACCATTGCCCGCAGGGTGCTGGGACAGGAAGTGGCTGTGCAGCCCGCGCCATCAGCACCAAAGAAGCCCGTCAACCCCGACCAGATGGACCTCTTCGCGGAATCAGGAACACCCGTGGAGACCGCAGACGGTAATTCGGGCTACCGCACCATCGGCACCGAGCCGCACGACTACCGCCTCATCGACACGGCCGAGAAGCGCAAGGAGCTCATCGCCCATCTGGAGAAAAGCCCCGTCATCTGCTTCGACACCGAGACCACGGCCCTCGACCCGCTCGATGCCGAGCTGCTGGGCATCGCGTTCAGTACCGAGAAGGGCAAGGCATTCTATGTCTTCATTCCTGAGAAAAAAGAGGAAGCGGTGAAGGTCTGCGCTGAGTTTCAGCCCATTCTTTCTGACAAGAAGAAACTGCTCGTGGCGCAGAACCTGAAATACGACTGGTGCGTGCTGCGGGAGTATGGCTTGGAGGTCACCGCCACCTGTTTCGACACCATGCTGGCCCACTACCTCATTCAGCCCGACATGCGCCACGGCATGGACCTGCTCTCGGAGACCTACCTCGGCTATTCGCCCGTGAAGATCGAGGAACTGATAGGCAAGAAGGGCAAGGGGCAGGGCACCATGCGAGATGTGCCTCTGGACAAGGCGACCGAGTATGCGGGCGAGGATGCCGACATCACGCTGCAACTCTACGAGACATTCGCTCCGCAACTGGAGGAGCACGGGGCGAAAAAGCTCTTCGAGGAGGTGGAGATGCCGCTGGTACCCGTGCTGGGCGCGATGGAGATGGAGGGTATCCGCCTCGATGTGTCGGTGCTGGAGGGCATGAGCAAGGAGCTGGACACCGACCTGCTGCGCCTTAGCGATGAGATCAACGGTCATGCGGGTGTGGCCTTCAACCTCAACAGCCCCAAACAGTTGGGCGAGATCCTGTTCGACCATCTGAAAATCGACACCAACGCCAAGAAGACGGGCAAGACCAAGCAGTACAGCACCAGCGAGGACGTGCTGAGCAAGCTGGTGGACAAGCACCCTATCGTGCCCGCCATCCTCGAATACCGTGGTCTCCAGAAGCTGAAATCGACCTACGTGGATGCCCTGCCCGAGCTGGTGCATCCGCGCACGGGCCGCATCCACACGAGCTTCAACCAGGCGGTGGCCGCCACGGGCCGCCTCAGCAGCAACAACCCGAATCTGCAGAACATCCCTATCCGCACCGAGCGGGGCAGGGCCATCCGCAAGGCGTTCGTGCCGAGGGATGCGGACCACGTGCTCCTCGCGGCCGACTACTCGCAGATAGAGCTGCGGGTCATCGCATCGCTGAGCGGTGACGCGGGCATGATGGAGGCCTTCGCGCAGAACCTCGACATCCATGCAGCCACGGCCGCCCGCGTGTTCGGGGTGCCGCTGGCCGATGTGACCCGCGACCAGCGCAGCAAGGCCAAGGCCGTCAACTTCGGCATCATCTACGGCCAGAGCGCCTTCGGACTGGCCGAGAACCTCAACATCTCGCGCACCGAGGCAGGTGAGATCATCAAGAGCTATTTCGAGCAGTACGCGGGCATCAAGACCTACATGGACAACGCCATCGCGCAGGCCAAGGAGCGCGGCTATGTGGAGACCGTCCTTGGCCGCAGACGCTACCTGCGCGACATCAACAGCGCCAACCAGACGGTGAGAGGCTTTGCCGAGCGCAACGCCATCAACGCGCCCATTCAAGGCTCAGCGGCCGACATGATCAAGGTGGCCATGATCCGCGTCCACAACGCCATGCGGCAGCAGCAGCTCCGCTCCAAGCTCCTGCTCCAGGTGCATGACGAACTCGTGTTCGATGCCCACCGCGATGAACTGGACGCATTGAAGGCTTTGGTGGAAGAACACATGGTCAACGCCATCCCCCTCAAAGTGCCTGTGGTGGTGAGCATGGATGTCGGGGAGAACTGGCTGGAGGCGCATTGAAGCTTTTTTTGGCATAGAGGAGTTGTGATTCTCTCTTGATCAGCCAAATTCTCGGAGTCATTCCAACTATATTTGGTCATTCATCAAGTGAAACCAAACGTTTAAGAAAATGATTAGTGCAAAGGTGTTTAGCAGTTCTTCTCCACAAGAATTGGAGAAGGAGATAATGGAGTTCGTTGAGATGCGATTCAATGGGGCGGATGAATCTGGTCAATTTAAGATATTGTCAATGACACAGTCGGAATCAGGAACGAATCTCACTACTGGTGAGTCAAGAATTACGGTGACTCTCGTATATCACTGGTAGCAAGTCTTCATAGATGCCCACTTTCAATGTTTAGCATGTTTGCTGTGGTGAGCAAGAACTGGCTTGAGGCGCATTGAGTCGGGTTCGACATCAGGCACTTGAGTCATATTGACAGCCAAGGGGTCATGAACATCAAACTAAGGAACAACCGCAGCGACAGCCTCGGTGAGGGAGTCTTCGGACTGGTTCAGTTTCTCGCTCGGCTCAAGGAGGCAGGTACAGTCGATGTAAACGTTGACCTCTCGGAACTGACCTTTGTTCACCCTTTGTATCTGACTGCATTGAGTGCGTTTGCAGCGCGGTATCCTTCCACATCCTTCTCTGGAACGGAAAGGTTGAGGAGTTATCTCGAAACAGTCCGTTTCCCCATGGGCATTGAAAACCATGATGAGCTGGAGGCTTGGATAAAGGTGCGGAACATCAACTCCCGATCCTATTTCCCCATAGTTCGCTTTCCGACTGGGCAGGATGGTGTCTCATCACAGATGCGCGAGCACATGCTGTCCGAGTTCACAGCTTTTCTGGGGTCAAGGGTGGTAGAATCTGACGTGCTGAAAGCGGTCAGGCATTCCTTCTCCGAACTCTGCGACAACATTGTTGAACATGCGATGAGTTCAGAGGGTTTCTTGATGGCACAGGCATACCCGTCCAAAGGACTCATTGAGTTGTGTATCGTGGACAGCGGTCAAGGCATCATGGACTCGTATCATCGGGCAGGCATAGGCGTGTCCGACCATGTCGATGCCATAAACAGGGTGGTGGAGGCCGTCAGTTCAAAGGATAGGCCCAACAACGAGCGTGGCTTCGGAATCAAGACCTCAAGGCGAATGACCCTTGCCCTCAATGGCGACTATTTCCTGTATTCGGGTGACGCATTGCTTCACAATGAGCAGAACATCCTGCGATTGACGGGTTCATGGCCTGGAACAATATGTGCCTTTCAAGTGAGTCTGAACCGTCCAAAGCAATTCGATTTCTACAGTATGCTCGAAGGGTGACCAGATTGAGCCAGGACACTTGTTTACATTTGTAATCGCATAAGAAAGCCATGAACCAGCAACAACCACAATCTACACGAGGGGTTCTGACCATCTCTGTGAACGCTCACTTCGGGGAGCAGCTTGTGACAAGGAAGTCCGTTGCTTTGCTCCTCGCAGAGACTGAGTTGGAGGGTCTGCGTGAACTGGTGCTTGATTTCAGTGGCGTGAATTTCATTTCACGAGCAGTGGCCCATGAGCTGTTGCAACTGGCAATTCAGGTTCAACATGACCACGGGGTACGCCTACTGATGAACAGCATGACCCCTGCTGTCCATGCCACCATTGATGCCGTAAAACGCAGTATTGCATCGAAGACATCGGCCAGTGATGCATCCATGCCGATAGTGGGGCTACCTGTCCTGTCGCTCTCGGGACTTGGTCTATACAACTATCTGGTTCGTGGCTGAGTGGACTGCGGGTCTCCTGTGCCTGTCGCGGTCAGTGTCCCTCCACTCCCCTCGCTCAAAGTCCTTCACCCCGTCAAACCGCGGCTCGATCACCCACTTGCCGTCCCTACGGGCTACACCCGCGCCCCCAAGGCCCGCATCAGCACATCGCGCTCCTCGCGCAGCTGTTGCAGCTCTTTCTGAAGGGCCTCCACCGTCACTTTGCCTTCTTGCATGCGGCCTTCGGTGGCCATATCGAGCTGGGCTGCGAGGTCGGCAAAGAGGTTATGGTTCAGGGCCTGGCTCATTTCCCAGAGGATGTAGGCCTGCGTGCTGGGCTCGTTCAGCAGCTTGCTGATGTTGCTTTGCGGCCTAAGGGTGGCACGCGAAAGTGCAGCCTGCGTTATGCGTTTGGTGCGCAGCACCTGTCGAATCAACTGACCCGTGTGGAGCCCAGCAGCTCCTTTTCCTGCAAATCGTGCCATGGTAGCTTGGTTAAAGTGGGAGGGTGTTCTCCATTGACAGGTTCAAATGTACCGATCTATATATGTTTTAATCAATGGACTATTAAAGATGATTAATTTAATTATTATACTGATTAGACAAGTAATCAAGTCTAATTATTAATTCATTAACTTAATTATGTAATTATTGAAGATAAATAGATTCATTATGATTTTGATAACAACAATCATTATGTTTAATACTCAATTACTCATTTTATATATAGGGCGAAGAGAGATGATGGTCAGATAGGCGATGTCCCGTCATCAAGGGAGGATTTGCCACGCTTCTTAAAAAACTGTTGCAGCTCATTTACCTTGCTGTCATAGCCGAGGCCAATGTCCAAGCGGTCCTTGTATCGGGCATACTCATAGTCTATCTGGGCATTCACGAAGTTGTCGTGGTCGTGCAGCCTGCGGGTCTCGGTCATGGCCTTGGCCAATGATTCCAGTCTCAGCACCGAGGACTCGTAGTGCTTGCGCTGGTCGAAATCGCGCTCAAACTCGGGCCAGTCCACATCGTTGCTCTGCAGTGCAGGCTGGGTCTGATGATATTCCATCACCTTGTTCACAAAGAGTTTGTTCTTCTCCTTGATGCGGCCATATCTTTTGTTCTCCTCGGGCGAAAGGTTGCGCAGATAGGGCGCATAGAGGGCCTGCAACTGATTGATGAGGCTGTCTGCCTGGGCCATCTCGGCAGGGGTCATGTGTGTCTTGGCGAGGTTCTGAGCGGGCATGGGGCGGTTTATTTCGGACAGGAAGTGCGACCAAGGTAAGGCATAGGAGCAGCACAATGGCGGGGTGTGCGGTCGCTCCTTTCTGCCTTGAGTGGCTTTTGCATGCCCTTCGCCTGCTAACGGGTTCCGATTCCCTTCCCCCGCAATCACTTCACCCTTGCAAAGTCCTTCACTCCGTCAAACCCAGGTTCGATGACCCACTTGCCGACTTGTCGATGAAGACGCATTGAGCGTCAATTCAACCTTTGTACGGCCCCATGAACTTGTCCCCGTTGAAATGTACCATGTGGTCAGGGTTGTCGGCTATCCAGACCTCGGTCTCCCACGCGATGTCAGCTACATACTGCCTGAACTTGACGCGGTTGAGGAAGGCGGTGACATAGACCACATCCACCTTGCAGCCTGCCACCATGCGCTGCAACTGTATCAGCCGCGTCTCGCTGATGGGGCCAGAGGTATGTACGGCCTCGATGAGGAACAGCCAGTTCTTCTTCGGAGAATAGGCGATGATGTCGGGCAGCTCCTCGTGGGAAAGTTGAACAAACCCGAGTTTCGACAATCCTTCGAAATCCAGATGCAGGTACTTGTCAGAAGTGTCACCGACATACAGCACCTCCGCACCGAATCCGAATCTGGGAAGGAAATCCTCAATGAGGGCCTTTTGCAGGTCGTTGTGCTCGCCCTTGGAGAACCTGAGTTTCTTACCTGACGGCAACGTCACAGGTATCCGAACGAGTTTGCGCTTCCGTTGCAGCCTGTCTTTGATGGGTTCAACCCCCTTCAATGCCTTTGCCACCTTCGCTTGCCAGTCTTTCGCGCCATATTGCCTTACCAATTTGGCATACATTGGATTCAGCGCATAGCCTCTCGTGGAATCGTTGGTCGCTGCATTGGGGTTCGACTGCACAATGATCTCTGCAAGGACAAGCAGCTTCAGGTCTTTTCTTCTGATGTCGTCATAGGAGCCTGAACTGATGTTCTCATCGAAATGATGGTTCACATAAACGATGATCTCCCTCGTCTTGAAGGAGTGCCCGTCATTCGCATCCTTGGCTTTGGCGAAATCGGCAGACCGTTTCACATCACAACATGCGAGGAACGAAACGGCCATCCGTTCAAGCCTCCTCGGTGTGGCATCCATCGGGATACCTAAAGCATCAAGAATCGTCAATGTATCGTTGATAAGCCGCTGCACAGAGGGCTTCTTGCTTGCGAAAGTGCTGCAGTTCGCTGGGTCGATGAACTTCTTCACAGCGCGAAGAGCTTGTATTGTGCGTTATTGTCCATCAGTTCCTTCGGGATGCCATCACCCATCAGATGCTCCTTGATGTTCCTCGCAAGATGGTATGCGAAATAGGGCGCAACAGCATTGCCGATCTGATTGAACTGCTTGGTCTCATTCCCCGTGAACTCATACCAGTCGGGGAAGCTCTGCAGGCGGGCGGCCTCGCGCACGGTGACCCTTCTCCGCCTTCCGTCAGGTAACTTCACGCGGTGCATGTCGCCAGTGGCCCCAGCAAGATTTCTGCACGTCAGCGTGCGTGCTGGGCGGTCAAGATGAAGGTCGCGCGGTGTGACACAGCTTGATGCCTTCTCATACTTGGCAACATAGGTGTTCATGCTCTCGGTGAAGAACTTCGAATCATCCGAAAATTGGAAAGCAAGCTCCTCCAAGGCTTCACCAGCGGTCACAGTCCGTGGGCTTTTCTGAGGAAAAGGGATGAACTGGCGGGCACCCATCACAATCACCCGCTCCCTATTCTGCGGAACGTCATAGTCGCAGGCATTGAGCAATGTGTAGTTGAGAGTGTATCCAAGTGCCTCCAACTCATCCAGCACCTCCCGCAGGTACCATTTGTTGCGATAGAGCATTCCCCGCACATTCTCGAAGAGAATCACCTCGGGAGAAAGTTTCTGCACCGCATTGAGAAAGATCGGGAAGCCATCACGTGAGTCTTTCAGTCCCAATTGCTTACCGCCCACGCTGAACGGCTGACATGGCGGCCCACCGATCACAATGTCCGCCTTCGGGTAATCAGATTCGGGAGTGAGCAATTCTGCGTAGCACTCGCCAAGAAGGTTCTTGTTGTAGGTGTTCGAGGCATCCACATCCATCTCGAAGCCGATGGTCCTGAATCCATTCGCCTCGAATCCGAGAGACAGCCCGCCACAACCCGCGAAAAGGTCGAGGACGGTCTTGTCGAGTTCCTTGTCCTCCCAAGGCTGCAGTGCACTATTTATCTCCTCAACGTAGGTCATGTGATTCGGTGCCTTCCAGAACGTCCAAAGTTAGCCAAGGCAACCCAATGGACATGGCAGCTTTTGGTTGAGTGCTTGCTCGGGTTGGCTCAGTGTCCCTATGCCCTTCCCCCGCAATCACTTCACCCTTGCAAAGTCCTTCACTCCGTCAAACGTGGTTCAATCACTCACTTGCCGCGCGGCATGAGATTCTGAAGCAATAGGCCGCAGCCGCATGGACATGGTAACTTCGCCTTCCTAAACGAACGCCATGAGCCGTACCAACATTTTCGGAGAAACCCTCAAGCCCTGCTGCACCGACCCCATGACGGGATTCTACCGCGATGGCCTCTGCCGCACGGACGACCACGATCGGGGCCGCCATGTGGTCTGCGCCATCATGACCGAGGAGTTCCTTGCATTCACCGCCTCTCGCGGCAATGACCTCAGCACACCCCGGCCGGAGTATGATTTTCCGGGTCTGAAGGCCGGAGACCAATGGTGCGTGTGCGCCCTGCGATGGAAGGAGGCCTTCGACCACGGTGTGGCACCGCCCGTTATGGTGGAGGCCTGTGCCGAGGAAGCATTGAACTTCATTCCAATGAAGGCGTTGATAGCTTATGCCTATCGCGATGCCCATGAATGACCTCGGCTGGAATCTCCGCAACACATACGCCCGTCTTCCTTCAAAGCTGCATGCGTCAGCCCTGCCCGCCAAGGCTGAGAGACCGAAGGCCATCATCATCAACCGATCGCTGGCCACAGAACTCGGTCTTACGGTATCGGACAAGAACGAGGCCGCGTTCACTGACATCTTGGCGGGCAACCGACTACCTGAAGGTTCGGAGCCGATAGCTCAGGCCTATGCAGGCCATCAGTTCGGGCATTTCACCATGCTGGGCGATGGCCGCGCCATATTGCTGGGCGAGCAGCAGACACCGGACGGGCGGTCCCTTGACATTCAATTGAAAGGATGCGGCCGCACGCCTTTCTCGCGAGGAGGGGACGGGTTGGCCACGGTCAGTGCCATGCTGCGCGAGTATCTGATCAGCGAGGCGATGCACCACCTCGGAATTCCGACCACGCGCAGTCTGGCGGTGGTGGGAACAGGCGCGGAGGTCTATCGTGATGAGATCTATCCCGGAGCGGTGCTGACCCGCGTGGCGCAGAGCCATCTGCGGGTCGGCACGTTCGAGTTCGTGAACCAGTTCCTCACACCCGATGTGATGCAGCAACTCGTCACCTACACCATAGAACGTCATTATCCGGAGCTGAAAGAGGCAGAGAACCCCGCCATTGCGCTGCTAAAGGCGGTGATGGAGCGGCAGGTGGCGTTGGTGGTCCATTGGATGCGCGTTGGATTCATTCACGGGGTGATGAACACCGATAACATGAGCATAGCGGGCGAGACCATCGACTATGGACCCTGCGCCTTCATGAACACGTATCATCCCGCCACGGTGTTCAGCTCCATAGACAGGCAAGGGCGATATGCTTTCGGCAATCAGCCCCGCATCGCGCAGTGGAACCTCTCATGTCTGGCGGGTGCGCTGCTGCCATTGGTCGATGCGGACAAGGATAAGGCCATCGCCAAGGTGCGCGAAGTGCTGGACAGCTTCACCGCCCTCTACGATGCCCAGTGGCTCGGAATGATGCGCGGAAAGCTGGGCCTCACCCATGCCGAGGAAGGCGACCTTCAGCTTGCGGATGACCTTCTGAACTGGATGAAAGTGCACGAGGCCGATTACACCAACACCTTCCGTGCGCTGCGCCAAAGCACCGTTCCACAGACCTATCCAGCAGCCGAGGAAGCTTTCCTCAAATGGCGTGGACGCTGGGTGGACCGCGTGCTGCGCAATGATGGCGGCATGGACGCTGCGCAAAAGCTGATGGCCCGTTTCAATCCTTTCATCGTCCCTCGCAACCACAAGGTGGAAGAGGCACTGGCCGCAGCGCAGGATGCCAGTGACATGGGGCCGCTGCATCGATTGTTGGATGCACTCAAAGACCCGTACGTGACCAAGTCGGGTTATGATGACCTCCTTGCGCCCCCTGATGGCGGTGACGCAGGTTACCGCACTTACTGTGGCACATGACGGTTTGAGCCATTACATTCGTCCGCATGGTAAACCTGCTCAGACTGCTCTTGCTCGCGTTCTTCATCGCAGAGCTCTTTGGTGAATGGATTCATGACAGCACGGTGGTGTTCTTCACCAAGCCCATGGTGCTGCCGCTCATTGCGGTCATTTTTCATCTTGCTTCAAAGGGAAGGGAGATGAGCTGGCGCAAACCGATGATGCTGGCTTTTCTTTTCTCGTGGTTCGGGGATGTGTTTCTCATGCTGACGCCAGAAACCCCAGCTGATTTGGAGGTGATGGGCATTGCCAAGAATCCCGATTTCTTTCTCGGTGGATTGGGGTCATTCCTGGTGGCCCAACTGCTCTTCATTTCCTCCTATCGAAAAGCGGTGTATCATGACCGTCCCGCCATGCACAGGTGGTGGTGGTTCGTGCCTTTTGCTGTTTTCTGGTTGATGATGATGGCCTATATCCTGCCACCCATTCAGGCGCACCCTGAGAAATCGTTGGCGACAATCCCGGTGGCTGTCTATTCTGCCATTCTCACCTCTATGGCTGCCTTTGCGCTCATGCGCTGGGGCAGGACCGGCACGGCCAGTTTCTGGTGCGCCTTCCTCGGAGCATTCATTTTTGTGGTGTCAGACACGCTGATCGCCATCAACTTCCTCGTGTTGACAGAACCGACCCATCTTGCCGGGTTCAGCATCTTCCTGACCTACGGCATCGCTGAGTACCTCATTGCCGAGGGCATGCTCCGGCACGAGTGATGATCGGCCCCTTTACTTCGCGATCTTCTCGTAGGAGGTGACGATGCCTTTGATGAGGGCCGAGCTGAAGCCCGCGTGTTCCATCTCGTTCAGACCCACGATGGTGCAGCCCTTGGGGGTGGTCACCTTGTCGATCTCCTGTTCGGGGTGGCCGCCTTTCTGTATGAGGAGTTCTGCGGCACCTTTTACTGTCTGGCTCACGATGGCCGTGGCCGTTCCCGCATCGAATCCCACCTCGATGCCGCCCTGTATCATGGCACGGATGAAACGCAGCGCATAAGCAATGCCGCATGCACCGAGTATGGTAGCAGACTCCATCAGGTCCTCGTCAATGAGCACTGTGAGGCCGATGCTGTCAAACAGCTCGCTTACGAGGGCACGTTGGGCATCAGAGCCGCCCTTGCCACAGATGGCCGTGACCGATTGGCCCACATCGGCAGCAGTATTGGGCATGGCGCGGAATACCGGAACTCCGTTCGGAATGTGAGCCGTCATCTCCGCAAGGGTGATGCCCGTGGCGAGCGACACCAGCACGTGGCGTTCAGGGTCAAGCAAGTGTCCCCATTCGCGCAGCATCGGCACCACGTTGTAGGGTTTAACGGCCAGCAGAATGATGTCCGATCGCCTTACGGCAGCAGCATTGTCTGTTGAAAGGATAACACCACGGTCAGCAAGGTCGCTGAGGGGTTTGAGGTTTCTGCGCGTGGCGGTGATGTGGTCGGGGGCCACGGTCTCGGCTGTTACCATGCCCGTTGCGATGGCGCGGCCAAGGTTGCCGCACCCGATGATGGCGATACGTTCCTGTCTCATGATGCAAAAGTGGTCACAGACCGAGCTGCACGCGCACGGCCACTTGTTGGAAATCCTGTTCCCTGAAAGGGAAGGCCACATCCACACGGATGACGCGGAAGATGTTCTCGATACCCACCGTCAGCTCCCAGTAGTTGCCGAAGCTCGGCTCGTACAGGTAGTGCCCGCCCACCACGGTCTGCCATTTGAGCTTTTTGATGAGCGGCACCTTGTTGAGGATGGCCCCATGGAAATGGTGCTCGATGTGCGCGGCCGCATAAATGTTGTCGGTGCTGGCCAAGTAGTAGGGCAGTGCCATGAAACGGTTCAGCCCAGTGGGTATGATGTGGATCTCGGCAGTGTTGAAGTGTTTGAAGTCGGCAAAGGCCACATTGCGGTTGAAAACGAACCAGCCTGCATCGACCTCCCATTCGAGCTTTCCTCCCATTCCGAGGCTGTGCGAATGGTCGAGGCGGGCCTGGAGGAAGGAGTAGTTGCTCACCGAGCCCAACACCCCCGGTATGCCCCACTCGTAGTTAAGCCTCACCTGCGGCCATTTGCTGCCGAGGTTGATCTTGCGGTCAGGGTATTCGAGGTATTTCTGAAAAGGTCTGAACCTTACGCCTATGCGCAGGTTCATGGCCCGGTTGTCGATCATGCGCGAGTTGCTGGGGCCGTAGAGCTCATTGACAGGGATGTTTTCCGCGAACTGGCGGTTCTCCCACGTGATGTGCTGCCCATCAAGGTTGGTGGCGTTGCTGAGAGTGCTGCGCTGACCGTAATAAACGTTGGCGCTGATGTTCACCCCGTTAAGCACCTCCATGCCCCAACCCACACGACCGAAGGACTCGGACATGAACCTCGCGTAATTGTCCATGAAGAAAACCGTGTAAACCGAGTTCCACATTTCTGCGATACCATCATCCTGAAATTGGCGGATATAGTGCCCGCCTTCCAATGAGATGCGCATTCGATTCTTGCGGTTGAAACGGTAAAACATGTTTCCCTTGCCGTAGTACGTTCCAGATGCGAAGCCGTAGCGGTTCCACATGTTGATGGTGAGACCTGAGTTCCGGTCCTCTCCGTAGCGCGAGAATGTGGTCTTGTGGTCTATGAGGTAGCCCTCCACCGTGTTGAACTGGATGCCCATGATAGGGCTTTGCAGCTCCAGACTCCAATTTTTCTTGCTGTTCCGGTAGGTGTAGCCGAATAGCAGGTCCTGTATCTTGAAACGGTTGTTCTTGCGGTCAATGCTGTCCTTGTAGGCATCGCTGTTCACCACCTGCTCTATGCTGTCCTTGCGGATGTAGTCCTGCTGCTCCATGGAGGTGAGCGGAATGGTGCGGATCTGCTCCCAGAACGCATCGTCCTTCTCGTTGGCTTCCGACTCCACCTTCACCAGAGGGCCACGCTCCCAACTGTCGAAGCTGAAGGGCGTGGACTCTCCTCCTATCGATCCTGTTTCCTCAATTTGTGCCGAAGGAGGGGTTGATGGGGGAGGGGAGACGAGGGTGTCTGATAGGAGATTTTCGATTTTCGATTTTCGATTTTCCTTGGTCTTTGAGGGTATTATGGGATCGGTAATGGCCTGCTGCTCCCTTTTTCTCCTCATCAGATCGAGGTACTCGCGGTCGCGGAAATATTTGCGCACACTGTAGTCGGAGAAGGTCGAAGTGAAGGTTCCCCATCCCTGTACTTTGAAAAGTTTCACATTGAAGGAGAAGTCGAAAGTAAGCGTTCCACGCAGCCAGAGGTCGGGCGCTATGGGGATGAAATCGGCCCTAAGCCGAACCGTGTCCACGAACTCGATGCCCGACTCGGAGGTGAGGAAGACATCGGCAGAATGGATGCGCCAAGAATTCTCCTGAATGAAAAGATAGCCCTTGAAAAGCGGCACGCCCTTCGTTTTCGGTATCAGCTCGATGCGGTTGACGATGATGGAGTCCTCCACATAGAATCCCGCATAGCGGAAACGATAGTAAAGTGTGGCCGATGGCGATAGTGGGGAAACGAGGTCACGGTTGCTCAGTCCCTCCAGGCTGAACATCCGGTCGTAGAAGTTGAAGTTGAGACTGGTGGCGTTGTTCCAAGTGAAGCCCTGCGACTGGCCGCTAACCTTCGATGCAATGACGCGCTCTTTCGTTCGGTCGGGGGCTTTGAAGTGGAACTCCGAGAGGCTCTCCGAGAGGTATATGATGCCGCTGCGCGAGGAGTCCAGCCCCCCGATGTCGATATCTCGACCCAGCACACGCTTGGGCAGGTTCTTCACGAAGTTGGTTCCTTTCACATAGACCTTGCACGAGTATTCCTGTACCTGGTCATTATAGAACTCACGCCTGTCGCGTGCCATGCGCATGATGCGGTAGGCGGGATCCTCACTGCCATCGGCCACGGCCTCGCCCAGCTCAAAGACCACACGTTTCATGATGACGTCAAGCCGTGTGTCGGCATCAATGGTCACGGGCCTTATCTCTGTGCCATAGCCCACATAGCGGAACACGATGACATGGTAGCCGGCTTTCAGCTCAAGTTGGTAATCCCCATCGGCATTGGTGGTGGTACCGATAGTGGTGCCCTCTACATACACCGTGGCAAAACCCACAGGCGCGCCATCAGGCTCGGTCACCGTGCCACGCAGGGTGAATGCCCATGAAGCGGGATGCAGCAGTACCAGCAGAAGGAAGGTGAGAAGGGGGAATCTCATGCAGCGGAGCGCGAAGGTAGCGGAATGGGCCTTGTAGCAGATTGTTCTGCTTGGTGCCGGACCGCGCTACTTTTGTCGGACATGAAACTCGGACTGGCACAGCTACTGGTGGAAGGCACAGAGCCGGAGCGCAACTTCGAGCGGGCCGGTCGGCTGGTGCGCAGGGCCAAGGAGGCAGGATGCGACCTTGTGCTGCTGCCAGAGACGATCGACTTCGCGTGGACGCATCCTGATGCACTGAAGGAGGCGCATCCCATTCCCGGGCCGTTCAGCGATGTGTTTTGCCAAATGGCGAAAGATGTGGGAATCTGGCTCTGCGTGGGCCTCACTGAGCGCACCGATGACGGCAACTGCAACACCGCCCTGCTCATCTCCGACCAAGGCGTGATCATCGGCCGTCATCGCAAGATCAACCTGCTTACGGTCGAGTTCCCGTTCTATCGCGTGGGGCAGAAGCTGGAAGTCTTCGACACCCCTTTCGGACGCATCGGCATAAACATCTGTGCCGACAACTACATGGACGCCATTGACATAGGCCATTGCCTCGCCAGAATGGGCGCGCAATTAATACTAGCCCCATCGAGCTGGACGGTGAATCACAGCATCACCGAGGCCGAGGATCCCTACCGCGACAAATGGTTGAAGCCTTTGGGAACGATGGCCAAGACCCACGGCATCGTCATTGCCAGCGCGACAAGCGTTGGCTACATCGTAGGTGGGCCTTATGAGGGGAAGAAAATGGTGGGCTGCTCACTCTGCGTGGGGCCGGAAGGGCTGCTGGCGCAGGGTGCGTTCAATGAGTTCGCGGGCGACCTGGTAACGGTCGAGTTCCCCATGCCGCAGCCCACGGACAAGGGCGTGGAAATCGGCCGCAAGCTTTACGGATACACCAGCATGTCCGCGAGCTGATAGACCGCCAAGGCACTCACGTACGCGAACCCCGTCATCAATACCAGTTGCAGCAGTGGCCATTTCCAAGAACCGGTCTCGGCCTTGACCACGGCCATCGTGCTCACGCATTGCATCGCGAAAGCGTAGAATACCAGCAGTGACAGTCCGAACGGAAGATCGTAGAGCGGCCGCTCGCTGCCGGGGCGCGTGGGCGAGGCCATGCGCTCGCGGATGGTGGCCGTATCATCATCGTCTCCCACGGCATAGATCGTGGCCATCGTCCCCACGAAAACCTCCCGTGCCGCGAACGAGGTGATGAGGGCGATGCCGATCTTCCAGTCGTAGCCCAAAGGGCTTATTAACGGTTCGATTGTTTTTCCAAGAATACCGATATATGAGTTTTCGAGCAATTCAGCCGATTTGGCGCGGTTCAGTTCCTCCGATTCTCCCTCTTTATCGATGATTTCCGTGTAATACTGCTCCACCGCTGCCATTTTCTCCGGAGGGCCGAAGGTTGCGCCCAACCAAAGCACGATAGACACCCCTATGATGATGCGGCCCGCGTGGGTGATGAACATCCACACCTTACGCGTGATGTCGAGAGCGATGTTGTTCCAGCGTGGCATCCGGTAAACAGGCATCTCCATGATGAAATGCCCACCGCCATCATCCTCGATGAACCGGGAGACAACGGCTGCCGCACCCAGTGCGGTGAATGTGCCGAGTGCGTACATACCCAGCATCGTCAGCCCCTGATAACTGAAAATACCGAAGAGATTCCCTTGCGGGATTACCAGCGCGATGAGCAGCACATAGACTGGTAGTCTTGCGGAGCAGGTCATGAACGGCAGCACGAGGATGGTGAGCAGCCGCTCCTTCCAATTGCTGATGGTGCGCGTGGCGAGGATGGCGGGCACTGCACAGGCCACACCGCCCATCAGCGGCACCACGCTGCGGCCCTGAAGCCCGATGCTGCGAAGGGCGCGGTCGGTAATGAAGCTCACACGGGCCATGTAACCTGTATCCTCCATCAGCGCCACGAAAAGGAACAGGAAGGCGATCTGCGGGATGAAGATGACCACCCCGCCCAGCCCGGCCCAGATGCCCTCCACCCACAGGTCGGTGAGGAAACCTTCGGGTAGCACATTGTTCCAGAATCCTGCGCCTTCCGCAAACAGGGTCTCGATCAAATCCATCGGGTAAACGGCCCACGAGAAGATGCTTTGAAAGACGAGCATCAGGAGACCGAGGAAGATCAGCGGCCCAAAAAAGCGATGGGTCAGCACGTCATCGGCCCTGCGGCTGGTTGAAACGCCTTTCTGCCCAGGCCCCGGCCCTTTCACAACGTCTTGGAGCATTTCCTTGATGACAACATGGCGCTCCAGCGCTCCCTTTACATCCTTGGCCCACGGGGCGGCAGGGATGTCGAGGCTGTGCGTGGTGATGGCATTGCGAAGCGCGTCAAGTCCGTGGCCGTTGCGCGCACTTGTGGTGACCACAGGCACACCGAATTTCCTCGAAAGGGTCTCGGTATCTATCTCCGTGCCGTCCAGTTGGTCGATCATGTTCAGCACGATGATCGATGGCATGCCCGTTTCCAAGACCTGCATGGCGAGGTAGAGGCCCAGCCGCAAGTGCGTGGCATCCAGTACAATAAGGCACAGGTCGGGGTGCTCGGCATCGGTCTTGTCGGTCACGGCCGTTGCGGCCACGCGCTCATCCATGGAGCGTGGTTCGAGGCTGTAGGTGCCGGGCAGATCTGTGAGGCGCACATCTGTTCCGTCCGTTGAGAAACGTCCCACCTTGCGGTCAACCGTCACCCCGGGGAAGTTGCCCACCTTCTGGTTGAGGCCCGTCAGCGCGTTGAAAAGCGTGCTCTTCCCGCAGTTGGGATTGCCCAACAGGGCGACTTTCAGCTTGCGCGGACTCATTTGGCCTTTATCTCTACGGTGGAAGCCTCGTTTCTGCGGAGAATGAGCAGCACCTCGCCTGTGCGCACCGCAATGGGGTCGCCCAGTGGGGCAATGCGTTCAAGTGTCACCGGATCACCAGGCACCAGACCCATTTCCAAGAGCTGTGTGCCCAGAACATCGTCAGTAAAGCCAATGACGGTGGCCTCCTGTCCGTGTTTGAGTTGGTCGAGTGTCATGAAAATGGGATTCCGGGCCGCTGAATATCGGTTGGCCGAAAATAGACACTGCCAATCAGGAAGGGCATCGTCCTTGCGTCATAGAGACACGAGGCTCAGAGAATGAGCATCGCGTCTCCGTACGAGAAGAAGCGATACTTCTCTTTGATGGCGATGTCATAAGCCTCGCGCATCAGATCGTAGCCCATGAACGCGGACACCATCATGAGCAAGGTGCTCTGAGACATGTGGAAGTTGGTGACCATGCAATTGGCAACCTGAAAGTCGTACGGGGGAAAGATGAACTTGTTGGTCCATCCATCATAGGGCTTGAGGTCTCCGGTGGTTCCGATCGAACTTTCCATGGCACGCATCACGGTGGTACCCACAGCGCATACTTTACCACGACCTGCCCTGGAGCGGTTTACGATGTCACAGGCATCCGCAGGGATGATCACTTGCTCACTGTCCATCTTGTGCTTAGTGAGGTCTTCCACCTCTACTTGCCGGAATGTTCCCAAACCTACATGCAACGTAAGATGTGCAAAGTCCACTCCTTTGATCTCGAAGCGCTTGAGCAGCGATTTACTGAAGTGCAACCCTGCGGTGGGGGCTGCCACAGCACCTTCGTTCTTGGCGAACACTGTCTGATAGCGCTCAGCATCTTCGGGTTCCGCCTCTCGGTTGATGTACTTGGGCAGTGGAGTGTCCCCCAGGGCGAAGGCCACCTTCTTGAACTCCTCTGAATCACCGTCAAAGAGGAAACGCAAGGTGCGGCCGCGGCTCGTGGTGTTATCGATCACCTCTGCCACCAGTTCGTCATTGGGGCCGAAATAGAGTTTGTTGCCGATACGGATCTTACGGGCGGGGTCCACCAACACATCCCAAAGGATGCTGTCCTTGTTGAGCTCACGCAGCATGAATACCTCGATCTCTGCCTCGGTCTTCTCTTTCCGGCCAATGAGACGTGCAGGAAAAACCTTGGTGTCGTTCAGCACGAGGCAATCCCCGGGTTCAAAGTAGTTGATGATATCCTTGAAAAAATGATGTTCTATTTTTCCTGTGCTGCGGTCGATGACCATCAGACGGCTCTCTTCCCTGTCGGGAGTAGGGTGGTAGGCAATGAGTTCCTCAGGGATGTCAAATTTGAACTTAGTGAGTTTCATGCGGATAGGATGGGTTTAGAAGCGTTGTGCCTCAGATTTTCGGGGCTGCGAATGTACTACACAGGATAACGCCCCCCAACAGAGAGGAAGTGCTAACGGTTGAAACGGGTCATGACCTGCCCCAGCGGTTCTGTTCCGAAGGCGGTAATGGCCTCTGTTGCGTTTTTAATGCGAGGCGTGATGATGTCGATGTCCTCGTCAGACCAGCGTCCCAGCACGTAATCCACCTGCCGGCCTTTTGCAAAATCATTGCCTACGCCAAAACGGAGACGCGGATAAGCGTGGGTGCCCAGCACCTCGTTGATGCTCTTAAGGCCATTGTGGCCTCCGTCACTGCCTTTGGCGCGTATGCGTATGGCACCCGTTGGTAGTGAGATGTCATCAGTGATGACCAGCAGCCGCTCTACAGGTACTCCTGTCTGTTGCAGCCAGTAGTTGACGGCTTTGCCACTCAGATTCATGTAGGTGGATGGTTTGAGCAGCACGAAGGTGCGGCCGCGCTGCTTCACCTCACACACATCACCCAGACGCTCTGTCTTGAAACAGGAAGTGGACGCCTCCGCAAAGGCGTCCACTATCTTGAATCCTATGTTGTGACGGGTTTCGGCATACTCGCTGCCGATGTTGCCCAATCCAACGATGAGGTATTTCATTCTGATCACTCAGCTGCTGCCTCAGCACCTTCGGCCGCAGCCTCAGCACTTTCAGCAGTCTCCTCGTCATCACCGTCATCGTCCAGTTTGGCACCGCGCTTGGCCTTCACTGCCACAATGATCTGGTTCTCATTCTCCATGAAGTTGACCCCGGGAATGTTTACCTCTTTGACCTTTACAGACTGTCCAATGCGGAGCTTGGTGATGTCGATGGTGATGAAATCAGGCATTTCTGTGGGCACACCGCTCACCTTGGCCCTGCGCAGCACTTGCTGAAGCTTACCACCATTGAGAACACCTCGGCTCACACCTGTGGTGCGGATAGGAAGCGAAAGCTTTACCGCTCTTCCGGGCACGAGAAGCTGAAAGTCAACGTGCAGCACGCGGTCCGTGAGCGGGTGAAACTGCTTGTCCTTGATGATGGTGGCGTACTCCTTGCCGTCAATGTCGAGATTGACGATGTATGCCTTTGGCGTGTTGATCAGTTTGTTGAACTCACGCTCATCCACATTGAAGTGAATGTTCTCTTCTCCTCCGTACACGATGCATGGAACCAGACCCTGCTTGCGTAGGGCTTTTGCATCGGCTTTCCCGAGGGACTTCCTTACTGATCCTTTGATTGAGATCGATTCCATTTGATGGTTGTTATTGGTTAGTTGTTGTTGGTTATTGATGAATTGTAGGATTACTTAGAAAATGAACTTGGTGCTGATGCTCTCGTAGTTGTGCGCCTTGCGGATCACATCGGCAAACAGGTCGGCTACGCTCAGCACGGTGATCTTGTCGTTCTTCTGTCGCAGCGGTATCGTGTCGGTCACGATGAGCTCTGTGAGTCTCGACTTGAGGATGTTCTCGTGTGCGTTGCCCGAAAGGAGCGGGTGTGTGATGCAGGCACGTACGCTCTTCGCCCCGTGCTCCATCATCATATCTGCAGCCTTGCACAGCGTTCCTCCTGTATCGATGATGTCATCCACCAGCACCACGTCCTTGCCCTCCACATCGCCAATGACGGTCATGCTGTCCACCTGATTGGCCACCTTACGCTGCTTGTAGCAGATGGCGAGGTCCACGTTCAGTGCTTTGGCGTAGGCATTGGCCCTGCGTGTGCCGCCCACGTCCGGGGTGGCCATCACCAGGTTGGAGCTGTCCATCTCCTGCAGTTTTTCCAGAAAAAGATACGAGGAGTACAGGTGGTCCACCGGCACATCGAAGAATCCTTGGATCTGGTCTGCGTGAAGGTCCATGGTCATAATGCGTGTCACGCCCGCAGCCTCCAGAAGGTTGGCCACGAGCTTGGCGCCTATCGGCACACGGGGCTTTACCTTGCGGTCCTGTCGTGCCCAGCCGAAGTAGGGGATCACTGCCACGATGCGCTTGGCAGAGGCCCGCTTGGCCGCATCTATCATCAGTAGCAGTTCCATCAGGTTGTCTGATGGTGGGAAGGTGCTCTGAATGATGAAAACATCGTCTCCGCGGATCGACTCCTCAAAACAAGGTTCATACTCACCGTCCTTGAAGCGGATGGTGGTCTGCTTGCTCAGTTCTTGCCCGTAGCTTGCGGCTATCTTCTCGGAGAGATAAGTCGTGGACTCACCGGTGAAAAGCTTGACATTGAAGGGCATGGCAACGGAGTTTCCGTGTTTTTAAGGGGCTGCGAATATAGACAAAATGCACTACCCCGACCTTGTGATGACAAAGCCAGTGCGGCTTGTTTTTTAACGGGTTGTCAGCGTATCACCTGCACATCCCCACGCAGTTCATACTGTGTTTCAGCATCGGCATCGATGCCCACTGCGGTGATCACGTAGAAGTACGTGCCTGTTGGTACCTCCACACCGCTGAGGGTCCGTCCTTCCCAGCCTCCAAGCGGTTGGGTCCACTCGTAAACGAGCTGGCCCCATCGGTTGAACATCTGACCGCGGAAATTCTTGATGTTCCTTATTTCGAAGGGGAAGAAGTCATTCTGGGTCGGGTCTATCGGAAACATGTCGTTCACACCGTCTCCGTTGGGAGTGATCACGTTGGGCACATTGATACGGGAGGTCGGTACGATATAAATGGCACCTTCCACCAACACGGTGTCCACGCATCCAGTGTTGTCGTCAGTGGCTATGAGCATGATGTCAAATGAGCCGGAGTCGGCATACATGTACATGAACGAATCAGCATTATTGGTGAAGATGTTACTGTCACCAAAGTTCCACTCGAAAGAGGTGCCTCCTACAGTTGTGTTAGTGACGGTGATCTCCAAAGGCTGGAGTCCGGTCTCGGGTGAGATGCTGAATCCCGCATTGAACTCGACCAGCGGTGCTTCGATATTGGCTGCGGCCGAGCCAGAACAACCGTTGGCATCGGTCACTGCCACCACGTAGCTGCCCTGAGCGAGTCCGGTCGCGGTGATGGTTTGCTGCCCATTCGGGTCGCTCCAGTTGATGGAGTAGGGGAGAGTGCCTCCGGAAACGGCAACGGTGGCCTCGCCATCAGCACCGCCATCGCAGGTGATCGGGGTGGCCTCACTCACGCTGACAGTAAGTGGGGCAGGCTCTGTGATCAAAAGACCGGAGAAGGTGACCGGGCAGCCGTTGGCATCAAGCACCACGAGACCATAATTACCAGGAGTGAGTCCCGTTGCCGTGGCGGTACCCTGCACGGTCGGGTCGTTCCATTGGTAGGAGTAGGGCAACGTGCCACCAGAAGCTGAAACGGAGATGGTTCCGTCATTGGCCCCGTTGCAAGTGACATTGGTCTGTTGGGTGATGCTGGCCGTGAGTTGAGTAGGTTGTGTGTACTGAATGCCAGTGGCACTGGTGGTGCAGCCGTTGGCATCAGTCACGGTAACACCGTACGAGCCCGTACCCATTCCCTGAATGGATGGCGTGGTCTGATTTCCAGGTGTCCATAGGTAGTTGAACGGGGCAGTGCCTCCCGTGGCATTTGCGGTGATCTGGCCGGGCTGGTTGGCGCAGGCGGCTTCAGCAATCACAGGGTTCACAGCAAGAATATCAGGCTCGGTGATGATAACTGTAACTATGGTGTCGCACACGGCAGAGCTGGCCACGGTCACCTGATAGATACCGGCTGCGAGGTTTCCTGCTGTTGCACTTTGTTGACCCTGTGGGTCATTCCATTGGAAGGTGATACCGGGCGTGCCGACCACGTTCACCGTGGCAATGCCATCAGACAAGCCATTGCAACTCACATTCTGCGCCACGCTCACGGAGGCCGCGAAAGGCTGAGGGCTTCCTATTTGGACGGATGCCGATGTGGTGCAGTTGTTGGCATCGGTCACCTGCACCGTCCAGTTGCCCGAAGGCAGGTTGGTAGCCGTCTCGGTAATCTGTGTTCCGGGGTCGTTCCATAAGTAGGTATAGGGTCCAGTGCCGCCCATCGGCATCACCGATGCCTCGCCTGTGCCGGCACCGAAACAGTCGGCATTTATCGTTCCGAAGATCTGAGCGGCAAGTGCTGCCGGTTGGGTCACGGTGACTGTTTCCAGCACCTCACAACCGTCCGCATCGCGCACAACCACATCGTAGTCGCCAGCTGCAAGCCCCGTAGCTGTGGGGCCGCTGCTCACATCAGGTAGCCAAGTGTAGCTGTAAGGCCCATTTCCACCGGAAACGGTAAGTGAAATACTGCCATCACTCAGTCCGAAACAGCTCACGCCCTGCACGTTTTCGGCAATGGTCGGTGGAACAGCCCCCGGCAGGTCGTCCTGATGGAAGGTGCCTTGGCCGGCAGCACCCCCTTGTCCATTGCCTCCGTCAAGCAGATTGGTGGGCGTTACGATATTGGTGAAACAAGGACGGGTGAATACTTTGATACGGCCACCGGAGCCACCGCCACCGTTGTTGCCCGCAACTCCGATAGCTGAAGAACCGCTGGTGCTTGAACAAAGGAAAGGATTGGCATTGCAAGTGGATGAAGGATTGCCAGCAGCACCGCCAGCACCACCGTTTCCGCCCAGCACCCGTAATGTCCCAGTGATGGTAGCCAGCCCACCTGATGAGATGAGTATGCCACCACCAGAGCCGCCCCCAGCACCAGCACCACCGCCAGCACCGGCAGAGTACGTCTCCTCATCGCAACCGTTGCAGGTGTCATCGCAGCATTTTGGTGAGCGGCCACCGTTGCCTCCTGCGCCTCCTGCACCACCGACCGTACCCGATGCAGACACGGTTCCGAGGATGGTCACCGGCCCAGTTGCGGTGAGGGAGATGACACCACCGCCATTTCCACCGTTCCCACCATTTCCACCGTTGCCAGCGCTCTTGCCACCACCCCCTGCTCCACCACCACCCGAACCGAGGGCAATGTCAGTTCCGGTAGGCGTTCCGTAGGCAGTCCCTGCCGCTCCACCCGTTCCGCCCGTGCCTGCTGTCGGTGATGCGCATGTTGCAAGGCTTACAGGGTTGAAAAAAGCGGTGTTGTAGGCACCTCCGCCTCCACCCGTACCACCCGAACTGGCCGCCACCGCGTAACTGCCACCTGCAGCACCACCTGCGCCACCCGCACCGCCTACGTAACCGTAGCGGTCACCGAAGTTCTCGCACGACTGCTTGGGGCCACGGCCCAAAGTGCCGACTGTACCGCCTGCACCAGCGCCAGGGCCTCCACCGGCTGCACCGGGCTGTCCGGGGTTCACCTCTATGGTGAGGCAGTTGTCCTTGTTCACGCAGCTGGCAAGTGCTGCGGTGTTGTTGCCACCTGTTGCACCCACACCACCGGTTCCACCTGGATGACCGGCTCCGTCAGCAATGATGTTGCCGATGACCTCAATGGCAGCAGCATTGATCACCAGCTCTCCGCAACCATTTATGGCATACGGTTCCACTGTGACCGTTACACCGGCCTCCACGCGAAACAGACCCGCGATGTTGTGCGTGCCCGAAAGCGTGGTGTTGGTTGTGATGATGAGATCACCTGTGTGAGGCGTAGTGCCACATTGGGCATGCACCTGAGCAACAGATAAGACGGTCAGGGCAAGTGTGGCAAGCGGTAAAAGTCCTTTCCTCATGGTTGGAAATGTCTAATGCCCAAACACTTCGGGCCAAGGAGCAAAACTATCAAATTGGGGATACGCCCGCACCTATCCGATCGATGACTGACCACTGGCAGACGAATTTCCCGAAGAGCCTAGCTGTCCGATGGTGAAAACGATTTTTTCGGAAGGGGTTGCCCCCTTGCCCCTCCGAACCCTTGCCGTAAGTTTGGGACGATGAATTACCTCGAAGAACTGAACACCGAGCAGCGGCTCGCGGTCGAATGCACGGAAGGCCCGGTGATGATCATCGCAGGAGCGGGATCGGGCAAGACACGCGTGCTCACCTACCGCGTTGGGCATATCATCAACAAGGGTGTGGACCCGTTCCGCATCCTCGCGCTCACCTTTACCAACAAGGCCGCCCGCGAGATGCGCGACCGCATCGAGAACATGGTGGGCCCAGAGGCGCGCAACATCTGGATGGGCACGTTCCACTCCGTTTTCGCAAGAATACTGAGAGCCGAGGCCGACAAGATCGGCTACCCTTCCAATTTCACCATCTACGATTCAGCCGACTCCAAGAACCTGATCAAGGAGATCCTGCGGGAAGAGGCGTTGGACGATAAAACCTACAAACCGGGCATGGTGCTGGGCCGAATCTCATCGGCCAAGACCAACCTCATTTCCGCCACCGAGTACCTGCGCAACGACCAGCTCATTGCCGAGGACCGCATGAGCGCGAAGCCCAAGTTGAGCATTATCTATAAGAAATATTCCGACCGCCTGTTCCGCAGTGGGGCTATGGACTTTGACGATCTGCTCTACTGGACCAACGTGCTGCTCCGAGATTTCCCCGATGTGCTCAACAAGTATCAGACGCGGTTCCGCTACATCATGGTAGATGAGTATCAGGACACCAACTACGCGCAGTACCTTATTGTGAAGCGGTTGGCCGCCAAGCTGGAGAACATCTGCGTGGTGGGCGATGATGCGCAGAGCATCTACGCCTTCAGGGGCGCCAACATTGAGAACATCCTCAATTTCAAGAAGGATTATCCCGATGTGAAGGTCTATAAGCTGGAGCAGAACTACCGCAGCACCAAGCACATCGTGAATGCAGCCAACAGCGTGATCGGCCAGAACCGCGACCAGCTGAAGAAGACCGTATGGACGCACAACGATGAGGGCAGCCCCATCAAGGTGCTCCGCGCCTTTACCGACAACGAGGAGGGCATGATGATCGCCCGCAGCATCTTTGAGACCAAGATGAACGAGCAGGCCCGCGAGGACGCGTTCGCCATCCTGTACCGCACCAACGCGCAGTCGCGGGCATTGGAGGAGGCCCTGCGTAAGATGAACATCCCTTACCGCATCTACGGTGGCCTCAGCTTCTACCAGCGCAAGGAGGTGAAAGACCTGCTGTCCTACTTCCGGCTGGTGGTCAATCCCAAGGATGAGGAGGCTCTCAAGCGCATCATCAATTACCCCGCCCGTGGCATAGGCAAGACCACCTTGGACAAAGCCATTGTGCTTTCCAACGACTGGCAGACCGACCTCTGGACCGTCATCTCCGACCCGAAGGTGCGAGGCAACCAGTTCAACGCAGGCACGGTCGCCAAGCTCGATGCATTCGTCAACATGATCCTGAGCTTCCGAGCGGATCTGCCCAAGGTCGATGCCTTCGAGCTGGCATCGCGAATGGCAGGTTCAACGGGCATTCTCAAGGACCTCTACACCGATCGCACCCCAGAGGGAGTGAGCCGATACGAGAACATCCAGGAACTGCTCAATGGCATCAAGGAATTCGTGGAGGACACACCGGGCGAGGACGAGGTGGTTGAAGACGATGCCAAGACCCTCGACCGTTTCGTTGCAGATGTGTCGCTACTCACCGATGCCGACAACGACAAGGACGACAACACCCCCCGCGTATCGCTGATGACCGTCCACGCCAGCAAGGGACTGGAGTTTCCGTATGTGCACATAGCGGGGCTGGAGGAGAATCTCTTCCCATCACAGCTCTCGCTCAGCGCAAGGCAGGACCTGGAGGAGGAGCGCAGGCTGTTTTACGTGGCCCTAACCCGTGCAGAGCGCAGCGTGACCCTCAGCTACGCCCTGTCGCGCTTCCGCTGGGGGCAGCTGGTGCATGGGGAGCCGAGTCGTTTCATAGAGGAGATCCCTGCCGAGCACCTCGACCTGAGCGGGGCAGAGGAGAAGCGTTCGGAAGAGAAACCCTTAACTTCGCGCAGTTGGGGTGGGCGTGGCCAGGAAAAAGCCTTACCCCAGCGGAAATTTGAACCGCAGATGAAGGAGCGCAAACTCACCAAGTACGATGACAGCCGGGCAGAAGAGGCCGTGGACAAGACACAGGGCGACAGTGGCAACATTGACCGCATCGTTGTCGGCACGCAGGTGATCCACGACAAGTTCGGGAAGGGTCAGGTGGTCGCGTTGGAGGGTATCGCCCCCAACACAAAGGCAACGGTTTTCTTCCAGGGTGCTGGCAACAAGCAGCTGCTGCTCAAGTTCGCCAAATTGCGGATAGTGGGTCAGGCAAGGAATGTCGGCTGAGGAGACCGGGACAGTTCCAAGGGAAGAGCGGATACTGGGCTGGGCCAGCGTTGCAGGCTCCTCCTTCATGTTCGCCTCGGTTTATCTCCTGCTTTTTCTGTCTTTCAGAGCGGTGACGGCATGGGTGGCGGGCCGCTACGGGCTTGGAGCCGTTCTGCATCTGGACCGGGTGCGCTATCTGCGCAACGAGATGTGGTACCCACAGGCGGTAGAACGAACCTTTCTCATCGGTACGGTCTTCATGGTCGTTACCGTGGTTGTGTGCTATGTACTGTATGCAACACAGCGCAAAGGCCGTGCTTTCGTCAGATTGTTTCTCATCTGGTCGTTGGTCATTTCATCCGCCATGGTGGCGCAGCGGCTCATCGGGGTGCTGTTCTCAGGATATTTTCAGTTCAGGGATCTGGGCGATATGGGTTTGGAGCTTGCCGTATTCGGAGCTTATAAGTACTACTCCAATGCAGAGTTCATGATGCTGGCACTGGCCGGGTTCCTGCTTACGGTGATAACCGGCATCGTGGTGGCAAAGCCCTTTCTGCAGACAGCGTGGTCGCCCCCGCTCATAGGCTCCGAGATCACGAGGCTCAATTTCCTTTACCGTCAGCTGTTCTTGCCGTTCGTCATAGGCGCATTGCTTGTCACCGCACTCATGTTCCCCGACAATCTGTTCCCGAATTTTCTCGGTTTTGTCACGATAGGCATCATGCTGGTGATCGCCACGATGCGTGCCATGCTCATTGGTGCGATGCAGGTCAAGCGGCAGGCCTTATGGGAGAAATGGCCTTTGGTACCTACGTTGGTGTTCCTGCTCACGGTGCTTTTCTCGCTCACCGTGCTCAAGCAGGGCATCGCGTTTTAGATATTCAGTTTATACTGAATGGTGAAGCTGCGAGGGGCTTCCATGATGCCCGGTCGCAGCGAGAAGAACTCGTTGGTTAGGTTGCGACCTACGAATCCCACCGAATGCCGCTTGTCAAATCGATAATAAAGACGGGCATCGATCCTCCAGATACCGCGGTTGTTCAGTTCCCTGTAGTCGGATATGCCTGGCAGCAACGATTCGAACTCGGCATCGATACGGTCCATGAAGCTATTGTACTCTGCGCTGAAACCTATGGTGAATCTGCTGAGGTCAAATTCAATGTCGGACTTGAAAACGTTGGCGATTCGGTATCTCAGGATGCTCTGCGACTCCAGTGAGTCGGGGTTGCTGATGCTGGTGAAGAGATTCTGCATGTACACGTTGAAATTCAACTGTGTGGTGTCGTCCTGAAGGTCGGCCGGGTAGTTGAAGGTGTAGCCTACATACACTCTGACAGGGATGGGCCCGATACTGCCATCTCCCTGAAGACCCAACTCCACCCCTGCTACACGCGCACGGCTCACATTAAGTGGCTTAAAACCGAGCTGAACCCCATTGTCTGTGTCATAGAGACCAATAGGATACTCGATCATGTCGTGCATTTCCATCCAGAAAAAGGCCACATCGGCAAGGGCGTTCCATTTGGATATCCTGAACCCTTGCTTGAAACCCAGCTCTGCACTCCAGCCCCGTTCTGGAAGCAGGTCATTGTTGGGGAGAATGTTGATTGGGCCAAGGCTGGTATTGATGTACTTCTCACCGATGCTCGCAAAGCGGAATGACTGACCGAAATTGGCCCTGATATTGGTCTTCTCGGCCACTTGCAGGTTGGCTCCAGCCCTGAAGATGGGCCCTGAGGCCTGAGTTCCAAGTCCGCGAACAACATTCCATTCGCTGCGCACCCCGAAGAGCAGATTCAGTCTTTTCCATAAATTCTTCTCAACCTGACCATAAATCGCTGGGTTGTTGGTCAGCGCACTCTCTTCATAGAGGGAACTCATGGACCAGATATGCTGGTACTGGATACCGCTGTTCAGCATAAATCCGTGCTTGAACTCCTTCTGGAAACGGTAGTCCATGAACCAGACGTTCGATGTGGAGGGGTCTTCAAATTTTTCATTCCTCCTTTCCACTCTGAAATAACGTGTGCGCAGGGTGTGCAGACCAGCCTTGTCATGGGCGAACTGCGCCCACGGGTCCACGTTCACGAAGGTGTACTTATCCTGACTCGATGTGCCACTGAGGGGTTTGTAGGCACCTTCCAGATTGTTGGACCAAAGCACGAAGCGGCCTGATTGCTGGTATTGACCGTTCGCATTGATGCCGTAGCTGAGACCTTTGACCTTTTCGCTCTTTATGCGTGTCTTCACATTGAGACGAAAAGCCTGGCGATGTCCTCCTTGCAGGTACGTGTTCTCAGAACTTCCATGACCGCCTACCACCAGGTCGAAATTCTTCCATCTCTGACGGTGCGAGAAGAATGCGCCCATCATAACCGGAGAAGATGACCTCGGCCACCACCTCGCCTCTTCAACCCTGGGGTTGGAATATACGCCTTGATAGATACGGAAGTTGGTCTCGGGCTTGTCTTTGGCGAATCCGGTCTGCACATTGATGACCCCATTGATTGCCCCCGATCCGTACATGGAGCTGCTAGCACCTTTCACCACTTCGAGCTGCTCCACGGTCTCCATCGGGATGGCACTCCACTGGATGTCCTGAAGGTCGCCTGTAAGAAGTGGGATGTCATCTATCACCAACTGCACACGGCTGCCCACACCGTAGCTGTAGCCGCTGCCACCGCGTATGGATGCCTGTCCGTCAAGAATCGTGACCCCCGGCACGCGGGAAACAGCGGCCTTCAGGTCCGGTGCGGCCGTGTTCTCGATGATGTAGTTCTGCACCACATCTATCGTCACCATCTCCTGGCTTATTTTTTTCTCATAACGGCTCCCGCTTACCACCACCACGTCCATGGCGCGGCTCTCAATGCCCAGACGCACATTCAGGTCCAGCTCCTGACCAGCCTCAAGTGTGATCTTGCGCGAGACCTTTTCATACCCGATGAAGCTGAATGCCACTTCATGATCGCCCTTGGAGAGTTTCAGGCTGTAGGCACCATTGACGTCCGTGACAGTGCCAATACCTTCTCCAGCAGTGACATTCACTCCGATCAGGGTCTCTCCGGTAGCTCTGTCGGTTACCTTACCAGTAATGTTCTGTGCCGTGGATGGCAGCCAATACAGTACAAAGAGCGCGGATAGCAGTAATCTCATTATCCTTTTTGTTCAGGCCGCGAAAGTAGCAATGTGCGCCATAGTTGCTCTTGAGCAATGAGGCGTCAGTTCATACCCCGCTCCTTGCGCACCTGCTCGTATGCCTCGGTGAGTCTTTGGAATTTCTCCTTTGCCATGTGCTGATGCTCTTCACCGAGGTGGCTCACCTTGTCGGGGTGATACCTCATCGCCATCCTTCTGTAAGCCTTCTTCACCTCATCATCAGTGGCGGTGCGTTCCACCTCTAATATGGCGTAGGCGCTCTCGGCCGTCTCACTCACGAACATGGCCTTGATGGAGTTGAGGTCCGCAGTGTTGATGCGCATCCCTTTGGCGATCCGGGTGATGGTATCCACCTCTTTGCCATGCACCACACCATCCGCCTTGGCGAGTTGGAAGAGGTAGTGCAGCAGTTGCAGCCGGGATGAGAGGTCCATGAACCGGCCCACCTGCGCTGCCACCTCGTCCACCGCGATGTGCTGCTTGAGCATTTCGCGCAGCGAGAGCAACAGCTGTCGGGCCCGTTCCTCACCGAACTGCGCTACAAGGAAGCGCTTGACGAAGTCCAGCTCGGAGCGCATGATTGTGTCATCGGCCTTCATCACCGCTGCGGTGAGCACGAGCAGCGAAGCCTCAAAGTCGGCCGGTGTGGTACGCGGCCGCTGGCGGGTCTGTGGCCTTACCGAACCTTGCTCCTCCTTCCAATCTATCAGGTCGCCACTGGCGTTGTCGTAGATGCTGCCCAACGCAAAGCCGAGCACCCCGCCTATCGGCCCACCGAACGCCCATCCGAGCGTGCCACCCAGCCATTTGGCATACTTACCCATGTTTAGAGGGACGAGGGTCGGGGGACAAGGGGCGAGGGGAGTTTGACAGGGGCTTGCTTTGATGATTACTTGCCAACGAATTTCCTCGCAATGAGTTCCTTCATGATCTCGTTGGTGCCTGCATAGATGCGCTGCACGCGGGCATCGGCCCATGCGCGGGCCACATCATATTCCCAGATATAGCCGTAGCCGCCATGCAGTTGCAGGCACTCATCGGCCACCTCGCATTGCAGCTCGGTGGTGGTGTATTTGATCATGCTCGCCATGGCCGCATCAAGTTTGCCTTCACAGTGCAATGCGGTGCATTGGTCGAGGAAAGAACGTGCCATAGTGATCTTGCTTGCCAGCTCGGCCAGTTTGAAACGGGTGTTCTGAAATTGGCTGATGCTACGTCCGAAGGCGTTGCGCTCGTTGCAATACTGCACTGTCTTCCAGTAGATGCCCTCTGCCGCGCCTACTGCTCCGATGCCGACCACCAGACGCTCCTGCGCCAGCTCGTGCATCAGGTACTTGAAGCCCTCGCCCTCCTTGCCGATAAGGTTGCCTTTGGGCACTTTCACGTTGTCGAAGAACAGTTCGCAGGTGTCCTGTGCATGCAGGCCCACCTTGTTGAACGGCTCGCCTTTGGTGAAGCCTTCCATGTCCGCCTCCATCAGCAGCAGGCTGATGCCCTTGGCACCGAGCGAAGGATTGGTCTTCACAGCCACTACAGCAATGTCGCATAAGTAGCCGTTGGTGATGAAGGTCTTGGAACCGTTCACAAGGTAATGGTCGCCCATGTCCTCGGCTGTGCATTTCATGCCTTGAAGATCGCTTCCAGCAGCAGGTTCGGTCATCGCCACGGCTGCGATGGCCTCACCGCTCACCATCTTGGGGCACCATTTGTGCTTGATTTCTTCTGTGCCGAAATCGATGAGATAGGGAAGCACGATATCGTTGTGCAGTGGATAACCCACTGCTGGGCCTGCACAGCCGCTACGGCTCAGTTCCTCAGTGAATATGGTGTTATAGCGGAAATCGGTGATGCCCATTCCGCCATACTCCTCTGGTACCTGAATGCACAGAAAACCATTCTCGCCCAACTTCTCCCAGCTCTCGCGGGTCACCATATGGGCCTTCTCCCATGCAGCATTGTTGGGCACGATCTCTTTCTGGATGTACTCCCGCACCGATTGGCGGAATATGTCGTGTTCTTCTGTGAAAATGGAACGTTCGATGAACTCTTGCATCTGCCTTGTTTTTGAGGTGTGCGAAGTAAAGGATTTCAGGGGAAGAAGGTTCGCTTATGCCAACATGTGAGGTGGGTACATTGTCGTGGTGCGCATCTTTGCACCATGGCCGTCATCGTCAACGGGGTTGAAAGGAACATCACCTATCAGCGGTGCAAACGCTGCATCAGCGACAGCACCTGCCCGGGCATCACCTTCGACAGCGATGGTATCTGCAACTTCTGCCACCTGCATGATAAGTGGACGCGCTGGTATCCGAATGACGCACGTGGGCAGAAGAAGCTCAACGCGCTGATCCGACAGATAAAGAAGGACGGCAAGGGCCGTAAGTACGATTGCGTTGTGGGCATCAGCGGGGGGCGCGACAGCAGTTGGCTGCTCCACCGCACGGTGACGGAGTACGGGCTGCGTCCGCTGGCCGTGCATTTCAACGATGGGTTCGACAACCCCGTGGGTGGTGAGAACATGGTCAACGTCACCCGCAAACTGGGGGTCGAGCTGCGCACCATCACCAGCGACTGGCGTGAGGCCAAGGACCTGAAGATCTCGTTTCTCAAGGCATCCGTCCCTGAGTTGAACGAGGGCACCGATGTCGGCATCGCGGCCTCGTGCTACGGGGTGGCGCACAAGGAGGGCATCAAGCACCTCCTTTACGGCCAGTCTTTCCGCACCGAGGGCATCAAACCCATGAGCTGGGCCTACATGGTGGGCGACTACGTGAACGATGTGCAGCGGAGGTTCGGCTCCGTGAAGTTGCGTCCATGGAACGCGGACGACCCCAACTACCACCTCGGCTGGCGGGAGCTTTTCTATTACAGCATCGTCAAGGGCATCAGGGCGCATTCACCACTCTACTACGAGCAATATATCCGCAAGGAGGCCGATGAGATACTGGCCCGCGAGTACGACTGGGTCTATCCCGGGGCGCACTACTTCGATGACCTGTACTGGGCGCTCATCACCTACGTGCATCGCGTGAAATTCAATATCGACTTCAGACTCAACGCTTACAGCGCATTGATACGCGATGGGCAGATGGACCGAGAATGGGCCATAGAGGCGGTGAAGAAACCGTATGTGATGGAAGACCCGGGGATCATCGACCTCTGCCTCAAGCGGCTTGCCGTTTCTCGCGAGCAGTTTGATGCGTGGATGACGCTGCCGCCCAAGACCTTCCGCGACTACGACACGGGCTATGACACCATGCTCAAATTGCGACCATTCATCAAACTTGCCACCAAAATGGGCTTCATGCCTGAAATCGTCTATGACAAGTATTTCCTTTGTGGGGAATGATGTTTCACGAAAAATTTTACGCAGAGTTCGCGGAGTTTTTTCGCAGAGAACGCAGAGATTGGTTCTTGAAGACAGGTGATTGCCTCATTGATAGTGCGCCATGGTGTTTTTCTGGAATCAACAAGAACACAAAGGCTACCTCGCAGCTGATGCCATTTACACCGACATGACCTATACCGTTGGCAAACATTGAAATGAGCTACAAAATCATCATACAATCAAGGTCAGGACTAAGAGTCAATCGACTTGGAGAGAACCTTTGGCAAGCCCAAGCTTAAGCGTACCATCTATTCATTACGCCAAAAATTGAATTCAGCTTGGGACCTGAAAATCAAGTTCAAATCAGAAAATACGATTTGCTTAGGCCGGCCTTGGTATATTCGGTCATATTCACTTTTATAGTTATTGTCTGTGAGTTTGTTTTTAAGCAGAGTCTTGGACGTGAAATTGTATATGTGATATGTGGAGGTACAGTTTTTCATTTTGGACTCATGTCTCTGATGATTTATCTGGCCAAAATTCGAGTTCAACATCAACTTGATGAGAAAAGTAAAGAAGTTGCCAACAACCAATGAGCCTAATGTTTGTGATGGTAACTCATTCTTTTTCAGTTTCTTTCTGCGCTGTCCGTTCTTGGCGAAAGGACAGCAGTGTCCAACTCATTGCTTTAATATGAAGCGAATAAAGATCGTTCTCTCCGACTCGTTAAAAAAATGCCTACCCCCCCTCGTCCCATGTCCCTCGCCCTTCGTCCCTTGAAAAATGGTGATACTCGGCATTAACGGAGGTGTGCGTCTTGGCTATCAGGACGTATCGGCAGTGCTGCTGCGCGATGGCGTGGTGCTGGCCGCTGTGGAGGAGGAGCGCCTGAGCCGAGTGAAGCATTCGCCCGGTCAGTTACCTCAACTTGCGGTGCAGGAGGTGCTCTCGTTGGGCGGCATCAGCATCCACGATGTGGACATCATCGCCACGCACGGAAGCACTTGGGGCGAGCAGTATGATGAGGTGTTGCAACGCTATTTCACGCACACTTTCGGCCACTGTCCGCGCATTGTGCGCTACCACCACCACAACTGCCACGCGGCAAGCGCCTACTTCGCGTCTGGGTTCGATGAGGCCATGGTGCTGACCGTGGACGCCTCAGGTGATGGCATCTCGCTCCAGCGCAGCATCGGGCGCGGAGGTAGCATGAGCCTTGTGGAGCGCATTCCCCGTGAGAACAGCCTCGGCATCTTATACGCCATGCTCACGCAGTTCTGCGGCTTCACCCGCGACACGGACGAGTACAAATTGATGGGCCTCGCGCCTTACGGCAATGCCAAAGCCGTTGATCTTTCTTTTCTTCTTGAGAAAGGAAAGGACCGTTTCCGGGTCAATGGTGATTTCATGGTGCAGTACGCGCCCGGCCAGCCGCAGGGGTCGCGGCAGCAGGCTGTTTTCAATGAGAAATTGATAGAAAGACTGGGGCGTCCGAGGATTCCCGGCACGGCCATGAGCGATCACTACATGAATTTGGCTGCAGCGGCACAGCGGCTGCTGGAGGACGCACTTGTGGAGGTTGTTTCCGAGTTCGCAAAGGAGACCGGTCTGAGAAAGCTTTGCATGGCAGGTGGCGTGGCCCTTAACTGTGCGGCCAACCGAAAGCTGCTCGCCTTGGACTGCATTGACGAGCTGTTCATCCAACCTGCCTCGGGCGATGCGGGCATCTCGCTGGGTGCAGCTTATCTTGCCTCGGCCGAGTTCGACCGCACCCCGCAGCCGATGACCACCGCTAAGCTCGGTCGTTCCTATTCAGAGAGCGAGGTGGCCGACACCCTTGGCATGTTGGGCCTTCGGTACGATGAGGTCCTTGAACATCACCTTCACGCATCAGAGCTGCTGATGCGGGGCCAGGTGGTAGGATGGATGGAAGGAAGGGCGGAGTTCGGGCCGCGTGCGCTCGGTTCGCGCAGCATCATCGCCTCACCGGAAGGAGCGGATATGAAAGACCGCATCAACCGCAAGGTGAAGTTCCGTGAGGGTTTCCGGCCTTTCTGCCCCTCGGTGAGGGAAGAGGATTTTTCCAAGGTCTTTTCCTCCAAAATGAATGTTTTGCCTTACATGACCGTGAATGTGGACGTAGTGGCTGACGCCTATCCTGCCATCACGCATGTCGATCGCACGGCCCGTGTTCAGACCGTGGCGGGGAACGATACCAGCGGATTCCGTCAGGTGCTCGATACCATGCACGATTCCATGGGAATGGGCATGGTGGTCAACACCAGTTTCAACCGTAGCCGCGAACCGATGATTTACAGCCCGATAGACGCGTTGTCCGCCTTCTACGGTAGCGGGCTGGACGCGCTTTTCATCGGACCTTTTCTTCTCAGTAAGAAATAGAAAAGCCGCTGGGAGAGTCCCACAGCGGCTTTTCCTTGACGAACGCTTCGATTACTGACGGATCAGTTTCTCTACGCTGCGTTCGCCTGTGCGCCTGTTGTTCAGCTCCACGAAGTAGATGCCAGAGGCAAGTTGCGAGACGTCCATCACGAGGTGGTCAGCGAAGCCGCCCTGCTCGAACATGGTGCGGCCATTGATGTCCATCACGCGCAGCAGTTGGTCATCACTATTGCCCACGATGATGGTGACCTGATCGGTGGCAGGGTTCGGATAGACCAACATGCCGTTGTCTGACTGTGCCATGGTCTCGACATCCTCTACCGAGGTGTAGAGCTTCGTCATCACAGGCAGCGTGATCTGGCTCGGGTGGTCTGGGGAGAACGCGATGCGCTGAATAGCCACGCGGGGCATCATCAGTTCCATGGATCCATCTGCCTTGCGGAAGTTGTAGCCACGGCCATCACCCGGCTTTCTGCGGAAAAACTCCCCGTCATTGATAGGAAGGTTGGGGTTGACCTGAAAGCGGTTGTAGTTACTACTGCTTACCAGGATTTTTACCTTATGACCTTTGCCGAAGGTGTAGGCGATAGGGAGCATGTTGAAAGTGTACTCGTATATCTCTCCTATCTCAATGTTGGTGAAGGGAATATTGTCACCGATGTATGGCGGCTCAGAGTCTTTCCACGGCTCTTCTACCAGCATCTTGGCATAATCGCGGGCACGTGCATTCACACAGCCGTCCTGCACGAAGTACTCGCGACCGTCAGGATATACATCAATGATGCGTACATGGAAGTCGGTGTCGGTCGGGCCGCTGCTCAGACCGCCTACGTTGCTCTTTGCGAAGAGCGTCACGGTCGGGAAACCCACTATGCAAAGTGAGTCCTCTTCTACTTCCATTTCGAAGCCGACTACACCAGGACGGTCAATGGTGTAAGGTGCGTAGCGTGGGTCTTTGAGGTTGAACTGTCCTTGGCTGTCACGCTCACCGTCAGGGGTCCGGACGATCATGTTCGCTCCTCCTACTGTGCGGATCGGATCATCCGGATCGTGAACGAACATGGTGAATCCTTCATCGAATGTCGGGGCATTCTGATCGAGGGTTCCTCCTTTGTGCATGTAGTAGGTCAGACGCTGAACGGCATCCCAGTCGCGGCCCTCAGGCAGCGGGAAGGTGTCGGCTGCCAACCAGTAGTTGCCCAGGGTCTTGTTCTCCTCCACAGGGCTGTCGTTCGGCCCGACCACATACATACGGACGTTCTGGATTGTCTCAGGGTCAGCGAAATTCTTGAAGGGAATCGGGGTGATCTCATCAGACGCCAGCCCTGGAATGAGGCTGCCTACCGAGAATCCCGGAACATCTATCACGAAGCTCTGGCCGTCCAACAGACCACCTTCACCTACAACCTCGGCCTTAAGACCCGCGATCGGACGGGATCCGTTCAAAATACCTATCAGTTCCTCAAAAGGGATGATGAGGTCTTCAGAAGGAACACGGGCCATAAGTTTACCCAGCAGTCCGAGGTCGGCAAGTTCCACAGGAGTATTGCTCTCAGGCAGACGGAATTTCGGTTCTCCGAGGTACTCGTCATGTGCGTAGTTGAGATTGTAGCGGTACCATCCGATAAGTTCGGAGTTCAGTGCCTTCCCTATCTGTAGGTTTTCGGTATCAAAGTCATCGAAGTTGATGCCCATCACATCGATTACGTTTTCGGGATAGGTGCGATCTCCAGTGGTGCGATTGCCCATGGTCTGGTGGGCCCACGGGCCGATGACGAGCTTCTGCAGGTTGCGGTTCTTCGGGCTGAGGTACTTGCGCATGTTGCTCCAGCTCTCTGCCTGTCCATCGATGAAGATGTCCCACCAGCCTACAAGGTGGTAGCCCGGCACTTCCATGTTCGTCCAGCGGGTCTTGCTTCGGTTGGCACGGGGGATGTGTCCGAAACCAAGCAATCCATCGGGGTCGCTATCGTCTGTGTCAACTACCCTAAGTGAAAGTGAACCGTCAGGGTTACGCACCCGTTTTCCTTTGCTCACAGATTCCCCGTTATCATCCACCATAGCACGGCTAACATCCATGTCCGCACGGCCCGGTGAATTGGGATAGTACCCGGCAGAAAGGATCTCGTTGGTCTCCGCATCCCTGTATCTAACATTCAAGAAGTGGTCAATGCTCAAGTTGGCCGCAGCGAACATATTCTGCCCATATTCCTTCACCTCCCCGTTCACCTCGATGGTCTGAGGCAGGTTGTAGTCGGCCGAGCTGTGCAGGTTGTTGTCAATGTCGTTGTCAATGGGGATGAGGTCATCATCTGTGCCACTGAAGATCTGCCCTGCAAGCCAGCCAGTCACGAGGCGGTCCCTGAGCACCCCGTTGGGGAAGCCAACGCTCTTGTAGAAGTCTGCGGGCGCCACGATCGGCAGGATGCACTTCAGCCCCGGCTCGTCCTCCTTGATGCGGTGGGCGGCAGCGGCCTGATACTGGTTGTAGCCCAAGGCCGATGCACCGAACATGCCGATGCGGCCTGTGGTCATCATGTCCACGGTCTCATCTATACCGTCACCGTCCAGGTCGTAACCCCTTGTCAGGCTGTCCACCACGTATTTGATGGTCCAGTAGCCGTCCTCGTGACGATTGCCATTGCGGGCATCATCAAAGTCTGTGACGTCCAGAACGTGCTTGTAGTTAGGGTGATACGCGTTCTTGTTCCACGAGTCGCTCATCAGCGGGAGGTAAACGCCTCCGGAGGTGTAGCGGCCCCGCATGTCCTGCTTGGCATAAGCATAACCGAGCAGGCCGATGATGGCCCCCTCCTCTGCGTTCTGCGGCCCCTTGTTGTAAGGCGTGCGCGACAGGATCATTGGCAATTTGAAAGGATTCGGATTCACCTCACCGATGGTGTCACCGTCCACGATGCGATAGATGGAGTCGTAAAGCAGCAGTTGCTTGTTTCGCGGCAGCAGCTCCAGTTCGAAGGTGATGGGGTCCACGCCCGGTACCGGGATGTCCAGCACCACTGGCACCAGCACACAGTCACGTAGGATGGGAACGTAGATGTCCGTCTGAAGCTTGACACCGTCCGGCATCACGAACTCCTCGGTGATCACCGTGGTGAGCTCCGTGAAGTCGTCAATCATCCCATTCAGGACAGGTTGGGCATCAACACTGCCGAGAGCAGCAGCGGAAAGTGCAAGGGAGGCTATAAGTTTTCTCATGGCTGTGCGGTTTCTTTTTTCTTGAATGTGTTCTTGATGTCCTTTATGTCAACGAGTATGGAGCCATAGACCATGGCCCCGATCACGGGCGAACCGAATGCCTCGATACGCCTGTTGTTGTAGATGTTGGTGGCACCAAGACGGAAGGTGGAGTACCATTTAGGCACCTCGTAGCTCAATTGCATGTCCAGAACGTGGTATGAGGGCACGATGCCGTCACCGAAGGTGCTCTCCCAAACGAATTCATCCACCCACTGGAAGTTCGCACTGAAACCGAGACCCTTCCACACTTTGCGGCCTCTCAGACCTATATTGATCTTGTGCTCGGGGGTGTTGAAGCCTGGAATGATCGGGTCGTCAAGGTCGGAGTCGATCAGACGGGCGAAGGTGTAATTGACGGAGGCAGTGTACTTCTGACCAATGTAATAGGCCAGACCCAGCGTTGCACCCATCGACCGCACCTCCTGATCGGCATTCACAGGAATTTGATAAATCTGCCGGGTCGGGCTGCCCTCGCTGTGCGAAAGGAGCTGATCTACACCGCTCTCTTCACCGGCCACGGCATTGAAAGGCTCCACTACCCTTATTTCACCGATGAAGTCGGTGTACCAGTTGTAGTAGAAGTTAGCATCCACGTAAAGATTTTTGACAATGGCACCCCGGTAGCCCACTTCGATCGTTCGAACCTGCTCAGGACGTATAGGACGTGCATTGTAAGTGGCAAGCTGCCGTGCGGCCTGATCGTATATGGAATCATGCCAGAGGTTGTTCACTTGCATGCTGTCGATGTACTCATTGAATGAGGTCACAGACTCCAATGTGTAGAGGTTGTCCCATCCATTGAGGTTTCCGGCTACGATAAGCGGGCCGAGGTTCAGTCGGATGTACTGATTCTGCAGGGTCGGACTGCGGAACGCGCTCTGGCCTGCAACCCTGAAGATATGTCCCTTGTAATCGTACATCATAGACAGACGGGGCGAGAACTGCAGCGGGAAGTTCTGGTTCTTGTCCAAACGTACAGAACCCTGGATCTTGAACTTATCGTCAAACAGACGTTTGGTCATTTGAATGAAGCCACCGAATTCCACCTGCGAAATGTCCACGAACTCGGCATTTCGGTTGGCTGCTCCGTTATCCAATGTGTCCGCGCGGTTCACGAGCGTGTCTTCGAAGATGGTACCATAGCTGCGCGGTGCGAACCTGCGGAAGTTGGCACCCGCCAGCACATCCATCCAGTCCCAGTCAAAGTTATATTGTGCATCCACGTGCTGTAGGCTTGACAGGTCGGTGAACAGCGATCCGCGCTCCAGGTTCGGGTTGGTGATGATGGCCCTTCGCAAAGAGTCAAAGCGGTGGGTTCCTGTCTGTATCCACCCGTTGGCATCTGCCCGGTCCCTTGCATGCTGGTGAGCAGTTGAAACCTGCGCAGCGGAGACCGAACGGTCAAAGTCGTTGCTCATCACCCGAAGCGTATCGAAGTAGGCTCCCAGGTATTCGCCTACATAATCGGAAATGCCTTGCCGTGAGATGTTGATGCCGGTGAATACCGCATCGTAGGAGTCGCCTGCATCTTCCAACGTGGTGTAGCCGCGCACCTTCCAGTTGCGTCCGCTCACTTCCACCTTATGTTGTTGGAACATGATGTTGTTGAGACTGTATCGGTTGGCACCCTGATAGATACCTCGGCCCATTCCGAACTTGTAAGTATAGCTGGCCTCAATGCCCTTGTTGAAACGGTAATGCACTGCAGCCGATGCCTTGGCACTGTATGCCCGCGTGTCTGCGAGGTCGGCCTCCATATAACCCGGAGCCTGCACGTTGATGGTGCCCGGGAACGCATTGGGGGACACCAGACCGAGGTAGCCTCCTACCAGTGAGATGAAATCATCCCGTTCCTCCTGCGTGAGGTCGGGGTTGGTCTGTTGTTGCTCGATGATGTTGGAGAGATTCACATCCGTCTCAATGTCACCGTATCGGTTGGCAACCGGGTCGTTGGCCACCCAGTCGTCCACGCGCATGTACTGACCTGTGATCTTCACGCCCCAACGGTCTTCCTTGCCCAAAGTGGTCGCGAATCTGAACTGACCGTCAATCATGTTCCTGCTGCCGCCTTTCAACTGGGCCGATACGCCTTGATAATCGTACGGGTTCTTGGTGGTCATGCTTACAACCCCCTGAAAGGCGCTCGGGCCATAAAGGGCCGAAGCAGGACCGGTGATCACCTCCACGCTCTCAAGGTCGAGGTCATTGGCACCCACCATGTTGCCGATAGGAAAGTTCAGACCAGGAGCCTGGTTGTCCATCCCGTCCACGAACTGCACCACGCGCACAGGGGCCGTGGTGTTGAAGCCGCGCATGTTAACAGCCTGAAATCCGAGACTCGAAGTAGTGATGTCCACGCCTTGTAGAGTGCTCAGCGAGCTGTAAAAATCACCGGAAGCCACTTCCTGGATATCGCGGGTGTTCATCTTCTGAATCGAGGCCGTACTCTCAAGTATGGTCTCAGAAACCCGTGAACCGGACACTACCACTTCCTGTCCACGCATGGTGATTACCTTGAGATCCACGTTCAGTTCTGTTACCGTGCCATCGATCATGATCTCTTGCTTCTGGTAGCCCAGAAAAGAGAACTCCAACGTTTTCGGGGTGCTCATGTCGAGCATGATGGAGTACCGACCGTTCACATCGGTCATTACTCCCGTGGTGGTGCCCTGTATCACCACCGAGGCTGCGATCAGCGTCTCACCGCTGCTGGCATCCTTCACGGTGCCCGATATCAATTTGGTCTGCCCATGGGCAAGCAATCCGGTGAGTAGGAAAAAGGTGAGCGGTAAAAGGTTTCTCATGCTCCTCGGTCAGGGTTGGTTAAGATTCTGTTAAAGGCGGCCAAATTGTGAAACTTTTTGATATGCAACACCCCTTTCAGGTCAATCCGTAAAAATCCCGCAAAATGTAACACTTGGAGTGAGAGGCTCTTTTTCGCCATCTTGCCGCTCCTTGCATCTTAGAGCCATCCATGTTCAAACGCGTCACTCTCATCTGCCTGCTCACGTTCATCGCGTGTCAGGTCAATGCCCAGATTTCCGAGCGTTTCCGCCATTCCGTGGGTGCATCCTCCCATTTCATACCCTTTACAGGCGGTGGCGTTAGTGTGCCTTTCGGGTTGTTTTACGAACCTCAGCTCAACATCATCGACCGTTACAGTGATTTCTCGCTGTCGGTCTCATCACCGCTCACGCTCGGGGCGCATGTGAGCAGCACCTTCATTCCGCGCAACTATTTCTATGGCCATTTGCCGCTCGTGGCAGAGGCCAATGTCGGTCATTTCTCCACCAAGCGGTTCTACAATGACATTGGCGCAGGGGCCGGTGTGGGCTATGCCATGCAGATCAATGGGCTTGACGTGGCATCAGGGCCAGTGTTCACTGCCGCTGCCCGTTTGTGGGCATCAAGGGTCTCCCTTACGGTGCGTTACATGTTCCACTATAACGTTACCGGATCGGGTTTCGACACCCATGCCGTGAGCGTGGCCGTCAACCTTGGCAGTTTCTTCAAGGAGCTAAGGGCAGATAATGCCTTGGAGAAATGGCAGCGGCCTCGAAGGTGAGGCAGGGCATGTTGGCTTTGTGCGTCTTTTTGGCTGAAGCCCACGTCAGTAATTCCCCTCGACCACTATATCGCCCTTGACCTATTTGTGTAAACCTCCCCAAAAAACAGAACCCCGCACAAGGCGGGGCCACTGTTGTTCACAATCTGATGTGAGCGGGACGCTCACTCATAGAACGCACATGGCTGGGGGCCATGCGTGGTCGGAGGTGTATTTTTGTGCAAAATCCCCTGAGCAATGCCGGTTATATCCATGTTCTACGGCATCATTGTGATGATGTATTTCTTTGACACCGACAAGCATCACCTGCCACATGTGCATGTGAAATATGCTGAGTTCACGGTAGTGATAGCCATTGAGACGTTAGATATCTTGCAGGGCGAGTTTCCCAAAAACAAACTGAGGCTGATATTGGCTTGGATGGAGATACATCGAGATGAACTGATGGCCAATTGGGAGCTTGCCATCAATGGTGAATCCCTCTTCAAGATCGAACCATTGAAATGATCAAATGAAAAAGGTAAAAGAAGTACGTCCCTTGTCAGGGTTTCAATTGGAGGTGGTCTTTGACAATGGCGAAACGCGCTATTTCGATGTGACTCCCTACATGGAGAAAGGTATTTTCTCCGCACTTCGCCATGAAGGCTATTTCAGGCAGGTGGCTGTTAAGTTTGATGGAGTAGGGTGGCCTGACGACCAGGATCTAAGCCCGGACACCTTGTACATCAAAGGCAGAAGGCAGGCGCAGGTAGCGTGAACCTTGAGGATTCCTCGCGGGAAAAGCGACAGGCACACCTGATGATGATGAGGTGAAGCCCCGCCATACGCTGCCCCTCGACCACTCCCAAAAAACAGAACCCCGCATAAGGCGGGGCCGCTGTTATTCAGGATCTGATGTGAGCGGGACGCTCACTCATAGGACGCACATGGATGAGCCATGCGCGGGTGGTTCAGAATTATGAGAACGAGGGAAGACCCTCGCTCGGGCTCCAAAAGCAAGACCCCGCCAATCGGCCGTAGCCTCTTGACGGGGTCACCCGAACTAACTGCGGTGAATGCTTCTCTGCTTACTCCTTCACCAGCTTCATCCCATTGACACCTTTCGCGCTCTGGATGCGTAGGGTATAGACCCCGCTGGCAAAGCCGCTCAGGTCGATGCTGTGTGTGGTGCGGCCACGGGCGGTGAGGCTCTGTGAGGCCACCTCACGGCCACGGATGTCCATAACGCTCAACTGCACGATGCCGTCCATGCCGTCCATCACCACGGTGAAGAGCCCGTTGCTGGGGTTGGGATACACCTCCACCCCGTTGCCACCGTTGTCGAGGCCGATACCTGACCCTGTGGTGAGGTCAACGGTGGTGCAGAGTGCTTGTCCACCAACACAACCGTTCGCATCAACTACTGTATACTTAACCCCATGCGTTCCAAGCCCTGCCGCTGCGGGGTCGAACTGGCCGTTGCTCACGCCTGTGCCGTTGAACACACCGCCCGCTGGCGAGCCGTTCAGTTGCACGGGCGCATCTGTGGGCAGGTAGGCCGTGTTGAGGCCGCTGAGGCTCACGCTGGGCACGGCATTCACCGTTGCGTTCTGTGTGGCCGTGTTGCTGCAACCGTTGCCATCGGTAAAAGTGTAAGCCACGGTCTGCTGGCCGCTGCCTGTCTGCGCGGGGTTGAGGGTGGTGGCAGGTGTGCCGTTCACCGTATAGCTGCCGCCCGCTGGGCTGCCGCCCGTGAGGGCCACGGCACTGGCATTGGCACACAGGGCCGCGATGGATGCCAATGTAACGGTAGGTTTGGGATTGACAGTAACAGTTATCGGCTCACTGGTACTTGAGCATGCGCCCCCATTGGTAACAGTAACCGTGTAGGATCCAGCTTCCGTGACAGTGATTGTCTGTGTATCCTCTCCTGTGTTCCACAGATACTGATCGCCTGAACTTGCAGTAAGCTGAAATAAGTCACCCTCACATATGGAGGTGTTACCACTATATGAAATGCTTGCAGTGGGTTGAACGATGCTTTGCGCAATATAAAGTTGCTGGATTTCGCAAGGATTGATGGTGCGATTCCAAAGACCAATGTCATCTAATTTCCCGCTAAACCCTCTTGCAAAAGGATCCACAGAGCCATCATGCAAGTCCCCGATTATCATATTCGCAAGATTGTTTCCAATCACAGCGGAACAGTTTTGCGAAACAACAAGCGAACCGTTCACATAGATACTGGCCACGCCAGCACCGTAAGTGCAAACTATATGGAAATACACATTGGACTGAACTGCCTGACTTGAAGGGAAGCAATTTGGCGTGCCTGAACCGTTCATAACTCTAAAGTCAATAGCACCTGAGCTTGAATTTATGATGGTGTTCCATCCATCCTGTGTTATCCCTGCTCCGACCTGCTTGGAAATAAGAAAATAAACAAACGAGCTATTGGTGACAGAAGAATTTATCCAGTAAGACACTGAGAAGGAATTGGCTGATTCAAAGTTCAGCGAGTTGTTATGCAACACGGTAATGCGGTCACCATTGCCATCAAAGTCATAGGCTGAATTGGCATTTCCGAACCTATCGGTGGTGAGGGTGGCACCGTTCACAGCACCATTATTGCCATTGCCGCTTCCGTCATTGGCATTTCCATTGAAAGGCCACCAGCCTACAAGGCCGTTGGAGGGAACATAGCTGGGCACCTGCGCCACGGTGGCAGAGGTGAGTGCCGCAAGGGCTAGGAGGGAGAGGAGGTGTTTTTTCATGGTCTGTTTGAGTTTGGGTGTTGTTCACGGGACATGTGAAGAAAAACGCGGTGCTTGTCACAAAAAATCTTCCTTCCAAGAACTCACAACAGCGTAGATGTCATCATACTCGTCTTTGGAACTTGTTTTTTTAGCAAGGTCATCCTTAATTGAATCCAACTCTTGAAGTAGTCTTGCTGCTTCTACATCCTGTGCAGAAGTATCTGCTGCATCGTGCATTAGATCTTTAATTTCTGAAGTCAATTCGTCCAATCGATTCAAGATTTCGAAGAATCGTTTCCAGTCGGGTTGATTTCTATATTTATTTAGGGATGCACTCATGTTCAGAAATTTTTAGTTCGCCTACTCTCTCCGGGCTTTTCGGCATCCGCCCTCTCATTGGTTTACTTAAGGCTTCTGGGTGTCGGTCTTCTTCGGTGCCGAGTCATTTACCTCAAAGCCCCAGTCGCCCAGATTGCGCGGGCTGTTCTTGTAGATGCCGTTGAGCAGTCTGGCACTGGAGCGCACAGTCTGCTCCACGGGGGCCAGCAGGGCATCGCGGTTCTGATAGATCTTCTCCAGTTCGCGCTCCATCTCCTTGGCCTGCAGGTGCAGGGCCTCGGCCTGGGCCACCTTGGGGCCGTGCTCGGTCCAGCTGTAGTCCCTTAGGTTGATCAGCAGGCTGGAAGGTCCGTCTGCCGTGTGCTTGTCGAGCACCCGCTTGGCGAGGGCCAGCAGTTTCTCAGGAGATTTTGAAATGATCACTCGTGCCATGATTCAGTTGTTTTTAGTGAATGAAAGGTTGAATGAAAGCTTTTGAAGATGAGCAGGGACGCAGGATTGAGATGGGTCGCCACACCGTGGTGCGGAGCCATCGCACAGATGTTTTTCGGTGTCGCACATGAGGTTTTTATCATCCAATAAAAATTCGGAGCCACCGCACAAATAGTAGATGACACTACACACATGTAATTTGTCATTGAATAAAAATTCGGAGCCACTGCACAGATGTTTTCCGGTGCCGCACAAAAGTTTTCTACCACCGAATAAAAATTCGGTGCTGCTGCACAATGGGTTTTCCGTGTCGTTCGAAAATTCGCTGCCATCGCACTGCGGTGCGACAGTGGCAAACAAAAATCCGCTGCCACCGAATGTCTGTTCGGTGCCAACGGGCGATGCTGAGGTGTGGAAATATAAAAGGGTATCAGACCAGCCTGCCGCTGTTCGCTGTTCGCTGTTCGCTGTTCGCTGTTCGCTGTTCGCTGTTCGCTGTTCGCTGT
>CAZCNS010000005.1:0-96282 GCA_964500205.1 uncultured Chryseobacterium sp. | reverse complement strand
TCGACACCTAATACATGGAGGCCAAAAATAAATGACGTAATGAAATATGCAAATAACCTGTTGTGATTATTCGCGGTCTTTCAGTGGTAATGTATGTGCTATGCGCTGTAACGTTGCTTCTAAGCATTGCTGACGGTGGTGTGAGCGCAGTGAGACCCTCAGGCACACCGCGACTGCAGCATGCTCCTTTGACCTGACCTTTTTCGATCACCGATTTTCCGCAGACCCCTTCGCGATAGCCCTATTTTTGCCCCAAACCAACCTCATGGCACAACGCAAGTACACAATCTCTGTCATTCAGCTCAATCTCAACAACACCGCTGAGGAGAACCGCAAGAAGTGCATCCACTGGATACGCGAGGCCGCTGCCAAGGGCGCGGAGGTCATCTCCCTGCCAGAGCTTTACAGCAGCCACTATTTCTGCCAGAGCGAGGATGTGAGCAACTACGCCCTGGCCGAGCCGTTGGGCGATGTGTCTTTCACCGCCTTCAGTGCCGTGGCGAAGGAACTGGGCGTGGTGATCATTGTGCCGTTCTTCGAGAAAAGGATGGCGGGCATCTATCACAACAGCGCCTACATTATCGACACCGATGGCTCGCAGGCGGGGCTCTACCGCAAGATGCACATCCCCGATGACCCCTATTATTATGAGAAATTCTACTTCACCCCGGGCGACCTCGGTTTCCTGAACACCCCCACAGCCAAGGGCAACATCGGCACGCTCATCTGCTGGGACCAGTGGTATCCCGAAGGGGCGCGCCTTACGGCACTGAGGGGCGCGGAGGTGCTGTTCTACCCCACAGCCATCGGCTGGCACCCTGCCGAGAAGGCGCAGTATGGCACCAACCAGCACGGGGCGTGGATGAGCGTGATGCGCGGCCATGCGGTGGCCAATGGCGTGTATGTGGCCGCTGCCAACCGCATCGGGTTGGAGAAGTATCTGCCGAACACGGACGGCATCGAGTTCTGGGGCGCATCGTTCATCTGCGGGCCGCAGGGCGAGGTACTGGCGCAGGCATCGAACGACAGGGAGGAGATATTGATGGCCGATGTGGACCTCGACCTTCAGGAGAATGTGCGCCAGAACTGGCCCTTCTTCCGCGACCGTAGGATAGACGCCTTCGGGGATATCACCAAGCGCGCCATCGACCGATGAGCAACCTTAGATTCCCCGCAGAATGGGAGCGGCAGCAGGGCGTGCTGCTCTGTTTCCCGCACAATGGTAACGACTGGCCCGGCAAGTTCGGGGCCATCCAGTGGGCCTTCGTGGAGTTCATCAAGAAGGTGGCCGAACGCGAGACGGTGTTCCTTGTGGTGGAAAATGCTGCACAGGAACAGAAGGTGACCGGCATGCTCCGCACGGGCGAGGTGAAACTGAAGAACGTGTCGTTCATCCACCAGCGTACCAACCGCAGCTGGATGCGCGACAGCGGCCCCATCATCGTGCATAACGGCAAGCAGCGTGAGGCCGTCAACTTCCACTTCAACGGCTGGGCCAAGTACCCGAACCACCGCCTCGACCGCTATGTGCCGCGGGCCGTGGCCGCCCACCTCGGCCTTCCGCTGGTTGCTGCCACGCACAAAGGGCGAAACGTGGTGTTGGAGGGCGGTGCGCTGGAGGTGAACGGCAAGGGCACGCTCATCACTACAGAGGAATGCCTGCTGCACCCCAGCATACAGGTGCGCAACGCAGGCTTCACCCGCGAGGACTATGAGGCGGTGTTCCGCGAGTACCTCGGCATCACCAACACCATCTGGCTGGGCGATGGCATCGTGGGCGATGATACCCACGGCCACATTGACGACCTCTGCCGCTTTGTGAATGCCGACACGGTGGTGACGGTGGTGGAGAACGACCCGAAGGATGCCAACTACGCCCCGTTACAGGACAACCTTGCCCGCCTGCGGGCTGCGAAGCTGGAGGACGGCCGCCCGCTCAACATAGTTGAGCTGCCTATGCCGCGCCCCGTGGTGTTCGATGGGCTGCAGATACCGGCCAGCTATGCCAATTTCCTCATCATCAACGGGGCGGTGCTGGTGCCCACCTTCAACGATGCGAACGACCGCCACGCGCTGAACATCCTTGCCGCGTGCTTCCCCGACCGCGACATCATCCCCATCAGCGCCATCGACCTCATCTGGGGTTTCGGGACGCTGCACTGTCTGAGTCAGCAGGTGCCGGCCCTTTGACTGAAGGTTGGGTTATCAGAACAAGCCACAGGTCCGGACGTTTATTGACGATAATGAAGCGTATCGCCTCCGTTCTGCTCATGCTGTGTTTTCAGGCCGTTCCGGCCCTGGCGCAGCGCATGGAGTTTGAGATGAGTGTTTTTGGCATTCGCTTCGGCACCATGACCGTGGAAAGGACATTGGAGGATGACGGCTCGGAGCTGTATATCATCAACGCCAAGGGAAAGACCGATTTCCTTTGGATGAAACGCGAGGAGGAGTCGCGGCACCTTGTCCGCTACCGCAATGGTGTACTACAGTCTTCAGAGTACGTCTACCTCAACCGTGGAGTGCGCGAGAAGTGGGCCAACGTGCGTTTGGTGGACGGCAATTACCGCATTGAGACCCACGAGGGCAGCCGTGAGTTGAGAGGTACTACAGACTTCTCCCTCGCCAAGTTCTACTTCGACCCGGAACGGGAGCGCACAAAGGTTTTCTGTGAGGAGGACTGTGCTTACAGCACCATGAAGCACGACCGCGACAATGGCATCGTCAGCATCGTCTGCAAGGAAGGTAACCGTTCCACCTACCGCTTGAAGGACGGGGCCATCCAAGAGATGGAGATACACCTTTCCGTAGCCACCGTCAAGTTAACGCGCATCAGCTGACGGGTGCCTTCTTCCTGCTTCTGTGGTCAGCGAGGGTGGTCTTGCACCACTTGTCCCAGATGTAGCTCACTTCACCGAAGTTGGCGTTCACATCGCTGTGATGCACGTTGTGCCAAGCAGATGAGTTGAGCATCAATCGGGGTAGGATTCGCTCCAAGAAATTGAACGTGACCCCGCAGTGGAGGTACAAGTTCAACAGCACAAAACCCGCGATGGCCGAGAAATACAGTGGTGCAAAATGTTTGGCGGGAGGGAAGCAGACGAGCAGCAGCGGCCAGAAGGTGAGCACCGTCTCGACCGGGCCCACTGCAAATCCCGAGAATGGGGTCGGGTCGCGAAACGTGTGATGATGTTTGTGGAAAGGAAAGAGCAGCTTGGTGTGTAGAAGGCGGTGTTTCCAGTAGGTCCAGGCATCTACCAGCACGATGCCCAAGTACATCTGCAAGATGACGGCCCACCACGGAAGCCCCATTTCCTCTAACGTCCATACCAGTCCGGTCTCCATGCCTGCGCGGCTAAGGCCGATGGGCCAAGCGGCCATCAGGGCCACCACCAGCGCTGCCCGTGCCGTTCCGAACGCCTCACTGGCGAAGGGCGGTGTCTTCCTGCGCTCACCCTGAATGCGGTTGCCGTAGCGCTCCGAAAGCACATACACCAGTCCGCTGAGAGCGAACAGCGGCACGATGATAAGTAGGAAAGTTTCCAAGGCACTTCCGTAGAAGGTCATCCGGGCCGGGTGCAGCAGGCCGGACAATACTGCCAGCACGACCACCAAGGCATCAATGTATGGAGCGGCTTTTTGCATGCTGCAAATTTACCTTGCAGAGCCAAGGGCTGTTTGACAGTTCATGCTCTACGTGCCAAGGCGCTGATGCTTCCAGCGGTTGTGCGTCCAGAGCCAGTTCTCGGGTTGCCTGCGTATGCTCTGTTCGAGGAAGCGAACGTAGGCGCGGGTGATCTCGCCCTCAGAGGTTTTACTGCCATCCTCGAAGGCAAGGTGCGAGATACTGCGGTAGTGCCCACGCTTCACCTTCACCATTTCATCGAAGATGACCGCGTGGCCTTTTCGCCTTGCAAGTATCTCCAGCCCACGGTGAAACGGGGCCTCCCTGCCCATGAACAGCTCCCACTGAGCGCGTTTGAGCGATGAGGGATTCTGGTCGGCAAGGAAGACAGAGAGTGTAGGGTTGTCCGCATCCTCAAGCAGCGCGCTCAGGTCGTTGGCTGGGATGAGCACGCTTCCGTGACGCAACCGGAACTCATTGACGATTCTCTCCACAGCCTTGCTGCTCACCATCATGTAGATGATGCGCACGGTGAAGCCAGTATGACGGTTGAGCACCCAGTTGCCCCATTCCCAGTTGAACTGGTGCGCTGTGGCCTGGAGTACATGGCGCCCCTCGGCATGCAGGTGGTCATAGACCGATGTGTCCACCTCGAACCGTTTACAGATCTCTTCTTGTGACACGTGCAGCAGCTTCACCGTCTCCACTATCTGGTCGCAGAAGTTGCGATAGAAGGCAATGCTGATGTCGTTGACCTCCTCAGCGCTTTTTTCCGGGAAGGCCGCTTGTATGTTGTTCCACACGAGTTTGCGCCTGTACCACACCATGTTGTAGATGATGAAGAACAGCAGGTCGCTGAACGCGTAGAGCGCCCACCAGGGCAGTCTGGCGATGAGACCGAGGAAGGAGCGCAGCAGTGTGTGCATTTTTCATTTGTGAAAACCGCAGCAGACAGGAATACGGCCGCTTAGTTGTAGTTCTCCCTGAAGAACTCCAGGTACTCCTCCACATCCTTGCGCTTGTAGAAGATGGTGAAGTTCTTGTCCGAGATGAGGAATTCGCTCAAATTGCCGCGTTCCATGCCCTCGAAAACCTCCTTGTCGGCAAGGATGGACAACAGATAGTCCTGAGCCTTCTTGGTAGCCCCGAATCCTTGCACGAAAACCATCTCTGATTGCGGGTTGAGCTGTACGTTCTTCACCGTGAGCTTTTCGACCGAGAACTGCCGTTGGTGAAAATTGGCAAGCCTCGATTTCACATCGGCCACGGGGATGCTCTTGGGCACGATCACTGCGAAGTAGTGATTGGCCTCCATGTTGAGGTCATAAACCTTCTCCTTCTCCACCTCCTTAGGCTGCTCTTCGGCCTTAGGCTTATCTTCCAATGTTTCGCCCATCAGAGACTTGACATAGCCCAAAAGCTCTTCCGCTTTCTCCTTCTCAGGGTCTGCTGGGAAATCGCGTATCACGGCCTCCAATGCCGCCCTGTAGGTGGTGAGCCGCTCTGTGGCCCCTATGCTCATGGCCCTCAGCAGGGCGAATTTGGGGCGCAGTTTCTCCTCTTTGAATTTGGAGATCACGCTGTCGGCAGCAGCAATCACTTTTTCGTGTTCGCCCTTGCCGAAATTCTCAAAAGCCCGGTCGTACATGCCCGCGATCTTCCCCTTCATCGCCTCCATGCGGTCGAGGTATGTGGGGTCGCTAAGTATCTTGGCGTACTCGCTGTCGGGAAACTGTTGAATAATGAGATTTTTGTATCGGTTGGCCTCGGCAATGTTTCCCTTCTGCGTGTACAGTCGATAGAGCTGATAGTAGCTCTCCAAGGGGAAGAGTCCTCTTGGATAGCGTTTTAGCAGCTCCTCGAATGACTGGATAGAGAGGTCTATCTCGCTGAGTTTCTCCTTGTAAATGACCCCCAGGTCATAGAAGGCATACTGTATCCTTCGGTGCGCACTGTCCTTCTGCGCCTCGGTGCGCGGTATGTTCTTCCTGTAGAATTCGGGGTTCATCAGCTCACTCACACTGGCCTCCTCCTGAGGCTTGCCACCCTCACCGTCCGGATCGTCTTCGAAGACCACCGACTTGGTCGAGCGTCTCCAGTTATCCTCCAGCTTGCGGTCGCCCCATCTCTGGCGGAAATCGTTAATGCCGTAGCTCACGGCCGTGGTATTGTAGAAATACCAACCCGCGCCTCCGCCACCTCCCGGCCCACCGGGGCGGTTCGCGCCACCCTGCTGCATCATCAGCTGGTTGTTCATAGCAGCGGCCTCCTCCTCGAATTTCCGCTGCTCTTCCTTGCGTTTCACGTCCGCGATCAGGTCATCAATGAAAGCATCGAGCTGAGAATCTGTCAAGTTGCCCAGCTTCAACATGCTGTCCTCGTAGGCGATGATGCGGATGTTCTTCACCAGGTCTGCAAGGCTCTCCTGCCGCAGGCTTACGCGCTTATAATCCGGGTGCAGTTCGGGCAGGGTCATCATGGCTGTGTCATAGTGCCCGCCTGAGGGTATGTATTCCGCCTTGTCGAAATACAGGTCTGCTATGGTGAAATGCGACACAGCCTTCTGCGTGGTGTTGGTAGTGCTTGCCGCCACGGACTTGCGCAGATAATCCAACGCGAGGTCTTTCTCGCCCTCTTCCAGCGCAATGTTGCCCAACGCGAAGAAGATGCGGTCCAGATAGTCGATGTTCTTGTCATCCTTTGACATCTTCACCAGCTCACGCTTGATGTCGTTGAGGTTGCCCGACTTGGCACTGGTGAGCAGAGCACGGTTGATGCGTGCATTGAATTCCATCTCATAGGGCGTGCTGCGCTTGAGCACTTCCGAGTACCAGTGTACCGCGCTGTCCTTCATGCTGAGTTCCGCATAAAGTTGTGCAAGGATGAACATGTAGCGCACCCGTGTCTTCCTGCGTTTGGTGTTGTTGATGGCGAACATGAGCTCATCCTTGGCCTTTGTGTACTCCATCGTTTCGATGAAATACTCTGCCTTGGCTGCTGCGATGGCAGACTTCATCTTCTTGGGGATGGTGCCCTCCTCGGCCTCTTCCTCCAATTTGAGGATCATGGTCTCTCCGTCATTGAATCGCCCCATGGCCGTGTTGGTGCGTAGCAGCCACTTGTAGCCGTCAAAGCGGATTTTTTCCTTCTGATATTGTTTGATGACGTAGTGGAAGATCTCCAGCGCATCCATCTGATCGCGCTTGTAGTAGTGCGACTGCCCTATCAGCATGTACGCGTCATCGATCCAGTTGCAATACTCTTTTCCTTTGATGAGCATGGAGTGCTTCGCAATGACCATACTGGCCTTCTCGATGGCACGGTCCATCTGTGGATAGATGGATGTGGCGGTCTGTGCAGTTCCGATGGGATAGATGGGCAGAATGCGCTCGAAGTCGTCCTGCTGGCTCTGTTCCAACGTTCTGACGCCTTCCCGTATCGATTCCCTACCATTCCAGTAGCCATTGTATTTGGCCGTGGTGTTGTGGTAGAAGCGGTTGACGAACCCCTTCTTCTTCGTGGAGCAGCCAATGAGGTTCAGGCCGAGGGCCGCTGTGATCAGCAGCAGAAGAATTCGCCTACGGTGTATCAATGGCTGTTGGAAGGGTGACCCGGTATAATGAAGGGAGTGCAAAATTATTCTTATTAAACTCTTGGTCATTGCCCATTCGGCACGGTCGTGTCTCCGATGCCTTAATTGCGATATTTGGCGTCCATGGCAGGCAGCGCGGAACAAAAAGAGAAACTCGGTAAGCGATTGCGGGTCAAGTATCGGCTTGTCATCATGAATGATGAGACGTTCCAAGAGCGACTCAGCCTGCTTCTTTCTCCGATGAACGTGCTTGTGCTGGGTGGGTCATTGGGTATCTTCCTTGTTGTTTCCATCATCTATCTGATTGCTTTCACCTCACTTCGGGAGTACATACCCGGCTATGCGGACGTGGAAATGAAACGGCAGGTCTATGACTCTGCTCTGCGCCTCGACTCAATGCAACGCGCCTTGGAACTGAAAGACCGCTATCTCGAGAACCTACGCAACGTGATCTCAGGCGAACTCCCAGAGACCGAGCTTCAGGAGCCCGACCCGGAGCGGGACTACGCGAGCATCTCATTCAACGCATCGCCCCAAGACAGTATTCTCCGTGCCATGGTGGAGGAAGAGGAGAAATACAACCTCCGCACCCTGCAGCTCGGGGCCGCGCCCTCTGCGGTGAGCAACATCCGAAACCTGTTCTTCTTCGCGCCCATCAAGGGAGAGATAAGCGCACCCTTCGACCCCAAGTCGGGTCACATGGGCATTGATGTGGTGACCAAAGAGAATGAGGCCATCAAGTCAACGCTCGATGGCACAGTTGTGCTTGCCACTTGGACCTACGATGCCGGCTACGTCATTGCGGTGCAGCACACCAGCAACCTGATGTCGTTTTACAAGCACAACTCCGTGCTGCTGAAGAATCAGGGAGATGTAGTGAAAGCGGGCGAGGTGCTTGCCATCGTGGGCAACTCGGGGGAGCTGACCACCGGCCCCCACCTCCACTTCGAGCTGTGGCTGGACGGACGGCCCGTGAACCCTGAGGAATATGTGGTTTTCTGAGAAATGAAATCGGGACGAGGGGCCCTTCGACAGGCTCAGGACAGGCTTTGGGTCGGGGGACGAGGAAGCGACCTCATCCGCACACGCACCATTTTCCCTTTTCTATTTTCCATTTTCCCTGAAAAGGGACGAGAGACGAGAGGCGGGGGACGAGTGAACAGCTTCATCCACGCTCTCCCCATCACCCTTTTTCTGCTTTCAGCTTTCCTATTTCCTCTTTCAACAGAGGCTCAGATTTCCCAGACCATCCGTGGCAAGGTGACCGATGCGGCCAACAAGCGCGCACTCATCGGGGCCAACGTGGTGGTGCTGGACACGGTGAATTTCCGTGGCGCGTCAACAGACATTGACGGCAATTTCAGGATCGATGACGTGCCCATCGGAAAGGTGAGTATCAAGGTCAGCTACCTCGGCTATGAGGAACGTTTCCTCGAAGGTCTCATCCTCGCCCCATCAAAACAGCTCATTCTCAATGTTGAATTGGAGGAGAGCATCCGCAAGGTGGAGGAGGTCGTGATTACCGCTGGGCGCGACAAGGGCGAGGCCATGAACGAGATGGCGCTGGTGAGCGCACGGACCTTCTCGGTGGAGGAAACGAGGCGGTTCGCGGGCTCGTGGCAGGATCCCGCCCGTGCGGCAGCGGCCTTCGCTGGGGTGAACGGAGGCTCGGACGAGCGCAACGACATCATCATCAGAGGCAACTCGCCCACGGGCGTGCTGTGGCGGCTGGAGGGCATCAACATCCCCAACCCCAACCACCTGAGCTTCAGTGGCACCACGGGCGGGCCTGTCAGCATCCTCAACAACAACATGCTGGCCGATAGCGACTTCTTCACGGGCGCGTTCCCTGCCGACTACGGCAACGCCAACGCTGGCGCGTTCGATATCCGCCTCAGGAAAGGCAACAACGAGAAGCGGGAGCACTACCTGCAACTGGGCCTCAACGGGCTGGAGGCTGGCATCGAGGGGCCATTCTCCAAGAAACATCAAGCGTCCTACCTCGCCTCGTACCGCTACAGCACCATGGCCATCATCGGGGCGATGGGCATCGACTTCGGCATCTCAGCCATTCCGCAATACCAGGATCTCACCTTAGTGATAGATGTGCCCGTGAATGAGCGCGTGGGGCGGTTCACACTGTGGGGCATCGGAGGGCTGAGTTCCATCCACATCACGGAGAATTCGGGTTTCAACAGCACTGATGTGGAGGAACGCGACCAGAAGCTCGGTTCGGATATGGGTGTGGCGGGACTCACACATTTCAAGTATCTCAAGGAGAAAAGCAGCATCACCACCACCTTGGCCATGAGCGGCATCCGCCAGTGGCAGGACAACTACCGCATCCTGCCCGACAGCGCGGCCACACAGCTACTGGAGGACCGCAACCGCAACATCACCACGTCCGTCAATTTCCATACGCGAGTGAATACGAAGTTGAGTGCCCGCACCACGCTGCGCAGCGGATTCATCTATGACCACCGTTTCCTATCCTTCCTCGACAGCACGTACATCCCGCAGTTGGAAAGCCACCTCGTCCGCCTCAACGTGAAGGACGACCTCGGCCTCGCGCAGGGCTACATCCAGGTGCGCCACCGTTTCGATGAGCAATGGACGGGCACGCTGGGCGCATACGGGCAGGTGACCACGCTGAACCTCGCCTATTCCATCGAGCCGCGCCTCGGCCTCACTTGGCGGCCACACAGGCGGCACGGATTGAGCATCGGGGCGGGCATGCACAGCCAGATGCTGCCGCTGCTGACGTACTTCTACGCCATGCCCCACCCGCAGACGGGCGAGCTGCTGCGCACGAACGCGGGCCTCGGTTTCAGCCGCGCCATCCATACCGTGCTGGGCCACGACTGGAGCATCCTGCCCAAGCTGCGGATGAAGACGGAGGTCTATTTCCAGCACCTCTACGACATCCCTGTGGAGCAGCGGCCATCGCATTTCAGCATGGCGAACGCGGGCGAGAGCATCGGTGACATTCAGGTGGCCGACAGCCTGGTTCAAGACGGCATAGGACGCAACATGGGGCTGGAGGTCACGGTGGAGAAGTTCATGGGACGCGGGTACTATTTCCTGTTCACGGCCTCGCTCTACAACAGCACGTACCGTGGCAGTGACGCGGTTTGGCGCAACTCGGCCTTCAACGGCAACTACGGTCTCAGCGCATTAGGCGGCTACGAGCTGCGCCTCAGCCCCAAGAACAGACTGGCCTTCGACAGCCGCATCACCTGGACGGGCGGGATGCGCCACGTGCCCATCGACCTCGATGCGTCCATTGCCGAGGGGCGGCAGGTGCGCGATGTGTCACGGGCCTACGAGGAGCGTTACCGCGACTACTTCCGAGCCGACATCAAGGTGACGTTCACCTTCAACGGCAAGCGGGCCTCGCACAGCCTCGCCATCGACTTCCAGAACGTCTTCAATACCCGCAATGTGTTCAGCATGAACTACGATGTCGCCCGTGAGGAGGTGGTGACCAAATACCAGCTCGGATTCCTGCCGTTGGTGTTCTACAGGGTGGAATTCTGATGTTTTCTTAACACACCTAAGCATTTGATTATTAGATACCTTTGAACGGAACTTAACTCGTCCGTGCATGAGGTTGCTTTTTACGTTCTCCTTGTTACTGCTGGTGAAAATGCTCGCAATGGGTCAGGTCATCACCCTTCCGCAGAACATGTATGCCGATACGGTCCACGCACCTTTTCTCTGGGGGGTGGCCAGTGGCGACCCACTGCCGGATGGCGTGGTACTCTGGACAAGACCCGATCCGACCGATGTGAATAATGGCTCTCAGACCCTGAATTATGAGGTGGCTGGTGATGCCGGCATGCAGAACATCATCAGTTCAGGTGCAGTGACAGTGGACGCCTCGACCGATCACTGTGCACGGGTGGAGGTGACCGGACTTGCACCGGCTACAACTTACTACTATCGCTTCACGACAGGCTCTGGAGCGTCAAGCGTTATCGGAAGGACGAGGACCGCGCCAGTTGGGGAGGTGGACCGTGTGAAGTTTGCTGTGGCATCGTGCAGCAGTGTGTACTCCGGTTTCTTCAATGCCTACAGGCGGATAGCCGAGCGCGATGACATTGATCTGATGATTCACCTCGGTGATTACATCTACGATTTTGTGGATATGGATGAGCGGATCCGTGTCCCAGAGCCGTTTCCCACGGTGCCTGCCAATGAGGAAGAGTGGCGCGCACTGCACCGTTACCATCTGCTCGACCCTGATCTGCGGGCAGCAAGGCAGATGCACCCTTGGATGGTCATGTGGGATAACCATGATTTCAAACGTGCAACAGGGGAGGGAATCGAGGCTTTCTATGAGTATGTGCCCAGAAGGGATGTGCATGGCGATATCGGAAAGGCACACCGTTCGCTTCGTTTCGGTGATCTCGCGGAGGTCACGTTGGTGGACATCGAGAAATTCAGATTCCAGGACACCATCGTCCCAGGCGAGCCATCTGCCCTTGGACACGAACAGCGGGAGTGGTTCCTTGACAGGCTTGGCGCCTCCACTGCGAAATGGCGCATTTGCGGCAGTCAGAAAATGTTCAGCGGGTGGTACAGCGATGGGGTGCCCACCTGGCTTCCCGTGCCCAATGACGGAGAAGTGTTCGACAGGGGAAGCTGGGATGGTTTCGTGGCGGAACGTGACACCATTCTCCGTTTCATTCAAGAAAACAGCATCGACAACTTCATGATGTTGAGTGGCGATGTTCATATGAGCTTTGCTATGGACATCTCACGCGATCCGCGTAACAGTGATGTGTACAATCCTGCCACAGGCGAAGGTTCGCTGGGGGTCGAGTTCATTCCCGCCAGTATCTCAAGAGGGAATTTTGATGAGGCTGGGGTGCCCGCGTTCATTGTCCCCGCGTTTGAGAGTGCCAGCAATCTCATCAATGTGCATCATCAGCATGTGGAATTTGTGCAGCATGGCTACGGCATCCTCGACATCAGGCCCGACAGCACCGTGGCCGAATGGTGGTACTCGTCCATTCTTCAGATCTCTGAGAGTGAGAACCTTGCCAAGACCATGACCGTGGGCAACCGTCAGAACCGCTGGAGGCGGCCCAATGGTTTTGTCACCACCGACATTGCTGATGCGACAGGCCGCAAAGGACATATCACGGTCTTCCCCAACCCGAATGCCGGAATGCTGAATGTTGTCATCCCCACAGACCTATCGGGCACGTGCTTATTGCGTGTATCAGATACCATGGGCCGCGAAATGATGAGGCATCGGTGTGCCTGCGACACGCGCATGACCCTAAGTACCGAGACTTTATCGCAAGGTATGTACGTGCTGGAGGTGCAGGCCGATGGAAAGGTCTATCGCAGTCCTTTCATCCGCGAATGATTGCGGTCAAAGCAGCCCGGTCGCGTACAGGAGCAACCGTACTGAGAACACCACCAGCAGTACCCCGATGATCCGATAGGCTTTTGTCAGGATGTCCGGACGGATGAACTGTGAGATGCGGTGAGCAAAGACCGCCTTCGTAGCGTCCTGCAAGAAAATGCCTGAAAGGATGCCCGCGTTGAACACCCAGAAGTCGGTACCCGGTCCGAATTTCGTTTTTCCCAGCCCTATCAGCCCGATCCACACAACGAACACGAAAGGATTGACGAAATTGACCAGAAATCCTTTGACTAAAAATGCCGGGTAATCCTGCGCCTGAATAGAGCCGATCTGCTCCTTGGCAGGCTGTTTTTTCAGCAGGTAACGAAGCCCCAGACCTAACAGGACTGCACTGCCACCATATGCAAGCCATGTCTGGTTGTCAGGATTGTTGAAGAAAGAGGCCGCACCATAATAGCTGAGCAGAAAGGCCGTCACGTCACTCACCAAAATGCCGAGTGCCACACTCAGGCCGGCCATCAGCCCGCGCTGAAGGGCACTTTTGAGCAGCGTGAAGAACACGGGTCCGAGAAAGATCACCATGCCTACACCGATGAGAAAGCCTTCGGGAAAAGCCATGCCGCGAAGGTCGCGTTTTTGAAGGTGGACGGCAACATCGTTAGTGCGGCAGGACGCTTGGCTATTTTTACCGCAAACCCATCGTCCATGACCACCATCCTCAACTACGTTGATGGCCGATTCACCGAGCCTGCGGGCGGCAACTGGCTTGACAATCACAATCCTGCTACGGGCAAGGTCTATTCGCGGATTCCCGACTCGGACGGGGCAGATGTGGATGCTGCGGTGCGGGCAGCACAGGCCGCATTCCCAGCATGGAGCGGACTGACGCGGGCCGAGCGGTCAGCACACATGCTGCGTGTGGCAGACCGCATCGCGGAGCGGCTCGATGAACTGGCACTGGCCGAGAGCACCGACAACGGCAAGCCCCTCTGGTTGGCGAAAAAGGTGGACATACCCCGCGCATCTGACAACTTCCGCTTCTTCGCCACGGCCATCCTGCACGACCAGAGCGAGCTGCACGACACCGATGGCCGCTACCTTAACTATACGCTGCGCCATCCGATCGGGGTGGCGGGCTGCATCTCCCCGTGGAACCTGCCGCTCTATCTTTTCACCTGGAAAATTGCCCCCGCGCTGGCCTCGGGCAACACGGTGGTGGCCAAACCATCGGAGGTTACGCCTATGACCGCGTTCGTCCTCTCGCAGATCTGCGATGAGGTCGGTTTCCCAAAGGGTGTGCTCAACATTGTCCACGGTCTTGGGGCCAAGGTGGGCGCGGCCATCACAAAGCACCCCGATGTGCCCGTCATCTCCTTCACGGGTGGCACCGCAACTGGCGCGGAGATCGCTCGCGTGGCCGCGCCCATGTTTAAGAAACTCTCCCTTGAATTGGGAGGAAAGAACCCCAACATCATCTTTGATGACTGCGACCTCGATGCGGCCATCGACACATCGCTCAACTCCTCATTCGCCAATCAGGGTCAGATATGCCTCTGCGGATCGAGGATCTATGTGCAGCGCGGCATTTATGATGCATTCAAAACGCATTTCGTGGAAAAGGTCGCGGCCATGAAGGTGGGCGACCCCAACGACCCGCAGGTGAAGCTGGGCGCGGTGGTGTCGGAGGCGCATTTCCACAAGGTGCTGTCCTACATCGAACTGGCGAAAGAGGAGGGCGGAACGGTGCTCACGGGCGGCACATCTGTGGAAACGGGACTTGGTGGCTGGTTCATCCGACCGACCGTGATAGAAGGGCTACCAGCTACTTGTCGCACCAATCAGGAGGAGATTTTCGGCCCAGTGGTCACCATACAGCCTTTCGACACCGAGGAGGAGGCCATCGCGCTGGCGAACGGCACGAAATACGGCCTCGCCTCCACAGTATGGACCAACGACCTGCGGAGGGCGCATCGCGTGTCGGCCGCGCTGCACACGGGCATTGTGTGGGTGAACTGCTGGCTGGTGCGCGACCTGCGTACCCCGTTCGGTGGCGTGAAGCAGTCGGGCGTGGGCCGCGAGGGCGGATGGGATGCGCTGCGTTTTTTCACCGAACCGAAGAACGTCTGCATCCCGATAAGTTGAGAACTGGTCGTGGATGGTGTGTCGTTCATCGGAATGTGGAAACCATGTCGTGAAAACCCCGTTTCTCATCTAAACACCGCACCATGGTTTTCACAGCACCAACAGAGACATTGAGCGCAGCAGAGCGCAGATTCATTCAAGAGGTTGCAGTCCTCATGCGCCTTTCTTTTGCCGAATTGCTTGTTGTAGAGCGGCTCCGCCCGTCCATTTCGGCCTGACCGAAAGAGAGGCTTTAACATCCTTTAAGAATGATGTTACAACATTGGTACGGTTTTCCCGTTGTTGTGATTGAATCCTTAAAAGCTAAAAGCCATGTCACAGGAAAACAAAGGAGGTCTCGGACCTAAGTTCAAGCTCATTCTCGATGCGCGCACCACTATCTATGTGAAGACCAAGGAGGCACTCACGAGCTGGATGGCGAAGTTCCCGAAAGCACAGGTGGTCGAGCTCTACTGAGCAGAGATAAAACCGAATAGTCCACTCAGACCGACCTCAACAGGGTCGGTCTCTGTGTTTTCGGAGGTTTCATTCAGCGAAAGTGCTGACCTTTGGCCGACTTGACGGAAACCTCAACATAAACGCATTGAACCTCATCATCGCTGACGGGCCATTCAGGGAGAACCTGCTGCCCCTGACCTTTACCCGACCCGCGTGCGATATGCGGGTGGGCATCTTGACCATCCGAGAGAAGTGGGAGCGGGTGCTTTCCACCACCTCTTCTACCATCACGGAGGATTATCTCTCCAAGAAATTCCCTGTGCAAACTGCCGCTGACAATGTTATTGTCTGCGGGTCGGTGTGCCCCACGGCCGAACTTGTCACAGCCATCGGAAAGCTTTCCATCGGACAGCAGCTCGTGCAGGATGGGCTGGTGTTGGCATCACGCAGCGAATCGGCAGGGAAGGATGTTCTGGAGCAGAAAGGAGATGTGGTCGAGTTCACTGGCGAACTAACAATCATCCGCCACCCGTGGGACATCTTCAGCAAGAACGGAATTGAGCTGAACGCAGATTTCAATGCCATCACGGCAGGCAGGGAATCTGCACCGCTCTCTTCATCGAATACCGTCATCGGCAATGGTAGTATCTTCTTGGAGGAAGGCGCATCGGTGGAGGCAGCGGTCCTCAACACCGGCAACGGCCCCATTTTTATTGGAAAAGACGCAGAGGTGATGGAGGGCAGTGTCATCCGCGGGCCTTTCGCGTTATGCGACCACAGTCAGGTGAAGCTCGGTGCGAAGATCTACGGACCCACCACGGTCGGGCCGTACAGCAAAGTGGGTGGCGAGGTGAACAACTCGGTCATTTTCGGTTACTCGAACAAGGGCCATGACGGTTTCCTCGGCAATTCGGTGCTGGGCGAATGGTGCAACCTTGGTGCCGATACCAACAACTCGAACCTCAAGAACAACTACGATGAGGTGCGGGTGTGGAGCTACCCCACTGGCCGCTTTGAGCGCACGGGGCTACAATTCTGTGGCCTCATCATGGGCGATCATTCCAAATCAGGCATAAACACCATGTTCAACACGGGAACGGTGGTGGGTGTGAGCGCGAATGTTTTCGGTGGCGGCTTCCCGCGCACATTCATCCCCTCCTACACTTGGGGCGGGGCAGCGGGCTTCACAGAGTACCGCATCGATAAGGCACTGGAGACCGCCAAACGTGTGATGGAGCGCAGGGGCATTGCCCTTGACAGCACTGAGGAGGGCATTCTCCGCCATGTGCATGACCTGACAAAGGGTTACCGCAACTGACCTTTTGGCGCAATGCTGTCAGGCATCGGTGCGTGGCACGTTGGTTGAAAGATGACGAACACCAAGCAGACACCCTCATTCGGGGTGTTCCGCCTGTTATTTTTACAGTCCGTAAAGGGCAAGGAGAAAAACGAGAGCATGAACGAGCTGTTTGAAGGCATATTCGCAATGCCACCCAGTATAGACGAGGACGCGGAATTCATCCCGCTGCTCTCACCCGAGGATGAGGAGTCAATGGATTCTGAGGAGATACCCGAGGAACTCGGTATTCTCCCACTTCGCAACACGGTGCTGTTCCCGGGGGTGGTCATACCGATCACGGTAGGCCGCGACAAGAGCATCAAGCTCATCAAGGACGCCAATCGCAAGGAGAAGATCATCGGGGTGCTGGCGCAGAAGGACGTGAGCATCGAGGACCCAGGACCTGATGACATGAACTCCATCGGAACCGTGGCCCGCATCCTCAAGATGCTGCGCATGCCCGATGGCAACACCACGGTCATCATTCAGGGAAAAAAACGTTTCGCCATCAAGGAGATGGTGCAGACCGACCCTTATTTCCGCGCCACCATCACACCGTTCGATGAGGTGCGGCCACCCGCCAAGTCGAAGCAGTTCAACGCTTTGGTCGATTCACTCAAAGACCTCGCGTTGAACATCATCCGGCAGTCGCCCCATATCCCATCGGAGAGCGAGTTCGCCATCAGGAACATCGAGAGCCCATCGTTCCTCATCAACTTCATCTCGTCCAACATGGACGCGGACATCGCTGAGAAGCAGAAGATGCTGGAGATGGCCGACCTGGAGCAGCGCGCCACCCTTGTGCTTGAACATCTGACCAAGAGCCTGCAGATGCTGGAGCTGAAGAACCAGATCCAGAGCAAGGTGAAGGTCGATATCGACAAGCAGCAGCGCGATTATTTCCTCAATCAGCAGCTCAAGCAGATACAGGAGGAGCTGGGAGGCAACTCTTACGAGCAGGAGATCCAAGAACTGAAGGAGCGCTCGAAGAAGAAGAAATGGGCCAAGCAGGTGCAGGAGCACTTTGTGAAGGAGGTCACCAAGCTGGAGCGCATGAATCCCAGCGCGGCCGAGTACAGCGTGCAGGCCAATTATCTCGATGTGATGCTCGATCTGCCTTGGGAGGTTAGGTCCAAGGATAATTTCAACCTGAAGAACGCCCGCAGGGTGCTCGACCGCGACCACTTTGGCCTGACGAAGGTGAAGGAGCGCATCATTGAGCATCTGGCAGTCTTGAAACTGAAGGGCGACATGAAAGCCCCGATCCTGTGCCTCGTTGGCCCTCCGGGCGTGGGTAAGACGAGCCTCGGCAAGAGCATTGCAACGGCCGTGGGGCGCGAGTACACCCGCATGTCCTTGGGAGGCGTGCGCGATGAGTCTGAGATTCGCGGCCATCGTAAGACCTACATCGGTGCAATGCCGGGACGCATCCTCAAGAACCTGATCAAGGCCGGCAACTCTAACCCGGTTTTCGTGCTGGACGAGATCGACAAACTCACCCGAGATTCCCACGGTGACCCGTCATCGGCACTGTTGGAGGTGCTGGATCCCGAACAGAATAGCACCTTCCACGACAACTTCTTGGAGTTGGACTACGACCTCAGCAACGTGATGTTCATCGCCACGGCCAACACCCTCAGCACCATCCAGCCCGCCCTGCGCGACAGACTGGAGATCATAGAGGTGAACGGCTACACCTTGGAGGAGAAGATAGAGATCGCCAAGCGCCACTTGCTTCCCAAGCAGATCCGCGAGCACGGCATCAAGGCCACCGACATCAAGATGAGCAAGGCGGTGCTGGAGAAGATTGTGGACGGCTACACCCGCGAGAGCGGTGTGCGGAGTTTGGAGAAGGTAATCGCCAAGATTGTGCGCAACCGCGCCATGCACATCGCCATGGAGGAGCCCAAGTCTGCTACCATTACCCCAGTGGACGTGGAGGAGATCCTCGGCCCGCCCAAGGTGCATCGCGACATGTATCAGGACAACGAGACAGCCGGTGTGGTCACGGGCCTTGCATGGACGGCCGTGGGCGGAGACATTCTCTTCATCGAGACCAGCCTGAGTAAGGGCAAGGGCAAGCTCACCCTTACGGGTAATCTGGGTGATGTGATGAAGGAATCGGCCACCATCGCGCTGCAATACCTCCGCGCCCATGCCGACAAGCTGGGCATCGACCACGAGGTTTTCGACAAATGGAACCTGCATATCCACGTGCCAGAGGGTGCAACCCCGAAGGACGGCCCATCTGCGGGTATAACGATGTTCACCGCGCTGGCATCGGTGTTCACGCAGCGCAAAGTGCGTAGCCGCATGGCGATGACGGGCGAGATCACGTTGCGAGGCAAGGTGCTGCCCGTGGGCGGCATCAAGGAGAAGATCCTCGCGGCCAAGCGCGCCCGCATCACCGACATCGTACTCAGCGAGGACAACCGCAAGGATGTCAACGAAATAGAGCCGGAATACCTTACAGGTCTTCGTTTCCACTACGTGAAGACGATGGACGATGTGATAGCCTTCGCCCTGTTGAAGGAGAAGGTGAAGGCGGCTGTTGAGGTGGTCTGAGCCGATGGTTTGGACACGGGTGTGCTATCGGTTCACCCAACCACCTCCACCTTCAGCCCTTCCTCCGTCTTCGTCACCTTGGTCAGGCCGAGTTTTCCCAACGCCTTCAAGGCGATGTCCCACTGCTTGCCGCTGAGGCCCGTCTGACTCAAGCAGCATTGAGATGAATGATCTCCACCTCGGCTGCGCTGTCCATCGTCTGCATCACCTGCTCATAGAGCCGGGAGGTGACTTTCGAATCGAAGTATGCCTCACCGCACTGCTGGCACACCTCCGCAGGCGCATCCCTGACCACGATGATGCGGCCGTCATGTTGGAAAACATTGCTACGTATGGGTTAACCGACAGTTTTGTGACCTCCTATCGTTTTTGTTCGTTCTTGTCGATAATGTTCAACAGTTTAAGACCTGGGTGTTCCTCGTTCAAATAGGATACGAGATTGAGAAATGCCGTAGCCATGTCATCAAACGTAAAGACGAAGTAGGCTTTTCTATCAACACCCTTCTCTGTGTATTCTATGTAGGTATGGCCCAGTTGATTGTTGACGATGTTACGCTGACCTGCAATACCCAGTCTGTATATGATTTTCAGGTCGCTATCATTTGACCACTCAAAATGAGTCTCGGAGCCACTGACGTTGAGAGTGCATCCTTTCTTGGATAACTCGATGGTTCCTATCTGCTTATACGTGCGAATGAAAAGATGGCCGCAGATACTGGCAACTATGCTGATGACCATGAAAGTCAATGCAAGTTGTATTACTAGATCATTATTGCTGAATCGGGCAATGAAGGTCAGCAATATAGCTCCCAAGCAGATGGTAGTAATACGGTGCACGAGTTTGAGGTTCCTATGATTGACCTCAACGATGGGGGCAATCAGATAGAACTGATATGGTATTGCGGTCAATCCTTTCATGTCCAAATCTAATTTGTTTCTACCACACGGGTCATTGCCCCAATGGCAGCCACATGGCGCTATAGGACGACCAGCAGGTGTACATGTACGGAGTGGTAGGGTTTGTGAACGGGGTGCATAGAGGGAAAGAGTGCCTTCCTCCGTCAGTGGAACGGACTACGAATCTTCATTCCAAGAATCACCTGTCCATCGTTCATATCCTCAGTGATGATGGCCGTGCATTTGGCATGGGCGGCAGCCGCGCAGATGAGCGCATCCCAGAAGGAGAGCTTATACGACTGCATGATGTCAATCCCATTGCGGATGACGCTCACGGGGGTTTCCACCACCTCGAACCTTTCCATCTGCGCGAGCAGCACTTGGAGGTCGTTCGCAGGATAATTGAACTTGCGCAGCATCACCGCGCTCACTTCTTTCACCACTTGAGTTGAAATCACAATGGTGGAGGTCTTTTCCAGCTTCAGCAGCAGTTCTGCGCATTGCTTGCGTTTCGCTTCCTCATCCTTGTTCAGCAGATAGATGAAGAAGTTCGAGTCAATGAAGACCTTGCTTTTCGTACGCATCCTCTCTGTTCCAAGTGTGGCCTTTCATGGACACGGCCGTCCTGTCGGCATGATTGATGAGAGATTGCCCCACCGATTCTTCCGTGGCGGTCACGTTGCGTTTCAGCAGGTCGCGGATCATCTGGTTCAGCGTGGTGCCGTGCTGTTCGGCATACGCCCTGCTTTTCGACAGCAGATCATCTGGAATGCTGAGGGTGACGTTTCTCATAGCACACATATTATGTGTGCAAAGGTAACGAATCGGAAACGAGGGGTCACACCAGCTCCACCGTCAACCCTTCCTCCGTCTTCGTTACCTTGGTAAGGCCCGACTTGCCAAGAGCCTTCATGGCGATGTCCCACTGCTTGCCGCTGAGGCCCGCCTGTGACTTAAGGTCGTTGAGGTCCATGGGGCTGTTCGCTGAGAGCAGGTCGAAGATGAGCTTCTCGTTGCCGCTCAGTTCGGCCTTCCTCTCCGTGCGCTTCTCGGGGCGCATCTGCGGGAAGAACAGGATGTCCTGAATGGCGTGGCGGTCGGTGAGCAGCATGGCGAGGCGGTCCATCCCGATGCCGAGGCCCGATGTGGGCGGCATGCCGTATTCGAGGGCGCGGAGAAAGTCCTGATCGATCATCATGGCCTCATCGTCACCGCGGTCGGCCAAGGCAACCTGATGCTCGAAACGCTCGCGCTGGTCGATGGGGTCGTTCAGCTCGCTGTAGGCATTGGCGATCTCCTTGCCCGCGCAGAACAGCTCGAACCGCTCCACCAGCCCCTCCTTGCTGCGGTGCTTCTTGCACAGGGGCGACATCTCCACAGGATAGTCAGTGATGAACGTGGGCTGCACATAATGCTTCTCGCATTTCTCCCCGAAAATCTCATCGATCAGCTTGCCCTTGCCCATGCTGGCGTCCACTTCGATGCCGAGGCTTTTGCAGACCTCGCGCAGTGCGGCCTCGTCCATCTTGCTGATGTCGATGCCCGTGTGCGTCTCGATGGCCTCGAACATGGTGACACGCGGGTACGGGGCCGTGAAGTCGATGTCGTGCCCGCCATACTTCACCTGTGAAGTGCCGTTGAGGTCGATGCAAGCCTTCTCCAGCAACTGCTCGGTGAAACGCATCATCCACTCATAATCCTTGTAGGCCACGTAGATCTCCATGGCGGTGAACTCAGGGTTGTGGGTGCGGTCCATGCCCTCGTTGCGGAAATTCTTCGAGAACTCATAGACCCCGTCAAACCCGCCTACAATGAGCCTTTTGAGGTAAAGTTCATTCGCGATGCGCATGTAGAGTGGGATGTCCAGCGCGTTGTGGTGCGTGATGAACGGCCGTGCCGCTGCCCCGCCCGGGATAGGCTGCAAAATGGGTGTCTCGACCTCCAGATAGCCGTGGCTGTTGAAGTACTCGCGGAAGGAGTTGAAGAGCTTCGTCCGCTTCACGAAGACATCGCGGGTGCCGGGGTTCACGGTCAGGTCCACATAGCGCTGGCGGTACTTGAACTCGGCATCGCTCACGGCATCATGCACCACGCCCTCGGCATCGGTCTTGACGGCCGGCAGCGGGCGAAGGCTTTTCGCAAGGAAGGTGAACTCCTGCACATGCACGCTCGTCTCGCCCACCTGAGTCTTGAACACGAACCCTTTCACACCGATGAAATCGCCACGGTCGATGTGCTTCTTGAAAACCTCGTTGTACAGCGTCTTGTCGTCACCTGGGCATATCTCGTCACGGTTGAAATAGATCTGGATGCGGCCCGTGCTGTCCTGCAATTCCGCGAACGATGCCTTGCCCATGATGCGCTTGCTCATCACGCGGCCCGCGAGGCTCACATTCTTCATCTCTGCGCCTTCGGAAAATGAGGACCTGATGCCCTCGGCCGTGTGCGTCACCGTGTACTCGGCAGCCGGGAAGGGGTCTATGCCGAGATCGATGAGATCTTGCAGCGCCTTGCGCCTCTCCAGTTCCTGTTCACTCAGTTCTTGTAGCATTTTTTCGGGGAATAAGGGCGGCAAAGATAAACCCCGTGCGAAGGGCATGGGCCGCGCTTATTCGAGTACCACGTGCGCCCCTACTGCCTCCTCGAAGAACTGGTGCAGCACGAGGGTCTGCTCCTCTCCGAGTGTACGCCCGAAGCGGGCGATGGCCCAAAGGGCTGTCGCTGCCAGAAAACATACAGGAAGCAGCAGGAAATAAGTGAGGTCATCATGCAGCCACCATTCGGAGAAACCTGCGATGGCCACCATCATAGCGATGATGCCCACGATGGCTCTTCCATAGAAAAAGAACGCCCAGATGGCCGGGTCTGGCCCATAGAGCCCGCGGATTATGGTGCTCTCATCCTCATCCTTCTCGAAGGAGACACTGAGCTGGGGCGACCAGAAATGACGATTGGCGGCAGGGATCTTCAGCACGATGTAGCCTTCCACGAAATGACCGGTCACCGGGCTGTCGGATGCGGTGAGCCGCTCCTGTATGTGCTTCTCCACATCGTCAGGCACGCAGGCGCATCGCTTCTTGAAGCGGGGGCGAACACTTATCTCGGAGACGGCACTCATTCGGATACGATGGTAAATGTAGCTTTTCCCTCCATGTGCCTTTCACACCAGCTCATAGACCTTGCCCGGCATGTTGCGCACGATGCCATCGAATTCCATTTCGAGCAGCAACGCTGATACCCTGCTCATGGGCATCTTGGAGCGCGCGGCAAGGATATCCACACTCAGAGATGACTCACGAAGCGCATTGACCAGCACTTCCTGCTCGGGGGTGAGGTCGATGAGCAGACGTTGCTGTTTGGATGGAGACTTCTTATAAGGCAGGTCCCAGTTGAGTGCGGTGATGATGTCTGCTGCACAGGTCACGAGTGCCGCTTTGTGCTCTTTGATCAGGCGGTTGCACCCAGCGGAGTGTATGTCTGTTGTCCTTCCCGGAATGGCGAATACATCGCGGTCGTAGTCGCTGGCGAGCTGTGCGGTGATGAGTGCCCCGCCCTTTATCCCGGCTTCAACCACCAGTGTGGCATCGGTCATCCCTGCCACGATGCGGTTGCGGGTCGGGAAATTCTCACGGTCGGGTTTGGTGCCCAATGGATACTCGGATATGAGCGCACCATCGGCCAGCATCTCCTTTGCTGTGGATGCGTGTACTGGCGGATAGACCTTGTCCAGCCCATGTGCCAGACAGGCGATGGTGGGGAGTCCCTGCTTCAGGGCGGCCTTGTGCGCGGTGATGTCTATACCGTAGGCAAGTCCACTGACAATGGTGACACCCAGCGGTGCCAGCTCATCTATCAGCTGCTCTGTGGTCTCTCGGCCATGTGCGGTGGCGTTGCGGGTGCCCACCACACTGATCATACGCTGTGCGTTAAGATCTCCCTCTCCTTTGACGAACAACAGCAAAGGGGCATCGGCACAATGGTTGAGGCGCTGCGGAAATGCCTTGTCCAAGAAGGTGATGACCCGCACGCCATGACGGGCACAGAGGTCGAACTCCTGTTTGGCGGCCTCCAAGGGTCGGTTGTCGGCCACGGCTTTGGCTATAACCTTTCCGATGCCCGGAATGCGCTCGAAGAATGCAGACCCCTTGAGGAAAACTTGCTCGGCACCACCGCAGTAGGCGATCAGTTTCTTGGCGACAACGGGTCCCACGCCCGGCACCTTTGCGAGGGCCATTATGTTAAGCGTGCGTGACAGACCTTGCTCCATACCTATTATTGATATATTCGCCCGCTCTTCGGGCAACTGTAACTGGAAAAAACCAACCGCAAACCAAATGAAAAAGACGATTACCGCAGCTTTCTCCATGCTGTTCGCAACAATGGTCTTGGCACAGGACACTGGCACACTCAAGGGAGTGGTCAAGGACAAGTCCTCTGGTGAGACCATCATCGGTGCAAACGTGGTCTTGGAAAAAGACAAGAGCCGAGGGACCGCCACCGATTTTGACGGCAATTTTCAGATCGTACTGCCCGCTGGCAAGCAGAATGTGGTGGTGACATCCATCGGATATGCGCCCAAGACGGTCCCCGTGACCATCAACAGTGGTGCGACCACCGAGATCACCGTGCAGATGGAGATGGAATCCGAGCAGCTGGACATGGTGATCGTCTCGGCAGGTAAGTTTGAGCAGAGGGTGGAAGACCTCACGGTGTCGGTTACGGTCATCAAGCCCGAGATAGTGCAGAGCCGAGGCTCGACATCGGTCGATGAGTCCTTGGAGCAGACCCCTGGCCTCACGATCGTTGACAGCGAACCCCAGATGCGTGGAGGTAGCGGCTACAGCTTCGGGGCCGGTGCCCGTGTCATGGTGCTGGTCGATGACCTTCCTATTCTGAGTGGAGACGCGGGTCGCCCGAGCTGGGGATTTCTTCCGGTGGAAAACCTTGAGCAGATCGAGGTCATTAAAGGCGCCTCGTCAGTATTGTATGGCTCGGCTGCACTCAATGGCGCCATCAACATCCGCACAGCATACCCGAGAGACAAGCCCCAGACGAAGATCAACCTGATATCCGGAATGTACGACCGCCCGGCACAGGAGGAATCCGAGTGGTATGAGCCGGCCAATCTGCCGATTTTTCATGGCTTCAACTTCTTCCATTCAAGAAAAGCCGGTCAATGGGACATTGTCGTGGGCGGTAACTTCCTCTTCGACAACGGCTACATAGGTTACGAACCTTCAGACACTCTGATCGGTGGTTTTCCGAAGGTGACCTCCATCAATCGTGACCCTGACGGCAATGTGATCGACACCACTTTCAACGACCCGCGCAAGGAATTCAACAATCGTATGCGCGTGAACATGAACTTGCGCAGGAGGTCGAAGAAGCACAGCGGTCTTAACTATGGCGTGAATTTCAACTTCATGTACAGCCGAAGCGCAGGTTCTAACATTTGGCTTAATGGTACCACAGGGCTATACAGACCAATGGGAGGGGCCATCACCCGCACCATTCAGACCACCTACAACATCGATCCGTTTATCACCTACTCTGGGGAGAAAGGTTCGCGGCATACACTTCGCGGTCGGATGTTCTATCAGAACAACGGCAACGATAACAATCAGGCCAACCTTAACTACGTGGGCTTCGGTGAGTACCAGTATGCCAAGCGTTTCGCTGTGATCAAAGATTTCACGCTCACAACAGGTACCATGGGCCAGTACACATACGGAGAAGCGAACCTATATTCTGCCAACGAGGCCGGAGATGGAATCAGCACTGCTCTGAACGTGGCAGGTTATCTCCAGTTGGACAAGAAATTCTGGAACAGGCTGAACCTTAACGGAGGTGTGCGTTTGGAGTATTTCAGGGTGAATGACCGTGAGAGTGAACTGGCCCCGGTGTTCAGGGTGGGTGCAAGTTCCATGCTGTGGAAGGAAGGTTACCTGCGTGCGTCATTCGGTCAGGGCTTCCGTTTCCCTACCATTGCAGAGCGGTACATCAACACCACCATCGGAGGTGTGCCCATCGTGGCCAATCCGGACCTGAGAGCCGAGAAGAGCTGGGCCACGGAGGTCGGTCTGATGCAGGGGATCAAGATCGGCAAGTTTGCAGGTTACCTTGACTTTGCGGCCTTCTGGCAGGAGTACACGGACTTTGTGGAGTTCAACGCGGGCATTTTCGGAGAACCCACCAACGGATTCTTCGGGCTCGCCTTCCAGTCTCAGAACACAGGTGGTGCCAGGGTGCGCGGATTTGACGTGTCTTTCACCGGTGGAGGAAACCTCACCCCATGGCTCGGATTGAACGTGCTTCTCGGTTACACCTACGCCCAGCCTCACGCGATCGATCCGTTGGAGGGTTATGTGACCGACAATAACGGCAAGGAGGTCAATCAGATGAACTCCACATCCCTCCTCTACGGTAGTCTGAGTGATGCGGATTATCCTATCCCGACCGCGGAGGACACGGCCGCCTACTTGGCCGACCCGGTGCTGAAGTATCGTTTCGAGCACCTTGCCAATGTGGACGTGGAACTGGTGTTCACCATCAAGAAGAAGTATCGCTTGGCGATAGCCGGTACATACCGCTACTACAGCTACATGCGCAGTGTGGACTTGGCGTTCTATCAGTTTGACCGCAACCTGCTGCCGCTCATCGGTCAGGAGAGCTGGGGCGCAGCCAACTTCCGAAGGGAGAACAGCAGCGGAGACCATGTTTTCGATATCCGCGCTTCTTTCGACCTGCATGAGAACATCCGTCTGGCGCTCATCGTGCGCAACCTTGCCAACCGGATGTATGCGCTCAGACCGCTCAAGGTCAACGAGCCACGTACCATTCAGGCGCAGGTATCACTTTCGTTCTGATCGGTCAGCAGCCCGATTATCCGCAAGGTCGGTCACTGTTGTGGCCGACCTTGCGTGTTTTTTGAAGTTACGGTTAAATGAGCCTTTGGTTAAACTGATGTTTGACAGGTTGGCCGTTACGGAACTTTGCCAACTTTGCCGCACCTAACCAATGAAAAGACAACATGGCTAAAATTGAGAATCTGGAGGAGAAAAGAGAGCACAGCTTCTTTGACGATGTGCTGAACTACTTCGACAATGCAGCGAAGTTCCTCAACCACGACCCGCAGCTGCTGGAGCAGATCAAGTACTGCAACAGCGTTTACCGCATGCGTTTCCCGGTGAAGGTGGACGGGGAGATAGAGGTGGTGGAGGCCTACCGCGTGGAGCACAGCCACCACAAGCTGCCCACCAAGGGTGGTATCCGCTACAGCATGCATGTGAATCAGGATGAGGTGATGGCCTTGGCTGCGCTGATGACCTACAAATGCGCGATAGTGGACGTGCCTTTCGGTGGGGCCAAGGGCGGTATCAAGATAAGCCCGAGGCTTTGCAGCCCTGAGAAGCTGGAGAAGATCACCCGGAGGTACACCACCGAGCTGATCAAGAAGAACTTCATAGGCCCTGGCATTGACGTGCCGGCACCGGATTACGGCAGCGGTGCGCAGGAGATGGCCTGGATCGCAGACACCTACAGCACCTTCTACCCCAACGAGCTGAACGCCATAGCCTGCGTCACGGGCAAGCCTTTGGGCCATGGCGGTATCGCAGGTCGGACTGAGGCCACTGGTCTCGGGGTGTTCTACGGCATCCGTCATGCCTGCACTTTCGAAGAGGATATGCAGCGCTTGGGCCTCACCACAGGCATCGAGGGCAAGAGAGTGGTGGTGCAGGGCCTCGGTAACGTGGGCTACTGGGCTGCCAAGTTCTTCCACGATGCAGGGGCCAAGGTCATTGCCATCGGTGAGTGGGACGGTTCCATCTACAACGAGAACGGCATTGACCCCGATGCGCTTTTGGCCTACAAGAAGCAGAACAATGCGATTGTGGGCTTTCCAGGCACCATCCACCTCGGTGAGCCTACCTCGTGCCTTGAGGTGGAGTGCGACATCCTGATTCCGGCCGCACTCGAGAATCAGATCAATGCCAAGAATGCCCCCAATGTGAAGGCCAAGATCATAGGCGAGGCGGCCAACGGCCCCATCACGCCCAAGGGTGAGGCCATTCTGCTGGCCAAGGGTGCGGTCATCATTCCAGATATCTACCTCAATGCCGGTGGTGTGACGGTGTCTTATTTCGAGTGGCTCAAGAACCTGTCGCACGTGCGTTTCGGGCGCATGGAGAAGCGCTACAGCGCCAACATGAACCGCAACATCCTCGGGGCGATCGAGGAGGCCAGTGGCACCAAGATCACCGCCAAGCAGATGGAGCTGATAGACCGTGGCCCAGATGAGCGCGACCTCGTGTATTCAGGTCTGGAGGAGACCATGATCAACGCTTACAACAGCATCCGCAACAGGATGATGACCACCGAAGGCCTCAACGACCTGCGCACCGCAGCGTTCGCAGAGGCCATCAACAAGGTGGTGGTGAGCTACCAGAATCTCGGCATCTTCCCCTGATCGCATCAGGGGTCTTACAACAGACACAGTCCGGGCAGGAGTTCACTTTCATTTAACCTTCTGGTTGAAGAAAGCAAAGCGACCTTTGCCCGGACTTTTTTTATCCTAACGTGAAGAAAATACTACACCTCCCTCTTGGCCTCGTGCTCTGGTTTAACGCCTCAGCTCAGGCCCCACTTCCCACCTCTGCCAACTTTGATGACCCGCTATCCACCGGATGGTCCGAATCCCTTGATGTGGTGGTGGGCAACACCCGCTACACCAACGGGCTTGTAAATGCCTCATGCCGCCTGGACGGAACAGGCGAGCATGTGCTGGTGAACTACGGTGACGTGTGCGGCTCGGTGACCTACCACATCAAGGGGCAGGGATCGGCCTTGACCAACGATGTGTTCACCATTCAGGAATCTGCCAACGGCACCACATGGACCGCCATGCGCACACTGACCGGGGCGCAGATCAACAACAACGAGTTCCAGCAGTACGTGGACGTGCCTCAGGCATCGAGCCGCTACATCCGTTTCTTCTTCACCCAGAAGCAGAGCGGAAGGAACATTGCGCTGGATGAGATCACCGTGGAGCCACAAGTACCTACCAACGACCAGGAGATCAACGTGTCGGTGGGTGGCAATGCCGTGTTCACCGGGAACATTTACGTGATAGGCAACGCGCCATCCACCACTTTCACCATCACCAATTTCAACCTGCCGGCCGGTGAGGAGCTGAACATCAGCAGCATGAGCATCACGGGGGTCAATGCGGGTGACTTTACCATCTCAGGCGTTGCAACCCCCTTCAGTGTGGCGGCCAACGGCACCGAGAGCTTCGATGTGAATTTCAGTGCAGGTGCCAATGGCTCGCGCTTCGCAACGTTGACCATTGAAAATGACGATGCCAACGGGGATGAGACCACGTATGTCATCGACCTCTACGGCATTGGAGGAAACTTCGCCACTGAGCCTGCGGCCTCGGCCACCAGTTTCAATATCAGCGATGTGACCACCTATGGGTATGACGTGAGCTTTAGCGCAGCCTCGCCCGCAGCCGAGCAGTATCTCGTCACGCGCGGCATCAACGCTGCATTCCTCACCCCGCCCACAGATGGACAGACCTACGTGAAAGGAGACTACATCGATGCCATCACGCAGGTGGTGTATGTGGGTCCTGCCGCCACTTTCCGCCCCACCAACGTGGTGGCCGACACCGAGTACAACTTCAATGTCTTCGCATTCAACGGCCCCAGCGGCTACGAGAATTACAGGACAGACGACCCGTTGATGGGAGGCACCACTACACCCGACAACCTGATAGGCAATTACTACCAAGGCGTAGACGCAGCCTCTTCAAGCTTTCTCAACGCTTTGCAGAACCGCCTCAACAGCCCCTACAGCCAGACTTTCTACAGCAACTATGCACCTGTGATGATCGACAACTTCGCAGCCCGCGACACTACGGGTGGCCAGCGTGTTGTCAACTGTGTGTACTCCGGTTATGCACACCTCTATCCGGGTGCGTTCTTTTACGATGTGTTGAGCCGCGAGCACACGTGGCCCCACAGTTGGATGCCCACATGGCCCGATGAGGAGGGTGATGAGTACAGCGACCTCCACAACCTCTTCCCTGCCCATCAGAACAGCGCCAACGCTGTTCGCAGCAACCGCCCACTGGGAGTGGTGGCGAACCAGACCAGTTCCTTCCTCGGGGCAAAATATGGCACCGATGCCAACGGAAATCTGGTCTATGAGCCGCGCGACAGCCACAAGGGCGATGCCGCAAGGGCCATCATGTACATGGCCGCCAAATGGAACGGGACAGGAGACTCCTGGGAACTCCCCGACCCCATCGACTTCCTGGTGCAGTACGGTCAGGACCAGGACGTGCTCAAGCAGTGGCACTGGCAGGACCCGCCCAGCAACTACGAGATAGCCCGCAACGACTACATAGAAAGTGTGCAGGGCAACCGTAACCCCTTCGTGGACAGCGTGAACTGGGTGTGCTACATCGACTTCAGCGACATGACGCTGCTGGAGCCCACCGAGATCCCCTGCCTTACCACGCCCAATAGCATCCAAGAGGTGCAGTTCGGCAGTGTGGGCATCTTCCCCAATCCGACCACAGGCGACCTTACCGTGCAGCTGGACCTTCGCCAAGCGGAGCTGCTGCAGGTGGAGGTGATGGACATTTCGGGTCGCGCGGTGTACTCCGCTGCGCTGAATGCCGGGCAGGGCGCATCGCAGCACCTGATCGACCTCAACGGCCTCTCCGAAGGCGTCTATGTCCTTTCCCTGCGCGGGCAGCAGGGCGTGGTGACGGAGCGGGTGGTAGTGAGGTGACCGTCCATTGTTGACTGTTCACGCGAAAGGCCGTCTGCATTTCCTGCGGGCGGCCTTTTTGGTCTCTTGCAGATAACTTCGCGGCCATGTTTCCCACGTACTTCCAGCTCGGCCTCGAACACATTACCGACATCAACGGATATGACCATATCCTGTTCCTGATCGCACTGTGTGCCGCCTATCGCTGGAACGACTGGAAGCGCATCATCATCCTTGTCACCGCCTTCACCCTCGGGCATTCGCTCACGCTGGCCCTCGCTGTGCTCAACGTCATTCCGGTGAACGGGGAGCTCATCGAGTTCCTCATACCCCTCAGCATCTTCACCACGGCAGTGTTCAACATGGGCCGTGGCTTCGTCAAGGGGCGGCAGGAGACCTCTACCTTGGTGCTGTATGCCATGGCGATGGGATTCGGTCTGATACACGGCATGGGCTTCTCCAATTTCCTGCGCTCCATGCTGGGCGATGAGCTGCTGATGCCGCTCTTCGCCTTCAACGTTGGGCTGGAGATGGGCCAGCTCGTCATTGTGGCGGGCATCTTCGCGGTGCAATGGGCGGTCGTAAGAACCAATGGTCTGTCGATGCGCTGGTGGACGATGGGGCTCTCATTGCTTGCCGCTGCCGTATCGGTGATGCTGATGGCGGAGCGTTTGCCGGCCTGAGGACCGGGCCTTGCCCCTTCCATATCCTCCTTTACATTCTGCCCATCCTATAGCTCGGGTCTCGCGTACGGGGTTCCGCGCCTTCCTGCTGCGGAAATCCGTTCAAATGATTTTCATGCGCATTCAAATGATAGTTTCCCCTTTTCAAAGGATGGACCTATTGCTTCTTTCGATTATATTCTGCATTCAAATAATACTCATCCTTGTTCAAATGACTTCCATCCTCATTCAATGAATGCATGTACCTGTTCAACTGTTGTTTTATGCCATTCAAATATTTAGATACGGGATTCAAATGATATGCCGTACATGGCTAAATAATAGTTTGAATAAGGATTTTTGACATTTGAATAACATGATAAATCATTTTAATCAGAATGTAAACTTGTTGAATTAGTATGATCATCATTTGAATAGTATAGGCTATCCAAAGAATTTGCTTACAGAGCATTTGAAGGAGTGTTGCTTTCGTTTGATACAGTGGAATAATCCTTTGAACAAGCGTAAAGCTCATTTGAATAGATTTCTTTATTTTCGTGAGGTAAGAACCCTTAAATCAGGAGCAGCTATGGCACAGACAGCAGGAAGAACTTACACGATGGGCAACGATGTGATGCTCGAGCGGGCGCGCGTCTTCCGCGACCGCCTGTCGCTGGAGCTGCCCGACTTCACCGCGCGTTTCCCGTGGCTTGATGCGGCCTGGGCAGCGGCCTTCGAGGCTGAGATAGCAGCTGCGGACGCATTTCCGTCCGACCTCAGCGTAAGGCTCGACATGCAGGTGGTGACGGGCGACCTGCTGGACGCCATGCAGCGGGGCCATGCTGCGCTGCGGGTCCTATCGGGCTATGCCGCCCTTGCATGGCCTGCCGACCGGTCGCGGCAGCGCGCCTTCGGGCAGGACAAGTGGAAGGCCGCGCAGCAGAGCACCTTGCGACTGGCCGAGGCCCTCGAACTGGCGCATGCCACCGCTCAAGACCCTGACTTCAAGCCGAGCCTGCTGAACAAGGGCTGCGCCCAGGCCGACATTGACCAACTGGCCGCAATGGCCTCCGAGCTGCGCGGGCGCAACAATCAGCAAGAGGCCGCCAATGCCGACAGGAAGGTGAAGCGGCACGACCGCATCATGCTTTTCAATGCCGTGTGGCAGCGCATGACCACCCTGAGCACCTGCGCATCGGTGGTCTGGGCGGGCGATGCCGAGCGCAGGAAGCAGTATCAGCGGTATCCCAGTAGGGCGAAGAAGAAAGAGGAGGAGGTGGAAGTGGAGGGTGAATAACCCGTTACAACCTGAAATGCTCCCTCAGGTTGTGGTCTATGTGTAGGATCATCCTATGGGAATCCGGGAGACGCTGGAACATGAATTTCTCGTAGAACGCAGCCGCGGCCTCGTCAATAGGGTCAACGATGATGGCCCTGGTCCCGATGGTCTCTGAGTGGTGTACACATATTTCAATGGCCTCGACCATCAGTTCCCCGCCCAGCCCGGTTCCCTGCATGGTCTTGGTGACGGCCAACCGCCCTATAAGTATGGCAGGATAGCCCGAATAGTCGCGGGGAAGTTTCTTCTTCAGGTCGTCAGGGACACTTTCGCGCGGCAGTTCAGCCGATGACAGGGTGAAGTAACCAAGCACATGGCCGTTCTTTCCGACATGTACATGCACCTGAGCGAGACCGAGGCGCGATTCCTTGGTGGCCTGCAGCTTAAGGTAATTGGTCAGAGACGCGTGCTTACCGCAATCGAAACCGCTCCGATCGTGAAGGGTCTTGTCAAACAGTACCGTCAGGCCCATCTTTCAGCATCTTGTCGCTTCTTCGCTGAGAGGCTTTCAGAAATGAGGACGAAAGCTCGGTGGGCGCGCTGAGGATGCTCATGATCCGCTTGCGGTCCTCCACCGAATAGAGCGCGTCCTTGTAATCGGAGACGGCCGCCATCGCATCCTCGACCATCGTGGTGACCACATAGTCAGAAAGGCTCTTGAACCCCTTGAGGCGGGCGGCCTCCTCGATCAGCGACTTGTGCTGTACGGACATCTTGGTGTCAAACCTTGCCGTGTGCTCTTTCATGTGGAACATGAGAATGGTGAGGAGACAAAGGTACGGTGATATACCGTAAAAATTCGGTTCTGCCTTTCTCTTGAACAGGAACATCCGGAAGAGAATGGAGCGGACATGGTGATCTATGCATCTCTTCGGCCTTGAACCTTGCAGCGCTGCACGGGTTCCATTATCAGACTCGTACTTTTGGAATCCCAAATTCAACGGCTCATGCGCAGCGCAGCGGCCACCTTTCTCAAGTAAATGGAAAATAGAAGATCGAAAAAGGATGCCCTCCGAATGGCGAACCGCGAATGGCGAACAGCCTTTTCCCTCACCCTCCTGCTGTTCGCAACCGCACTGACCGCCAACGCTCAGGATCGCAGCAAGTTCCGTCAGTTGCAGCAGGACCTGCCCACCCCCAACGTCTATCGTACCGCCAGTGGTGCACCCGGTCATCAGTACTACCAGCAGAAGGCCGACTATGTGATGGACATTGAGCTGGATGACGAGAAGCAGCGCATCTATGGCGCATCGACCATCACCTATACCAACAACTCGCCTGATGCCCTGCGCTACCTGTGGCTGCAGATGGATCAGAACATGCGCGCCAAGGACAGCGACACGCAGAAGACCTCCACCCAGAACATGAAGGAGAAGATGAGCCCGCGCGACCTCCAGAGGTTGCAGTGGGACTTCGATGGTGGCTTCAAGATGGAGTATGTGAAGGATGCCGCAGGAAATGACCTGCCCTTTACGGTGGTCAACACCATGATGCGCGTGGACCTCCCAACCGAGCTGAAGCCAGGCGGCAAGGTGAGCATCAAGGTGAAGTGGTGGTACAATATCAACGACCGTATGCAGATCGGGGGCCGTTCGGGCTACGAGTATTTCCCCGATGACGACAACTACCTCTACACCATCGCGCAGTTCTTCCCTCGCATGTGCGTCTATAACGAGGTGGAGGGCTGGCAGCACAAACAGTTCCTCGGACGGGGTGAGTTCGCGCTTCCCTTTGGCGATTACACCGTGAACCTCACCGTGCCTGCCGACCATGTGGTGGCCGCCACGGGCGAGTGCCAGAACCTATCGAAGGTGCTTGCGCCAAAGCACCTTTCTAAGTTCAACGAGGCGAAGAAGGCGTTCGAGAAGCCTGTGATCATCATCGATCAGGATGAGGCCACCAAGAACGAGAGCAGCCGTGCCAAGGACAAGAAGACGTGGGTTTACAAAGCGCAGAACGTGCGCGACTTCGGCTTCGCATCGAGTAGAAAATTCATCTGGGACGCGATGGCCGTCAACATCGGTGGGAAGACCGTGATGGCGATGAGCTACTACCCGCGAGAGGGCAACCCGCTGTGGGAGCAGTACAGCACCTGCGCAGTGAAGCACACGCTGGAGGTTTATTCCAAATACACCATCGACTACCCGTATCCCGTGGCCATCTCCGTACATGCGGATGCCATAGGCATGGAGTACCCGATGATCTGCTTCAACTTCGGCCGGCCAGAGAAGGACGGCACTTACTCCGAGCGCATCAAGTATGGCATGATCGGGGTGATCATTCACGAGGTGGGCCACAACTTCTTCCCCATGATCATCAACTCTGACGAGCGGCAGTGGACGTGGATGGACGAGGGGTTGAATTCGTTCGTGGAATTCCTCGCAGAGAAGGAGTGGGACAAGGATTTCCCCACCAGACGCGGCCCTGCACCCAATATCGTGGACTACATGAAGGGCGACCCCGAGGGCATGGTGCCTATCATGACGAACAGCGAGAGCATCAAGCAGTTTGGCAACAACGCCTACGGCAAGCCCGCCACCGCACTCAACATCCTGCGCGAGACGGTGATGGGCCGCGAGCTGTTCGATTACGCCTTCAAGGAATACGCCCGCAGATGGGCGTTCAAGCATCCCTCGCCAGCCGATTTCTTCCGCACCATGGAGGACGCCAGCGGGGTGGACCTCGACTGGTTCTGGAACGGCTGGTTCTACACCACCGATGCCTGCGACCAGGCCATAGACGATGTGAAATGGTTCCGCGTGGACACCAAGAACCCTGACTTTGAGAACGCCCTGAAAAAGGAGGAGGATGCCGCCAAGCCGAGCTACATCACCGATCAGCGCAACAAGGATGCCTTCAAGAGCATCGTGGAGCAGGACCCTACCATGCGCGACTTTTACACCGAATGGGACCGTTATTCCGTCAGCATCATCGACAAGGAGGAGTACACGCAGTACCTCAGCCAGTTCAGCGAGGAGGAGCTGGCCCTGCTTGATCCCAAGCGCAACTACTACCAGATCGACTTCAGCTCACCGGGCGGACTGGTGATGCCCGTAATCGTGCAGTTGGAGTTTGCCGATGGCACCAAGGAGGAGCACCGCATTCCTGCCGAGGTGTGGCGCATGAACGAGAAGCAGTTCAGCAAGGTGTTCATCTCCGACAAGGAACTGGTGCGCGTACACCTCGACCCGCACCTCGAAACAGCCGACATCGACCGCAGCAACAACCACTGGCCCCCACAGCACCAGCCGTCAAGGTTCGAGCTGTTCAAGGAGCGCAGTCGAGGGGGTAGTGAGAACCCGATGCAACGGGACAGGAGGGCGAGGGGGGAGTGAGTGATTCACAGACCAACTGTTGTCCATGCCTGTAAGATGGGTCACATGCGTGGTTTTGATGCTTGCCCCCCCGTTCTCGTGGGCGCAGGATGGATTTGAGCGGATAAGCACCGACACTATTGAATGGAACGGCCATCGGTTTGAGCTGCTACGTGTTTGCGAATTGAAAGAACCCATGGGGCATGGGGCGAAGAAGCTTATCAACCGCAAGGGCGAGGTGGTGGCAATTTTCAATCCATGCAGACCTTGGGAACCGAATACTTCCTGGTATCCGAGCCATCTGACAATAGGCGGTGACACAATAGTAACATTGGGGAATCAGCATGCACAACTTGCCAAGGATGACTCGACCCTCATCATGTATTCTGGCGGTCGTGGCAGCCCGCCTGTTCAAGTTTATAATCCGATCACAGGGTTGAAAACCATCAATTCTGGACATCGTGTCATTGGAGTTCATGGCTTGAACCTTCAATACAACTTTGACCAGATTGATGGGATCTATGCATTTGGGAAAGTCTATATGTCTAGTGGGGTTAGTGGAGACCCTCCCTGTTTAGCCCGTAAATACTCTTTTCAAGGTGATATGCTTTGGGAACTTGATTTGGATGGGGAGGGGTGTCCTGGTGGGTCTTGGGAACAAGGCTTCCATAGGGAACGAATGAATTTGATGTTGAGCGGATCTACGCGGGAAATTGACATGGTCAATAGCTATCCAACGTTCTATCTCATAGACGCTGAAAAAGGAGAGTTAAAATGTAGTTGGGGGAACTCTGAAGCTAATCCAGGCCGAGGAGAATTCAAGTCATTTGTAGGCAACGACAAGTTTGTCTGTCTGCTCGGCAAGGAATGGGTTGTGTACTCGTTGAAAGGGAAATGCAGGGAGATTAAACGGGGTAAGTTGTTATCCGACAGATCTGGCGCTGGCAGTGTGGGGAGCTTTAAGAGCGGCCGAATCATCGGCTGGGCGCATAACATTACCTCTGAGATACAATTCATCGACCTGAAATCCAACAGAACGGAGAAGGTTAGCATTGACGGGATGGTGTTTGGACAAGGCAGTCGCTACATTGATGAGAACACCATTCTCTACAAGTCCTTCTCTTCTGATAAGCCTGACCTCATCATCAGACTGATTGAATGATGCTGTTCTTCTGATACAGCGGGACATTGGGGCGAAAAGCATAACATGAGTTCCATCAGACCATACGAGCGGGTGTACATCACTCAGGATATTTCCGACACTCCCTATGTGAAGGGCGATGTGGGGGTGGTCGCCCATATCTATGATGAAAAGGAGGCCGTGGAGGTCGAGTTCTTCGCCATTGACGGCACCACACTCAGCGTGGAGACCCTGCCCATCGGTCAGGTGCGTTCTTGTGAAGGCATCAAGAGTGTGCCCCATATTCTTGGTAGGGCGGCTTGACCATTTCATCGGTCTCGGTCCACGGTCGAGAACCCGATGCAGCGTGGTAGGAGGGACAGGTGCTTCAAACGCCCACCTTCCACCATCACTCCCCCATGATGAAATCCCAGTACCGCGCGCATTGCGACTCAAAAGCGAATTTCCCATCTGGCGGGGCCAGTGGCAGTTGCGCTGCGGTCAGGTTGTTCAACAGGTCGGAAAGCTTGTGGGTCTCGTAGAATACTGAGCGTCCTGCGAAATCAGGGTAGTTCACGAAAGAGCGTTCCAGGATCAAGGTCTTTCCATAGCCGATGGCCAGGTTGAAGGCACCAGTGATGCGGTTTTCATAGAGCTTGAAGGATGCCGTACTGGGGTGAAGCAGTGGGAGCACGGCATCGCATTGGTGCATGAGGGAGTGGAAAAGCTCGTTGGGCACGAAGTCTTGCCACATCATGACCTGCTCACCGAGGCCGAGTGCTTCAATTCTGGCATGTATCCGCTTCCCTTCATCCGAGTTCCCATAGCGACCCAACAGCACTAACCTGATGTGAGGGGCCAGCCCTTTGGTTCCGATGGCCGTAATAAGAGTTTCGTAATCCCTGCGTTTCTCCTCCACTTGGCCCGGCACACACAGCCAGACCTCGCCCTCTTGCTTCGGTAGCAAACGGCCTCTTATCGCAGGGAACTCGATAGGATAGAAGTACGAGAACCGCAGGTCGGATTGCCTGCATGCAGGTAGCAATCGGTCGCTGAGGACGAAATAGTGCTTCACCTTTCGATTGATGGCCTTCTGCGTGAAGCTGTTCTCAAGCTTGTCTGTATGGTGCAGCACCCCGGCAAATCTGGTCTTCGTGGGGTAGGGGAGCATCAGGGTGTTGCGCACGGCCTTGCCCTGACACGTATTGAAAACGATCAGATCGAAACCCTCCCTCACCAGCAAATTGCGCAGCACGATGGCATCCTTTACACCGCGCCAGCCTTTTCTCATGCTCACTGCTCGCAGTTGTTCTGGCTCCACGATGCCCGACACCTGGGCTATCAGAGCGGGCGTCACGAAAAGGGTCAGCGCAGTGTTGGGCCCACTGTTGATGATGCGCACCTGTGTGTACAAGCACTCGTCATGCGACCCGGATATTTCCACAAGAGCGACTTTCATGCCTCAATGGGTCTCATCACTAACTAAAAGTACCTGGCGAACATCGAGATATGCTTCAATGCATACTGCCTCAGCCCTTGTAGAAAATGATGGTGCGAAGTAAGGTCTGGAGCGCGGAGAATGGCGGTCAAGGATTCAACCGCACGACCTGCCAGTCTTTTCCTTCTCGCAGATAGACCAGCCTGTCGTGCAGCCTGCTGGGCCGGCCCTGCCAGAACTCAACGCGGTCCGGTATCACGGTGTATCCGCCCCAGTGCTGCGGGCGTGGAATGTCAACGCCATCGAAGCGGGCAAGGATGTCGGTCTTGCGTGATTCCAGTTCCTCGCGGCTGGCCACCTCCCGGCTCTGCTCGCTCATCCATGCGCTTACCTGACTTTCTCGAGGGCGCCCTGCCCAGTAGGCATCGCTCACCGCTTCAGATACCCGCTTCACCGCACCCTCGATGCGCACCTGACGTTCAAGTTCGCCCCAATGAATGTTGAGCGCAGCATGCGGATGTGCCATCAGGTCAGCGGCCTTGCGGCTGTCATAGTTGGTATAGAACACAAAGCCGCCCTCAGCCACATCACGCAAATAGACGATGCGTGACGAAGGCCGTCCGTCCGCACCCACTGTTGAAACGCACATGGCATAAGGGTCCAGGATCTGGCTGTTCACCGCCTCTTCCATCCACAGAGCGAACTGCTCGAACGGATCCTGCGCCAGCACCTGCTCATTCAGCGGGCGGTCGGCAAAGTCTCTGCGGATCGAATTGATGTAGTTGCGTACCTCCTCCAGACTCATTTTCGGCTTGTTTCGGCCAAAGATAGCAGTGTCGCAAAGCAGCAAAGGCCGACCCCCGCAATGGGAATCGGCCTTTGTCGGCACAGGCTTTAGTTTTTATTCGATGGTCACCGTCTGGGTTACCACGTATTCGTTCACGAAGTAGAACGTCTTACCACCGAATACCTCTGAGTCGATGTTGTAGGCAGCTACCTGAATGATGTTGCCCGCACCGGTCTGAAGGTCGCTCAACTCATCTGCCGTGAAAGTGCGCGAGCTTCCGACCGGGCCAGTGGTCGGGAACACCTTGCTACCGATCACCCAGATCACAGAGTCAGTATTGCTCATGTTGCCCTGAAAAGTGAGCGTGTAGCCATTGGAGCGGTTGACGGTGGTAGCGCTGGTGATCTTGCCCACGTTGGGGAAACCACGGTTGGCCGTGTGGCTGAACTGTGGGATGTCGCCAGCACCGCTCACCGTCCAGTCGGGGTTGCCGCTGAACTCCAGCCCGGTCACACTCGTCTGGCTGTAGGTGCTGTAGCTTCCGTTGTCAAACTTGCTCAAGGATTCGCCCTCGCAGGTCACGCTGCCACCGTCAACATAGCTTTCATAGTTTGTCCCGTCTGTGAAAACCGCAACACCGATGCCGTATTCAACCTCGATATCACCGATGAAAGGCTGATTTATGGTAGTGATGGTCTTAGCCGCCACCAGAGTTCCGTGTCCATCATTGATGGTCGGGGTGGGTGTGCCACCTGCAGGTTCGGTCGGCTCCTCATCATCTGTATTGCATGATGAGGAGGATACTGCTACAGCTGCTGCGATGGCCATCAGTCGGCCGTAACGGAATATGTTGTCAAGATTTGTCATGATGGTGTTTGTTTTGGTTGATGAGGCAAATGTTGCAACACTTCATCCTTTAACCCTACGTTAATCTACCTAAATGAGATCAGTAGCGGTCTTGGGGCATACGGACCAGCAAGTGGGCTCCCGACCTATGCACAACCTCCCCAGGAGGTTCCGTTCCATCGCACTGTGACAGATTGAAAAGCCTAAAGTTCAATTTTTGCGAGGACGGTAGGCCGCAATAGCGTTCAGTGGCCAAGGTGCGTGCGTTCTTGTTGGCGATGTCATTGATGTTCACCCCATAGAACTCCGTTATGTCCTCATACCATGGCAACATGAACCGAGGGGTGTGCACTATGGCATGGAAATGCACCGCCATCGGCCTTTTGGCCTGACAGGCGAAAGATGTGTTGTCTGGCGGAACGAGGAAGAGCGCATCCTTGTCCGTGTTCTTCTCAATCCAAGCGTGGATCCTCTCCAGGTCTGTGAGGCTCCGGTTGCCGACCATGTATCTGCCATCAAATCGGGAGGGCAGCCAAGCCGAGTTGGTGATGATTACAAGAATTGAGATTGATAGCAGCATGGAACCGCCCAGCAGCACCCTCGTCCCGATCTTTTCCGCAGGGAGAAGGGATTGCAGCAACATGCCGAGCACTCCGGCTATCATTACCGCACTGAGACCTGCTGCCCAAATGCTCGTCTTGAACCATTGCAGCTTGCCGATGGCGTTGATGCCCAATCCCTCCAACGCAACGGTATAGACCACCATCCCGAAAAGCACCGCGACCACAAGGGCGGGGTATAGCCTCCTGTCATCAGGACCGAGGAATCTGTGAACCATCAGCCCTATTCCGAGCAATGCGATGAACTTGACGTAATGCCCAAAGGGGAAAAGAGAGGGCAGGTAATGATGATAATTGCGGAAGCGGTAGAGGATGTCGTAGTACAGTTCACGGTCGTATTCAAACGGGTCGATGAACTGCTGAGCGAAAACGGGAACGAGCACGAACAGCGCAACAGGCAGGTAGCCGAGCCACGCAGACAGCACGGAACGCACCCTTTCCTCCCTTGCCACGAAGGGGATGACCACCGTGAGCACCAGCATCAGTTGCAGCCCCACCAGCACCTGAAACAGCGATGCCATACCCAGCAGCAGTCCCGAGATCAGCCACCTTCCGCCCAATACCTGCACGAGTGACACCGCTGCCATCGCCTTGGCAAGGGTGCTTGAGATAAGCAGGTTGTACATGATATGGTTACCGCCCACCGTGAAACCGTAGAAGACGATCAGCACCAGAACAGGGGCTGACAGGGCTGCCCAACGGTTCCCGAAAAAATGCCACGCCACCTGCGACATCGACCACACCATCGCTGCGATGCAAAGCAAAGTGAGCACGAACGCACCCCATTCCAGCCCGATGGTATTGGCCAGTACCAGCGCGAGCTTTTCGTAGAAATGACGAACCGTGAAACCTTCCATGGCGGCCGCTACGAAATAGTCGCCCCCGAACAACGTGGCATCGAGCTGCGCATAGACCTGCGGCAGGTGCTCGGCCTGGTCTGCGGTATTGAACTGGTAGCCTCGTAACAGCAGGAAAACACTGGCTATGAGCAGTGCGTATGCCCAGAGTGCCGCACGATGAGGGTATGCGCCAGTAGTCATGCGTCAAATGTAGCGGCAACATCACAGGCTTTCCCTGTGTGTGCGAGCTCGTTACTCCATGAAGATTGACCAACTTTGTGAGCCGCCATCATATGAGCACCAAACGCATACTTCTGGTCGAGGACGAGGAGAGTCTTCAGGACATCATCCGGCTCAATCTTGAGCTGGAGGGCTATGAGGTGGTGGCTGTTGCCAATGGTCGCCACGCGCTTAGAGAGTTCGCGGCCCAACGTTTCGACCTCGTTATCCTCGATGTGATGCTGCCCGAAGTGGATGGGTTCACCATCTGCCAGACCATCAGATTGGAAAACACCCGCGTGCCCATCCTCTTCCTTACGGCCAAGAATGCCGTGGAGGACCGTGTTTTCGGGCTCAAGGTGGGGGGCGATGACTACCTCGTCAAGCCCTTCGATCTACGCGAGTTCCTCCTGCGTGTGCAGGCTCTGCTCAAGCGTGGTGCGGTGGAACCCGCGCCCGATATCGAGACGTTCCGCTTTGGCAGTTGCAGCATCGATTTCCGTGCGTTCACCGTCAAGGACGTGCATGGTAAGGAACATCAGCTTTCGCAGAAGGAGATGGCCCTGCTGCGCCTTTTCGTGGAGCGCAGGAACGAGGTGCTGTCCCGCGACCTTATCTTAGAGAAGGTGTGGGGCTACGACAGCTATCCCACTCCGCGTACCATCGACAATTTCGTGATGGCCTTCCGCAGGTATTTCGAGGAGAACCCCGCAGAGCCGCGCCATTTCATCAACATACGCGGTGTGGGCTACCGCTTTGTGGCCTAAGCGTAAATGAAAAAAGCCGCCCCGGATTCGGAGCGGCCTTTATTATCTCGCGGTATTCAATCGGTTATTTACTCACCACCATCCTGTTGCTGAGAATGGACGGACCGTTGCTCAAGGTGTAGAGGTAGATGCCGCTTTGCAGGCCGCTGCCGTCCAAAAGGATTCGGTTCTGCCCAGCAGTGGCCTTTACCTCCATGCTCGCAACCTTTCGGCCCGCTATGTCCATGACCTCGAAGAGGAAACTGCCCCCTTCGCGGCTCTCAAAAGGTATCACGGTGTTCTGGTTGAATGGATTGGGCATGGCGTTTCCAAGCGCGAAACCGTAAACTTCCAATGGGTCACCTATACTATTCGGCTCGGGTCCTTCCACGGTCCAAGAGCCGTTGGCCTGCGCACCGATATTGTCTGTCACAGTGATGGAATAGATGCCCGGTGCAAGGTTGAACCTGTCCTCCGTGGTAGGGCCGTCAGCCCATTGGAAGCTGTATGGAGGTTGACCACCTGTCACAGTGACATCGATGTATCCGTTGGGCACTTGTGCACTGGTAGAGTTGACCGCTGTACCTGTCACGGCAAGGTTGCTCGTGAGTTCAGGGAAACAGTCGGCAAGCAATATCTGCTTGGGCGTTCCGAAGGCTGCACAGTTGTCCGCCACCAAGGGGAATCCGCCCGGTACAGGTGGCAGGTAGAAGTCATAGGACACTGTGCCTCCATTGGCCTCAGCGGTCAGCGTCACCCCTTGAATGAGATAAGACTCGTCCTCATCGATCAGCTCACAGGTATCGGCATAGTTGATCACAAGGAAGTCTGGAACGGTCATTTCAAGGTCTGTCGTTCCGGTGTTGGTGATGGTCACACTCCAAAGGCCATTGGGGTCGCCAAGGAAAAGATCCGTGAGATTGATGCAAGGAAGTCCTCCGGCAAAGTCAATGAGTTGCTGTGTTATCGGAAGACCGAAAGCAATGGCATCGTTGGCGTTAAGCTGAGAGCCGTCAGGGAAGGTGAAAATCATGGGGAAAAGCTCCCATCCGTCATCTGCAGCACTGAGCTCAGGGCATATCTCTGCTCGGGGACGGCATCCTACCAGCGTATCATAGGTCAGAGGCTCAACGTTCGGATTCTCGATGGCAAATGGCGTGACCCAAAATGTACCGTTGAGCGTACTGTCCGCCAGCGTATTGCACGCACGTGTATAGTCAATGCTCTCCCCAAGGTCTGCCAGACCGAGCACATAACCAGCATCATTGGCCGCACTTGCTTCAGCAGCAGTGGTCACTGGACCGAAAGCCTCAGGCGTAAGCGCCCATGCCACAGTGGTGAATGGGTTGAGTGTGAAACCAGATGTGTTGAGACTCACGGAACCACCGCAGCAGAGTGTGTCCACTTCGATGGTTTCAAGCACACCAGGTATGCACACATAGAACGGCAACGATGTGCCTGTGCAGCCGCCTGCATTGGTGAATACAACCGAGAACGGACCGCTTGAGGAAACAGACGAGAGCGTATCGCCCGTCTCCCCTTGTATCTCCTCCCCGTCTTCCAACCAAGTTACCTGATTGCCTGCGTTGTTATTTGCAACGAACAGATCGCCCGTCTCACTATCATAACTCAACTGCGGTTGATTAGGGAAAGGGAGCACCTGCACAAGGAACGAGTCTGTGATGTTCTGGCAGAAGAATGTGGTGTCTATGACGCGGAGGCTGTACCATCCGGTCTGGGTGACCCAAGTGGCAATGGAATCGGACACGAAAGATGAACTGCGGAACCACTGATACTGAAACGGACCTTCTGGGCCGGATACAAGAATGGAGTCACCTGCGCAGACAGCCGGACCCGGAGTGAAGGAGACCTCGGGTACATCGGGAATCGGGTAAACCGATACCGTGTCAGTGGTCTCGTAGACAGTATCTACCTGCAAGGCAATGGTGAAACTGCCGAAGCCCTCCTGCTCTCCGGCCACGAAAGTGCTGAAATTGAATGTGCCCGGACCAGTCACGTTTTGGGAGAAGATACCCAGATTATCATTCTGGGATGTCCCGTCCTCATCCCAGAACTGCAAGGAGAAAACAAGATTCTCAAGCACCAAACTCAAGTTACTGAACGAGGCATCGAGATTATTGTCCACTGTCGAGGATTGAAAGGTCTGGTTGCCGTTGGTGAAATCAAAGTAGATATCGGGGTTTCCCTGGCATACACCGAAGAGGGAGGCCTCTTCAATATCACCGCACCAACCAGCACCGGTCGCAGTGAACGACACATCGGTCAGCACATAGTTATATACGGTCGTGGTGAGCGAGGGAAAGTAGTCGCCCGCATCTGTGTATGGCTGCGCTGGCGGGTTTTGCAGGTCACTCAGGCTGCCGTTGTCAAAGTCCCAATCCCAAGTAGTAGGCTGCAAAGGGCCGAAATCGAAGTTCGCGCTGTAATCCACCTCCATCGGTCCGCAGCTTGTGGGAGGGTTGTAACTGAAGCAGCAGTTGCCTCCCGCAGAAGGTTCTACGGTCAATGGTATGGCGAAACCACTGGGCTGGTTGATGATGCCCAATGGAGTGTTGACATTGGCGATGACCGATACCAGAACATTGTAGTTGCCCGGCACAAGCGGTGTTCCGCAAATCTTCACGCAACCGCGCTGAGTCAGAGGGTCATCGGTCACAATGTAGTTGCAGCCCGCGTTGTTACACTCAAATGCAAGTCCTTGCGGAATGCCGGTGATCTGGGTCACTGTGATGCTGTTCAGCGTCACCGAAGCTCCCGATTCCGAATCGGTGAAGTTGCGGGGCATGAAAAAGGTAAGATCCTCATCGTAGGGCTGTCCCTGGACCCCGTTGGCAAGTGTCGGTGGACACAAGGTTGGTTCCACAGGGTTGATGCCCACTCCGCAGGTGGCGTCTATCTGACAGCCTGGGCACTGTGCGAGCGCTTCAAACGAACCAAAAATTGAAACCGCAAAGAGTGCGATTGAGAAGAGTTTATTTGTCCTGTTCATTTTCAAGTAATTGAATTCACAAATCTAACCGATCAGGCCATTGGCCCATGTTGTGTTGAAATGAAGTTTCAGTGCGTTGAAGACGCATCAGTTCAGGGTGTGTTGCCCTCTTCTGTCCGTTGGTAGGAGACCTTGGTGCCTTCTTGGATGCCGTAGCGGTCACAGAATCCCTCAATTACCTCGAGCACGTAGGTCGATGGTCCTTTGGAGGGGATGCTGCGCTCATCCAGCGGCACAGTGTATTTCGCGATGCTCTCGACCTCCCCGTTCGCACGGATGAACATGATGTCCAGTCCGATCAGCGTGTTGCGCATCCAGAAGCTTCTGCGCTCCTCTTCCTCGAAAATGAAGAGCATGCCCTGCGTGTCGGGCATCGACCTGCGGTGCATCAGGCCAATGGTGCGCTCGCTCTCGGTGTCGGCTATCTCAATGTCGATGGTGCGCAGCGTGTCGCCTTGCTCGTTTATGAAATGAAGAACCCCTTCTTTTTCAAACTGTGGCCCCGTGGGTCGGGGCTTGGTTCCACCACCATCTGTGGGAGGGTTTTGGCAAGCTGAGAAAAGGATCATGGTGGCGGCACATGCCGCTGCCAGAGTGCGAAGCCTCGAGGTCATCATTTCTTGTTCCGTTTCTTCTTTTTGATGTCCTGCTTTTTGTCCTCGGTTTCGGGAATGGGCGGAGCAGGTCTCGGGTATCGGTTGTTCGATGGGTTCACATCGGCCATTCTTCCCGATGGGTCGATTTCGATGTTGCGCACATCCTGAAGACCGAACGGCAGCCGGCAGCCATAGACAGGATACACCCAAGGCCAGTCTGGCAGCACGGCCACCTGCTCGGCAAATGCCTCTTCTTTGTTGCCACGCATCATTTCTAACGGAATGTTGAAACCAAGCGTTCGCCCATCGTTCAGGGTCACCACAAGGTCGATGGGCATGGGCATGGTGCCTGGCCGTTCCAACAGGATGTCGATGCCGTCAGCGGTCTCTGTCACTTCCTGAATGCCATAATCGACCACGTTCATGGTGCCGATGAACTGCTCGAGATACCAGTCGAGTTCCAGCCCCGACACCTTTTCCATCACCAGCATGAGATCCTCGGGGCGTGGATGCTTGAAGCCCCAATCATGGAAATAGCGCAGCAGTCCTTCCCGCAACTTCTCCTCACCGACCACATAACTCAGCTGATGGAGGAACACGGCCCCTTTGGCATAGGCCGTCAGTCCGTAGGCGCGGTTGGTGTGGTAGCAATCAGCATGTGTGGTCGATGGCTCGTTGAAATCGGAGGTGACCAGCCCGAAATAGCCAGCGTAGCTGTTGTCGTGCAGCCCTGGGTTGTTGAGTTCATGCACTGCATCGAGCACGATGTTCTGCGCGTAGCTTGTGAAGCCTTCATCCATCCAGGGGTACTTGCCCTCGTGCGTGGCGAGCACACCGTAGTACCAGTTGTGCAGAGCCTCATGCACAGTGACGCTCAGGAGACCGCTCAGTTTGCGTTTGCCCGTGATGAGGGTCGCCATGGGGTATTCCATGCCCCCGTCACCGCCCTGCATGACGGAGAACTGCGGGTACGGGTACTTCCCAAAACGCTCACTCATCACGGTGAATGCCTTTACGGTGAGCGGTTTCAGTTGCTCCCAGACCTCGCCTACGCTGTCTTTCAGATAGAGGAAATGCAGCTCAGGGCCATCAGGCACCTGCACACGGTCGTGGGTATAATGCTTGTCGGCTGCCCATGCGAAATCATGCACATCCTTGGCCTTGAAACGCCAGGTCACCTTGCCGGCATCGTTCTTTTTCGTCTGATTGTTTGAATAGCCGTGACCCACCACATCGGGGTTCTGGATCACGCCAGTGCCGCCCAGCACGTAGTCGCCATCAATGGTGATGTTGACTTCGAAATCGCCCCACACACCATAGAACTCGCGGGCCACGTAAGGAGTGGCGTGCCAGCCGTCACGGTCGTATTCAGCCATCTTAGGGTACCACTGCGTCATGCTGTAAGCGATTCCTTCCTCGCTGTCGCGCCCTGTTCGCCTGATCTGCAGCGGCACCTGTGCCTCGAAGTCCATTTCGAAGACGGTCTTGCTGTCGGGCAGGATGGGCGTTGCAAGTTCCACCTCAAGGATGGTTCCTACTGTCGTGTGCTTCACGGCCCGGCCGTCCTGCGTTAGGCTGCGCACTTTTTGGAACCCGGTCTCATTCTCTTTTAGAAGCGAGATGCGGTCGCCCACGCGCCTGTCTGGGTCGGAGATGGTGCGCGAACGTACGTCCATCATGCTGCCGGGTTGGAAGGCATTGTAGAATAAATGGTAGTACACCCTTCGCAGGGTGTCGCCCGAATTGTTCTGATACACCAGCCGCTGCTTTCCAGTGAAGCGGTGGGTGCTGTCATCGAAGTCGATGTCCATGGTGTATTCCACGCGCTGCTGCCAGTATCCTTTCTGCGCAGAAAGGGCCAATGGGAACAGGAAGAGTGTGATGACGAGGAGATGTCTCATTTGTAAGGCGCAAGATGGCAGAAATCGGTTGAATAGCAAACCGGGAGCCCGGACCGCATATCACTCTTTCAATATCCTTACCGACCGAGTGCCTCCGGTCTGAGGAGTGAGCCGGCACAGGTAAACACCGCTGGGCAGGTCGCTTAGATCAAGCCCCAACGGGCTGTCTGGCCCCGCTATGTAGCTTGAGTGCATCACTTGCTGACCTAAAGTGTTCAGCAGTCGCACTTCAACCTTTCCAGTAAGCATCTCATTCGGTTTCACTATGACCATACCTGAAGTCGGATTAGGCATGACAGTGAGAAACTTGGAGGTCAGGACGTTTGTTCCTGTTGCAAGAGATTCAGATATGTTGAGTGTGTAATCCTCAGTCTCACCCGATGAGTACCAAGACTCATCGCACGGGCCGGTCTCTTGCTCCAGACCATATAGCAGACGAAGTCGCATGCGCACGGATTCGGTCACCGCGTCCTCGGGAACAGTAATGTCAGCGCTCCAAGGGCCGTTCCCCGTAAGTGCGACAACGTTCTCTTGTTCAGAAAAAAGGCCGTTGCCATTCCAGTCCACCCATACATCGAGTGTAGACTCGGCCCAACTGAAATCGGGCGTAACAACAATGGTGTAAGTGGCTCCCTGCAGAACATCGGTGGAAAGGGTGGTGTAGTCGCTGTAGCCGGTCACAGAGGCACAATTCCAGCCCGAATTCACCTGCTGATTATCGATGGTATTGAACTGTACCCGCTCGATGTGCTCAATAGGGTCTCCCCAGTGACCGGGCAAGCAGATCATATTAGTACACTCATCGCCCTCGAAATATGGAACCCGGTGCATGGCGTAAGTGGCCATTTCAGAGGCGGTCTCGGTTATGGCGCGAACCATGTCGGCCTGAACAGCATCACCGATGGGGTTGCCCAAGTTGTCGTTGAGCAGCGGTGTGGAATAGAAGTTCACATCGTTGCCGCAGAGGTGGGTGCGCCAGTTGCCGTTGTCAAAACCGTTGAAATGACTCTCATTATCAGGGTAGCAGTGTGCCCCTCCCACGTTGTGCCCGAACTCGTGGCGGAATACGGTGGGCCATGCCACACCGTTCACACTGCTGCGTCCTGGCATGTATCCCCAACCACCTGCCGAATTGGGAGCATCGGTCGGGGTCTGGAAGACGGCAACGAAATCGGGCGCCAGCTCTTCTATGTCCGAAGCGAACCATTGCCAAGCATCGGCCAGCACATCGGGGATGATGCCTGGATTATTAGGGACAACCCCTGTGCCGATCACCCGCATGAAAACACTGTTCACCAATGAGTTGGCAAAGCCCATGTTCACGGTTTCGGCATTAGCCGTGGCGTGAGCATCAAGGTCAACGGCCACAGCAGCTGCTTCTTCGGAGTAACCAGCGAATAGGTCGAGCACATGGCGGCCGTCCTCATCGGTCTCATCGCACTCACTGCCGCATCCTGCGCGTGTTCCAGAGAGGCTATTGCCAGGAAGTGCATCTTGGTCACTATGGTTCCGGCACAAATGGTTCTCGAAGGTCTTGCAATGACGGATGCGGTAAATGCTTTCCTGAAATGTAGGCAACAGCTGGAAAAATCCCTGCTCTGCCTCGATATTCGCCACTATGCGGCCTGACTTTCTGTTGAAAACGAAGACAGTGTTTCGGTAGTGCGGAATGTGGCTGAAGCGGTCATCATGCACACGGCCATGCCACACTTCAATGCCGGGCAGGTAGTGGCCGTGGCTCTTCTCCAGCTCAATATGAAATGTCACGTCATCGAACAGGTTTAGCACCAATGTGCCGTTGAGGTCAACGTCTCCATCAAGTCTCGCTAACCTTGAGCGGTGCTCAGCCTCCGAGAGCACTGCCGAACGTGTGTCATTTTCCTCCGGAACAGTTTCCTGCCCGAAAATTCGAATGACATTTTGAGCGGTAAGGGCATAGGGAATCAAGAGAATCAGCAGAGCGGCCGACACAACGGTTTTACATCTCATGTACATAGTTGAGAACACGAAGATAGCCGAAGAAAGTTGAACAGTTCGCGGCACAAAGAGTCCGTGGTATTTCGCGGGATGTAGTGCTTCGAAGGACTTATCAGGACACGCCCCGACCCCGAGCTGAATTGCTCCATCAAAATGACGGAAATCAATTAAACTCCCCTATCAATGGTGGCGGAAATCAAGAGTTTTTCAGCAGTGTCACCAAGGTATTATTCTCTCGCCTCTGCCAATTTCAACAGGAATGCGAACTCAAGAGCCGTTTCCTTCAGCGCCTCGAAGCGGCCACTGGCACCCCCGTGGCCTGCCTCCATGTTGGTGTGGAGCAGGAGCAGGTTGCTGTCCGTCTTGCGGTCGCGGAGGCGGGCCACCCACTTGGCGGGCTCCCAGTACTGCACCTGGCTGTCATGCAGACCCGTGGTCACCAGCATATTGGGATAGTCCTTGGCCTCCACATTGTCGTAGGGCGAGTAGCTGAGGATGTAGTCGTAATACTCCTTCACGTTGGGGTTGCCCCATTCGTCATATTCGCCCGTGGTGAGCGGGATGCTCTCATCGAGCATGGTGGTCACCACATCCACGAACGGTACGGCCGCCACCACGCCCTGCCACAGGTCGGGGCGCATGTTCACCACCGCACCCATCAGCAGTCCGCCCGCGCTGCCACCCATCGCGAAGAGCTTGCCCTTCGAGGTATAGCCTTCCTTGATGAGATGTTCCCCGCAGTCGATGAAGTCGGTGAAGGTGTTCTTCTTTTTGAGCAGCTTGCCGTCCTCGTACCAGTGGCGACCCATCTCCTCGCCCCCGCGGATGTGCGCGATGGCATAAACGAACCCGCGGTCGAGCAGCGAGATGTTGTTGGAACTGAAGTACGCGTCCATCGTGGCACCGTAGCTGCCGTAGGCATAAAGCAGAAGCGGCTGACTTCCGTCCTTCTTGAACCCTTTTCTGTAAACGATGCTCACAGGCACCAGCGTACCGTCCGTGGCGGGGGCCATGATGCGCTCGGTGGCGTAATTATCCTTGTCGAAATCACCGAGCACGGGCTGTTCCTTCATCAGGGTGCGCCCCTTGGTGGTCATGCTGTAGTCGAAGGTGCTCCAGGGCGTGGTCATGCTGCTGTAGCCGTAGCGCAGGATGTCGGTGTTGAAATCCTTGTTGGTACTGACGAAGACGGTGTAGGCCGCTTCCCCGAAATCCACGTAGTGCTCCTCGCCCGTGCTCATCTGGCGGATGCGCAGCTGTGCGAGGCCGCCCGTGCGCTCTTCCAGAACCATGTGGTCGCGGAACATTTCCACGCCTTCCAGCAGGGTCTCCTCGCGGTGGGCCACCACCTCTTTCCAGTTGCTGCGCGATGGTTTGTCGACAGATGTCTCCATAAGTCGGAAATTCTTCGCCTCCCAATTGGTGACGATGTAGAGCTTCTCCCCGAAATGCACCACGTTGTACTCGTGGTCGCGCTGGCGCGGCTCAATGAGCACGAATTCGCCATCGGGGTCGTTGGCATCCAACATCCGGTACTCGGTGCTCACGGTCTGGTACGACCCGATGAAGATCTTGGCCTTGCTGCGGCTGCGATACACGCCCGCGTTGAAGGTCTCGTCCTCCTCTGTGAAGATGAGCTTGGCCGCGTTCACGTCATCACCCAACTTGTGGCGGAAGATCTGGTTGGTGCGCAGGGTCTGCGTGTCTTTCTTGGTGAAGAAAACGGTTTTGTTGTCCGCAGCCCAAGCCACTCCGCCCGAACAGTTGGCGATGCTCTCTGGGCGGGTCTCGCCCGTTTCGAGGTTCTTGAAATGGATGGTGTAGAGTCTGCGGCTCACCGTATCGACCCCGTAGGCCAGCCACTTGTTATCGTCACTCACGCTGAGGCCAGCCACACTGATATAGTCGTGGCCCTCGGCCAGTTCGTTCACGTTAAGCATTATCTCTTCGGTTGCATCAAGGCTGCCCTTCTTGCGGCACTGGATGGGATATTCCTTCCCTTCCTCATACCGCGTGTAATACCAGTAGCCATTGTCCTGATACGGCACCGAGCTATCGTCTTCCTTGATGCGGCCGCGCATCTCCTTATAGAGTTTATCCTGCAGCGTGTCCGTGTCGGCCATCATGGCCTTGGTGTAGGCATTCTCGGCATTCAGGTAATCGATGACCTCCTGATTCTCTCTGTCATTCAGCCAGAAATACTCGTCCACACGGGTATGACCGTGGATGGTGAGTTCGTGAGGTTTCTTGGCCGCGATGGGCGGGGCGGTGGTGTCAGTCATTTTTTCGTTCTGATTACATCCGAGGATAAATGCGGTGCAGGCTATGGCTGCGGAAATTGTGATGCGGCTCATCTAATGGTCTTTCTGGCCTGCAATGATAGGGCATGACGTGCGCAAGTTTGCTTTAGCTTCGCAGTCACTGTTGAACAGAAATGAAAGAAACACCGTTTATCCATGAGGTAGGCCGCACCTCGGTCGATTACACGGATTTCAGGAAGATACTGGACGGCCTTGGCGACATCGTCTTTGTCAAAGGTCTTGATGGTTCTTATCTATCTGTCAATGAGTCGTTTGAAAAGGTGGTTGGGCGCACTCGCCAGCAGCTTATCGGTACATCGGACGCAGGTCTTCTGCCAGATCATCATCTGGCGGTTGTGAGGGCCAAGGAAGAGTTACTGCTCAGAGAAGGTCATCCGGTGGAGTACGAGATGATTTACGAAAGGGATGGTGACAGTCGGTTTCTGAAGGTAAGGAAACAGCTGCTGCGGGATGAGCATGGTTGTGCCACGGCCATCATCGGAACTGCTCGGGATGTGACCAGCGAGCGTGCTGCTGAGAACAAGTACCGATTCATCTTCGATAATGCTCCGATCGCCTTTTGGGAAGAGGATTTTTCGAGGGCAAAGGTGATTTTGGATGAAATCAAGGCCCGAGGTGTAAAGAACTTCCGCAAGCACTTCAAAGACAACCCTGATGACCTGCATCGCTGCATAGAGTCCATTCGCATCAAAGATGTCAATCTGGCCACGATGCGCATGAACCGGGTGAATGACAAGCCGCAGTTCATCGCGGAACTTAAACGCACGTTCACGCAGGATTCCCAAAGCGTTTTTCTGGATGAGTTCGTAGCCCTGGCTGAGGGTAAGACAATCTTCAGGTCAGAGGCGTCTACTATTGATGTAGGGGGGGAAAGGCTCGATGTGCTTTTTCATCTCAACGTTCTCCCGGGGCATGAGCACGACCTCTCTGTGGTACTTGTGTCTGTGATCGATGTAACGCCACTCAAACGCACTGAGAGCGAACTCTCCCGCGTCAAAGAGCTCTACCGCAGCGTAGTAGAGGGGCAGCAGGAGATGATCTGCAGGTTCCTGCCCATGGGGCGTATCACTTTTTTGAACGGTGCTTTTGGGGAATTCTTCTCTGACCAACTGGAGAGGAAACAGAATGCCAGTTTCTTGGAACTATTCCCGAGAACAGATCATACGGACTTTTTTACCCAGTTCGCATGCCTCGACCCTTCGAGTCCTGTGTGCTCATTTGAGACCCATAACTATGCTCCTGATGGCAGGCTGGTCTGGCAGCGCTGGTCCGTTACGGCCCTTTTCAGCATCAAAGGCGAAGCGACCGAGTATCAGGCCGTTGGTACAGACATCACTGAGCGCAAGGAAACCGAGGAGGCGCTTGCATCCTCAGAGGCACGGTGGAGGTCGGTGTTTGACAGTGCTCACGACCTCATCATCACCATCAACAATCAGGGATTGATTCTTTCCGCCAACAGCGTGGCATCGCGGGCCGCAGGTATTCAGCTTGCCGGCAAGATGATCTCGGATGTGCTCAGCCAGCAGAATGAGCAGCGCGCCCGGGAGGTGCTGAGTGCGGTGTTTGAACAAGGCACACGCACCGAGATCGAGCTCAAGGTCAGCGCAGGACCCAATGAGGGAAACACGCTGAACTGTGTCATTACTCCCGTAAGGTATCAGGACAGGGTGCTTTCAGCCACGGTCATCGCCCGCGATGTCACTGCCACGCGAAGGATGGAGAATCGTATCCGCGAGGCTTTGATAGAAGGTCAGGAGAACGAACGCAAACGGGTTTCGCGGGAGCTTCATGATGGGCTTGGTCAACTTTTCACCGCCATAAGGCTCAATTTTGAGCATTTGGAGAGCTCTGTCCGGAAAGAAGCAAATGATGAGACGCGTATCCGGATGAGCAATCTTGAGAAGAACATCAAGATGGCCATCGAGGAGGTCAAGGGTATATCACACAACCTCATGCCCGACCTCCTGGAACAGTTCGGATTGGAAGCGGCCATGCGTGACCTGATAAGCAACTGGAGCAATGACTGTGCAGCAAATCTCTCCTTGGAGGTTGTGGATCTTCGCAATGGCCTTCCAGAACCCGTGTCACTCTCCTTGTATCGTATGGCTCAGGAGTTGATAACCAATGCTGTGCGACATAGCGGTGCGGCCAATATCTTCGTGCAATTGATAGATCACGGTGATACGGTGATGCTGATGGTAGAGGACGATGGCTCCGGGTTTGACCCTGACTCCGAGCAGATAGGGCTTGGGCTGAGAAATATCAGGTCAAGGGCCGAGCTGCTCGAAGGCACCGTGGACATTGACTCGTACTCAGGAAGAGGCACCGTGACCACAGTTGAGATACCACTTTTAGTCCGTTCGATATGATCCGTGTATTAGTAGTGGATGATCATGAGTTGATCAGGAACGGTCTGAATGCCCTCCTTGCTGAGGAGAGTGACATAGAAGTGGTGGGTTTCGGAACGAACGGCCGTGAGGCCATAGCTGCCTGTGACCGCTTGGACATTGATGTGGTGCTCATGGACATAATGATGCCTGAGGTCGGAGGCGTGCAGGCCATCGGTTCCATTTCCCGCAGATATCCTGACATTCGTGTGCTGGCGGTTACCATCAATGAGCAGGCGCGGTACATCAAGGAGGCACTCAAAGCCGGTGCAGCAGGCTATCTGCTGAAGCACTCGTCTAAGCAGGTGCTACTTGAGGCCATTCGCACTGTGGCATCTGGCAAGCCTTTTTTCTGCACCGATGTGCTGTCGCGAATTTCAGACGAGTTCGCAAAGGGCGGCAAGCTTCGGGAGAACCCGATGCTGACCAAGAAGGAGCATGAGGTGCTGCGCCTCATTGCCTTGGAGTACAGTAACCCAGAGATTGCCGATGAACTCGGATGCAGTCAGCGCACAGTGGACACCCACAAACGCAACCTCATCAAGAAGCTGGGTGCCAAGAATGTTGTAGGTCTTGTCAAATTCGCACTCCGGGAGGGAATGGTGGAGCAGGACTGACTTAGGGCATTCCTCTCACACACGTTCTATTATGGTGGCGATGCCCATGCCGCCACCTACGCAAAGGGTCACGAGGCCCAGTTGCTTGTCCTGACGCTCCAATTCATCGAGGACCGTTCCGATAAGCATCGCACCCGTAGCACCCAGCGGATGACCCATGGCTATGGCTCCACCGTTTACGTTCACCTTGGCTGGGTCAACGTCCATGTCGTCCATGAAACGAAGCACCACCGATGCGAACGCCTCGTTGACCTCGAACAGGTCGATGTCGCCCACGGTCATGCCCCCCTTCGCGAGTGCCTTCCTTGTGGCCGGGGCGGGTCCGAGCAGCATGATGGTCGGCTCCGTTCCTGTAAGGGCCATAGCGCGGATGCGGGCACGTGGCTTGAGGCCGGCCCTGTCGCCTGCCTCGCGGTTGCCGATGAGCGTCAGTGCGGCACCGTCCACAATGGCCGATGAGTTGCCCGCATGGTGAAAATGGCCTACAGTGCCGACCTCAGGGTACTTCTTCAATGCCAGTTTGTCAAAACCGTACTCCTCTCCCATTTTTTGAAAGGCGGGACGCAGCTCGGCCAGCGATTCCATGCTTGAACCCGGTCGTATCATCTGGTCGCGATCTAGCAGGATAGCACCGTCCGGGCCGTTAACCGCAATGATGGACTTCTCGAAACGGTGCTCCTCCCAAGCCTTTGACGCTTTGTGGTGTGATGCGGCTGCAAAAGCATCCAATTGGCCACGGTCGTATCCGAACTTCGATGCAATAAGGTCTGCAGAGATGCCCTGCGGGACAAGCGAGTGCTTGCGGATAAAGTCCATGTCATCGTACATCGGCCCTCCGTCCGAGGCGATGGGCACACGGCTCATACTCTCGATGCCGCCCGCAACTAGCATGTCGGCCTGCCCGGACTTCACATATGCAGCGGCCATGTTGACCGCCTCCAGGCCCGAGGCGCAGAAGCGGTTCACCTGCACGGCCGTGGTCGTTTCGGCATAGTTGGCCTCGATCACCGCGGCCTTGGCGATATTGGCACCTTGGTCTTTTACCGGACTCACGCAGCCGATGATGGCGTCTTCCACCAATGAGGTGTCGAGGTTGTTGCGGTCACGGATGGCGTTGAAGGTCAACGCAAGGAGTTCAACAGGTTTCACAGTGGCCAAAGAGCCATCGGCTTTGCCTTTGCCGCGCGGTGTGCGCACCGCATCATAGATGTATGCTTCCATGGTTAGAGTAAGTTTCGGGCCAATGATAGGCAATGCTTTTGAGCTGACAGGAATGCTTTTTTCCTTTCATCGAAAAACACCAAGAGTTACATTTGCCAAAAATATCCCATGCAGCTCGACACCTCATTCACCACCGCCATTCATATTTGCGTTTACCTGGAGCGTTCGGGAAACAAGATGATCAATTCCAATGAGCTGGCCGCCAGCATTGGTACCAATCCTGTGGTTGTGAGGCGTATCGTATCGAAGCTCAAGGAGTTCGGCATCATAAAGGTGAAAGTAGGCCTCGGTGGAGGCTACCTGCTCGGCAGGATTGCCAGCAACATCAGCCTTTGGGACATTTATCTTGCTGTGCGGAAGGACAATCCTTTTAAGCTGCGCATAGGAAATGAGGATGATCCCGTGGCCAGATCCCTCCATCATGCTTTGGAGGATGTGTTTGCCGATACCGAATATGCCATGAAGAAACCCCTTGGCAACGTTACCGTGCGTCAGGTGGCGGCCAAGGTGGGCGGGTAGTTTTTTACGGATTAGGAATCGCATTCCCAATCCATAAAGAGTCAATAGAGCAGCCGATCGTAAGGATACCTGTCCACGTGCAGTGCCTTCACCCGCTCATAGAGCAGTTCGCGAAGTTCATCAATGTTCTCACGGTTCACAGCCGAGATGAAGATGGCATCTATGCCTTTCGGGGCGTTGCTCATCCACGTACTCTTCAATTCGTCCAGTGTCCAGTTCTCGCGTGTGGCGGGCGTGAGGTCATCTTCCTCTTTTTCGATGAATGCGTAGGCATCGATTTTATTGAAGACCATGATGACAGGCTTGTCGTGAGCTCCGATTTCCGCCAGAGTCGAATTCACCACGCGCACGTGCTCCTCGAAGTCGGGGTGAGAGATGTCCACCACATGCATCAGGATGTCGGCCTCGCGCACTTCGTCCAAGGTGCTTTTGAAGCTCTCGACCAACTGGTGTGGCAGCTTTCGGATGAATCCAACGGTGTCCGATAGCAGGAAAGGCAGGTTCTGCAGCACCACCTTGCGCACCGTGGTGTCGAGCGTGGCAAAGAGCTTGTTCTCAGCAAATACCTCTGATTTGCTCAACAGGTTCATCAGTGTTGACTTTCCTACGTTGGTATAGCCCACCAGTGCCACGCGTATCAGCTGGCCTCGGTTTTTCCGCTGTGTGGACATCTGCTTGTCGATGGCCTTCAGCTCCTCTTTCAGCAGGGTGATACGGCTGCGGATGATCCTGCGGTCTGTCTCGATCTCACGCTCACCTGCACCGCCCCGTGTGCCTGTGCCTCCACGTTGCCTTTCAAGGTGTGTCCACATCCGCGTCAGTCTCGGCAACAGGTATTGGTAGCGCGCCAACTCGACCTGCACCTTGGCCTGCGCGGTCTGCGCACGCTGCTGAAAGATGTCCAGGATGAGCAGGCTGCGATCGAAGATCCTTTTCTCGAAGATCTTCTCCAGGTTGCGGAGCTGCGATGGACTCAGGTCATCATCAAAAACGACCACGTCAATGCCATGTTCTTTTACATAAGCATCAATCTCCTCGATTTTGCCCGATCCCAGAAAAGTCCTGATGTCGGGCTTGGCGAGTCGCTGCGTGAAGCGTTTGCCCGGAACGATGCCAGCTGTCTCTGTGAGGAACGCGAGTTCATCAAGGTATTCGGTTACTTGCTGCTCGGACTGGGAGCCCTGAATGAGGCCCACCAGCACCGCCTTCTCTGCCACTGGGGCAGTATCGAACATCTTTCCCAAAAAACTGTAGGTGTTGAAAAAAGTCACGGCATCAACCCCAGTTGAGGTGATGCCGCGCAAAGTTGGTGAATGCAGTTGAATACCCGCTCAGAACCACGCACGAGCTATGCCCTCGGCACGGAATGGCCAGGGAATGGCAGAAAGCATGAGCAGCAGCGCAATAGAGAAGTAAATGGCGGTAGAGCGGAGCTTCCTGCGCTCTGTGGGCGCTTTCTTGTAACGGTTTCTGCCAATGGTGATGAGGATGACAGCCAAAGTCATCACCACAATATGCTCCACACCCCAGAAGCGGGAGCTCGCATCGCCCATCTCGATGTTCAAGTGGCGGTTAGTGAGGAAATAAAGCAAGTAACCTATGACCAGCTGAATATGAGCGAACACCACCGTGAACTTGTTCAGACGGTCGTCTATGTCATCGATCTCGCGTTTGGTCACCAGTCCATTGATCGCATAGCCGATCGATCCAAGGGTGATGATGAGCATGAGCCAACGCAGACCTGAGTGCGTGGTGAGGAGGTAACCGTGCAGTCCGTACATGTTAGTGATCTTTGTTACAAATGTAGTTACAATCGGGAAAGTTGATATACGCTTAACGTTGGGCGGCTATTTGGTTGCCTCTGATAATCAGCGACTCGCGCAATGGCTCGAGGAATTTTAACCTTCCTTTTATGCAAATCGGAGGGTGTTGAATCATCGTGGAGAGCGGGTGAATAGTGGGTACTGACGGCTTTTTCATGCACCGTGCTCTTGTCCGTAGCTTCGCTGCCTTGTCCAATCAAAGAAAATGACGCACTCTGCTCTTCGAATGGCCTTAGCGGCCCTTTCCTTGCTACCACTCATTTCTACGGCTCAGACCACCTTCCCCATCAACGGGGTGAAGGACGAGGACAAAGCCATTCATGCCTTTACGGGTGCGACCGTTCATGTCTCCGCAGATAGAATTGTGGAGGAAGCCACGCTGCTTGTACAGGAGGGCAAGGTGGTGCAGGTGGGAGCGGGCATTGAAATCCCTAAGGGCGCGGTGGTCCATGACCTGAAAGGGCGGCACATCTATCCTTCGCTCATAGACGTGCATTCGACCTATGGTGTGAAACAGCCTGAACAGGACAAGAAAGGTGGCAGGGGCAGCGGCCCGCAATATGAGCCTAAGAAGGAGGGTGCATTCACATGGAACGATGCCCTGCACCCCGAACGCGATGCGGCCGCACTCTTCCAGCCCGATGACAAGAGAGCTGAGGCGCTGAGAAAACTCGGTTTCGGAGGCGCGGTGGTGTCGGTGCATGACGGCATTGCGAGGGGAAAGTCCGCGTTCGTGCTGATGGGCAACGGCTCAGCCAATGACAACCTCATAAAGGGCGATATAGCAGCCAGTCTGTCTTTCTCCAAGGGAACGAGCACACAGGATTTCCCCAGTTCGCTGATGGGCAGTATCGCGCTCCTCCGCCAGACCTACCTTGATGGGCAGTGGTACGCCAACCTCGCCGACAGGAGCAAGGAACACAACCTCGGCCTACAGGCGTGGAACGCCAACCTCAAGCTGGCACAGGTCTTTGAGGCGGGCGATCCGCTCAACGTGCTCCGTGCCGACAAGGTGGGAGATGAGTTTGGGCAGCAGTTCATCTTCGTGGGTTCGGGCCAGGAATATCAGCGGATTGACGCGATAAAGGCCACTAAAGGCAGCTTCATCATCCCCCTCAAATTCCCCGATGCGCTGGACGTGGAGGACCCCTACGATGCGCAGGCGGCCAACCTCAGCGACATGCTGCACTGGGAGTTGGCCCCAACCAACCTCAAAGCGATGCACAGCGCGGGCATCCCGTTCGCGCTCACGCTGCACGGACTGGAGAAGGAAGCCGATTTCATGCCCGCCCTCCGCAAGTCGCTGGATCACGGGCTGGACACTGCGGTCGCGTTGGCCGCACTCACTTCTGTACCAGCAAAGATGTTCGGAATGAAGGAAGTAGGTAGCCTCGAAACGGGTAAACTCGCCAACTTCATCATCACCACCAAAAATATTTTTGACGAAAAGAACACCATTCTTGAGCATTGGATAAAGGGCAATCGGCACATCATCACCACGCCCTCGGCAGAAGGGCTGGCGGGAGTTTATGTCCTCAAGGCAGGCAGCTACTCCGCGAAAGTGACCCTCACTGATAAGGATGGCAAGACCACGGCCAAGCTGATGACCACCGACACCAGCGGCATTGACATGAGCTTGAAACTCGAGGGCGACCTCGTGACCATTTCCATCAAAAAGGAGAAAGAGGCGAAGACCGCCCATCGCCTCAGTGGCATCCGCAGCGACCGTATTTTCAAAGGGCGCGGGCAGGACACGGAGGGCAACTGGCTCGACTGGTCAATGACTTGGGTGAAAGAGGAGGAGAAAAAAGAGAAGAAAGACGACAAGGACGCGAAAAAGAAGGCGGAGAAGGACACCGTGCTGGGCCAGGTCATTTATCCGTTTCTCGCCTTCGGCAATGCCGAACTTCCGAAGCGCGAGACCGTGCTAGTGAAGAATGCCACGGTGTGGACCAACGAGAAGGACGGCATCCTCAAAGAGACCGATGTCATCATTTCCGAAGGGAAAATAAAAGCGGTGGGCAAGGGTCTTGCTGCGCCATCGGGTGCGAAAGTGGTCGATGGCACAGGGAAGCACCTCACCTCTGGCATCATTGACGAGCATTCGCACATCGCCATCAGTCGTGGGGTGAACGAGGGCACGCAGGCCGTGACGGCCGAAGTGAGCATCGCGGATGTGGTCGATTCGGAGAACATCAACGTCTATCGCCAACTGGCGGGCGGGGTGACGGCCGCGCAACTGCTCCACGGTTCGGCCAATCCCATCGGGGGGCAGAGCGCGCTCATCAAGATGCACTGGGGCAAATTGCCCGAGGAGATGAAGATTGCCAACGCCCCGAAGCACATCAAATTCGCGCTGGGCGAGAACGTGAAGCAGGCCAACTGGGGCGACCGATACTCCTCGCGGTACCCGCAGACGCGCATGGGTGTGGAGCAGGTGTTCTACGATGCGTTCCACCGCGCCCGCGAATACAAGCAGGAATGGGCCGCATTCAATTCATCAAAGAACAAGTCAGGTTCTGCCCCGCGCAGGGACCTTGAACTGGAGGTGCTGGCCGAGATTCTGGACTCTGAGCGGTTCATCTCGTGCCACAGCTACGTGCAGAGCGAGATCAACATGCTGATGAAGGTGGCGGACAGCATGGGTTTCGTGCTCAACACCTTCACACACATCCTCGAAGGCTACAAGGTGGCTGATAAGATGGCAGCGCACGGGGCCAGCGGCTCCACGTTCAGCGACTGGTGGGCCTACAAGATGGAGGTGGGCGATGCCATCCCCTACAACGCGGCCCTGATGCACCGTCAGGGTGTGAACGTGGGCATCAACAGCGATGACGCGGAGATGGGCCGCAGGCTCAATCAGGAGGCTGCCAAAGGCGTGAAATACGGGGACATGAGTGAGGAAGAGGCGTGGAAGATGGTTACGCTGAACCCTGCGAAGATGCTCAAGCTGGACGGCCGCACAGGTAGCATCAAGGTCGGCAAGGATGCGGACATCGTGCTCTGGTCAGACAATCCGCTTTCTGTCTATGCCCGTGCCGAGCAGACCTGGGTCGATGGCATCCGCTACTGGGACACCGAGCGTCACGAAGCGGCCCTTAAGGAACTGGCCGCAGGGCGCAACCGCCTCATCCAGAAGATGATTGCTGCGAAGAAAGGCGGGGCAAAAACCGCTAAACCCACCAAGGGCGAGGAGCTTTTCTACCATTGCGACACGATGGGGGAAATGGGCGTGGAGCACGGCTGCGGGGGGCATTGATCTTTGTTGAACTCTTGATGGTGTTCCATACTTTGCAGACGATTTTTTCTCACTGGAATGTCCCTTAGTAAAGTGATCAATGCCGGAGCGTCAGCTCCATCGCTCTCCGAGAGATTGCCGTATTACATGGCACTGCTTGGCGGTAGCGTAATGCTGGTCACGATTCCATGGCTGGCGGTGGTCATTGCACTTACCATGCTTTGGTATGGCATGATCGGTTGGACCTACAAGACCGCCCCCGCAGTCTGGTTCGGCAATAAAATGAGTGCAGGGGCGCTTTGGCTCGGAAAGCGCATTTTGAGAGATGAGCGGGATAGTCCTTACCTGTTCTCCTATTTCGGAATCGGGATGTACGCCCCATTGCTCTTCATGGGTTCGTATTGGGTTCAGGTTACTTATTTGGATGCGAACATTACTTGGGGCTGGCCCAATTGGCTGGCAGCGCTGGCTTATAACGTACTGAACTACGGCCCTTATTTCGCCTTCTTCTCGCAGGTAGCCACCATGATCCACAAGGAGGGCCATTCGCCCAAGGGTATTTTCAAAGGGAGGCTGTCCTTTCTGAACAATTACCACGGTCATGTGCTGTCACTGCTCTATGGCCATGTGCCACAGGGCTATCCGATGGGCCACATGCGCATTCATCATAAGCATGATAACGCACCTGATGATGTGACCTCGACCGTTTATTACGACCGTTCGCACGCAGCAAGATTCCTTGTTTATCTGTTTGAGTTCTCTCTTTTCTGGAGTGGTATCTCAGTGGCCAATTATCATCTTCGGAAGGGAAAGATGAAAGAGTTTTGGACCATGGTGGCGGGCATGGTCGCGTTCTATGGCGTAATCGCTGCGGTCATGTATGTGAACTTCTGGTTCGGGGTGGCCTACCTGCTCATTCCGCACGTTTCGTGCATCTTCTTGCTGGCAGCCATCAACTACACTTGGCATGCGTGGACTGACCCCTCAGAGCCGAAGAACATCTACAAGAACAGCATCACGGTGCTGGAAGGGCAGTACAATGTCTACAATGAGGACTATCATGTGGAGCACCACAAGCGTCCGCAGACACATTGGCGCGAGTATCCCGTGAACTTTGCGAAGCACAGGGATGAATATGCCAAGAACCGTGCTGTCATCTTCCGCGACACGCAGGCTTTCGAGGTATTCTTCCTCATCCTTTTCAGCGACTACGAGAAGATGGCCGACAAGTTTGTGGATCTGAACGGGGACATGAGCCGCGAGGAGATCATCGCCCTGCTGAAGTATCGTTTGCAGCCGGTCCGGTGAGACCGCCCCTGAGGTCAATTCACAGCCCTTGCTGTTTGGTTATCTTTGCGTTCCCTTTCAAAAAAACAGGGCATGACCTTAACAGCATCACCCCCCTTCTTGCCCCTCTCCAAGCTGGCTGAGAACCTTGTCGGTTCGGAGATCATCCGAATCGCTGGGCGCATCAACGAGCGTATCGCAGCCGGTGAGGACATCTCCAACCTGACCATCGGAGACTTTGACCCGAAGGTCTTCCCCCTGCCGGATGTTTATGTTGATGAGATCGTCAGGGCATACAAAGAGGGTCATACGAACTATCCTCAGGCCAATGGCATGGCAGTACTCCGAGATGCGGTGAGTGCCCACCTCAAGCGTACCCAAGGGCTGGATTTCGACAAAGAGAATATACTTATTTCCGGTGGTGCAAGACCATTGATCTATGCTGCATACCGTGCCGTTGTGGACGAGGGCGACACAGTGGTGTTCCCAATCCCGAGCTGGAACAACAATCATTACAGTTTCCTGACAGGTGCCAAGATGGTATCTGTGGAAACCTCTGCCGAGAACCGTTTTCTTCCCACAGCTGAGGACCTTCGCCCTCATGTCAAAGGGGCAACGCTGCTGGCGGTGTGTTCACCTCTGAACCCTACCGGGACATCTTTCAGGGAAGAGGAGCTCACGGCTATTTGCGACCTGATACTGGAGGAGAATGCCACGCGGGGGGACAGCAAGCCGCTTTACTTGCTCTACGATCAGATCTACAGCGCGTTGACGCTTAACGGCACGAAGCACATCGACCCCGTTTCACTGCGGCCTGAGATGCGGCCTTACACCATTTTTGTAGATGGCGTGTCGAAGGCGTTTGCTGCCACAGGTGTGCGAGTGGGTTGGGGCTTCGGCCCTGAGAAGGTCATCGCGAAGATGCGCTCCATCCTGAGCCACGTGGGTGCTTGGTCGCCCAAGCCGGAACAGATCGGCACCGCGCGCCTGCTTCAGAACATAGAGGAGACCGACCGCATCATTGACCATCACCGTCAAATGGTGACCGACCGCGTGGATGCCCTCTACGAGGGTTTCACCGCAATGAAAGCCGAGGGCTTTCCAGTGGATGCTATCCCGGCCGAGGGCGCAATGTATCTCACCGTCAAGATCGACCTCACCGGTCTCACACTTCCTACGGGTAAAGTGGTGAAGGACGCGGAGGATGTGACCGCCTTCCTTTTGGAGGAGGCTAAGCTTGGTCTGGTGCCCTTCTATGCCTTCGGGGCGCAGCGTTCCAATCCTTGGTTCCGTATCTCGGTCGGCACTTTGACCTTGGATAGGGTGGAGGTGGTATTCAACAACCTGCGCAAAGCACTTGCTTTCACCCTCTGATGGCAGCCGCTGAGCGCAACTACGTGGTGATTATGGCCGGGGGCATCGGTTCCCGTTTCTGGCCCATGAGCCGCACCGAGCATCCTAAGCAGTTTCTCGATATTCTCGGTACTGGACGCACCCTGCTCCAGCAGACCTACGACCGCTCGTTAGCTGTTTGTCCGAAGGAGAATATACTGGTCGTGACCAACAGCATGTACCGCGAACTTGTTTTGAACCAGTTGCCCCAGCTCAGACCGGAGCAGGTGCTGCTCGAACCTGCCCGTAGGAATACAGCCCCCTGCATCGCCTACGCAGCCTTTCACATCCATGCCAAGAGCCCTGATGCTTGCATGGTGGTAGCCCCTTCTGACCATCTCATACTGAAAGAAGAGGCATACACCGGGTTGCTGAACAGAGCGCTGGAGGTGGCAGCGGCCGAGCGCGCCCTCATCACACTTGGCATACAGCCCACCCGGCCTGATACCGGCTATGGTTATATCCAGTTCCGTGAGGAAACATCCGACACGGACAGCGCTGTCAAGAAGGTCAAGACTTTCACCGAGAAGCCTGACCTCGAAATGGCCGAACAGTTCATCGCCAGTGGTGAATTCCTTTGGAATGCGGGCATCTTCGTCTGGTCGGTCGCCAGCATCCTCGATGCCTTTGCCAAGTATCTGCCAGATGAACACCACCTGTTTGAGGAAGGCAGAGAAAAGTTCGCCACCGAGCACGAGGCGGCCTTTATTGCCGGTGCATACCCCCGCTGTAACAACATCTCCATAGATTACGGCATCATGGAGAAGGCAGACAACGTGTACACCCTTGCCTCAGACATCGGTTGGAGTGACCTCGGCACTTGGGGTTCCCTCTATGCTTTCGCAGACAAGAACGAAGACGGCAACGTGATCCAAGGCCGCAATGTGGTGGTTTATGACACGCACAACTGCATTGTGAACATGCCCAAGGACAAGCTGGTGGTATTGCAAGGCATGGAGGACATGATCGTGGTGGAGAGCGATGGCATCCTGCTCATCTGCAAGCGCGAGCAGGAGCAGCAGATAAAGCGGATAGTGAATGACGTGAAAGCCACCAAAGGCGACAAGTTCGTCTGATACCAGATCGACACGAGAATGCCGCATGGCGTTTCCTTTCGGTATCATGCCGTTGTAGGTTGCAAGGAGCGTTTCATGCGACATTGTAAACCACAAACGTTGTGATTGGTGCTTCAACTATCTTTGCCGCCCGATTACGGATGGCTCCGTAGTACAATGGATAGTATATGGGTTTCCGGTACCCAGGATGCAGGTTCGATTCCTGCCGGAGCTACTCTTTGAATTGATAAGACACACGGGGTGTAGCGCAGCCCGGTAGCGCGCTACGTTCGGGACGTAGAGGCCGTGGGTTCGAATCCCGCCACCCCGACATTCGAGGGCCGTCTTCCATGGAGAAAGGCCCTTTTTCTTTCACTTAGAAAAGCGTGTAAACGAACGGAGCAACGGCCGTTCCACCTCCCATTCCAAGTAGGAGACCAAGCAACTCCCGCCCGCGCTCCGTGTGGCCCGCACGAGGCGATGAAAGCACGAAACGACCCAAATCATACCCATTCGGGTACGACTCATGAAGAAACTCTCGATTTGTACCCGAACGGGTGTATTAAGGCGCTTAATTTCTAATTTTATACCCGAAAAGGTATAATCATGCGATTACGAGAATTTGTTAAGGAGAAGCGCAATGCTGTGCGGCTCACGCAGCCCGAACTGGCAAAGAAGGCCGGTGTGGGGCTTCGTTTCGTACGTGAGCTGGAACAGGGGAAAGAAACCCTCCGCTTGGATAAGGTCAATCAGGTGCTGCGCTTGTTCGGCTACGAAGTAGGTCCAGTTGAACTTCACAAGGAGCAGCAATGGCAGTGAGAGAGGCAGAGATACTGATGCACGACCACACGGCAGCCTGGCTCACCGAAGAGGATGATGGTTTCCACTTTCGGTACGATGAAAAGTATCTTGAAGCGGAAGATGCCCAAGCCGTGAGCCTCACTTTGCCGCTCCGTAGAGTTCGCTGAATCGTGTCAGGGATTGTAGGAGCAAACTAACCCAGTTTACTCATCTTTCATAGCCCCCTCAAAAATGTATCCTGTATCTATACATCGGTAACAGCCCCATTTGATTGATGCTTACCAACGCATTCTCATTCGCGTCATAGATATTATATAGCGGGTTTTGGCGGTTAGTCACGTTCTGAATGTCGAAAACGTACTCCTGCGTGATACGCTTGCCGATCCGCTTAAAGCCTATGCGGAGGTCGAGCCGATAGTAGGGTTCAAACTGCTCAGAATAGGCAAGTTCGTTCACATACACCGCCTCACCCGCCAAGGCCGAGGCATCAGTGTCGATGGGCGTGTAACGCGAACCGCCCGCAATAGTGAACCGCAGGTCGAACAGGAGATAGTTGCTCGTTTTCCAGTCCTGCTGCTTTCCGATTTTCAGTTCGTAACCACCCAAGGCATTCACCACATAATTGCCGTTGAATGCGGTGTTCCGCTCCATGCCATCGCTGGCGGTGTATTTGCTTTCATAAAACGATGCACTCAGCAGCCAGTAGTATCCTTTGGTCAGGAACTTCTCGAAGGTGAGTTCCGCCCCGTAGTTCATGCCTGTTCCGCCATTCTCCAACCCTTGCGGTCCTTCAGCAATGAAACCGCCATAGTTAAGAGTGGAATAAGAACTGGATGCCGTATCGATGGCCGCGTTAAAGATGTACTGATAGTATAGCTCTGTTCGGAACCTCATGCTGTTGGGCAATGACCAATCATAGCCCAACACCACATGGTGGCTGCGGGTGAAATCGAGATTTCTGTTGGGCATTGTTTTATTTCCAAGCGAATCCTCATCCACCTGAAAATAGATGGCGATTGGAGCCATCTGGCTGTGCAGGCCATAAGCCAGTGATAGCGTGTGCTTCGGGGCGGCTTTCCAGCTCAGTCCCCAGCGCGGTTCCACGCTCCAAGTGCCGTTGAGCGTCAGCACCTGCCCATGAAGTCCGGTATTCATCGTCCAGCTGTCGTTCCAGCGCCATTGCCATTGGGCGTAGGGTTCTACCAGTCCGGTCGCACCGTCAAAATCAGTTAGGGTGACGAAGCGATTCCATTGATTATCGTAGATACGGTCTTTCAGGATGGCATAGAAAACGCTGCTACGGATGCCCGTCTTCAAGCTGTGCTTTGCGCTGAATTTCTTCTTGTAAAAGAACAAGGCCTGAAAGCGGTGGTTCTGAAAATCCTTACGGAACCATGGGTGAATCTCGCGGCTGGCATCCAGGCTGTCCAAAATATCGCGGTTCACCAGCGAACTGGCCGAAAGCGTGAACTTGGTGTAGGCATCCTTCGGAAGAATGTAGGTGTGGGTGAGTCCGACTGTGCCTGACATCGTACGGTCATACACGTCTATGTCGGTTGTACCGTAAAGGTTGTGGCGGGTGGTGTCCTTCTCCTCACTTGCAAGCAGATTGATGCTGCTGATACCGCCCAGCCCGAAAACCTCAAAAATTCCTGCCTTCTTGGTCGGAAAGCGAAGCTTGAAACTCAGGTCCTGAAAGTTGGGCACGGCAGAACCCGTTCCAAAATCAATGCCGATCAGACTGAAAAGCCCAAGTGTGGAAATGCGGTAGTTGATGAGGTAAGAGGAACCTTTCTTTTTTGAGAATGGCCCTTCTGCGCCCGCCTCAAGCCCATTGAAGCTTGTCATGACAAGGAACTCGTGCCGCTCGTTGTTGCCAGAGCGCATGTTGAGGTCGAACACGCCTGAAAGCGCATTTCCATACTCCGATGGGAATGCTCCTGTCATGAAATCGGAATTGGCCAAGGTGTTGCCATTGAGCATGCTCACTGGGCCGCCTGTGGAGCCGAAGTCACCGAAATGGTTGGGATTGGGAATGTCCACGCCTTCCAACCTCCAAAGTAGCCCCAAGGGTGAATTGCCCCGGATCACGATATCGTTCTGAGCATCGTTTGCGCTTCGCACCCCGGCAAAGTTGCCCGCCATGCGCGCGACATCGTTCATCGCACCTGCAAAACGATCGGCTTCCTCGGTGGAGAATACACGTGCGGAAGCGGTAGACATGGTGTTCAATGCCCTCTCCTTATCGCGGTTGGCGGTCACGACCACTTCGTCTTTTTTCAACACACGTTCTTCCATCTCCACGTTCAGGATTAGCTCTTTTCCGCTTTCCAGCATAAGTCCCGAAAGAATACGTGGTGCATAGCCCAGATAGGTGACCTTCAGGTCCAGGCGGCCCACCTTGGCATTCTCGAGATTAAATTTTCCGTCCACGTCCGTTGTGCTACCTTTTATCGGGTCACTTGCCACAATCGTCACCGTTGCCCCAATGAGCGGTGCACTGCTTTCCACATCCATCACTGTGCCCCGGATGGTCCCTGTCTGGGCCATTGCGTTTCCGCAGAAAAGGAGAATAAGAAAGTTCAGTTTTTTCATGACTTTGAGTTTTTAGTTCGTTTCCCTCTGTACCGAACTAGTGGGCTTCTACCCTACCTCAAATCCGAAAAAATGTGTTACTGAAAAAAGTCGCCACAGTTCATATTAGAACCGTGGCGACTGAAATCGGTGCATTTGACTACTTCTACTTTCTTTCGAAATACTCTTTTAGGTATAAGGTCAGCACTCGGCTTTTCTGCTTTTCCTGTTCAAACCGTAGCAGAAGTTCAGGGTCATCCTGCGCCAATTTTCGGAAGCGTTTTGTGGTAAGCGTTCTGATTTTTCCCGTTTCCATGTGAAGCAGTTTCTCGGCAGGGTAAATAAAGTGAGCGGTACCATTCTGAGTATTTCCGCCTTCAACCACTTTGTAGTAAATATATGGCCCGATTAACTGTGCTTCGAAGAAGTTGTTTGCTCGCTTTAGTTGTCTCCTTCCAGGGTTAACGTAAACCTTATCTCCTAGCTCGAATCCGAATACGCGTCCCACTTTTTCTCGATCTTCCTTATCTGTTATTACACCGATATAGACAATTGAGAATCCAAGTTCTCTGTAGCGGAATTCTGCTTGTACTTCTCCTGCTGTTTCCTTGTTTAGGAAATCGGAAGAAGATCTGTAGAGTTTAATGGTTCCTTCCGTTGGTTGTGGGTCTTGTTTTCCGAAAGCCATGCTGCTTGTGGTTAAAATAACCAGTGCCATGGCCGATAGCAATTTGATTGTGTTTTTCATGATTTCTCTTTTTGGTGAATCTCCTATTATACCGTGCAGGTAGCGAACTACCCTACCAGAAATCACATTTTTTTCGGAAGTAGTATTCCTTGAGGTAAGAAGCCAGCTTAGCGCTCTTACCTTTTTCATTATTGAACATTTCGAGTAACTGCTCGTCATCAGCAATCAGTTTACGAAGAAGACTTCTGGTAAGGCTTTTTACTTTACCGCTTCGGATATCCAGTAATTGCTCTGCCCGATAGGAAAAATTATTTCCTGGAGTATTCACTGATGCCATCTCTATGAAATGAATAAAATCTCCAATCGTGTCTGCTTCAAAGAAGTTGGTCCGTTTGTGGAGTTTTGGTTTTCGAGGATTAATGTAGAATCCCGTTTCATCGCTGAAGCTGAAAACCCGCCCAATTTCACGGCCCATTTTCTTACTCACCTCTAACTGATAATAAGTAATGTTCAACCCTTGGTCGCGCTCGTTTACAAAGGTGCTTATCTCATCCGATGGACGATTATCCAAGAGGTCATTGATATTAGGAAATAACCGTGCTTGAGTGATTCTTTTGCCATTTATAACGTTCGACTTTTCTGATGAAGTATTTGAATTCTCCAAATCGATTACAACCTCATCAAGTGTTATAATTTTAGGAACCAGTTCAATATGATGGTCGATACTCGTATTGAATTTTAGTTGCTGCGCGTTGTAAGAAACGTGCGACACGTCCACAGTCGCAAGGTTATCATTCGTAATCAGAAAGAAATAACCGTCATTGCTTGTGGTAGTTCCAATATCGCCCAGCTTCACTGCCACATTAGGAATTGGCATGCCTGTGGCAGCGTCTTTAACATATCCCACCAAGGAATACAGTTTTTCATTTTTAAAAATGATGAATACGCCATTCCTGATTTCGTAGGTCAAGTTGCAAGAACTAAGATACTTTGATAACTCGTCTACAGATTGTACCGAATTGGGTACCATACATTGAGACAATAGATCATCTCGCCCAGAATATTCAAAGTCATTGTCCCGTTGCCATTCAATCAGTAATTCCTTCAACGAAATTTTCTCGTTCGCTGAATTCTCCTGAGCCGTGGCGAAGGTCCACAGCAATGGCAGTATGAGACATAGGATTATTCTAGTAATCAACGATTTTGCTTCCTCACGGAATAATTTCCGATAGCCTTTTGTTCAAATTTAAGCCCCATTGAATTGGAAATGACTTCCAGCGTTTCCTTCACATCATCCGATCTATTGAACGCACCAGTGAACTTCCAATCGGCCACATCATCCTCAACGATATTCAGTTCAATATCGTATTGCAACTCAATTTCTCTTGTTACCTCTCTTAACGGCTTTGCATTGAAAATGAACTGATTATCTACCCAACCGATGAACTCAGAACCATTAGCATCGCTACGTTTCTCCAATTCTCCATTTGCCTTTAACTGAGCTGATTCGTTGGGCGTAATAACCACTTTTGAAGCTTCGCGCTCCACACAGACTTTCCCTGTTTTGCAGAAAACGGTGTAGCTATCTTCACGGCTGTTGATATTGAAACTGGTTCCAAGTACCGTGGTTGTTCCATTTTTCGACATCACCGAAAAGCTGCTGCCTTTCTTCACATCGAAAAAGGCTTCTCCTTCCATTTTGACAGAGCGGTCGAATTGCCACCAGAACGGATGAAAACTCAATTCCGTTGCAGCATTCAATTCTACTATGGAGCCATCGGGCAGCGAAACACTGCTGTGCAATCCCGCAGGAACGGAAACCGACTCCGTGTAGAATCTCAAGAAAGCGGTTGTTGACAGGAGCAACACAACAGCTGCAGCAGCTGCGTATTTGAACCAGTTCAGTTGAATAACCTTGGGCTCTTGCGTCTTTTCATCAATTTCCCCCATCATCTGGTTCCAAACTTCCTCCTTGCTTTTGGAGAACTTCGGTTCAGAGTTTCCGATGATTTTCTCCAAATCATCTGGAAGCTGATGTTCTTCGTTTATATGTTGGTTGGTACTCATCGCTTTTGTAAACCGTGTTTCATGGGCAATACCCTACTTTTTAATTAATCGTTCTCGTAAAAAACTGAGTGCTTGACTCATTCTCTTCTCCACCGCTTTCACACTGATATCCAATTGTTCAGCAATTTCTTTGTAGGTCATTTCTTCCGAACGATTCATGAGAAAAACTTCTCGCTGATTGTTGTTCATTTCGTTCAATGATGCAACGTATCGGTCATGCATCTCTTTGTATTCGAGTTTTTCGAGCGGGTTGCTGGTTTCGACTCTCAGTTCCATTGACTCTTCGTATCTGGCTGCTATCTGAGTTTTCCGGTAATAAGAAACGAAAGCATCGCTTGCCATTTTGTAGAGCAGACTTTTCGTGCCGGGTTCCTCAAAATCCAAATCCTTCTGCCAGAGTTTCATAAATACGTCCTGAGAAATATCTGTAGCGAGCTCTTCATCAGCACCGCGATACACCAAATATCTTCGAATGGCATCGAAGTATTCGTCAAAACATGTTTTGAACTCTTGGTGGGTCATTGACTGCTAATCCTCGGTAAACACCATCAGCATGTAGAGTACATCTTTGGAATTCGTGCTCAAACTAGCCAAAGAAAAGCCTTTACTCAGGATTTTGTTCGTGATTTTCGGATGGCCTCCTGATTTGACTTTAATGCGTTTTCAAATGGCGTATCGAACAACAGGGGTTTCATTGCTACGGAAGATGACGTTCCGTTTTCATCATTGATTATAATTTTTGAAACACCGTCAGGATGCGCCTCAATGATCCGCACCATGATGCTTTCCTATCCAACACTGGCTGCATTTGAAATCCCAAGAATGGCTATTTTGGTCAGTAGCTCTTTCATGACCTCGTGTTTTGCTTGTTGATCAGTTTCATCCTTACACCGCTCAAGTTCAGGCTTACCCTACTTTAAGCGCATTTAAAGAGAATCCAGACGGCAGGCAAGAACTACCGACAACACCAAAGGCGTATGCGCAGTAAGCAGAACTGCGATTCAAGTCCCGTACATGTGTTATCGAACGATCTGTTCTATGTGAGAGGACCAATCCAATTGTAACAGGGGGTAGGTGCTATTGGCCTGAGCGCTCAACAGACAAGCTTTTTGGGACTGTTCGGCATGGGCTTTTCCATGAAGTGAACGGACTTATTTTGCCCGCACGAGGCAGGAGCATCGCGCGTACTATCCAGAACCGTCCCCAGTTTCCTTTTCTACGCAGCGGACGTCCCCTTTTTCTTTCTCTCAGAAAAGCGTGTAAACGAACGGAGCAACAGCCGTTCCGCCTCCCATCACCAGCAGCATGCCGAGCAGCACCAGCGTGATGATGATGGGCGTGAGCCACCACTTCTTACGTTCGTTCAAAAATTGCCAGAGGTCGGTGAGGAATTCCATAGTGGGTCTTCTTGAAGGGCTCTTTGAAGGAGAAGGGCGAATTTACGGTTTCCACTTGCATTCCAGTGGCCATCAACGGGGTGAAAGTCGTTGGATGAAAGGATGAATTCGGATTGGAACCCGAGCATTTCCACCCCTGCCCGATCGGCCGCCCAGCGTAACGGAAGGTCGCCATCGGCAGTATCGCAGGGGAGCGCGCCATGACCAAGTGCCTGCAAGGTGGGCACACAGTCGGGACAACCGTATGGCCGATTGGGCAGACCGAGCACGAGCAGTTGCGCTCCGTGACCGGCACAAAGCTCGTTGAGTTCCTCCAAATGATCCCGTAGGCGGATGGCCGCATCGTGGGTCAGCGGGTCGTCCATGTCCACTGCACGGCAGGGGGCATTGGGATTGGTGATGGCCTCCAAGAGGGTGGACGGGTTCACCAGTCCCAGCTCGAAATCCTTTTTGAGCGAGGTATTCAGGTTATCGTACCGTTTCAATTCTTCTTTGGAAAAAGAGTCGATGATGGCCGTTGCCTCACCCTGCCAGACATCCGTTGGGGTCACGGCCCCTGGGAACCTCCTTGACAGGTTTGGGAAGACCCTTTCGCGTAAGCGGTTCACCACGTTTTTCTTTTCCTCAGAAAAAACAGGAAATCTCGGTTGCAGCAGCTCGCGTTCGTAGGCAATGACGCCCCTGAGCTGTCCGATGTCGTTGCCTTGGAGCACTGCCACGATTACAACCTCCGGGTTCAGCAGCGGCAGTGCCCTGCGCGCCAGTTGCACGTGGTCACCGGGATGCGTGCCCCCACGGCCGAGGTTCAGCAATTCCACATCAGGGAAAGCCTCACCGAGCAGATGCACCCAAGTTTCATCGTCTTCCACCCCCCACCCGAAGGTGAACGAGTCGCCCATCACGGCCACGCGCCTTCCCTTATTCTGCAAGGTGGTGTTCGGCCCACGGAATCCGAGGTTATTGACTTTCACCGTCAGGTCGAATTCACTGCTGTGATGCCGGAATGTGCTGTAGGCTGGGAAAACAATGTCCCGTGTCTCCGGCATCAGCCATCGGCCGTACAGTCGATCGAGGATGGCAGCCGTTATCGTGATGCCAGCGATAATGCCGACCACGGTCAATAAGCGAAGTAGCGCCCCAGACTTTGCCATCAGGGCAAAAGTATCGGCAAATGACCTGCTTTCAGGGGGTATCTTCGCGGCCCGAAACCCGCTCCCATGTTCCGATCACTCCCTGTGCTGCTGCTGTTCCTGCCTATCTTCTCGTTAGCGCAGTACAAGCCCGCGAAAGACTACGTTCCCTCAGATACCAACGCTGTGGCCCCCGCCAAGTTCCAAGGGCGCAGCGACACGCGTTACAAGGGCTACAGCATGCAGTCCTACTATGTGGAGATGCGGGATGGCATCCCCATCGCGGTCGATGTCTATCTGCCCAAGTCGAAGGTGAAGGACGAGAAGTTCCCCGTCATCCTGCATCAGACGAGGTACTGGCGCAGCATTGAGCTCAAATGGCCGTACAAATGGTTCAGGAAGAACCCGATAGGCCCATTGGGCGATTTCATGAAGCCTGTCATCAACCATGGCTATGCCGTGGTGGTGGTCGATTCGCGGGGCAGCGGGGCTTCGGGCGGTTTCCGCCATCACCCGTGGAGCGTGGACGAGGTGGCCGACATGACCGAGATAGTGGACCACATCATCGCGCAGCAATGGAGCAATGGCGTGGTCGGGGCTGCCGGTGCATCTTACAGCGGCACCACCTCCGAGTTCCTGCTTACCCTGCGCCACCCTGCGGTGAAGGCTGTGGTGAATATGTATTCTCTCTTCGATGTGTATCTCGACAATGCCTTCACGGGCGGGATGCACAACCAATGGTTCACCCGCGAATGGGGCATCGCCAACGAGGCTCTGGACGCCAACACCCTCCCCGCCCATGCAGGCAAGGCCAAGAAGTTCATCAAGGGTGTGCTGCCGGTGAAAGCTGGTTTTAAGGGGGAAAAGGGCCGCGCCATCCTTGACCGCCATGTGCGCGAGCGTGACAACCGCAACGTGCATCAGGGCGCACTGACCATCGACTTCCGAGACGATGTGCCTGCCAATGGTGCTGCTGAGAACGCGGACGAGTTCAGCCCGCACATGCGCTGGAAGGCGCAGGACTCGTCAGGTGCGGCTGTTTACAGCTGGAGTGGTTGGTTTGATGGGGCCTATCAGAACGCGGCCTGCAAGCGGCACATGACCCTTACCAACCCCAAGAACCGCCTGCTGCTGGGCCCTTGGGAGCACGGAGGCCGCTGGAACTGCGGGCACACCAACCCTGGGCCTTCAGGCTTTGACCACATCGGGGAGGTACTGCGCTTCTTCGACCATCATCTGAAGGGTCATGACACGGGCATTCACCTTGAAAAACCTGTGCATTATTTCACCATGGTGGAGGAGAAATGGAAGTCCGCTGATGTGTGGCCACCTTCTGGAACGGAGTCGCAGGCGATGTTCCTCTCCGAGAAGAACCGACTTGTGCTCGGCAACGACTACAGTGCTCACGAGCAGATGAAGGCCGATCTCAAACTCTGGGGTGATTCGTTGCAGCGATTGCGTTCTGATGGCATACAGCGCATCATCGACAAATTGCAGGGCGAGGGTCGTGTGTCGGATGCCGAGGAAAGGCAGCTGGAGTATTTCCGTAAGGTAGAGCAGCAATTCAACGATGTGCTGGCGAAGGTCAATCAGGTGGCCCCGATGATCCGCGAGCTGCGCGATGCCCCGTCAGACCACGATCTACTGGCTGTGGATACGACCATTATCGCAGGGAAGGTGACGCGCTACGAGAGTGTGGCTGGCAGGCTCAAAACCCCGCACGTATATCCGGACCGCACAAGTCGGGAGTCGCTGCTGCTGGTCTATGATTCTGACCCGCTCACCGAGAACACCGAGGTGACCGGCCACGCGGAGGTGATGCTCTTCCTGAGTTCCGACACGGAAGACGCGCAGGTATTCGTCTATCTGGAGGATTTGGCACCTGACGGTTCGGTGAACTACGTGACCGAAGGTCTTTTCAGGGGTATTCACCGCAAGAAGGGTGAGGGCGAACCGCCTTACGCCATGAGCGAACCCTATCACACCTTTCTGCGGGCCGATGCACAGCCGTTGGTGCCGGGCGAGGTGGCCGAGCTGAACTTCGGTATGCTGCCCGTGTCCTACCTTTTCAAGAAGGGACACCGCATCCGCATCGCCATCTCGGGCGCTGATGCAGAACATTTCCGGAATATGACCCGAGACCAGCCGACCTATGCCATCCAGCGCAGTTTCAAGTATCCTTCACGCGTCATTCTCCCAGTCATGAAAATCGCGGGAGGCATTTGACACAGCCTTAAAATGGTTGTGCCAGATCAGCGGTATCTTGCGGCCCCGAACAAAAGAAAGAGACAATTATGAGACAGCTCATCGAAGATTTCCACAGCCACCTCATCGAGGCCGTCAGTATCGGAAAGGGATTCAAGCCCACGGAGACAGACCGTGGTTTCACCAATGTGGTGATCTCCGGGCTTGGGGGTTCAGGCATTTCGGGCATCATCGCATCTGAGATCATGTCAGATGAGGCTGTGATTCCCATCGTTGCCAACAACGGCTATGGCATTCCCGCATTCGTGGACGAGCAGACACTCTTTATCGCCAGTTCCTATTCCGGCAATACCGAGGAGACCGTTATGGCAACAGCGCTTGCGGCCAAGGCAGGGGCCAAGGTGGTCATTGTGACGAGCGGTGGCGAACTCACGCAGATGGCCAAGGCCAACCGTTGGGACTGCATAACCATTCCCGGAGGCAATCCCCCGCGTGCAAGTTTCGGCTACTCCTTCCCGCAGGTGCTTTTCGTGCTGAGTGCCTTCGGCATCGTCACCGATGCTTTCGTCAACGACCTCGAATCCATCTCCAAGCTCATCGCTACCAGCCGCGATGCGATAGAGAAAGAGGCCGCTGAGGTCTCAGACAAGCTGTTAGGGAAAATCCCCGTGATCTATGCAGCAGACGGATTCGGTGGCGTGGCAATGCGCTTCCGCCAGCAGATCAATGAGAACAGCAAGATGCTGTGCTGGCACCATGTCATCCCCGAGATGAACCACAACGAGCTGGTGGGATGGCGCACGAGAAACAACGATCTCGCGGTCATACTCTTCCGCAATGAATCGGACTTCTCCCGCATTCAGGCACGGATGGAGATGAACAAATCGACCTTCGCTGAGTACACCGACACCATCATCGAGGTGTGGTCAAAGGGCGAGACCGACCTCCAGCGGGCACTCTACCTCATCCACTTCGGGGATTGGGTATCCCTTCTCCTTGGGGAGAAAAAGGGCATCGACATCAGCGAGGTAAAGGTGATCGACCACCTGAAGGGTGAGCTGGCGAAGCTGAAGGATTGAGTTCAGGCCAAAGCATCCCCGATTCTCCTCTCCAACCACGCCAGATCCGCCACATTGGGCGTGTCAGCTGCACGTTCTGCAATGCACGGATACGGTGTCGCTCCGTGCCGCAGCGTGCCAGTGAGAGAGTGAGACGGATGAGGTTCTGATACACCTTGCGCTGGCGGTCTGAAATGGTGCGATTGCGCGCAAGGAACGTGCGGAAGGCCGATGCGTGGTAGAACAGCGCATCGTGGTCGTCCATCTCGAAGTAGGTCTTGAGCAGGATGGAGCGCGCATCGAGGCGGTAGAACACATCGCTCAGATGCACATACTGCGATTACGCCAAAGCGCGCTGACGAAGGTCTGCACTGGAAAAGAATAGACCTATCTTGGGGTGTGCATATTCGCTATTTCCATCAGCGTGACACTCATACTTTTAGATATCTCTTGGAAATCAATCTTGCTGTCCGAGAGGAAGATAAACCCCAAAGCTAGATTGCTGTCCTGTAGCAATAGATTGTCCAAGAACACATTCTTATTCAAACGGTAAGCCTCTCGGATGAGCCGCTTCACACGGTTACGGTCATGTGCTTTGCGGACGCGCTTCTTGGGTACGGAAATGAGCACCTGAACTGGAGCCTCCGCCTCATCCACCTCGAGGAAAACAGCCCTCAGGGGATATGACTTCACCGATTTCCCCTCCTTGAAGAGTCGGTCAATGGTCTTCTGGGAGCAGAGCTTCTCCCGTTTGCTGAAGGAGTAGCTTCCCATTCGGAAAAGGGTTGAGGGAGTGACCTGCTATGGTCAGCGTTTCTTGTTGGCCTGTACGATGTAGTTGTCCAAAGCCATGGTCATGGACGGGGCATTGGGCGCAGGAGCTGGAATGTTGACAGTGAGTCCACGCTCCTCCACCGCTTTGATGGTCGCAGTGCCGAATGCAGCAATGCGCGTGGCGTTCTGCTTAAAGTCCGGAAAGTTCTCAAACAGCGAACGGATTCCCCATGGGCTGTAAAACGCAAGCACATCGTAGTTGACATCAGCAAGGTCTGACAGGTCGCTACTGACGGTGCGATAGATCTCAGAACGGGTGTAGCGGATATTGTACTTATCGAGCAACGCAGCCATTTCCGGCTTCATCTGGTCACTGCAAGGCAGGTAATAGTTCTCGTTCTTATGCTTACGGACCACCTCCACCAACGATGCGAAATCCGTCTTGCCAGAGAAGATCTTTCTTTTCCGATAGACAACATAATTCTGTAGGTAGAAAGCAATGGCCTCTGTGACACAGAAGTATTTCATGCTCTCGGGCACAGTTACCCTGGCCTCCTCACAGATGCGAAAGAAATGGTCGGCAGCATTCTTGCTGGTGAGGATGATGGCACTGTGCTCTAAAATGTTCACGCGTTGGGAGCGGAACGTCTTGACGTCAACGCCCTCCACCTGAATGAACGGACGGAAGTCAATCTTCAGATTATGTTTCTCAGCAAGGTCGAAATAAGGCGATTTGTCTCCCTCAGGCCGTGGCTGGGAAACAAGTATGCTCTTGACTCTGTCCATGCTTTGGGAGGAATTTCAATCAGTTGCCCATGACCGCCCTGACTGCAACTGACAACGGCAAAATTTTGAGGGTGCAAAAGTAGTAAATAATATGATGGGCGCGGGTTGCCGTGTCGCTCATCAGAAGTACTGCAGACCTGATCAAGTCGCTGAGAACGAACCATCCAAGCAATACCATTCCAATGATGAGTGATGGCCACTGCGCCCAGCCGGGGCCGAACAGCGCAATGAGTGCAACTGGCAGGAGAGCCACACCGACCGATGTGACCAGCACTCCTTGCACCACTCCATAGGATCTTGCCATTTGGGCGCTGCCGACCATAGTTGAAAGTAACAGGTTGACCCATCTGGTGCCAAGCAGGTAGGCTAGCACCGCCAGTGCCATACCAAGCGCGTCCTCCAACCCGAAGCCGACTCTTCCGAGGATACGTGCAGCAACGAAGGATGCAAACAATCCTATGGACAAGACTCCAGTGAGGAAGAGCTGAACAGGAATCCGTTGGTCGGATGTCGTCCCGATACGAACCGAAGTGCTAAGCGCGGCACCGTCAAATGCCGCACGAAACACCCGCATTGGCCCGAGCCCGCCTCGCATATTGGTGAAAAGCACGACTGCAATCAACCCTATGATCAGGTAAAACGTCAATCCCTCCTGCTCCTGCCTCTGCACGGGGACCATAGTATCATCCCGAACACGCAATAAATGCTCGCTGAAAAGCGATTCTCTCTCAAGTGCTTCGGTGGATTTGACCGTGGTCACGAAATAGGCCGTATCTTGCCAAGTGAGCGGCCTGTTGATACTAATGCTATCCTGCATTGGGCAAAGATATGCCCGTGCTTAGAGGACAATCCTCAAGCCTGGTCAGAATTTAGGGGTTGAGCGCAAGTCTTGTCAGAAGTATATTTGAAGCCCTCTTTGGAGATTATCGCATCATGTACACCCAACAACTCGGTCATCTGGTCGATTCGCTGCTGAGTCATCACCCGATGGTTGTGATTCCTGGCGTTGGCGCTATTGTTCGTGAGGGTAAGCAGGCTGAAATCGACACCGCACGGTCAAGGATATCTCCCCCATCGGAAGAACTGATCTTCAGTCCGAGGCTCCTGCACAATGATGGTCTCCTCATCAATGCGGTGGCAGATAGATGGGGCTTCGGGCTCGCTGCTGCTGATGATTGGTTGACAGATGCTGTGAGCGAGCTCCGCTTCATACTCTCAGCAGGTCATCGAGTGCTGTGGCCCAACGTGGGAAGCCTCTCGCTTGGCTCTGATGGCCGAATTCATTTCGTGGCAGACAGGGAACGGGCATCAGCTCCGCGCTTCTTTGGCCTCAGGCCGTTGCAGGCCCGCGAAATCTCCGTGGAAACCCCACTGACCCAGCGTGCAGCAACCACGGTGCGCCAACTCCCTCTCAGGAAAGTGGCAGGCTATGCGGCAGCGGCAGCTGTCATTGGCCTGCTTGCCTGGCTTCCCTTCCAACAAGGAGTGGTGGATGGCAGCAAGAGTCTCATGGCCGAGATGGGACTGATGCCACACGCACAGCGCACAGTTTATGCCTCACGGAAATTCCACCCTGTGCAGTTGAGTACGGACCCGTCAGCCGTGGAACATGAGAATACGAGCATTGTGTCTTCGCAAGATGAGATTCGAAGTGTCAAGTGGGAGGAAGCTGCTGTGCCATCTTCCTACCACGTCATAGCTGCATCATTCCAAACGATCAAAGAGGCTGAGATAATGGTTGGTAAGCTTCAGCAACGGGGCTTTCAAGCGGAAATCGCCACAGGTCCGGATAACCCCTTCAGCGTTTCATACGGCCGCTATGAATCGGTTGCCATCGCGGAATCGATGCTTGCAAGCGTGCGCATCTCCAATCCGGATGCGGTCATTGTGCCTGCAAACTGACCTACTTCTCGCGTGCCCTCCTGTATGCCTTGATACCCACCATCATCGCGGCTGCCAGCACAAGAAGACCAAGCAGTCCCCAAAGCCAGCCCACGGTGTCCTTGAGCACCACGGTGAACACAATGGCGAACAGAAAGAGCGTAGATACCTCGTTCCACATCCGAAGCTTCATGGAACCCCAAGTGGCTCGGTCATTCTGAAACTTACCGAAGATACGGTGGCAGTAAAGATGATATGCTGTGAGTCCCACCACCATGCTCACCTTGAGCCACAGCCACGGTGCAAACCACCAGTTGAACAGGTACACCAGCCAAAGTCCGAAAACCCACGTCAGTATGAGCGAAGGCCAGGTGATGATGTACCACAGCCGCCACTCCATCAGCTTGAACTGCTCCGACAATATGCCTCTATCGGGCTCGGGCCGCTCACGTGCTTCCGCATGATAAATGAACAGACGCACCATGTAAAACAGGCCAGCGAACCATGTCACAACGAAAATGATGTGCAGTGCCTTGATGTACAAGGGGTTGAATGCCACGTCCATCACGGCTGTTCAAATCACCATTCGTAGGCCACCCCGAGGCTGAACACCGGTGCGGCCGCTACCATCTGTCCGTAGCCGCTGTAAACACCTGCATTGAGATGCACCTTCTTGATCTTCTGAATGAACTTCAGGCCATAGCCGATGAACTGCTGGTTGTTGGGGTCGATAATGGTGTGAAGGTCTCGGCCAAATGGATGCTCGGGAGACACGTTGTTGTCAAACGAGCCGTTCATCATGGACACTCGGCCCCTGACATCCAAGATGAAGTAGGTCTTCGCGTTCCACGAATAACCTAATTCGTAGGCCAAGGCCACCTCATGGCTATAGCCAGAGAAGCGCACTCGGTATCCTGCCTCAAGCTGAGTGTAGAATTTCCCGAAAGTGGTTCCTGCGCTCAGATACGGCTGGATGACGAACGTCTGAGGACCCGTGCGCATGGCCGGGATGGAGTCGAATCTTGCCACGTTGCTCTCGGTATTGAGTCCAACGGTGAGTAGCACCTTCTTGTTGATGATGTTGTATTTAAACCCCAACAACACTGTGTTCAGACCAAAAAGGTCTGCCGAACCCAGCGTGTCCTGAAAAAAATCGGTCTGATTGATGGTCTCCCCTGATGACACGTATTTGAATGGAAGATTGACCACGAAGGTCAACTGGTCAGAAAGACCATACTCAACATATGCCTGCATGGTGACATCGGTCATCGGCCGCCTGAGGTCAACGATGTCACTGTTCGGGCCGAACATCGCGTTGTAACCAAGATACGTGGCACTTACCTGAGCATAGCCCGACCCCTTCGGACGAGGCCAAGGCCCTCCAGCATGCAAGCTTGAACAGGCCATTAACAGAAGCAAAGCAAGTCCAGAAAGCTTTTTCATTTGAATGTGTTCGATAATGAAGGTCAGCAAATGTAGGCATAGCTGTAAATGGTCTGCAGAAACATGGAGAACCCACCAGTGGAGAACGCCAACCAACTTCGGACAACCTTGCTACATTTGCATTCCTATGTTATCTGTTATTACTGATGATTGAGCCTATTGTTCAGAGATATTCGCAACGGTTTTTATCAAGATGGGCGGTTCTCGCGATTGATCTTTTCATAGTTGCCTCTGGAGTGCCATTGAGCACCCTGCTCCGTTTCAATTTTGAGGTCGAGTCCATAACCTTCGGTCTAGTACTCAGGCAAACAGCTCTCACCGTTCTGATATTCGGTGCGAGCTTCCGGATCTTCAAATCGTACTCGGGTGTGATCCGCCATACCGGAATCACGGATGCTGCGCGTATCATGATGGCATCGGCCAGCGCTCTCGGTATTGCACTGGTTCTTGGCGGTTTGCTGACCATGGTCCCGTTCCGCCCCGACAGTGGCCCGCTTTTCTCAACATCGATCTTCATGATCAACCTGTTTTTGACAGTGGTTATGCTGATAGGGTTCAGGCTGGCGGTCAAGGCTGTTTTCCATCAGGTACTTCAAGGAAAGAAGCTGGGCAGAACGAGGGTTTTGATCTACGGTGCGGGGTCAAGCGGAATCATTACCCGTGCCACCCTCGCTCAAGACATGTCCCGGTTCTACGATGTGGTAGGCTTCATAGACGATAACAGCCAGAAATGGGGCAAACGCATCGATGGCGTGCCAGTGTACGCACCAAGCATCTTGGAGGAACAGACGATTGCTGACCTCCGCATTCATCAACTGGTCATCGCCATTCAGGGCATTCCAGGACTCAAGAAAAAAGAGATCATCGAGAAGGCGATCGATTTCGAACTGAAGGTCAAGGTGGTTCCTGCCGTTCGCAACTGGATTCAGGGCAACCTGACCACGAGTCAGATCAAAAAAGTGAGAATCGAAGACCTGCTTGAACGTGAGCCCATTGATCTGGACAGCAAGAATATCAAGGGGTATATCGAGGGAAGGACCATCTTCGTGACGGGCGCAGCTGGTTCCATCGGCAGTGAGATCGCAAGACAGATCCTGTATTTCTCTCCGCGCAAGGTGTATTTCATCGATCAAGCGGAAAGCCCGCTTCATGATCTGGAGGTCAATGTCCGTGCCTCAGAGCCGGGCTTGTCAAAATGTGCGGAATTCATCATTGCGGACATCACGAATGAGGGGCGAATGCGGCAACTTTTTGAAGCAAATCGACCCGACACCGTGTTCCATGCTGCAGCCTACAAGCATGTGCCCATGATGGAGGCATATCCCTACGAGGCCATGAGGGTCAACGTTTGGGGCACCAAGTGTCTTGCGGACATGAGCGTGGAATACGGGGTTGACCGTTTCGTGATGGTGTCTACCGACAAGGCAGTGAACCCCACCAATGTGATGGGTGCCAGCAAGCGGATGGCCGAAATGTATGCGCAAGCACTGAACTCATCACAAGAACGCACGCATTTCATAACAACCCGCTTCGGCAACGTGCTGGGTTCCAATGGTTCGGTCATTCCATTGTTCAGAAGGCAGATCGAGGCTGGCGGACCTGTGACAGTCACTCATGAGGACATTACGCGCTACTTCATGACCATACCTGAGGCATGCAACTTGGTATTGGAAGCGGGAGCCATGGGTCGTGGAGGAGAGATCTTCGTGTTCGACATGGGTGAATCCGTGAAGGTGATAGACCTTGCCAGAAAGATGATCCGTCTCTCTGGACTCCAGCCCGATGTGGACATAGAGATCAAGGTCACCGGATTGAGGCCTGGTGAAAAGCTATTCGAAGAGCTGCTGGCCGATAAGGAGAGCGTCAAACCCACGCATCATCCCAAGATCATGATTGCAGGAGTCCGTCAGGTGCAATTTGCAGATGCATCGGTGATGGTAAACCGTGCGCAGGAAGCCCTGATCTCTGGCGACCCGGTGGAGGTGGTGCGTATCATGAAAACATTCGTTCCGGAATTCGTTAGCAACAACTCTGAGTTCAGTGTTCTTGACAACAAGTAAGGTCGGACTGCCATCTGCATCCCAAAATGAGTGATAAGGCATCTTATCTGAGCATTTCCCTGAGAAAGAGAATCCTTCAGGATGACCCTGAAGCCTTTGAGCGTCAGCGACTCACCATGCGGCACATCCGATGGATCGTACACGAGATCATCTTCGAGACCGACACACGATGGGGCAAGCAGTTTGATGTCGCACTGCTATGGGCCATCCTTGGCAGTCTTGCTGTGGTCATGGCGGTTAGCGTCTCCGAATTGGAGACAAGGATGGGAGCGTGGCTCATCACTGCTGAGTGGGTATTCACGGTCATTTTCACACTGGAGTACCTTGCCCGGATATGGTCATCTCCGAACCCAAGAGGGTACATCTTCAGCTTCTTCGGCATCGTAGACCTGCTTTCCATCATACCGACTTATCTCGGCCTATTCATCAAAGGCCCACAGTTCCTGCTCGTCATCCGCACCATCAGACTGCTGCGGGTGTTCAGGGTGCTGAAATTGGCCCGCTATGTCCGCGGAGCCGAGGTTCTCGTCAATGCCATAACAGCTGCCAAGGAGAAAGTGCTGGTCTTCCTTTCAGCGGTGATCACACTCGTTTTCATCATGGGTACAGTGATGTACGTGGTAGAAGGCGGTCAGAATGGGTTTAACAGCATCCCCAAGAGCGTCTATTGGGCTGTGATCACCCTGACCACCGTGGGCTATGGTGATATTGTTCCTGTCACGGCCTTGGGGCAGTTCATCGCCTCAGCGATCATGATATTGGGTTATGGCATCATAGCCATCCCTACCGGACTTGTGGGTGTGGAGATCGCGAAGGCGGAACGGGCGGGGCCTGGGGTCGCATGTCCGCGATGCGGAGAGGATGAACATCTGCCCCAGCCTCGATACTGCCATCGTTGCGGGGAAAGCCTGCTGTGACGGCCTCTTACTTTCTTCCCATTGAAAACCTGAACTTTACGGTTCGGTGAGCACCTTCCTCGGCATCATGATCCTGCTCACGGCTATGCTTACTGGCATGCCGTCCAAACCGACCCATGCCCAAGTGGACTGTCCTGCCATGGCCATCACCCGGCCTAAGGCATCAACCAAGCGCATGCTGCAAGGCTTCACCTCCCCATCTGCTCGGAGTGCGAAGTCCGGCCGCATGCCCGATTTTTTCTCTTCGCGGGGTCAGGGTGCGAACAAAGGATTCCTCGACCCGGGATTCAGCTCCGCGTCCGGTCGTAAAGGATTGTTCCGCGATATCGATGAGTTCTCGTCCGCAGGCAAATCCAGCGCAAACAGGTTCCGCGACATGGACGAGTTCAGTACCCGAGGTCGGCAGTCGCGATTCAGGGATTTTGATGAGTTTACCCGCAAAGGTGCCCGGCAACGTGGCCAAAGCGTGCAGGGAAGTCCTGGCAAGGCATCGAAAGGATTTCACAGACGTGCACGCAGGGTCACATCGCAGGATTCGCGCAGCGCAAGAGGCCGCGCCAACCGCAATGACTACACACCATTCTCGAATTCGGTGAACCCGGGCGCGGGAGAGAAGCAGCACCGCGAGCCACAAATGGGCCTTTGGGGGGGCAGCGTGGGTAAAAAAGGTAGAGACTCCAAGCGAAAAATGACTCCACTGCCTGACAACGACTCGAAAGAGTGAGCACGTGCGCCTCTGATTAGTTTTGGCAGGAAATCAGAAGAGAGATGATACAGATAGACCTCAGGGGCAAGAATGCCTTGATCTGCGGTAGCACAGCAGGTATAGGTCGTGCGGTGGCCTTTCAAATGGCGCAGTGCGGTGCGAACGTGACCCTCGTGGCACGAAATGAGGAAAAACTTCAAGAGACACTGCAATCCCTGTCAACAAACACTGAACAGGTGCATCAGTACATCGTTGCCGATTTCTCCGACCCCGATAGACTTTCCGCAACGCTCGCAGCGCATCTGGCCGCAGGCAACACCTACCACATCCTGCTGAACAACACGGGCGGGCCTGCCGGTGGTCCCATTGCAGATGCTCAACTGTCTGCCTTCCGCGATGCCTTCTCCGCACACCTGATCTGCAATCATATACTTGCTCAGGCACTGCTTCCGGGCATGAAGGCTGCGCGTCATGGCCGCATCATCAACATCATCTCCACATCAGTCAAAGTGCCTCTGCACGGTCTGGGAGTGAGCAACACCATAAGGGGTGCGGTGGCGAGCTGGGCAAAGACCTTGGCCAATGAGGTGGGGAAACACGGCATCACTGTCAACAACGTGCTGCCGGGTGCCACTGCTACTGGAAGGCTTTCGTCCATCATATCCAACAAGGCTGTAAAGACGGGAAAGACCGAGCAGGAGGTGACGAGCGAAATGTTGGCAGAAATCCCTGCTGCGAGATTTGCTGAGCCAGAGGAAGTGGCCGCAGCAGTGACCTTTCTTGCGAGTCCTCTGGCGGGTTACATCAACGGTATCAATCTGCCAGTGGACGGGGGCAGAACCGGCTGTCTGTGAATGATGAGCACGTCTTTCTTGAACAGATCATGGGTCGAGGAGCTGACCCGCAGGCTCTCAGAGCGGCAGGACGAGGCCGTAGCCCAAGCCATGTCGGACTACATGAAAGGGCATTTCGCCTTTCTCGGTATCAAAACACCGGAACGCAGAGCAATTCTCACGGAATTTCTGAGAGAAAATGGCCTTCCTGATCCGTTCGGCTTAGAATGGGTCCTGCCACTTTGGAATGGGGAACACCGTGAGATGCAGTACTGTGCTCTGGACATTATGCGGAAACAGGTGCTGGAGATCAAAGAACCCGATCTTGAACTCTTGGAGAAACTCATCGTCACCAAAAGCTGGTGGGACACGGTGGACGGCCTTGCCTCATGGATTGTTGGACCATATTTCCTCAAATTCCCTGAAAAAAAGACGGAGATAACAGGCCAATGGGCCGTTCACGACAACATGTGGCTGCGAAGAACGAGCATCATCTTCCAACTGGGCTACAAGGAGAAGACCGACACGGAGCTGCTGTTCCATCACATCCGCCTCAACCTCGGCAGCAAGGAGTTCTTCATCAACAAGGCCATCGGTTGGGCGCTGCGCGAGTATGCCAAGACCGATGCGGAGGCGGTGAGGCGGTTCGTTAGCGAAACGGAACTGAGTCCGTTATCGAGACGGGAGGCGATGAAACATCTGGGGTGAATCAATACCCCAATGCAGGACTCAGCCACCTTTCCGCCTCCTCCATCGTCATGCCTTTCCGCTGCGCGTAATCCGCCACTTGGTCTTTTGAGATCTTTCCGAGGCCGAAGTATTTGGATTCGGGGTGCCCGAAATACCAACCGCTCACGGCCGCTGCGGGCATCATCGCCATGGATTCGGTGAGGATGGTGCCTGTATGTTCCGTGGCGTTCAGCAAGCGGAAGAGTTCGGGTTTCTCGGTGTGGTCCGGACAGGCAGGATAACCTGGCGCGGGGCGGATGCCACGGTACTTCTCTCTGATGAGGCTCTCGTTGTCCAATGATTCATCGGAAGCGTAGCCCCAGAGTTCCTTGCGGACGATTTCGTGCAGTTTCTCTGCGAATGCCTCGGCCATGCGGTCGGCCAATGCCTTGAGCATGATGCTGCTGTAGTCGTCATGGTCGGCAGCGAACTCGGCCAGCTTCTCCTCGATGCCGATGCCCGTGGTTACCACAAAACCACCCAGATAGTCCTGCAACCCTGAATCTTTCGGGGCGAGGAAATCTGCCAAAGCGATGTTCGGCACGTCCGTCCCTTTCTTGCCCTGCTGGCGAAGGGAATGGAACTTTCCGATGGATTTTGTAGGGTCTGTAGTGTCATACACCTCCATGTCGTCACCCACCGCATTGGCGGGCCAGAGACCGACCACCCCATTGGCGGTGAGCCATTTCTCTGAGACAATCCTGTTGAGCATGGCCTTGGCATCTGCAAAAAGCCTTTTCGCCTCCGCGCCCACCACTTCATCTTCCAGAATGCGCGGGTATCGGCCTGCCAGTTCCCACGTTTGGAAGAAGGGCGTCCAGTCGATATAAGGCACGAGTTCGTCCAGTGGGAAATTGTTGAGCGAGGTGATACCCAGCTTGTTCGGCCTGCGGATATCTTCGGCTTTCCAAGAGATAGGAAAACGGTTGGCGCGGGCCTCAGCAAGCGTTACGTAATTCTTCTCGCCCTGTTTGCGGGCATGAGTCTCGCGCATCTGGGCATACTCGGTCTTGATGCTGTCTACGTAGGTTTTTTTCTCTGAACTCAAAAGCCTTTCGACCACGGTCACAGCACGAGAGGCATCGAGCACATGCACGGCCTGGTCGTTGGTGTAGTGGCTGTCGATCTTCACGGCCGTATGCACCCTTGAAGTGGTCGCTCCGCCAATAAGCAGCGGAATGTTGAATCCGCTGCGCTGCATCTCTTTCGCCAGATGTACCATCTCGTCCAAGGAGGGTGTGATGAGGCCCGAAAGCCCGATGACATCCACATTGTTGTCTTTGGCGGCCTGAAGGATTTTTTCGGCAGGCACCATCACACCGAGGTCTATCACCTCATAGTTGTTGCATGCGAGAACTACTCCCACGATATTCTTCCCGATGTCATGCACATCGCCCTTCACGGTCGCAAGCAGCACTTTGCCTGATTTGGACGATGACCCGTCCGCTTCCTGCTCCATGAATGGGAGGAGATAGGAAACAGCCTTTTTCATCACCCGCGCACTTTTCACCACCTGTGGAAGGAACATTTTTCCAGAGCCGAAAAGGTCGCCTACGATGTTCATGCCGTCCATCAGCGGCCCCTCGATCACCGAGAGCGGCTTGCCTAGCATCAGGCGCGCCTCATCGGTGTCCTGCTCCACGAAGTCGACAATGCCCTTGACCAGCGCGTGACTCAACCGCTCACTTACAGGCAGCGACCGCCATTCGAGGTCTTCCTTGGCGTCCTTCTTCACGCCCTTGTAGCCCTCCGCGAAATCGAGCAGACGTTCGGTGGCATCGGCCCTGCGGTTCAGCAGCACGTCCTCCACACGCTCCAGCAGCTCCTTCGGAATCTGGTCATAGACCTCCAGCATGGCGGGGTTCACGATGCCCATGTCCATGCCTGCTCTGATGCCGTGGTAGAGGAATGCCGAGTGCATGGCCTCGCGTACGGGGTCGTTGCCTCGGAACGAGAACGACACGTTGCTCACGCCCCCGCTCACCTTCGCGCCCGGCAGGTTCTCCTTGATCCACGTGGTGGCGCGGAAGAAGTCCAGCGCGTTGTTGGCGTGCTCGTCCATGCCCGTTGCCACGGGGAAGATGTTGGGGTCGAAGATGATGTCCTGCCGCGGGAAGCCGACCTTCTCCACAAGGATGTCGTAGCTGCGCTTGCAGATCTCTATCCTGCGCTCGTAGTTGTCGGCCTGGCCCTGCTCATCGAACGCCATGACGATGACGGCCGCACCATAACGTTTCACCAGCTTGGCGTGATGGACGAACTGCTCCTCGCCCTCTTTCAGGCTGATGGAGTTGACCACGCTTTTGCCCTGCACGCATTGCAGCCCCGCCTCTATGATCTCCCACTTCGAGCTGTCGATCATGATGGGGATGCGCGAGATATCAGGCTCTGAGGCGATGAGGTGCAGGAACTTGACCATGGCCTCCTTCCCATCGATCATGCCCTCGTCCATGTTCACATCGAGGATCTGCGCACCGCCTTCCACCTGATCGCGGGCCACGCTGAGGGCCTCCTCGTAATTGCTTTCCTTGATGAAACGCAGGAACTTGCGCGACCCTGTCACGTTGGTGCGTTCGCCCACGTTGATGAAGTTGGAACCAGCGTAGATCTGGAGCGGTTCGAGGCCGCTCAACTGCATTGGGGGAACTGAGATTTCAGACATTATCAGCTAATGTTATCATGTGATTTTTTGAATCAAAAGATGTTGTGTCACTCTTTGTTTCTTTGCTTAAATCGACCCCTATATATTTTCAACAAGTGCTCCAATTCAGAATAACTAATATCAAAGTCATCCACAGAAATCAATTTATAGTTTAAATCATATTCAGCCAAGTCAGGGTCATCAAAATGAAATTTGATGTAACATCTGATTGAACGAAGTGTAAAGCCAGACTTTATCTCTAACTGTTCATTCTTTATCTGATTCCATCCGAATGATTCCCCATTCTGTGTCACAATTCCCAGTTCACTTATTGATAGTTGTACGTCTCGGCTATTTGCTTTCTTAAAGTCACGGTATGCATAATGACCCGAAACGATCATAAACGCCAATCCAATTGCATTGCCGACTCCGAATGTCATCCAAAATCCGAGTCCAACCCCAATTAGCATAACGGCCATTTCAATAAGACGCCTGGTTTTCGACCAGTAAATCAGTGTTTCCGCAGGTACTTCCGTATCGTCTTTGAATACTGAAGGTTCGTCTGGAGTATTAAATTTATTGTTGAGAATTTTCAGAATCTCTCGGTCGTAACTATTCCAAATTTCTGTTTTGGCAAAAGGACTTCCGTCCGGCCAAATCAATTTTTCTTTAATCGCTCTTTCTTTCCACTCGTGAACATTCCGAACATTTCGTAATGACCACAACTTCCATTTGGGGACTGAGAAACTCCAATATAACCAGCCAAATAGAGGCCCCAACAGAAAGCCAACAGGAATAATCCAATAAATCGCTGTTTCTACTCCCAAGTACAAGCAAAGTCCCCATGTTCCGAACATGATAATCGAAACTGGCCAAGTCACCACTCGGTGTCCTTTCTTAATGGCCCCTTCTACGGTAATTTCAATAATATTTGTTGGTATTATCTTCATTTTCAGACGCTGTTCAACTCCCACATCCTAACACCAGTTCATGAGGTCGCAATCTGCGACCTCAAGTCTTTCCCTAAGGTGCTGAAAATGCACATTGAAAGCATACTTCTGTTTGAGGCTTCAACCTGCAACCTCAAAAGCTTTCCCCTTTCCAAAAAGCATGGCCTGTTGCGGTCGCAATTTGCGACCGCATGAAGCGGGGATGTTGTCACAGTTTGTGATGACATCAGTTTCCGACCTACTTGTTGAAAGCCTTTCATTCCTCGCCTGTCCTGTATCCTATACGCTTCCGTTCCCTCTGCTCGGTTTCCTGTCTGTCCTTCCGCATGAGGAACTCAATCGCACCATAAACGTCATCGAACTGCGTGTCATACTTCTGGTGAGTTTCTCGGTCAAGTCCTTGTGTGTGAGCGCGTACTGCCGCATGAAGACGAACGCCCGCATGATGGCGATGTTCACCTCGATGGCCTTGTCAGAATTCAGGATACCACTCAACATGGCGAGTCCTTGTTCAGTAAAGGCGAACGGCAGGTGCCGGGTTCCACCCCTTCCCTTTGAGGTTTCAATTTGCAACCTCAAACCATCCCACTCCTCCTGTGTGAGCCTGAACATGAAGTCTTTCGGAAACCTCTTGATGTTCCGCTTCACGGCAAGGTTCAGATTCTTGGTCTGCACCTCGTACAACTCTGCAAGGTCAAAGTCGCGCATGACCTGCTGGCCTATGACTTCATTGATTTTTGACTCTATCGTTTGAAGATGCATGTACTCGTCACCATCAAAGGCCCAATCAGACCACCTTTGCTTAGTGCACTGCAATGATACGGCCCAAGTGAACGCGGCATCTTCAGACCAAGGCCAAAGCCTACCTTGAGGCCGACAAAAGTATTTTCGCGCATCAACACGACCCCGATGGATATTCTGTTCGCCACCAACAACGCTCACAAACTGGCAGAGGTGCAGTCCAAGCTCGCACCCCTTGGCTACAGGGTCAAGGGCCTGCGCGAGGTGATCGGAGAGGTGGACATACCGGAGACCGGCAGCACGCTCGAAGAGAACGCAGCGATCAAAGCAAGGTTCCTGTCGGACCGCACAGGCATGGACTGCTTCGCGGACGATACGGGGCTTGAGGTGTCGGCACTCGGTGGTGCTCCAGGGGTGTACTCCGCCCGCTATGCAGGTGAGGGTTGCAGCTTCGATGACAACATGGACAAACTGCTATCAGCTCTTGACGGTGCTGCTGACCGCTCGGCACGTTTCCGAACCGTCATCTGCCTCATCAAAGAGGGAAACGAGTTCCTTTTGGAGGGCGAAGTGAAGGGTGTGATTCTCGAAAAACGCACTGGGAGCGAGGGTTTCGGCTATGATCCCATCTTCAGGCCCGATGGACATGACAGATCATTCGCAGAAATGATGATGGATGAGAAGAACGCCATAAGCCACCGTGGTCTGGCGGTGGAGCAACTGGTTCGCCACCTTTCCCATTCCTGAGAACTCATTCAAACCGAACCACCTCGCGGCTCTCGCGCAGGTACGTGTCCAAAGAGCGCTTGGCCGCAGCCTCATCCCAGTTGAGAAGCTCTGCCAGTTCCCGGTTCAGCATCTCCGCATGGCGGTCGGCTTCGGCCTTGGCGAAATAAAGCCTACCGGTGCGTCTGATGAGGAAATCGCTCAACTCCGTGACCACCTCATCCTTGACACAGTAATGCAACTCCGCCAGAAGCAGGGCAATAGCTGGGCTTCCCTCCCGCCCCATCGCATCCTGAGCAATGGTCTCTGCATTCTCACCGAAACGATGGAAAAGCTGCTGGAGCATATCGGCACCGAAATAGAGCTTCACATCTTCTCTCAGACTCAAAAGAAAAGATTGCGCATTGCGCTTGCCTCCGCCTGTGAGTTGAACATTGTCCGTGGTACAGGACACGAATTTGATAGCCTGCTCATCAGCGAGCTGCCGAAAGCAAAGGTCAACCGTCCGCTCGGCCATCTTACGGAAGCCAGTAAGCTTTCCGCCTGCTATGCTTATCAGTCCTTGGGCGGATATGAAGATCTCGTCCTTGCGCGACAGTTCAGAGGGTGACTTGCCGTCCTCATGGATCAACGGTCGCAGCCCGGCCCACGTGCTCACAATGTCTTTTTCTTCAAGCGGCTCGATATTGAACATCCTATTGACCGCTGAGAGCAGATATGTCACATCACGTTTGGAGACACGTGGACGCTCGATTCCCTCATCGTACACTGTGTCGGTGGTGCCCACATAGGTGCAGTTCTCGCGGGGAATGGCAAACATCATGCGGCCATCCTCCACATCGAAATAAAGCGCTTGCCTGATGGGAAGTCGCTGATGGTCGAACACAAGGTGCACACCCTTGGTAAGCTGAAGCCGCTTGCCACGGATCTCCTCAGCGGTCCCGCGGACCTTGTCCACCCAGGGTCCGGCCGCATTGACCACTTTCTTGGCTCTGATGGTCGATTTCGATCCATTGATCAGGTCGGTGATATTGCCACCGCTGACTTTTCCATTCTTAAACCGGAAAGAGTCCAGACTGCAATAGTTGAGCAGCACCGCGCCTTTCTCGTGTGCGGTCTTGGCCAGCTCGGTCACCAAACGGGCATCGTCCGTGCGATACTCCCAATAGAGCGCACCTGCGAGAAGTCCTTGCTCCCTCAGTAGCGGCTCACGTTCCTTGGTCTCTGTCCGCGACAGCATCTTCCTACGCTCTTTACGTCTAACGCCTGCGAGCAGGTCATACACGTAAAGACCGACTGATGCAGGCAGTCTGCCGAGAGAACCACCCTCGATGATCGGCAGTAGCATCTTTTCGGGGATGACAATGTGCGGGGCGTTGCGATAGACGATCTCGCGTTCGAGACCCACCTCGCGTACCAAGGCGAACTCAAACTGCTTCAGATAACGCAATCCTCCGTGCACCAGCTTAGTGCTGCGGCTGCTGGTACCCGCAGCGAAATCCTGCTTCTCGACCAATGCAACCTTGAGTCCGCGGTTTGCGGCATCCAAAGCTATGCCGACCCCGGTGACACCACCACCGATCACCAGCAGGTCAAAGTCGGTTCCGCCAAGCTGCTTGACGGTTTCTATTCGATTAAGGGCAGAGAACATGATCTTTGAGAAGGGGGGCGAAGATAACCGTGGCTACACGCGACTTGCAATTATGATGCATTGGCGCAACATGAGTACAAGTGGCAGCGAAATATGTTCGCACACATCCACTGAATTCACCAAACCCCTTCATCGTCTATGAATTTCAAATCCAGCCTTTGATCTTCAACCGACACTCGAAAAGCATCTCATAGTTTAGCAGTGTCAAAAATCGATTCAATATTCTCGTCCAATGACACACCTACTTCCATATTCCTCTCGCACGCAGGTTGCATTACAGCGTGATATAAAATCAATTGCTATCGGCAGTGCTTTTGTCTTGGCATCGCTGGTGGCTTTTTCTGCTCATGCCCAGTCCATCAGCCATCAGGTAATCGGAAGCTCAGGTGTGACAGACCCTGAAATGAGCTCGTTGGTATGGACGGTCGGTGAGGTCGCTGTTTCAACTGCGACAGGTGGTGTTTCGATGATCACCGAGGGTTTTCACCAACCCTTACTCCATGTAGAGCCTGTGGATGCGAACATCGGGTCTACAATTATTGGCATCTCTGTCTACCCCAATCCCTTCTCAGATGTGCTGTTGGTGAAAGTTAACGAGACTTTCAATGTTGGCCGGGCAGTACTCTATGACTTAAGCGGAAGGGAAGTTTTCCAAACCTCTCTCGATAACGAATCCAAGGAGTCCCGAATTGATTTGTCAAAGCTTGCAGCGGCCGCCTACATTCTGTCCGTCACAACTGAGGATACGCAGATAAGCCGCAGCTTCAGAGTGGTTAAAGCATCGTATTAAATCCGAGTCAAAACATCCAAATCCTACGAATCATGAAACAGCTTCTTGCAATACTCGCCCTGCTATTGGCTTCATCTATCGCTGTTCAAGCCCAATCACCAGACCTGTTCAACTATCAGGGCGTTGCCCGCGATGCTGGCGGTCTTGAGCTGAGGGAGAAGTCCATAGCCCTGAGATTCTCGCTCATGCAAGGAAGTCCGGCGGGAAATGAAGTGTTCTCGGAGGAACACAGAGTGATGACCAACAGCCTTGGTCTTTTCTCAGTTCATGTGGGTGGAGGCATCAATCGATCAGGAGAAATGGCTGACGTGGACTGGGCCAACGGCCCGTATTTCATACAGGTGGAAATGGATGCTGAAGGAGGCAGGGACTTTGCACACATGGGTGTGTCTCCGCTGCTCTCTGTTCCGTATGCGCTCTATGCAGCCAAAAGCGGAGAGTCCGCGGACGGGGAGGCAAAGAGTATTCCCTTCACTGGCATTGAGGGACAGACCATCAGACACAATGGAGCGGACTGGGAGGCCACATCCACCCTGTTCAACATAGGTGGGAACATGGGAATCGGAACGACAACCCCCTCCCAACGGCTCGATGTGAATGGCAATCTGAACCTCAGCGCGGGCAATGCGCTACGGATCGGTGGGGCGAATGCTGTGCACATGAACGGCACGGAGAACGTGGCGATCGGTAGTGGAGCTGGAAGTTCCAT
>CAZCNS010000004.1:0-315143 GCA_964500205.1 uncultured Chryseobacterium sp. | reverse complement strand
AATCGAACTCCGTGCGGTCGAGGCTAAGGTTGGCCGTGCCGCAGTCCGCCCCGCTGCCGTTGTCGATGTCGGATGTCGTGATGGACGCGCTGCCGTTCGCATCGAGCTGAACGGTCACGTTCTGACACAGCGCGGTGAGACCCGCAACCGCCTCCACCGTAACGGTCGCGGTGCAGGTGGATGTGTTGCCGCTGGCATCGGTGACCGTGAGCGTCACCGTGTTCGCACCCGCATCCGCGCAGGTGAAGCTGTCCGGGCTGACGGTCATCGAGGCAATGCCGCAGTTGTCGGTGCTTCCATTGTCAATGTCGTCCGCGATGATGGTCACACTGCCCGCTCCGCCCACTTGGACGGTGATGTCCTGACACACGGCTGTCGGCGGGATGTTGTCCTCAACAGTGACGGTCGCGGTGCAGCTCTCCGTGTTGCCGCTGGCATCCTCAACGGTCAGGGTCACGGTGTTCGGGCCGATGTCCGAGCAGGTGAAGGCGTTCGGGGTCACGCTCATCGAGACGATACCGCAGTTGTCCGTACTCCCGCCATCAACATCCGCAGCAACTATCGAAGCATTGCCAGCGGCATCCAACTGAACTCTAATGTTCTGACAGACCGCCACCGGAGGCACATTCTCCTCGACATTTACCGTGGCTGTGCAAGAATGTGAGTTGCCGCTTGCATCCTCCACAGTCAAGGTCACGGTGTTCGGGCCGATGTCAGTGCAGGTGAAGCTGTTCGGGGTGACGCTCAGCGAAGTGATCGCGCAGTTGTCGGTGCTGCCTCCGTCCACGTCCGAAGCAGTGATGGAAGCGTTTCCACCTGCATCCAACTGAACTGTAATGTTCTGACAGGCCGCCACCGGAGGTACATTCTCCTCGACAGTTACCGTGGCTGTGCAAGAATGTGAGTTGCCGCTTGCATCCTCCACAGTCAAGGTCACGGTGTTCGGGCCGATGTCAGTGCAGGTGAAGCTGTTCGGGGTGACGCTCAGCGAAGTGATCGCGCAGTTGTCGGTGCTGCCTCCGTCCACGTCCGAAGCAGTGATGGAAGCGTTTCCACCTGCATCCAACTGAACTGTAATGTTCTGACAGGCCGCCACCGGAGGTACATTCTCCTCGACAGTTACCGTGGCTGTGCAAGAATGTGAGTTGCCGCTTGCATCCTCCACAGTCAAGGTCACGGTGTTCGGGCCGATGTCAGTGCAGGTGAAGCTGTTCGGGGTGACGCTCAGCGAAGTGATCGCGCAGTTGTCGGTGCTGCCTCCGTCCACGTCCGAAGCAGTGATGGAAGCGTTTCCACCTGCATCCAACTGAACTGTAATGTTCTGACAGGCCGCTACGGGACTGATGTTATCCTGCACGGTGACAGTCGCGGAGCATGTCGCAGTGAGGCCATCCACGTTTTCCACCGTGAGCGTGACCGTATTCGGGCCGATGTTCGAACAGTTGAACGTGGCTGGTGAGACAGCCAATGAAGCAATGCCGCAGGCATCAGTACTCCCGTCATTCACCTGAGAAGCAAAGACTATGGCCGTGCCACCTTCATTCAATTGCACGGTCAGGTCCTGACAATTAGCCGTGGGTGGGCCGCTGGAGACATTCGTGACCGTGGCTTGCGATGTACCCTCGCAACCGTTGTCGTCCGTCACCGTGACGGTGTAAGTGTCGGCAGCCAAATTGCTAACCGTTGCCGTGGTGGCGCCTGTGCTCCACAGATATTCGTAAGGTTCCTCGCCCCCGCTGACGGAGACGGTCACCGCGCCCTGCTGTGTGCAGGTGACATCCTGCGTGGTAGAGGCGGTCGCATCGGGATGTTCCCAAAGTTCGACCTCGGTGAAGAATACCGACTGGCATCCGCTGGCAGTCCAGGTGACGGTCTGGGTGACAGTGTAGCTTCCCGGTGCAGCGTAGGTATGCGATGGATTCTCCTGTGTTGAGCTGTTGCCATCCCCAAAATCCCAAGCGTAGGTAACGCCTGCATCACTGAAACCCTGATTGGTGAAATCGAACTGATGGTTCTCAAAGCACTGTTCTATGGTATTCGTCCCGAAACCCGCTGATACCACCGTGACGGTCTCGGAGGAAGTAACCTGCTGTGTTCCGCAGGCATCATCCACAGTGACGGTATAAGTGGTGGTAGCATCTGGGGTCACGGTGACGGGCGAACCGCTGCCAGCGGTGTTGTCCCAAACGATAGAATAAGGGTTGAGACTGCCAGCGGGCGTAGCGGCAAGATTTGCCGACTGCCCCTCGCAGATGGTGATGCTGCCCGATGTGATGACCGATAGCGGGGTGTCATTGTCACTGATGATGGCCGTGGCCTCGGGTAGCGAGGTGGGGCTGCAGCTGCATTCGGTGTTGGTGAGGGTGATGGTGATGGTCTCATCGCCCTCGGGGGTAAAATCGAGCAATGCCTCGACACCAAGAGAGACCGACATTTCCCCAGCGGGAATGATAATGCTGGAGGGGAATGCGGTGTAATCGACCCCAGCGATTGCAGTTCCAGAAACATCGAATTGCACGGTGGCATCTTGCCCGAGGGTGGAGGCATCGAGGCGGGTGAAGGTGAAAAGGTCATCGGTACAGCCCTCGAACAGCGGGCCGAGGGCTGTGATTTCCGCGGCTACGGCCTCACCGGTGGAGAAGCTGCCCGCTTCGAGAAATACGCCAGAATCCACCCCATCATCCAGAACATCGGCAACAACCATCTTGATGTGATAGGTCTCACATGGTTGCACCTCGGCAAAAGCGGTCAGCACCGTGGTAAATGCATCGTACTCAATGGTGAGTCCCTGAAAATTCTCAACGTAGTACTGGCAATTCGTACACGGCCCCTGCCCGGCTCCGGGGGTGAAACCCATGCCATTGTTCACATTGTCTATGGCCACGGACGTTGCGGTGTTGGGTATCAAGGCGATGTTCACCGCACTATTGGAGAAGGGACCCGCTATTCCGGGGCCGCTCAGCAGGAATCCGAAATGGTCGTTGAAACCGAGTCCCACATACTCTGAGTACTCGTCAGACCCGAAAACGTATCGGAATCTCACGGTGTCACTCAAGGGAATGAAATCGAATTCTAAGACCGCTGCATCGAATGAGATTCCGGGTGACCCCAGCATCAGGTCGATGTCAGCGTCCCCGGAAAGACCGAAGTTTGACGATATGCTGGAGTTGGCATTCGGTCCGATCACGTTCGATGCGAGGCCGGAGGTCAGCACCACGCCCGACTCCAGTCCAAGATTGGTTGTGCCTCCATTGCCGAAAGTCCCGACCGCCCCCTCGGAGGAACCGTTGACGTAACCGGTGTAGGTGACATTGGAGATGGTGACGCAGGATCCCGCCAGGACATCCTGCACGAGTGCCTCCGCCTGAGCCGCAGTAACCGCCTCAGTGACCAAAAGCTGCGCCTTTGCCTCGGTTGGGACGAGAACTCCAGCAATCGCAATGATGCCAAGTATTCGCGGGATCAATCTGCTCAATTGGTCCATTTTTCTTTTCTCGGAATGATGCCGCAAATTGGCAAAACTTGCTTAACACTTTTAATTTTTTTAGACAGAAAGCAATAGAACCTTTGGGCATAGTTGTATAAGATGGCATGTCTGGACATGAATCGATAGACGGCAAGGACGTGGAAAGCCGAAAGTTGTACTTTCACCCCGTTTTGAGGGAAGCTAAATCCCCGCTAAATGTTCACGGACATCAACCAACAGTCATGATGCGACCTCTACGCGCATTTCTGCCTCTGGCGGCAGCACTATCAAGTTTCTTAGCCTCTTCGCAGCGCGTTTTGGCGCAGTGTCCGGTGGTCATCGAGTCCATTGTTGTAGAGGACGTGACCTGCTTCGGAGCCAATGATGGCTCCATCTCCATCACCGTATCGGGTGGTTTCCCGGATTACAACTATGTGCTGACCAACGGGCCGCTGTTCATATCAAGCGGTCCGCAGGCCACAAATACTTTCACGTTCTCCGGTCTGAACTCAGGTGTGAGTGACTATCAGGTGATCGTGGTGGGTGAAGATGGGATCGGTGGAAGTTGCCTTGGCGTTATCGGCCTCGCGGTGATCAACGACCCTGCCCCGTTCGACATCCAACTGACCACCACGGACAAGAGCTGCCCTGACATTAATGACGGTTCGGCATCGGTGGTGGTAACAGGTGGTGCACCACCGTACAACTATGCATGGCCTCCGTTCCCAGTGACGGTTGACAACATTTCAGGGTTGGATTCAGGGACATACGATCTTGTGGTCACGGATGCGAACGGCTGTTCTGAGACTGTGCCGTTCACAATCAATCAAGAACCTGACTGGGACGGCACACTGACAGCCACACCGGTGACTTGTCCGAACGGCTCTGACGGGGCTATCCTATCCTCAGGGATTACGGGTGGCACCCCGCCATACAACTTTTCTTGGTCTCCGGGAGGATTCAACACTGAAAGCATAACGGATGTCACTGCAGGAACTTATACGCTCACGGTGACAGATGACATCGGCTGTCAGTTCATCCCGACACCTGTGGTGATTTCAGAACCGCCTCCCATCTCTGTTACTGGTGTGGTCACGGACGTCAGTTGTGATGGTCTTCAGGATGGTGAAATCGACCTCACGGTATCGGGTGGCACCCCGCCTTACACCTTCAACTGGAGCAACGGGTCCACAACAGAGGACCTTGTCGGGCTAACGGGTGGGTTCTATATCGTAACTGTTCTGGATGACAACGGTTGTGCCGGTGCTGCACCATTCACCATCTTGGATGGCTCTACCGTCAACATCGGATTCCTCATCACCAATGCGGAATGCAATGAGAGCAACGGTGCGGTGAGTCTCAATGTGACCGGAGGCTCCGGCAACTACAGTTATGATTGGCAGCCGGGCGGACAGACCACCCAGAACGTATCGGGACTGCCGCAAGGCATCTACAGCGTAACGGTGACTGACAATACCCTGGGCTGCTCGGACGACCTTTTCCTTTTCGTGAACAATATCCCCGGTCACACGGTGGACGGGGTGGTTACAGACGGGTCCAGCTGTGTGGCCAATGATGGTGCCATCGACATCACGGTGAACGGTGGCAGCGGCAACTTTGATTATTCATGGTCGCCCGGGAATGAGACCACCCAAGACCTCAACAACTTGGCTGGTGGATCTTACAACGTTACTGTCACCGACAACGTGGAGGGATGCGTAGTTGTTGAACCATTTACTGTTACCACCCTGAGCAATGTCATCGTGCAGGTATCCGTGGTGCAGCCATCATGCGGTGACCCCAATGGCTCCATCATCCTCAATGTGAGCGGTGGCACAGACCCTTACACTTTTCTGTGGTCCAATGGATCGACAGACCAGAATCTCGTCAATGTAGGGGCTGGCATCTATCAGGTCATCATCACGGATGTGAACGGCTGCACCGATGACTTTGTACTCGTACTCGATGATGACGGTACACCGGATGTGACCTCTGTGGTCTCAAACCCGAGTTGCTCAAACTCTGCCGATGGATCGATCACCCTGTCGCTTACTGGCGGTGTAGGCCCGTTCACCTTCTCTTGGTCCAATGGGTCTATCAGCCAATCAATTTCCAACCTCACGGCAGGAACGTACTCTGTGACCATCTTGGACGAAGGCACTGGTTGTCTGACCTTTGAGACCTTCGACCTTATCTCTCCTGCCGCACTGGGAGGATCAGCAAACATCACACCCGTTACATGCAATGGTGATGCTGACGGGGCCATCGACATCACTATCATAGGAGGCACTGCACCGTATGACATCGTTTGGAACCCAGGCAACATATCAGCACCGTCAATCTCAGGTCTTGCCGGAGGAACCTATCAAGTGACCATCACAGATGACAACGGTTGTCAGATCCTCGGTCAATTTGTTGTGGACGAACCGGCCACATTGACCCTTTCGACCACATCAGTCAACATAAGCTGTGACGGATCCGTACCCGGATCCATAGACCTCAACGTGTCAGGTGGCACAGGGCCGTACACCTACAACTGGAGCAATGGTCAGATCACCGAAGACATAGGTGGTCTTACCGAGGGGCTATACGTGGTGAACGTCACAGATGCCCGCGGATGTGTTGCCTCCACGGCTGTCAGTATTATTCAGAATGACCGACTTACCGCAACTTCCCTGAGCTCAAGTGCGGAATGCGGTGAAAGCAACGGATCTGTGTTCCTTGATGTGACAGGAGGGTCGGGCAACTATTCGTTTGACTGGCAACCAGGTGGTCAGACCGCCCAGAACCTGACGGATGTGGCAGCCGGAATCTACACCGTGACCATCACGGATCTGGACCTTGGTTGCGATGAGACGCTTTTCATCCTTGTTAACAATTTCCCAGGGCACGACCTCCAAGCAACTGTGACCGATGGCACAGACTGCGCGTCTGATGATGGGGCCATCGACCTTACCATCAATGGAGGTTCGGGAGACTTCAACATCCTCTGGACCCCCGGGGGAGAAACCACGGAAGACATCTCCGGATTGGCGACAGGTAGTTATCTGGTCAGTGTAGAGGATAATGTCACCGGGTGCCTTGTTTTCGGTTCTTACGATGTGAATGCGGCTACACTAACGGAACTGATTGCCACCGTTACCGACCCGACCTGCGGAGCGACAGATGGTTCCATCGCGGTCAGCGTGACGAACGGAAATGGGCCGTTCACTTACCAGTGGTCCAACGGAGCCACCGTGGACAACATCTCTGGACTCGCAGCAGGCATCTATTCACTTACAGTGACTGATGCCAATGGATGCAGCCTCGACACGCTCTTCACACTAAGCGGTGGCGATGCGCCCGACCTAACGGCCGATGTACAAGGGCCTGACTGCTCCAATACCCCGAACGGCTCCATTTCCATCACCCCCAGCGGTGGTACCGGACCCTTCACTTATCAATGGTCGAACGGTGCAACAAGTTCCTCCATCACGAACCTTGGTCAGGGCACGTACTCTGTGGTGGTCACCGATCAGGCAACAGGTTGTCAGGCTTTCGGAACATACTCTATCACTGCACCACCCCCATTGAGCGGCTCGGTGAACATTCAACCAGTGGTGTGTAACGGTGATGATACCGGAGGAGTATTCGTCAATATTCTCGGAGGAACAGCACCCTACACCTACCTGTGGACACCAGGAGGCAGCACCGACCAGAATCTGACCGGTGTTCCGGGCGGTACGTATCAGGTTACAGTCACCGATGCCAACGGATGTAGCATCTTCGGGCAGTTCAATATCAATGAGGCAGATGCGATCACCATCAGCCTCAACGTGACCGATGTGAGCTGTGCAGGCGGCTCGGACGGAGCAATAGACATGACGGTGAACGGTGGGACCGCCCCATTTACCTACCAGTGGTTCCCCGGTGGGCAGACCACTGAGGACATCAACAACCTGCCTGCTGGCGACTACTCGGTGGTGGTGACAGATGCCAACGGCTGCACATCAAGCCAGATCGTGCTCGGAGGTACTTTCGGTGGTGGTCAGCTTGCGCTGCCTGACGGGAATGGCGTTTCCTACAATACGACCATTGATATCACTGGATTCCCTGCGAACGAGACCATCCAGACCGGAACGGACCTGGAGGAGATGTGCGTCAATATTGAGCACTCCTACCTCGGTGATCTGGAGATACGCCTGATCTGCCCAAGCGGTCAGAGTGCTATCCTCAAGCCTCAGCCCGGTGGACTTGGTACTTACCTCGGTGCACCGAACGACACACAGGGAGGTGGCGAACCTGCAGGCACCGGTTTCGACTACTGCTTCTCCATGAATGCACCGCTGGGAACCATTCTTCAGGAGAATACCAACGGCAATTGGGTCACAGCCGGCAACCCGCCCAACAATTCCATGACCCCTGGCACCTATACCCCCGATCAGTCCTTCGACAACTTCATTGGCTGTCCACTGAACGGAACTTGGACTCTCCAGGTCACAGATAACATCAGTATTGACGATGGATTCGTCTTCGATTGGAACGTGTCATTCAGTGGTTCAGGGTCGAATGACTCGCTGGCCATCGTGAACGAGCCCGACCCGATCGACATCACCACCAATAATACTCCTGCAACATGCGGTGTCTGTGACGGCAGCATCACTGTGAGTCCTTTCAACGGCACTGCGCCCTACACCTACCTGTGGAACACTGGGGCTACCACAGCCACCCTCAACAACATCTGCGCGGGCATCTATCAGGTGCTGGTGACCGATGCCAACGGCTGTGTGCAGAATTTCTTCCTTGCGCTGAACAATGTCACCGGTCCTGTGACAGGCGGTGCTATCATCACCGATGCCACATGCTTCAACAGCTGTGACGGAGAGGCGACCATCAACCCCAGCGGGGGAACCCCACCATACACTTATCAATGGGTGCCTGGCGGTCAGAACACCAACAGCGTGTCGAGCCTTTGCCCTGGGGACTATTTCGTGCAGGTGCAGGATGCTGACGGGTGCATCTCAACGGAAAACGTGACCATCGGCTCACCACCACAGATACAGGTGGGCCGTACGGTGACCAACTCGACCTGCGGACAGTGCGATGGCACCATCAACCTGACCCCGATTGCGGGCCCGGAACCGTTCAGCTATGACTGGTCACCGGCCGTAGTGGGTAACCAGACCAGCGCTATCGACCTCTGTGCTGGGGTTTACAACATCACCGTTACCGATGCCACGGGCTGTGAGGAGGTGGTGACGGTGCTGCTGAACGATTTCCCTGCTGCCACACTCGCCACCACCGGTACTGCCCCGAGCTGTGAAACTGCCTGTGACGGTGAGGCCACGGTGACTGCCATCGGTGGGACTCCTCCCTATTTCTATGTGTGGAACGACCCGCTGGCACAGACCAACAACACGGCCATCAACCTCTGCGCAGGCACTTATGGCGTGACCGTTACCGACTCGGACGGATGCACCTCTGTGGCGCAGGTCGATCTCACGGCCCCCGCGCCCATCGGGCTTTCGCTGCTTATTGTGGACAATGGCGTATGTGCCAATGACTGTGATGGGGCGATAACAGTCATCCCGTCAGGCGGCACCATTCCGTTCACCTACCTGTGGAGCGATCCAAATGGACAGATCACGGCTACAGCGAGTGGTCTCTGCGGTGGAACGTATACCGTGACGGTTACCGACTCGAACGGCTGCACCTCGGACGTGACCGGAACGGTCAACAGCCCAGATGGCCTCAGTGCGACAGCTGACATCACTGATGCATCGTGCTTCGGCATCTGTGACGGTGAAGCCACGGTCAATGCGATAGGCGGTGTGCCACCTTACACCTACCAGTGGAGCGACCCGAATGCACAGACCGATACCACTGCCACAGGTCTCTGCGCAGGCAACTACATTGTTCAAGTGACCGATGCCAATGGATGTACCTTCGACCTGCAGGTGACCATTGCGGAGCCGACCGAGATCACGGTCGCTTTCGATAACATAGTGAACCTGCTCTGCGATGGCGACTGCATCGGTGAGGCGACAGCGCTGCCATCGGGTAGTGCGGGGGGCTACTCTTTCCTGTGGGATGACATCAACACCCAGACGGGACAGACCGCGACCGGGCTCTGCGCCAGTACTTACACCGTTACCGTGACCGATGCGGACGGCTGCACAGGTCAGGATCAGGTGACGATCACCGGGCCGGGCGGTTTCACATCTTCTGCCTCGGCCACGACCATCCCCACCTGCTTTGGTGGATGCGATGCCACCGCCACCGTATCTGTGGTCGGAGGCGTAGCCCCCTACAGCTACCAGTGGAACGACCCCGCGAGTCAGACCACTCCTGTTGCTGTAGGCCTTTGTGCTGGGACATACACCGTAGTGGTAACAGATGCCAACGGTTGCGTGTCGGTCTCATCCATAGTGGTGACTAACCCTCAGGCCATCACCGCTACGACAACGGCCAGCGATCCGTTCTGCTTCGGGGCGTGCACGGGCACATCGACCGTGTTCACATCAGGCGGTACTTTCCCATACACCTATCAATGGAGCGACCCGAACGGGCAGACCACCATCACTGCGGTCAATTTATGTTCAGGGGTGTATAATGTGACAGTGACCGATATCAACGGATGCAGCACTGTGGCATCGGTCGAGATATTCGACCCTACCGAGATCACGGCAACGATCAATGTGACCGAGGCCACCTGCGGACAGTGCAATGGTGCGGCCACTGTGCTGCCTGTTGGCGGTGTTCAACCATACGCCTACACTTGGGGTGACGGCCAGACCACACAGACTGTGACCGGACTCTGCCCCGGGGTTTACAACGTGGACGTGTCAGACCAGTTCGGCTGCGTGGTCAATTTCATCATCCCAGTGAACAACATTGGCGGTCCGACCGCTGCCACAGTGACGGTGAATGACGCAACCTGCTTCGGTGCCTGTGATGGTGATGCAGCTATCAGCGATATAGTAGGAGGCACTCCGCCATACGACATCCTCTGGGTGCCAGGCGGTCAGACCACCGATGCCGTGAGCGGACTCTGCGCGGGCATCTACAACGTGCAGGTGATTGACAGCATTGGCTGCATATACACAGAGCCTGTAATTGTTGGCGAACCACCGCAGATCCAGGCGAACTTCAACTCCGTTCCCTCCACTTGTGGCGATGCGAACGGCAGCATCACCCTCAACCCGACTGGTGGTGACGGTGGGCCTTACAGCATCGTTTGGGTGCCGAATGTCTCGTCAGGAACCACTGCGACCGACCTGGCTGCGGGTACATATACCGTGACTATCACCGATGGAAGCAATTGCAGCGAGACATTTGTGATACCTGTGAATGACATTTCAGGGCCTGACGTCACCATCTCAGGCACTAACATCTCCTGTAATGGAACCTGTGACGGCACTGCCACCGTGGCCATCACAGGAGGAACTGCCCCTTACAACGTCCTGTGGAACGATTCGCAAGCGCAGACCGGGCTAACGGCAACAGGTCTTTGCGCAGGGCAGTACTCTGCCACTATAACCGATGCGAACGGTTGCACGACCGTGCTGCAGATCACGTTGACCGAGCCGACCGAGATCTCCTTCAGCTCACCTATTGTTACCGATGCCACCTGTCCGAGCGTATGTGACGGGGCGATAACGCTTGTGGCATCTGGCGGTTCACTACCCTATACTGTCGTGTGGTCGCCATCAGGCAGCACGGAGTTCACAGCCACAGGCCTCTGTGCAGGTGACCAGATCGCCACCGTGACCGATGCCAACGGCTGCACCGAGAGCATCACCATCAACGTGGATGAACCCGACCCGATTGTCATCGCCACCTCCACGCTCGATGCCTCGTGCTTCGGTGTGTGTGACGGAGAGGCTTACGCATCGGCCAGTGGGGGAACGGGTCTTTTCACCTACTTATGGAATGACCTTGCGCTGACGGCCAACGACACCGTGACCAGCCTCTGCGCGGGGACTTATCAGGTGGTGGTGACCGATGGAGCAGGATGCTCCGACTCCACGACCGTATCCATCAACGAACCGGCAGACATCACCATCAACACCTCAGCACAGGGCGTGACCTGTAACGGTGACTGTGACGGACAGGCCATTGCCGATGCCATAGGTGGAACAGCTCCCTACACTTACCAGTGGGATGACCCCGCTTTCACCCTCAACGACACGGTGACGGGCCTCTGCCCCGGCATCTATAACGTGCTGGTGACGGACAGCAACGGCTGCACCGCTGCAACAGCAGTGCTCATCAGTGAGCCGGAACTGCTGCAACTCACGGCCCAATCCACCAACATCACCTGCGGAGGCGACTGCAACGGTACTGCAACGGTACTTGTACAGGGCGGTTCACCGGGCTACACCTTCCTTTGGAATGACCCACAAGCGCAGACCACGGCAACAGCGACAGGTCTTTGCGCGGGTGATTACGCGGTGACAGTGACAGACGCGAATGGATGTATCGACTCTGTGTCTGTAACCATCACCGAGCCTCCGACCTTGGAGGCCTCGGTTTCTGTTGAGAATCCGAGCTGTGGTGGGGTGTGTGACGGGTCGGCCACAGTGAACATCACAGGTGGCACGGCAGACTACGTGATACTTTGGTCGAACTTCTCCACTGGCACGACCATCAGCGACCTGTGTGCAGGAAACTACACAGTGCTGGTAACCGATGCGAACCTTTGCACGGACACGGTGAACTTCATCCTGTCCGAGCCGCCCGTGCTCACGGCCAACATCACCGCTGTGCAGCAAGTGCTCTGCGTAGGCAGCTGCACCGGTACAGCAACGGTGCAAGGCGGTGGTGGTACCCCTCCATTCTCTTATCAGTGGTCTGACGGCCAAACGGGCGAGACCGCCACGGGCCTCTGCGTGGGCGAATACACCGTGACAGTGACCGATGACATCGGCTGCACAGCTCAGACCATCGTCACCATCAATGACGACAACGCCTTGGCTGCTAACGTGCCCATCTCAACCGCGGTGAGTTGCAACGGTGATTGCAACGGTACCGCAACGGCCTTTGCCAGCGGTGGGGTCGGCCCTTACCAATACACCTGGGAGGATATCGGCCAGACAGGACAGACGGCTGTGAACCTTTGCCCAGGCGCGTACACGGTCACCGTGATAGATGTCCAGGCACCGGCCTGCACCACCCAGGCCAGTGTCATCATTGCAGAACCCACTGTACTGGAAGCCACGGTGACAGTATCGGACGAGAGCTGTGGCAACGCCTGTGACGGCTCTGCCACGGTTGCCACCACCGGTGGCACAGCCCCTTACACCTTCGTGTGGAACGATCCGTCCAACCAAGTGGGAAGCACCGCCTCCTCGCTGTGCGTGGGCAACTACACTGTCAACGTGGTCGATGCCAATGGATGTTCCGTTCAGGGAGCAGGTGAGGTGAATGGCCCTCTGGCCATTCTTGCCAATGCAGTGACCACAGCATCGTCTTGCAGCAATGTGGCTGACGGCTCCGTCAACCTTACAGTGTCTGGAGGAGCACCGGGCTTTACATATCAATGGACACCAGGCAATGCGAGTACCGAGGACCTGAGCAACGTGCCATTCGGGAGCTACACAGTGACCATCACCGATGCCACGGGCTGTACCCTCCAGCAGACCTTCGCGGTCGGAACGCTCGTGGAGATTCAGGCCGATGCGGGTGAGGACGTGCTGCTTTGTGTGGGCAATTCGATCGCACTGAACGGTTCTGGTGGAGGCAGCTATTTATGGTCTCCTACGGAAACGCTCAGCAATCCGAACCAGTCTAATCCGGATGCACGGCCCACTGAGACCACCACCTACGTACTGACAGTGACGATAGCCGGCTGCACCGACTCAGACTCTGTGACAGTTACCATGTACGATGTGCCGCCTGTTGATGCCGGTGAGAATGTGACCATCGTGCAGGGTGGAACCATCGGCCTCAACGCGCTGGGTGTGGTGACGGGATGGGATTATGAGTGGAGTCCCGAAGACGGGCTTGATAATCCTAACGTACCCAATCCCTTCGCATCGCCAAGCGAGACCACCCTCTATTTCGTCACGGTGACCGATGGCAACGGCTGTACCAACATTGACTCGTTGCTGGTGACCGTGGTGCCCGACATCAGCTTCCCTGACGGCATTTCGCCTAACGGTGATGGTATCAACGATGAGTGGATTATCGACAACATCACCCTGTTCGAGGATGCCATCGTGGAAATTTACAACCGCTGGGGCCAGCTGCTGTGGATGTCCGCACCAGGATACCCTGTGCCTTGGGACGGGCGCTATAAGGACGAGGATCTGCCCGTTGGCACGTACTACTACGTAATCCGGTCAGACAACTTCGAGCAGCCGTTCACAGGACCCATCACCATAGTTCGATAAGCCATGGGAAAAAACACAACGGTCCTCCGAACAACCATAGCTCATACCCCAACGATGAGACGATTACTCACAATCACCACACTGCTGCTGACAGGTGTTGTCGCGCGTGCCCAGCAGATTCCGCAGTACAGCCAGTACATGATGAACCATTACGTGCTGAACCCCGCTGTGACGGGGATGAACGACTTCTGGGAGGTGCGCTCCAACAACCGCTTGAACTGGATCGGCATCACTGATGCACCCCGCACTTTCATCATGTCTGCACACGGGCCGTTCCAAAAGCAGAATATGGGCATGGGTGTGAGCATCTTCTCTGATGTGACCGGCCCTACAAGCCGCACCGGTGCACACCTTTCATACGCTTATCATCTCAAGTTGACAGAAAAGCTGAGACTGGGAATGGGTCTGAGTCTGGGTCTGCTTCAGTTCCGCATTGACGGGACCAAGGTGACGTTAAACCAGCAGAACGACCCGTCATTCCCACAGGCGGTAATGTCCGCCTACACGGCCGATGCCACCTTCGGACTGAACCTCTATCACAAAAACTTCCAGGTGGGATTCTCGGCCCCGCAGCTCATTGGCAACAAGCTGGAGTTCGACAATGCCGAGGGAGATGGCAGTGCTGCCTTGGCCCGTCACTTCATGTTGATGGGGGCATACACCTTCCGCGTGAAGGATTTTGGCTTCATGCCCAATCTGATGCTGAAATACGTGCATCCGGTGCCACTCCAGTTCGATGCCGGTCTGCGCATCGACTTCAGAGAGCAGTTCTGGGTGGGAGCTGTTTATCGTCATGATGATGCGGTGTCGTTTCTCGCAGGTTTCCTCTATCGCGACTTTCTGCTATTCGGCTACAGCTATGACATGAGCACCTCCAACTTGCGCAACTACTCTGACGGAAGCCATGAGATCATGGTGGGCATCCGATTCCGTCCGTGGAAGAAGAAGATAGCAGCCGATGGCGATGCCGGTGAGCACACACCACTCGATGCCGGCCAGTGATAGCAGGATGACCTGATGTCCATTCTGAGAAAACTCGCGGGCCAAACGGCCATCTATGGGCTGAGTTCCATCGTTGGGCGGTTTCTCAACTATCTGCTCGTACCGCTGCACACTGCGGTCTTCCTGCCATCTCAATATGGTGTCATCACGGAGATGTACGCCTATGTGGCGTTTCTCATCATCCTGCTGACCTACGGCATGGAGACCGCCTATTTCCGGTACTCCACGCTACAGGGCCACTTACCTCAGAAGGTATTCTCCACCGTGCTGTCGTCCCTGTCGGTCACCACAGTGATGTTCATCATTTGGGCCATCCTTTTTGCGCAACCTGTGGCCGACTGGCTACTTTATCCGGACAACAGTGAGTACGTGCTCTGGTTCGCCCTTATTATCGGGCTGGATGCGGTGGCAAGCATCCCATTGGCACGGCTGCGGCAGGAGGAGCAGGCCAAAACCTTTGCAGCAGTGAACATCGGCAATGTGCTGGTGAACATTGGTCTTAACATTTTCTTCCTCGGCTATTGCATGCCGCTAGTGGCCGGAGGCGGTGGAAACTGGCTCACGGACACTTTTTATGAACCTGCCACTGGGGTAGGCTACGTGTTCATTTCCAATCTGGTGGCAAGCGGGGTAAAATTCCTGTTACTGACGCCCACCATGCTGCGCAACTTCACCCGCCCAGACCTCTCGCTGCTGCGGCCCATGCTGGTGTATGCACTGCCGCTGCTCATCGCAGGGCTGGCGGGCATGGTCAACGAGACGATAGACCGCATACTGCTGAAGCGCATGCTGATGCCGCTGCTGGGCGAGACGGCCACCATGGAGCAGGTAGGCATCTACGGGGCCTGCTACAAGATCAGCATCCTTATCACGCTGATGATCCAGGCATTCAGGTACGCAGCAGAACCTTTCTTCTTCTCGCAGGAGAAAGAGGCCGGTAGCCGCGAGCTTTATGCTAAAGTGATGACGTGGTTCGTTTGGGTCCTGGCGGGTACTTTCCTCGGGGTAATGCTCTTCATAGACCTGTTCAGGTACCTTGTTCCCAATCAGGCATACTGGGAAGGGCTGCGGGTGGTGCCGATCCTGCTGATAGCCAACATCTTCCTCGGCATGTACTACAACCAGAGCGTGTGGTATAAACTTTCGGGTCGCACGGCCTACGGGGCCGGCATCGCCATAATGGGTGCAATCATCACACTTGCGATCAACCTCGCCCTGATTCCGTCCATCGGGTACATGGCGAGCGCTTGGGCCACACTAGCCTGCTATGGTTCGATGATGGTGGTAAGCTATTTGCTCGGACAACGGTTCTACCCGGTGCCCTATCGCGTTGGAATGCTCGTCTTTCTCATTGGCACCGCCCTAATGCTGTGGGCGATGACTCTGATGGTAAATGCGGAGGGTTTCATGAAGTGGGTGCTTGCCGTGGCTGCACTCCTGTTTTACCTTGGCATCACGACCCCCACCTTGCGAAAAGCCTAAGGCTGCTATCCACTGATGCCCTGCCTACCGAATAAGTAACTTTGCAACCCGCCTTAATTGACCAGCAAGGCTCTAATCCCGCTCTCGATGAACGTCCGCATAGTCAACCGCTCGAAGCACGCGCTGCCGCATTATGCCACAGCGCTATCAGCAGGCATGGACCTGAGGGCAGAGCTTGAGGATGCGCTCGTCTTAGCACCGATGCAGCGCGCGTTGGTTCCCACGGGCCTTTTTATTGAACTGCCAGAGGGCACAGAGGCACAGATACGGCCACGTAGCGGGCTGGCATTTAAACACGGGGTCACCGTGCTCAACAGCCCCGGCACCATAGACGCAGACTATCGCGGTGAGGTGAAGGTGCTACTCATCAACCTTGGCAATGAGCCATTCACAGTCTCCGATGGTGAACGCATTGCGCAGATGGTGGTGGCCCGGCATGAAATAGTGATCTGGCAGGCTGTGGAAGACCTCGTTGAGACGGAGCGCGGGGCGGGCGGTTTCGGACACACTGGCAAAAGCTGACTTGAGGCACTATCTGACCATACTCCTGCTGCTGACAACATCGCATGCCATCGCGCAGCGGAAAGGAAAAGCCGTGAAGGATCTTGGCCCGGAGCAGGAACACAAGGTGGCCGAGGCTTTCTTCGAGGCGAGCAGACAGAAAATGCTCGGCAATAACAAGGAAGCGGCAGTGCTCTTTCACGACTGCATCAAGACCGACCCCGATAATGCCACCTGCCACTTCGAGTTGGGCAAGATCCTCTACGAGTCACAGGAACTGCCTGATGCACTCCCCTTTGTACGCAGGGCCCGTCAGCTTCAGCCCGACAACGAGTGGTACACCCTTTTCGAGGCTGATGTGCTGATGAATCTTGGAGATGTGAACAACGCCCTCACCCTCTATCAGCGGCTCATCAAGGCTCACCCAGACAAGCCCGAGTACAACTACGAACTCGCCAACGCCTACCTCTTTGCAGGCCAACTGGATGAGGCGATCAAGGTCTATGACCAGATCGAGGACAGAATGGGCATCATGGAGGAGATCTCCATTCAAAAGGAGAAGCTCTACCTTGAACTCGACCAGTTGGACAAGGCCGTTTCGGAGCTGGAAAAACTCATCGCGGCATTTCCGAGAGAGCAGCGGTACATGGGCATGCTGGCCGAGGTGTATGTGGCCAACGATCAGGTAGACAAAGCTTATGCGGTCTATGAGCGTATGCTTGCCAACGATGCGGACGACCCTATCCTGCACCTCAACCTAGCGGAGTACTACAAGCGAAAAGGCGACTACGAACGTTCATTCTCTGAATTGAAATTGGCCTTTGCCCATCCCGACCTGAGCATCGACCAGAAGATCCAGGTGCTTATGTCGTACTACCAGATAACAGATAACGACAAGACCCTGCTGCCACAGGCGCTCGAACTGCTGGACCTGACCACGGCAGCACACCCCAAAGACCCAAAGGCCCATGCCATGAAGGCCGATTTCCTATACAGGGAGAAGAAACTGGAGCAATCGCGAGAATCATTCTACGAGACCGTGAGGCTCGACAGCGGAAGATTTGCCGTGTGGAGCCAACTGGTGCAGGTGAACTATGAGCTGGGCGACCACCAGGCCATGCTGCGCGACAGCGAGGCGGCCAGCGAGCTGTTCCCGAATCAGGGGCTGTTTCACCTGTTCAGTGGCATCGCGCTCAACAGGATGAAGCAGCACAACGAGGCCGTGGACAGACTGCTGGAAGGCGACATCTACCTGCGATCAGACCAGTACATGCACGTACAGATGCTTTCCATCCTTGCAGACAGCTACAACAGCCTCGGCATGTTCGATGAGTCCGATCAGGCGTTTGAGAAAGCACTCCTCAAGGAGCCTATCAACGCTCTGATTCTCAATAACTACAGCTATTTCCTATCCCTTCGTGGCGACCGCTTGGAACGGGCCGAGGAGATGAGCCGCAGGTCAAACCTCTTGCGGCCCGACCGGCCCAACTATCAGGACACTTACGCTTGGATCCGCTACATGCAAGGCGAATATGCCGATGCGCTCATCTGGATCGACAAGGCCATCCTGAACGGGGGCGGCACAAGTGGTACTGTTCTGGAACACCGGGGTGACATCCTCTACAAGCTGGGCCGAGAAGACGAAGCCCGCGAGCAGTGGAAACGTGCCATGGAAATAGGAGACCACTCGGACACACTGCCAGAGAAAGTGCGCTCCGGCATCCTGAACGGCAAATGAAATGAGAGTATCGGCCATTAGCTTCATAGCAGCCCTGTTGTGCAGCATCCTGCTCTTTTCCTGCAAGGCAAGAAAAGAAGCGATGCAGACCACATCGGTCTCAGGTCTCTCGGCCCGCGAGGTGCTGGAACGTTCGGCCCGCAACAGCCATTTCGGAGAAATGAAGGCCAAGGTGAGCATCAACTACGAGACTGATGACCAGCGGCAGGGATTCAACGCCAACGTGCGCATGATGCAGGACAGCATCATCTGGGTGAGTATAGCACCGCTTTTGGGCATCGAGATGGTGCGGGCGGTCATCACCCCCGATAGCCTCAAGCTTATAGACCGCTTCAACAAACGGTACTACCTTGGTCGCTTCGACCGGCTGAACCAACTACTGGACGTGGCCCTCAACTTCGCAATGCTGCAATCGTTGATCACTGGCAACAATGTCAATCTGTATGCCCCGGAAAGCTACACGCTTGGCAGTACCCAGCAGGGCTACCTCCTTGAAGCGGGCGGCAAAGGTGGAAGAAGGCGGGCCAAAATGCCGTTGAGGGTGGAGCAACAGACCCAGCTGGAGCCTCAGCACTTCACCGTTGACCGCGCAATGCTGTATGACACCGCAAATGGCAATAGGCTGGAGGCGGTGTATGAGGGCCCAAAGGCACTTGGTGCCGTTTTTTTCCCGGAAAGAATGAATGTCATCATCTCAGGGAAACAGAAGGCAAAAGCCGACATCCAGTGGTCGAAAATGAGCCTCGGCACCGGTCAGGACTACCCGTTCAGCATACCCCCCAGCTATGAGCAGATCCGCTGAAAAACTCATGCTGCTGCTGGCTGTGCTAATGATGCCACTGGTCGCATTTCCCCAGTCAAAGACCGAACTGGAGAAGCAGAAGCAGCAGCTCATCAAGGACATCGAATACACCAACAAGCTGCTGAAGGACACGGAGTCGAACAAGAAGAAGACCCTCAGTGAGCTGACACTGATGAAGACCCGCATGGAGCAGCGGCAGAAGCTCGTCAGTACCCTTGTGAAGCAGGCATCGCTGGTGGAGAAACAGATAGGTGAGACCCAGTCCATCGTCACAGCATTGGAACGCGACCTCGAAAATCTGCGCGAGGAGTACGGCAAGATGCTCTTCCACACCTACCGCAACAGCGGGCAGTATGATAGGCTGATGTTCATCCTCTCATCCAAGGACATCAATCAGGCGTACAGGCGCATCAAGTATTTCCAGCAGTATTCTGAGCACCGCAAGCAACAGGCCGAGGCCATCGAGGCCTTGCGAAAGACGCTCAACACACGCAGCGAGGAACTCAAGGCCAAGAAACGGGAACTGGCGCAGCTCATTGAGGAAAGCGAACGCGAGAAACTACAACTGGCCGAGGAGCGCGAACAGCGCGACCAACTGGTGCATGAGCTGCAAGACAAGGAAAAAGAACTACGGGCCGAACTGAAGAAGAAGGACCGCGAGGCCAAGAAACTGGAGCAGGCAATAGCCCGTATCATCGAGGAGGAGATTCGAAAGGCGCGGGCCAAGGCGGAGAAGACCGAGAGCAAGGTGACGAAAAGCGGCTTCGCCCTGACACCCGATGAAGTGACCTTATCCAGCAATTTCGCGGAGAACAAGGCCAAATTACCTTGGCCATCGGAGCGCGGGGTCATCACCTCCACCTTCGGGGAGCATCCGCACCCAACCCTGCGCGATATCAAGACGGTGAACAACGGGGTGGATATCAGCACTGAAGAAGGCGCAAAGGCAAGAGCGGTATTTGATGGCACGGTATCGGCCGTCATTGCCATACCAGGGGCGCACAAGGCTGTGATCATGCGCCATGGCGAATATCTTACGGTCTACGCCAACCTGGAGAATATCGAGGTGAAGATGGGCGACAAGGTGTCGGTGAAACAACCGCTCGGCACGGTGGTCACCGACCGCGAGGAGAACCGCACTGTGCTGCACTTCGAGCTGTGGAAAGGTGCAGAGAAGCAGAATCCCTCCAACTGGATCGCCAAGCAGAAGTAAGCAGGACGAATACACACCGCACCGAAAAACAATACCTTTGACCCATGAGCACGAACGTTCTCCTCTTCAATTTCCTCGGCCCTGAGATGATCGTCATCGTCCTGGTCATTCTTCTCCTTTTCGGTGGCAAGAAAATCCCTGAACTGATGCGCGGCCTTGGCAGCGGCATCAAAGAGTTCAAGGACGCATCGCGGGGCGATGATACCAAGATGGTGGAGAAGAAGGACTGAGCCAGAGCATGGACACTCCTACCATTGCAGCATACCACCGGGCGCTCCGCAACGGTGATACGACCGTGACGGCCTCCGTCAACGGTTTTCTTGAGCGAATCGCTCAAACGGACCATCTCAACGCGTTCACGGAGGTCTTCACAGATGAAGCCCTGCATCGTGCACAAGAGATTGACCAGCAGATAAGCGATGGCCGATTCGGAAAGCTGGCGGGCGTGGTGATCGCCCTTAAAGACAACATCTGCTATGCAGGTCACAAGGTTCAGGCATCATCCAAGATTCTTGAAGGCTTTAACTCCCTGTTCAGCGCCACGGCCGTAGACCGGCTCTTGGCCGAAGGGGCGGTCATCATTGGGCGGGTCAATTGCGATGAATTCGCCATGGGCAGCTCCACAGAGAACTCATCGTTAGGAAACACGCTCAATCCCATTGATACCTCCCGAGTACCTGGCGGCTCGTCAGGTGGTTCGGCCGCTGCTGTGGCGGCAGGGCTATGCCATGTGGCCCTCGGCTCAGACACGGGCGGTTCTATCCGCCAGCCCGCATCGTTCTGTGGGGTGGTCGGGGTGAAACCCACGTACGGCAGGGTTTCTCGTCACGGACTGCTCGCCTATGCCAGCAGCTTCGATCAGATTGGCCCACTTGCCAACAATGTAGCTGATGCTGCCCTCACTCTGGAGGTCATGGCAGGCGCAGATGACTATGACAGCACTGCCAGCAACAGGGCGGTTCCCTCCTACTCCATGCTGCTGGACGCTTCAGAGCCGAAACGATTCGCCTACTTGCGTGATTGCGTGGAACATCCGGCCTTGGACGCAATGATTCGCGACCGCTTCATGCAGACCGTGGAGCAGCTCCGCAATGACGGTCACACCGTTGATGCGGTAGATTTCCCGTTTCTGGAATATCTGGTACCCACCTATTATGTGCTGACCACGGCAGAGGCGTCAAGCAACCTCTCTCGCTTTGACGGCATGAGATACGGCTATCGCAGTCCACGCGCCTTCGATCTTGAGAGCACCTACAAACTCTCTCGTTCCGAAGGTTTCGGGCCTGAGGTGAAGCGCAGGATAATGCTGGGCACTTTCGTTCTTTCGGCTGGATATTATGACGCGTATTACGCCAAGGGTCAGCGCGTACGCAGATTGGTACACGACCAGGTGCGGGCCATTTTCTCGGACTACGACCTGCTGCTCTCCCCCACCACGCCTGATGTGGCCTTCCGTTTCGGGGAGAACTCCGATGACCCCATAAAGATGTATCTCGAAGACATCTTCACTGTCATGGCCAACCTTGCCGGCATACCTGCCATGAGCATACCTGTCGGGGAAAAGGACGGACTTCCATTCGGTATTCAGCTCATGGCGGACATGTTCCGTGAGGACCTGATGCTCGCCTATGCCGATCGTATTCTGGTCGGTACAGAAGCGGCATCGGTCTAATCTGTTGACAACTTCGACCAAAAATCTGTCGTCTCTCGGTGCGGGCAAGTAATTTTGTTTGCTTGGGCGCGTTGTTGTCCACGTAATCAATCATTTCAAGGCCATGAAAAAAAAGGCGATCATCTTCTCTGTCATCGTTATGATGGGGGTGCAGGCCGAGGCCATTGAGCGAGATTCGACCACCAAGGCACTCTCCCCTGATGACCCGGTGCTGGCCATGCTCGATAGCTTGGAGGCCGCTCTCCATGCTCGGTCAAGCCGTTTCACCACCGATACCCAGCGGCTCAATGTGATGAAATGGGTAGGCGACACGGTGCCCAAATTCAGCCCGCAGCAATACCGCGACCGCCTTGCCAGACTGGATGCGAAGACCCCGTTCAGACTGGTTTACAACGATGCCGTTCATAAGTACATCGAGGCCTATACGGTAAGACACCGTGAAAAAGTGGGCTATATGCTTGGGCTTGCGGAGCTTTATTTCCCCCTTTTTGAGGAAACACTTGACCGCTACAACCTGCCGCTGGAATTCAAGTATCTGGCCATTGTGGAGTCAGCCCTCAATCCGCGCGCAAGGTCACGGTCTGGCGCAGTGGGACTCTGGCAGTTCATGTACCGCACCGGCAGGATCTACGACCTCAACACCACCTCCTACCTTGACGAGCGAAGTGACCCCTACAAGGCGACTGAGGCTGCGTGTCAGTACTTCCAGTATCTATATGCTATGTTTGGTAACTGGGAGCTGGTACTCGCAGCCTACAACGGAGGCCCCGGAACGTTGAACAAGGCCATCCGCAGATCGGGAGGCAAGCGCGACTTCTGGGAACTGAGGCGTTATCTCCCAACGGAGACACAGGGTTATGTGCCAGCCTTCATAGCAGTGAACTACGTAATGAATCATGCCAACCTGCACAACATATACCCCATAGCACCTGATTTTCTGGCCTACGAAGTGGATACGGTTATGGTCCGCAACCGGATTGACCTCAAGCAGGTCTCGGAGGCATTGAATGTCCCTTATGAGCACTTGGCATACCTTAACCCGACCTTCCGCACTACCGTTGTTCCTGCCACACCGAAGGGAATTGCAATAACACTTCCCAAACAAAAGATAGGGCTGTTAGTGAGCAACTTGGAATCTTTCATCGAAGCTGCTCATCCAACAGCATCTCCTGCACAGTTGGCTGCCTCGTCCGTGGCATCTTCCGACAGAGAAATACACAGGGTGCGCAGCGGTGAGACGCTCAGTGCCATTGCGGCCCGGTATCGCTGCTCGGTGAACGACATCTGCACATGGAACGGTATTCGTGGTCACCTGATACGTGAGGGACAAGATCTTGTGCTGTACACAGATCCGGCAGTGGCGGCAGCCAGAGCGCGCGAGACGCAAGAAGCCTTAGCCCCAGCCAAGGATGGCGTGCATGTGGTGCAGCCGGGTGACACCCTCTGGCACATCGCTAAGCAGAACGGCATCACCGTTCAGCAGCTCAAAGAACTCAACGAGCTGGGAGCCAACGACCAGCTCTCTATCGGTCAGAAACTGAAGGTGGGCTGATATGCGCTTTCCTTTCCCCGTGCTTCTGTTCGTCATATCTCTCGCAGCCTGCGAGCAGCCTGTGATGCCACTGCCCGGCACCACAGGAAAGGCTGGTGAAGTAGTTGTAGTGATGGATGACCGCTACTGGGACAGCCCAGGCGCAGATTCACTCAAAGCCGCCCTCACTGAGTCGGTTTATGGATTGCCACAATCGGAATCTCATTTCGATCTCGTTCAAATACGCACTGAGGCATTTACCAAGATCTTCCGATCACACCGAAACGTGGTGATCGCAACCATTCAACAGGGACTGAGCACCAATATTGAGGTACGCGCTGATGTGTGGTCAACACCACAGATCGTGATCGAGATCACCGCGACCGATGAGGCGGCATTCATGGACATCTTTTCCAAAAACAAGAAGCGCATCGTGGCGCAGCTGTCAAAAAAGGAGGAGGAGCGCAACCGTGACAGCTACTCACAACAGCCGCAACGCGAGGCTATCGCTGCCCTCGAAAGTGACTTTCAGGTGCGCATGCCGATTCCAAAGGGATTCAGCATCATCAGCAGGAAAGAAAACTTCATCTGGTTGCGCTACGACACCAAAGACATCAATCAGAGCATCCTTGTGTACACCGAACCCTATCAGAGACAGAACACCTTCACCAAGATGGGAATGGTGGAGATGATAGACCGCACTTGCCGCGAGCATGTTCCCGGTTCGGTTCAAGGTAGCTTTATGAGAACTTTTACCGAGTATCCTCCCCAATTCAACGAAACGATGATCGCGGGCCGTTATGCCACTGAACTTCTGGGGCTCTGGCATGTGGAGGGTGACATCATGGGCGGGCCGTTCGTCTGCTACTCTTTCCTTGACGAGGAGCGGAAACGGGTCGTGCACCTCCACGGATTCGTGTTCGCCCCCGGGGTCAACAAGCGCAATCTGGTGGTACAGCTCCGCAGCATAATCAAAGGGGCCGAGGTGATCTGAATCCGCTCTGTCGCAGCGGCTACGTAGCTCTGTGTATTCAGTCCGCCCAGCGAGCAAGCTGAACATCGCGGGTCTAAATTTGTTCCCAACTATTGACCCTGACACCAAGCAGCGCCCTATGGAACAGCAATTTGACACCATAATACTCGGAGGTGGCCTCGCAGGCCTCATGCTCTCCCTCCAGCTCAAGCAGCAGAACCCCGATTTGCGCGTTCTGGTGTTGGAGAAACGTGACGGATCCGCGCCTGATGCCGCCCATAAAGTGGGAGAGAGCACTGTGGAGCTTGCCACGCACTATATGCGGGAAGTGCTCGGCCTCAAAGACTACCTCGATGCTCACCAGCTTCCCAAGCACGGGCTGCGCTTCTTTTTTCCGGCCAAGGGAAAACAGGAGATTCATCGCAGGGTGGAACTTGGCCCCAAGAAACTGCTCCCGGTGCCCAGTCATCAGCTCGACCGGGGCGTTTTTGAAAATGACCTCATCACTTTCAGCCGTGAGGCAGGCAATGATTTGCGCACAGGCGCGAAGGTGGAATCCATGGAAACGGGCGATCCATTTCACACTGTGACATGGACCGAAAATGGAGATACATACACCGCCAGTGCACGATGGGTGGTCGATGCCACGGGCCGTGGGAGTTTCCTGAAAAGAAAATTCGGGTTCTCTCAACCACACGAGCACGATGTGAACTCCGCGTGGTTCCGGGTGGACTGGAAGATCGACATCGACACTTGGAGCGATGACCCCACTTGGCACTCGCACGTGGAACCGGGCCTACGCTATCTCAGCACAGTTCACCTGATGGACAAAGGCTACTGGGTCTGGATCATTCCACTGGTCGGAAATAAGACCAGTGTGGGCATAGTGGCCGACCCACGTATCCACCCATTCGACACTTACAACAAGCTCGACAAGGCGTTGAACTGGATCGAGGCCCACGAGCCACAGCTCCATCGCGAACTGAACGCAATGGAAGGCAAGGGTAACATCCTTGATTTCAAATTGATGAAGCACTTCGCCCACAGCTCGGGCGAACTGTACAGCACCGACCGCTGGGCAGTGATAGGTGAGGCAGGCATGTTCGCAGACCCGTTCTACTCTCCAGGGTCGGACTTCATCTCCATGGCCAACACTTGGACGACCGACCTCATTCAGCGCGACCTCAAGGGTGAGGATATCTTCTTCCGCACTAAGTTCTACAGCGAACTGCATCGTTCACTGTTCAACAACTGGATGCCCATCTACGTGGGTCAATACCCGATCTGGGGCCATGCACAGGTCATGGTGGCCAAGATCTATTGGGATTGGGGCGCATATTGGAGCATCAACACTTTGCTTTTCACCAACAATGGGTTCACAGACCTTGACCTGCTTCGGAAACTTACTGCGGGACCCACATCGCTGCTGCAACGATATGGCGAATTGAGCCGACAGATGCAGCGGTTGTTCAAAGACTGGATGCCCTACGACACCGCTGAACTGACCGACCGCTACACTGACCCTTTCGACCTTGCATTCTTACGCGATTTTCAGGCTGACATCGTGGAGAAAACATTCGATCGCGATGAACTGCTGGTGAAATTCCAAAACAATATCGAGGTTTTGGAGAGAGTAGCAGCGGAGACCTTCAGGCTTGCGAGCAATCAGGCGCATGGCACAGCTCTGGACCTCGAAGTGGACCCTTACACCATGAGCCTTACTGGTGAGGCTCGGCCAGAAAGTCCCAACAGCGTCATAGTGGGTCGTGACGAGTATGTCGCAAGTGAGATGCGCAACATGTGGATGTATCCATACCCTGAGGAGGTGATGGCGTAATGGAGGCGGGAATCGCAGCGCGTATAGAGTGCATCGTTCAGACTTTCAAGACCGCCCGCGAGGTGGCCGAAAAGAACGGTCTCTCCGCAGCCCTGCAAAATCACCTTTTTACTGCCGGTGAATACTATCGTTCGGTGGCTTTCGAGGGCGCAGCGATGGGACTTGCCCTGCGGGACATTTCTTTTTGGGAGGATTTCTTGAGAAATGATGGGGCGTCCCATGCGGTGCAGGTGCATATCGGCCTCGGATGGGCACTGGCCGAGCAGCAGAAGCCCATTCCTGAGAACCCATCTTGGCCCGACCCTGACTCGGTACTGGACGGCTACGGTTACTACCACGGCCTGTTCCGAAGGCGGCTGTCCATACGCACACAAGGCATCCCCGAGGGGCTGACGGATGCTCAGCTCCCAGCTTTCGACCGTGGGCTGGGCCGCAGCATCTGGTACATCAGCAAAGGTGATTTAGAGGTGATGAAGCGCATGACGGATGCTTTTGCGCAGAAGCGCCAACCCGACCTTTGGCGCGGCATCGGTATCGCGGTGGCGTTCGTGGGAGGATGCAATGACCTATTGCTGGGGCAGGTCGCATCTGCGTCTTCGACATACAGGCCCCAACTGCTGGAAGGGGCACAACGTGCATTGAGGAGCAGAACAAAGGCCGGAACGCCAACTGCCGATGTTGAACGCGCAGTCCGGCAGTGGACGCAGGCACTCTGACGGTCACGACAAAGGGCCGCCTTGCGCAGTGCAGAACGGCCCTTTTCACAAAGAAGTTCTCAACGATCAGCTCGCCTTGCCGGTGAGGTTGACCATGAACTCGATGTCGTTGCTGATGGCCTTGTCGCCAAGGTTATCGAAGAAGCTATCGGAACCGTAGCGCACATCAAATTTGGAGCGGTCGGCAACAATGGTCGCCTTGGCAGTGAGCACCCCGTTCTGCTCGGTGATCACAGCGGAAAACTTCACTTCGTTGGTCTTACCCTTAATGGTGAGGTCTGCCGTCAAATTGCCCTGCGCATCAGCACTCTTGATGACAAGAAGGGCGGTCTTGTGCTTTTCCACATCGAAAAAATCGGCAGAGTTGAGGTGGCCCACCAGCTTATCGCGCATGCCCCCCTCCAGATCAGTGCAAGTGATGGTGGTCATGTCGATGGTGAACTTGCCGGCCGTGATGATCCCGTCCGTCACCTGAAGGCCGCCCTCCGTCAGCTTCACGAAGCCCTCATGTGAGCTACCAGTGATCTTGCTACCCTTCCACTGAACAGTGCTGGCTGCGCTGTCAATGGCGTAATAGGTGGCCACGGGTGCTGGAGCGAAAGCCGAAAACGCAACAAATGCGAGAATTCCTCCAAATACTGAACTTACTTTTTTCATTGTCTTGATTTTTTACGGTTTGGAAACTGCTACAAAGTTAAACCAAAACTCAATGTTGCAACATTGATGTGCGGGAAAAATTCATTCCCGCTCCTTCATCCTACCTGCAAAGATGTCGTACCGCGCAAACCGGCACTCCAGCGCACCATTGAACAGTATGGTTCGGCTGGTTGTGCGCAAACCCACGGCCTTCATCGCCTCCAGGTTGCTGGTAAGGATGAAACAGGTGTAGCCCTTGTACTTCTGCTTGAAGGTGTCGCCCAGTTTCTGGTAAAGCGCATCTATGTCCTCCTTGTGCATCCGCTCACCGTAGGGCGGGTTGAGCACCACGGTTCCAGGGCCGGGGGGCGGGTCTAATTCGGTGAATTCGATAATCTCCGTCACAATATCATCGCCCAGCTCGGCACTGTGGATGTTCTTCCGCGCCTTGCTGATGGTGTTGGCGTGCATGTCGCTCGCGCGGATATCCACCTTGCGGTCGAGGATGCGCTTCATGGCCGCCTCTACGATGCTGTCCATGAGCTCAGGGTCGAAATCTGTCCAACTCTCGAAGCCGAACGGCTCCTTGCGAAAGATGCCCGGTGGTATCTGCAACGCTTTGATGGCGGCCTCTATGGCGAGGGTTCCGCTGCCGCACATGCCATCTATGAATGGCGTGGCGGGGTCCCATCCTGAAAGCTCGACCATGCCGGCTGCCAGCACCTCATTGAGCGGTGCCTGCCCCGTGATCTCGCGGTAACCGCGCTTATGCAGCGTGGTACCCGTGCTATCGAGCGATATGGTGCAGTTGTGGCCGTTGATATGAACATTGATTGAATAGTCTGGGGCATCGGTGTCCACACTGGGCCGTTCGCCACGCTTCTCGCGGATACGGTCCACGATGGCATCCTTGCATTTCAGCGCCATGTATCCGCTATGGGTAAAGGTCTCCGAGTGCAGCACGGCATGCACCGCGAACGTATTTCCGGGCAACAGCAGTTCCTCCCACGGATATGACATAGCCAGCCGATGGAACACCTCCTCGCTGTTGGCAATGAAGCTCCTAATGGGCCTAAGCACACGGATGGCGAACCGAGATCGGAAGTTGACCTTGTACATGGTGCCGAGATCGCCCTTGAAATGCACCGCGCGGTGGGCCACCTTCACATCGTGGCAGCCCAGTCCTCTGAGTTCTTGGGCCAAGACGTCCTCAAGACCTGCCATTGTAGTGGCGGTCATTGCAAAATCATCGCGGTTCTTGGATTTCATCAGTTGGAGAAAAGGAAAAAAACAGAAGATCGGAAATAGAAAAAAAGTGTCGGTGTCGGTTCAGCGGGCTTCGATCCCTCTTCGCTTGCCCTTGCACGCAAGCAAGTCTCCTGGCGAATCGAGACCCTCGCTGCTCAATCCAGGGCCAACAGCATCATCCACGCCTCTTTCACCTTGCCTTGAGCAAGCAGCATCTGCGCGTTCTGGTGAAGCTGCTTCTCGATTTCATGGCGATTCTTATGCTGCCATTTAACGAAGGCGGTCATCTTGGGGTCTGCACGGAAGGCATCCAGTTCCTCGTTGGTCGGAAGTGCAGATATGCCTCCAAGCATACCAAGGTCATTTCCTGTAAGAATGTTGCTTTCCCGGATATGCTCCGGAATGGCATCGACCCCGATGCCATGTTCTCGGTTGGGTTTAGCTATCTCGAAAAGCGCATCTCCCGAGGCGCGACAATACCAGTCTCCGCCCATGCGGGCCACAAGGTCGAGACGCTGGGTGTCAATGCCGCCATCCGTGGTCATCACATCATCATTGATGTGCATCCGTAGAATCTCGGCCACGATCAGGTTGCCGGCACCGCCCTCCGTTCCCAGTTTGATCACCTCGCGCACCTTGCACTCGAATTGAACAGGCGATTCTTTCACTCTGAAAGGCTTCACCAGATCGGACGCAATTGGCGTGAGCCCAGCCTTCTCAAATTCGTTGACCCCTTCCGGATACTCAGTACTGGCAAGATTCATTTGCTGCACGAGACTGTAATTGACCACGTTGATCACCACCTCACTCACCACCTCCACGTTGTCGAGGGTGTGCTTGGTGGTGTTGTCCCTGACCCTGCGTGCCGGACTGAAAATGGCGATGGGCGGACTCGAGCTGAAAACATTAAAGAAGCTGTAAGGCGCAAGATTGGGTCGGCCCTGAGCATCAATGGTGCTGGCAAAGGCTATGGGTCGGGGTGCCACTGCACTGAGCATGAGTCCATGAAACGCTGCTGTGTCGAGATTCTTCGGGTCGATGGAGGGCATCGGTCAAATTATTTTTCGGTTTCAGGGGATGCGAAGTTAGCCCAATGCGATCCGTGAATTTGTGATGCGCGGAGCGACACTCGAAATAGCTACATTTGCGCCCCCTTTCGGGGGACGGTTCTTCAAACTGCGGATGTGGTGGAATTGGTAGACACGCCAGACTTAGGATCTGGTGCCGCGAGGTGTGTGGGTTCGAGTCCCTCCATCCGCACAGTGAACCGGAGGGAGGTGCCGATGGCAACTCCCTCTTTTTATTGAGAAACGCTGAAAAGAAACTCACAACAGATGCATATCAGCACGCACAATGTGGACGACCTGAACGCACAAGTGGTCGTCAACCTCGCCCCATCGGACTACAAGCCACTGGTCGAGAAGAAACTCAAAGAATATGGCCGCAAGGTGCAGATGCCCGGATTTCGCCCTGGCAAAGTGCCTGCCGGGATGGTCAAGAAGATGTACGGCACATCCATCCTCATTGATGAGGTGAACAACCTCCTGAGCCAGAAGGTATACGAGCACATCCAAGAGGAGAAGCTCAACATCCTGGGAAGTCCGCTCCCATCGGACAGCTCACAACCCAAGGCCGACTGGGAGAACCCGGGTGAGATGGAATTCACCTACGACCTCGGCCTTGCGCCCAAGTTCGATATCAAGGTGGACAGCGCCACTTCCTTCACCCAATACGTTATCGGGCCCACTGAAAAAGACATTGCCGATGCGTTGGAGAACCTCTCTCGCAGGAACGGTGAGATGAAGGAACAGGAGACCGTGGGCGACAACGACCTCGTGAAGCTACAGTGGGTAGAACTCAACGAGGATGGCTCTGTGAAGGAAGGCGGGGTGCTGCACAACTCCAGCATCTCCATGGACACCCTTAAGGACAATGAAGAGGCCAGGGCGAAGCTGCTGGGCTTGAAAGTTGGCGAATCAGCGGTGGTGGATCACACGCTGTATTCTGCAAATGAGACCGACCGTGCGGCCATGCTGGGCGTCAGCAAAGAGCAGTTGGAAATCTTGAATAGAGAATTCAAGGTGACGGTGGAGAAGATCCAGCGGCTCAAACCTGCCGAACTGAACGAGGAGCTTTTCAAACGCATTTACCCTGATGGCTCAGTGACCGACCTGGAAGCTTTGAAAGAGAAGATTCGCGAGGACTACCGCAACTACTTTCTCAACGAGAGCGACCGGAAACTGAAGAACGACATCGTGCTTCACCTGATCAACGAGACTAAGATCAGCCTTCCGGATGCCTTCCTGAAGCGCTGGCTTGTGGTGACCAACGAGGATAAGAAACTCTCTCCTGAGCAGGTGGAGCAGGAATACCCCAACTATGCCAACGGCCTGAAGTGGCAGCTCATCGAGAATGCCATCATCCGCGATCACAGCATCAAGGTCGATGCTGATGAGCTGAAGGCCGGCATCCGTGAGCAACTGCTCCGTCAGTTTGCCGCTTATGGCATTCATCAAGCTGATAACGAGATGATGGACGACATGGTGAAGCGTTTCATGGAGCGCGAGGACGAGGTGCGCAAGGTGAACGATGAGCTTTATGACCGCAAGGTGATGACCTTGTTCAAGGAGAAATACACGTTGGTCGCTAACGAGGTCAGCAGCGAGGAATTCTACGATTCACTCTCCAAAGAGCGTATGACAGCGTGAACAACTTTCAACAATAAGGAATGCCGCACGTTGTGATAAATCGCAACTTGCGGCATTCTCAGTTTCAGACATCCGCTGACCCGCAACTCGGAGATTCACACCAATCCGAGCTCCGTATCAGCCTAAAAATCAAAATCAAAAGAAATGGACATCATGGACGGTTATGAATTCAGGAAATACGCCATCGGCCACCGCGGCATCAGCAGCAGCGTGTTCGACAGCGCGGTGAAAGGCATGACGCCCTACATCATCGAGGAGCGTCAGCTCAACGTGGCACAGATGGACGTGTTCTCGCGATTGATGATGGACCGCATCATCTTCCTCGGCACGGGCATTGACGACCATATTGCCAACATCATTCAGGCACAGCTGCTGTTCCTCGAGAGCGCGGACAACAAGAAGGACATCCAGATCTACCTCAACTCACCTGGCGGATCAGTCTATGCAGGTCTTGGCATTTATGACACGATGCAGTACATCCAGCCAGATGTGGCCACCATATGCACCGGCATGGCCGCCAGCATGGGCGCGGTGCTGCTGTGTGCAGGTGCAGACGGCAAGCGTACTGCCTTGCCCCACAGCCGTGTGATGATCCACCAACCGCTGGGTGGCGCACAGGGACAGGCATCGGACATCGAGATCACCGCACGCGAGATCCAGAAACTCAAGAAAGAGCTGTATGACATCATCGCCAAGCATAGCAAACAGACCTATGAAAAGGTTTGGGAGGACAGTGACCGTGACTACTGGATGACTGCTCAGGAGGCGAAGGACTACGGTATGATCGATGAGGTGCTCATCAGGCCTGCCAAATAATTTTTCGACTGAGTGAACTCGGGTGAATCGAAAATGGTCACGAGCAGCTATCGGACCATTTTCGATTCACCCATTTTCTGACCACACGAATTCAAGGCACTACCTTCGCAAACTGGCATTGAGAACAGGGAAATGAGAGGACATAACGACAAGGACAACATCAAATGCTCGTTCTGCGGGCGCGACAAGCAGGACACGGCTGTGCTGATAGCCGGGGTCAATGGCCACATCTGCGACCGATGCATCACGCAGGCGCACCAGATCGTCCATGAGGAGTTCGCCAACCGTGAGGACAAGTCCGTAGGGCGTTCCATGAGCCTTCTAAAACCCCAGGAGATCAAGGGTTTTCTGGATGAGTTCGTTATCGGGCAGGATCAGGCCAAGAAGGTACTTTCAGTGGCTGTTTACAACCACTACAAACGCCTCACCCAGCAGCCAGAGCGCGATGCGGAGGTGGTTGACATCGAGAAGTCTAACGTCATCCTCGTGGGCCGAACAGGAACCGGGAAGACACTGCTGGCCCGCACCATCGCCAAGATGCTCAACGTGCCTTTCTGTATTGCCGATGCCACGGTGCTCACAGAGAGCGGATACGTGGGCGAGGATGTGGAAAGTGTACTCAGCCGTCTGCTTCAGGCTGCTGACTTCGACCAAGAGGCCGCAGAGAAGGGCATCGTATTCATAGACGAGATAGACAAGATCGCTCGCAAGGGCGACAACCCCAGCATCACCCGCGATGTATCGGGCGAGGGCGTGCAGCAGGGTCTGTTGAAACTGCTGGAGGGATCTGTGGTCAACGTACCGCCTCAGGGAGGACGGAAGCACCCTGAGCAAAAGCTGGTGAGCATCGACACTAAGAACATCCTCTTCATCTGCGGAGGCGCATTTGATGGCATTGAGAAGATCATTGCCAAGAGGCTCAAGCGCAGAACGCTGGGTTACGGTGCGCAGCGAGACAGAGGCGACATCGATGAGGACAATCTGCTTCAGTACATCACTCCGCAGGACGTGAAGGCGTTCGGGCTCATTCCTGAACTTATCGGTCGACTGCCCGTAGTGACCCACCTCGACCCATTGGATGCGGACGCCCTCAAGCGCATCCTCACCGAGCCGAAGAATGCACTCGTGAAGCAGTACAAGAAACTGTTCCGCATGGACCGGATCGACCTCACCATCGAGGACGATGTGCTGGAGTACGTGGTGGACAAGGCGTTAGAGTTCGGTCTCGGGGCTCGCGGCCTGCGTTCCATCTGCGAGGCCATCCTCATTGATGCGATGTTCGAGCTGCCATCAACCGATGAGCGCGATATCACCATCACACGCAACTACGCGGCAGATAAGTTGTCTCGTAGCACCTTGGCCACGCTTAGAGCAGCCTGAGGTCTCTCTGCCAGTGTCACATCAATCCTTCCTTCTCCCTTAACTGGTCTGAGGTAAGCGTGCGGCCATCGTGGCTCCAACCGGGCGGCATGATCAAGTAGCGGAGCTTGTCCCCAAGGGTTGGTGCACGCTTCACGTCCTGCCAGATGTTGCGGTACTCGTGGAAGGCGATTCTGAAAAGGTTGTAGGTGTGGATGTTGGAGGTAAGTCCATAACGGGGCTTCTCGGTTTCTGGCTCAAAAGTGCCGAACAGCCTGTCCCAAATGATGAGAATGCCAGCGTGATTGCGGTCGAGGTATCGCGTGTTGCTGGCGTGATGCACGCGGTGATGCGATGGCGTGTTCATGAACCATTCGAGAAAACCCATCTTCCCGATGGTCTCAGTATGCACCCAGAACTGATAAATGAGGCTGATGCTCATCATCGTGAGGATCATAATGGGATGAAAGCCCACGAGCGGCAGCCACATCCAGAAGGTGTACTTGTAGAGAATCTCCGTCCAGCTCTGGCGCAGGGCCACCGCAAGGTTGTAGTTTGTGGATGAATGGTGATTCACGTGTGCCGCCCAGAGGACGCGCACCTGGTGACTTAACCTGTGATGCCAGTAGAAGGAGAAATCGTCCGCAAAGAAGAGCAGCACCCACGCGTACCACATACCCGGGCCGAGGTCAAAGATGCGGAACTGGTAAAGAAACATGAAGATGCCGAATGCCAGGGTCTTCACCCCCACCCCGACCACCAGCGACCCGATGCCCATACCGATACTGGCCGCACTGTCCTTCAAGTCTTTGTGGATATTGCGCTGCTCACGGTAACCAAGATAAACCTCCAGCAGGATGAGAGCCACGAACCCGGGTATGAAGTACACGGTGGGATCCTCGGCCAGCCCTTGCAGGTCGAGTTCAGCGAAAATCTCAGGAAGTGTTTTCATGGGAGCGAAGTTACCGTGACGCAAACGAAATGGTATGACGCAGGGTACCATTTCATTGTCATACTCACGCACCGAACCAAATTAGTACGCTTGTACTATTTTTGCACCCGTAGCCATGTCCGACACCAAACAACGCATCACCGATACCGCCATCACGCTATTCAACCAGCGGGGGTTTGTCAACGTGACCATGCGCGATCTGGCGCAGGAGTTGGGCATCAGCCTCGGCAACCTCACCTACCATTTCAAGAAGAAGGACGACCTCATCGCAGCGGTGCATCAGCAGCTCATTGACGAACGCAACGCCATGCTGGAGAACGTGCAGCTTACACCCACCATCGCCAACATCAACGCGCAACTGCTACCACTGCTGGAGCTGTACGAGCGTTACCGCTTCTTCTACCTCGACATCATGGAGGTGATGCGCTCCTACCCCGCCATCGCGGAGCGGCACCGAGAGCACATCGCCAATCAGGTGCGCTACATCCGCGCCATCATCGACTACTCGGTGAGCACAGGCAACATGCGCCCCGAGGCCCGCGCAGGGCAACACGAATCATTGGCCGAGACCGTCTGCCTGATGCTCACCTTCTACCTCTCGCAGCACACCATTCGTGGCAAAGAGGGCACATTCTACAATGATGCCCGCAAAGCGATGTGGAACCTCGTCATCCCGCTGCTCACCGAGAAGGGACGCGGGGCATTCGAAGGGGTTTTGAAGAGTGTAAAAGTTTAAGGTTCCATATTTAAGGTTTGGAAAAGAGTGGGAATACCAACACGAATTCACGGTTTCATGGCCTCTCCCTACCATTCGCTAATTCGCTAATCACCTCATTCGCCAATTGACATGCAACCCATCCGCACCACCCTCAACCACAACACCGAGCAGTTCAAGCAGAACCGCGAGGGCATGTTGGCCCACATCGAGAAATTGAATGAGAAAATGGCCGAAGGCCGAAGTCAAGGCACTGATAAACATGTTGCCCGCGCAAAGGAACGAGGCAATTTGCTTGCACGAGAAAGACTTGAACTACTCCTTGACAAGGACAGCCCGTTCCTCGAACTGCTGCCGTTGGCGGGGCTAGGCGGCAAGGGCTTCGGCCCGGGCGGCACGGTGGTCGGGGGCATCGGGCTGGTGTGCGGCAGACTCGTGATGGTCATAAGCAACGTGGGCACCAACAAGGGCGGGGCCATCGACTATGCCACGTTGCAGAAGAGTCTACGATTGGGCCAGATAGCGGCTGAGAACGGGCTGCCCGTGGTGAACCTCGTGGAGAGCGCGGGGGCCAACCTGCCCGAACAGGCGCGCATCTTCAATCAGGGCGGCATCAGCTTCCGCGAGATAACGCGCAGGAGCAAGGACGGCATCCCGACCATCTCGGTGGTGTTCGGCAATGCCACTGCGGGCGGGGCCTACATCCCTGGCATGAGCGACTATTCCATCTTCGTGAAACAGAAGGCGAAGGTGTTCCTCGCGGGTCCACCGCTCGTAAAAATGGCCACCAACGAGATTGTGGACGATGAGACGCTGGGCGGTGCCGAGATGCACAGCCGCATATCTGGTGTGAGCGACTACCTGGCCGAGGACGAGCTGGACGGCATTCGCATCGCTCGGGAGATCGTGGCGACTTTGAAGCACTCGAGAACGCATTTCACCCCGCCCGCGAGGGTCGATGCGCCCATGTATGATGCTGAGGAACTGCTCGGAATTCTTTCGCCCGACATCAAGTCACCCTTCGACATGCGCGAGGTGATCGCCCGCGTGGTCGATGGTTCGCGGTTCACGCCCTTCAAGCCCGAATGGGGCGACAAGCTGGTGTGCGGTTGGGCTGAGATACACGGTTACAAGGTGGGCATCATCGCCAACAACGGGGTGCTTTTCAGCGAGGAGGCCAACAAGGGCGCGCATTTCATCCAGCTCTGCAACCGCAACGACACCCCGCTGCTCTTCTTCCAGAACATCACGGGTTTCATGGTGGGCAAGGACTACGAGCAGGGCGGCATAATCAAGCACGGGGCGAAACTCATCAACGCAGTAAGCAACAGCGAGGTGCCGAGCATCACTATCATGATGGGCGCGAGCTACGGGGCGGGCAACTATGCCATGAACGGGCAGGCGTACCAGCCGAGGTTCCTGTTCTCGTACCCGAATTCGAGGATAGCTGTGATGGGGCCTGAGCAGTTGGCGGGTGTGATGGAGATCATCCAGCGCGAGGCAGCGGCCAAGGCAGGACTGCCTTACGATGAGGCACAAGCCGCCATGCTGCGCCAGCACATGATCAACGAGGCAGGCAAGGAATCGGATGTGTGGTTCGCCACAGGCAACCAGTGGGACGATGGCATCATCGACCCGCGCGAGACCCGCAACCACCTCGGTTTTGCCCTCGCGGTGGTACACAACGTGCCCATCAAAGGGGCGGAGAGTTATGGGGTGTTCAGGATGTAGAAAATGGGAATAGAGAAAATGGAAAATAGTGGGGTAATCCAGCACCGTCATGCTGACCTGCTGATAAGCTGAAAACCTGATAAGCTGAAAATGAGCTCAATACAAACCATCCTCATCGCCAACCGTGGCGAGATCGCCTGCCGCATCATCCGCACCTGTCAGAAACTGGGCATCCGCTCGGTGGCGGTGTATGCCGATGCTGATGTCAACGCACCGTTCGTCCGCATGGCCGATGTCGCGTTGCACATCGGGGGCAACGTGCTGGCCGATTCCTATCTGAATGTGGAAAAGCTGCTGGATGCTGCGAAGCGATCAGGCGCGGATGCCATCCACCCCGGCTATGGTTTCCTCTCGGAGAATGCTGCGTTCGCCCGTGCCGTGGCCGAGGCAGGTCTCATCTTCATCGGCCCCAACCCCGATGCCATTGACGCGATGGGCAGCAAGTCGGAGGCCAAGCGGCTGATGATGAAACACGGTGTGCCCGTCATACCAGGCTATCAGGGCGCAGACCAGAGCACGGAGACATTGATCTCGGAGGCGAAAAAGGTCGGATTCCCACTACTGTTGAAGGCCGCTGCGGGCGGTGGCGGCAAGGGCATGCGCATCGTCAATGAGGAGAAGGAATTGGAGGCTGCCATTGACGGTGCCAAGCGCGAGGGCAAGGCCAGTTTCGGTAATGACGAGCTTATCATTGAGCGGTATTTCCCCTCGGCCCGCCATGTGGAGTTCCAGATTTTCGGGGACAGGCACGGCAATGCCATCCACCTGCTGGAGCGCGAGTGCAGCATCCAGCGCAGGTACCAGAAGATTGTGGAGGAAAGCCCATCGCCCGCCCTCACCGAGGAGACCCGCGAGAAGATGGGCGAGGCCGCTGTCCGTGCCGCCAAATCGCTGAACTACGACAACGCTGGCACGGTGGAGTTCATCCTCACCGAAACGGGCGAGTTCTTCTTCCTCGAGGTGAACACCCGCCTGCAAGTGGAGCATCCTGTGACGGAGGAAATCACGGGCCTCGACCTCGTTGCCATGCAAATCGCCTCGGCCGAGGGTCGCCCCCTGATTATGAGTCAGGAGGATGTGAAGGCCAACGGCTACGCCATCGAGGTGCGGCTCTATGCCGAAGATGCCGACAAGGATTTCGTCCCTGCCACAGGCACCATCCTCGACTGGCATGTGCCACCGATGGAGGGCCTGCGCTTGGAGACGGGCGTGGAGACAGGCTCGGAGATCAGCATCCACTACGACCCGATGATCGCCAAGCTCATCGCCCGCGGCAGTGACCGTGCAGAGGCCCAGCGCAGGATGCTCTATACGCTCCGTAACCTCCGTTGCCTCGGCCTCACCACCAATCAGGATTTCCTGGTGAGGCTGCTTCAACACGAGGATTTCCAGGCTGGGAATTATGACACACATTTCCTCAAGCACGCAAAGCTGGAACTGCCCGCGGCTGATGCAGAGACGGTGCAACTGATGTCCATAGTAGCCACCGCCCATCAATGGCACGGGCGTGAGATGCAGCGCACCACCCTGCGCCACCTGCCATCGGGCTGGCGCAACAGCTTTTCCATGGGGCAGCAGGAGACCTACGTCACCGGGGGGGAAGATGTGTCGTTGAGCTATCGCAACGAACGCTGCACGCTTCATTTCACGGTGAACGGAACCGATTCCGCAGTGCGTGTGCTCTCCTGCACGGCTTCCACCATCCGCCTCGATGTGGACGGTGTGCAGCAGGAGTTCCACCTTGCGCAGAGCGGCAACGATTTCTTCCTGCGCAACGCGCAGCTCGGCTCACTCAAACTGACACAGAAGGAGCGTTTCCCGATGAAGGAACCTGAAAAGGTGGCGGGCGGCTATGCCTCGCCCATGCCTGGTCAGGTGGTGAAGGTGCTGGTCGCCAAGGGCGATGCCGTCACCAACGGTCAGGGGCTGGTCGTGCTCTCATCCATGAAAATGGAGAACACCATCTGTGCCGAGGAGGACGGCACGGTGGAGGATGTTTACGTGGAGGCAGGGCAGTTCGTGGAGGCGGGGTTGTTGCTTCTGAAGTTGGAAGCGGAGTGATGTAGATATTGCCTCAGAAGAAAACACAACGATGAATACGTTGAACTCGGCACAATATACCGCTTGGCTGGTCGAACTGAAGAAGAAGATCGGTTCGGCCCAGCTCAGGGCGGCTGTCGCTGTGAACCGTGAGCTTCTGTCGCTCTACTGGGAAATCGGTAAGTTCTTAGCAGAGAAAGCAGAGCAGGCGGACTGGGGAACGGCCGTGATGGAAAAGCTTGCCAGAGACCTGAGGACCGAATTCCCAGAGCAGCAAGGGTTTTCAAGAACCAACCTTTTCTCAATGAGGAAATGGTACGAGTTCTACCAATCGTCCAATCTTGAAACTGAAAAAGTCCAACAGCTTGTTGGACAAATTCCGTGGGGACACAATGTCCTCATCATCTCGAAAGTGCAATCATTGGAGGAAGCACTTTTCTACTGCCGCAAAACAGTGGAGAACAGCTGGTCTCGGAGCGTACTGACCCATCAAATTGAGGGAGAACTCTTTTCACGGCAGAACAAGGCGATAAACAATTTCAACGAGACGTTGCCCGAACCTCACTCCGATCTGGCAGTCGAAACTCTCAAGGATCCTTACAAACTTGACTTTATCGAACTTCGGGAGAAAGTCTCGGAAAAGGATATAGAAAGCCAACTTGTCTCACACATCACCTCCTTTCTGCTTGAACTGGGCACGGGATTCTCATTTGTTGGAAGACAAGTGCCCATCAAGGTGGATGGAGTCGATTATCGCATCGACCTGCTCTTCTACCATATCAAGCTCAAATGTTACGTTGTGATTGAGTTGAAAGCGGTCGAGTTCAAGCCGGAATTCGCAGGAAAAATGAACTTCTACCTATCTGCTGTGGACGACCTCATGAAGGACGTGAGTGACAATCCGACCATAGGGATTCTGCTTTGTCGGTCGCGCTCAAAAATTGTGGCCGAATACGCGCTCCGCGGACTGTCACAACCTATCGGAATTGCGGAGTACGAATTGAGCAAGGCCGTAAGTAAAGACCTGCAACCTTCACTACCCACCATCGAGCAGATTGAGGAGGAGTTGCAAAGCTCACTGGATAACTGACCAAAACAGAAATTCTAACCCCCATGTTCAACCCACAAGACCTCACCCTCACAGACAAGACCTTCGCCTTCCTCGAAGTGGAGGAGCGTGACCATGTGCTGACCCTTACGCTTAACAGGCCTGATAAGAAGAATGCGCTGCACCCTGTGATGGCGAACGAGATCGCCTTCGCGATGGCCTACGCCAGCCAGAGCAAAAGTGTTTGGGCGGTGGTTATCAAGGCCAATGGCGATGTGTTCTGCGCGGGTGCCGACCTCAAGGCATTCATGGGTGGAGGAGAGGAGACCAACTCCACCGTACCGAAAGCCAATGGGGAGATACTGTTGGGCGAGGTGTTCCGCACGTTGCACCGCCCGTGCATAGCGCAGGTGGAGGGCAACGCCTTCGCGGGGGCGTTCCTGCTGCTGTGCGGCTGCACGCATGTGGTGGCGGAGGAGCAGGTGCATTTCGGGCTTCCTGAGGTGAAGCGCGGGCTGTTCCCATTTCAGGTGATGGCCAGCATGATGGAGGTGATGCCTGCCCGCAAGGTCATCGACTGGTGCATCAGAGGCAACGAACTGGATGCCACTGTGGCGGCAGAACTGGGCCTCGTCACACACATAGCCCCAAAAGGCAGAGCGGCAGACGTGGTAAGCACACTGTTGCAGGAAATTCTCGCCAATTCACCTTCGGCCATCCGTATGGGGCTGGAGGCTTACGCGCATCTGCGTGGTGAGGAGGCCAAACAGAACCATCAGTACCTTGTCGGCATGTTGATGAAGACCGTGCAGACCAAGGACGCACAGGAGGGCATCATGGCCTTCCGGGAGAAACGCGCACCAAAATGGACGGGAGAATAATTTGATAATTAGCAAATGGGCCGATTAGCGAATGAGGACAGAAATGCCTCAATTGTCCCGCGCCTCCCGTCACTCTTTAGAAGCAACCTTAAACATTGAATCTTAACCGAGCTTTAGCGAGCTCATTGTGAAACAATAAACCTTAAACAATAAAGAAATGGCCAAGAAAATCATCATCTCCGCATCGCTCACAGGCGTGCTTGCCAACAGGAGGCAGTGCCCTTACATTCCTTACACCCCCGAAGAGATAGCCGAGGAAGGCCGCAGGGCGGTGGAGGCTGGAGCCAGCATCCTGCACATCCATGCCCGCAATGACGATGGTTCACCTGCGTATGATGTCGAGACCTACGCCCGAATCCACGAGGAGGTGAAGAAACGCAACCCCGATGTGATGATCAATTACAGCACCGGGGCCATCAACCTGAGCAAGGAGGAGCGTATCCACCACATTACAGCGTTGAAACCCGACATCGCGGCCCTGAACATGGGCAGCATGAACTATGGTATCTACTCGGCCAAGGACAAGCGTTTCTACCACGATTTCGTGTTCGCCAATCCGTTCCACGAGATCATCTTCTATCTGGAGAAGATGAAGGAGGTGGGAACTCGCCCCGAGATGGAGGTGTTCGACAACGGGCACATCAACAACGCCATGCCGCTCATCGACATGGGGCTGTTGGAAGCTCCGTACAACTTCAGTTTCGTGATGGGCGTGCTGGGCGGCATTCCGCATAGCACGGCCAACATATTGCACCAGAGCCGCAGTGTGCCCGAAGGGTCGGACTGGCAGGTGATCGGCATCGGGCGCAAGCAGTGGGCCAGCATGGCAGTGGCCATCACACTGGGCGGTAATATTCGCGCGGGACTGGAGGACAACTTCTATTTGCCCGAAGGCGAGATGGCCAAGAGCAATGGAGAACTCATCGCGGCAGCCGCCAAACTGACCCGGATGTTGGGACAGGAGGTCGCCACCATCGCGGAGGCAAGGGAGATCATGAAGATTCCGTTGAGATAACGTGCAAAAATGAGTCGGTTCGGAAAGCAGGCCTTCGCAGTCTCAGCTACAATTTCAGCAATGCTGATTATTATCGGCATAGCTCTGTTCCTCACAGAGACCTCTGCAACTGGTTTCAGTTTTGGAGGGAAAGAAGGGACACCCTACTGGGGCGGAGAGGGAAGACCTCAATCCATCCCTTGGTGGGGAGTCTTTGGGCTGGGTATGATTTCAATTGCTCTCAGCTTCTTTTTCAGAACAACTTCAACAGTTTGGGACGAAGAAAAATTCTTCCTGCCTGGTGGACGAAAAAATGGGTCGTCAAAATGGAAAGGGAAAAGAAAAAAGCCTTGAGTCAAGAGGATAAAACGAAGGACAAGAACCACTTCGAGGAGTCGTTGCATCCCGATGTAAAGAAACTTTATGGCTCACTTGCACTGAACCGGGAAATGAGCTGGAAAGATGAATTGACCGAAATCCTTCGGGAAAAGCATCACAGGTCAACTTCCCCAGAGATGGGCGACACCGCGAATAATCAATAATCAGTGTTCAATCAACAATAATCCCTTGAACTACTTCACCGAAGAACACCACCAGTTTCGCCAATCCTTCCGCGATTTCCTTCAAAAGGAGGTCGTGCCTTTCGTGGATGAATGGGAGGAGAAGGGCGAACTGCCGCGCTATATCTGGCGGAAGTTCGGGGACATGGGCTATTTCGGCATCGCATATCCGGAGCGGTACGGTGGCCTCGGCCTCGATTTCTTCTACTCCGTCATTTTCATGGAGGAGATGGCACGCATCGACTCGGCAGGCACAGGCGCGGCATTGGGCGCACACGCCTACCTCGCGCTCTCGCACCTCGACAACGAGGGCACAAAGGCGCAGAAGGAACACTACCTCCGCAAGGGCATAGCGGGCGAGCTGTTCGGCTGCCTCGCCATCACCGAGCCGGGCGGGGGCAGCGATGTGGCAGCCATGCTCACCACCGCCAGGCGCGATGGCGATCACTACATCATCAACGGCAGCAAGACCTTCATCACCAACGGGGTGCTGAGCGATTTTCTCGTAGTGGCCGCCAAGACCGACCCCTCTGCCAAGGCGGCCGGCATCAGCATGTTCGTCATTGACCGCGACACGCCCGGCATAACTGCCACCAAGCTGAATAAGCTCGGCTGGCGTTCGTCCGACACGGGCGAGATCGCCTTCGATAATGTGCGTGTGCACTCAACCGCGCTGATGGGCCAAGAGGGCCACGGGTTCTATTTCATCATGCAGAAATTCGCATTGGAGCGCATCGCCATGGCCGTGGGCGCGGTGGCTGCCGCAGAATATGCGCTGGGGCAGACCCTCGCCTACATGCGTGACCGCGAGGCGTTCGGACGGCCGCTGACCAAGTTCCAAGAACTGCGCCACCGCTTCGTGCAGATGACTGCCGAGGTGGAGATGCAGAAGCAGTTCGTTCACAACATCTGCCATCGCCACGCCAAGGGCGATTATGTAGTGAAGGAGGCCGCAATGGCTAAGCTCATCGCCACGCAGCTCTCCGACCGCGTTGCAACCGGCTGCCTGCAGATGTTCGGGGGTTACGGCTTCATGGAGGACTACCCGATGGCCCGCTTCTACCGCGATACCCGCCTCGGGCAGATCGGTGGCGGCACCAGCGAGATCATGTGCGAGATCATAGCCAAGATGGTCATCGATGACGTGAAATACGGGTAGGCCAAGTGAAGTGAAAGCATCGGCTCTCCGTGAAGTGAAATGGCCGTCCCTACAGGACTTGAAAGAAATCAATTGCTCATTCAGCCACCATATTTTCACCCCTCCGGGGCTTTTTTCCTGATTTCCATGGAAGAGTTCCGTAGGAACGGCCTTCTGGTAGTCATCGGGCAACACAAAATTTCAAAAGTCCCGGAGGGACGACCGAATCCCTCATTCATACATCATTTGTGAGCGACTTGATCGGCCTCCTGTCCGATTCTCGTTCCCATACCCTGTCCGAGCAGTACCAGCACCGCAATGACGACCAGACCCTTGATGGGCTGCAGTACGTGGTAGGTGCGTCCAGTGAACGCATGAACGCTCCAGAACCCCTGCGGGTCGGGCAGACGGCTCATCACCAAAAGTGTGCGCTCTGTGGCATCATCAGGGAATGGCACTACAAGACCTGTGACGAGCAGCATCACAGCCACTGCGGCCATTGCCATGAACAGCATTCCTTCTTTCCGAAGGAAAAAAGACCGATGCACGGGCCTGTCGCGCACCCCGATGACCCACAGGCCGCAGAGCATGAGCGCACTGCCGAGCAGGTCGATCACGATGTCGTTCAGTTCGAGGTATTCCACGTAATCGGGGTACAGGATGCGGTACTGATACCATTCATCCAAGAACATGATGGGCAGCGCATAGACCAAGGGCGCACCGAACCTCCTCCCGAACGGGAAAAGCAGCACCGCGAGGCCCGCGTACAGGCCCGCATGGATCACCTCGATGTTCATCTCGAAGAGAACAAAATGATGCAACACGAGCATCAGCAGGATGACCCCGAGATAGAGGGCTTTCATTGGCCTATCAGAACTTTTTTTCCGGAGGAAGAAAAAGAGAAAGCCCACGAACGTCAGCACCACCGAAACGGTGATAGCCCCGACCACCATGTTATAGACAGGCAGCGAGAGCGCGTTCATCACCACGATGGAAAAATGGACGAACGTGTCGTGCCCGAACAATATGAACGCTACGTAGGCCAGCACCAGCACGGCATTTACCCAACGATGGTGCTCCAGCCAGTTGAACAAGGTATTTAGAAAACGGGGAATGCCGTCAGTGATCATGCTCTGGAGCGACAGAATTCGTAGTTGTTGCGTTCCGCAATGAGAAGCTTCGCTTCGTTCGTATCAGCCCTTCAAAAGAACCTTTATCTCTTCCACCAGCAAATCCAACTCCGCCTCTGACGTGTAAAGATGCGGACTCACCCGCACCCCGTTGAGCTGCTCCCACTTGACAGGCGAAGTATGCAGTCCACGGGTGTTGAAAAGGTGCGCGTGGATGTTCTCGGCCTCCCAACCATCAATGCTGAATGTCGCCATGCCCCCCGCAAAACGGTCATCGAGCGGGGTGATGAACCGGATGCCCTTGAGGTCTTTGACCTGTTCTGTCCAGTATTTCCGGAGGTGACGGAAACGGGCTGTCCTTCGCTCCTGCCCTATCGTCTCGTGGAAATCGAGCGCATCATGGGTCGCCATCTCGGCTGCAAAACTCCGTGTACCGAGCGTCTCGAACTTTCGGATGTCATCGCTCTGAGGCTCGTGATTGCCGAGCAGCGGCCACACCTTGCCGATATTCTCCTTTCGGATGAACATCATACCCGTGCCGAAGGGCGCACACAGCCATTTGTGCAGCGATGTGGCGGCATAGTCGCAGCCGATGTCGCGGAGGTCGAGCGGCAGGTGGATGAACGAATGGGCCACATCCACGATCACCTCGCATCCGCGTGCCTTCGCCATCGAAGTGATACGCTTCACGGGCATGATCTGCCCCGTCCAGTTGATGACGTGGGTGATATGGACGATGCGCGTGTTCGGGGTGATGGCCTCGCGGTAACGTTCCACGATGGCATCCTCATCCTCCATCGGCAGGTCGTGCTGCACATAGTTCAGTTTCAGCTCATCGCGCAGCTCCCTTTGTCTCCATGCATTGAGCATGTGTGGGTAATCGTAGGGCGAGAGCACAATCTCAGCCCCGCGTTCCAACGGCAGCCCGAAGATGATGGTGTTCAGCCCCTCGGTGGCGTTGCGGTTGATGGCGACCTCCTCGGGCGACACGTTGACCAGTTTCGCCAGCCTCTCGCGCAACGGTTCGCGCTCATCGTCCACCTTTCTCCACATGAAATAGCTGGGGGCGAGGTTGCTCCTGCGATAGCGTTCAATGTGCGCGTCCTGCACCAGCAGCGGCTGCGGGCTCACGCCACCGTTGTTGAGATTGATGACCTTTTCATCCCGACTGAAAAGTTCACGGATGGAGGTCCAGAAGGCTTCGTCTGTGGCCATTTGCTCGGCTTCTTTGGTGGAACAGGCACTTAGGGCGTTCAGCGGACCAAGGGCAGAAAGCCCCAGCACGGCACTGCCCGACCGCCTTGCGAAATCCCTGCGTGAAATGCTGCCCACGGTGCGAAGTACGCGATTACTCGTGGAGTGTATTCAATCATCCTCCCTGCCTTGGTCTTCTATCTTTGGCGCCTTACAATTTCCGAGGATGAGTTCAGAGCTGCATTTCCACAACACCATCACCCGCAAACGCGAGCGGTTCGAGCCGCTGAGTCCGCCCCACGTGGGCATGTACGTCTGCGGCCCCACGGTATATGGCGATGCGCATCTTGGCCACGCCCGCTCGGCCATCACCTTCGATGTGGTATTCCGCTATCTGCGCCACCTCGGCTACAAGGTGCGCTACGTGCGCAACATCACCGATGTGGGCCATCTGGAGAACGATGCCGACCACGGGGAGGACAAGATCGCCAAGAAGGCGCGGCTGGAGCAGCTTGAGCCAATGGAGGTTGTGCAGCACTACAAGGACCGCTACCACCGCGACATGGACGCGCTCAACGTGCTCCGCCCCAGTATCGAGCCACAGGCATCGGGCCACATCATCGAACAGATAGAGATGACCAAGGCCATCCTGGAGAACGGACTGGCCTACGAATCGGACGGTTCGGTGTATTTCGATGTGGAGAAGTTCAGCAAGAGTAACGATTACGGCAAACTGAGCGGACGGAAGACGGAAGACCTGCAGAGCAACACCCGCAACCTCGAAGGGCAGGAGGGCAAGCGCAGCCCTCTGGATTTCGCACTTTGGAAGAAGGCCGCGCCAGAGCACATCATGCGCTGGCCCAGCCCCTGGGGCGAGGGTTTCCCAGGCTGGCACATCGAGTGCTCGGTGATGAGCCGCAAGTACCTCGGTGAGACCTTCGATATTCACGGGGGAGGCCTCGACCTGCTCTTCCCGCACCACGAGTGCGAGATCGCTCAGAGTGTGGGCGCCACGGGCAAGGAGCCGGTGCGCTACTGGCTGCACAACAACATGATCACCCTCAACGGACAGAAGATGGCCAAGTCGCTGGGCAACACCATCATGTTGCACCAGTTCTTCAACGGAGACCACCCGTTGTTGGCACAAGCCTACGACCCGATGACCATCCGCTTCTTCATCCTTCAGGCACATTACCGCAGCACGCTTGATTTTGGCAACGAGGCGTTGCAGGCGGCTGAGAAGGGTTTTTCCAAGCTGCGCAATGCCTCGTCCATTCTTGGTGGTCAGAATTTGAAATGGGGCAATGGAAGCGAGGCCATCGACCAGCGTATCACGGCTTGGGCCGATGAGCTGAAGGCCCGCATGGACGATGATCTCAACACGGCTCAGACCATCGCGGTGCTGTTCGAGATGGCAACCTACGTCAATGCGCTAAAGAACAATCAGGAAAAAGAAATTCTGTCCGAAGAACAGTTCAAGAAACTCGGAGAGGTGTACAACGCCTACTTCGTGGATGTGCTTGGGCTTAAATCCGGAGAAGCGGACAGTAGCAAAGCCACCGAGGCGCTGGGCTCGACCGTGCAACTGCTGCTCGACATGCGCGCCAAAGCCAAGGCCAACCGTGATTTCGCCACTGCCGATGGCATCCGAAACGCACTGAAGGAGGCTGGCATCGCCATCATGGACGGCAAGGACGGCACGGATTGGACGTTGGAAAATTGACGTTCATGGAAAATCGCAGATTGAAAATGGTCAAGTGCGTGAAGCGACTGTCTCAATACTACCGCCTCACCATTTTCAATTTTTCATTCTCCCTTTTCCTTCTTTTAATGGTCGGCTGCGCCCCCGCCCACAAGGAACTGGTGGACAGCATCTTCCTCCATCCCGCGCCAGAGTTCATCGCTGACTCGGCATATTCACACATTTCAAAGCAGGTAAGCTTCGGGCCGCGCATACCCGGACTGGAGAGCCACGCACAGTGTGGGGACTATCTCGTGGAACGGCTGCGATCCTACGGTGCGGAGGTCATCGAGCAACAAGACTCCGTGACCGTGGCCTACGCAAAGCGACTACCCGTGCGGAACATCATCGCATCCTTCTCTCCTGAGAACGAAGACCGCATCCTGCTCTTCGCCCACTGGGATAGCCGCCCGATGGCCGACATGGACAACCACCGCCACTTTGAACCCATAGAGGCCGCGCATGACGGGGCCAGCGGGGTCGGGGTGCTGCTGGAGGTGGCAAGGCTCATTGGGATCGAAGCACCCAAAGTGGGAGTGGACATCATCCTCTTCGACACCGAGGATCAGGGCAAGACATGGGAGGATGGGGATGATTTCAACACAGAGTTCTTCTATAGCATGGGCACACGATTCTGGGCCAAAAACAAGCATCGTGAGGGCTATGCTGCCCGTTTCGGCATCATGCTCGACATGGTGGCCGCAGCGGATGCACGTTTCACTCTGGAACGCTACTCCATGGATTTCGCGGGTGAGGAAATGAAGCGGGTATGGGCCACAGCTCATCGACTCGGCCATACCGAGCGCTTTCCCTTCAATCTGACCCGCGAGGTGATGCACGACCACTATCACGTGAACAAATTGGCGGGGATCCCCTCCATCGCCATCATGCACCACGACAACACATCCAAGACAGGTTTCGGGCCGTACTGGCACACCCACGATGACAACCTTTCGTCCATCGACAAGGCCACGCTGGGTGCGGTAGGACAGACAGTGGTGCAGGTGGTGTTTAACGAGGGTAGATGAGCAGGTCACCCTCCAACTGACATTCGTGCGACAGGCAAGTGACTACCTTAGCGCGACCAAAACAGCCCCCTGTGTCCGACAGCCTGGTCATCATCCCCACCTACAACGAGCGCGAGAACATCGAGCGCATGTTGGACACCATGATGGCCCTCTCCAAGCCCTTCCACGTCCTCATTGTGGATGACGGCTCGCCCGATGGCACGGCCGCGTTGGTGAAAGAGAAGATGACGCGGCATCCTGACCGCATCTTCATTGAAGAAAGGAAAGGAAAACTCGGACTGGGCACAGCCTACATCCACGGATTCAAATGGGCCTTGGCGCGGAAGTATGATTTCATCTTCGAGATGGACTGCGATTTCTCGCACAACCCCGAAGACCTCATAAAGCTGTACGATGCCGCAGTGAACACACCTGCCGACCTGGTAATCGGGTCGCGCTACATCAAAGGTGTGAATGTGGTGAACTGGCCGATGGGCCGCGTACTGATGAGTTACTACGCCTCGGCCTACGTGCGTTTCATCACTGGTATGACCATCCGCGACACCACGGCAGGGTTCAAGTGCTACCGCAGGGAAGTACTGGAGACCATTCCGCTGGAGAAGGTGCGGTTCTTCGGCTATGCGTTCCAGATTGAGATGAAATTCCTGACATGGAAGTACGGTTTCCATATTCTGGAGATCCCCATCATCTTTACCGACCGCACGGCCGGGGAGAGCAAAATGAGCAGCGGCATCTTCAAAGAGGCCATCTTCGGGGTCATCAAGATCAAGTGGCGGAGTCTGTTTGCACGGTATCCGAAAAGGGGGACGAGGGGCGAACGACAAGTGACGAGGGGATAACACGGAATAATGGGGAACCAGGAAATGGTGGTTTGTGAAAGGCATTCACACACTTTGGCCATTCTTATTTCCTCAAGAGCACAAACCGTCCATTCTGGATAATATAGTATCTTTATTCGGCCTTAACAAACCGATATAGCTAATATATTATCCATGATTTTCAAGACAAATACCCAAGTGATAAGAGAACTGGCCCAACGCAGCAGAGACCTGCGCAAGGCCAATAAGCTCAGTCAGCAGGAACTTGCAGACAGGTCGGGCGTTTCGCTCGGCAGCCTGAAACGGTTCGAGGCTTCGGGCAAGATCTCATTGGAATCATTGGTCAAGATCATGGCCACTTTGGGACGCTCAATCGAATTGGACGACCTGCTGAAGCCAAGGGAAACACCCCGGTCCATTGACGAACTTTTCAAGCAATGACCATGGATTTCAGCAAGGTTGCAATACTGAATGTGGTGCTGAATTTCGGTTCGGGCGATGTGCCTGTCGGAAGATTGGCCACTAAGAACGGCCGCATCTATTTTGAATACGATCCTGCATTCCTTGAGTCGGGTCTGAACATCTCACCGTTCAAACTGCCGTTGAAAAGCGGCCTTATCCAGAATGAGGACACGACTTTCGATGGCTTGTTCGGGGTGTTCAACGACTCGCTGCCCGATGGTTGGGGCAAACTGCTGATGGACCGTGCCTTGCGTGCATCAGGAATTCCGCACGAGAGCCTCTCCCCACTCGACCGACTTTCGTTCGTGGCAGGCCACGGAATGGGTGTGCTGAAATACCACCCGGAACAGTTCTTTGGCCCCTCATCCTCCCGAACTGTGAACCTCGACAGGGTCGCTGCGGATGTGAACGCAGTGCTGCAAGGCTCGGCCACTGATGTGATCGCGGAGTTGCAGGCTTTCGGTGGTTCATCTGCCGGGGCAAGGCCGAAGATCCTTGTGGGCTATCGCGAGGCAGACGGACACATCATTTCCGGAACGGACGACCTGCCTTCCGATCACAGACACTGGCTCATCAAGTTCCCATCGTCTTCCGACCCCGAGGACATCGCGCAAATGGAACAGGCCTATGCCATCATGGCCCGAATGGCCGGAGTGGAAATGAACAGGACACGGCTCTTTCCGGGCTCGGAAGGGAAAGCGTATTTCGGAACCGAACGTTTTGACCGCACAGGCGGAAAACGCCTTCACATCCACACTGCTGCTGGGCTGTTGCATTCCAGCCACCGTTTTCCCAGTTTGGACTACAGCGACCTCATGCACCTTGCGCAGCAGCTCACCCGCGACCATCGCGAAGTGCTGAAGGTGTTCAGGCTGTGCTGCTTCAACGTGTTGGCGCACAACCGGGATGACCATTCGAAGAATTTCTCCTTTCTGATGGACGGACAAGGAAACTGGAGTTTTGCACCTGCCTACGACCTCACCTTCTCTTTCGGGCCGGGCGGGCACCAGAGCACCATGGTCCTGGGTGAGGGGAATGCTCCCAAGCGAACGCACCTGCTGAAACTGGCTGAGGAATTCAGCATAAAAAAACCGGAACGCATCATTGACGAAGTGGAAACCGCCATCCGGAAATGGCCGGAAATTGCTAAGGAAACAGGTGTAACGCCAGACTCCACGAAGATGGTGTCAGCGTATCTCTTCATCTGACCGACCGCAGTTGTGCTACTCGGAATCACCAGAGAATAGGCACGGGATTTCTGGTTGGTCGTTATCAGAAAGTGCCGGGACGTGAGGCAATCCCACCTACCTTTTTAGAAAGTCTTCGGGAGAGAGCACTGGGATTTCGGACCTTTTGAAATCCTTCTTGTTCCGAGTGATGATGATCTGGCAATTGCTCTTCAATGCGCTGTGATACTGGACGGCATCCTCAAAATCGCTGAAACCACTGTGAAGGGCCAAGTCTATGACCGAGTCGTCCACGGTTGCCACTTCGGTTAGCGTTTTGAATTTTCTCAGTTTGTCAAGTACCGCCTCCTTGCCCTCATACTGGCAGAGCACATATTCTGTGGTCACGAAGCTGAGGGATGATGTAACGAGCTGCAACTGTCCCTTGTCGGCAAGTGATGCCAATATTGCAGCGTGGCGGTAAAATGGCTCGCGCTCGCCAAGCAGGTCTATCACCACATTGGTGTCGAGAAAGAGCCGCTCACCCATCAACCGTGCTTTCTCTTTGCCTTGGCCCTCATCATCTCCTTCTCGTCAAGGTCTGTGGGCACATGTACGCCTGTAGCCATGCTCTTTACAAAAGGTGTGATATCAGAACCTTCACTGGACTGTGCCTCTGCACTATCGGGCAGGCCACGCAGATAAGCTGCAATCATGTCGGAAAGCGACCGTCTGTGCGCTGCCGCATATCGCTGGGCACGTTTGAGTACCGAGGAGTCGAGTCTGACCTCTATGCTTGCTTCCATGACGTGCGTTTTTGAGCTTACTGACAAAGGTATTGATTTCAGAACCTTAACAGGGAAGATGAACACCTTGCTGGGAGGGTTCAATCGACCCTGAACTTCTTTCGTTTGTATTCCCTCAATCGGCTTTCGGCTGTAGTGGTTTCGAAAACCCGCATCGGAAACTTCCTTCTCACGAGATTCTGACCTTCTTCCTTTAGCAAGCGTGAATCAAACGGGAGGCCATACGTCTTCAAAGCATATTCAGACCTCATTTCGAGAAAGGTGGAATGGAATAGGTCTTTCAACTGGATGTATTCACCATAGGTCTGTTCATCCGACAGATCGAGCCAAAACAAGGCACTATCAGGCATGGCGTTAAAATGGTCCCGTATAGAATCGGCCAATGACGCGACTTCGGTTTTCGCATCATTCACCAGCAGCGCATCCCCTTTTCTGGTGATGACCATTATGTTCTCCGGTCCTTTTGAGAAACACGGTTCTTCAATCCCGCACAGGTGTCCTAACCATGTAAGGGGTGGGGATGGTGAAGATGGCAGATAAGACATGCACTGTTTAGAAACAGTGTCACCCGGCAATTCGAATTCATAGCATGGCGGAAGCACAGAAAAAATACCATAGGAAGCCGCTTCCGGATCCTGCGGATGCAGGTTCAATTCTACCGGATTGGTGTTGTAGAGTACTAGGACTGTCTGCGCCATCATCAACCTTTTCTGCACCTCTCGCACCGATTTCATTTCCACCGCTGAATCCACATGCAGGACTATGGTCAGTAGGAAGTTGTCATTATGGCCAGAGTAATTGACCTCAGACAAGAACTTCAGAAGTCCGTCCAAACTGACTTCTCTTGCAGCGTTATACGGTGGCCCTACTACTATTCTTAAGGATTCCGTTGAATCTCTATCTCTGAAGCATACATAGACATGTTCGCGATTTCTGTCCATTGAACGAGAATGCGTTTTACTGTCGGGAACGGTCAGGTCATATTGATAATGGATATTCCGCTTCCTGAAAGGTTCGGCAATTCTTTCTGTTGGGAACGGATTGAACAACGCCAAGACCGTACTGAATCCGAACCCGAACAAGAGACCTATGAGCATAAGCCTTTGAGACCGCCTTCTCAGTACGGCATTCAATTGAGGCCACAGCCCCAGATACAGCACCAATGGAATGAGGAAAACCAGATGGAGGCTGTCCTGAGCAAATGAATGGTAATAACTGTGCTGAAAAGAAATGAATATGACTAGAATGATTAATCCCAGTTTACCGAACCAATGCAGGAAGTACCACATGGTAAGCCGCTGTTCATTGACCGCCCGCCTCAGTTTTCTATTTGTGGGGTTGCGAAAGGCCGACCCTACATGCTGTAGCCAATGCGTGAGGGCAGACTGAATTCCGAAAACAGTGGAAATTGAGGCGAAGAACCAGTTGTACAGGTACGTTTCCCATGCGGTCATATCCAACCACCAGTCAGAACCGAAGCGCATGATTTCTCTGATGCACCATAGGAACATGTATGTCGCGAGGCTCGTGACCAAGAAGATCAGAACCGCCTGCACCAACGGGAGTTTTTCTCCCTTGGCACGGGTCACAAATTCTTTATCTTGAAACCTGAACATGGGTCGTGAGGGTCTTCGTTACAGACCATATCAGCCACCTTTTCACACAAGCTCAAGTATTTGAAGGCTACTGTCAGCGTGTGAAAATACGGTTATTGAACTTGCAACATGGGGACGGTTCGCAATTGGCGTGGCCTTATCATCGCCTTTCTCCCCTAGCACCCAATTACCTTTGCCTCGCTTCGCCCCACGTTGAATCATTGAATCTGAAACTGTGAACACAATAATCCGCTCCGCTACAATCGTCAATGAAGGCCGCTCCTTTGTGACCGATGTGCTCATCAAGAACGACCGCATTGCCAAGATCGCTCCAAGCATCAGCGTGCAGGGCAAGGTGCACGAAATCAATGCCGAGGGCAAGTTGCTGATTCCGGGTGTGATAGACGATCAGGTGCATTTCCGCGAGCCGGGCCTCACCCACAAGGGCGATCTATTCACCGAGAGCCGGGCGGCCGTTGCAGGGGGTATCACCAGCTTCATGGAAATGCCCAACACGGTGCCGAACGCCCTGACGCAAAAGCTGCTGCAAGAGAAGTATGACCGTGCCGCGCAAGTATCGCTGGCCAACTACTCTTTCTTCATGGGCGCTGGCAACGACAACCTCGATGAGGTGCTCCGAACCGACCCGAAGACAGTGTGTGGTGTGAAGATCTTCATGGGCAGCAGCACAGGCAACATGTTGGTGGACAGGGAAGAGACGCTCGAAGGCATCTTCTCGCAATGCCCCATGCTCATCGCCACCCACTGCGAGGACGAGGCCACGGTGCGCAGGAACACGGAAATTTTCAGAGAGAGATATGGTGATGATGTGCCAATGAGCGCGCATCCGGTGATCCGTGATGTGCAAGCGTGCTATCTCTCCTCCTCCAAGGCCGTGGCAATGGCAAAGAAGCACGGCACCCGGCTGCACATCCTGCACATCAGCACTGAAAAGGAGACGCACCTGTTCGACAACAGCATCCCGCTGGAGAAGAAGCGCATCACCTCCGAGGCGTGCATCCATCACCTGACGTTCAACGACAGCATGTATGAGACCAAGGGATCACTGCTGAAGTGGAACCCTGCGGTTAAGACGGAGGCCGACCGCCAAGGGGTGTTCCAAGCCTTGCTGGACGACCGCATCGACATCATCGCCACAGACCACGCGCCCCATACGTGGGATGAGAAGCAGGGCAACTACTTCAAGGCCCCGAGCGGTGGGCCGCTGGTGCAGCACGCCCTGCCCGCTATGATGGAGCATGTGCGCAACGGGGCCATTTCACTCGTAAAAATGGTGGAGAAGATGTGCCATGCCCCAGCCATCTGCTTCAGCTTGCAGGAGCGCGGCTTTATCCGCGAGGGCTACTTTGCCGACCTCGTTCTCATCGATCCGAAAAACCCTTGGACGGTGAGCAAGGAGAACATCCTCTACAAGTGCGGGTGGAGCATCTTTGAGGGGCACACGTTCCAAAGCCGCATCACACATACGTTCATCAACGGCCATCTGGCTTATAGCGATGGGAAGTTGAATGATGGGGTGTTGGGCAGAAGATTAGGATTTGCGTCAATGGATTAATACTTATGGCAGGAGCTACCACCTCTATATTGCTTGTATTAGTTCTGCAAATCTCATTGGTTTATGTGGGATGGACTATCGGGGACGACATCCTTCTCCTTATCTTCTCTCTTGCGTTGATACCATCTATCTGGATGCAATTCTACTATTTGAAAAAGTGGAACAAAGTCCTTTGTGATGAAAACAGTTTTACTTTGAAGAATGTCGTGTTCCCTCTTCGTGAAATCTGTTTTGAGGATGTTGAATCGTGGCGTGAAGAACGCATGACATCACTAAGAATCTGGTTCAACAACTCATTAACAATCAACACTAAACACGGGAAAATCGTAATATGGGATGAAGTTGACCCCGATGGATTCAACTGTCTTGTTTCCGAGTTGAGGAAACGTGAGATTCCAGAGCTTCGTTGACTGTAATCAGCTGTCCAGCATTACTGGCACATTCTCACCTATAGAAGGAACAGTTTCAAGTGGGTTCACAGCCACCTCCCTACCTTTGCCATAAAGCCACCCCATATTCGTGAAGGTCGAGCACAACATATCGCGGTTGAATCATCTGTTGGCATTGCACGGCATGTCAATGGACGACCTGCTGGTGGCCATCAACGAGAAGGTGAAACGCCCGCTGTCGTTGGGCGATCTGACGGGCGGGGAGGTCGATGTGAACCACCTCAAGCGGGTGGACAAGGTCTTCAGGAAGGGTCTGATGTACTACCTCGACCCGAACCCGCCTGTTGCTGCGGAGGACGCCAGCATCTTCTTCAGGAAGACCTCCTTCGGAAGCGAACCGAACCTTGGTGCACGCAAGGTTGTCAACCGTTTTGAGGAGTTGAAGCTGTCGCTCTCTGCCATCGCCAAGATGACCGACCTCGACCTTGGCCGTGTGCTGCCCATCTATCCGGTGCGGCAGGATGCCAAGGAGGTGGCAATTGAGTTGCGGAAGCTGCTATATCCCGCCTTCGACCATGACCTCAAAAAATTCCTGAAAGGTTTCATAGCAAAGCTCGCGGAGCACAACGTCCTCGTGTTCGAATACGTGGAGACCCACAATCAGAAGGAGAAATCGAACATTGACGGGTTCTTCCTGCACCCGAACGTCATCGTGCTGAAAAGGCAGCAGCATGCCTTCAGGCGGGAGATTTTCACCCTTGCCCACGAGCTTGGGCACTACCTGTTAGACATTGAGGAGATTGACAGGGTGGAGTACGCGGATCTTGCCAGCAACCGACTGACGAAGGTGGAGCGGTGGTGCAACGACTTTGCCTATCACTTCCTTGCCGGGGATTTCGATATTCAACTACAGGCTGTACAGCGTGCAGATGATTCGAATGACTATTGTTTTGACCTGGTTGCTGACATCTCGAAGAAGACCCACCTCAGCCGTCTGGCACTTTTCACGCGATTGCTCTTCAAAGACCAGATCTCACGAACGGGCTACAACAATGTGAGGGCAGAGTTGGAGGATCAGTTCAAATCAAAACAGGAGGAGAGAAACGCGGAAAAGGAGATGTTAAAGGAGGAAGGTAGGACGCAGAGCGGCTCTGCCCCAAAGCCTATCATTTCCCCTTTGCTGGTAACGTCCCTGCAAGTGGCGTTTCATGAGGGAGTGATCAGCGAGCAGGATTTCTGCCGCACGCTGAATGTGAAACCCGACCGACTTCACAAATACCTTCAATGATTGCGGTCATCGACACAAGTTCACTCTTGGCTTTGGCACGTTACTACATGCCATTCGACCATGACGGAAAGCTTGTGGGTTTTATCCGTCAGCGGGTGATTGATGGTGAGATCGTTATCATAGACAGGGTGATGCAAGAGAGCCGTTACATAGCACAAGGGACGGTGGTGAAGGCCATTCCATTCCTTGGCGATAAGGCGTTTCTCAAGTCCAATAAGCCTTTGGACACTGAGGACATGCTGCCCCCCAAGCCGAAGCGGTTCATGAATCAGCTGGACAACCAGTTCGTCATCGGTGTGATGAGAAACAGGCTGACCGCTGCTGAGTTGGAGGCACAGAAGACCGCTTTCATGAGGTCGGCAGATATGGGACTCGTTCTCACCTGCCTCAACAGAAAGCGCGACCTGCCGATGGAACACACAGTGCTTGTGACCGAGGAGACGGAGGTCAGCAATGACAACAAGCTGTTCCATAAGATTCCTGCCATCTGCAAGATTGTGGAAATCGAGTGCAGCACCCTTCCACAACTGTTGGAAGGACTGGGGGGTGTTGACATCAGTTTTAACGTTGCCAAGTAGAAATACATCACGTGCAATTTTCATTTCCCTACTTGCTGTTTTTCGTTTTCATCCTCTCCTGCAACAGCACCGAGAAGCAGCCCAAACTGCCCATCCCGCAGGGGCAGATGGTCGGCATCATGGTGGACCTGCACCTGGTGGAGACGGCCCATAACATGCAACTGACCGAAGGCGACAGCTCGCGCCCGGGCTATGCTGAGTTGAATGAGCGCGTGTTTCTCAAGCACGGCATCACCAAGGCCGCTTTTGACAGCGCACTTTACGACTACTCGTTCCACGTCAAAGAGATGAACGCGGTGTACGATCTGGTGCTGGAGCGGCTCTCGGAGATGGATGCGGAGATCCAGGCCGAGAAGGCAGAATGATCAACCCTTGTGGTCGCGGAGGAACATCGCGCTCACATCCTTGACGGTCTGCTCCAATGGGCGGAATCGGAAATCTGGCAGGACGGCAAGCAGCTTCGAGTTATCGTAGTGGCTCACGTGTAGGGCGTTATCGGCTGTCTCGCGGGTGCTGAACGGCTTCGAACGGGTGAGAACAGACCGCAGTTTCTCCAACCGCCAAGCAAGGGCCATCAGCATGGGTGACGCCTTGGTGGCGGGGCGTTTCTTGCCCAGCCCGTCAGCAATGAGGTTGACCACATCGCGCAACTTGAAATTATCTGCAGAGACGATGAACCTCTGGCCCATGATGTCGCGCTCCATCAATTGCACCATCACCTCGGCCACATCGCGCACATCGACCATGGCATTCTCGCCTTCCGTGTAATAAGGCAAACCTTTCCAAACCTTGGTGAAAAGTGCCGCGCTGCTCTTGGTCCAATCGCCCGGGCCGAGGATGATGCACGGGTTCATGATCACAGCCTGCAAACCCTCGGCCATCCCTCGCCACACCTCCAGCTCGGCCTTGCGCTTGCTCTTACCATAATTGGAATTGCGCTCAGAATCCTTCCAAGGCGTTTCCTCATTGATGATGCCTTGCCCCTCCACCCTGCCAAGTGCAGCCACAGAGCTGACATGACAGAGGCGCGCCTCTTGCTCCAGACAGAGATTCACCACGTTGGCTGTTCCCTCCACATTCACCTTGAACATGAAGTCGCGGTCCTTGGGTTCGAAAGAAACGGTGGCCGCTATGTGGTAAACCTCCCTTACGCCCGTCATCGCCTCCTGCAACGATGGGATGTCGAGAATATCACCCTGCACCCACTCGATACCCTGCATCAAGGCATCGGGGTCGTCCGCATAGTGGCGGAAGATGTCGCGCACAGTGGCAAGACTCCTCGCGCTGCGATGCAGGGCACGCACCTGTTTCCCGGCATCCAATAAACGCAACAGCACGTGTGCACCCAGCAGTCCAGTTCCTCCAGTGACCAGTATCATGGCGACAAAGCTATCACCTGAAGGCCCCACAGGCTGACACCTACGCCTAATGTGCTGAAACGGACGGAGCCACCTCGGTAAACAGATTAGCTTTGGCCTCCCAAATTCTAAAAAACGACACCAATGGCAAAGGAATATGTGAGCATGCGCAACCTGCGCTTCATGCTCAATGAGATGCTCAATGTGGAGCAACTGACCAAGTATGAGCGTTATGCCGACCACAACAAGGAGACCTTCGACCTGATGGTCGACACGGCCAAGCAGATGGCCGACAACCTCCTTCATCCCATCTATCGCGAAATGGACGACAACGAGCCTAAGATGGGCGAAGACACGGTGCATGTGCACCCAGCCATGCGCAACATCATGCGCGAGTTCGGGGAGAGCGGTTGGATCGCCTGTCAAGAGGACTACGAGCATGGTGGACAACGGATGCCAGCCACCATTTTCGGAGCAAGTAATTTCATCTTCCACGCTGCCAACACCAGCGCGGCCAGCTACTTCGGCCTCACGGGCGGTTCTGCCGACCTCATCAGCACCTTCGGCAATCAATCTTTGAAGGACACCTACCTCGCCAAGATGTATACAGGCGAATGGCAAGGCACCATGGCACTGACCGAGCCTCACGCGGGCAGCTCATTGGGCGACATCACCACTACGGCCACACTGTCCGAGGACGGCAGCTATCGCATCAAAGGACAAAAGCACTTCATCAGCGCGGGCGACCACGATGGCGTGGACAACGTGGTGCATCTGATGTTGGCCAAGATTCCGGGCGGGCCTGCAGGTTCCAAGGGCATCTCGCTTTTTGTGGTGCCGAAAAAACGTCCTGTGAACGGTGAACTGGTGTCCAATGATGTGAAGACCAACAGCTTTGAGCACAAGATGGGCATGAAGGGCTGCCCGATCGCCTACCTCATCATGGGCGAGAACGATGACTGCCACGGCTGGTTGGTGGGCGAGCCGCATCAAGGGCTGCGCTATATGTTCCAGATGATGAACGGGGCACGCATCAGCGTGGGCATGATGAGCACAGCGCTCAGTTCTGCCGCCTACTATGCCTCTTTGCAGTATGCCAACGAGCGTCCGCAGGGCCGCCACGTGAGCAACAAGGGGCAAGAGGGACCGATGGTGCCCATCATCGAATATGCCGATGTGAAGCGCATGCTGCTCTTCCAGAAGAGTATCGTGGAGGGCTGTCTCTCACTGGTGATGCAATGCGCTTGGTATGAGGACATGATTAAAGTGACGGAGGGCGAGGAAAAGGAAAAATACCAGCTGCTGCTCGATGTGCTCACACCGATGTGCAAGACCTACCCAGCCGAGATGAGCGTGCAGAGCACCTCGCAGGGCATTCAGGTGCTGGGCGGAGTAGGTTACTGTGCCGATTTCCCGCTGCAGCAGTTCTACCGCGACACGCGCATCAACCCTATTTATGAAGGAACAACAGGCATTCAGGCCATGGACCTCCTGGGCCGCAAGGTGACCATGAAGGGCGGAAAAGCCGTAATGGTCTTTGGGGCAGAGATGCAGCAGACCGTGATGCAGGCCATGCAGAACCCACAACTGAAACCCTACGCGGAGAAGTTGGGCGCATCGCTCCAGAAATTCTCTGAGGTGACCATGAAGTTGATGGGACTTGCGCAGAGCAAGGAGCCAGAGGTGTTCCTCGCTGATGCAACGCTTTATCTTGAGAACGCAGGTATCATCTGCGTTGCTTGGCAGTGGCTGAAGCAGGCCATCGTGGTCCAAGAGAAACTTGCTACGGGCCAAACTGGTGACGAGCTGGCCTTCTACGAGGGCAAGATGTACGCATTCAAGTACTTCTTCGAATATGAACTTCCAAAGAGCATCGGTCTGACCAAGCGGCTCATGAGCGATGACCGCATGACGCTGGAGATGAGTGGGGTGCATCTGAACTGACCCCGATTGGATCAAAGCCTGCAAAACCCCGTCAGCACAGCGTTGACGGGGTTTTTGTTCAATGACGTGCTCAGGCCATTAAGAATAATTGGCGCAAAGTCAACCGGCTGCTGTCGGCTACCTTTCTAACTTGCCGCGCTTTTTCTAAAAACGACAATGAACAAGAACTTTCTCAGAACATCAGCAGCCGCGCTGGCGTGGCTCCTTCTTTCCATCGCCCCTGCATTCGCGCAGGACGAGCTCAAACAATGGCACACCAAGGACGCTCTGGAAGGTTACTTCGGGATAAGCTCCGAGAAGGCCATAGAAATGCTGGAGAAGAGCGGCCGCAAGCCCTCGAAGGTGCGCGTGGCCATCATCGACTCAGGCACTGACATCTACCATGAGGACCTCAAGGACAACATCTGGGTGAACACGGGCGAGATTCCCGACAACGGCATCGATGACGATGGCAACGGCTACGTGGACGATGTACATGGCTGGAACTTCATGGGCAACGGCCGGGGCGTGAACCTCGTACATGCCAATCTGGAGATGAGCCGCATCTACCGCAAACTCGCTCCAAGATTTGAAAATGTGGACGCTGGCTCGGTGAGCAAGGCCGACAAGGCTGAGTACGCACTGTTCCTTGAGGTGAAATCGAAGGTTGAGGAGAGCCGTGATGAAGCAAAAGGACAATTCGCGCAATTGGAGGCGTTCGTGACCATCTTCCGTACTGCCGACAGCACCGCGACAGCAGAACTGGGTGAGGGCTACAATCTGGAAGCTGTGCAGGGCTGGGAACCTGATGAGAGCCAGCAGCTGCTCAAAGGAATTCTCACAGGTGTGATGTCTGACCCGAATTTCGACAAGAAATCGCTCAACAAGTACTACGACTACTTCAGCCACCAGCTCGAGTACCATTACAACCCGAGCTATGACGACCGTGCGGTGATCGGTGACAACCCCGATGACATGGACGAGCGGATCTATGGCAACAATCAGGTGTGGTTCGAGCAGGCCGACCACGGCACGCATGTCTCTGGCATTGTGGGAGCAGTGCGCGGCAACGGCATCGGCATGGACGGCATCGCGCCCAACGTGGAGTTGATGATCCTGCGGGCGGTGCCCAACGGTGACGAGTTCGACAAGGATATCGCCAATGCCATCCGCTACGCTGCCGACAATGGGGCGCACATCATCAACATGAGCTTCGGCAAGGGCTACTCTCCGCACACCGAGGCGGTGCATGCGGCCATTCGCCACGCGGAGCAGAAGGGCGTGCTGATGGTTCATGCGGCCGGCAACGATGGCAACAACCTCGACAAGACCGACAACTTCCCGCATCCGCGCTACACCTTCCAGAAGCAGCCGTGCAGCACGTGGCTCACCGTAGGCGCGACCACCCACACGGGTGATGACAAGTTCATTGCCGTCTTCTCCAATTATGGGAAGAAAGAGGTGGACATCTTCTCGCCAGGCGCCCGCATCTGGAGCACCAAGCCCGACAACGCCTACGAGTTTGAGGACGGTACCAGCATGGCCGCGCCCGTGGTCTCAGGCGTGGCTGCACTGCTCAAGTCGTACTTCCCCGAATTGACAGGCGTGCAACTGCGCGACCTGCTCATGTCCACCGCCCGCACCTACCCCAAGCAAAAGGTACTGATGCCCGACCCCGACTACAACCCCACCAAGCTGGTGACCATGAACAAGATCAGCCGCACAGGCGGGGTGGTGAACGCGCTGGATGCTGCCGAGCAGGCGTTGAAGCTGTATCCTTAATTGACGGTGCACACCGAGAACCTCATCGTTGGCCTCGGCATCGCGGGCATTAACCTGTGCCACCGTCTGGAGCGTGAGGGCCGCACGTTCGTGGTCATCGACCCCTGTCCCGCGCAGTCATCATCACTCATCGCGGGGGGCATTTACAACCCCATCGTCATCAAGCGGAAGGTGAAGACTTGGAAAGCCGATGCGCTTTTCGGCTTCCTTGTGCCGCATTACCGCGAGATGGAACAGATGCTCGGCAGCAGCTTCCTCCACCACGACTTTCCCATCCTCAAGCCCATCAGTTCAGCACACGAGCTGGACGAGTGGCAGGCGGCCATCGACAGCGAGGCGGTGACCCCCTACGTGACCGAGGTGGTGCGGCAGCGGCCAGGCGGGCGGTTCCAAGAATCTGTATGCGGGCACGTGACCATCCGCCACTGTGGGTTCCTGCGTACGGACGAGGCCATTCCCGCCTACCGCAGCCATCTGCGGAGCAATGGAATCCTTTTGGAGGAAAAACTCGATTTCGGAAGGTTGGAAGTGAACGAAGAAGGTGTGCGCTACGGAAGCCTCACGGCCGACCGCATCATCTTCTGCGAGGGGCGGCACATCAGCGAGAACCCCTACTTCAACTGGCTGCCGATGCGCCCCACCAAGGGCCAGATGCTGACGGTGCGCACCACATCGGGCCTCACGCCCGACCGGATTTACAACCAGCAGTTCTATCTCTTCCCCTCACGGGAAAAGGGCGTTTTCCGACTCGGGGCCACCTACGAATGGCACGACCTGAATGAGGAGCCGACCGAGGCCGCCCGCACCGAACTGCTGGGCCGTGTGCGCAAAGCACTCGACATCGACATGGAGGTGCTGGACCAGCAGGCCGCCATCCGCCCCAACGTGGCCGACCGCAGACCACTCATCGGGCAGCATCCGGAACATCCGCCCATGTTCCTCTTCAACGGAATGGGGTCGAAGGGCGTGATGCTGGCCCCGTGGTTCGCGGAGCAACTGGTGCGGCACATCTACGATGGCGCAGAACTGGAAAAGGAGGCCGACCTGCGGAGGTTCATCAAGCGGTATCTCAACCGCCCGTAAATCGAACATCCCGTCCTCTTCTGTGTTCTGTTTACTCACAATTCCACATCATGCGCTTTCTCCTGCCTGTATTGCTCTCATTGCTCACTTTCACCACCATGGCGCAGACCATCGACCCATCTGGGTCTGGGGTGCAGTTCAGGGTATCGAATCTCGGCATGTTCACCGTGAAAGGCACGGTGGACGGAATGAAAGGCGCGGTCAGTTTCCGAGCGGACGCGCCCACCGAAGCCCGCTTCGATGTGTGCGTTGATGCGGCCACCATCAACACCGGCAACAATAAGCGTGACGAGCACCTCCGAACAGCCGACTGGTTCGATGTGGCGAAACACCCCGAGATCTGTTTCCGGTCCAACGCGGTGGAGAAGACCGCTGAAGGCTTTCTCGCCAGGGGCGAAATGACCTTGCACGGGGTGACCAAAGCTGTGGAGCTGCCTTTCGCCCATACCAACGGCACGCTTACCGGCACACTGACCGTGAGCCGTTTGGCGTATGGAGTAGGTACGGAAACGGGCACCTTCACCGTGGGTGAGGAGGTCACCGTGACCATCACCTGTGCGCTGAAGTAAGACCCCGACCGGTTTACTCACCATCAGATTCATTAGCGCAGAGAAACGGCAATCTGTAGCGGTCTCCAAGCCGTCTGTAGCAATCCGCAGGCAAGCTGTAGCGATTCTCAGAAGGACTGTATAGTTCCTCGGGCGAGCTGTAGCGGTCTCTGCGAAAGCTGTACAGGTCTTCAGGCGATCTGTAACGGTCATCATTCAAGCTGTAGAGGTTCCCGAGCCATCTGTAGCAGTCATTTCGCAGGAGTAGCAGAGCGCATGCAGGTGCGGGCAGCACCATATAAGTCCGTAGAAGGACGGGGCAAGGGCGTAGCGGTCTGTTGCAGCGGGACGGTTGATTGATACCACCTTCCGGAAGATCATAGACACACGTATCTACATGCTGCTACCCACTTCCCATGAGGTTCTACGCGCTCGCCTACCGCAACTACGCACGTTATCCAGGCAATTCTCCTCAGGCATTCTTCATCGCTCTGCTCGGCAACACCTGCCCTGTGCGCGCACTCATCCTCAACGGATGGACATCCTATTGCGCGGTCTGAAACGGCCTCTTCTCAAAAGTGATAGTTCACCACCAGGTGCCATAAAGCAGCATGGTTCGGGCGTTAACATCAGCCAACAACCTCGCAGGTCTGAATCACCGCTTTCGCAGCTCCTCGCGCAGAAACAGCACCTCCTCTTTCAGCAGATCGATCTGCTCGCGGTAGAGTTTCTCCAGCCTATCGACATCGACACTGATATGGTTGTATCCAAGGTTTGTGTTTGTACCGTAGTTCTGGAACACCATCTTCTCATCAAACCGCAAAATCTCCTCCACCGTAACACCTAACACCTCTGACATCTTCATCAGTTTGTCGCTGTCCAATCTCACCTCGTCTCGCTCTATGCGGCCATAGCCCGACACACTCATGCCCAGCTCATGGGCTATGTGCTCCTGTGTGAAATTCTTCAGCTCCCGCAACTTGCGTATGCGGTGACCTATTCTGTATCCGTGGTCCAATTGTTCGGGCATGGGTGCGAAATTACCACCGAGAGCGTTAATACAACTTCCAAGGAGTTGCTTTGCCGAGTCACTAGTATTTTGATTTGCGCTGTTGATAGTTTGCAAATGACAGTATCACCTTGTGATTCGCAGCTTGTAGCTATTCTCATTAGACGCGGAACCCGAAAAGCGATCAGAGTAGGGGTAAGGAATAAGAAATTTGACATGGCAGATTACGGAACAAGCACTACAGTTAGTATCAAGTGGTGTGCTGCATGCAGTAAGAGAATCGAGAAGGGAAAAAAAGTCTATGAGCCAAAAAGCAAGGGCTTACTCTCTTCATTTCTCGAACTGACCAAAGTATACTGCTCTAAGTCCTGCTTCATCGCAGGAGAGCGGTAAAACAAAGTTTAGGATTGCCCATGTAGGACTCTATGGCCCGAACTCTTCCCAGGTAAGGGTAGTTTACAGGCTGAAAATGTCTCAAGAAGCCATCTGATTAAGAAGGGCATTAGAGTATTCAATAGAAATCGATTCTTACGAAACCTTTTCTCGTAGTGAAGGGTCTGAGTCGTTTTGCACCTACGACCACAGACCGAATCCGTGTGCTGCCATCCTGCGACTGCAACTTATGTAGGATAATGCAACCGTTACAACCATCATAAACCTATGAAGCCATGAGTCTCGAAGAACTGAAAGAAATCCTTTTCAATGATTTCAATCTCATCAAAAGGATGAAGTGCCCGGAACCACGAAAGATCAAATTGGTATCCAATCTGTTCGTGATGAATCCAGACGGCTGGAGAGTGGTGGGCATCACCCCCGCTGCACTCGATGTATTCTCAAAACATGGTTTTGAGCGGAAGTCAGGAATGCGCGTGAACCGTGCCCATGTCATTCCAAGGTACAAAACATACGAGAACATGTTGGAGATGCAATTTTCCGATAAGGATGAGCTTTGGGATTACTATTGGGAGAGAGATCATACCATCTTGTCAACCTCTTCTGAGAACATGAAATCCGTCAGTGGAAATTCGAGCTATTTCGAAGTTCCCCAAGACCATAGGATACTGTTTAGAATGAAAGGGTTCGCATGGAAACATGGCGATGAGGAGGTCGCATTCTTGCGAGAACTGCACAAAAACAGAGGTAGTAAGCAGTTAAAACTCCTCAAATCGGCCTTCGTGTAGACCGATGTAAAACCGGTGATAAATGAACAGTCATTCATTCCAGACAAAGTCAACGGTTTTTAACCTGATCGTTAACGGTCGATTCTCAGACATTCTTACTCCTTGGCATTTGGAGCTGAACTTGAAAGAGACTTATATCAAAGTGTCGAAACGTAATTGGTACCTGATAGGCGTTGACACTAGCATCTATTCATTTAGATTTATACGAAACATTAAGATGGACTCACACTTATTCGGTGCTGATATTGAAATTAAAATTACCGGGGGTGTCGCAAAGGTCTATTCTATTCCAAAGAAAGACGCAAAAAAGATAAAAGAATTAGTTATCGAGTATAATAACGGTAAAAAAGGAAGGCACATCGTTTTTCATTAAACGTCAATGCGTTTGCCATCGCATGGATTACTCTCAGAAGTGATAATTCACCACCAAGTTCCCATGGAACATGTTCACTTTGTTGAACACGAAGCGGGGGTTGTCGAAATCATCGCCCGTACGGATCTTGCCGACCAACAGCAGATGCAGGTCCAGTCCCTTTAGAAATCCCGAGAAATTGTAGCGCAGGTCGAAGTTGAGCTGCGCGTAGGATGGCATCGCGTACTTGTTCAGCGCGAAGTCATTGGCATCGGGCAGCCAGAAGTGCCCTGCCGCAAAGTAGGCGTTGAGGTGCGCCTTGGGAAATTTGCCCTGGATCTTGCCCACCACCGCGTGTACGTCTCCAAAACCCTCGTTGCGCTCGCGCGGCATGAAGGTGTAGAACGGATCGCGGCCCCACTCCCTCGGTGAGAGGAAACGCCCGTGAGCCGTGATGCGGTTGTAGGCACCGGTGAGTGTCCAACGCTTGTTCTTCCACCCTACCCTGCCACCGAACACCATCGCCTCCGAGCCCTTCTCGCGGTACGCCTTGTCGGGATCGGCATTGCCGCCCTGCCCCACGGCATCCTGCCGCGTGAACTGGAAGCCCGCGATAAGAGCATCGTCCTTCTGTCCCACTTTCAGATTCATATCGGCTTGCAGGAATGCAGTATTCTGCACGTTGTCGATCAGCACATCCCACGCGTGGATCTTCAACCAGTCCAAGGGCTGCGCATGGATGCCCAACTGGCCGATGCCGTGGCTGTGTGTGTTGCCGAGGTAATCGCTGCGATTGCCGTTCGCATCCAGCCCCACGGGATAGACACCGAACGACTCCCCGATGCCGAACCAATCTACCGTGCTTCGCGGAGATATCGACCAAAGGTATCCCCCCTCGAAACCGAAACGCTTCCACTCCTTCACCTCCAGATAAACACCCTCCACGCCTGTGGGCCGCATTCGCCCATCCTGCAGGTTGATGAAGGGCGTGTTCAGCAACTGGCGACCCACGATGATGTGCGATTTGCGGAAGGTGTACTTCATGTGCAGCTCCTCCAGGCGGTCCATATCCTTCTTGTTGCCGGGATTCTGCACATCGAACAGCCCGATCTCGTAGCGGTTGGGCTGGTTGGTGATGCTGTCGTTCACCGTCATGTCCGATGAGCCGATGTTGAAGATGTAAAAACCGCTCACCGCGAACTGGAAACCATAGAACTTGGCCGTCTCAAACCGCAGACCGCCCCCGATGGCGTTAGCGTAATAGTCCGTCAGCGCACCCTCATTGTTCGTATGGCTGAAGTAGTACCGGAAATGTCCATGCAGCGTTCCGTCCTTGAAAATGCTCAACAACTGCCTCTTGCCGGATGTGGTGTCGAGGGTCGAACCCTTCCACATCTTCGGTTTCTCAGGTACCTCCTGATGCTGTGCATGAGCTGCACTTGCCGTGAACAGAAAAAGAAGCCAGATGAATGTATGTTTCATTTTGGGGGTCTGATGAAATATGATAGGCTCAGAAACCGGCCTTGATGTAATGCCAGCCCTCGGTCTGGCGCGTCACGATGTGGATGATGCCCGCCTCCACGAAACCCGCGGACGGCAGGATGCTCTCCTTGCTCACTTTCCGCTCCTTGAGGCTGAACTCGCACGCGCTGAAGGCGATGCCCTTGGTCGCGAAGCCCTTCACCTTATCGGCCACGATGGACCGGTCCGAGCGCAGCATATCGAGCCCGGGCCCGTGGCACACCACCTCGATCTTCGTATCAGGTTTCACACTCGTGATATTGCCCAACTGCTTCATCAATGCCTTATGGGCGGTTGTGTCACTGGTGGTCAACTGGAACACGATTTTCAACGGTTCCGAAGATTTCTCCTGAGCGGATGCGCTGTGGACGGTGAGAAGAGAGGAAAGAAGGAGGAAGATGAAGGTTCTCATGGTGTAGTTTTTTTATGATGGATGTTCACTGCTGCTTGCGTTTCTCCACGATGGGGCCGAACGGGCCGAACTTGTGCTGCTCCTCGTTAAAACCATCGGCATAGGGACCAAAAGGATGGTCGATGGGCTTCTTGGAGATGTCGGGCCAATCACCCTTGAACCTGCGGTCGGGCCGAGGTTGGGAGTTGATGAAAGCTGCCACGTCCCACGCCTCCTCATCGGTCAGCATCGGGTTTTCATGGCTGGCACCCAGCGGCATGTTGTATTTCACGTAGCGCGCCATGGTGGTGACACGGTAAAGCCCTGCTGACACGTTGTAGCTGTCCTTGCCCCAGAGCGGTGGGAAAGCATATTCCTTACCATCGGGATTCTGCGAACCCTGCCCGTCCGCCTGATGGCAGCTCTGGCATTTCTGCTCATACACCAGCTTACCCTTCGCAGGGTCGGCCGCTCGGTCGAGGAAACCGAGATCCTTCAGCCCTGCGCCTTCGGCCTCCTTGCCTTTGGGGACGTTGCTGCCGATGTGGAGAATGTAGGCCCGCATGGCCTGATACTCGCGCGTGGCGGTGTCGAGCTTCTGGCCGTTCATGCTCCGTTCAAAGCAATCGCCCAGACGCAGGTCGATATCTTCCTCCATTCCGCTGCGCGCCCTTAACTTGGGATAGGTCGAGGCGATTGAACCGAAGTTATTGCCAAAGGGCTTGGTGCCCGCCTCCATATGGCAGTTCTGACAGTTCATGCCATTGAAGAGTTGGAACACCTCTCCTTTCGGCCCCAGATATTTTGCCGTGTGGGCGATGAGCTCCTTGCCGTATTCCAGCTGCTCACGCTTGGCGGCATCGGTCGCATCAGCAATCGCCACCGGCTGCCAGAACTTCGACTTCGGGGCTTCCTCTTTCACCACCACCACGGGCACCTGTTCTGAGATACTCGCAGGGCGCTGCTCCCAGAAATAGATGCCCATCAGAAAGAGCGGGAATGCTACCAAAGCCAAAACCCCGATAACGAGATAGCGGAAGAGCTCCTCGTAATGCTTGGCGATATTGGGATTGGGTTCCATGGCGCAGGGGTTTTAAGTCCATCAATGGGGCAATCTGTCCTTCACCGCTCCATAGAGGAAAGTGCCCACTGTGGCAAACAGGAACACGATGGCCATCGACAGGTAACCGTAGCCGATGTTCACCACCATGGGGCCGGGGCAGGCACCGCTCAGCGCCCAGCCCATGCCGAAGATGCTGCCACCGATGAGGTAGCGCGCCACCGAACGGTCTTTGGGTGGGAACAAGATCGGGTTGCCCTCGAAGTCTTTCAACTTGAGCCGCTTGATGAGTTGCACACCGATGACCCCGAGCATCACGGCTGTGCCGATGATGCCGTACATGTGGAACGACTGGAAACGGAACATCTCCTGTATCCTGTACCACGACAGGGCCTCTGACTTGGCCATCACAATGCCGAACAGGATGCCGGCCAGTAGGAATTTCATGAGTTTCATGGTTTCAAATGAGGGTTTGTTTTTGAACCACATAGGGACATAGAAAAACATAGAAGAAAGGATGTGAATACTTCCGCAAGCGGAATTCACATAGTCTATGTGAGGTTGATTTATCAGCCTATTTGAATCTTGTATTCTATGTGAACTATGTTTCTATGTGGTTAAATTTCAATTTGTTGGATTAGAAAATCATCGGGAAGAGAAGGAACGTCATGGCAAGGCCACCGATGAAGAAGCCCACCACCGCCACCATGCTCGGAATCTGCAGGTCGGAGATGCCGCTGATGGCGTGGCCGCTGGTGCAGCCGCCCGCATAGCGCGCCCCGAAGCCCACCAGCAGCCCACCGATGGCAAGGATGAGGAAGCCTTTGACTGAAAGCACCGCCTCCCAGCCGAACAGCTCATCCGGTTGCACCGAATCTGGCGCCCCAAAACCAAGCTGGGCGAGGTCGGTCATGGTCGATTCTGCCACCACGATGGGCGAGCCGTCCGACAGGAAATTGGCCGCGATGAAACCACCGATGATGGCCCCTACCAGGAACACGAGGTTCCACACCTGTGTCTTCCAGTTGAAGTTGAAGAAGCTGACCTTCTTTCCTGCCCCAGCCACCGCGCACAGCGTGCGCAGATTGGCAGAGAATCCGAACGATTTGCCGAAGTACAGCAGGATGAACATCACTGCCGAGATGACAATACCCGAGAACCACCAGCTCCAGGGTTGTATGAGAAATTGAATCATGGTTGGGGATTTTGATTGGATGTTTTGTGTAGAAATCCCCCGCCTCGTTCCTCGGCACCCCCTTTGAAAAGGGGGAGGGGCGTCCGCGCCTCCTTCGACATTGGCAATGCAACCAGAACTTGAGTGACAGCACTGCGCGCCTTCCCCCTTGCAAAGGGGGTGCCCGCCTCAGGCGGGCGGGGGATTTTTTTCTCTTTCTACTTCTCCTTCAGATGAAAGGAGATGATGGGTTTGAAAAGGTGTTTCACCAGCTTCTCGGTAGTGCTGCTGTGGAACCAGCCTCCTTTACCATGGGTACCTATGCACACGATGTCGATGTTGTGCATCTGGTTGAAATGGATGACCCCGCTCTCCACATCGCGGTCGTGCAGCACGTGCGCCTCGTAGCTCTCCAGCCCGTTGGCCTTTGCGAAGAGTTCCATGTTCCTGCGGATGCTCTCCTCGCTGTCCTTGGCTGCGGCCACCTGCATCAGGTGCACCTTGGCCCCGAAGGCCGCGAGGATGCGATGCATCAGCTTCATGTCCTGATTCCCGTTCTCCGAGAAATCATGCACCAGAAGTAGGTTCTGGATCTGCAGGTCAGAACGGTCGCACATGAGCGAAAGCACGGGCACCTGCGACCTGCGGACGATCATCTGCGTGTCGGTGCCCGAGACGAGGTCGCGAATGCCGCTCGCACCCTTCGTTCCCATCACGATGAGGTCGAATCCGTGGGCTGCTGCCACTCCGATCACCGTGTCGATGGTCTTGCCCAGTGCGAGGTGCGTTTCAATGTCCTGACCGTAGAGGGTCTTGAGGTTCTCCAGCTTCCGTAGGGCGATGTCGCGTTGCTGTTCCACATAGCGCACATCGATCTCACCACAGGTCTGGATGTTTCCCTGCCCGTCCATGGTCACCGTGTCGGGCACGTTGAGCACATGCAGGAAGTTGACCTCCACGGGCAATTTAGCCCCGAGGTTCTTCACCATCAGGTAGGCGAACTCGGCCTGCACACTGAAATCAGTCGGGATGAGGATCTTAAGCTTTTCCATTTTCAGTTCTCTTTTTCTGGGGAAGAATGGCGTTTATAGCTAGTACGCCCATCAAAGCACCGTAGAGCGCGCTATTGATAGGACTCGAAGTGATGGCGCATGAGCCGCTGCTGCATCCAATCTGCTGCCAGTAGAGGTAACCACCTGCTGCACCGATCAATGCCGCCACGGCATATCCCACCGCCTTGTTGAGGTTGCCCTCCATCAGTTCGGTCCAATGTTGTTGAATGCTGCTCATCGCTTCGCAAGAAGTTTGTTGTTCACCGTTTGCCAAGTGCCACCGTTCTCCACGTGGACCAAGCCCTTTGAGTCGAGGAATGCCTTGGCTTGTGCACTGCGTGCTCCACTGCGGCAGAAGACCACAATACTCTTCTTGTCCTTGAATTCGGCCATGCGCTGCGGCAGCTCATTGAGCGGGATATTCACTGCTCCAACGGCACTGCCCTGCGCAAACTCTGCAGGGGTGCGCACATCGACCAAGAAGCTATTCGAATAATCAGACCCCTGCTGCGCGGTGCATGCCCCCATCGAGATGATGGAAACCAGCACGGTCAAAAGAATCAGCGGCAAGACGGATGTCAGGTGGCGTTCCATTTTCCTTTTCTGTTCAAATCACTGCTGGCAAGCCGCCACATCGTTCACGGTGCCTCCGTTGGTCACGTTCTTGATGCCGTTCTGCTCCAGGATATACTTGGCCTGACCCGAGCGATTGCCGCTGCGGCAGAACACCACGATATTATCCTTGCCCTTGAACTTGGCGATGTTCTTAGCAATGACGTCCAACGGAATATTGACCGCGCCCTTGGCCGAGCCTGATGCATACTCACCTGGGGAGCGCACGTCCACTAGGAACGCACCGCCTTTCACCAGTTTTTCCAATTGCGGGTCGATGCCCGCCTGTCCGAAGATGTTTCCGAAGAATCCCATGATTTTTTGATTGATGATTGATGAATGTTGATTTCTAATTGAGTCTGAGAGGAATCCCCCGCGCTACGGGCACCCCCTTACAAGGGGGAGGGGCGTCTGTGCTTATTGCCACGTTGGGAATTGTATCCCAAACGTTGATGTTGGCAGTGCGCACCTTCCCCCTTTTCAAAGGGGGGTGCCGAGGCACGAGGCGGGGGATTTCTCCTATTACTTTTTCATCACCTTGCTCTGGCACACATAGTCCGTCTTAGGCACAGCGGTCTCCGCGATTGCCTTGAAGCCGCCTTCCACCTCGGTGAAGTTGCGGTAGCCGCGTGCCTGAAGGATGCTGGCCGCAATCATGCTGCGATAGCCACCCGCACAGTGCAGGAAGAAATGGTCGGCAGGGTTGATGTCTCGCACCCACTCGTTGAGGTAGGCCAACGGCTTGCTGTATGCGTCCTCCACGTGCTCGGCCTCGTACTCGCTCTCCTTGCGCACATCGACCACCATCGTCTCGCCCTGCTTGAATCGCTGCTCGAATTCCTGTGGGGTGATGCGGTTCACGGAGTCTGTCTCTTTGCCAGCGGCCTCCCATGCGGCATATCCGCCAGTGAGGTGACCCAGCACATTGTCGAACCCAACGCGGGTCAGGCGGGTGATGGTCTCTTCCTCACGTCCGAGGTCGGTCACCAACAGTAGGGGCTGTTTCACATCGGCCACCAGCGCACCGACCCATGGGGCGAAGTCACCATCGATACCGATGTTCACCGACTGCGGGATGAATCCTTTATGGAACACCGCAGCGTTGCGGGTGTCGAGGATCAGCGCGCCAGTGCTTTCGGCCACGGTCTCGAACTGCTCGGGCGTCATGGCGGTCATGCCCTTGTTGATGACGTTTTCCACATTCTCATAACCCTGCTTGTTCATGGCCACGTTGGCACCGAAGTAGGCGGGCGGGGGCAACAGACCATCGGTCACCGCTGCGATGAATGCCTCCTTGTTGGGCTGGTTCAGCGCATAGTTCACTTTCTTCTGGTTGCCGAGGGTGTCCACGGTCTCCTTCATCATGTTCTTGCCACAGGCGCTTCCGGCACCATGCGCAGGATAGACGGTCACATCGTCTGCCAGCGGCATGATCTTGTTCATCAGGCTATCATAGAGCAGCCCTGCGAGTTCTTCCTGTGTCATGCTGGCTGCTTTCTGTGCAAGGTCTGGACGGCCCACATCGCCAAGGAAGAGTGTGTCGCCACTGAAGATGGCGTGGTCCTTGCCTGTCTCGTCCTTCATTAGGAAGGTGGTGCTCTCCATGGTGTGACCAGGGGTGTGCAGCACCTTGAACTTCAGGTTGCCCACTTCGAGGATCTGGTTGTCCTCGGCTACGATGCAATCGAAGCTTGGCTTGGCAGTAGGACCGTACACGATCTGCGCTCCCGTGGCCTTGCTCAGGTCGATGTGACCGGAAACGAAGTCGGCATGGAAGTGCGTCTCGAAAATGTACTTGAGCTTCACCCCGTCAGCGGTCAGACGGTCGAGGTAAGGCTGAATCTCACGCAATGGGTCGATGATGACGGCCTCCCCGTTGCTGGTGATGTAATAGGCTCCTTGTGCAAGGCAACCGGTGTAAATCTGTTCAACTTTCATGACTTTGGATGTTGGTGGTTTATGTTGTTTGATGTTGGTACTTCGATTTTGATGGCACAAAGGTCAGAGGCGGGTTTTCCGTCCACAGCTACTTTGGTTACACAGGGGATGAACGATGAAATAGCCGAACTTTACACTGCCTATGCGGACGCTTAACTTTGAACCATGAGAACCATTGTGCTGAACATACCAGATACTGTTGACCTCAACGACAAAGAGGCGCTGATGGCCATAGCGTCCAAACTATATGAGTCTGGTAGGCTCTCGTTGGGTCAGGCTGCCAATCTGGTAGGCCTCTCCAAACGAAGTTTCATGGAATTGCTCGGCAGCCTTGGGGTTTCCGTGTTCAACTATCCAGCATCCGATCTTGACAGGGACGTGGCGAATGCAGAAGGTCATCATCTCTGACACCACTTGCCTTGTCCTTCTGGACAAGCTAAATCTGCTGCACCTCCTCAATGAGTTGTACGGTACGATCTCGGTCACACCTGAGATAATCGAGGAATTCGGTGACCCGCTCAGAATTGATTTTGTGGTGGTGCATCCGAAGAACAGGGCTTATCAGACCATCCTTGAAGCATCGTTGGACAAAGGGGAAGCAAGTACTATCGCTTTTGCCTTGGAGAGTCCGGGCTGTCTTCTTGTGATTGACGATCTGAAAAGAAGAAAGTATGCCGAGCAGCTCGGCATCAGCATCACGGGAACCCTTGGTCTCATAGGGGACTTCAAGCGGATGGGACTCCTGCAATCGGTCAAGCCGATCATTGCCGACATCAAGGCCACGGATTTCAGAATGTCCGCAGAACTTGAGCTCCGCATAATTGAATTGGCCGGGGAGGGATGAGCCCCGCTCGAACGATTACTTCAGTACCGTCTCCTTCAGGATGATATAGATTCCCATCACCAGGACGAACCAACCGAAGGCAGGCTTCAGCTTTGCGCCATCTATCTTCTTGGAAAGGGCAGTGCCCACGAAGATGCCCACAATGGCGAAGGCCGAGATGGTGAGCAGGAACGTCCAATCGATGCTGCTGCCCAGTTCGCCTGAGAAGCCGAGCAGCGATTTGGCCGCGATGATGGCGAGCGAGGTTCCCACCGCCATCTTCATGGGCAGTTTGCTCAGTACCACCAATGCAGGAATGATCAGAAAACCTCCACCTGCGCCAACCAATCCTGTGAGCACGCCCACCACTCCACCTTCGGCAAGGATGAGCGGATAGTTGAACTTCTGCTCGCTCGCAATTTCAGCAATGTTTTTCTTGTCTTTGCGGATCATGCTGTAAGATGCCGCGATCATCAGCACCGCGAAAAGCAGCATCAGCAGCAATGACTTTCCGACAACGAACCCACCGATGGTGAACACCTCATCGGGAATGGCGGGCACGATGAACGCCCGTGTGGCATAGACCGCAGCGATGGACGGGATACCGAAGATTACGGCCGTCTTCACATTGATGAGGCCCTTGCGGTAGTAGTCCACCGAACCGACCGCGCTCGTGAGACCCACGATGAAGAGCGAATAGCCCGTGGCCATAACCGCATCAAGACCGAATAGATAGACCAGAACGGGAACCGTGAGGATGCTGCCGCCCCCACCAATAAGTCCGAGTGAGATACCGATGGCGATAGAAGCGATGTAACCGATGATTTCCATGTGTGGGGATTTTGAGAGCGCAAAGGTCTCCCCACACTTTCGGGGCCACAGCTACTTTGGTCACATAAGCGTAATGCGGTTGCGGCCCAGCTCCACGGTGCCGATATCCTCCAACTGTTTCAGAAGGCGGGATACCACCACGCGGGCCGTGCCCAGCTCGTTGGCCAACTGCTCGTGGGTGACATGGAGCGTACGCACACCTGTGAGCTCCGTTTTCTTCTTCAGCAGCGAAAGCAGCCGCTCATCCACTTTCTTGAAAGCGATGGCATTGACCACACCAAGTAGTTCCTCGAACCTCCGATGATAGAGCTTGAAGATGTAGTCGAGCCATTGCGGGAATTCCTTGATGAAAAGATACGCCTTGTCGAGCGGCAGGAAAAGGATCTCGGCATCCTCCTCCACGGCAACGTTCACCTTACTGGTGTCATTGTGCAGGCCTCCGAGAATGGACATGACGCAGCTTTCACCTGCCTGCAGGTAGTAGAGCGTTATCTCCCGACCGTCCTCCTCAGTGCGGGTCACGCGGAGCGCCCCTTTCATCACAATGGGTATGGAGCGGATATGAGAATTCTCGCTCATCAGCGCATCGCCCTTGGCATAGCGCTTCAGCGTTCCGTGCTGCACGAGCTTCTCTCGCAGTTCTGGTGAGGTGCGGAATTCCTCTATGGTGTTCAGTTCTTCGGACATCTTCTATGCTGTAGCAAAATAGGCAAGGCTTTATCTCTTCAGCTGGCCCGTCACAGCCCGACCGAACTGCTCCGTTGCCATTCTTTATTTCTGAGCCTCCAGAACATCCTCCCAAAAGGTGATCTGCTGCTCTTTGTTGATACTCATGCGAGGCTTGTCGTCATAAATGGTCACCTCGCCCTTCACGCAAATGGTCTTGCCGATGAGCTCCTTCTCTGGGTCGTAACTGAAATTGTTCTGGTTGTTCTTCCAGATGGTGGCGTAGAACGGGCTATTCGGATACTTGCGGTCGAAGTTGAGATAGACCGCCTCCTTTCTGCTCTTCTTGCTGGAGACGATGGTGCCACAGATGTTGACGGTCTTGCCCTGCTGGAACTTGGCCTGAATGGAGTTGAAATAACCCTTCGGCAGTGGTGCCTTCAGTGGAACAGCCTCACCAAAGGCTGCGGCCTCCTCGTGAATCCACGGAGCTATGGCCTCCATGCCTTCCAGCAGCTCCTCCTCTTCATCGGGCAGCGAGGCGAAGAAGTCAATGCCTGTGAGCCGCTCCACCTCATTGATGGTGGTAGCGTACGATGCCACAGGGTACTCATTAACACCGTTCTGCATGATGAATGCGATGCCCTTGCGGTCATCACCGTGCAGATCCATCACCACCTTATAGTACCGTTTCGGAATCGTAACCTCGTTGGGACCGAGCTTCGGCAGGTCGGGGTCGGTTAGTATACCGCCCGTGACCACGAAAACCGGTTCCTGAAAATCGCTCACATACCTCCGCACCCACGCCTCAAGGTCAGACCAAGATTGGCGGTTAAGTTCCGGAAGCTGCGGACTCATATTAGAGTAGTAGAACGACTCGCTCACCGCCTTCTCCGACCAGCGGAAATCTGCAGATGGCGCGAGGTGGCCTCGGTCATAGCCGCTTTTCCAATAGTCCGTGCGCTCTGCCGAACCTGTGCTCACCTGCGGGTCGGTTCGGAAATCGTTGGTGCGGCTCACATTACCAAAATCCACCGCTGGCAGCACTACATGCATGACCCACTTAGCCTGCTCATCTGCCTCGGAGTAGCACAGCGACATGGAAGAGTGATGGATCAGTTGATTGCCGTCAGGGCAAGTAGGAAAAGCGATGCGATCCAACTCCTGACGGACATAGCTCAATTGCAAGCCCTCCATCTGTCCGTAAATCGCCTCACGCTCCTTGTCCAGAGCACCGAGCCGCTCCTCCAAGGCGGCTATCTCCTGTTCAAGAGCCGACTGGCCCGCCACATGCTGGGCGAGAAGAAGAAAGACAAGAAGAATGAGCTTGGCGAGCACGGTGCGAATATCGGCACGGTCACAGCCGCCCAACGTTAGGCAAAGGTCAAATCAGCAGATCATTCCCTGCGGCCCATGTAACGCATGATGTAGTAGGCCAAGGTGGCCAGAGAAGCCAGCGCGGCAACGATGTAGGTGCGGCCCGCCCACTTTAGCGCAGTCGATGCACCGTCCATCTCCTGCCCGGGCATCGCCACGCCACTGCCACGCAGCCATACGAGCGCACGGTTACTGGCATCGATCTCCACCGGTAGCGTTATGACCGTGAACAGCGTGATGGCCGTCTGCAAAACGATAATGGTCAGCAGCATCTGGTTGAACAGGTTGGCGCTGAACGCCAAGAAAATCATGGCGATATACACAAAGTTCAATGCCTTGGTGCTGAAATTGACTATGGGCACCAGCTGCGAGCGCATCTGCAGCCAAGGATACTCCGTGGCGTGCTGCACCGCGTGGCCCACCTCGTGTGCGGCCACTGCTGCGGCAGAGATGCTGCGGCCGTTGTACACATCCGGACTGAGGTTCACCGTGCGGTTCATCGGGTTATAGTGGTCGGTGAGTTTGCCAGGAACAGACTCGATGGTCACATCGTAAATGCCATTGTCCTGCAACATCCGTTGCGCCACCTGCGCACCAGTGAGACCTGAGCGCAGGCCCACCTCACTGTATTTCCCGAAAACATGCTTGAGCCTTGCGCTCACAGCCATGCCGATACCAGCGAAAACAAGGGTGATTATCAGAAGAAAAGGGTCGAACATCATGGTTTCTGTGTCTTTGAAGTTTTGGAATGCTGCACCTTATCAAAAGAAGGGCCACGCAGATCGAATGCAAAGTTAGGTTGCTGCCAAGCCCAGCGATTCTTTGCTTTCCGTTAAAAACAGTGAAGACCAACTGCCACAATGGCATGAAATAACGGCTCGGAAGGTCATTTTGACACTCCAGATATGCTGTTTCCCAAATGGCACAGAATCTGAAAATGGTCCGTCAGGTTTAACCAATAAAATCAAAAGCCATGACACTCGTAAAATTCAAAAGACCGAACACCCTCTTTCCCAGCATCATGGATGATTTCTGGAAGGATTTCAACGACCGCGAGACGGCCACTTTCGTCCCGTCCGTGAATGTGCGCGAACAGGAGGACCGCTACCTGCTGGAAATGTCCGCTCCCGGATTCGACAAGAAGGACATCAGTATCTCGGTCGAAGATGAGGTGCTCACCATCAGCGGAAACGTGAAAGAGGAGAAAGAAGAAAGGACGGAAAACTACGTTTCTCGTGAATTCCGCACCGGTTCTTTCACCCGCTCGTTCAACCTCGGTAAGCAGATCGATGCTGAACACATCGCTGCGAAGTATGAGAACGGCATTCTCAACGTGACCCTGCCCAAGGTGGAAACAGCGGTACGCAAGCCCAAGGAGATCAAAGTGGCCTGAAGGGCCTGCTCCTTGTCCCGATAGATGATGAAGGCCCTGCCGCGAAAGTGGCGGGGTCTTCTGTTTTCATGCCGAATGACCCACTGATGGACCCGTCCACAGCATAAATTTGCAAGCACAAAGCGGGAGTAGCTCAGTTGGTAGAGCATCAGCTTCCCAAGCTGGGGGTCGCGAGTTCGAGCCTCGTTTCCCTCTCTTGAAAATGAAGGGGTTACGCTCATCAGCAGCTTAGCCCCTTTTGCTTGATGCCAGTGAGTGTGCAAGCGCATTCATTTTCAGTGTTAGTGCTTTCGGTCGCACATCCGCTATTTTCGCAGCATGCTCATCTCCTCGCTTCTCGCAGATTGGTGGTTGCCATTGGCCTCGCTGACCCTTCTCGGTGTGGCCTACGGACTGCTGACCTCTCGCGTCAATAAGCTCAGGCTCAAGGATCAGCTAAAACTGGAACAATTGGAAGCCGAGCGGCTCAAACATCTCGACAAGGTGCGCAGCGACTTCTTCACCAACGTGACGCATGAGTTCCGCACACCATTGACACTCATACAAGGACATCTGGAGCAGATCATCCCGACCATAGAAGATGACCGCACGAGACGGGAGATGCGTGTGATCCAGCGCAATGCCAAACAGCTCGGCAAGCTCATCAATCAATTGCTGGACATCGCTAAGATCGAGGCAGACAGGATGGACATCAACCTGCGCCATGGCAACATCGTGCCTTTCCTGCGTGAAGTGCAGTCCTCTTTCAAACCGATGGCGGACGCCAAAAGGGTGGAGCTGGTCTTCGAGGCCGATGAGGACACCATCGACATGAGCTTTGACCCCGACAAACTGGAGCTGATATTCTACAACCTGCTGTCCAATGCGTTCAAATTCACCGAGAACGGTCAGGTGGCCTTGCGTATCAGCAGAGCGGAGAAAGACGGCAAACCACAAGTACGACTATGTGTGCAGGATACTGGCATCGGCATTCTGGACGAGCAGGTGTCGAAGGTCTTTGACCGCTTCTATCAGTCAGAGAACTCGCGTGTGCTCAAGAACAAGGGTACTGGCATCGGCCTTGCACTGGTGAAAGAACTGGTGGAACTGCATGGCGGCACCATAGACCTGAAGAGTATCAGCGGAGTAGGTACAGAGATCGTGATCATGCTACCACTGGTGCAGAACATCCTTGGCGAGGCATCGGGCAGTCCTGTGCCGGCCCTTGAGCCTGTGGACATGGAAATGGAAATGTCAGGCAACGGGCCGGAGGCCATTCGCAAGCTGTCCGACCAAGAACTTGAGGCGCAGAATATCATCCTGATCATCGAGGACAACGATGACATCCGCAGGTTCGTGAGCCTCACCTTAAGCATGGATTACCGCATATTTGAGGCCAACAACGGTACCACCGGTTGGGAGATGGCCAAGGACCTGGTGCCAGACCTGATAATCAGTGACATCATGATGCCGGGCATGGACGGTCTTCAACTTACCAAGGCGGTCAAGAAGCACGAACAGACAAGCCACATACCGGTGATCCTGCTCACCGCTAAGGCTGGCGAGGAGCACCGCGTGGAGGGGCTGCGCACCGGAGCTGATGCCTATATCCCAAAACCATTCAGCGGAAAAGAACTGCATGCACAGGTGCAGAATCTGATCAACCAAAGGCAGGCCCTCAAACGCAAGTTCTCCAGAGCTGTGATGATGCGTCCGGCCGAGGTCACTGAACCTTCGCTGGACGAGCGTTTCCTGATGAAAGTGCGATCCTCGGTGGAGAAAAACCTCAGCAACGAGCAATTCTCGGTGGAGGACCTCGCCTCGGATGTCGGCCTGAGCCGGGCACAATTGCACCGAAAACTGGTCGCACTCACAGGACTATCGGCAAACCGCTACATCAGGCACTTCAGGCTGGAGCACGCCATGGATCTGCTGAAGAAGAACGTAGGCTCGGTGTCGGAGGTGGCTTACCGTGTGGGCTACAGCAGCCCGGCATATTTCACCAAGTGTTTCACCGAGGATTTCGGCATCTCACCGAGCCACGTGCTCAAGAATCCGTGATTCGACCTCACCTGAGAGCGTCCCTACCTTCGCAACATCATGCCACAGGCTATCATTCAACGAAAAGAGGTGACACGCTACATACCGCAGCGCGAACCGATAGTGATGGTACATGCCCTTCTGGAGCACACCGACTTGCAGTCCAAGGCGGCATTCTCAGTAGAACGTGGGAACATTTTCGTCCGGGACAACCACCTGTTGCCATCAGGGCTGATGGAACATATTGCCCAGAGCGCAGCCATTCGGTCGGGTTATGGCTTCACGTTGATGCCCAAAGGAGAAGGGCCGGAGAAGCCTCCTGTCGGATTCATTGCCGCATTGAAGGATTTCACTGTGCATCGCAACCCTTCTGTTGGCGAGGAGCTGCAAACGGTCATCACCCGGCTCAATGAACTCGGCAGCATGACGGTGATAAAAGGCGAGACCTTCAGTGGAGACGAACTTTTGGCCTCGTGTGAGATGAAGGTCTTTCTGAGTGAGGGCTAAGGAAAACGAAAGATGGTACTGTTCTCGGTTCTCCCGTCCTTCTCTCCCCCTCCCGTAATCTGAAGTGATGAAAAAAGAAGAAGTTCCTCAGGATGATGGCAAGCTGCTGGAAGGCAAATTCCGGGTGGTGAAATATGCCGTGGATGACGATGGCCGATTCGAGAAAGTGCCCAGCGTAGGCTGGGAGCCTGAGAATGTAGTGATGGAGCAGGCTTGGGAAGAAATCGGTCAGCGACTGGAGGATGCCCGCCAGCGTTTTCTCCGTGGCGAGTGCTCACCGCTTGTTTTTCACATGGAAAAGAACCTTATGGACATCGGTATGTTGTCCTCTTACATGAACATGTCGCGCCTGCGGGTGTGGTGGCATTGCCGTGCATCTGCATTCAGCAGACTGAGCGATTCCACCTTGCAGCGCTACGCTGATGTGTTCCAGATAACTGTAGATGAACTCCGAACTGTTGACAGCACCCCTATCCGCCAAGTCTGAGCCTGCCATAGCCTTCGAGCACCGGCAGTCTGCCCATTGCGAGACCGGGGTCATATCGAACCTCGTTCACTTCCACGGGTTGGAGGTAAGCGAGCCGATGGCCTTCGGGATAGGATCTGGTCTGTTCTTCAGCTATTTTCCCTTCATTAAGGTGAATGGCATACCGGTGGCAAGCTACCGCATCCTGCCAGGCGACATCTTCCGCAAGTTTACCAAACGTACCGGCATTCAGATGGAACGGCACAGCTTTCGGAGTCCAGAGAAGGCCATGCGCAAGCTTGACGAGGTGCTGGAACAAGGACTGCCGGTCGGTATGCTCACAAGCGTGTTCTACCTGCCCTATCTTCCTAAGGCATTCCGTTTCCATTTCAATGCACACAACATTGTAGTCTATGGCAAAGTGGGTAATGAGTATTTGGTGAGCGACCCTGTGATGGAGAATGTGACCACCATCGCCAGCAACGCTCTCGTCAGGGCCCGCTTTGCGAAGGGGACACCCAATACCAACGGCAGGATGTACTACCCTACCCGCATTCCGGAAAAAGTGGATCTGCGGACTGCTGCAATACAAGGCATCAACGAGACGGCCAAGGACATGGCCACCATCCCGGTGCCGTTGTTTGGAGGTAAGGCCATCAACTATCTGGCGGGGCACATACGCAAATGGCCCGCCAAGCAGGGCGAGAGACGCAGCAAGCTGTATCTGGGCCAAGTGGTGCGCATGCAGGAGGAGATAGGAACGGGGGGTGGTGGCTTCCGCTTCATGTATGCTGCATTCCTCAGAGAGTATGCCGACACCTATAACGTCCCCGAACTCGTTCCACTTGCCACCGAGATGACCGAGATAGGCGATCTGTGGCGCAGCTTCGCCTATGAGGCCGGTCGCACGGTCAAAGGCCGTGACGGCCATAACGGATCCTTCGACCATCTGGCAGACATCGTGGACAACTGCGGACACAGGGAGCGGGCATTTTTCGCCAAATTGCGGGACGTCAAGCTTTGATCAGACATTCAAAAACAATCATTCACCATGAAAACACTGCTCCTCATCACGCTCTCGTCACTGCTGACCCTCGGCCCCGGTACCGGTGGTCAGATCGCCATCGGAGATAAGGCTCCCGGCACAGACATATTACTGACAGATGCACAAGGTGCCGCCACCGACCTGTCGAAACTGGCGCAGGAGAATGGGCTTTGCATCATCTTCTCTTGCAATACCTGTCCTTACGTTATCGGCTGGGAGGACAGGTACAACGGGCTGTCTGAACTGTGTGCCAAGAACGGTATCGGCTTCGCACTCATCAACTCCAATGAGGCCAAGCGAGGAGATGATGATAGCCCAGAGGCCATGATGGCCCATGCCAAGGAGAAGGGCTATGGCTCTTTTGCCTATCTGATCGACAAGGACCACAAACTGGCCGATGCCATCGGGGCCACCAAGACCCCAGACGTATTCCTTTTCAACAGCAACATGGAACTGGTCTACAAGGGTGCCATTGACGACAACATGAAAGAGCCGAAGGCGGTGACCAAACCGTATCTCGCCAACGCAATCAGCAGCATGGTTGCCGGCAAGAACATAGACCCGGCCGAGACGAAGGCCATCGGCTGCACCATCAAGCGGAAATGATAACCAGCTCACAGGCCCAGCTCTGTCAGCTTGGTCTCCAACTCCCCCTCATCGAAACTTCCTTCGTGGAAACTGCGGATACGCTTCGCTGTGTTCACGAAGAGCGTGGCCGGTATCCCACCGCTCCATGTCTCGCTGATACGAGGAATCCAATCGTTCGGATCGCTCTGTTCCAGTAAAGCAACCTCAGAGGTGATCTCTTTTTTCTGGAGAAAAGGAATGACTTTACTATCGAGCACGTCCTCGAAGTCAAGTGAAACGAGCAGCACCTTGGCCCGCAACCTGTCCAACGCCTCGAAGTAGGGAAGTTCGCGCACGCAGGGCCCGCACCATGTGGCCCAGAGGTTGACCACGAAAGTGGTGTCCTCGCCTTGGGCGATTCTTTGCTCCAGCGCATCCATTGTGATGACCGTGACAGGCTGCGACCGGCCTTCTGTTGGCAATGCCACTGCTGCAAGCACGACCCCAATCAACTTTACCTTTTGCAGAAAAGAATCCGAGAACTTCATTTTCTCTCTTTGACAAACTTCTCGTAGAGCAACCGCGTCATCCCGTCCGAGAGGCCGAACTGTGGCACTATGATTTCCTTGATACCGGCCATCTTGGCTATTTGGAGAAAGATCTCACCTGCGGGAATGATGACATCCGCTCGGTCAAGATTGAGGCCGAGTCGCATCACGCGCTCCTCGTAGGTCATCGCACTGAGCACCGTGTGCATTCTTTTAAGCCTTGTTATGGTGATGGGAAAGCGGTTCTTCACAGCGGCCATCTTGTAGATCTTGTTAATGTTGCCTCCGGATCCGATACCTGATAGTTGCCTCATCCCACTGGTGTTCTCCTTCACCCAGCCCAGCAGCCTGTCCCAGTACTCAGGCTCCACCTTGCCCTGTAGCAGGCGGATGGTGCCGATGCGAAAAGAGCGGCTGGCCACTGGCCTGTTATCGCTGAACAGGGTGAGCTCGGTGCTGCCGCCCCCTACGTCAATATAAAGGTAGCTGCGGTCGCGTTCCAAATGCTCTTCCACGTGATTGCTGAAGATGATATCTGCCTCTGTGCGGCCATGGATCACCTCGATGTCGATTCCAGCCTCCTCGGCCACGCGCTCCACGATCTCCTCACTGTTTGTGGCATTCCGCATTGCCGATGTGGCACATGCCCTATGCGCCACCGTGCCATGCACACGAAGCAGGTGTTTGAATGCGATCATGGTCTCTATCATGAGTTCCACCTTTTCGGGCGACACGTGACCGTTGACGAACACATCCTCCCCCAACCTCACAGGCACACGGATAAGTTCTGATTTTCTGAAAAGAGGCCCCTCCGCTGTTTCGAAAACATTGGTAATAAGCAGCCGGATGGCATTGGAACCGATGTCAATGGCCCCAAACTTGAAAGCGCGGGTGGTCTGGAGATGCTGCAAAAGTGTGACGCTGAGAATAAGAGGGCTAAAAGTAGGGACATGCCCCGCAATGACTGCACACGGTGTGCTTCTCACACGAACAGTGCCGCCCTGCGCTGACATACCTTTGCGGCCATGCTGTACATCGGAGTCTCCTCCTGCCTGTTTCATCCCGACCCGTCTCGCGCCACATTCGGCCCCAAGACACTGTGCTACTTGGAGAACGACATGGCCCGATATGTTGCACGTGAAGGCGTGATACCAGTGCTCATTCCCGACCTGAGCAGTGCCGACATCAAGCGCATGGCAAAGCAACTTCACGGACTCATTCTTCAAGGTGGAGTGGATCTTGCCCCACAGACCTATGGCGAGACCCCCATCCTCGAAGGCCGCTGGAAGGGCGATTCCATCAGGGATGAATATGAACTCGCTGTCATGCAGGCCTTCATGGAGGAGGGAAAACCCGTGTTCGGCATCTGCCGTGGCTTCCAACTGATGAACGCCTACTTCGGTGGCACGCTTTATCAGGACATTGCTACCCAACGACCAGAGAGTGTGCGCCACCGCGATGCGGACGAATACGATCACGTGCATCACGGCATCACGTGGGTAGACGGCAGCTACATGCATCAGCTCCACGAGCAAGAGACCAGCGCAAAAGTGAACTCCGTACACCATCAAGGTGTGAAACACCTCGGTTCAGGGCTTCTGGCGCAAGGCCACTGCTCTGAGGACGGCATCATCGAGGCGTTCATTCAAAGCGACCACGAACCTGGCAAGGTGATGGGCGTGCAGTGGCATCCTGAGTTCTCCCACACGTTGGGCGACAGGATCATCAGCCCCGAACCACTCATCAACGCATTCCTCGGCTTCGCCAACAAACAGAGAACAACCTGATACTACTTCGCATACGAACATGAGAATCACCAACCCGGCCAACGGCAACATCATCACCACTATCATGGAGGATGATGCACAGAGCATTAACGACAAGTTTGAACGCGCGTGCGCGGCACAGAGGGAGTGGGCAATGACATCCCTGAACCATAGAATGGGCTGTATCGAAAGATTCAATTCTCTGCTGCTTGAAGAGGCCGAAGCACTGGCCTTGGACCTGACCGCTGAGGTTGGAAAGCCCATAGTACAGGCCCGTGGGGAGGTGCGAGGCGGTCATGGTCGCAGTAAATGGATGGTAGAGAATGCCTCGAAGTACCTTAGCGAGGAGTGGATGGTCCAATCAGGTGCCACCAAAGAGAAGATCGTCTATGAACCGCTTGGCGTCATTGCCAACATATCGGCTTGGAACTACCCCATTCTGGTAGGCATCAACGTGTTCATCCCAGCATTGCTGGGCGGCAATGCTGTGCTTTACAAACCCTCAGAATTCTCAACGCTGACGGGAATGAACCTCGTGAGACTCCTTCACCGTGCTGGCGTGCCTGCTGACGTGATGCAACTCGTGGCTGGCGGACGCATGGCCGGGGAGTCACTGCTCAACCTTCCGCTTGACGGCTACTTTTTCACAGGTTCATACGCAACCGGCCGTTACATAGCAGAGCGGGTTGCCGCCAAACTGGTGCCAGTTGGTCTGGAGCTCGGTGGCAAGGATCCGATGTACGTGTGCGATGATGTGGACGTGAACTCCGCAGCCGTTGCAGCCGTGGAAGGGGCGTTCTACAATGCTGGACAAAGCTGCTGCGCAGTGGAACGTATCTATGTGCATGCACGCATCTACGAACCTTTTGTCAAGGCATTCATCGAAGAAGCAGCTAAGTGGCGCATCGGTGAACCCATGGACGAGGATACCGCCATCGGCCCCTTGACCCGCCCGCAGCAACTGGATGTGCTGAAGAAACAAGTGGACGATGCCGTGGGCAAAGGCGCCATCCTCATCATGGGAGGACAACGTGCTGAACGGGAAGGCTACTACTTCGAGCCAACCGTGCTGGCGAACTGCGACCATTCCATGTTTGTGATGGTTGAAGAGAGTTTCGGCCCGATCATCGGCATTCAGCCTGTTGCAGATGACGATGAGGCCATCGAGTTGATGCTCGATACCGACTACGGGCTGACCAGTGCCGTGTACAGCGCCAATGAGCAACGAGCTATGGATATCATGTATGCCATGAACAGCGGAACAGTTTACTGGAACTGCTGCGACCGAGTGAGTCCAGCGCTGCCGTGGTCAGGCAGAGGCCACTCAGGTCTCGGTTCAACGCTGTCCCATCAAGGGTTACGAGCTTTTGTTCAGCCCAAATCCTTCCATTTAAGAGGCTGAATATTCAGGCGTTCTGGAACAAAAAAGCCCCGAGGTCATCCCTCGGGGCTTTTTCATTTCACTTCATCACATCACTGCTTGACCAGGCGCACCACAGACATCTGACTGTCAGCCATCACGCGCAGCATGTAAACCCCGGCAGGCAGGCTGCGGATATCGTACTGTTGGCGCAAACGGTCTGTAGTGCCCATGGCAGCATCAGACCAGATCACGCGACCCACCATGTCATGAAGCTCCACTGACATGCGCTTGCTGCCATTAAGGGTAACATCAACAATGAACTCTCCACTGTTCGGGTTCGGATAAACATTCACCTCACCATCAAAACCGGCCTCTTCAATTCCTACGCAGCACGTGAGCTCGTAGCGCTGTGAATTGCCCACACAACCATTCTCGTCAGTGACCTGCACCTCATAATTCCCGCTACCGGTGGGGTTGATCGCATACTCTGACTCATTCGCACCGGGAACTGGTTCTCCGTTCAGCAACCACTGGAAGGCAGTGTAGTTCTCAGCATCTGTAACAATGAGGGTGCTGCCTACAACAGCCACCTGCGGCTGTGGATTCCACACCAACACATCAACCGGGTCAGATTGTGTTGTGCTGTCAATACAACCGTTGGCATCGAGCGTGGTGAGCCAGTAAGAACCGCTCTGCGTTACGGTAATGGCATTGGTCACAGAACCAGTATTCCAAAGATAGGAGGCGTACACGGGCTCCACTTGCAGCACAACACTGCCTCCAAAGCAGAAAGGTATCTCACCGATAACCTCGATTTGAGCAACACCTTGTGGCTCATTCTCAACCGCTTCAAATTCAGCAACACCTTCACAACCCAACTCATTCGTCACGGTCAACGAGTAGTTACCAGGTTGATCAATCGCTTGATTGCTCGGCTGCTGGGTTGCAGTACCACCTGACCAAACATAGCTGTTGAAACCAGTCTGCGCACTTACGATCACACTTCCACCAGTACAGAACTGCACAGGGCTGCCCGGAGTAAGAACGGGGGCTGGCAACGGAAGTACCTCCACAAGCACAGTATCGAAACCAAAACATCCATTGGTGTCCTCAACTCTAACACAATAGTTGTCGGTCACCGTTGCAGTGATGGTCTGGGATGTGGCATTGCTACCACACCACAGATAAGACACGAAACCAGCACCAGCATCGAGGTCATACACACAAGCAGTGGTATCGCTACCGAGATTGACCACAGGCGGGGTGTTAACAATGATGTCTGCTGAAGCCACTCCGACACAACCAGTGTTGGGGCTGGTGTACAGGTAGTTCACTGTGGTGGTACCAGCACCTGCCAACTCAGGGAAGAACAGATTTCCTTCAATAGGGAAGGTGTTTCCTCCGAACACATAGTCCACCGAGTACACGCCTCCAGCAGGGAGACCTCCAGCCAATTCGACCACATCAATGTTTGCACATGTTGAGGCGATTGAAGGCAGCTGGGTGTTCGGAGCGGCATTCACCGTGTAGGTGAGACCAGGGGTAGTGTAAACGCAGCCGTTTACATCCGTGCCTACAAGTGCCACAGTTTGTCCGTTCTGCAGTGAGCTGTTCACATAAGGAGTGGTGTTGCTCACGGAATTGCCGTCCAAGAAGAACTCGTACTCAAAAGAGCCACTTGCGGTAAATGTTACTTCGGTCCCTGCACAAATGGTAGTGCCCTCTGGATTTGCTGTGAGCACCGCCACGTCTGCTCCGATGTCGCTCAGAGACACTACATCAGTGTCTGTACAACCGTTGGCATCAGTGACTGTCACTGCCCACTGGCCCGCAGGGAGATTGACAGCATTTGGAGTACTCTGTGCATTCTGGTCAGACCACAAGTAGGTGTACTGGGGTGTGCCTCCGATAGTGATTGTATTGGCCGCACCATCGGTCTGCTGGCAACCCGATGGATTGAGAGAAGACACAATACCGATCTGAATCTCAGGATGTACCAAGAACTCGACAGGCGCACTTGTCGCAGCACATAGTTGAGTATCGAGACCGGTCACCGCAATGATGTCTCCATCCTGAAGTGTGGTGACGAATGGGTTGTCAGTCGAGGTGAGCACTCCGTTCACATAGTAAACGTATGTGGTTGCACCTGTGGCGGTGAATGTGACCGGAACACCTCCGCAGACGACATTGCTCGGAAAGTCGCTGGCCAGAAACACGGGACTTGAACCCACATCACTGAGAGATGCACTGGTGCTGGAGGTACAACCCGCGCCATCGGTCACCGTGACGAAGTATGAACCAGCTGCAAGCCCAGAATAAGTATCGGAGTTAGGCCCAGCGGCCCACTGGAAGTCATAGGGCTGAGTGCCACCAGTAGCATCTGCCACAAGCTCTCCGTCTGTTGCTCCACACTCTGAAGGATTCTGCTGGCTCGCAATAACAGCGACAGGAGCCGGATTGACGGTAACCGTGAGTGCGGCACTCTCTACATCACACTGATTTGCGTCAGTACCAACAACTGTAACTACGTCACCATCCTGCAAGTTGGAACCTATGAAAAGATTAGTTGTAGATGGCCCTTGTTGGCTTTGTCCGTTCACAAAGAACTCATAATCCACGCCACCAGAGGCGAAGAAAGAGATATCCTGACCAACGCAGATGGTCTCATTGGCAGTGTTTGATATAAGACCGATGATAGGTCCTGGGTTGACCGTCATGATAACGATGTTGCTGGTAGCCGTGCACCCATTGGCGTCAGTACCTGTTGCAACCACAGACTGTCCATTAGTGAGGGTGGTGGTCACGTAAGGATTGGTGTTGCCAACCGTGGATGCGTTCACAAAGAATTCATAGTTCTGAGAACCCGATGCTGTGAAGGTCACTGCCTCTCCCTCACAAATGAGGTTGTTAGGGTCTTCGCTGCTGGCAACTGAAACCGGGTCGGCACCGGGGTCACTGAGGCCGTATGTCTCACTGGAAGAACATCCATTGAGATCAGTCACAGTGACAAAGTAAGGTCCTGCAGCCAAATTGCTAAGACCCGTTCCAGTGCTTCCACCGTTCCACAGGTAACTGTACGGTGGGGTGCCATCCGTTACACTCAACTGGATGTCTCCATCCGTCCCTCCACAAGAGGAAGGGTCTGCAACTGTGCTTGCAATAACTGGATTCTCCAGAACTGTGAACACCTGCCCGGGAGCCGTGTAAGCACAGAAGTTGAAGTCAAAGCCAGTCACTGCTATCTCATCCCCATCTTGAATCGTATTGGTTACCCACGGGTTCTGGGTCACAGTGGGCACTCCATTGACAAACCACTGATACTGGAAGGCACCAGTGGCTGTGAACACGACCGTCTCTCCCTCACAGATGCTATTTCCGAGGGCATCAGAAGAGAAGGACACCACAGATGCGTTCGGATCGTTGATGGACACAGATGACTGATCTGTACATCCATTCGCGTCAGTTACAGTAACGATATACGGGCCAGCAGGCAGGCCAGAGATGGTTCCTGTCTGCGCGCCATTGCTCCAAGCGAAGCCATAAGGTGGCAATCCGCCATTGGCTATAGCCGTAATCGTTCCATCAGATCCTCCACAACTTGATGGACTCTGTATTCCACTGAAGCCGACAGATGGCGATGGTGTCACTGAAATCACGATATCAGCACAAACGGTATTCCCACATGGTCCCTCCGCACGGACAAAGTAATTGGCGGTGGTCTGCGGGTTCACAGTGATGGATGTTCCCCCACCTACAAGCTGACCTCCACAGCTACCAACATACCAACGCCAATCTGCAGATGAACCAAGGGAACCTCCGGCTACGGTCAATGTGGTAGACTCTCCCGCACATATATTGGATGAAGTGGCTGTGATACCTGTGGGGTCGGTGGAAAGTGTGTTAACCACGACCTGTACACTTGCGCACGCACTCTGACCTGCGCAACCGCCTTCTGCACGAACGAAATAGGTGGTGGTAGCCGATGGCGATACAGAAATAGTGGGACCAGTGCCGATTGGTGCACCATTACCACATCCACCATCATACCATGTCCAAACATCACCGGTGCCCAAACTACCACCTACAACACTCAGCGTTGTCCCACCACCGGGGCATACCGCTGCCGGAGAGGCAGTGGCGCTCGTTGGCGCAATCCCACCTGGCTGCACCGTTACCACGGTGGCTTGCTGATTGCCCCAGCAGCCATTGTTCACCGGACGGTAATAATAGGTGTACGTTCCAGGAGTAGCGATCACACCTGTACTATTGCTCAGGCCAGGAGTGCCAGTGCTCATTCCGTTCACTGTAGTGTTCTGCCAATAATTGGTTCCACAACTTGCCGCAGCACCATCGATCGTAGTAGAGTTGCCCTCACAGATGGTGATGTTCGCAGGAGTGTTACCTGTAATTGTAGGCTCTGTATTCCTGTAAGTCAAAGTAGCAGATTGTCCAGTCCAGTTACACGAGGACCTGTTTGCACTCACTCGCAGCACCGAGGTGGTACCTGAAAACCAGCAAGACTGGTTTGTGGTAAATGCAGTTCCCGAACCTCCCTGAGGTGTCGCGCAAAAACCATTGATATTCGCAGCGGTGTTGGTGAACGTGAAATTGTAGAAAGAATTAGGAGTAATCGGAAGATCGAAGAATGCGCCCGAACCCACACTGAAGTTCCCGTTCTGACAACCGGTCGCCACAATATGGTTTGCACTGGTCTCGACAGCTACGTTGCAACCTGAGCACGGAGATTGAGGCTGAGGTGGAGCAGGTAAGCTTACTAGCGTTACCGATACAGTGGCACAGGTTTGCTCTGTCTGGCAATTGAAGCGATGGAAGGCAGAGTAAATCGTACCACCCGGAGATGTGAAGTTTACGGAAGCTGCCAATCCCGAACATGATGGGCCATTATCGTCATTGTATGCGAGAAGATTGCATGTTGACGTGTATATCGATAGCTGCGTGTCATAACCGGCACCGCAGCTCGAAATCCGATATACTGCTCCAGCCACAGTGTTAGTGACCACACCTCGTTCACCACCCCATTGGCAGGTGGTGATGTTGCCTGACTGACCGACAGTCCAGCCGGCAACACTGATGTTCCCGAAATCACTCACATTGCAACTACACTGTGCGGTTACCGATTCTGAGTGCAGTATCCCACCCAAAAGAAGAAACAGGGCTACTACAAATTGGCTGCGTAAAGTTGTTGTCATGGATAAGGGCTATGAACGAAAAGTTAGGGCACTCGAAAACAGGGCGAAAACTAATAAATGTATCGTTAACGATAACAAGACAAGAAAAAATCAACAACCCCTGTGCATAACGTGTGCGTCAAAGGCTGCAAACGTGCTCATGGAGGTCACAGCAACTCGTTGGCAAGGTTAGCCAACGCAGACCTTTCGCCCTTCTGAAGCGTGACATGGGCACAAAGCGGGTTGCCTTTCACTTTCTCTATGAGGTAGCTGAGGCCGTTGGACTGCGTGTCGAGGTAGGGTGTGTCTATCTGGAAGATGTCGCCCGTGAAAACGATCTTGGTGTTCTCACCCGCTCGCGTGATGATGGTCTTCACCTCATGGGGCGTCAGGTTCTGCGCCTCATCGATGATAAAGAAGATGTTGCTCAGGCTCCGCCCGCGGATGTAGGCCAGCGGGGTGATCAATAGTTTCTCCTGCTCCACCATCTGCTGGATTTGCTTCACCTCCTTGCCCTTGTCCGGGAACTGGCTCTGAATGAACTTCAGGTTGTCCCACAAGGGCTCCATGTAGGGGTTGATCTTGCTCTTGATGTCCCCGGGAAGAAAGCCGATGTCTCTGTTGCTGAGCGGAACAATAGGTCTGGCGAGATAGATTTGTCGGAAGTCGCGCTTCTGTTGGAGCGCACCTGCCAATGCCAGTAGTGTCTTACCCGTTCCCGCGACCCCCTGCAGCGTAACAAGCTTCACATTCGGATTGAGCACTGCGTGGAGAGCAAACACCTGCTCTGCGTTGAGTGGTCGGATGCCATGCGCCTCGGTTTTCTCTATGCGCTCCAGCAGTCCGCTGTCACCATTGTAATGCACCAGTGCTGACTTCTTACCATTCTTAAGGATATAGTAATGGTTGTTCTGTGGGTCGGTCAGACCTATTCGTTCTGGTGCGCAGGTACCATCCTGATAAAGGTCATTGATGACAACACTCTCGATGCCGGTCAACGTGCTTTCTCCTTTATATATTGAGTTGACATCCTTTATCTTTCCGGTCTCATAGTCCTCGGCCTGCACATTCAGGCTTTTGGCCTTTAGCCGCAGGTTGATGTCCTTGCTCACGAGTATCACCTTACGGTCGGGGTGGTCGCGCTGCATGTCGAGTGCCGCGTTGAGAATGCGATGGTCAGGCTTGTTTTCACCGAACACGCGGTTGGCATCGACCTCGGTCTTAGCAGTGGGAGAGGTCATCACCACCTTGAACGAGCCCGAGCCTTCCCCTCCCAGCGTTATCCAATTCTGCAATGTGCTGCCTGCCGCAAGTTGATCCACCATGCGGATAAACTCCCGCGCAGCGAAGTTCTTGGTGTCGTTGCCTTTCTTAAAGTTGTCCAGCTCCTCCAATACCGTTATCGGAATGGCTACATCATGCTCATCAAAGTTGTGAATGGAATTGTGGTCGTATATGATGACCGAGGTGTCGAGAACGAAGATCTTGCGGAGTCCTTTCTTTTTCGCCATTGGGGAGTTTTGTGAGACGGAAAATTACTCGCAACAATCCTCAAAAGCCATTTTATCATTTCAACTCTTGGCCTGACTTTTCCACATGACTGTAAACAAAAAAGCCCCCGACCGGGAGGTCGAGGGCTCTTGTCGGTCTTTCTGATACCATCAATCTTCACTCGTCACTGCCGCGCTCAGATACTCGCGGTTCATCCTTGCGATGTTCTCTAGAGAGATGCCTTTGGGGCATTCCACTTCGCAAGCACCAGTATTGGTACAGTTACCGAAGCCTTCGAGGTCCATCTGATTCACCATATTAAGAACACGTTGCTCCGCCTCCACACGACCCTGAGGGAGCAGCGCGAGCTGGCTCACCTTCGCAGAGACGAACAGCATGGCCGAGGCGTTCTTGCAGGTGGCTACGCAGGCACCGCAACCGATGCAGGTGGCTGCCGCAAAAGCATCGTCTGCATCCTTCTTCGGAATGGGGAGTGCATTTGCATCTTGGGCTGCACCGGTGTTCACGCTGATGTATCCACCGGATTGAATGATGCGGTCGAATGCGCTGCGGTCCACAACGAGGTCTTTTATCACAGGGAAGGCCTCTGCCCTCCACGGCTCAATGTAGATGGTCTCCCCATCCTTGAACGAGCGCATGTGCAATTGGCAGGTCGTCACCAGCCGCTGAGGCCCGTGTGCCTGCCCATTGATGTAGAGCGAGCAGCTTCCGCAGATGCCCTCACGGCAGTCGTGGTCGAATGCCACGGGCTCCTCACCCTTCAAAACCAATTGTTCGTTCAACACGTCCAACATCTCCAGGAAGGACATGTCGGGCGAGATGTTCGTTACCGGATAATCAACGATTTTTCCCTTGTCCTTGGGGCCGTTCTGCCTCCAGATCTTCAGTGTGAGGTTCATTCCTTTCTCAGCCATGTTTTCTGATCTTTTCTCGGATTACTTATAGGAACGCTGAACCACCTTGATGTTCTCGTAAATGAGCTCCTCCTTGTGCAGGACAGCCTTTCCTGGGTCGCCCGTGTTCTCCCAAGCCGATACGAAGGCCATGCCCTCATCGTCACGCTTGGCCTCGCCCTCCTCAGTTTGGTGCTCCTCGCGGAAGTGGCCTCCGCATGATTCCTCGCGGGTCAAAGCATCGAGGCACATCAGTTCGCCCAGTTCAAGAAAATCGGCCACTCGGCCTGCCTTGTCCAACTCTGGGTTGAAGTAACTGTCAGAACCCGGAACACGCACCTCCTTCCAGAACTCCTCGCGGATGGCACGGATCTCAGCGATCGCCTCGTTCAGGCCATCCGCACTGCGCGCCATGCCGCATTTGTCCCACATCACCTTGCCCAGACGCTTGTGGAAATAATCGACTGTCTTCGTGCCCTTGTTATTCACGAAGAACTTGATACGCTCCTTCACCTCCTTCTCTGCGGCATCGAACTCAGGTGTGTCCGTGGGAATCTTACCTGTGCGGATGTCATGTGCGAGGTAATTGCCTATGGTGTAAGGAATAACAAAGTAGCCATCCGCCAGTCCCTGCATCAGTGCGGATGCACCGAGACGGTTCGCACCGTGGTCGCTGAAGTTGGCCTCGCCCAGAGCATAAAGTCCAGGAACGGTTGTCATAAGCTCATAATCGACCCACAATCCGCCCATGGTGTAATGCACCGCAGGGTAGATTTTCATCGGCATCTCATACGGATTCTCGCCCGAGATCTGCATGTACATGTCAAAGAGGTTGCCATATTTCTCTTTAACGACCTCTTTGCCCATCGCGATGATGGTGGCCTTGTCGGCATTGGTGAGGTTGCGCTTGTTTGCTTCGATGGCCCCGTAGCGCTCGAAAGAGGCTGCAAAGTCGAGGTAAACAGCTTCGCCTGTGGCATTGACACCGAAGCCCGCATCGCAACGCTCTTTGGCAGCACGGCTGGCAACGTCACGTGGAACAAGGTTACCGAACGCTGGGTAACGTCTCTCCAAATAGTAGTCGCGGTCTTCCTCAGCAAGATCAACGCCTTTCTTCTTGCCCTGCTGGATGGCCTTGGCATCCTCCAATTTCTTTGGAACCCAGATGCGGCCGTCATTGCGAAGCGACTCAGACATCAGTGTCAGCTTGCTCTGGTGATCGCCTGATACGGGTATGCAGGTCGGGTGAATCTGCGTGTAGCAGGGGTTTCCGAAGAATGCCCCGCGCTTGTGGGCCTTCCATGCTGCGCTCACATTGCTGCCCATGGCATTGGTGCTCAGGAAGAACACATTGCCGTAGCCACCGGAGCAGAGCAGCACCGCGTGGCCGCCATGTCGCTCAATCTCTCCTGTGACAAGGTTTCTTGCGATGATACCGCGCGCCTTGCCATTCACCACTACGACATCCATCATCTCGTGCCGGCTGTACATCTTCACCGAGCCCTTCGAGATCTCCTTGGACAGGGCCGAATAGGCCCCGAGCAGCAGCTGCTGACCAGTCTGCCCTGCGGCATAGAACGTACGCTGCACCTGCGTGCCCCCGAATGAACGGTTATCGAGCAGCCCACCGTACTCCCGCGCAAAAGGAACACCCTGTGCCACGCACTGATCAATGATATTCACCGACACCTCGGCCAAGCGATGCACGTTGGCCTCGCGGGCACGGTAGTCACCGCCCTTGATGGTGTCGTAGAAGAGGCGGTAGACGCTGTCACCGTCATTCTTGTAGTTCTTGGCCGCGTTGATACCGCCCTGCGCTGCAATAGAATGCGCCCTACGCGGGCTGTCCTGGAAACAGAAGCACTTTACGCTGTAGCCCATCTCGGCAAGCGATGCGGCAGCGGAAGACCCCGCCAGACCGGAACCGATGACGATAATGTCGATGCTGCGCTTGTTGGCGGGGTTCACCAGCAGGGCGTGATCCTTGTACTCGGTCCACTTGCGGTCAACGGGGCCAACGGGAATCTTAGAATTCAATACAGACATGATGCTTATCCGTTAATGAGGTGATAGACTGCGATGAAGACGAAGCCGGCCGGCACCGCTATGCCATAGATGTTGCCCAGTTTCTGAATAACTGGCGTGTATTTCCTTTGGCGGAAGCCCACGCTCTGGAAGGCCGACTGGAAGCCATGCAGCAGATGTAGGCCTAAAAACACGAATGAAAGGACGTAAATGCCAACACGCACTGGGCTCTGAAATTTTGCCACCAACTCTGCATGATAGCGGTAACCGCTGTCGGGATCCGTAGGAACCACAAGGCCAGTGAGGTCGCCACCGGCATATTTCACCTGCATCTCATGCACCCAGAAATCATACATGTGAAGACCAAGGAACAGCATCACCATAATACCGGTGATGACCATATTCCGGCTCATCCAAGAGCTGTTGGCGGCCGGATTGTTAAAGGCGTACTTCACTGGTCGGGCAGCACGGTTCTGCTGCTCCAGGTAAATGCCCATGCCAAGGTGGAACAGCACACCGAATATGAGAATGGGCTGTAGCAGAAACTGCACCAACGGGTTCGTGCCCATGAACTGAGAGGTCTCATTGAACATGGTGGGGCTGATGACCGACAGCATGTTGATGGCGAGGTGCTGCAACAGAAAGAACAGCAAGAAGAACCCTGATAGGGCCATCAATACCTTCTTGACGATAGAAACCGACATCGGGAGTGGAGTTTTACGGGATTTGAAGCCTTGAGCAATCGGGTCGCAAATGTAGCACCGGGTCAAAAACGACCATGGCCGCACCAGCCGAACCTTTATTATTTAGAATGATTCTCGATTATTGCACGCTCTGTGTCGTTTACAATAACCACAGTAGCCTACAGTAGTTCACGATCAAGGACGGAAATACCTAATTTGTCGTCCATACCAAAAGTAGTCGGCATGAACACCTACATCGATCAGATGCGCAGAACCGTTCCAATGAAGGCCTCGCCTGCACGTATCGTGTCACTCGTACCATCTCAGACCGAGCTATTGTACGACCTCGGATTGGGTGACAGAGTGGTAGGCATCACGAAATTCTGTGTCCATCCTGATGAATGGTTCGCGCACAAGGTCCGTGTGGGAGGCACCAAGGATGTGAACATAAGCCGGGTGGAATCACTAAAGCCCGACCTCATCATTGCCAACAAAGAGGAGAATGTGCCAGAGCAGGTGGAGGTGCTCAGAACCATTGCTCCCGTGTGGGTGAGTGATGTGAAGGATCTGGTATCCGCCCTTGGAATGATCCACCGCATCGGCCGGATGACCGATACGGATCAACGTGCGGTCAAGATCAAACAGAGTATACTTCAAGGGTTCAGGCATTTGAAGCCGCTCCCAGATCAGAAGGAGGCGGTGTATCTCATATGGAGAAGACCCTACATGGCAGCGGGCAGCGACACCTTCATCAATGCCATGATGGCGCATTGTGGCCTCAGTAATGCCGTCACAATGGACCGGTACCCGAAACTGAAGAAAAAAGACCTCCGAAGCCTCGAGCCGGAAGTGGTGCTGCTCTCCAGCGAGCCTTATCCTTTCAAGGAGAAGCATCTGGAGGAGATGAAGGCCATACTGCCCCATGCCAAGGTGCTGCTTGTGGACGGTGAGATGTTCTCGTGGTACGGCTCGCGCATGATGCAAGCCCCAGCCTATCTACAAAAACTCGTCACTGCGCTGGCGGGGTAAATTTGTCGCCTTCAGAAATCTTTTCTTTTCCCGAAAAAAAATGAAAGACCGTAAGCTGCTGATGATCCCCGGCCCCATCGAGTTCGAGCCGGCCGTGCTGGAGGCCATCTCCCGACCCACGCTTAGCCACGTTGACCCCGGCTTCATCGCCTCTTTCGGCCATGCGCTGCGCATGATGCGAGAGGTGTGGATGTGCCCATCAGGCCAACCGTTCGTCATTGCCGGGTCAGGCACTCTGGCCATGGACATGGCGGGGGCCAACCTCATCGAACCTGGCGACCGTGCGCTGGTGCTGGTCACTGGCTATTTCGGGCATCGGTATGCCGAAGTGCTGAAACGATACGGTGCGGAGGTTACGGTACTGGAGGCACCGACAGGTGAGACCGTGCCACTGGATGAGGTGGAGCGCGAACTGGCCTACGGGCGTTACAAGCTGATGACCTTCACCCACGTGGACACCTCCACGGGGGTGCTCGTTGACCCCCGGCCTTTGGCAGAGATGGCGCAGCGGCACGGGGTCCTGAGCATCTTGGACGGGGTGTGCTCGCTTGCAGGCGAGGAGATGCGACAGGAGCAATGGGGCATCGATGTGGCCGTCACCGCCTCGCAGAAGGCCATCGGTGTACCGCCCGGCCTCGCACTGCTGGTGGCATCACCAAAAGCGATGGAGGCATGGAGGAAAAGAACGGCCCCGGTAGGCAACTACTTCTGTGATTGGGGCCTGTGGCTGCCGGTAATGCAGGCCTATGAGGAGGGCCGCCCGTCCTACTTCGCCACACCGCCCGTCAATCTGGTGCAGGGGCTTGAGGTGAGTCTGGAAATGATGTTGAGAGAAGGGATGGATGCCCGTTTCGCCCGTCATCGTGCCATGGCGCAGCGTTTCAGGGATGCGATGCGGGCCCTTGGCCTGACCTTCATACCGAAAGACGAGACGGTCATGGGCCGTACCCTCAGCGCACCGTACTATCCAAATGGCGCTACGGGCGCACAGTTGCTACCGGCCATATCGGCCAATGGCGTGGTGGTGGCCGGGGGGCTCCTGCCCTCCATCAAGGACAGCTATTTCCGCATCGGGCACATGGGGATGGTGAACAAGGATCACATCGACCGCACAGTCTCGGCCATCTCAAACGGCCTGAAAACCCTATCGTTATGATGCCAGGAAGGAATGGTTTTTTCCGCTACTTTTCGCCCTCAACTAAAACCCTCGTGTCATGACCAATCTGCTTGTTCTTCTGGCTGCGGCCATAATTCCCACCATCACCGGTTTCCTCTGGTACAACCCCAAACTCTTCGGCAATGCTTGGATGAAAGCAGCCGACATGACCGAGGAAAAGATCCGAGGGACCAATATGGCCGTCATCTTCGGAGTGAGCCTGCTGCTCAGCTTCATGCTCGCCTTCTCCCTGGCCCCCATCGTCATCCATCAGTTCGGTGCAATGGGCATGCTGGAGAGTGCCATGCGACCCGAAAGCCCTAATGCAGCCGAGGCTACCGCGCTTTTCGACAGTCTGATGGCTACCTACGGTTCACACCACCGTCATTTCGGGCATGGTGCCCTGCATGGAGCGATGACCGCGCTTCTGTTGGTACTGCCAGTAATGGGCACCAATGCCATGTTCGAGCGTAAAAGCTTCAAGTACATTGCCATTAACGCTGGCTACTGGACCGTGACCCTGGCATTGATGGGCGGCATCGTCTGCCAATTCTTCCAATTCCCTATGTGAACCACGGACCCGAAGGCAAATAGCAAGGGGCTGTTTCTTTATGAGACAGCCCCTTTTTCTTTCCGGTCGATACACTCGCCAGCATCCGCGTCAGTGGCACTATCTGGTGCTGATATAGTCTCGCACCTCCCGCTTCGAGCTGTCGAAGCCCAGCACATTGATCACTCTGAAATAGTTGTCGCGGTCAACGCAGAAATCAAAGGCAAATTTGGCCACCTCCACCTGCGTGCCGGCAAAGCTGAACAGGCTGACAATGGACGCTATCTGCTGCGAGGTGAAACACTGCTTGGAGCGGAGCATCATGAATGCCTGATCGCGCATGGACGCATCGAAACCCAATGCTCTTATCGATGCCCGCATCTCCTGCATCTCCGGCTCACTGACCATGCACACGGGCTCGGGCTGAACAGGCATCGGCTGCACAGGAACAGGAACAGGCTGTACGGTTACTGGTTGAACAGGGAATTGCATCTGCTGCGTCCAGATGGCGCGGCGGTTGCGTCCGCGGTCTATGAAACGCATATAGTCATAGGCACGGAAACCAGTGGAGAAATGAGAGAACACGTCCAGCAGCGTGAAGCTGTTGTCGGGGTCAATCATGCCTGGATAGGCCGCAGCCACCACATCGAACCGGGCATTGTCATCAAGGAAAAGTGCCGCGAGGTCAAACACCTGACCCGAATGCAGACAGTAGATGCGCGCAAGGTTCAATGCGCGGTTCAATCGCATCTGCTCACTGCCCACGATGCGGATATTCTGCACGTTCTGGGCGAATGTGCGATTGTCGATGCTCTGCGCGCAGGGAGCCTGAGCCATAGAGAGACTGACCGACATGGTGGCCATGAGGAGGGAGAGTAATGTTGCTTTCATCAGTTGATTGTTTGTGTTCAGAAAAGCTTGACCAAAACTATGCCTAAGACCACTGTGACCACCCCCGCAAGTCTCAGTATGGAGAAACTTTCCTTGAAAAGGAGATATCCCGTCACCGCACCGAACACCACAGACAGCTCACGCACCGCCACGATGCGGCTGATGGGCGCCAGCTGGAATGCGAAGAGGATGATGAGATAGCTCGCCAGCGCAGACATCGCGATGCCGAGCACGGGCAGTTTCAGCGTCCTGAGCGTCAGTATCGCCTCCTCCCTCCTCTTCAGCAGCACATAGGGCAGGAACATGACGAACGAGACCACCTGCATCGATGCCATGAGCACCATGGGGTGGATGCGGTCCACGATCATCTTGTCGAGGATGGTGTAGCTCATGATGAAGATGCCCGAGAGCAGCGCCAGCGCGATGCCTCTGAGGGGGGTAGCACTGCGGTCGCGCCTGTAGGACAGCAGCGCGATACCACCGACCACCGTGGCCACACCGCCATACGCCTGCCACGGTAAATGCTCATGCAGCAGCACAAAGCCCAACATCACAGAACCCGCGATGCCACTGCCACGCACGATAGGGTATAGCGTGCTGATGTCACCATTATGGTAAGTGAACGAGAGCAGGAATCCATACACCGCGTGGAGGACACCCGTAACCAAAAGCAGCGGCAGAATGGCGTCCCAGTCCACAGGAGCGGAGAGATGCGGCAACGCCAGTGGTAAACTAAAAAGCATCCCGGCACAGAACGACAGATATATCAGGCTGTAATTGCCAGAGAATTTCTTGGTAATGATGTTCCAACAGGCGTGCAGCAGAGCCGATAGCACCACTAGCGAGAAAACCTCAATGGTCATAGGTAGTGGCGAAGTTGGACATCGGGCGAAATTACTTTGTGCTCGCCCGATTGCTTTCCATGTAAAATAAATAAACTCTTAAACACGATAAACAAATGAATTTCAATGTTAAAAATTAACTACAACCAGTAATATATATTCATAAATCGTATGCGAAATAAACGCTCGCTCTACTACTTTTAGCGTCCTTACAAGTTCATATCCCTTGAAAACACCTGCCGTTGGCGTTGCGCTAATTGCCGCTGCTCTGTTAGCTGAAACGTGAAAAGGACAATAGGGACAGCTTGAAGAACAAAGGCTGACAATGATTCACTCTCAGGCGTACCTACGTGCCAGGTCTGGGCACTGGAATACGGAAACAGTTTAACATCAACTGAACGGAAGAGCCCCCAAAACTGCGTTGTGAAAAATTAAAAACTGCTGTTTAAGCAAGCTTACCCCCATGAAAAAACTGATTCCGACTCTTTTGCTGACACTCTGGATAAGCGCTGCACTGGCCCAGGCCAATGTGGGGGTGGGCACATCCACACCCCAGGTGAATGCTGCCCTCGATGTTTCATCTGAAAGCAAAGGTCTGCTGATCCCGCGCATGACCACCGCCATACGCGAGGCCATCAACCCTCTTCCAGGAGCAGCAGGTCTACTCGTGTTTGACGTAGATGACAATATCTTCTGGTTCTGGAACGGAACCCAGTGGGTGCAGTCCATCGGCCCGGGCGGTACAACCGGGCCGACCGGTCAGCTTGGCATCGCAGGGCCACAGGGTGACGCTGGGATTCAAGGTGCGACAGGGCCCACAGGACCCGATGGCGCAGCAGGTTCACCTGGACCCGATGGCAATTCTGGCATCACAGGGCCAGTAGGTCTCAATGGCCCTCCTGGCAGCACTGGGCCTATCGGACCTTTGGGCAACACTGGGCCTGCTGGACCAGATGGCAATCCCGGTCAGATTGGACCGGCAGGTGCAGATGGGCCCCTCGGCCCGATAGGTCCCACAGGAAATGCACCTGGCGGCTTAGCAGGCCCCACAGGAGTAACGGGTCCCGGATCTATTCAGATCCACAGTCTCACATTCAACACCCTCATCCCATCGACAGGAAACAACAGCGTCACCCCGGTTCAGAATTTCAACACCAACATACCTGTAAGCAACTTGGACTGTATGCTTACCGGTGAGTTCAGCGTTGCATTCGACATTCAGGAGAACGGTCGCAGACAGCGTAAGTTCTGGCTCTATGAGAATGCTGGAAACTGGTGGGTAGGTATCAACTGGGCGGCCCACTCGAACGCTAATCCCTGCGTCACCAACACTGACCTCAAAGTATTGTGTCTGCCCCGCACAAACGACTACTTCGGTAATGGCCGCGTTCACAACATCAACTACTGAAAAAGCATAACTGACAAAGAACATGATGCGCAACACACTCACTTTTGTACTTGCCGCGCTTTCCGTTTCCTCTGCCTATGGTCAGACGGATAATATGGGAATCGGCACCTCAAATCCTCATCCCAATGCCATCCTGGACATCAGCGCAGTGGACAAAGGACTTCTCGTCCCTCGTCTCAGCACATTGCAAAGGCTGCTGATGAACCCGCTGCCGACCGCACAAGGTCTTTTGGTCTACGATCTCGACCTGAATGGATTCTGGTTTTGGGACGGGACACAGTGGGTGCAGGCAGTCGGACTTCCTGGACCGTCAGGGCCACAAGGCATTGCAGGGCCTCAAGGCGGGGTAGGACCTGCGGGTGCTACCGGACCTACCGGGCCATCGGGCAATGACGGTGCTCCGGGAGCAGCAGGTGCTGATGGACAGGCTGGTCCTCAAGGTGCTACCGGTGCAACTGGTATAGATGGGCCCACTGGCCCTACCGGTGCGGACGGTCCCACAGGGGCCACTGGCAACGATGGGCCGGCAGGTGCAACCGGCCCAGCGGGAAATCCTGGGCCGACCGGGCCTACTGGCCCTGCCGGAACAGCAGGAACACCTGGCCCCACAGGGCCGACCGGGGCTACTGGGCCAGCGCCCACCATGCAAATCCATAGCTTCACTGTGCCGAGTCAGGCCAATAACAACAACGGGTTCACCTTTGACACCAATATCCCCGCAGCTCAATGGGATTGCGTTCTTTCCGGAGATTACAGCTCTGCTTGGGACATTTTTGAAGGCGGTCGTCAGCGAAGGAAGATGTGGCTGTTTGAAAGCGGTGGCACATGGCAGTACCGTATTCAGATGGGCGTTCACTCTGACAACCCGATGATTGCCAACGCGGACATCAAAGTGCTTTGTTTCCCGATCTCATCGGTTACATGGTTCGGGAATCCGCGTACCCGGAACTTCGATTACTGAGTGCTTCCATAACCCCCTCATTTCACTGTTCTGGAGCAGGAATATCATCAACTGCCTTTGGTTGGGGGGGCGGTCGCATGTGGCCTATTTGCCTCGGTGAGCATCAAGTACTCAAGAAGCCAATCGGAGCAAATCCCCTAATCGTTGGTGTATGCTTAGTCAAGTATCAAGAAATCGGAGCTAATGTGGGGTTCTATCCTATTCCATCAATGAGCGGTCATCGGTTTTTAGAATGAAAACTCCATCCATTGGTCAAGCAAGACGAATAGCATTGTAATGCATGCCGTGCTGAACAGTGTCGCTTAAACAGCTCGGATGTCGCCAAAGTCATCACTATCTCAGTAGAGATTGTCCATTAAAAAAAGAACCCCGCCCTGCATAGTGCAGGACGGGGTTCTGATCTACAGACCACTGACTACTCAGTTGAACTGGAGTCTGGTGGTGACAACTCCTTGGGCGCTCAACACCTGAAGGATGTATGAGCCAGAGACCACATTGAGGTCAAGGGCGTGGCGGAAATCTCCGCTGAAGTTCACGCCTTCTGTGTACACCATGCGTCCAGTCATGTCCATGACGTTCAACATGCCTACACCCTCGGCACCGTTCAGCTCAACGATGAACTGGCCGTTGTTCGGATTCGGGTAAACGTTCAAGCTGCCGCTCAGGCTCTCGCTGATACCGACCAATGCGTCAACCACAATTGGGGCACCGGCAACGTCAAGCGCACCGCAAATCTCGCCTCCGCCTTGGATCAGCAGACCGTTCACATCAAAACCTGTGGTCACTCCGAACTCAACGGTGCTCACGTCAAGTGTCAGCGGGTCATAGACCAACGTGTGGATGGTGTAGTCGCCTGCTTCGGTCACAGTGAAGCTTGGGGTTGCAGCGGCATCGATGATCACCAGACCTGCTCCCTCTGTCAGCACGTAAAGCACTGAGTAGCCTGCTGGAACGAAGGGCGCAGTGCCTTCTGTTGCAGAGATGGTGGCTGAACCTTCAACAAGCCCAACCGGTGAAGCATCAGCGGTCAGGGTGCCGGCTGTGGCATCACATGTAACTACTACCTCATCCTCCACAACGATCAGGGCACCGGCAACGTCAAGCGCACCGCAAATCTCGCCTCCGCCTTGGATCAGCAGACCATTCACATCAAAACCTGTGGTCACTCCGAACTCAACGGTGCTCACGTCAAGTGTGAGCGGGTCATAGACCAACGTGTGGATGGTGTAGTCGCCAATGGCATCAACAGTGAAGCTTGGCGTTGTAGCAGCATCGATGATCACCAGACCTGCTCCCTCTGTCAGTACATACAGCACCGAGTAGCCCTCTGGCACGAATGGGGCAGTACCTTCTGTTGCAGAGATGGTGGCAGAACCGCCAACCAACGTAACTGGTGAAGCATCGGCTGTAAGCGTGCCGGCTGTGGCATCGCATGTAACTACCACCTCTTCCTCCACAACGATAGGAGCACCGGCAACGTCCAGCGCTCCACAGATGTCACCTCCACCTTGGATCAGCAGACCATTCACATCAAAACCTGTGGTCACTCCGAACTCAACGGTGCTTATGTCAAGTGTGAGCGGGTCATAGACCAACGTGTGGATGGTGTAGTCGCCAGCAGCAGTCACTGTGAAGCTTGGCGTTGCAGCGGCATCAACGATCACCAGACCTGCTCCCTCTGTCAGCACGTACAGCACTGAATAGCCTGCCGGAACGAAGGGCGCAGTGCCTTCAGTAGCAGAGATGGTGGCTGAACCTTCAACGAGTGTCACAGGTGAAGCATCAGCTACGAGTGTGCCTGCTGTCGCATCGCAAGTCTCCTCTTCCTCCACAACGATAGCAGCACCGGCAACGTCAAGCGCACCGCAAATCTCGCCTCCGCCTTGGATCAGCAGACCGTTTACATCAAAACCTGTGGTCACTCCGAACTCAACGGTGCTTATGTCAAGTGTGAGCGGGTCATAGACCAACGTGTGGATGGTGTAGTCGCCTGCTTCGGTCACCGCGAAGCTTGGCGTGGCAGCAGCATCAATGATCACTAGACCTGCTCCCTCTGTCAGCACGTACAGCACTGAGTAGCCTGCAGGAACGAATGGCGCAGTGCCTTCAGTTGCAGAAATGGTAGCTGAACCTTCAACAAGCGTAACCGGTGAAGCATCAGCGGTCAAGGTGCCGGCTGTAGCATCGCAAGGAATCAACAACTGCACAGTGGCGGTTGCAGACCCTGTACCATTGGTGGTGCAGAACTCATCTACAGTCCAATGCACAAACAGATCCAGCGCTGAGGTTGCAGTGAACGTCAGTGGTGAGAAACCAGAGGCGACCACAGGGCCATCCACAGCGCCCTCTCTCACAGTGATGTAAGCACCAGCAGAGTTGACCAACTCATACTCCGCGTCTTGCGCTATACCTGTAAGCACAGAGTACTCAGAACCTATGTAAAGGCTTGTGGATATGGGGGTCACCGCACCTTCAGCATCGGGCGTAATGCTTGCAGTTGGCCATTGTCCACCAACAGAGCTGTTGTTGCAGGGAGGAAGACCGAGATCCTGCACTGTGGCAAGGAAGCTACCCGTAGCATCGATTCCGCAGTTCTGGTCAGCGTTCCAGTGTACGAAGAGATTCTGTGTTCCGTTCGCGATCACAGTCAGGGGTGAGAGGCCCGAACCTAACAGAGGTCCGTCAGCAGCACCAACGCGCACTGTGATGAACGCACCATTGGCATGAGTGAATTCGTATTCATGACCTGCAATGATTCCACCGATCTGGGAGAATTCTGAACCAGCGTATAGGTTGGTGGCAATGGTCGTTACCAATCCTTCTGCATTGGGTGTGATCACAGCAAATGGAAATTGGCCATCTCCTCCATTCGCAACGCTATTGTCGCATGGGGGAGTTCCAAGGTTTTGCACAGTTGCTGTCCAAGTACCATTTCCGGCACCGAGAAGGGTACAACTCTCGTCACCGTTGTAGTGTACGTAAAGGTCACTGGTGCTTTGAGCAGTGAACTCTACTGCCGAGAACCCAGAGGCAATCACCGGACCGGCAACTGCACCTTCGCGTACGGTAATGAACGACCCGCCTGCGTGAGTGATATGGTAGTAGTCGCCTGCAACGATTCCGGTGAGAACAGAGAATTCTGAACCCAGATAAAGGGAGGCGGAAATGTTGGTGACATTGTTACCATCAGGTGTTATAGAGTTACCTGGCCACTGTCCGTCACCTCCGTTGGCGGTGCTGTTATCGCATGGGGCGAATTCACAGGCGATCTCGAGTGAGTAGTCTCCTGTTGCACCATTCCAACCATGAACCCTGATGTAGTAAGTGACATCTTGTGTGGAAGTCCACGTCACTTGACTCTGAGAACCACAGAAGTCATCATTGCTATCCACACAGACCAAACTCGCACAGGTCCCCTCGTAGATATCCAACCGTGTATCATAGCTGGAGCCGCACAGGTCTGCTGTTATATCAAGCCCAGTGCCTACAACGGTGTACCAAACATCGGGACCAATAAAGGTGGACTCGGAGCAGGACGTTGCCGGACCATCCACCGCAGCTGCAGCAGTTGAACCAGAAGCAATGTCTCCACACTCCAAGGCAATGGCATTGGCGCAGAGGTCATTCTCCTGTGCCATGACGTGATTCGGGGTCAACAAAGCAGCAACACCGAAGGCTGCTGCAATACCCGTAATCGTTTTTCTGAAACTCAAGTATTCGTTTTTCATGTCTTTATCGATTTTGGGTTATTACTTGTTGTTCTCCACCATTCTGAGCATCTCCTCGTACTTTGCGGGATGCGCCTGACGGAAAGCTTCTTTCTCCTCGTCTGAACTGAAGAACTGATCAACAGACTTCTTCCGCGAAGCATTCACATTTTGGCTTGTAAGGTGCTTACGGTTACGGATCACAACCTTCTCTGCATCCATCACAGCGACCGAACTCTTGTCCGATTGTCCCGAGGCTTTACGGTAGGCCTCTGGGTTGGCCTCGATCCATTGAGACTTCTCCGCTTCAGTATTGAAGTTGGGCATGTCAGCACTCTGCGCGTTGGCAGAGTGTACAATTCCCAAGAACAACCCCACAGCGGCAATACTTTGCACAACTTTCATTTGTAGATGGTTTTTTGGTTAAGAAAAAGTAACAAGCCAAAGGTATCAATGTTCAGGAGTAATCGACCGATTAAACTTTTTTCTGGATGAATCCTCGTCAACACAATCCAGAATACGTGTTATGCCAAAAAAATTCCCCGCGACCGTCAACCTACAGCCGCGGGGAACCTCTGATCAGCTTTTCACTTCACCTGCAATCTCTTGGTTGCAATTCCTTCCGCATTGATCATTTGAAGGATATAAGATCCTGAAGCCACATTAAGATCGAGCGAATGGCGGAAATCACCGCTAAAGTTCACACCTTCCGTGTACACAGTACGTCCTGTCAAATCCATGACGTTGAGTGTACCCACACCCTCGGCATCGTTCAGCTCAACGATGAACTGGCCGTTGCTAGGATTGGGGTAAACGCTCAGGCTGCCATTCATGCCCTCAATGAGGCCTACTACTTCATCCACAACGATAGGGGCACCAGCAACGTCAAGCGCTCCACAGATGTCACCTCCACCTTGGATCAGCAGACCGTTTACATCAAAACCTGTGGTCACTCCGAACTCAACGGTGCTCACGTCAAGTGTGAGCGGGTCATAGACCAACGTGTGGATGGTGTAGTCGCCAATGGCATCAACAGTGAAGCTTGGCGTTGTAGCAGCATCGATGATCACCAGACCTGCTCCCTCTGTCAGTACATACAGCACCGAGTAGCCCTCTGGCACGAATGGGGCAGTACCTTCTGTTGCAGAGATGGTGGCAGAACCGCCAACCAATGTAACTGGTGAAGCATCAGCGGTCAGGGTGCCGGCTGTGGCATCACATGTAACTACTACCTCATCCTCCACAACGATCAGGGCACCGGCAACGTCAAGCGCACCGCAAATCTCGCCTCCGCCTTGGATCAGCAGACCGTTTACATCAAAACCTGTGGTCACTCCGAACTCAACGGTGCTTATGTCAAGTGTGAGCGGGTCATAGACCAACGTGTGGATGGTGTAGTCGCCAGCAGCAGTCACTGTGAAGCTTGGCGTTGCAGCGGCATCAACGATCACCAGACCTGCTCCCTCTGTCAGCACGTACAGCACTGAATAGCCTGCCGGAACGAAGGGCGCAGTGCCTTCAGTAGCAGAGATGGTGGCTGAACCTTCAACGAGTGTCACAGGTGAAGCATCAGCTACGAGTGTGCCTGCTGTCGCATCGCAAGTCTCCTCTTCCTCCACAACGATAGCAGCACCGGCAACGTCAAGCGCACCGCAAATCTCGCCTCCGCCTTGGATCAGCAGACCATTCACATCAAAACCTGTGGTCACTCCGAACTCAACGGTGCTTATGTCAAGTGTGAGCGGGTCATAGACCAACGTGTGGATGGTGTAGTCGCCAGCAGCAGTCACTGTGAAGCTTGGCGTTGCAGCGGCATCAACGATCACCAGACCTGCTCCCTCTGTCAGCACGTACAGCACTGAATAGCCTGCCGGAACGAAGGGCGCAGTGCCTTCAGTAGCAGAGATGGTGGCTGAACCTTCAACAAGCGCAACAGGTGAAGCGTCAGCGGTCAATGTGCCTGCTGCAGCGATACAAGGACAAGTGATGGAGAAAGTCTGCGTTACAGGTGTGGGAATCTCGTTGATTGCGAGAATCGAATAAGAAACTCCTTCCACAAGATCGAACTGAGCCTCACCGGCCGCTCCGAATGAGCCTATGCAAGTCCAGTTCAATGTGTCGCAGCCAAAAGAAGCCTCCTTCACATAGTATTGAAAGAACGGAAACTCGCTTTCACTGGAGACATCAGACACCGTTAGCGTGTATGTGCCTGTGGCCTCCGCCACAAAACTGTAAAGCTGTGGTTGTCCTACTGCGAGAAATGGGTCGCAGATACCAGTGTGCTGCCAATCACCGATTCCTAATCCTTGCAGTTCGAGCGAGACCTGCTCGTCACAGGTCAAGGTCTCAATATTATCGCACGGATCATAGAATCCCAGCAGAGCAACGTTGGTCACCGCCATGCCCGATGCCCAATCTCCTCCATCACTATGAATGAAGGCGAACACCATCTGATCGGTGAAAACGAACGGACCTTGACCGTCCACGAGTTCCACTCCATTCACCACGGTCAACCCAAGGTCAAGTTGCCACTGAGTAGCAGTCGGCAAAGGAAAAGAAATCCAGTTCGTGCCATCGTCATTGGAGACGTAGAGCAACCCTTCTGAACCGAACGCCCCAGTCAGAAAGAGGTCGAACAACAGAACCAATGAGTCCTGTCCGGTGTGATTCGTTAGCGGAGTCAACAGCACATCGAATCGGTCGCAATCCTGTGCATCGTCATTGGAAACGGCAAAGGTTAAGCCTCCGGGGTGGGCAGGTACTGAGAAGAAACCACTGGTCTCAGTGGTGACACCAAATCGCCAACCGTCACATGTAGCATCATTAACAGACTGAGCTCCCCAGACGGCAGGGACGGTGGCTGCAGTGAACTCTTCACCGTAGTAGAAAGAGAACTCCTGACCCAGTGCAAAAAAAGGGGTCAGGACAATGAAAGCGAACGCCAGAAATCGGCTTTTGAATCTTGAGTTTTTCATCTGAATAGGGTAGTTAGGCTGATGAACACTCACTTCTCTGTTTGAATCGTTTTGAGACGATCACTCAGAATACTGATCCGCTGGCGGTATGCGTTCTCATCGAAACCCTCCGTGCCTTTCCGCTCATTCATTTCCTTCTCAAGATCACGGATCGATGCTTGCAGGCTTTCTGCTGTGACTTTCGGAGCAGCCATCTCTCCTTTGACAGCCTTGCTCTCCACGGCACTTGCGTTGCTGACACGCACATCCACGCCCTCGGCTTTCTTAACGGATTCCCCGTTTCTGGCGCGACCTGTTTCTGCGTTCTGGGCTGTTGACATAAAGGACACCACCACAAGGGCACTTACTACAGTAAAAAACTTTTTCATTTTGGTTAAGTTTAGGTTACGGGACGAAGGTAACAAAGAGGCGTGATACGCTGAGCCTGACGAAAAAACCAAGGAATCTGGTCTGGTTGCGGTCTCAATCGCCAACCCTGCTCATCAGAGCGCAGTACGCATGCTGCCGATCAGACTGTCGGACTTGGCCCTGACCTCTAAGAAATCTGCTATCAAGTGCTCGGCCACCGGTTCCGCACTTGGCATATCTTCTTTGCGGTGATCCACCTGCTGACCGTTTTTCCAAAAACGAAAGCAGACATGCGGCCCAGTGGCGAGTCCAGTGCTGCCAACGTAACCGATTATGTCGCCTTGACTCACACGCTTGCCGGGCTTTATGCCTGAGGCAAACTTGGACATGTGCAGGTATTGGGTCTCATAAACGCTGTTGTGACGGATCTTCACATAGTTGCCGTTGCCGCCTTTGAATTTCGCCTCGGTTACCACGCCATCGCCCACCGCCATGATGGGAGTGCCATGGGGCGCAGCGTAGTCTGTACCGTAGTGCGGTCTTGTGGTCTTGAGCACGGGGTGCAGTCTGGCCGTGGAGAAACCGGAGCTGATGCGCGAAAATTTGACCGGTGCCTTGAGGAATGCCTTGCGCAGGCTGTTGCCCTCCTCATCAAAGTATCCTTTCTCATCGCCACGCTCGAACCAGTAGGCGGAGATGGTCTTTTCCCCTTGGGTGAATGAACTGGCAATGATACGTCCCAGACCGACCGGGCGGCCATCGACATGGTTCTCCTCGTAGAGCACCTCAAAGCGGTCTCCTTTCTGAATGCGATAAAAGTCGATGGTCCAAGCGTAGACCTCTGACAGGGAGATGGCAAGTGTGGGGTCGGCACCTGCTTTCTGAAGATCGACATAGAGTGATGAGCTGATGTTGCCGACCGTGTGCCGAAGCTTCACCTCCATCGGTTTAGAATCACGGTAGATGTTGATGGAGTCGCGCAGGTCGAACACCACGTAATCTGTTGCATTGACCTCATAGATGAAACATTTGGCCTCGCCCAGACTGTCTTTCGAGCAGAAAATGGTGTAAGGCTTGCCCGATGCTATCTTCCTGACATCAAAGACATCCTTGGAAACTTTGGCAAGGCGGTCGATGGTGGCCATGGGCACATTGTACGGCAGCAGAATGGAGCTCAGACTCTGGTTGCGCTGCACCTGATCGCGCACCACTATAAAGGAATCGGTGACGAGGCCGTATTCAACATTGACAAGCTCATTGGCAAGCGTATCCTGATCGCACGATTGAACATCAGGGGCCGATCGGTCGCCACCACAACCGAAGCTTAGGGCAACAAGCCCTCCCAAAATCCATCTGACCAACATGTTTGACGCCTCTTGAGATTCAACGGATCAATGTGACCGTTCCCCGCTCCCTGAAGCGCACTCCATCGCCCGCAAGCAGCTCAAGGGTGAAGTAGTAGGTGCCATCTGCGGCCTGCGGCCCTCCATTGACTGTGCCGTCCCATCCCCACGGCACACCGGGTTGCAACGGGCCCTCAAAAGCATAGACCTCTCTACCCCAGCGGTTGAAGACCTTCATTCCCGCCTCACTGACGGCATAGGTGAACGGCTCAAATCGGTCGTTGACCAGGTCGCCATTGGGGGTGAAAACATTGGGCACTTCAAACTCCGGATAGCCCTCGATGAAAAAGGTATGGATGAGCGTGTCAGTACAACCTGCGGCATTGGTCGTGACCAGCATCACCTCGTAAGTGCCGCTATCGGGAAACATGAGCTGAAACTCGGGGTCGCTGACAATGGTGTCGGCAAAGATCCATTGCACGGTCTCGGCGCTGTTGGGCCATGTAATGAATGATGCGAGCAACCCGTCCGAACCTTGGTCGAGATAGGATGTTGGAAGTGTGTTCACGCTTACCGTGGACAAAAACTGACCGGAACAGCCGTCTGTGGTCGTTACGGTGAGCAACACTTCAAAAGTGCCTGGCTCAGGGTACTCATGCACCGGTGTCGCTCCCTCGGCAGTGGCGGCATAGGCTCCCAGCTCCCAATCCCATGAAACAATGTCACCCGCCTCGGTCGTACTTGCATCTATGAATATGGTGGGCACCCCTTCACACACATCTTCTACAGTGAACTGCGCCACAGGCCCGGGTATGACCGTAAGCAATGTGCTATCTGTCGCATCACACCCAGCAGCATCCACAATGGATTGGACGATGTAGTAGTCTCCACCTTCGGAATAGGTTACAAATCCCGGGTTCTCGGCATTGCTGATCTGGCCGTTGCCGAGATCCCACGTCCACTCCACAATCGAGCCAAGCGCACTGTAGGAGCTGTCGAGCACCTGCACCGAATCGCCTGCACAGATCAATGATGCGGTCACCTCTACCCTTGGAATGATGGCGAGGCAGAAACGCTGCTCATTGTCCAACCCACCAGTGCTGCCGGTGAACCCCCAGAAGACAAGCGGGTCGCCCCCGAAGACATCCTCCACAATATTGCCCTGATATTCCAACCTTAGAATACCATCAAACCATATCTGAAAGGTCAATGTCAGTGGATCCCATGCCACACGGATCAGGTGATCCTGACCATCTTCGATGTTGATGTCATCAGGTAGGGCAGACACCGGGCCGGCCAGGTTTCCGGCCAGGTCCGAGTGATCCGTGATGCCGTTGGCCATCACAGCTATGTGGTCGTAGCTTGGGTCGCCCAGATTTCCATTCTGATAGGTGTCGATCTCCACCGCCAGTGATGGAGCTATGCCATCATAACCCAGACCTCCACCTGTGCTGCCGATGCTCGTGCTGATGGGCTGCAGAACGAAAGCGATGCCATCGGCCCCGAAGTCATTGTTGCCAAGAAAGACGTCAAAGGTGTAATCGAACGAATCGGTTAGATTGATCATGTTCTCATTCCAGACCGACCCGGATTGATTGTTGACCGCCTGAGTGAGCCTGTAGCAGTTGCAACTCAACTGCGTAGCACTTCCGTTGACAACATATTGAGCAGAAGCCGACAACGCATTCAGGATCATCAGCAGAACGAAGAAGGTCTGTTTCATCATTTAGTTTTGGCACTCGCAAGCTGATCCAGCAGCCATCCTTTTCCCCACTCTTCCTTCTCTTGTGCCGTCCAAAGGTCGGGAAAAAAGATGCGTTTCATGAAACGGGGAGGGAGATACTGCTGCCAGTTGGTACCACCGGTGGCTGCCACGCCCTCAGCATCGCGGAGCAGATAGCGGGCCGCAGTGCGATAATGCTGCAACGGCCAATTGATATTGACGTTGGCATCGAGCGTGCGCATCTGATCCCTCAGCTCGGAGTTGCTGCGTGCCTCCTCCGACAGCGAATCGAATTTCGCCCACATGTTCTTCAATCTGTATGACTTCGCCAAGGCAAACAACTCCTCTCCGTACTTCTGCTCAAACTGCTTTAACGTCAGTGTCTTCTGACCACTCTCCTGCTCAGTGGCACCAGACCGCCAATAAATGTGAGCGAACATCTCGGCCAGCGCATCATCGCTGTCATCCAGATGGGCAAGCCGTTCGCGGTAATCTTTGTGGACAAGATTGCGCAATGGTGTGGCACAGATCTCGATCTTACGGTACTGGGCGCTCTGAAAGCCGCTCGCGGGCAGCAGGGCCATCCTGAACCGCAGGAACTGCTCCCGTTCCATGCCCGTCTCCATTACCCCGTAGCTGTGGGTCAGTGCCTCGAAGTAGCGGTTGATCCGCTGGAGGCGTTCTAACAGAAACTGAGGGTCAAGCTCGTTTTTCCACCCCATGTCATTGCCGTTGGGGAGTACATTTCTTCCGTTGTTGGCGATCTGTTCCATTTCATGAAGCACCAACCTGAAATACAGTTCCGTGATCTGATGGTACATGATGAAGATGACCTCATCAGGGAAATCAGTACGCGGCTTCTGCAATGTCAGCAGCGTATCCAAGTGAACATATTCCCAATAAGGTAGGTAATTGGAAAGTAGCAGACCATCGAGATAGGCGTTGATATCCTGCCCCATGGACTCGTACTTGGCCATCAGTTTTTCAAGCTGCTGTTGAGATTCGGGGTTCATATCGGTTCGTTTTTCTTGAGACAAAAGGAAATACCGGCCGAAAGTAGGTAGCCGCAGACACGCTGGAATGACTTGTATCAGCAAACGGGCAAGCAGCAATCGTATACCTTGCCCACCAAATCTTATTCAAGCAACAATGGGGAAAAGTACAGTCGTAGGCGCGGGCCTCGTAGGTTCACTTCTGGCCATCTATCTCGCGAAGCGAGGAGAGAAAGTTCAGGTTTTCGAACGCAGACCTGACATGCGCAAGGCGAACATATCGGCCGGGCGAAGCATCAACCTCGCGTTGAGCGACCGCGGCCTCAAGGCCCTGCGAGGCGTGGGCATTGAGCAGGAGATCCGCGAGATCTCGATACCGATGCATGGCCGAATGGTACATGGCACGGACGGCAGCACCAATTTTCAGCCCTACGGCAAAGAGGGCCAGTATATCTTAAGTGTGAGCCGTGGTGAACTGAACCGCAAACTGATGACGCTGGCCGAAAGCCATAGCGAGGTCTCGTTCCACTTCAACCACCGCTGCACAAGCGTGGACCTCGACTTGGCCACATGCAGTTTCATTGATGAGGGAACGGGAAAAGAGACCACTGTCCCAGCCGACCGCATCTTTGGAACTGACGGGGCATTCTCGGCCGTGCGCGGCAGGATGCAGGTGAACGACCGCTTCAACTACTCCCAGCATTACCTCGAGCATGGCTACAAGGAACTGACCATCCCGCCCACTGCGGACGGTGGTTTCCGCATGGACAGGAACAGCCTTCACATATGGCCGAGGGGCAACTACATGCTCATCGCCCTGCCCAATCTCGATGGTAGCTTCACTTGCACACTTTTCTTCCCGTTCGATGGGCCTACCTCCTTCGCATCGCTGCAGACTCCGCAACAGGTGGAGACCTTCTTCAACGAAGTATTCCCCGATGCCGTGCCACACATGCCCACACTCACGGAGGACTATTTCGCCAACCCGACCTCATCGCTGGTCATCATCCGCTGCTCGCCTTGGAACTATGGGGACAAGGCACTGCTGCTGGGAGATGCGGCCCATGCCATCGTGCCGTTCTACGGACAGGGGATGAACGCGGGCTTCGAGGACTGCACTGTATTCGAGGAGTTGGCACAGACAATGTGGGATGATAAAGAAGCCATGTTCAAACGCTTCTCTGAGCTACGTCAACCCGATGGTGATGCGATTGCCGACCTCGCACTGCGCAATTTCATCGAGATGCGTGATCTGGTGGCCGATGAGCGTTTTCTACTCCGCAAGAAAATAGAAAAGGCCCTGAATGAGAAACACCCTGCTAAGTGGATACCGCTCTACAGCATGGTGACCTTCAGCCAGATGCGCTACTCCGATGCGCTGGCCTACGGGAAGAACCACGACCGCATCATGGACAAGGTGCTGTCATGGCCTGGCATTGCATCGAACTGGCAGGATGAGGAAGTGATGCGAAGGATAGAGCAAGTGGCAGGGCTGTAAGCGCCTCTGCCCATCACCAGCCGAAATACTCGGCCAACTGCTCGCGCATCACAGGATTGACACCAATGGCCAAGGCCACGGAGATAACGAGGCCCATGGTGGCGAAACCCACATCGCGCAGCACCATCTTTATGGTGAGTGCCATGGTACGGCCCGTTTCGCTGTGCTTGGAAAGCTGCATGGCGATCTCCCGACCACCGAGCAGACCGAGAAACACCCATGTGGTGCTCATCGGTATGGTGCTCCATTCCTTGAAAACGAGCAGAATAAGTGCATAGACAAGGTCTATGACACTTGCCGAGCGCACATCGGTCACCTGCGATTTCTCTTTCACGATCTGCTGTATCCGGTCACCACGCAAGTAGAAAAGCAGGCCAAGGCCCAAGAAAATGAAGCCGGTAAAGAACAAGAAGTCCAAGAATGTGAGGCTCCGGTCAAGGAAGATCGCGATGTTGGCCGCATCGTGCGTGATCCACATGCTCCACAACCACCCGCTAATAAGCCATTGCGCCACGCGCCATGCAGGGTGGGGTGTTCCGGCAGTGAGCCGCTTGATCAATGCCCCGGCCACGTACCAAACCAGAATGGCCGTGACAAACGAGATTCCATAACCCGAAAGGCTCTTCTGCGTGACCGAGAGGATACCAGACGCATCGGCACTGAAAGCACTGAGCAACATGAAGGTGGTGCTCACAGGCATACGGAGCCTGGTGATGAACAGCAGCACAATGGGAGAAGCCAATTGCAAGAAATGGAACTCCGTGGGCGACTCCGAGAAACCCTTGGATGTGAGTCGCTGGAAGGAAACGTCTCCGTCATAGACAACCCAACTATAAGCCACAGTGACCACAAAGATCCCGCCTATGTACAGCCAAAGCTCCCACCACTTGCGGTCCTCATTGGAGGCGATGAATGTGCCGATGGTCTGAATGCTGTCGTTGGCAATGGCCGAATAGCCAGCGAACATGAAGCCGATCCACATGGCGATGTGAGGATACGGATAGCAGATGGCTGCAACGACCATGAAGAATGCCAGGAGACGCAAAAAAGTCCTTTCACGTATGCGGAAAAGACGCAGTGCCTCATACCTCCGTTCACCTATGATCTGCGAAGCAAAACCTGAACCCGTCATATTTCACGGTCTGGAGACGACCTCATTGGAATGAGAGAGAACGGACGATCAATAACTGACCACGGAGGTCTGGCGGTCATTGGCCCGCTTGCCATTAAGTGTCTTGGCGATGTAAAAAGCGAGTGCGGTCATTGCAACCGGTGGCAATGCATGAATAAGAAGGAGAGCGAACACCCCGCCCTGAGAAGAAAGACCTCCCCCGAGCAACTTAAGCGACAGTATCCCGAACGGGTTGAGCGCAGAGACACCTTGAACAGATCCCGTGAGCAGATACAGCGATGCGATCAGCAAGGAAAGCAGCAAAGTACCCATTCCCGCCCTCTGCTTGAAAACATTGCGAATCAAATAGAACACGTAGCAGATGACAGCAGCGGCAAGCCCGTTGAGCACCCCCACATGAAGAGGTTCAGAGACAGCAAGTGTTGCAACCCTCGAATAGTCTCCGAACGGAAGCACACCGTCAAGACCAAGGAAGACAAGCACTCCAGCCATTGCGCCCAGCATCTGGGCAGGTACCTTGTGCCATATCAGCCTCCACTGCCGTTTCCGCAATGCAGTGATGAGGGTGATGAATGGCAGAATGTGAATGCGGTAAGTATGGAACGGGATGTACACAGCGGCAAAGTATGCGAGTCCTATACCGTAAGCCAAAGCCACGTATCCCAGTTCATAAGCAGAAGACACGAACCTACCTATGAGCACGAAATACAAGTTAGAATAAATGGCCGAACCGATGAACTCGGCCAGCATATTCAACAAGATGGTACGATTGGCAGTCCTCTGTTCAGAGAGCATGTCACTTGTTTTCTGCGACAAAAGTGCCCCGATCAAGCTGCTATTGATAGTGACGAGCATCACCCGCATCGGACATTTAACGTTTAGATAATGTGGTTAACGGTCAGGTAACCAATCTTCAAGAACACCGATCTCTCGGCATACGACACTTGTAAGCCCGCATACTGAAGTCGGAAACTCCACTCTCTATCTTTGCGCTACCCAAACATTTATTCACTTATCACTTTTAAGAAATCATGAATACCCAAACCGAAGATCAAATACATGGAACCAATGCAGGCCAACAATTTCAGCAGCACGACACTATAGTCGGTGTGGATCAGCGTGTTGCTGTGCTCGTTGATGGCAACAACATCGGCAAGAGCGTCTGGGCCCTGGCCAACAACGAGACCATGGTAGATTATGACGTGCTGATACCCGATCTGCTGCGCGACAGGCCGCTTACGCGCCTCATCTACTTCCGCGAGGGCCGGAGCATCAGCTCTAAGTTCGAACGCAGGCTGAAGACCAAATTCTTCGGAAGCGTGATGCCAGCAGGACGAAATGCCGTGATCCCGATCACTATCAAGGCCATGCAGATCGCAGCCAAAGTGGACACAATCATCCTGATGAGCGGCAATGATGACTTCACCGATCTTGTGCTACACCTCAAGAACATCGGTGTGCGCGTGGAAGTGGCAAGTGTGGATCACAGCACAAGCAGCAGGCTGAAAAACGAAGCGGACGACTGGCACAACATCGATGACAAGTACTTCTTCACCATCTCTCCGCGCGCATTCGACCCCAACTATGCCCAGCCGACAGGAAGCGAATCTCCCTCGCTTCAAGATGAGCGTCCGGTCAGGACGTTGACCGAGGTGAACGAGATCAGGCAGGAAGACCTCTATAATGGCTGAGGCCATCGGGGTGATACCAGCTCGCTATGGCTCCACCCGATTCCCGGGCAAGCCACTGACAGACATCATGGGAATGACCATGATCGAGCGGGTTTACCGTCAGGCATCCAAGGCCTCATCGCTGTCCCGTGTGGTCGTGGCCACCGATGATGAGCGTATTCGTGATCATGTATCAGCATTCGGGGGCGAGGTCATGATGACCTCGCCCCTTCATGTATCCGGCACCGACAGATGCGCAGAAGTAGCCGCAGCATTGGGCTTCGATAGCGGTGTGGTGATAAACATTCAAGGCGATGAACCCTTCATAGAGCCAAAGCAGATAGACCTGCTTGTGCGACTTTTCGAGAGAGAAGACGTGAAGATCGGCACCTTGGTGAAACGTATCGCTTCCATCGAGGACCTTTTAAGCGACACAGTGATCAAGGTCTTGCGCAGCGTTGATGGGCGTGCGCTTTATTTCAGCCGCAACCCGGTGCCTCATGTTCGCGGCAGACAGCCAGAGGACAGCCTCGACAGCCAGACTTTCTTGAAACATATCGGCATCTACGCCTACAGATCGGAAACGCTGTTGCAATTGGCCCAACTGCCACCGTCACCGCTCGAAAAAGCAGAAGCACTGGAACAGTTGCGCTGGTTGGAGCACGGTCATGCCATTCACTTGGCCGAGACCGATCATGAAAGCAACTCGGTGGACACCCCCGAGGATCTGGCCCGCCTGCTGAAGACCTTCGGACAGATGAGCTGAGTCCTACTCAAAGCCTGTTTAGAAGGGCGCGAAGTCCTGTCTTCTCGTCCATTTCCAACTTCATGATGCGCAGACGTAGCATCTGAAGCTCAAGCTGGTTCTCCACCCGCGAACGAAGTTCCCAAAGCACTTCCTTGTCGTCCTCCCGACCCGCATACTCAGCAGTGCTGATGCGCTCACCGTAGTGGATGTACTGCCGCTCCGGTCGCGGGAACAACGACAGACCAAGACCGCGCACAATGGGCGGGAACGTGTCCCCGTCCTTGAAATGCTTCGAGAGCCCCGTGTTCGTGAGCCACTGCCCGAACTTGGACTGCATGATGTCGTCCGTATCGGCCACAATGTCGTAGGCATCGTCTGCGCCCACCTGAGCCACGGTGATGATGTCGTACCCATGCTCAATGGCCATGCGTGCGAAGCCGGTGCGCTTCTTCCAGGTGAGATGGTGCAATTCGTTCTTGCGCTTGCAGGTCTCGCGGCCACCGCCCGGGTAGACGATGATGTTCTCGCCCGCCTCCATCATAGCCTGGCAGTTCTCCCGTGAACCGCGAACAAAGCCCATAAGTCTGGACCCGATATCACGCCAGCCCGGAAGCAAATAATGGAAATCATCTACAAGCGACCGGCAGAAAACATCTTTTTGAATGTAGAGTTCCGATGCCCAAAGGGTGCCGTCCAGCACCCCTATCACATTGTGATTGGTGACATACAGCGCAGGGCGGGATGCGTCCACATCATCAAGACCGAGGAATACTGGGTCGCAATACAGCTTGAGCGGAGCAACGATACCCTTTACAACATCCTTTGACGGGGGGATGAAACCGGGCTGGTAATCTCCAAATGCGGGGGCTTTCTCACTCATGCGGCAAAAGTAGTCGGCCCAATGCTTTTTCAGCAAAGAATAAACTGCATCTCAGTAGGTTATCTCTACAAACAATGTGTCGTAAGCCACTGACGCTCCTTCAAGGTCTATTAAAGTTACGGTTCCGCCCGCGTTCCGGTAATTCCCTTTGTGGGTAACCTGACCACCTCCGAACGCGAGACAACTATGTGTGGTGTCAAACACCTCGCCCTCACGGACCATACGCAGCTGGTCGCAGCAGTCCGGGCAACCATTGGAAGGGGCGTTTATGGTCACATCGATGCGCTGCGAGGCATTGATATTGCGTAGGCGAGTCTGTACCCAGGCCAGCGGCTCCATTTGGTAGCTGCCTGTATGCGCAGTGCTGATGGGCACATCATCAGGACTGATATCGCGCACTGTGACGAAGTGAGAAGGGTGATCCAACGTGATTCGGAAGGACTGGAAAAGTGCCTTTTCAACCGAAAGGGAAAATCGGCCGTCCGCATCGGTCATATCCGTGTCGAGTGTCTGAAAATTGGGGTTGAAGGATGTGCCCGTGAGCCGCTGACCACGGAGGGTCACCGCCACTCCATCGAGCGGCACCCCTGATCCCGAAACGGTCACATTGCCTTCAAAGGCAAAATCCTTGGTCTCTTCACCGCATGAGAACAACATCAAGGCAACTACGAGAACAAATGCTGTGGGTCTCATCTCCGTCAGGCGATTCAACGTCCGATAGTCATCCGTCCTACTACCGGTTGCATGCCATCGGTACCGATGCGGTAAATGTAAACACCCGGTCTAAGGCCATCCTTTCTCAGCAGGAACTCCCCGTTACGGGTTGTTTCCCGGGTGACAGCCATACCGGAGACATCGAACAGCTCCACGGTCACCGATAATTGCTGCGGGTTGTCGAAGATGAACCGCACACTGCCATCCGCAGGGTCGGTGAGGCGGGTGTGCCGCCCAAGGTTCAGGTCGCTGAAAAACACGGTGATGACCTCGGTGTAGCCCTGCCAGCCGAGTTCAAGACGGTAGCTGTTGTCGCGGTTGCGGACAGCGGTGGTGTCCAAGAACGTGTAGGTCTCATCGAAGTCGGCACTGCCACAGATACCCGCGATGTTGCCCACCCGGAGGAAACCACCCTGCTCCAGTGCGCGGTAAATGTCGATGCCATTGCACTGATTGCCGCCCTCTATCACCCATTTCAGCATGACGCCATTGTCCTGCCTGAATCCTGAGAACTCCTTCAATATGGGATGCGGCCGCTGTGCCAAGGCCAGCATCGGAAGGACGGTCAGAAGCAATGTGGCGAACAAGCGGTTCATAGTGCTAAGGTAGAGCTCGGTGGTCGTATTCAAAGTTGATTCCTGACATCGCGCTGCATTCGTAGCTTCGCGACTGCATCGCACATGAAAAAAGACATTCACATCCCGAAGGTTGAAGACGTGTCGATGGCCGTGGTGCGCGAGGAAGGTGGCGTGGAGCCTGAATGGGGTGTTTATCTCATCAACAGCAAGGATGTCACCATCAGCGACATCATCGTGTCATCAAAGGGCTACGGGGAAATAGACGGTGAAAAGGTTAACACCAGCGAGCTGCGCCACTACTTCGAGGGGCTGGCCTCTCAGAGCTTTGTGAAGGTAGAACGTATCGTGGAGGAGGTCTTCGGGCTTAACAACCAGTACTTCCTCACGTTCTACATTGATGGGCTGATCCATGATCGCAAGTTCATCTTCGTGCCCGGCAGCGTAGCCGAGGAGAATCTGGTCAACGTTCCATTGGTCGAAATGCCGGGCATCCTAATCCGCTGAAACATGCTGGAGAAACTCGACCTGAGCAAGATCCTGTTCCTCGACATCGAGACAGTGCCGCAGCTCGCGGACTACGGGTCACTGGATGAGGACAGCCGCGCCCTCTGGGACCACAAGGCCGCACAGATAAGCAAGGAGGGGCAGACCATTGAGGAGGTCTATGAGCGGGCAGGCATCTATGCCGAGTTCGGTAAAGTGGTTTGTATCTCAGTGGGAGTGTTTCATATGATGGAGGGCGGTAGGCGCGAGTTCCGCGTGCGGTCTTACTTCGGTCACGATGAGCGCGAGCTGCTGTTGGAGTTTGCGGCCCTGTGCGACCGCCATTTCTCCAAAGCAGACCACCTGCTCTGCGGGCACAATGGTAAGGAGTTCGACTTCCCGTACATAGCCCGCAGGATGGTCATCAACCGCGTGCGCATTCCCAAGATCCTCCAGATATCAGGCAAGAAACCATGGGAAGTACGCCACCTCGATACCATGGAACTTTGGAAATTCGGTGACCGCAAGAGCTTCACCTCGCTCAAACTGCTGACCCACGTGCTGGGCATCCCCACGCCCAAGACCGACATTGACGGAAAGGACGTGGCACGGGTCTATTATGTGGAGAAAGACCTCGACCGCATCGAACGCTACTGCAAACGCGACACCGTGGCTGTGGCGCAGGTGCTGCTCCGGTTCCGAGGCGAGGACATCCTGACGGAGGACGAGATCACTGAACGATGAGAGAAGCGGGGCAATTTGCAATGGACGGTCTGCGATGGACGGTTTTCCATTTCCCGGTCATGCGCGTGTTTGCAGCTATACTACTGCTTTGCCTCATCTCCTGTGGCGATAGCAGCCTTGCACCAGAGAATCTGTCCTCTCCGCTCGGTGAGGGCAAGGGCCATTTCCGAGGCTCGTCCATCGGGGACGCGATCGAGGATATTCTCAGGCGTGAGCCTATCGACAGCGTGGTCTTCAGCGTACCGAAGCAGGTGGTTTACAGTTTCAGCACCGATACCACAGTGCTACAGGTGAGCTACGAGTTTGAGAACGACACGCTGCACACCATTCAGGCCGACTGGTTCTTCCTCACCACAAATATGCTCGTCCAAGTGCAGGAAGACCTGAGTACAACATTCGACACCCGCTTTGCCCGTCAGGAAGGCGATGGTGACTTCGAGGTGTGGCAGGCCGTGCGGTCCGATGGCAGCATGGTGGAGTTCACCCTCATGGAGGCCACCACCGAATACGGAAGGCCAGTGCTGTCGCTCACGGTCTATAAGTACGAATGACCACCCTCTGCGACATAGCCCATTGGCTCGGCCAAACCGATACCGATGGCCTGCCCAAAACGGTCATCACCGAACTCGCCACCGACAGCCGTAAGGTGCAACGGCCGGAGCAGGCCCTGTTCTTCGCCATCCGGGGAGAGCACCACGATGGGCATCGCTTCATAAAAGATCTGTATGCCAAAGGCGTCCGTGCATTCGTCTGCGAATCGTCTCTCCTGCCCTTGAACGAGACGTCCCCAGAGGCCATTTTCCTCCATGTACAGTCGTCCCTCCTCGCTCTGCAGCAAATAGCAGCAGCCCACAGGGCGCAGTTCAGTTATCCCGTGATGGGCATCACCGGCAGCAACGGCAAGACCATTGTGAAGGAATGGCTGCATCAGCTCCTTTCGCCCGACCTCCGCATCGTGCGCAGCCCTAAGAGCTACAACTCGCAGGTGGGCGTGCCGCTCTCCGTCTGGAACATGGCTAAGGAGCACGAGATGGCCATCATCGAGGCGGGCATCTCCAAAGTGGGTGAAATGGAGCGGCTTGAACCGATCATCCGTCCCAACATCGGCATCCTCACCAACATCGGCCACGCGCACGATGAGGGTTTCAACGACCTGATCGAGAAGGTCCGCGAGAAGCTGACCCTTTTCAAGAGCTGTGGCACACTCATCATCTGTGCAGACCATCAGCTGGTCATGGAACAGGTGGCGAAATTTCCTTTCTCAGAAAAACCGTCCCTCTTCACATGGGGCAAGAACGAAGGCGCAGACCTCCGCATAGTTGAGGTGGCAAAGGCCAACGGAATGACCACCGTTAAGGCAGATTATAAAGGGAAAAGAGTGCAGATGTCCATCCCTTTCACCGATGCGGCCTCACTGGAGAATGCGATGCATTGCTGGGCGTTCATGCTGCTTCGTGGCATGGACCATGCCGTCATCGCAGAGCGTATGCTGCGCCTCACCCCTGTGGAGATGCGGTTGGAGATGAAGGAGGGCATCAACGGCTGCGCCATCATCAACGACTATTACAATTCCGACCTGCAGAGTATCACTATTGCGCTCGACTTCCTTGCGCAGCAGCAGCAACAGGTCAAGCGCACGGTCATCCTTTCCGACATCCTGCAATCGGGCCGGGCCGACACAGACCTCTACCGCGAAGTGGCGGCCATGCTCCAACAGCGCAAGGTGGACCGCCTTATCGGTATCGGGCCGCACATCTCTTCACAAGCAGGGGTGTTCTCAAAGGAAGCCACCTTCTATCCCGACACAGAGTCCTTTCTGGCCGATATCGGCAACATTCAGCTCCGCGATGAGACCATTTTGCTGAAAGGCGCAAGGCCTTTCGGTTTCGAGGCCATCAGTCGCAGGCTGGAGCAGAAAAGCCACCACACGGTGATGGAAATAGACCTCAGTGCCATCGTCCACAACCTGAACCTCATCCGTACTTTGATAAGACCCGACACCAAGGTTATGGCGATGGTGAAGGCCGCAGGCTATGGCAGCGGCAGTGCCGAGATAGCCCACACCCTCCAGTTCCACCGCGCTGACTATCTGGCCGTGGCCTACGTGGATGAGGGCATCGCGCTCCGCAATGCCGGCATCACACTGCCCATTATGGTCATGAGTCCTGAGGAGCGGGGCTTCGATGCCATGCTGCGCCATGCACTGGAGCCGGAGATCTTCAGCTTCCGTGCGTTGGACGGGCTGCGATCCACCATCCATCAGATGGGTTGGAATGTGCCCGTGCGCATCCACATCAAACTGAACACAGGCATGAACCGCCTTGGTTTCGGGAAAGATGATGTGGCCGAACTCTGCGAACGGCTCGATGCGGAAAGCCATCTGGAAGTAGCCTCCATCTTCTCACATCTCGCAGCCAGCGAAGACCCCAAGGAGGATGAATTCACACAGCAGCAGATCTCTCTTTTCGATGCCATGAGCACAAGGCTGATGGAAAGAATGGGACAGAATGTTCCCCGCCACATCTGCAACTCGTTCGGCATTCTGCGTTTCCCCGAGGCGCAGTTCGACATGGTGCGGCTGGGCATCGGTCTCTATGGAGTGGCCCCCGGCAGCCCAGTTACCCATCAACTGCGACAGGTGAGCACATTGCGCAGCTCCATCTCACAGATCCACCATCTGCAAGCGGGCGACACCGTGGGCTACGGCCGCTTGGAGCGGGTCACCACCCAGATGGTCACCGCCACCGTCCCCATCGGCTATGCGGACGGCCTCAGCCGCAGACACGGCAACCGCAAGGGCCATATCATGGTGCATGGCCGGCCTGCACCCATCATCGGCAGTGTGTGCATGGACATGATCATGGTCGATGTCACGGGCATTCCCTGCGCAGAGGGCGATGACGTCATCATCTTCGGAGAGGGCTATCCCATCACCGAATTCGCCCGAAATGCCGACACCATCGCCTACGAAGTGCTCACAGGGATCTCGGAACGGGTGAAACGGGTCTATTTTCAGGAATAGAAGGGATGAGGGAAGCCTATGCTCTTTGTACCTTAGCATCAAATTTCCCAACATGGATGTGCGTGAGAAACTCCGACAGGAGACCGAAGACCTGCCTGATGCTTTCGTGAAAGAGGTTCTGGAATTTGTGCGGCTGCTTCGCACAGGGAAGTCACGGTTCGAGACCGATCTGGAATCGGCACTTCAGCGGCTCGGAGCAGATTCCACCGAGCATTTGGAGGAGGAGTTCATGGATTATCGAAAGGTCTATCCCGTTGAATAGGCCTATCGCTTTGGATACCGTGGCTCTTGTTCTCCTTTTGGAGAAAAGACGGATTCCGAGTGCCGCCAAAAAGCTTGTTGAAAAGGCATTGGCTGGGGAAATGGATGCACTCATCCCCGCTATGGCCCTCTTAGAGATTGGCTATCTCGCTGAAAAAGGAAGGATTTCCTGTGCGCTGAAAGAGGCTCTCGCCCTCATTGCTGAGCAATCCAATTTTTCGGTTGTTGATATTTCTTCGGAAATCATTCTTAGTGCATTCGAGATAGATGACATCCCTGAGCTGCATGACCGCGTGATCGCTGGTACAGCTCACCATTACAACGCGGTGTTGCTCACCAGTGATGCAGTCATTCAGGCATCGAAATCTGTTGATGTCGTTTGGGAATGACCGATGCGGAAGCCCTCTTTTCACAAGAAAACCCGCATTGCCCCGACCCCGAGCGGTTTCCTGCACGAGGGCAACGCTTTCGCCTTCCTGCTGACGGCCGAACTGGCGAAAGGGCGCGGGGCATCAATTCTTCTGCGCATAGATGACCTCGATAACGACCGCAAGCGGCCCGAGTACGTAGCTGACATCTTCGACACGCTGCACTGGCTGGGAATCGACTGGGATGAGGGGCCAAGGAATCCGAAAGAATTGGAGACAGAATGGTCGCAACATCATCGCCTATCACTGTATGAAGCTGCACTCACATCACTCTGCGAAAAAGGGCTGGTCTATGCATGCGGCTGTTCGCGCAAGCAACTTTCCGAACTGGAAAGCCCAGCCGATGAGGCGCACATCTGCCGCAGGGGTGATCTTCCGCTCGACACGACTGAAACCGCTTGGCGCATCCGCATTTCGAAAGATGCGGAGATCGCGTTCAAGATTCTGAGCGGAGGGTTGGTTACACTCCGTCCGTCACAATTGCTCCCCGACCCCGTTGTGAGGCGCAAGGACGGGATTCCGGCCTATCAGGTGGCCTCGGTGTGCGATGACGTGCATTTCGGCAGCGATCTCATTGTCCGAGGCGAAGATTTGCTGGCCTCCACCGCAGTGCAGCTTTTTATCGCGCAGCAACTGGGGTTCTCTGGTTTTCTCAATGCCACATTCCATCATCATCCATTGATATTGAACGAAAAGGGCGAAAAATGGAGCAAATCGGCCGGGACTCATGTCGAAAGCCAACTCCGCAGGGATGATGTGACACGTCAAGGCCTCCTCGACCGTGTTCATCTGTGGATGTCATCCCGTCCCTGACCGGATGTTACAGCACATGTCGAGTATTGGTGGTGAACACCTAAATTCGCAACCTCAGATGGGCATTTAGCTCAGTTGGTTCAGAGCACCACCTTGACAGGGTGGGGGTCACTGGTTCGAATCCAGTAATGCTCACTTCTCCCATCTGCCGACCTCCTCGGCCAGTCAGGACATCATGGCTTCCTTCCGCTTTGCGTCACTCCTGACCCTGCTCATCCTGATGTTCAGTGGTGCTGCCAGTGCTGATGTGGGCACGAGACAGCCGCAGCTTCACGAGAGAAGTATGCTGCTTGAGCGGTCTAAGCAACTCAGTGGCGACACATCAGCCAATGCCCAGCGTAGGGCAGACTCCCTTCATGCAGCGATCATCGCGCTGGATGGGCGCATTTTCCTCTCGTACGAGGAGACACTTGCGCGAATCGCGGAGCAGCAACGGAGACGCGCCACCAACGACCGCGCACTCACGGTCTTTGCCCTGATGTGCTGTCTGCTCGCGCTGTCCAGCTCGCTTGCGCTATGGTTGGCACACCAACACTTCAAGCGCGAGAAGGACAGTGTACTGTCAGCACTGCTGCATCAACTCGTTCTGGATCTGATGCTGAGGGTCAGCCCGGAAAAGGCAGGCTCACCGACCATAACCAGAGTGAGTCCAGTGGTGATAATCGGTGTGGTGGGCATGACACTATCAGTGGTGTTCTACCTGATAAGCCGGCTGCTCTGAATTCAGAAATCCTCGGGGCCGACCTGCTTCGTATCGACCAGATAGCCGTTCTCACACTTAAGCGTGCGGGCCGGATGCTTCTCGAAGAATGAATAGTTGTGCGTGGCGAGGATCACAGCTGTGCCTTTGGCAGTGATGTCGATGAAGAGCTGAAGAATTCCCTCGGAGGTCTCCGGGTCAAGATTCCCTGTGGGCTCATCTGCAAGAATCACCTCAGGATGATTGACCAGCGCACGGGCCACGGCCACACGCTGCTGTTCACCTCCTGACAGCTGAGTGGCCATCTTTTTCCGTGCCCCTTCGGGCAACTGCACCAGTTGCAGCAGCTCAGTGACGCGGTCGTCCATCTTCTGCTTGTCAGTCCAGCCCGTTGCACGCATCACAAACTTCAGATTCTCCTCCACAGAGCGGTCAGTGAGCAGTTGAAAATCCTGAAAAACGATGCCCAGTTTCCTTCTGAGAAAAGGCACCTCTTTCTCTTTGATCCCAAAAAGACCATGACCTGCCACCTCACCGTCTCCCTCGCGCAATGGCAACTCTGCATAAAGCGTACGCATGAGACTGCTCTTTCCACTGCCAGTACGGCCTATGAGGTAGATGAACTCACCACGCTCCACCGCAAATGAGACCTTGTCGAGAACCAGATTGTCCCGCATGAAAATGCGGACATCGGAAAGCTTGATGACGTGTTCCTTATCTTCCATCATGGTGGTCAAAGGTAAACAGCAGGGCATGGCTGCAAAGCAGTTGCACTGGCGGCTGTTTCAACGCATGAAATGTGCGTGCAGCCCTACCACCTGTGGCAAGAGCTGTTCCATGCCATCATTATGGATGATATGGTCTGCCAACTCCGCCTTTTGTGCTTCGGGCCATTGTCGGGCCATGCGCTGACGTACCTCATCCGCAGAGGCCCCGTCACGCTTCGTGACGCGTTCGATGCGCACTTGCTCCGAGGCAGTGATGAGCACGGTCTCCGTCACAGCCTTGTAGGCACCGCTCTCGAAAAGGATAGCGGCCTCTTTCACAACGTAGGGATGCCCTTCTGCGGCCCTTGCACTGACCCATGCCATGAAGTCACGGGCCACTGCGGGATGCACGATGCTGTTCAGCAGGCTGAGTTTCTCTTCCGAACCGAATACCTGACCTGCAAGGAACTCACGGTCAAGCTGGCCGTCCTTGTAAGCGGCCTTACCGAAGGTTTCGCAAATGGCCTGCATGAGCTCCTTATCCTCGACCATGACAGCCTTGGCGCGGTCATCGGCATAATAGACTGGCACATCCAGGGCTTCGAACACCCTGCAAACTGTGGTCTTGCCACTGCCGATACCACCTGTGATGCCGATGATTTTCATTTTTCTTCAAAAAAGAAGGGACGGAACGGCCATATTGCCCGTCACCATCCCTTGATCCTTTCAGGAAAGCGCAATCAGTTCTCTGTTCCCAGCTTCACCGAATTGTCCTTGGACACGGCCGCCTTCTCGAACTTGAGCCGCTGGCCCTCCCCTACTTCGATGATAAGCGTATCATCCTTCACCTCAGCGATCTTTCCATGGATACCACCGATGGTCACCACGCGGTCGCCTTTTTTCAGTGCCTCACGGAACTGCTTCTCCTCTTTGGCCTTTTTCATCTGCGGGCGGATCATGAACAGGTAGAAGACCAAGAACATGAGTCCGAACATGAGCAACGTAGAGTAGTTGCCCAACGGGTTGTCGGCCGCTTGTAGGAGGATGGGGTGCTGCATCATATCAGTTGGCGGGTACTGGTTCCTCGATCGTCCCGTTGATGGCGAGCGTGATCATGTTGGGAATGGTGTTGGCGGTGATGGTCACCTTCTTGTTCTGCTGACCGCTCTTGCCTGTGCTGTCAAAGACCACATCGATCTCGCCCGACTCTCCTGGCTTGACCGGAGTACGCGGATACTCCGGCACAGTGCATCCGCAGCTTCCCTTGGCATCGGTGATGAGCAGGTCAGACGCTCCTGTGTTGGTGAACTTGAACTTGTAAGACACCTTTTCGCCTTGGATGATGGTGCCGAAATCGTGGACATCTTTCTCGAAGGTCATCACTGGGGCATCGCCCACCTCACCTGAGGCCGTGGCCGGTGCGGTGACGACATCTGTATCCAGCTTCTGCGCCTCTTCGGTAGCTGGGCTGTCACCTCCACAACCGTACATGACGGTCAGTGCCGCGATCATTGAGAAGTACTTCTTCATTGCTATGGGGATTTTGAGTTAGTGTTGATTTTCAGGTTGCAAAATTAGCTTTTGGATGTTGCAACAACGAGAAAGTTGGTCATGCTCATCCGCCTATCAGCCCTTTTCCCGCCTTTTTGACCTTTCCATCGGCTTTGAGGTCGGCCAACGCGCGGTCGAGAATGCCGTTGATGAACACCTTGCTGCGGGGCGTACTGTACTCCTTGGCTATCTCAATATACTCGTTGAGGGTGACCCTTGCCGGTACCGAGGGGATGTACATGAACTCACAGATGGCCATCTTGAGCAGCAGGATGTCCATACTGGCAATGCGGTCAGTGTCCCAGTTCTTGGTCTTGTCCGCCACCACCAGGGTGAGTTCGTCATTGTTGGTGGCCGTCTTACGGAACAGGTCGAGCATGAACTGTTTGTCCTCTTCCGGGTCGGTGTAGAGCATCGGCAGCGCCCCCCCCTCAGGCTCGTGCTCCTTGAACTCGTTGATGGTCTTCGATACCATGATGCCGACCTGCTCGAAGTCATTCACCCAGAAAATGCTCCTCTCTTCGAGCACGGAACTGATGTCCTCGTTTCCGATCAGATACTCCTCGAACATGAATCTGACAATGCGCTTGTGATCGCGATAGTTCGGGGCCGGGGCATCCATGTAAGCCAGAAATTCCCCGTCCTGTTGCAAGTTGAGCAGCGTTTTGCGCAGCAACTCGTGCTGATCTGACCAATCGACCTTACGCTTATTGATGTGCGCTGCCAACACCGTGTTGGCCTCAAGCTGCTGTAGCACAGGATTCTCCACGAAACGCAGGTTGGGGTTGAGGTCCTCCTGGGTGGGCAGCCGCTTTTTGGTTCCATCCTCGATGCGTCTCAATGCCAGTTGTCGCATCTCGATGGCGAGAGCAAGCTCGTTGATGAACAGGTCATAGATGCGTTCCATGCTCTGCTGGAGGAACTTCTCGCCCACAGCCAGTGGTTCGCCCTCGGAGCGTTGGTAGGCAAAAAGTGCCTGCATCACCTTGATTCTCAGATGTCTTCGACTCAGCATTCTTCAGAAAAATGGATATTAGCACACTTGGTTCCTGTCATCTGGGGCCTTGACCCATCGAACATCGTTCGGGCGACATGAGGAACAAACATGGGCACTTGATGGAAGAGACATTCCGTGTTGCAACACCGTCCACGGCTTTACTCCCTAATTTCGCGCAAAAGTAGTTCTATTTTCATCGGGGGATGGCGCATGGGCAGCGGAGCACGGGGATAAGGCCATTGGCCCGCCTTAACCGCTTTTTCTGGAAGTACCGTTGGCGGTTCCTGCTGGGCATTCTGTTCGTGAGCCTGAGCAACCTCTACGCCATAGTGCCGCCCAAACTGGTGCGCGTAACTTTCGACTTTCTGGCCGATGTGCGGCCCATCTTCATCCATTTCAAGGGGGGCGATGCTCAGTCTGAGCTGTTCACACTTCTGGCCAAGACCTTCGTATGGTTCGGTGCGGTGGTAGTGCTCAGTGCTCTCCTCAAAGGTTTCTTCATGTTCCTGATGCGGCAGACCATCGTGGTGATGAGCCGGATGGTGGAGTTCGACATGAAGAATGAGATCTACGACCACTACCAACAACTTTCGCTGGCCTTCTACAGGCGCAATAGTACGGGCGACCTCATGGCACGAATCACCGAAGATGTGAGCAAAGTGCGGATGTATCTCGGGCCGGCCATCCTTTACGCTGTCAACCTGCTGGTGCTCACCGTACTTGTGGTCTATAACATGATGCGTGTAAGCCCTACGCTGACAGCCTATGTGCTGCTGCCACTGCCGCTCCTCTCTATCACTATTTACTTCGTAAGCCGCCAGATCAACATCCGAAGCGAACGGGTGCAGCGGCAGTTGAGCCGCATGAGCACCTTCGTGCAAGAGAGCTTCTCGGGCATCCGCGTGCTGAAGGCGTACGGCAGGGAAAAGGCCTGGGCCGACTCTTTCGCGGAGGAGACGGACGGTTACAAGGAGACCTCGCTCGAACTGGTACGCATCCAGGCGCTCTTCTTCCCTACTATGCTGGTGCTCATCGGCCTCAGCACCATCCTCACCGTCTATGTGGGCGGCATGAAGGCCATAGCGGGCGAGATCAGCACGGGCAACATCGCAGAGTTCATCATCTACATCAACATGCTCACATGGCCCGTGGCCGCGTTGGGGTGGATCACGAGTATCATCCAACGGGCATCGGCCTCGCAGGCCCGAATCAATGAATTTCTTGACACGGTGCCCGAGGTGCGCAACACTGCCACCGAATCCGCGACCATTACAGGCGACATACGATTCGAGGGCGTGAGTTTCGTCTATCCAGACAGCGGCATCCGTGCGTTGGACAATGTTTCCTTCCATGTGAAAGCGGGCGAAAGCCTCGCTATTATAGGCCGCACAGGCAGCGGCAAATCGACCATCGCGGCCCTGATCACCCGCGCCTACGATGCCACGGGGGGCGAAGTGCTGTTGGACGGACGGCCCATCGCAACGCTGCACCTCGGCTCGGTGCGCTCGGCCATCGGCTATGTTCCGCAGGACGTATTCCTTTTCTCCGACACCATTGCCGCCAACATCGCCTTCGGCCTCAAGGAGGAGGCCTACGGACAGGAAGATGTGGAGCGGGCCGCACGTAAAGCGCAGATCCATGATAGCATCGCGGCATTTCCCAAGGGTTACAACACGCGGGTGGGCGAGCGCGGCATCACCCTCTCGGGTGGACAGAAGCAGCGCATCTCCATCGCAAGGGCCATCATCCGCCAGCCGCAGGTACTCATATTCGATGACAGTCTCAGCGCTGTGGATACCCAGACCGAGGAGCTGATCCTCACCGAGCTTCGGAAGGTGATGAAAGGCCGCACCACCGTCCTCATCAGCCACCGCGTCAGTACGGTGAAACAAGCCGACCGTATCATCGTGATGGACGATGGCCGCATCGTGGAATCAGGAAGCCACCCAGAGCTTCTTGCGAAAACAGGGATCTACCACGCGCTGCACGAACAGCAGATGCTGGAGGACAGCTCGGTCTGACCGCTTACTGTATTTTGGTCGAAAAAAGAACGTGGAGGGCCGAAATCCCCACTTTTTTCACGGCTTGTGGCCCAATTGCCTTCCCTGCTGTATGTTTGACTTGATTTTACACACGGAAAAACGGTTGAGATGGGTTTTGAAGACAGAGACAACAAGGAAGAACTGTTCTCACATCGGCTGAAGGCCGGCAAGCGCAAATACTTCTTCGATGTGCGCGAGACGCGAGGTGGTGACTTCTATATCACCATCACGGAGCTGACCAAGAAGAATGGGCAAAGCGACAACCCCGTGTTCATGCGGAACAAGATATTTCTCCACAAGGAGGACATGGACACCTTCCGCAACGGATTGGACGAGGTCATCGGGTTCATCCGCAAGGAGAAGGGCGAAGACTACGGTGCCGAGGGCCGCGTGTATGAGGACGACTGGAACGACAGCGGGAGCTGATCACTGTGTGCTTAAGCTCCCCTTAGCAACAAAAACCCCCGCCAAGCCTCGGCCTGACGGGGGTTTCTCCATTTCAAGCAGCCACTGCTCAGAGCAATTCGGCTTTCTGCTTCGCTGTGCCAGCCGTAGAGCGCGTTCCAGTTCCGTACAGGTAAACGATTCCGTCTACATCATTACCCGTTGGATTTCCGTTGAAAGAAAATTTAGGGGATGTGTAAACCCGAAGGTTACCTTCTGTTCTGGTCAGTTCCATTGGCAATTCAGAAACCAAAGGTGCTGGTCCTTCGCCTGGCGTGAAAACGTAGTTTACGGTTTCTACCCAATCGCCAAGATCGGCAATGGCTATTTCCAGTTGCCATTGTTCTCCGAAAGATGTGCTGGCTAGTCGTGAGCCAAGAATAACTGGTTCATCGCTTTTGGTTGCAGATGCAACTCCATTTTCGTTTACATCAACATCGTAAATGGCAACGATCTCAGCATTTGCTTCACCGGAAAGAAAATTGACATCGTATGAACCCGAGCCTTGGAACACCAGAGATTGTAGGCGAGTGGTCTCACGCACCAACTGTCTGCCAATAATTCCCGTCCATCTGCTCAGACCCAATGCCTGATTAAAGTGTGTCTGACCAAGATCAACAGTTTCAACAAATGATTCAGTAGTGGGATCGTTAGGGTCTGCAGGAAGCTCTGAACAGAAAACCACCGAAGCAACATCCTGTGATGGGTCATCAGCTACGATCACGGCCATTTCATGCGCACTATCAAAGTTGGTCACAGATCGCGTTCTTATGCCGGCCACTTTTGGGCTTTGCTCAACCGTTCTTCCAGAAGGATAGAGAAAGAGTTTCAAATAGGTTGTTTCTCCCTGCCAATCATCAATGAATGTATTGGCGGTTAGCGTTACATCCACCAAAGAAAAATACGAGGTTTGACCGAATACAAACTGATCCTGACCAGAACGGTATATCCTTGAATTACCGACTCTACCAAGCTCCGCACTCCACTCCTGATAATCGAAAACACCGTCACCGTCCTCATCAACAAAAGTCCCATAGTTTGGGTCTTCATTGCCATTAAGGCTGTAATTCTTTACTGAAGCGGTCAACGCCACATGGGTCCATCTTGGAGGAACCCGTAGAAGCATTCTGCCGTTATTCTGATTAAACCAGACCTCTGGCATTGCATCGCGGTTTGCGAAACGTGCATTGGCCGGTGTGGCCACGCTGCTCGTGCCTTCCGAAACGTTCTCTGTCAACTCTTCCTTACTGCAGCCAGCAAGCAAAAGTGCCGCTGCGGCCATTGTCAAAAATGATGTTCTCATGTGTCTTTGTGTTTGATTTGAACTCAAATCTACCGCGTGCGGAAGCCTCTTTTTGGCTCGATCCCACGAGTGGTCATTCTGACTTCACGATCAGTAGTGCAGCCCAAGGAATACATGTACGCAATCTCTTTCTTTGAATCCTTGAAACTGATCCGCGCCATTGCCCTTCTCCTGTGCCCGCTGTTCTGCAGCGCGCAGCATCCCTCCTATTGGACGCTGAACCACGAGCAAGGTCTACCATCGCTCAAGGTCTACGACCTGTTGGAAGACAGCCTTGGCGTGGTTTGGGCTGGAACATCTGAGGGTCTGGTGCACTACGATGGACTGTGGCTTCAGACGCTGAGAACCGAGTCTGCGCGCTCGCAAGACAGAAGCGCGCTGCAAATAGGGCCGAACGGGCAGGTTTGGTCCATCAATTTTTCCGGAGAACTTTTTCTGGCCAATTACGAATCGATGCAACAACATCCGATTCCGAAAGAACTAACCACCGATAAGGTCAGTTTTTTAGAAAGAATTGGCAATGAACTGTTCTTTATGACGCGGAACGAGATCCTGAAAAGTGATCTGTTGGCTGAGCGTTTCTCGCTGGTGCAAAGGCTGGACGAAAACGACCCGTTCTACGGAATGGCCGCCCCCGATTTTGCGCTCAGCGCAAAGGGAATTGTCCACCTGCCATCGGGAAACATACTGGCAAAAAAGGAAGATGCGGCCTCCACCATCTGTTCTTCCAACGGAAAGATCTATCAATACTACTACATCACCGGAACGGTATTGGAATTAAGCGCTGTGGGTACCGACACGATCGTGAAGAACCTGAGTAGAAGCAAAGGACCGACTCCGTTGATGACGGGCGTGAGAAACACCTCTGCCGGCACATGGATTCTGACCTACGATGGCGCTTACTTAGTAGAAACCAGCTCGTGGCTTTTTCCGTCAACGCCTGTCTCGGACGTGATAGAAACGAAAGATGGCGCACACTGGTTTTCCACGCTCACAGATGGCATTGCCGTGGTGCCCGATCTTGGTCTGCATCGCTACGGAAAAGAGCCTGATGGTTTGCCCACGCAGCGGTTCAACCGTGTTCGCAAGCTGCCCAATGGAAATGTGGTTGCCACCGACAATAACGGAATGGCGGTGCTCATTCACCCCGAAAAAGGACCTCTGGTTTCATTCAAAGCAGAGTTTACCCGAGAAAGCGAGGCGCTTGCAATCGACACGGCCAACAACCGCATCTTGGCGGCTTTCGGAGACCTCTATCTGTTGGATGCAAGTACGCTGAAACATCTGGACAAACTCTCTGGAAACGTAAAGAGTATTGCTGTTTCGAACGGAAAAGTTGCCGTGGTAGATGCCACCGATCTGAAAGCGTTCTCCTATGATGGAAATCGATTTGGACGTGAACTTGATATTCTTGATTATGAACCGAGAATTTATCAGAATGAACTTGATGGACAGGGCAATCAGTGGTTGCTTACCGCTACTGGCATACTCGTAAACGGCTCCGAATTCGTTGTTCCGAATTCAACCACATTTCGCCCAAGTTTGATGGCAATAGCTGCGGACGGCCACGTCTATCTGACCAATAGAAAAGACAGCATTGCTGTTGCCGAAAACGGTTCTTTCAAACATTGGTTGGTCATTCCTGGAATGATACGCCAAAGCGGCACCATTCGTAGCATCTATGGTTCGCCTTCTCATTTGTTCGTACTGCTTTCCAACGCCCTGCTCATTCATGATCTGAAAACCGAAAACTGGCAACAAATTGGACAAAGCGAAGGACTGCCATCTACCGACCTCAAAGACGTGGTTGCAGACAACAACCGTGCTTGGCTGGCCACCTTCAACGGCCTGTATTCCATCCCGCTATCGCGTAGTGAAACCCCGTTATCGCCAACAGTACAACTGCGTACTGTAAAGGTCAATGGTCAGGTAATTCAGCCTTCGCCTAATCTTGAACTTGAGCACAATCAGAACGACATCGAACTTATGCTGCGTGGCATCTCTACCAAAAGTCGAGGACGGATTCAGTTTGCCTACCGACTCAACGGTTTGATGAATGATTTTGAAGTGAACGAGAACGGAGCGGTGATTCGGTTTCGAGCGCTTGCACCGGGCAGCTACAATTTGGAGGTGTTGGCTTTAGATGTGAATGGAATTCCGAGTGACGAGAATCTTCAACTATCGTTCGTCATTCAAAAACCATGGTATGCCACTTGGCCGTTTCTCCTGTTGGTTGCGCTTGTATTGATTGCAACCGTCAGTGCGATCTTCCTCTCCCGAATTCGATATCTCAATCAACGCAACGCACGGCAATTGGAAAACAGCCGACTGAAAGAAGACCTCCGCGCTTCGCAAATGACCGCACTGCGAGCACAGATGAACCCGCATTTCATGTTCAACGTGCTCAATTCCATTCAAGGGTTGTTCACCATTGGTAAGGCAGAAAAGGCCAACGAAGTGCTGAGCCGTTTCTCCGATCTTATGCGTTCTATCTTGGATGTGAGCGATCAGAACACCATTGGATTAGACAAGGAACTGGAAATGATCGGGCTCTATTTGGAGTTGGAAGCCGTGCGTTTTGGCGATGAATTCCACTACAAGGTTGATGTAGCGCATGATATCGACCCGAAAAAAGTGGAAGTGCCATCATTGCTCATTCAGCCATACGTAGAAAATGCGGTGAAACATGGGCTGTTGCATCGGAAGGGAAACAAGAATCTGTCTGTTTCGCTCGTACTGATGGAAAATGCAACCATGCTGGAAGTGCGCATTGACGACAATGGAATTGGGCGCGAAAAAGCAGGCGAACTTCGGTCGGAAAAACACAAATCTTTTGCCACACAGGCAACTTCATCGCGGCTCGATCTGCTAAACGTAGAGAACGCGCACAAGATCGGTGTTGAGATCATTGATAAGAAAGATGAAGCTGGCAACGCCAACGGAACCTTGGTCATTCTTCGGATTCCGCTCACGGCAAAAGTCAGTTGATGAAATGAGAACGACCATTCGTATAAATTTCACGACTCGAATTCTGCGTTCTGCTAGCTTCGCAAAATGAGACCCCTTAAAGTCGGCATCATTGAAGACGAGTTCTTAGCGCGTGAAACGCTGAAGGCTTTCCTCGAACGGCATTGTGAAGCAGTGGATGTTCTCTTCATGGCCAGCGATCTTGAATCGGGCGTGAATGCTATTCGGGAACAGCGACCAGAAGCGATTTTCCTCGATATTGAAATGCCTGGCCACAGCGGTATGGAAGTACGGAAACTGCTTGGAGAAACCGAGTCTCCGCTCATCGTTTTCACCACGGCCTACGCCAATTATGCAGTGGATGCTTTTGGTTTGGAGGCAGTTGATTACTTACTGAAACCAATAGACATTGTAAAACTTAGGAGAGCCGTTGACCGTCTCCGTGAACGGGCAAAAAAACAGGCCAAACTGAGCGGTGGAAGCATCACCATTCCAACCACAAACGGGCAGTTGGTTGTAAAGACAAATAACATTCTTTTCCTGAAAGCAGATGGCTCATACACAGGAGTTCACACCAATACCGGGCGACATCTGGTAAGCCGCAAGCTCATCGACATGCACGAAATGCTTGACGCGGATGCGTTTCTTCGGGTGCACCGGAGTTATGTGGTCAACTTGAATAAAATCGTGGAGCTTGTGCGTCAATCCAACAGCAGCCTGAGGATGGAAAACGGTGCCGTCATTCCCGTTTCGCGAAGTAACAAAGAGGCTGTTCGTCAGCTTTTCCAGAAGGGCTAATACCATTCGTGGATTCGGGCCGACCGTTCGTGTATCTGTGCTTGCAAACCCTTTGCGGGCGGTTCACTTTTGCGGTGAACCAAACTTTTACCCATGAGAAAACACTACTTACTTTCAATAGTGATGGCCGCATCTGCACAGGCTGGTATGGCGCAATGCGTAGTCAACATCCCTGACGTCAACTTGAGAGCCGCGTTGGTTGGCAACTCTTCGGTGAACACGAATCAGGACAGTGAAATCCAATGCGCTGAGGCATCAGCTTTCTCAGGATCTCTCTTTGTCAATAACAGCAATGTCAGCAATCTCAATGGATTAGAAGCGTTCACCAATGTCACTGCGCTCTATTTGTCTGGAAACAACATTACTTCTGCTAACTTAAGCGCTAACTCAGCTTTGACAACGGTTATCCTCACAAATAACCCGCTATCCACACTTCAACTTCCGCCCAGCACTTCTGTATTTGCTTGCGGTAATTGTGCTTTAACCAGTTTGGATGTCAGCGGACTGCCCAATCTCACTGTTCTTGGGTTTGTCCAGAATGCCGTTACAAGCATAGACCTCAGCAACAACCCAATGCTCGAAGAGCTCTCTTGCAGGGACAACCAGCTCACGGCCCTCAACACATTAAGCAACCCGCTTTTGGAATACGTTTCTGCCTTTAACAATCAGATTACTTCGCTCGATTTCTCCGCCAATCCGGTTCTGAACCACATTGACATCAGCGACAACCAGTTGACTTCATTGAACATTGCCAACGGCAACAATCAGAACCTCACATTCTACGACTTCTTTGGGAATCCGAATCTGACCTGTATTCAAGTGGATGATGCCGCTTGGAGCAATGCCAACATGAGCGTCCCACCCGGGGCTGTGTACAGCAACGATTGCGCTTCTGTAGGCTGCACAGTAAATATACCCGATGCTAACTTCAAGGCTGCGTTGGTAGGCAACAATACCATCAACACCAATCAGGATGCCGAGATCCAGTGCGATGAGGCTACAGCATTCAGCGGTTTCCTGAACCTTAACGGGGTTCAAATAGCTGATCTGACGGGGTTGGAGGCTTTCACCGCAATCACTGCATTGAATCTGAGCAATACATCAGTTTCATCGCTGGACATCTCGGCCAATACGGCACTTACCATACTCTACTGCAATAACAATAACCTCAGTGGGAATCTATCATTCTCGGCCGCCAACGCCAACCTTCAAGAACTGTGGGTCTCCGAGAACAACATCACCTCACTTAACATCAGTGCCCTGACACAACTCGAAACACTCATTTGCGAGGATAATAATTTGTCGGCCATTGACGTAACGAACAATCCAAACCTTCGCGAACTCCAATGCCGAAACAACAACATAACGTCACTCGATTTCTCTAACAACCCTGGACTATGGGCTCTCGGCTGTAGGAACAACGCCATCACCTCCATCGATGTGTCGGATAAGCCAGATTTCTATTTCATTGATTGCTTTGGCAACAACCTCAATTACCTGAATGTGGCCAACGGCAACAACACCAACTTTACCAGCTTCAACTCTCAGGACAACCCAAATCTCCTCTGCATTCAGGTAGATGATGTGGCATTCAGCACTACCAATTGGACATTGGTGAGCTCCGGAGCTTCATTCAACACCTTCTGCGCACCTCCAGTCCCCGTAGGTATTGACGAGCACCTAAGCGACCAGCAATACCTCTACCCCAACCCCACCTCTGGCATCCTCAACCTCTCGCAGCCCGCCAGCGGCCATTTGTTCGACCTAAGCGGCCGCAGTCTAATGACCTTCGGCAACGTCCGCAGCATCGACCTCAGCGGCCTTGCCAGTGGCAGCTACGTGGTGCGCACGGTAGATGGCGATGTGATGAGGGTTGTGAGGGAGTGATTCTAAATTGAGTTCGTGAGAAAACCCCCTGATACCTCTGTGTCAGGGGGTTTTCTATTTGGAATAACGTTGGCATGCCGCCTGAACAGAAATCCCCACCTTTGATGCAGGCAAGCCATGAAAAAGTACCTGTACCTTGTGATTCTGTGTCTTGTGGCCTCCTTGCCGCTTGCTGGACCATTCGCGCTCCTGCCATTGCACGATGAGTTGGCGGGCTTCCTGCACCGTCAGTTGGCATACAGAGTCATTGCGGACCGCGTGACGCAGGATGCCAACACAGACATGGAGCGTGTGCTGGCGGTGATGGCGTTCGTGCATCTCAACGAGGCACAGCCCGATGACTGGGGACTGGCCGAGGACCGACACGTGCTGCACGACCTTGCGCGCCATGTGGGCTGGTGCGACCAGAAAGCAAATGCCATGGCTCACCTGCTTATGCCTGTGGGTATCAGCGCGCACATGGTCATGTTCCCGTGCCACACTTTTGCCGAAGTGGTAATCGATGGTCGCTCGCTGCTTTTCGACCCTAAGCATAACAGTTATTTCTTCGAGCGTGGAATGCCCGGACAGCTCGCATCGCTCACCGAACTGCTATCGCGCCCACAACATCTCATGACCCGTCACGGTGAAGACATGGTGGCGTACGAGGATGCCGATATCCTCACCTGCGGTCGCCCCAACCACTGGACCACGCCCGAAGAGACGCTTTCCCCAACGAAAAAATTGCTCGACAGGTGGATGGGACTCGCATTCCGTATCGGTGGGCAGGGTTATGCACAGGCGATCAACCGCTGGTATCTGCGCCTCGCACCTGGCAACGAAGACGATGTGTACAGTGCTCGTCTGATGAACCTTTTCGGGGTAAATGATGAAGCGAAAGAAAGATTGTACACCCTAACTGGCAACCGTGCCGTTTTCTTCCTTTTCAAGCTTCAAGTCGAGACAGGAGACTACCTGAATGCTCCGGCCACACTGAAAAAAATGGACGCCCGGCCCTTAGACAAGACCGATGTGCTGTATGCCATGGTAATGACCGATTACCTGACCAAACTGCGGACGATGGAAGGCTCGGAGTTGATGCGACTGTTCGGAACGGATGAAGTCGGTATCAACGACCTGTTCGACCTGCTTGACGGCCCAGAGGTGCAGCAATGGCTGGTTTCGCAGGACAGGGTTGACACCTTGTGAAAACTCGCTGACCACAACCAGCAGCACTACATTTGCGCCCTCATTCAAAGGCTGCAACATGGAAAGCATCAAGTCTCTTTTACTGACTGACGACCTCGACCGCGAAGTGACCGTGGGCGGCTGGGTAAGAACCAAGCGCGGCAACGCCTATGTGCAGTTCGTTGCGCTGAATGACGGCTCCACGGTCAACAGCATCCAATTGGTGTTCGATGCAGAGATTTTCCCGGAGGAGAAACTGAAAGACGTGACCACGGGCGCGTGCATCGAGGTGACGGGGCAACTGGTAGCAAGCAAGGGCAAGGGCCAGCGGGTGGAGGTGAAAGCGGCAAAACTCACGGTGCATGGCAAGTCGCACCCCGATGAGTTCCCAATCCAGCCCAAGAAGCACAGCTTGGAGTTTTTGAGGGAAAATGCCCACCTGCGGGTGCGCACCAGCACGTTCAGCGCGGTGTACCGTGTGCGCCACGCGCTGACCTTCGCCATTCACAGCTACTTCAACGACCGTGGGTTCTTCAACGTGCATTCGCCCATCATCACGGGCAGCGATGCCGAGGGGGCGGGCGAGATGTTCCGTGTCTCGACCCTCGATGCCAAAAAGCCGCCCCTCAACGAAGACGGCTCGGTCGATTTTTCGCAGGATTTCTTCGGAAAAGAGACCAACCTTACCGTGAGCGGACAACTGCAGGCCGAGCTGGCGGCCTTGGCCCTGAGCAAGGTCTATACGTTCGGCCCCACCTTCCGGGCCGAGAACAGCAACACCTCGCGCCACCTGGCCGAGTTTTGGATGATTGAGCCGGAGGTGGCCTTCTGCGACATCCACGGCAACATGGACCTGGCAGAGGATTTCCTGCAATGGGTCATCGCCTACGTGAAAGAGAAATGTGCCGATGACATCACCTTCCTTGCCCAGCGGCTCGCGGACGAGGAGAAAGGAAAGCCCGAAGCCGAGCGCAGCCCGATGGGCCTTGTGGAGAAACTCGATTTCGTCATCAACAACAAGTTCGAACGCATCACATACACCGAGGCGGTGGAGATACTGCGCAACTCACAGCCCAACAGGAAGAAGAAGTTCCAATACCCTGTGGATGAATGGGGCATCGACCTGCAGAGCGAGCACGAGCGGTTCCTTGTGGAGAAGCATTTCCAGAAACCCGTCATCATCACGGGCTATCCCGCCAAAATCAAGGCATTCTACATGCGTCTCAACGAAAACTGCGAACAGGGGAAAGAAACGGTGGCCGCGATGGACATCCTCTTCCCCGGAATCGGGGAGATCGTGGGCGGCTCGCAACGGGAGGAGCGCTACGAGGTGCTGCTGGAGAAGATGAAGCAATTCCACATCCCCGAGGAGAGCATGAGCTGGTACCTCGACACTCGGAAGTTCGGCACAGTGACCCACAGCGGTTTCGGCCTCGGCTTCGAGCGGCTGATGATGTTCATCACCGGCATGACCAACGTGCGGGATGTGATCCCGTTCCCACGGACACCGAAGAACTGTGAGTTCTAATCAGTCGGGAAGGTGCTGACGTGAGGGTACGCGAGGATCTTCCTGTCCTCGGTCATCAGTGTGCAGCCATGTGTCCGTGTTGTGGAAACGATAATCTGGTCAATCGGGTCACGATGGAACTTACCGGGCAGATTGGTGCAGTCTGCAATGATCTCAACATTGAGTTCGAAGACCTTCACTCCAGTGTAGTTGAGCGCCTCCTTCAGCCATTGCTCAACGGGAACATTGATTTCAAATTTACCCTTCTCCACGAGCTTGGCCACTTCCCAACAAGTGAAGATACTGATGGCAATATCAGATGGAGGGGTGCGCTCAAGTATCTGCGCCCACTTGCTTCTAAGTCTGGGACTTTCATTCACAAGCCAGATCCAGATATGCGTGTCGAGCAGAATCATCTGTTCACCTCCCAGTCATCAGGGTCAACGGCTGGCTCAAAGGGGTCATCATAGCGCAGCACACTGCCTTTGAGGGGATTGTGCTTCTTGCGAGGCATCTGCTCCTCAGCAACTTTCGGCTGTGGGGTCTCCTTCACTACGACTATTCCCAGCGAGCGGATGAAGGCCACGAACGAATCGTAAATCTTCCTGTCGTCTATTCTTACTGTCACTTCCATCGGCCAGTGAGTTTGAAGGTGTGAATTTAGGGAATCGGAACAGATCTCGCCTCACTTAGACAGCGGCCCCAGCGTGATCGAGAACGGATAGCCAGTGTGTGACACCCGCATCTCGGTCAGATTGCCCTCATTGTCAAACGAATAGTTCACCTCGCGCGAGGGCAGGTGCTTCTTGGTCTTCACGCGCAGGCGAATGATGCGCCCTTCCTTCGTGTCGATGTGGATGTCGCGCTTGTTCCAGAGCCAGAGGTCGCCCCGGTCCTCGGCCTTCGGGTCATGGCGAAAGTGGCGGAATAGCAGCATGATGTCCTCCTGAAGCAGCTCGATGAGACCGCGTTTGTTGAGGCTCTTGTTGACGTACTTCTTCTTCCAGCGGCCCTTTTTCCAGATCATCTCCAGCATGTTGGTGCCCATGATCGAGTTGAACGACACCTGAAGTACATGACTGCGCTTGTGGCTCACCGCGAGGAAACCGTTCATCCCCGTGCCCAGATGCTTGAACTCCGCGCGGTAGATCGCATCCTTGCCCGCAGGGAGCACCTCTGACACGGGCAGTTTTTGTCCGAGGACAGGAACCGCCAGCAGCAGGCTAAAAATCAGTGAAAACAGCCTCATCAATGGTCTGTCCTGTGCGGATGTCGGTGAAATGGATATGCGTCTCATCGCCCGAAGGGTCGGTGAGTTTCACGGAGCGGATGCGGTTGCCCTCCTTCGCGAACTCCACCTCGATACCTTGGATGAATTCCCTGAGCTGGCGGTCTTTCGGTTGCATTTCAAGCTTCAAAGAATTTGCATTCCCTGAGAAACTCGCCTTGTAAGATGCGTTGTCGATGATGGAGCCGTCTATGCAACCAAGGATGATCTCGCGCACCTGCCTCAGGATCCTGTTCACGCCTTTGTACTGCTTCTCCTCGCCCGCCTCGCGCAGCCGCATGGCGTTGTCGCGGATCAGGATGATGTACTCGATCGGCTCGTTGAACTGCCAGCGGAGTCGGTTCTCCTTCTTGTAGATGAAGTAACCTGTGGAAATGAGCTTTTCATCCAGAAAAGCAAAAGATTTCTCCTGACGGATATTCCCCTTGATGCTGCTCATCGCTCCGAGTTCCCTCCTAAGCGATGTGATGGCGGGGTCATCAGCTGCAAGGGGTTTCCAATCCTGCGCAAACGCGGTCGTGGACAGTATCAGCAGAAGAACAGGGAGAAGTCGAGGCATCTGAGATATGGATTTCACGCAGAGGACGCAGAGATTTTTCGCAAAGAACGCAGAGGCTGTGCCAATCGCAAGCGTGGCACTTTTCAAAATTCAGGCCATAAAACAGCCACAAAGGAACAGTATCAACCCTTGGTGTCCACCTCCAGGTTCTCGAAGAGGCCTGCATCGTGGGCACTGAGCTTCATCTCCTTCACCGCGAGCAGCATCTGCCTGGCTGAGAGAGTGAATGCGCGGTTGGCCGAAAGCAGCACCGAAACGTGCTCGGCCGCGAAATGCCGGTCCTTCAAACCGTGCATGGTTTCCTGCATGAGCTGGGTGTCCTCGGCCATCACACGTTTCATGGCCTTGATGAGGCGCGGCAGGTTCCCCTGCTCCTCGCGCAGCACCTGCTCCAGTTTCATGTAGTGCTCGATGAGCTTCCTTCGGAAATCAGCATAGCGGTCGTTCAGATGAGGATTCTCTGCGTCCTCAAGCTCCTCCATATCGCGCTTCACGTCTTTCAACGTCTTGGCCGATGACACCGCGAAGCGCACGGCCGATAGCAGGCGATTGAGCAGCGTTGCCTCGTCCTCGCTCATCTCCTGTCCCTGAACCTGAGATGCGAAGGCGTACACCTCTGCCTGTATGCCCTTGATGCGGACATACTGTTGCTCCAGTGTACTCTTCTCAGCCCTTGAGCCGTTCCCAGAGACGGTGAAAACGAGTTTCGGGTCGATGCGCAGCACCTCCATGTTGTGCTCCATGGTCCGCTGCAGCAGTCCGCGCACCTCCTGCCGCATGGACTCAACGGCCGCTTCGGGCACATCAGGTGTGGTCTTGCTGATGAACAGCGAGACATCTATGCGCTTATCGGGCACTGCCTTCTCCAGCAGCTTCGCAAAGAGCGGGAGGAACGGCATGAACAGCACCACACCCATGAGATTGAAGATGGTATGGAACATGGCGAGGCCCATCACAGGGTCGCTGCTCAGGCCCATCACATCGAACACCAGCCGAGTGAGCATTGGCAGCAGAATGATGGCGATGATGGCTGTGATAGCGTTGAAGAGGAAATGGCCCATCCCCACACGCTTCTTTACCGTGCTTCCGCCCACCGCACCGATCATCACTGTTATCGTGGTGCCAAGGTTCGTTCCGATGACCATGGCCGTGGCATCAGTGTAGTTGAGCAGACCACTATGGAGTGCGCTGAGCACCACCGCCATACTGGCCGAACTGCTCTGGAGTGCGGCCGTGAGCACGAATCCGACCAGCACATACATCAACGGGCCATAGTCAGGTATCTGCGTCAGCAGTTCTTCTGAGGCCATGGCCTCGATGCTGCGCTTCATGTAGTCGAGGCCCATGAACAGGAAGCCGAAACCCACGGCCAGCTTGCTAATGTTGCTTCCCTTCGCTGATTTTCCGAGGAAGATGAGGCCCAGCCCACCGATACCGATGAAAGGCAGTGCCAATGCCTCGATGCTGATCTTGAAGCCGAGCGCAGCCACGATCCAACTGGTAAGCGTGGTGCCCAGGTTAGACCCCAGCACCACCCCGATGCCGTTCTGCAAAGACATGATGCCCGCGCCCGTGAAGGCCAGCACCATCAGCGTCACGGCCGAACTGCTCTGGAGGATAGCCGTGGCGAAGGTGCCTGTGAGCACCGCCTTTACCGCGTTCTCGGTGTATTTTCTGATGAAGCCCTTGAACGCCCGCCCCGACAGGTTGCGGATGGACTCCTCCAGCAGGAACATCCCGAACATGAAGATGCCGAGGCCCGCGAGGAATTCCCAGAAATCAGCCGTGTTCATGAGGGGAATGGTCGTGGTGCGGTCAAAGATAGCCGCCACATTGCGGAAACATCTGGATCACATTGCGGTAAACTGATTTCATCCCGTTGGTTTGTGCCACTTTTGCAGACATGATACAACCGCCTTTCCTTCTTGCCGCCATACTCGCCCTCGGGCCGCTCACTTGGGCGCAAGCTCAGTTGCCATCACCTGCGCCTGTGCCCCAGCGAGTGGTCATTCTTGCGGGTTCAACGGTACATATTGGCAACGGTGAGGTGATGGAGAACGCAGCCGTAAGCATCGAGAATGGGCTTATCGGCTTCGTCAAGCCCATGAGTGCGATCAGACTGAACCCTGAGGAAGCCGACATCATTGACGTTACAGGTAAGCATCTTTATCCGGGATTCATCAATACCAACAGCACGCTCGGTCTTACCGAGGTTGATGCAGTGCGCGCCACCCGCGACTTCGCGGAGACGGGTAGTTTCACTCCCGAAGCACGGGCTTTGATCGCCTTCAACACCGAGAGCCGCATCAACTACACAGTGCGCAGCAATGGGGTGCTCATGACGCAGGCAACGCCTCGCGGAGGCCGCATTGCCGGCACGTCATCACTGATGCACCTTGATGGTTGGAACTGGGAGGATGCCATGGTGCTGGCTGATGACGGCATTCACGTCAACTGGCCAAGGAGATTCACACGCTCAGGCTGGTGGGCCGAGCCAGGACCCGTGAAACCCAATGAGAATTACAGCAAGGAAGTGAGCGAGCTGCGTGATTTCCTACTCCGCGCCAAGGCATACTCCGAGCAGCCGAACCGCGATGTTAACCTCAGGATGGCAGCATGTGAAGGGATTTTCATAGGTGAGAAAAGGCTCTACCTCCGCGCAGACGATGCAAAAAGCATAAGCGATGCGGTACTTTTCGCAAAGGAGATAGGGGCGAAAAACCCGGTTATCGTGGGCGGTGACGAAAGCTGGCAAGTAGCCTCACTTCTCACAGAAAATAATGTGCCTGTTATTCTCGGGCGTACCCATTCCCTCCCTTCCGCTCCGGATGTCGATGTGCGGCAGCCATTCCGCACCCCCGCCCTGCTGCACGATGCGGGGGTCAGGTTCTGCCTCTCCTACGAGGGTGATATGGAGGCCATGGGGTCACGCAACCTGCCATTCACGGCAGGCACTGCCGTAGCCTACGGTCTCCCTTACGAGGAGGCTGTGAAGGCGATCACATCCGCTGCTGCGAGTATTATTGGTGCGGGCAAGGACTACGGCACCATCGCAGAAGGCATGCAGGCCACCCTTTTCGTGTCTGAGGGCGATGCACTCGATATGCGAACCAACCGCTTGACACACGCCTTCATCCAAGGCCGCCCCATCGACCTCGATGACCCGCACAAGCAGATGTACCGCAAGTATGCCGAGAAGTACGGGGAATGAGTGTACTCAAAGAGTCCAGTCCATTCAATGGACTCTCACGACAAAAGAAGAAACCTCTTCGGGTCCGCCTCGCTTATGATTCCATAGGCAGTCTCCACCATGTCCTCCACGCTCGGTTTGCTGAAGTAGTCCCTGTCCGTGCCATAGGCAGGGCGGTGTGCCTTGGGGGTGAGTACTACCCTGCTATACTGAATGCGGATTCACCACTTCCAGTCCCTCAATCATGGTGAAATCGTCCGTGTTGCGGGTCAGCACGGTCAAGCCTCGTGATTGGGCCGTGGCGGCAATAATGGCATCTCCGAGCCGAAGCCGTTTGTGCTTTCTCCGCAGAGCAATGGTCTGTCGGGTCACCACGTCATCCAATGGCAATACTTCTGCCGTGGAAAACAGGTCTTCGAGGGCGGCCAACTTCTTCAACGAATCATCAAAGCCGAGCACCTCGATCTTCACTACCACAGAGGTCACAAAGTCAGTATCGAAGAGTTGCTCAGCCAATGCCGCACCGGCATCAGGCAATCGGTTGCTGGTGTAGTCAATGATGACATTGCTGCCATGCGGTTTCAAGATGCGTATCGAAACGCTTGGCCTCATCCTCGGTCAGTATGCCCTTGAAACGTGCGGCCCCTTTCGCTGCCTTCTTCACTTCTGGCTGTGCTTCAGAGGCATTTAAACCAAGGGTACGCAGAAAAACAAGCACCGCCTCATACACCCGCTTATCCTGAACTTTGATCACATATTCCATGATCTATGGTTTTAGAACGATACGAAGGTAGGCATCCGGCCCAACTCGCTTCCTATCTCCCTTTCAGAACAACCCCGGAAACCTCTTCGGATACGCCTCGCTAATCAGGCTGTAAGCCGTATCCAGCATGTCCTCCTCGCTCGGCTTCAAGAAGTAACCGCCATCGGTACCGTGAGAGGAGTTCTACCTTCAGATTGAAGGGGACCGAGGACGGTTCCGAATAGTACTCACGGGGCAAAGCCTCGCGTGGGCGGAGTGAACTTTCAAATTTCCCCATTCAACTTGAAGTAGATTACAGCGAAACCGAGGATATAGAAAACAATTACTGCCGCCCATCCTTGTATCTCACCCTGCAGCATTGAGAACATAGGAATCTCTTCATCATTATTCAATTTGAACCAAGCAAGTACAGTTGCAAATACGAGGATGAGAATGGCCCCCACATATGTGGTCGTCATGAAAGTGAACAACTCAGAACCCAAATATTCGATCTCTTGAATCATCTACGTATATCAAAATCCTTTGCCCCAAAACAACCCCGGAAACCTCTTCGGGTCCGCCTCGCTCATAATGCCAAAAGCCGCCTCCACCATATCCTCCACGCTCGGCTTACTGAAGTAGTCGCCATCGGTGCCGTAGGCGGGGCGGTGGGCCTTGGCGGTGAGGGTGCGCGGGTCGGAGTCGAGGAAGCGGTAGCCGCCCTGCACCTCCAGCACCTGCTGCATCATGAAGGCCGATGCGCCTCCGGGCACATCTTCATCAATGAACAGGATGCGGCTGGTCTTATTCAATGAACCCACAATGAAGTGATTGACATCGAACGGCAGCAGCGTCTGCGCATCGATCAGTTCGGCATGGATGCCCAGCTTGGCAAGACGCTCCACCGCCTTCAGCGCGAGGTTGGTGCATGAGCCGTAGGTCACGATAGTGAGGTCATCGCCCTCGGTCAGCACTTCCGGCACACCGAGCGGAGTGCGGAAATCCCCAAGGTTGCTCGGCAGTTTCTCCTTGGTGCGGTAACCGTTCAGCGGTTCGATGATGATGCTGGGATCGTCCGAGGCGAGCAAGGTGTTGTAGAACCCTGCGGCCTGTGTCATATTGCGTGGCACACAGACATGGAACCCACGCAGAGAGCCGAGGATCATGCCCATAGGCGAGCCGCTGTGCCAGATGCCCTCCAGCCTGTGGCCGCGTGTGCGGATGATGAGCGGGCATTTCTGTCCGCCCTTGGTGCGCCAGTGCAACGAGGCCACGTCATCGCTCAAAGGTTGCAGGCCGTAGAGCAGGTAATCGAGGTACTGTATCTCCGCGATGGGCCGCAGTCCGCGCAGCGCCAGACCGATGCCCTGCCCCATGATGCTCACCTCGCGGATGCCGACATCGAACACGCGGTGCTCCCCGTGCTTCTTCTGCAAACCCTCAAAGCCCTGATTCACGCCACCGATGTTGCCGAGGTCTTCCCCGAAGGCCAACACTTCCGGACGGTCGGTGAGGATGCGGTCGAAGTTGTCGCGGAGCAGTTCGCGGCCGTCCACCATCGGGGCATCGGGTGAATACTGCGGGGCAACGGGCGCGATGTTCATGCCGCTGTTCGGCCCCTCGCTGTAGAGGTGCGAATTGAAGCGGTCGTGGTTCAACTTCTCCATCCTGCGGAGCCATTCCCGCAATTCCACCGCTTCCTCGGAAGTGTTACCGGCCACCAGCAACAATGCCTCGCGGGCGGTCTCCATCAGTTCCTTGCGCAGCGGGTCGATGGCCTTGTCCAGCCCGTTGGAAAGGGCGTTCATGGCCTCGGTGCCCGTGGCCGCGCCCAGGTTGTTCAATAAGGTCTGCAACTCGGCTATCTCGGCCTTGATGCTGCCCACGAAAGCCGCCCAGGCCGCCTTCTGTTGCTCGCGGACGTTCTTCTTCGCCTCATTCTCAATACCATCGCACTCCTCTTCGGTGGCGATGCCTTTCTCCACGATGAAAAGTCGCATCTGGCGGATGCAGTCGAACTCTGCCTCCCACTCCAATCGTTCCGAGTTCTTGTAGCGCTCGTGCGATCCGCTGGTGCTGTGACCCTGTGGCTGCGTAACCTCTTCCACGTGGATGAGGCAGGGCACATGCTTCTCGCGGCTCATTGCAGCGGCCTTGGCATAGGTTTGCACGAGATGGGCGTAATCCCATCCTTTGGTCTTGAAGATGTGCAGCCCGGGCTTGCCTTCCTCGGCCTGAAATCCTTTCAGCGCCTCGCTGATGCTCTCCTTCACCGTCTGGAATTTCTTGGGCACGGAAATGCCGTAGCCATCGTCCCAAACAGAAAGCACCAGCGGTACTTGCAGCACACTCGCGGCATTCAGTGTTTCCCAGAAATGGCCCTCGCTGGTGCTGGCATCGCCAATGGTGCCGAACGCCACCTCATCGCCCTTGCGGGAGAACTGCGTCATGCCGTGCAAAGTCTCATTCTCACGGAAGAACTTGCTGGCCTGTGCCAGCCCCAGCAAACGCGGCACCTGCCCTGCGGTAGGTGAGAGGTCGGCAGCGCTGTTCTTCTGCTCCACGAGGTTTTTCCACGAACCGTCCGCGTTGATGCTGCGCGTGCTGAAATGTCCGTTCATGCTGCGGCCCGCGCTCGATGGGTCGGCAGCGAGGTCGGGGTGGGCATAGAGCTGTGCGAAGAATTCCTGCACGGTGAGCAGCCCAGATGCCATCATGAAGGTCTGGTCACGATAGTAACCCGAACGCCAGTCACCGTTTCGGAACGCCTTCGCCATGGCGATCTGCGCCACCTCCTTGCCGTCTCCAAAAATGCCGAACTTGGCCTTTCCGGTGAGCACTTCCTTGCGCCCCAAGAGGCTGGCCTGGCGGCTCTCGTTGGCGATGCGAAAATCGTGGAGCACCTCTCTGGTAAACTCGTCCTTGGTGATGGACGGAGCTGCGGCTTCGGAAACTTCTGTCATGGCAAAATTGTTTTGTCGGAACATTCCATGCTCAGAATGCCCTTGTGGCAAATATAGAATCCGGACAGTCTGACGGTCTTGATGAACCGGTCTGGGCAAGTGGGGATCAGCCCACCACGATGCGCCTGACGATGACGCCACTTCCTGTGGTGACGCGCAGTACATACACCCCGCTCACAAAGGATGCGAGGTCGAAATCGCGCTGCCAGAACCTGCGGGTGCCCAGGTCTTCGGCAAATACCCGCTGACCGAGGGCATTGGTGAGCTCCACGGTCACATGCGAGGCCGACTCAAGGTCGAGCGTGACGTTGAACTGTCCGTTGTTGGGATTGGGGTAAACCAAAAGACTACCATCCAATGCCACCTCATCGATACCGACACCGAACTCCACCACATTGATACTCTGCGAGGTGCTGGTGGTACAGTTGTAATTGATGGCCGTGAGCGTCACCTCATAAGTACCCACCTCGGTGTAGGCATGAATCGGGCTCACATTGGGATTAGCTGGCAATCCGTCACCGAAGGTCCACAGAAACTGAGTGGCGTTGGTGCTGAGGTTGGTGGTGGTGACCGTACCCGCAGCAGAAAGTGTGACCGGGTCGGGGGTCATGGAGAAGTCAGCGGTGAGTCCGAGCGTTGCGCAGTTGTAAAGGACGTCCACGACCGCATAGGCAGTGTCGGAACAGATGCTGTTGCTGGCGATCATGAACACAGGCCTCTCCCCAACCGCTTGGAACGTGTGAGTTGGGTTCTGCGCATTGACAACAGCCGAACCATCACCGAAATTCCATGCCCAGCCTGTGGGTGCAGGGGTGGTCACGTCCACGAACTGCACCGGCTGACCCAGTTCGGCATTGAGCGGTGCATTGAAGCCAGCGTTGAGGGTCGGGAAAGTGGAAACTACAAGGTCGTCCGTGGCCTGACAGCCGTAGATATTGGTCATCACCACCGTGAACGTGCCCCCTTGCGTAGGCTGGTAGGTCTGCTGGGTCGCTCCTGTTATCTCCTGCCCATCACGAAACCATTGGAACGAAGCTCCGGAATTGCTGGCATCAAGCACTGGAAAAGCAGCATTGGCGCACACGCTTATGTCTGCACCGAGGAACACAGCGGGCTCGCTCACCAGTACATTGAGCTGGTCGTTACCAGAGCAGCCTGAGCTTTCGGTCACATTGACGGCATAAACCCCGGGCAGGCTCACCTCCAGTTCTGGGAAATCGGTACCGATGGGGTTCCCATTTAAAGTCCAGTTGTAACTGGCCTCTTCAACCCCGGCATTAAGCACTGGCAGCGGACTGTTGGGGCAAATGGCCTGGTCGGGGCCGAGGTCTACGGGGGTGATGGTGTAGATCTCCACGAAAACATCGTCTGTGCCTGAGCAACCGGGACCATAGCTCATCGTGACACCGTAGGTCCCCGTGATCAGCGTGGACTGCGTGCGGGCAGTTCCTCCGTAGGAGTTTCCGTTCAGCGTCCATGCGTACGTGGCCCCGGGATTACCTCCCGCGTTCAACACGGGTGCCCCCCCGAGGAAACAAGCACGGAGATCCTCGCCCAGATCGACCTCCACTTGATCCAGAACATAAATGGTATCGGTGGTACGCGATGTGCCACAGCAGCTGGTCACTGTGAGCTGCACAACATACTCACCCGGCTGTGCGAAACTGACCTGCCCCGGGTTTTGCTGCGTGGATGAGGTAATGGAACCACCAGGTATCACCCAATCATAGGACAGTCCGTCAAACGTGGTGGAGAGATCCGTGCTCTCGCCAGCGCAGATGGTATTGCGGGTGGCGCTGATCACCGGAGGATCGAAGTCGGTGCCCACAATCAGATAGTTGGCGTAGAAATAGGGCACACCGTCAACAATGAGCGTCAGGTTGCGCGAGCCGAGCTGACCGCTGTACTGCACGGTGTCGCTTGCCGAGGTGCTGTTCTGAGGTGTAGCCCCGAAACCGAATATCCAAGTGAGGTTTCCCGTGGCATCTGTCGAAACTGCCACGTCCGAGTTGGTACAACCGAAATACTCGACCGTGATCTTGGGTTCCCATGGGTTATAAATGTTCGGGTCGAGCACGGGTTGACCCTCCACCTGATAGAGACCGCGCCTGATGCCATCAGAGCCTTTGCCACCGGGGCCACCGTTGCCTCCGGGGCCACCTTGTCCGCCATCACCTCCTTTGCCGATGTTGCAACTGTTCACGGGACCATTGTCCCCAAGGAAACCGCCAAGACCCCCGGCACCTCCCTGTCCACCTGCACCACCGGCACCTCCTTGCCCGCCTGCGCCACCGAGACCGGGCGTGAGACGGCAGTCCTGAACAATGCCATTATCACCATTATCATGAACAAAAATGCAGAAAGAGCCACCACCACCGTGGCCTCCGAGACCACCAAGTCCGAACTGTCCGCCTTCGCCACCACCTCCTCCACCGCCACCGGATCCGGCAGTGTTGTAAACCGTGTCGCCAGCATAGGGAGCAGGACCATTGGTGGGGATGTAGGGCTGCAGCGCAGCAGGCTCGCAGCCCTTGCCACCACCGCCTCCGCCTCCGCCACCACCGGAACCATGTGTCTGTCCAGGGTCTCCCTGTCCACCTATACCGGGAGTGTAGAAGCCTCCCACGATGCTGGCAAAACCCTGTGGGCCCGGCCCTCCGTCAATTCCCTCGAAGCCGGGCGTGCCGGGCTTTCCGTAGTTGATCGGCTGCGCTGGGCAGGTCTGCACCGCATAAGTGATCTCGCAAACGCCCACTCCCCGCTGACCGCCCATTCCGGCTCCAGAACCCTGACCTGGAAGTCCATTGCTGCCGGGATTGGTGAATTCACTTCCGGGAGTGATGATCCATTGGCAGAGGTTGATGATAGGCACGCACACCTCTTGGACCTCAAATCCGCCCCACTCGCCACCATCACCACCTCGGCCTCCGCCATTGCTTCCGAGAAAAGAACCTCCCGCACCATTTCCGCCCGTTCGGCAGCAATTTCCCTCGTCTATGCCCGTTTCACCGTCCTCACCTGCTGCCCCGTCCATTCCGGGCTCGCCTTCCTCCCCATCGATACCATCCGAGCCGTTTCCAGTCAAAACAAGGCAACGCGAGACCACATATTCCGAGCATCCAGAAAAATACATGCCGTAAACCGATACCCCGCTGTCCGGAGCGTCTCCCACCCTCAATACAATGTCCTGCACTCGGAAATCTGACTGCCCTAATGCACGGAATCCGATCAACGCCTTGTTCTGCTCATCATAATTGGCCGAGCTGCGGATGAAACGCGTGGAGTCCACATTGCTTTTGCGCCACGAGCCTGCAATGAATCCTCCTTCCATGGTGATGCCGGAAGGGATGTCCACCGTGTTGTCCAAAGGATAGGTCCCGTGGGCGATACGCAGATGTCCACCACTGGCGGCCATCGTCATGGCGTGGGCAAAAGATGCCGGATTAGAGCGCGTACCTGCGCCTGCTCCGGAAGCACCATTCGGGGTGACATAAATGTAACCGCACTCCTGCCCCCATGCCGAAAGCACGGTCAGCAAGATGGCTACGAGGGAGATCAGACGGGACATAGGATGAAAAGGCCGTTTCGAGGGTCACAATTTTACGCAAAATGCGGGTGCGCCTCTGTCCGTGCATGCACACAGGTTTCAGACGGGCATTTTTGCTGATGGTTGGCTAATGAAAAAGCCGATCATGGCTCCTCTGCCTTTATATTTGCGGCCCGCTTTGCCGAAGTGGCGGAATTGGTAGACGCGCACGACTCAAACTCGTGTGCCGCAAGGCGTGCCGGTTCGATCCCGGCCTTCGGTACATCAGAAGCCCTGACCACCGTTTTGGAGGTCAGGGCTTCCTTGTAATTTTTGACCCCTGCCGCCTTAGGCTGACAGGGGTCTTGCCTTGGTCTCAACTTGGCGGGTTTGAGACCTCGGGCTGACTTAGCAGGTAGACAAGTGCCTGATTCTCGGCCTGTCTGATGTCGTTCTGAAGTTTGGAGAGGTACGATACCACACCCACCAGCGGCACGTGGTAAAAGTGGTAGTGCGCCCAGTCCAGTTGTTCCCCGTGCTTCTCGTACGACCTGCCAAGGTCGTACGGGAAAGTGGCTGCCATCCGGTCATACAAGTGGGGAGGATAGGTGGCAAGCAGCGTTTTGCGCAGCCCTTCCAGTTCTTTTACCAATTCTGTGTGATGATAGCGGTCCGGCTTTTCTACCATGAACATCAAACGGGTGGTCGCATCGAAATTGGCCTTGTTCCGCATCTGCGACATCGGCATCGTGCGGGCCTCAGTCTCACTCACACCTTCCGCTTCCATGACCACGGTCGCCTTCAGGTCATCTATGTAACCGAAAACCGCATTGGTTCGCGCTTGCAGCGTCTGTGCTGAAGTGTTGCCAACGAGGTCGGCATAGAGCAGTTGGTTGGATGAAGCAGCAGACGCAGATTGGCGCAACTCATCATCAATCATCGTTGAACCCATCTCATAGTTGATACTGGGGTTAATTCGCGAAAGTGCGAACACAAGAATCAGGCAGGTCATTGCCACCAGAGATGTGGACAGCGTGATGGGTCTGTTCACTGAGGTGCGGTATTGCTTGTAGAAGTAGATGGGGACATAAAGAAAGGCCATCACCGATATGCCTCCCAGCAATATGATCCCTGCACCGGGCCAGTGCATCACCTTGAAAAGCACTCCAAGCACCGTGAACGAGAGGCCCACCCAGCCTGCTATGTGCATGACATATTCGCTGCTGGGCGATTCTTTCAGCTTATAGTGCAGAATGAGCGGTAGGTAGGCCAGCACCAACAGTCCTGAGCCCAGAACTATCATGATGCTGGCACCAGGCCAATGCATGAGTTTGAAGATCGTCCCCGCCAAGAGAAGAAATGTTGAAGTCAGCCCGAAAGTGAATGTTACCTTTTTCATGGTTGCATTTATTTCGGTTAGTAATTGAAAGGTGTCCTGCTGAACCTGCATCAAGCCCCCCGGACCAAAGAGCCTGACTGTATGTAGAAAAGCGTCCTCAAACGAGTCGCCTTGTTGAATTCTGTTTTCTATTGCCGTGCAGATGTGGTCAAGCAGGTCATCGTGCAGCTCGGCCTGTGCCACCCCGTTCTGTTGGATGTAGGCACTGATAAGTTCTATCTGCGTTTCATTCAGCTCCATGACAGTTGGGGTTGTGGGATAAAGGGATTGAGCAATGCATTCATGGTCTGCGAGAAACTACGGAACTCCTCCACGCGGTCGTTGGCCTGCACGTTGCCACGCTCGGTGAGGCGGTAGTACTTGCGCACCCGCTTTCCGATGCTCACCTTCTCGGTGGTGAGCAGCCCCTCGGCCTCCAGTTTGTGCAGGGTGGGATACAGCGCCCCCTCGGTCAGTTGGATCTTCCCCTCTGTACGTTCCTTGACGTGTTGGGTGATCTCATAGCCGTACATCTTCTCCTTCTCGGCCAGCAGGCTGAGGACGATGATCTGGAGGGTTCCCTTCAAGAGCTCTTGCGAATACATGCTGCAAACATATACATTAGTTTCTTATGTATTGAAGTCTTGGGTAAAAAAATCATGCATCAAGTGAAAAGCAAGTTTCTGTTCACCACACCCTGCGCCACCTCTACTCACTTCTTCCCGTAGCTTCGCGGCCACATGGAGAATGTGTTCATCAAATATGACGACCCCCAGAAACAGGAACGCTACGACCGTGCATACCTGCGCATGGCCTTGGAGTGGGCCAAGCTATCGCATTGCAGACGGAGGCAGGTGGGCGCACTCATCGTGAAGGACGGACAGATCATCGCAGATGGCTACAATGGCACGCCATCCGGATTCGACAACACCTGCGAGGACTGCGATGGCAATACCCATTGGTATGTCCTGCATGCAGAGGCCAACGCCATCATGAAAGTGGCCCGGTCGATGAACAGTGCCAAGGATTCCACGTTGTATCTCACCATGTCGCCATGCAAGGACTGTAGCAAGCTTGTCCATCAGGCGGGCATCAGGAGGCTGGTTTACATCAATGGATACAAGGATTGCTCTGGAATCGATTTCCTTGAAAAGGCCGGGGTGGAAGTGGTACAGATAGCAGATGTGAAAGTGGGCAATGAGTAACGGACGATTGAGACCTTTCATCTATCTGCCTATCGTCTTCGCAATGATTCTCGCAGGCGGTATCTGGCTCGGAGCCTACCTGCAACCTGCTGCTCCCAGCTATACCATCAATGTAGGTGGGGCCAATGACAATGCCCGCAAGATCACCAACCTGCTTAACTACGTGGCCGAGCAATACGTGGACAGCATCGATATGGACGGCCTCACGGAGGACGCCATCATCAGCCTGCTGAACCAGCTCGACCCACATTCAGGCTACATCCCAGCACAGGACCTCGAGGCCATGAACCAGCCACTTCAAGGTAATTTCGATGGTATCGGGGTAGAGTTCAACATCATCCGAGACACAATCGTGGTGGTTGCACCTATTTCAGGTGGGCCGTCCGAAAAGCTCGGCATCATGGCAGGCGACCGCATCGTAACCATCGAAGATACCACCGTGGCAGGCATCGGCATCCGCAACGAGGACGTGATCAGCAAACTACGAGGGCTGCGCGGCACCAAGGTACGCGTGGGCATTTCCCGCAGGGGGCAGCGCGAACTGCTCGATTTCACCATCACCCGCGACAAGATTCCCATTTACAGTGTTGACGCTGGCCTGATGATGCGACCCGGTATCGGCTACGTGAAGGTTAGCCGTTTTGCCGCCACAACCCATGATGAGTTCCGTGAGAAAATACTTTCCCTGAAAAAACAGGGTATGAAGAGCCTCATCCTCGACCTACGGGGCAATCCGGGCGGCTATCTCAATGCGGCCATCGCCATCAGCGATGAGTTCCTGACCAAAGGGAAACTGATCGTTTACACCGAAGGCAAAGCACGTGCCCGACAAGAGAGTTTTGCCACCTCCAAGGGCGACCTGCAAGATGTGGAAGTGGTGGTGCTGATAGACGAAGGGTCGGCCTCTGCCAGCGAGATAGTAGCAGGAGCCATTCAGGACAACGACCGGGGCACGGTCATTGGCCGCAGATCCTTTGGCAAAGGACTGGTGCAAGAGCAGGCCGAACTGCCCGATGGGTCGGCAGTGCGACTCACCATTGCCCGGTACTACACCCCCACAGGACGTTGCATACAGAAACCTTACGACAACAACGAGGAGTATTTCGGTGATTTCTTCCACCGCCTTGACCAAGGAGAACTCTATGAGGCAGACAGCATTAAGGTGAACGAGGAAGACCGCTACACCACTCCGAGCGGTAAGGTGGTCTATGGCGGAGGTGGTATCGTGCCCGACATCTTCATACCCCTCGATACCTCAGACTACTCAACCTTCCACAACCGCCTCATAAGCAACGGACTGTTGCGTGAGTTCGCCTTGGAACTGGCCACAGAGCGGAAACAGGAACTCGGGTCATTCAGTGGTGTGGACGAGTTCAAGAAGAAATTCCAAGTTAGCGACAGCGAGCTCGAACGCCTGATAACCCTTGGAAGGGAGCGGGGCATCAAGGCCACACCCGAACAGGTGAACCACGCCAAACGCGGAATACTTAGGAACGTGAGGGCACTTGTGGCCCGCTCGGTCTGGAACGGTGACGGCTACCACAGCGTGATGAACGAGACCGACAGCACGGTGCTTGAGGCGCTGAGCGTACTCGAAGGTAACTAAGCCTCGATTTTCAGACGGCTTGCTTCTCATTCTGGCAGACGGATGCGCCTTGACTTCGATATGTCATGTTGCCAATAATTTCAACACTTCCGCGTTCATAAGTACGCCAGTGGCGAAAAATGCCACGAATGGCATCCCGCTACTTTAGCCGAGACATGACGCGCCACATAAAGCCCGACTCCACGATGCTTTCCCGCACTGCTGTGCTGGCATTTGCGGTCGCAATCATTACCGTCTCAGATGCCCTCGCCCAGCGCGTGGCCAACGACTACGGCCCGATGCGGGAGTACAACGTGGCCTTGGAGCATCAGCAGAAACAGAAATACTCCGTGGCGCAGCACCACTTCGACCGTGCCTTGCAGCGCAGGGACGAACTGCCCTCCATCATCGTGGAGAACAGCGGGTTCTACTCCGCCCTCGATGCGCTGGAACTCTTCAACCCCGATGGTGAGCCGATGATGGAAGGCTTCGTGGCCTCGCACCCAGAGCATCCCAAGTCGGTGGACGCGCATTTCCATCTCGGACGCAGCCATTTCCACAGGAAAAAGTTCAAAGCTGTGACGGATGCGTTCGCCAAGGTGGACCCCCACGAGCTGGACGACTCCTATCTGGAGGAATTCTACTTCAAGAAAGGCTACGCGCATTTCCAGCAGGAGCAGTACCCCGAGGCGCAGGACGCGCTGGCCCACGTGATGAAAGGCGGCAAGAAATACCGCTCGCCCGCCATCTATTACAATTCCTACATCCTTTATCGGAAAGGCAACAACGAGATGGCCCTCAAGGGTTTCCGCGAGTTGGAGGACGATGCGCTGTTCGGCAGCACCGTGCCGTTCTACATCCTGCAGATACTCTACCGCCAGCAGAACAACGAGGAGGTCATTACTTACGGAGAGGCCCTTTTGAAGAAGGACTTCGCCAAGGGCAAGACGGGCGAGGTGCATCGCATTCTCGGTGAGGCCAACTACAGCCTCGAACGCTACGCCAAGGCCGTGCCGCACCTCGAACAGGCCGTGGCCGAACTGGGCGGCAACCGCGATGACCGCTACAAGCTCGGCTATGCCAGCTACCGCGCGGGCGACTGCACCAAGGCCGTCAACTATTTCAGTCAGGTAGTGCGTGAGCAGGACGCCATGGCCCAACTGTCGTACTACCACATGGGCGACTGCCACCTCAAGGACGGGCAGAAGATGCAGGCCCGTAACGCCTTCCGTTCCGCATCGCGCCTCTCGTTCAATGAGAAACTGCAGGAGGACGCGTTGTTCAACTTCGCGAAGCTGGCCTACAAACTCAGCTTCGACCCCTATAACGAGGCCGTGCAGGCGTTCAGCGAGTACATCGCCAGCCACCCAGAGAGCGAGCGGATTGACGAATCGTACAGCTTCCTGCTCCAAATCTACTTGGTGACCCGCAACTACGAGGCCGCCATCGATGCCATCGAGCGCATCAAGAAGAAGGACCCCGAATTGCAGCGCACCTATCAGCGCGTGGCCTACACCCGTGGCACCGAGCTGATGCACGACCTCAAGTTCGAGCGGGCGGTGCATTTCTTCCACCTTGCCGAGAAATATCCCATCGACCAGCACACCCTTGCGCAGGGCCGTTTCTGGAAGGCTGAGGCGTATGCCCGCATGAAAAAGCCGAAGGCCGCGCAGGAGTACTACACGAGTTTCATCGAGTCGCCAGGGGCCATCCGCCTGCCTGAGTACGGCATGGCGCACTACGGCATGGGCTACCTCTATTTCGACCAGGAGAACTACACCGAGGCCGCATCGTGGTTCCGCAGGTTCACCGAGCTGACGGGGCAGGACAGCGCCCGCATCAGCGATGCCCACATGCGCACAGGCGACTGCTACTATCTGCAGCGCAACCCTGGCCTCGCCATCGAATTCTACGACCGCGCCCTGCGGATGCAGCGGCCCGATGCCGACTACGCCATCTTCCAGATAGCCGTGTGCTACGGCATTCAGGGCAAGTCGGCCAGCAAGGTCGAGACGCTCAAGGCCATGCTCGACAACTACCCCAGGACGGGATTTGCCGCTGACGCGAAATACGAGATAGGCGAGACCTATTTCTTCATGGACAACACCACCGATGCCCTCGCTTGGTTCGACCGCATCATTGCCGAGCACCCCAACAGCAGCTACATGCGCAGGGCGAAGCTCAACCGTGGCCTCATCTTCTACAACCAGAGCGATGACGACCGCGCCCTGCCCGTCTTCAAGGATGTGGCCGAGAACCACCCCGCCACGCCCGAGGCCAAGGAGGCGCTGATGAAGATTCAGAAGATATACATCGAGAACACCGATGTGGCTGGGTTTGAAACTTACATGGCCTCCAAGGACTTCCCGGACATCACCAAGGGCGCGCTCGACACCTCCTACTATCAGGCTGCGGAGCTGCGCTACGTAAGGGGCGACCTCAGCAACGCCATCAAGGAGCTGGGCGGCTACCTCGACCGCTTCCCCAACGGGTATTTCGCCCTCAACGCGCACTTCTATCAGGCCGAGGCCGCCAACCAGCTCAGGATGTATGACGATGCCCTGCGCGGCTACGACAAGGTGCTGAGTTTCGCCAAGAACGGCTTCACCGAGCGGTCGCTGCTGGCCGCTGGGCGCATCTACACCGCACAGCAGCGGCACCAGGAGGCCATGCTGCGCTTCACCATGCTGGAGGAGCTGGCCGAGCGGGCGGACAACCTGCTGGAGGCCCGCGCGGGACTGATGCGCAGCCACTTTGCACTCAACAGTTTCGGGCAGGCCGAGGAGTATGCCCAGAAGGTGATCCGTGCCGACCGCGCCCCGCAGGAACTGGTGAGCGAGGCCCACCTCATATCCGCCAAGTGCGCGCTGGCGCAGAACGACCTGCGGATGGCCGAGGCCCGTTTTCAGGAGACCCTGCTGCGCAGCAACAGCGAGATGGGGGCCGAGGCCATGTACAACCTCGCGCGCATCCAGTTCCTCAGCGGCAACTATGAGGAGACCGAGCGCATGGTGTTCGAGATGGTCAACATCTTCCCCAACTACAAGGTGTGGATAGCCAAGGCGTTCATCCTGCTGGCCGACAGCTACGAGAAGCAGGGCGACCTCTTCCAGGCCAAGCTCACATTGCAGAACGTGGTGGACAACTACCTCGGTGTGCTCAAGGAGGATGCGCAGAAGAAGCTGGACGCCATCAATGCCGCGCAGCCGCGCCTACAGGAACGGCAGGACGGTTCATCGTTCGAGGTGGAATTTGAGCAGGAACGGCAACGCGATGCGAAGCTTTTTGAGGGGGTTGAGGAAGTGGAGGAGGAATAATGTATGTGAAGTAATGCGAGACATTCAGCCAACACTTACGGAGGAGTTACTGAGTCACTTTGGTGAAAACACCAAGGTTGGTTCGTCTGATGCGTATCAGGTGAAGACCTTCCGTGAACTGGTGGAACAAACTGCGAAGCTTTCTTTTAAGAATAAAGACCATCTGCTTTTCTACAGGGGACAATCCAAGGACTATAGAAATAAGGCAGGTAGTTCTACTTTTTATCCAAGCATCTACCGTGGTGAATACGTCCTTCATCGAGACATGCGAAGAAAATTCGATGTTTTGGAGGGTGCAAGTAGAGCACTTGTTGAGCTGTTTGAACAGAAAGAAATTGAAGGCTTCAAGGAGTTGAAGAGAAGAAAAGCGGTGCAATGGAGTGTTCTTCAGCACTATGAGGTTTGTGATACACCATATCTCGATTTCACCCATTCGCTGAGAGTAGCATGCTCATTTGCTACAATGGGAAATGAAGGTGATAGTGCATACATATTTGTATTTGGGCTACCTTATCTAACAAATAGAATAACGATAAATTCTGAACATGATTTGGTCAACATAAGACTGCTGTCCATTTGCCCCCCAACTGCGTTAAGACCGTACTTTCAAGAAGGTTACTTGGCAGGAACTGATGAAATCACTTACAATTACGAGCACAAAACAGAATTGGACTTTAACCGAAGACTAGTGGCGAAGTTCCAGATTCCAACTAATAAGTCGTTTTGGGGTGATGGCTTTGACCCAATCCCAAAATTGTCCTTGTATCCTGACAACGACCCAATTTTTCATTTATGTAAGGAAATAAAAGACCTCGCGGATAAGGGACTCCAGACGGGTGATGTTGGTGAGTTTTTGCAGAAGTGGGCTGAGTTGGAAGAGAAGCTCATAAGTCATGTGGGAGATTCTACCAGTCGCAACCCCACGATGCTCGAAGCAATTCGAACTGTTAGTCGTGCGGAAAAGATTGATTCAGGGATGGCAGCCAAACTCGATAGTTTACGAAGATTTAGAAACGATTTGGTGCATAATCCGAAAAAACTGAATACATCTATGTTAAGAGATTTCATACAACTCCTAGAGGATGTGTCATCAGAAATAAGACTATAGTTCAACAAGGCAAGAATGTGATTTAATTTAATGAAGCAACTACCCCGCATACTGACCCTCGGAGCGATGCTGCTCACGCTGCCCGTGGTGGCCCAGCAGACCCTGCCCGACAGTCTGCGGTTCACCATCAGGAAGGAGTACCGCCCCGTGGCGCGGGATGCACAGCGCATCATCCCCGCACCCGAAGTGCCTACGGACACGGCCGCCCTGCCCGAGATGGAGTACTCGGTGCTGCCCGTGCGGCAGGAGCTGAAGTACGAGACCCAGCCCCTGAACGCGGCCCAGCTGGCCAACGAGCCGCTGACCAAGCTGCGCAGCGGCCACCTCAAGGTGGGCTTCGGCAACTACACCATGCCGTTCTTCGAGGCGAGCTTCGGCAGCCTGCGCAGCAAGTCGTTCCAAGCGGGCGGGTTTGCGCGCTACCACGCCTCGTTCGCAGAGCTTGACGGCCGTCCGTTCGGCTTCACCGATGCGGGCGTTGACCTCTTCGGCAAGAAGTTCTTCAAGGGCCACACCCTCACCGAGCGCATCACCTACGACCATGATGGCAATTTCTTCTACGGCTACAACCCAGAGGACACGGCCTTTGCCGACAATGACATCCGCCAGTCGTTCCACCACATCGGTGTGAGCATGGACCTCGCGGCCATGCAGGACGGCAAGAAGCTGCGCCACCTGAACCGCGCGGGCATCGGCTACGGTTTCACCACCGACCGCTTCGCCAGCCGCGAGCATCACGCCAAGGCCGATGTGGAACTGGTGTTCAACATCAAGAAGGAGAAGCTCTACGGCCGCATCACGGGCGACTACTGGCGCAACGACATGCCCACGCAGTCGCTGAACAACGGGGTCATCGGCTTCGAGCCTGAGTTCCGTGCGGTGCGCAAGCGGTGGGGCATTGCGGTGGGCGCCAACCTCTCGCTCGACATCAACGACACCACGACCCAGGTGATGGTGTTCCCCGTGCTGGACTTCCACTATTTCCTGGTGCAGGACATCTTCCGCTTCTATGCGGGGGCCAAGGGCGGGGTGCAGCGCAACGGCCTGCGCACCATCTCGCAGGTGAACCCCTTCGCCCTCACCGACCTGACGCTGAGCAACAGTTGGGAGCGACTGAACGTGTGGGGCGGTTTCAAGGGTATCATCTTCCGAGGGCTGGCCTACGACATCAGCGTGGCGCAGGTAATCACGGGCCAGCAGCTGTTCTGGGTCAACGACTGGAGTGACGGGGTGGGCAACCGCTTCACGCCAGAGTATCACGATGTGATGGTGACGAGCATCAGCGGTGAGCTGAGCTACCACCTGAAAGAGAAGCTGCAACTGGTGGCGCAGGCGGACTACCGCTTCTTCACCATGCCGAGCGACAGCATCGCCCCGTGGCACGAGGCACCGTTCAGGTTCCAGTTCGGGGCCAATTACAACCTGAATGACAAGTTCATCTTCAAGGCGGGTATCGTGGCGCAGAGTCAGCGGGTGGCGCGGGGTTATGAGGTCACCCCGTTCGGGGAACGCTATACCAAGATCGGGCTGGATGCCTTCGTGGATGCGAACCTCGGGGTGGAATACCGCTACAAGAAATGGCTGGGCGCGTTCGTGGACTTCCGCAACATCGGTGCGATGCGCTATGAGCTTTGGGACAGGTATCCGTCACAGCGGTTCAGTTTCATTGCGGGGCTTCACTTCAGTTTTTGATGGTTGCTAATTTCGAATGGGTACGAATATGGCGAATGGCGCGCCCCGAATTCCCCCTCTCCTTGGGAGAGGGGTCAGGGGAGAGGTCAACTTTGAACATTATCCTTCCGAGAACCTTTCCTTTCATTGATAAAAGCCAACAGGGGCGCAGAACGGCTTTCTAATTTTGAAGTCCATAAACAGGAGCAGTGATACAGGAACAGGGACAGCACAGATTCATTGAGCAGGGCGAGGGGCCAGTGCTTATCGTGCTACACGGGCTGTTCGGTGCGCTGAGTAACTTCACCCATGTGCTGGGGCATTTCTCCCAGCGCTACAGAGTGGTTATCCCGCTCATGCCCATCTATGACCTTCCCTTGAAAAGGACGAACGTCCCAGCACTGGCCGATTACATCCACACGTTCATCAACGACCGTGGCTACAAGGACGTGACGCTGCTGGGCAACTCGCTGGGCGGGCACGTTTCACTGGTCTATACCGTGAAGCACCCGAAGATGGTGCGGGCATTGATCCTCACGGGCAGTTCGGGGCTGTATGAGAATGCGTTCGGGGGTTCGTTCCCGCGCAGGGAGGACAGGAGCTACATCCGCAACAAGGTGGAGACCACTTTCTACGACCCCGCCAACGCCACGGACGAGCTGGTGGAGGAGGTGTTCGGCATCATCAACGACAAGTCGAAGCTGTTCCGCATTCTGGCCATCGCGAAATCGGCCATCCGCCACAACATGCGCGATGAGCTACCGAGCATCACCATCCCTGTGTGCCTCATCTGGGGCCGCAACGACACGGTGACCCCGCCCGAGGTGGCCGAGGAGTTTCACCAGCTGCTGCCTGATTCGTCCCTTTTCTGGATTGACAAGTGCGGCCACGCGCCCATGATGGAGCACCCCGAGGAGTTCAACAGGCTGCTGGGGCCTTGGTTGGAGGAGAGGGTGTGAGACCTCTCCCCTGACCCCTCTCCCAAGGAGAGGGGGAATTCGTACAAAGCCACATATCGGCCACACTATTTTCAACCTTCCATTTTTCTGATGCCCGAATTCGATATCGTCTTCCTCACCGAGTCTCGCTACGTCAACCCCGTAAACCCAGACTGGTACGCCCGTCAGATTCTGGAGGATGACGCATTGCTCACGGCCGAGTTGGAGAAACTGGGCCTCCGCGTGATGAGGAAGGACTGGGCAGACCCCGATTTCGACTGGGGAAGCACGCAAATGGCCGTGTTCCGCACCACGTGGGACTACTTCAACCGTTTCGCTGAGTTCAGGGATTGGTTGGCGATGGTGGAGCAGAGAACAAAGCTTGTGAATCCGCCCGCACTTATCCGTTGGAACTGGGACAAGCACTACCTCCGCGACCTGAACCAACGCGGTATCCACATTCCTGAGACGCTGTTCATCGAGGCTGGGACGGAGGAATCATTGCTAGGAATACACGCTCGGACAGGTTGGACGGAGACCGTTCTGAAACCCGCCATCGCTGGGGCTGCGCGGCACACCTACCGATTGAACCAGAACAATCTGGGAATGCACGATGCCATCTTCCACGAACTGACCCGCAACGAGGCCATGTTGTTGCAGCCTTTCCAACACAACGTGGTAGAACAAGGCGAGATGAGCCTGATGGTCATCGGGGGGAAATACTCCCATGCGGTGTTGAAGCGGGCCAAGGCGGGCGACTTCCGGGTGCAGGATGATTTCGGGGGGACGGCCATGACTTACGAGCCGACTTCGGAAGAGATTGAATTCGCTGAGAACGCTGTTGCCGCCTGCAGCATTGCACCGGTCTATGCCCGTGCGGACATCATCCGAGACAATGATGGCAGGTCGGCACTCACCGAGCTGGAACTGATAGAGCCTGAGCTGTGGCTGCGGCATCATCCGTTGGCGGCAAGGCTGATGGCGCGGGAAATTGCCGCACATCTCTGAGCAAGACCAGCGGGTCTGTCGCAAAATATTTTTCACTGACCACCCGTTCATTCAAAAACTTTCCATTCCTTTGACCGACCGTTCAGTCATAAACAATGTCGCCACGCACCAAGCAGCAGTTCGAAGACCTCCGCAAAGACCGCAGGCAGGCCATCCTTGATGCAGCACTGACGGTGTTTGCCAACAACGGCTACCACTCGGCCTCGGTCAGCATGATCGCCAAGGAGGCGGGCGTGAGCAAGGGATTGATGTACAACTATTTCGAGAGCAAGGAGCAGGTGTTGCTCACGTTGGTGAACGACCTGTTCGATGTTGTGGTAGGGTTGCTCAGAATCACCCCGGGCGAAGAGTTGACCCGGGAACGGTTCATTGAGATCATCGAAGTGAGCATCGATATTGCCGTGCAAGAACCCCAACGGTGGAAACTCTACATGTCGCTGGCGTTCCAGCCCGATGTGACCCCGTTACTGATGGAGACCATGCTGCCCAAGGTGACGCCCTTTATGATGAGCATGTCGCAGTATTTCCACGCCAAAGGCTATGAAGACCCTGTGACCATGATGCGCTACTACAATGCCGTGCTCGATGGGGTGCAGATGCACGCCCTCCTCGACCCCGACAATTTTCCCGTGGAAAAAGTGAAACAGATGGTGATAGAGCAGTTCGCTTAAGAAAGCCGCAAGCCATTAGCTACAAGCCGCAAGCAATGAAAGCCATAAGCAGCAAGTTGAGAGAAGCGAAATCCCGCAGAGCGGGGCCACAAGCAGATAGATATAGGAACGTAGCCATTAGCATTTAGCTCAAAATAAGATGACAAAAAATCAAACCATCCTAACCCTCACTCCTGCGCTATTCAAATCGCGCTCGCGGCTTGTGGCTTATCGCTTGCCGCTCCTCGTGCTTGTGGCTTGTAGCGTACAGCTTGCAGCTCAAGCTCAAACCGTCCGCGAAATCATCGAGATGGCCGACCAGAAGATGCGCGGCACCAAATCGGCCATCACCGAGATGACCATCACCACCGTGCGTCCCAAGTGGACCCGCGAGATGACTCTTAAGAGTTGGAGCAAGGGGGAGGATTTCAGCCTCTCGGTCGTCCGTTCGCCCGCGAAGGACAGGGGAACGGCATTCCTCAAGCGCGAGAAGGAGATATGGAACTGGATGCCCAGCATTGAGCGCACCATCAAACTGCCGCCCAGCATGATGATGCAGAGCTGGATGGGCACCGACTTCACCAACGATGACCTCGTGCGCGAATCATCGACCCTCAACGACTACACCCACAGCATCGTGGGCGACAGCACCATTCTCGGACGCAACTGCTGGAAAATCCAACTCGACCCCAAGCCCGATGCAGCCGTGGTCTGGGGCCGCATCATCCTCTTCATCGACAAAGCCGACTTCATCCAGCTCCGCAGCGAGATGTATGACGAGGACGGCTACCTCATCAACATCCTCAACTCATCAGACATCAAGGAATTGGGTGGGAAAAAGCTGGCGTCCAAGATGGAGATGATCCCAGTCGATAAGCCAGGCAACAAGACGATGATGGAGATAACCTCGATCGAATTCGACAAACCGATTGAGGATTCGTTTTTCAGTACGTCCAATATGAAGAATGTGAAGTGAGCGAAGCTGCAAGCCATAAGCCGCAAGCTTCAAGCGCCACGTGAAGCGAAGCGAAGACCGCAAGGGTAATGTGGTGGGGGAAATACATTTGTTGAACAACTCTAAATCATCGAAACATGAAAAACTTCAAGCAACTCAAGATCTGGAAGCAGGGGATGGGTATTGTGAAACAGGTTTATGCTGTATCTCGGTTCCTGCCTGATGAGGAGAGATATGGACTGAGGTCGCAGATGACTCGGGCAGCCGTCTCCATTCCGTCCAACATCGCGGAGGGCAGCAGCAGGTTCAGCGACCCCGACTACAGGCGTTTCCTTGAGATAAGCCTTGGCAGCGCATTTGAACTGGAGACCCAGTTGCTCATTATTAAAGAGCTTGAACTTGCCCCGAACAGTCCCGAAGGATCGATTGACAAGGCCCTTGCAGCCATCGAGGAGGAACAGCGCATGATTAGCGGTCTCATCGCCACCATCAACCGTGACATTAAAAACAAGTAAGCTGCAAGCCGTTAGCTTCAAATATGTAGCTGCAAGCCTTTAGCCTCAAGCTACAAGCAAGACACCAAGCACCCATGATAAGCCGTTCATCAAGAAACGAATGTAACATGCGCCCATCGCTTGAAGCCAGAAGCTTGAAGCTTGAAGCTTCCTCCCGCTTGCGGCTTGCAGCTAAAAGCTTGTGGCCATGCTGATCCGCCTCGCCTACCGCAACATCTGGCGCAACAAGCGCAGAACGGCCATCAACCTGATGTCGGTGTTCTTCGCGGTGATACTCTCCACCCTCATGATGAGTATCAAGGAGGGAATGTACAACCGCATGATGGAATCGATGATAGGGTCGTTCACGGGCTTCGTGCAGGTGCAGGCAGAGGAATACCTGCCCGACCGTTCGCTGGACGATGCCCTGCCGATGTCGGACGGCCTCGGGGAAATCATCATGTCCACGCGGGGCGTAACAGGCTACGCACCGCGCATCGAGAGCTTCGCGCTGTCGGCATCTGATGAGCTGACGCGGGGCGCGATGGTGGTGGGCATAGACCCAGAACGCGAGCGCGGCCACAGTGGCATGGACCAGCGCGTGAGCGAGGGCGAATACCTCAAGGCCGATGACCGCTCGGTGCTGCTCGGCTCGGGGCTTGGCAAGTACCTCCGTCTGGGCGTGGGCGACACCATCGTACTGATGGGCATGGGCTATCGGGGCAGCACCGCAGCGGGCAAGTACGCGGTGAAGGGCCTGCTCACGTTCGGGTCGCCAGAGCTGAGCAAGCAGTTGGTGGTGATGCCCCTGAAAGAGGCGCAGTGGCTCTTCGGGGCGGAGGGCCTGTGTACCAACATCGTGGTGCAGACGGCCAATCCCGACCGTTCGGGCAGCATCTCGGCCGACCTCAGCGGAAGCCTCCCGAGCGGCCTCGTGGCCCACGACTGGGAAGTCCTCTCGCCCGACCTCAAGAACATGATCGAGACCGACCGCGTGGAGGGCTACGTCTTCATGTTCATCCTATATCTGGTCATCGCGTTCGGCATCTTCGGCACCATGCTGATGATGCTGGCCGAGCGGATGCACGAGTTCGGGGTGCTGGTGGCCGTGGGCATGAAACGCTGGAAACTGGCCGTCATCTTCTGGCTCGAAGTGCTGCTGCTGGCCCTGCTCGGCTCGCTGCTCGGCATGTTGGGCGCGCTGCCCGTCTGCGGCTGGTTCTATTATTTCCCCATCACGTTCGGTGAGGGCGAGGACTTCGCCAAGATGTTTGAGGAATACGGCCTCGAACCCGTCCTGCAGGCCTCGATCGACTTGGAGGTGTTTGCCACGCAGGCCATTGTGGTTGCCATTATCACCAGCTTGATTGCACTGTATCCTATGATGAGGATTGCAAGGTTGAAGGCGATTGATGCGATGAGGGGATGAGAAAGCCGTTCGCTGTTCACTGTTCGCCACCGAACCATTGAGCACACAGAGATTCGAAGAAAAATGTTTGCAGAAGCACAACCGAAAAACCAGTGCCTTTTCCGCGAAGAGCGAAAGGCGAAAAGCGAATGGCTATGCTTATAAAAATCGCTTGGCGCAACATCTGGCGCAACCGTACCCGCAGCCTCGTGGTCATCATGGCCATTGCCATCGGACTGTTGGCGGGGGTATTCGCATCTGCGTTTGTGCAGGGCATGATGGTGCAGAAGGTGGAAAGCGTCATCAAACTGGAATACAGCGACTTCCAGTTCCATGTGCCAGGGTTCAAGGATGAGTTCCTGACGAAGCTCTACATTCCGAACGCAGACGGCATCATGGCCGAAGTGCTTGAGGAGCCAGCGGTGGCAGGCGTATCAGGACGGCTGGTGAGCATGGGCATGGTAGCCTCGGCAAGGCAATCGGGGGCCATCCGCATCGTGGGCGTGAATCCTACTGACGAGGCGGCTGTCACGGGCATCGATGCCAAGGTGACCGATGGTGAATACCTGAGCGATGAGGGCCGCACGCCCGTCTATATCAGCCGCAAGGTGGCGGACAAGTATGGCGTGGAACTGCGATCCAAATTGGTGCTGACTGTGCAGGACGTGGAGGGTGAAATAATCGCGGGCGCATTCCGTGTGGTGGGCATCTTCGAGTCGGGCAACGGCATGTTCGATGAGATGCAGCTCTACGTGCGTCAGCAGGATCTTCGCAACCTGCTTCACATCGAATCGGGCGTGCATCAGATAGCCGTGGCCCTGCGCGACCACGACCTGGCCGAGCCGCTGGCCGCCAAGTATCAGGAGGCGCACCCCGAACTGGAGGTGCTGCTCTGGCTCGACCTCGCCACGGGCATGCGCTACATGGTGGAGGTCATCGGGGTGTACGTCTATTTCATCGTGGGCATCATACTGGTGGCGCTGCTGTTCAGCATCCTCAACACCATGCTGATGGCCGTATTGGAGCGGGTGCGCGAGATAGGCGTGCTGATGGCCGTGGGCATGGGCAAGGCGCGGGTGTTCAGCATGATACTGCTGGAGACCGTCATGCTCACCATGATAGGCGGGCCGCTGGGGCTGCTGCTGTCGTGGGCGTTTGTCACCTATTTCGGGGAGGTAGGCATCGACCTCGGCTCGGCCGCATACGCAGACCTCGGCTTCTCGAACATCATCCATCCGCACCTCGACACGAAATCCTACTTCGAGGTGGCGGGGATGGTGGCGGTAATGGCGGTGCTTGCGGCCGTTTACCCAGCGAGAAAGGCGTTGGGATTAAATCCTGTTGAAGCAATAAGAAACCAATGAGCAATTGCCATGAACGTAATTGAGACAAAACAGCTTACCAAGACCTACGAAGGGGTAGTGCCCGTTCATGCGGTGAAGAAGGTCGATCTGACCATCGAGGACAATGAATTCACCGCTGTCATCGGGCCTTCGGGCAGTGGCAAGACCACGCTGCTGAACATGATCGGTGGTCTCGACCGTCCGACTTCGGGCAGTATCCAAGTGAACGGCAAGGAGCTGACGGGCCTCACGGACAGCGAACTGATAGACTTCCGCCTGCGGCACATCGGGTTCGTGTTTCAGAGCTACAACCTCATCCCCGTACTCACGGCCCGCGAGAACGCGGAGTTCATCATGCTCCTTCAGAACGTGCCCAAGGCCGAACGTGATGCCCGTGTGGAGCAACTGCTTCGAGAAGTGGGTCTGGCAGACCAGATGGACAAGCGTCCAACCCAGCTCTCAGGTGGCCAGCAGCAGCGCGTGGCCGTGGCACGGGCACTGGCCTCCAAGCCCGATTTCGTGCTGGCCGATGAACCCACCGCCAACCTCGACAGCAAGAGCGCCTTCAACCTGCTCGACATCATGGCGCGGCTCAACGCGGAGGAGGGCATCACGTTCATCTTCTCGACCCACGACCAGCGCGTGATAGACCGTGCGCGCAGGGTAATCGTTCTGGAAGATGGAAGGGTTGTGAGTGATGAGAGGCGGTAGGGTTAACGGATAATAGAGAATGGTTAACAGGGCATTCCGATGGGCGTGTAGAGACGCGATTAATCGCGTCTCTAAGGGGTGGTGGGTGGCCGCAACCACTCTGTTGATGATCAGCATCGCGAACGCTCAGGAATCCGACACCACCTCCGCCCCGCGTCCGAAATTCTCCGACATCGTGCAACTGCGGGGCTATGTGAAGAACCTCAACATCGTGTCGCTATCAGGCAACCCGCTCATCGGTAACAGCACAGAGAACTTCATCCACAACCGCCTGAACTTGCGCATCACCCCAAGCGCGGGTTTCACAGTAGCAGCAGAGCTGCGCACGCGCCTCTTCTATGCAGGACGGACGGTGACCACCCCCGCCTCTCGCGACATGCTCGAAGCGGATGATGGCCTCGTGGACATGACGTGGAACATCGGGAACAACGAAGCGGTGCTGCTCAACACCTCCCTCGACCGCCTGTACGTAGGCTGGGGCAACAGCAGGGTGGACATCCGTGCGGGCCGCCAGCGCATCAACTGGGGCGTGAACCTCGCGTGGAACCCCAACGACATCTTCAACGCCTACAACTTCATCGACTTCGACTATGAGGAACGGCCTGGTGCGGACGCGGTACGGTTCCAGTATTTCGCGAAGAACATGAGCGGTTTCGAGATTGCGGTGGCCCCCCGCGAACGCTGGGACGAATCGACCGCAGCGGTGATGTACAAGATGAATGCGCGGGGCTATGACCTCCAGTTCATCGCAGGGCAGTTCAGGCGCGATGTGACGGCTGGCATCGGCTGGGCGGGCAACATCCGCAACGCGGGTTTCAAGGGCGAGGCGCAGTGGTTCGGGCCGTTCGAGGGCTTTGCCGACAGCACCCACACCGTTACGGCCGCACTGACAGTGGACTATGCGTTCCGCAACTCGCTCTACCTCAACGGATCGGTGCTCTTCAACAGCAACGGCATTGATGATTCTGACCCCGCCAAGCTCGCCACGTTCTTCAGCGGGGCCGTCCTGAGCGCGAAGAACCTGATGCCCACGCGCTACAACGCCTTTGTGACCGTGAGTTACCCCATCACCCCGCTCATCAACGCCAGCTTTGCTGCTATCTACGGCTTCGGCCCGCACCTGCTGCTGCTGAACCCCACGCTCACGTGGTCGGCCTCCACGAACATCGACCTGCTGCTGACGGGCCAGCTGTTCTTCTCAGAATTCCCCGAAATTGAGGATGGTGCGCTCGTGAGCCGCTACCAGAACCTGAGCAACAGCGTGTTTCTCAGGCTGAAGTGGAGTTTTTAGAGTTGGACGGTATACCTGGCCAAAACAGCATTCCCGACTTGGAAATGCGGTTCACCGGTCTTCAGTAGCATCCGACCATGCTGATGCAATGTGTCACTTAGCTGAGGATACTTGGTCGAAGTGCAAACGAAAATGGAATCGCTGAGAAAAGCTGCCTCTATCTGATGTCCGTTACGGTAAAAATCCTCCCCGAACGGCATCGGAATAATCTCATCCGCATTGTACGAGGCCATGGCATAACAGAACCAGTAGTCGCCCAAAATGGTGGCCGACCGCATGGCACGCAAGCGGTCACGAGCGTCATCGTTCACTTGAAACCTATCAGGGTGCGGCACCTGCTCCCCGAAAGACAATCCAGAGGCGATGGCAGCGATGACCAGCGTCAAGACGAGTGGCATCCGTGGCCGTTCGTTCGTTAACATCATGCAGAGCGACATCATGAGAAACACGACCGGCACTGCCAGGTAACGCGAATCGTAGCCATTGAGTGCGGCCCATCCGCTCATCATAGTAGCGGCATACGTCAACGCAGCAAGCAGCAAAAACAGCAACGAGGGATGCGTCAGGGTATCGGCCATGCCTCGTCTCCTTGCATCACCGACCAGTACATGCACACCAAGACCCGTTGCCAGTGCCATGAAACCCGCCCACAGCCCCGACCACCTGAAACCATCCTTCATCATAAGCGTCTCAAGAAGAGAATAAAGGTGGGCTGTCAGCCCCTTCCCAGCCATCATTAGCCCTGCAACAGATTGCTCATCATAACCCGAATAATCGACCCTTCCGCTCTTGAGCCATGCCACCCACAACGGAAGTGAAAGAGTGGCAAGGACGACAGCCACCGATATCCGGACCGATGTGTCAGCTCCCGACCGAATCCTGACCCGAACCACCATCCAGACCCACAGCGCAGGTGCGGTGACCATGGCAAGATCGGACACCCAGACCGCCATCAGTGCGCAAAGCCAACCGGTCAAGAACCAAAAACTGTCTGCACGGGCATCGCCTGCACCTACCCTCATCACGGCATACGCACCGAGCACCGTGAGCATGATGTGCGGCAACGCAGGATGACCGGGCATCAGCGTGTACACCAATGCCGGTGGGGGAAGCAGGAACAGTGCGGCCAGCACGACCGACCCCAACCACTTTCTTTCCAAAAGAAAAAAACCGCCCAGTGTGACCACGACCATGCCGCACTGCGCCAGCGAAACTGCCTTCAGCGGGTTCAGCCCGACTTTCCAGGGAAAGAATGCCACCAGCGGCAGAAGACTGCCCAAGCGGGTCTGTCCCCAGTAGTAGAGATTATGGTAAAACTCGAACCCACGCGCCATGAGCACATGGATGGCCATGTCAGAATCAAGAAAGGGATAATGATAGGCAGAGAATCGGAAAAAGGAGAAGACCAACAACACAGCGATGGTCGACAAGGACAGTATCACCCGCATTTTCAGGAAAGCAGCCATCTCAGGCCGCAAGTTAGGTCAACCCGACCTCACCCTCCTTCGTATCGCCATCACCGTACCGATGACCACGATGACGCATCCCCTCCGAACATTCAGAGATTCACCTGATACCCCGTGCTTCTTCCTCCGCCCGACACGGTAAGAATCCCTTTTTCCGAAAGGTCTTGCAGGTCGCGGGTGGCGGTGGCCTTGGATGCACTACGCTGCAATCGGCTCATAAATGACCGAATCGTGAGCCGAATAACCCTGCTAATCGGCTCACGACAACTTCAAACTATCACAATTACTACGCTAATGAAATCGCAAAGAGACCACAATAACACCCCCTCCTGAGAACTAACAGCGAATCAAAACAAAAGCAGCAGCCATACGATTAAGACTGAATTATTAACGATTCGAGCCTTTCGTTAAGACTCGGTGGTTTTCAGGGTTCTCAGGATAAAACTTAATTTCTATCGTATCACCAATTTCGACAGAGTCAATTTCTGCATCGTGTTTATACTCCTTTCCATTGTAAGTGAAAATATAATGTATGTAGTAGCCTGCGGCACCTCTTCCGCGCCTTTCCCGCGTTTTATTCACAACTATGGTTTCTGTAAATTGTCCATGTTCTTCAAGTAATCTGTTCTGATGATCATCAAAAAATACCATCCCAAACACCTGTAGCACAATTAACACCACCAAAACAATCGCCATAATAGTTACAGATTTCTCTTCAGAAATACGTTGTTCATTACTGCTGCGAAAAAGCCTCGAAAAATTTGCTCAGAAGGAAAAAATTGATGCCAAAACCATAAAAAGCCCTAGCAATGATAAAAATCTAAAACCGCTTTGAGTGTGATAGTATTTAGCACACAAAATGTTCCCGAGTACGATTGCCAGAAAAGAAACAATAGAATTTTTCATGTACTTAATAAATTCCAGCCCGCAGGAATATTCTTATCTGAACGCATGGCATCCGAGTCACCAAGAAATATGAGGGAATCCCAAAACAGCATTGAAACGGGCACTTTGCGCCAATAAAACGAGGGGCAATCAGCCCGACTTACCCCAACCTCACCCTCCTCCTTATCGCCATCACCGTCCCGATGACCATGATGACGCAGCCCGCCCACAGGATGTTGATCCATGGGAAGACAAGGGCTTTCAGCACGATGAACTCGCGGTAGTTGTCGGCCCGTTCGTAGAGTTCCACCTCCACTTTTCCCTCTTCAGGTATGAGCCGCTTGATGCGGAATTTCAGGCCAAGCTGTTCGATCTCCGCCTCCACGGGGATGGCGTAGGCATCGCGCAGCGCATAGACGGGCATGGCCGTATGTCGCGTGCTGTTGATGTCAACCGCTGTGAATTTGGCGCCCACTGCAATATCCGCATCCTTCAGACCGAGTTCTGCCTTGTCCACATTGCGGTCGAAACCATCGAAGGTGATGATGGCATTGCCCGCAAAGAGCGTGTCGCCCACGGCCAGTGCCTTGGTGGTGGTGTTCTTGAAGTCCTCGGGCTTCACATCGGGCTTCTCAATCTCCGCGTAGGTCACGAAGGTGTAGATGTCCTTGTGTAGGAAATGGCGCGTGTCAGGCTCGGCCACGTTGCCCATGCGCGGGTTGGTCTGCACGCGTGGGTAGAGCGTGAAGGCCGTCTCGTACTGCCCAGGGGCGGGCTGCGTCATGTATTCCACCTCGTAGAAGATATTCACTCCCTCCTTGTTGCGCCCCTTGTAGGTGACGAAATACTCAGCCATCCGCAGCGTGTCGCCCTTCATCAGCAGGATGTTCTCGCGGTTGGAGTAGTCGGTCCCGAGGCTGGAGACGTCCAGACCGCTTGTGTTCATGCTGATGGTCTGAGTCTTGGAGGTACTGAGGAATGCGCCCAGCAGTATGAGTCCGAATCCTACGTGCGCCACCGATGCGCCCGCCACAGCCATTTTCCCTTTCAGAATCTGAATCCAGTAGCCGAGATTGGCTGTCACTGTGAAGAGCGTGGCGAACAGCATCAGCAGATACATGAAATGGGTGTATTTCATCGCCACCGCAATCGCTACGGTCAGCACCAGCGCAACTCCGAACGGAATCGCCAGCGCGGAGTAGAACTTCCTCGGCTCGGTCTTGCGATACTTGAGGTACTGAGTCACCGCAATGAGCAGCGCCACGATGATCGCCAGCGGCAGCTGCCAACTGTTGTAGTGCGAAATGGGGTCGAGGGGTGGGGCGATGTTCGTGCCCAGCACCTTGTTGATGACCGGTATGCTGGTGCTGAAACTGATCTGGAAGGCTGAAATGCTGAGCACCATCGCACCCACGAACATCCAGAACTCGCGGCTGTATAGACTCTCCTCCTCAGCAGCCTTGGGCAGTTCCTTCCAACGCACGGCCAGCAGCAGCATCGCCAGAAACAGGAAAGATAGCAGATAGACCAACAGCTGGCCCGACATGCCGAGGTCGGTGAAGGCGTGCACGCTTGTCTCACCGAGCACCCCGCTCCGCGTAAGGAAGGTGGAGTAAAGGATGAGGATGAACGTGATGAGCGTGAGCACGAACGTGATGATAAGCGACTGCCCCTTGTTCTTCTGAATCACCATGACGTGGGCCGCGCCAACGAGTGTGATCCACGGTACAAGGCTGGCATTCTCCACGGGGTCCCAAGCCCAGAATCCTCCGAAACTCAATGCCTCGTAGGCCCATGCACCTCCCATAAGGATGCCCGTGCCGAGAATCATGATACCGAAGAACGTCCAAGGCAGGGCGGGCTTCAGCCATTCGGTGTACTGCTTTTTCCAAAGGCCCGCTATCGCGAAGGCAAACGGCACGAGCGTACTGGCAAAACCTAAGAACAGCGTGGGTGGGTGGATAGTCATCCAGTAGTTCTGGAGCAGCGGGTTGAGGCCGCGACCGTCCAGATTGGTGAGGTAGCTCGCGTTCTGAAGGAAAGGCAGATTCATAAAATCGGGATGGTCTCGCAGCAGCACGAACGGGTTGCTGCCGAGACGGAAATCACCGAGCTGCGTGCCCAGCAGCATCGACACGAGGAATGCCTGCACCAGCGCGAACACCGCCATCACGGGCGATTCCCATTTCTTGGCCGAGAACATCAGGATGAGACCCAGCACCACATGCCAGAACAACCACAGCAAGAAACTGCCCTCCTGCCCTTCCCAGAAGCTGGAAAGAATATATTCCATGGGCATCTCGGTATTCGAGTGCTGCCAGATGTAATGGTATTCGAAGCGATGGTTGGCCAATAGTCCGAGCAATATGCCTACCACACTGAGCACAGAGAACGAATGGATGCCGAACGCCACACGGCCCATCTTGCGCCAGCCATTCGACTCGGCATCATCCTTCGCCCCGAAATAGTAAGCGATGGCCGCCACCAGTGCCGACACGAAGCCCAGCACGATAAAGAAATGCCCGAGCTTGCCGGGCATCAGTTGTTCACCTATGTAGTTGATTTCCATCGAAAAGATTTAACCCTTAATGGGTTGTTAGGTTCAGCCCTCAGCCGTGAATTCCTTCATCTCGCCCGGCTGTCCATCCTCGTACTTGGAGGGGCATTTCATCAGGATTTTATTCGCCTCGAAAATCTCACCATTGTAGCGGCCAACCAGCACCACCTGCTCCGAACGCTCAAAGTCCTGCGGCTTGCTCCCATGGAAATGCACCTGCTCCTCGCGGCCCTCGTTGTCCAACATGTAGAACGAGAACAGGTTCGCGTCCACCTGAGGGTTGTAGGTCATTTCAGCCTCCTTGTTCAGCTGGCCCACCACGTGGTATTCCTTTCCGGGGTTATCAATGGCCTCTGCGAATGAGGCGTAGGTGCTGCTGTCTGCCACCGTGCTCATGATGGCTCCGATGGCGATGGCGATGACGATGATGCCGATGATGTGTGTACGTTTCACTTTATTCACGAATTACGAGTCCCGCACGTGCGGGTCGAATTTACGAATGGGGCAAGGGGAGCAGAAAATATCCAGTGATTTCCAACCCTATTCCCATCTTTCAGTTTCAGTTTCACCGTTTACGATTCTCCATTTTCGAGATGCGTCTGTCGAGAGCGATGAGGTAGAAAGCCAGACCCATGAAGATGATGGCGATGACACCCACCACTACATATATCTTGCCTTCGCTGCGCATGGTCTCTGCCATGTCAACGCCTTGCGCAAACGAGACCACAGGCATCAGCAACGCCAGCAGACTCCACACCATTTTCAATTTTCCCTGTCTCACAGAAAGATACGCACTTTCAGCTTTCATATTTCCTCTTTCAAGTTTACGAGTCTCACTCTCAGATTCACCAGCCACACCCCCAGCAGGGTCCACCCGATGATGGCAGGGTAGAACACCAGTTTCATGTTGTCATTCAGGTCGTAGCCCCCGAAGCCGGGATTGCCCCCGTTGCCAGGGTGCAGACTGTCCGTGAGCCTTGGTAGCACCATGATGAACACCATGAACATCACGTAAGCGAAGATGTTGTAGACGGCCGCCACGCGGGCGCGCTTCTGCTCCTCGTCCATGCTGCCGCGCAGCACGATGTACGCCAGATAGACGAGCATTCCCATCGCCACCCCGTTGAGCTTGGGGTCGTTGGTCCACCATCCACCCCAAGTGAACTTGGCCCACAGGCTGCCCGTGAGGATGCCCAGCACGCCCATGAACAGGGCCACATTGATGCTCTCTGCTGCGATGCGGTCGCTGCGCATGTCGCCCTTCACCAGGTGGATGACGCTATAGACCAATGATGCCGTCAGGATGATCATCATCCCGAACCACTGCGTGACGTGGTAGAACAGGTTACGGATGCTCTCGTTGAGGATGGGAAGTTCAGGCACATCAATGAGCATCCCCGCTGTCAGCGAGAAGAGGATGAGGAGAATGGCAAGCCATTTCCACCAATGAAGGCCGAGGATTCTTGCGTTGAACAAAACTCAGTGAATGGAAAATTGAAAATTGAAAATGGTTCGTACCGCGCACTCTCGTCCTTCGTCCCTCGTCCCCCGTCCCATTTCCTTCATCCTTAAATGCTAAAAAATCACTTCACAATCAATCCCGCCAAAGGTACGGGAACAACAGCAGGCTGAGGGTGATGATGATCACCAGCAGCAGCGCAAGGATCCCGATGAGCGGGTAGCTGACAGAAGGTTCGAGGCCATCGACCGCGTTCTTCGAGAGTTTGATGAGGGTGAGCAGGAACGGCAGCTGCACAGGGAAGCTGAGAATGGCCATCAGGCTGAGGTTGTTGTCCGTCTTGGCCGCGATGGCCGACATGAGCGTGAGGATCCCCGCGAAGCCCACGCTGCCCAACACCAGCGCGAGGACGAACATGCCGTGGTCCTGCACCATGTCGCCTATCCACCACGCATAGATGACGTAGGCCAGCACCCCGATGACAGCCATCAGCAGGGCATTGTAGAGCATCTTGGCCAGCACGAACGCCTGCGGCCCGATGACGGAATAGTAGTAGAGCATCCGCCCACGGCCCTCCTGCACGAACGACCGCCCCACGGCATTCAGCGCAGCGAACAGCATGATGACCCAGAAAAGCGCATTCCAAACGGGTGCGCTAACGACCTGCTTGAAGCTGAGATAGCAGACAAAAACGGTGCTCACCACATAGAGCAGAATGCCGTTGAGCGCATACCGGTTGCGCAGCTCCAAACGGAATTCCTTGAGAAATAGGGTACGCACGTGCTGCCACATGCGGCAAAGGTACGGGCCGGCAACGGGCCTCTACTTCTTGTTGATGACCAGCGCACCAATGACGCCCGGCACCCAGCCCGCGAGGGTGAGCAGCACCACGATGAGCACAGAGCCGCAGCCCTTGTCAATGACCGCAAGGGGCGGGAAGATGATACACAGCAGTACGCGCCAGATAGACATGGGGCGAAGATAGCCTTCGTTCAGCCTATTTTTGGGCAAAACCTCGAAGCGCATGGCACACAGCACCACCCAATGGAAGACCCGTGAGGGACTTACCCTATTCGCCCAATCTTGGACCGTGAATGAGCCCAAGGACGTGCTCGGTATAGTACACGGCATGGGAGAGCACAGCAGCCGCTATGCTCATGTGGCCGAAGCCATGAACGCAGCAGGCATCAGCGTGGTGGCTTACGACCATCGCGGCCATGGCAGGAGCACTGGGCAGCGGGGTCATACTCCTTCCGTAGGGCATCTGCTGGACGGTGTAGACCAGTTGTTGGATGAGATGTCCAGACTCGCACCCTCAGCACCGAAGTTCCTGATGGGCCACAGCATGGGCGGCAACGTGGTGCTGAACCATGCGCTCATCCGCAAGCCCAAGGTGAACGGAATCATCGCATCGGCCCCCTATCTGCGGTTGGCGTTCACCCCACCTGCTATTCAGGTGAAGCTTGCAAGATTGGTGAAAGGACTGCTGCCATCGCTGGGGCAGCCCACCAACCTCGATGCTACCGCCATAAGCCGAGACAAGGCCGTGGTTGACACCTACCTGAAAGACCCGTTGGTCCATGGCCGCATCACTCCGGGTTTCTTCGTGGAGATAGAGGATGCAGCCCAATGGGCACTCGACAACGCAGGCAGAATGGAACTGCCGCTTCTCATTTACCACGGCACTGCCGACAGGCTCACATCGCACGATGCATCGAAGGAGTTTGCCTCAAAAGTGAAAGGCGATGTGACATGGCACTCCTGGGAAGGTCTTTTCCACGAATGTCACAACGAACCAGAGCAGACGCAGGTATTCCAACTGCTGACCGAATGGATGCTGGCGCGATGCTGATCGCGCCCTCCATCACTCTACGATGATGTTCTCGGGGTTGACCTCTGCCCTTGCCGTCTCCAGCTCTGTGCGGTATATACCCTCGGAGATGATGGCCTCGCCCTTGTAGTAGTAGGTCTCGCCCCAACTCTGAGTGACCCGCTTGTAGGTAGCCTTGACACCATAGATGTCGGTTTGGGTCACTACCGTGATACGACCATTGGGTTCAGTGGTGGTCTTTTCACGGATGGAGTTGACCTTTCGCTGCTCACGAACGCGTTGTTCCTCAGCCTTGCGCTCTGCCGCGATGGCCTCCTTGCGCTGCCGCTCGGCCTCGGCTGCCGCCTTCTCAGCCTCCTCCTGTTCTCGAAGACGTTCCAGCCTCGCTGTTTCACGAGCCTGTGCAATGGAATCGGCTTGCGCCTGCTCTGCCATTTGTAGCTGACGGGCGGCTTCGGCTATACTGTCAGCCACAGCCTTCCTGCGAGCCTCTGCCGCAAGCCTGAGCTCCTCTTGTGCAAGCCTTTCTGCTTCTCTTACAGCGGCCACGCTGTCTGCAACGGCTTTTTTCTGCGCCTCAATGGCGAGGCGTTCCTGCTCCTTGGCCAAGCGCTCTGCCTCACGCACTGCTGCAATGCTGTCCGCAACCACCTTCTTCCGCTGGTTCTCAAGTTCCTTGGCGAGGAGTGCGGCCTGCCTCTCTGCCTCCTTGATGGCGGCCAAACTGTCAGCGACTGCTTTCTTACGTTGCTCCTCAAGTTCTCTTGCCTTGTTGGCCGCAGCTTTCTCTGCTTCCTTCACAGCGAGGAGAGAGTCGGCTTCCGCCTTCTTACGCTGTGCCTCCAATTCCTTGGCGAGGAGTGCGGCCTGTCTCTCAGCTTCCTTGATAGCCGCAAGGCTGTCGGCAATGGCCTGTTTGCGCTGCTGCTCGGCCTCTTTGGCCTTTTCTGCGGCATATTTCTCCGCATCCTTGAGTGCAAGGAGCGAGTCGGCCTCGGCCTTCTTGCGCTGTGCTTCCAGCTCTTTGGCAAGCAGGGCAGCCTGTTTTTCAGCCTCCTTGGCTGCCGCAATACTGTCGGCCATGGCCTTCTTGCGCTGTGCATCCATTTCCTTGGCGAGCAGGGCGGCCTGCCTCTCTGCCTCCTTTGCCGCTGCGATGGAGTCTTCTCTGGCTTTTCGGGCAGTTGCTGCGGCATCAAGTGCGGCCTGTTCGGCCAGGGATGCCGAATCGGCCTGAGCTGCTTTCATGGCCTCGATCCTTTTGCGCTCGCGCTCGGCATTGGCCAGTGAATCGAGCTTGGCCTGCTCAGCCTTGGTCTCGCGTTCCTTTGCCAGTAGTTTCTCCTTCATCTTGGCAAGATGGGCTTCCACGGCAGCGAGCGAATCGAGGCGTGCCTTCTCCTTGGCGACTGCCAACTCTGCAAGCAGACGCTCTGCATTGGCGATGGAATCGAGACGGGCCTGTTCCTGCACGTTGGCAATGGAATCGAGGCGTGCCTGCTCGCGCGCCCTTGCCATCGCTTTCTCCTGAGCCTCCTTCCTTCGCTTGGCAGCTTCCTCGGCCATGGCGATATCTTCCTTCAATCGGCTGATGTCGCGGGTCACGGTCACGAAGTCGCCTGTGGCCTCATTGAACATGATGCCCCCTGCCAGCTCCTCACGGATATCCTTGCCATCCTTGTCCTTACGCATACGCTGCAGGTCGAGGGTGATGCTCTGCTCGTACTGGCCGTCCTTTCCATTGGGCAGTTCGGTAAGTATGGTCATGGAGTGCGTAGCGTACCCGGGCTCTGTCACACTGATGATGTACTCATCGTTGAGGCCCAATGACGTGCGGAACTTGCCTGCATTGTTGGCATAGGAGTACATCAGTCCTCCTGTGGCCTTGAAGATCTTGATCTCCGCCTCGGCCAGAGGTGCACCCTCCTTGGTCACCAGTCCGTTGATGATGAGTTTGCCCTGTGCTGAGGCATCTCCCCAGACCACTGAGAGCAGAAACAGAACAATTGCGATGCGATGCGCCAAGAGATTCAATGCGACCAGATGGAAATGTTGTCGGATGGCGTTCGTCCTGAAGAAGGGTTGCAAAGGTATGAAACCGCTTTGGGCATCATCAGCAGCTCTTGGTCATCGAAAGCCATGGTCATATCCAACGGAGAAAAGCGGTCGTTCGTCTAAATTTCTGAACGGCAGCGGCATCAGCGGGTAAACACTCACAGTAATTAACCTCAAGCCCCAATGCCATGAGAACCGACATGAAACGCGAACGCATCGTGATCCGTGCAAACTATGAGTCAGTGTCCGTAGCATTCGATGACATCCTTTTTATCAAGGCTTTGGCGGACTATGTGATCGTCAAGACCACCTCTGGCAAACACATCACCCTCTGCACCATGAAGGAACTGGAGGAGAAACTTCCTGCCGAGCGTTTCGCACGTTCGCACCGGTCGTTCATCGTGAATCTGGACAAGATAGGTTTCGTTCGAGGGAACAATATCGAGATGATGGAGCGCGACATGAGGTTCAGCATTCCGATCGGGAGGGCGTACAAGAAGGACTTCCGTCAATCTCTTCAGGCAGCCTGATAGCTGCCAAAATTCAGAACTTTCCCCGACCCTGTCCTTGAGGCGGTGTCGGGGTTTGTTTTTCACCCCGCCCGGTTCGCCCTGTCCAAACTCCGATATTGAATCGCCTCCGCGAGGTGGTTGGCAGGATGCGGTCGCTGTGGATTGCTCTTCAAGTTGTTCAGCGGTATCATTTCACCAACTTCGGGAGCAGCGTGGTGACGAACTCCCGCAGCCCCAATACACGGATATCGTCAGCGATGGGGTAGGAAGGCGAATCCTGCGGGGTGATGATGAAGTTCTGCGCTGTGCCCAGGTCTTTGATGCTTTCCCGCATCCCGCGCGTCACGGTGGGCGAGAGCGTCAGCTTCACCTCGATGGAGGCTATCGGGGCGACCCCTTTCACCAGCACCAGGTCCATTTCCGCCCCGTCATGGGTGCGGTAGTAGAACGGTTGTATTGTCCTTGGCAGCAGGGCGATGATCTGCTCGATGACATGCCCTTCCCACGAATGCCCCACCGATGGGTGCGAGAGCAGATCGGCCGCCCGGTTGATGTCGAGCAGGTAGTGCAGCAGCCCGCTGTCACGCACATAGACCTTCGGTGTCTTGCTCAGGCGTTTGCGGGTGTTGGCGTGGTAGGGCGCGAGCCTGCGCAGCATGAACGCCCCTTCGAGGAAATCCACGTAGCGGTTCACCGTGGTCGGGCTCATGTCAAGTGCCTTGGCGATGGACTGCGCGTTCCACGCCCCTCCATGGTGATGTGCCAACATTCGCCAGAGGCGGAACATCACCTGAGGGGAGAATGATGTACCGAAGAGCATGTTGAGGTCGCGCTCCACGAACGTCCGCACGAAGTTGTCCGTCCACTCGAAACGAGCATCATCGCTGCGGGCCTTCCACGCATCGGGGAATCCGCCACGGAACCAGTGTTTCCGCTGCGTTGTCGGACGGTCGGGAAGTTCGAGGATATGGAAGGGATGCGCCTCCAGATAGCTGATACGCCCCGCCAGCGACTCGCTCACGCCCGCTACCAGCTCAGGCGAGGCCGAACCCAGCAGCAGGAACCGTCCGGGCTTACGGTTGCGGTCTATCAGTGAGCGCAGCAGTGGGAAAAGCTCGGGCATCCGCTGCACCTCGTCAATGATGACGCAGGTGTCCTCCAGCTCTGTGAGGAACAGCTCGGGGTCGGAGAATCTGCGGAAATCAGACGGACTTTCGAGGTCGAGATAGATGGCCGGCTTTTTCAGTTGACGCTGCACCAGTTTGGCAGCCGTGGTCTTGCCTGCCTGCCTCGGACCTATCAGGCCCACAGCCGGGAAGGTCCGGAGCAGCTTCAACAGCCGCATATCAAATATCCTCGTTAGTGCCATGACGGCCGCAAAGATAGAAAAATTCAACCCCGTAAATCGTCAGTTAAACTGATGATTTACGGGGATTGAAATAACATTAACATCTGATTTACTGTTATATATGAAAAATGAATGTTGCAAATTATGCACGCGTGATCCACATCTATGAATTGTGCTCCGTACACATCACCCCACCCAGTTCGCCTGCCCTGGACAGCAGTGTCTGATGTTGAAGAACGAATCTGTGTAATTTTGCTTGACAACTGACTGGATATGCCCACCTCTGATACTGATATGATGCTCAAGGAGCTGATGGTTGAACTGAAAGCCATGAGCAATGAGCAGCAGCAGGCCCTGCTTATAAGCCTCCGTGCGAGGAAGCTCCTGAGTGATGGCATCCCTGACAGAACAGCTATGCCCAAAGGTCTGAGCGCGCCTTCATTGGAAGAGATTGACCGTATCAAACACCTGTCGCGCCAAGCGGATGCGTAAGGACAGGTTCGTGTTGGATGCAAACGTATGGGTTAGTTACCTCATCGGAAGGCAGGAAGAGACCCTGTTGCAGATCATTGCCGAACATCGAATTGCAATTTTCTGCTGTGAGGAACTGCTGACCGAAATTCGCAGGGTGCTCGCTTATCCGCACCTTGAGAAGTACGGTGTGAATAGGAGCTATGCACTGCGCTTCATCCGAGACAACACCATCCCGTTCGCACTCAAGCCGCCCATCAAAAGGTATATCCCTGCCGATAGGGACGATGATTATGTGGTCGCCCTTGCCCTCCAGACCAACAGCGGCTTTATAACAAGTGGGGACAGACACATTCTTCAGGAGAAAGCCCGTCTCGAAGAAAAGTTCAAACGACTGAATATTCTGACCAAAGCAGAATTTGAGGACATGTTCAAATGAACTGAGCCATTTGTTGGCTTCTCACCCCGCCCAGTTCGCCCTGTCCAAGCTCCTGTACTGTATCGCCTCTGCGAGGTGGTTGGGCAGGATGCGGTCGCTGCCATCGAGATCGGCAATGGTGCGCGACACCTTGAGGATGCGGTCGAAGGCACGGGCACTGAGTCCGAGGCGGTCAGTGGCCTTCTTGAGCATGGCACGGCCCGCATCGTCCAATGCACACACCTCGCGCAGGGTCTTGGCGCCCATCTGCGCATTGCAGTGGATGTCGGTGCCCTTGAACCGCTCGGTCTGCGCCTCCCGTGCACTGATCACGCGCTTGCGCACCTCCTCGCTCTTCTCGCTGTTGTGGGCATCGGCCAGCTCGTTGATGGGCACGGGCGTCACCTCCACGTGCATGTCGATGCGGTCGAGCAGCGGCCCGCTGATCTTGTTCAGGTATTTCTGCACCACGCCCGGGGCGCACACGCAGTCCTTGTCGGGGTGGTTGTAATAGCCGCAGGGGCACGGGTTCATGCTCGCCACCAGCATGAAGCTACTGGGGTATTCCACCGAGAGCCGCGCACGGCTGATGGTGACCCTACGGTCTTCCAAGGGCTGACGCATCACCTCCAGCACCCCTCGGCTGAACTCGGGCAGTTCATCGAGAAAAAGCACCCCGTTGTGTGCCAATGAGATCTCGCCCGGTTGCGGGATCTGCCCTCCGCCCACCAGGGCCACGTCAGAGATGGTGTGGTGCGGTGAGCGGAACGGCCGCTGCGAGATGAGGGCAGACTCGCGGCCGAGGTTTCCGACCACAGAATGGATCTTGGTGGTCTCCAAAGCTTCACGCAGCGAAAGGGGTGGCAGCACAGTGGGCAACCTTTTGGCCAGCATGGTCTTGCCCGCGCCTGGTGGGCCGATGAGCAGGATGTTGTGCCCACCCGCAGCGGCTATCTCCATTGCCCGCTTGATGTTCTCCTGCCCTTTCACATCGCTGAAATCGACATCGCTCTGGTAGAGATGCTTGAAAAACTCCTCACGGGTATTGACCACGGTGGGTTCCAGAGGTCTGTCGCCCTTGAAGAAGTCGATGACCTGCGTGATGTTGTCTACGCCATAAACCTCTATGCCATCTACAATGGCAGCCTCGCGGGCATTGGCACTGGGCAGGATAAAGCCCTTCAGACCTTTCTCGCGGGCAAGGATAGCTATAGGAAGCGCACCCTTGATGGGCCTCATACTGCCATCGAGGGCCAACTCGCCCATAATCATATAATCGCTGACCTGATCGGCAGGGATCTGCTCCGATGCAGAGAGGATGCCCACGGCCAAGGTGAGATCGTAGGCCGAGCCTTCCTTGCGCACATCGGCAGGGGCCATGTTGATGACGATGTGCTTGCCGGGCCATTTGAGGCCGTTGTTCTTGAGCGCGGTCTGTATGCGCTGCTGGCTCTCCTTCACCGCGTTGTCGGGCAGGCCCACCATGAAGAAGTTGACCCCGCCCAGCGTGATGTTGGTCTCTATGGTGATGAGGTTGGCATCGACCCCGTACACTGCGCTTCCGAAGGTTTTTACAAGCATCTGGGTTGCGGATTAGGAACCCCGCACATGCGGAGCGGATATGACGAAAGGAGTACGATGAAAGATTTACACTGGTTTTGGCGCTGTTGCAGGGCGAATGTACTGCCTGTTAAGTGATGTCAGGTTTCATGCAACTCGTTGTCATTGCGGTTCAAAAGCATTACCCCACCCTCTCAATCCATCAGAAAGGTTTTCCAGTTGCACACACGTACGTTGTCGGAGGTGGTGAACTCCATAGTGCCGTCATAGAGCAACGTACCTGCTGAACCACCGGCATATTCTTGAAACTTGTTGATGTTCTTCAGGAAATCCTCCGAGAAGGTCTTGGCAGACTTTATTTCAATAGGCATGAAATCCTGCCCGCTGTCCACTATCAGGTCCACCTCCACTCCTTTGTTGTCGCGCCAGTAGTGAAATGCATCGTGCCGACCTGCATTCAGAGCGTTTTTCCATGCCTCGACCACGACAAGATTCTCCGCCAGTGCTCCTCGGAAATGCGAAAGTGCCAATTCATTGACGCTCCGTATTCCCAGCAGAGAGCAGGCCAGCCCGGTATCAACGAAATACAGCTTGGGGGATTTGGTGATGCGTTTATTGAAATTCCTGTGAAACGGGGTGAGCATCTTTATCACGTAAGTGCTTTCAAGCACCGACAGCCACGCGTTGACTGTTTTGACATCAATGCCGCACTCGTTGCTGAGGGCCGAGGCATTGAGCATCTGACCAACACGGCCCGCGCACAGACGGAGAAAGCGGGTAAAAAGCAGCGTGTTCTCGATGTTCTTTACCTGACGGACATCCCGCTCCACATAGGTTCTGACATAGGCAGGATACCATGCCTTGGGGTCACGGCCCTTGCCATGCACTTCGGGGTAGCCACCTTTCAGAATCAGCTCGTCAAGACCCATGTCGATGCCCGCTTGTTTCAGTTCCTTAAAACTCAGGGGCAGAAGGTCAAGCACGCCCACCCGCCCCGCAAGTGTCTGGCTGATATTCTCTTGCAAGAGGATATTGTTGCTGCCCGTAAGGATGAAAAGCCCGTCCTTCTCTGTGTTGTCGAGTATCTCTTGTAGATAGTTGAGAATGGACGGTGCGCGCTGCACCTCGTCCAGAACGGCCCCGTCAGGGAATCGGCCGAGAAATGCACGCGGGTCGCGCTCGGCCAGCAGCCGCTCATCAGGATTCTCGAGCGATGCATAGGGCTTGTCTGCAAACGTGGTTCGCACAAGGGTGGTCTTTCCAGATTGCCTCGGGCCCACGACCATCACTGCCCTGAACTGCGCTGCGGTGTTGCTGAGAGACCCTAGCATCTCTCGGTCTATTCTTACTGACATGATCTAAAATTGGTACAAATATGGGAATTGATTCCCTAATCTGTACCAGTTCTCAGTCTCAACAACAATTGCAGAAATGGGCATAAATCCTATGAACACTCAAATAAAACTTGTGTGCCATCGGAATTGGAACATCTGACGATCGGCCAACAGTGCATCAGGGTCAGTACAAATCCGGTAGTCGATTCCCACATCTGTACCGTTTTTCTGCTCAGAAGCGAACGACCTGTGCGACCTATTCTCAACGGATCACCTCACCACCAGCCGCTTAGCCCACTGCCTATCTGATGAACGCAGCAAAACCGTGTACACGCCTGATGGGAACCCATTGAGGTCGAGTTCAGCCTTTCCGGCTGCTGTAACGGACTGCGTTGCCACCTCACGCCCGAGGGCATCGCTCACGGTGATGTTCATCTCTGTGGCCTTCTCCCAGTTCAGGGTGACCAGTCCATCGGTGGGGTTGGGGAAAATGGTGATCTCCCGGTCAGACGCTGTCTCTGGCACGCTGGCCGGAATGGCGGTGACGAGTCCACTGCGGCTTGTTTCCAACACGGCACGCATGAGGTCGGCCTGCTGACGGGTGAACATGTTCTGGCAACGCTCATCGCTGTAGTCCATATAGTTCTCGATCTGGTCGGGGAGGTCTATGGGTTCGTCCACGCAGGTGTTGGAGGCCGGGTCGCACTCCTGCTGTTGGGCGTCCGCGCAGTTAGGCGTGTCCTCCATTCCATCATCCACGGTGCAGCCTTCCCCGCCACCGAAGAGACCGCCCCCATCTCCCCAAGTGTGGCGCAGGCCGAGGAAATGGCCCACCTCGTGGGTGCAGGTGCGGCCACGGTCGTTGGTGGCAAGCAGGTCAGAGGAGAGAGGACTGTTCCGTCCGAAAACTGCATTGTGCACCACCACGCCCTCGAGGCCCGGCTCTGGGGCATCGCTATCGGCAGGCCAGTTGTCGAGATCTGCAGGAGGATAGGCGAATCCGAGGATGAACGGTGCTCCGGCCAGTGACAGATCGCCCACCCAGATGTTGAGGTAACGCTCAGTGTCCCATGCATCGATGCCGCCCTCTGCGGTGCGCTTGATGTCATTGGGAAGAAACTCCGGGAAGCCCAGCCAGCTGGTGCGGGTGGTCTCGGTGCGGGTGATGCCCGTGGTGGGGTTGCCATCCGGATCCTCAGTGGCGAAGACGAACTGTATGCCCGCATCGGCCGCCACGGGCAGGAACTCCTCACGGGTCTGGTCGGCATCGGGGTTCCACCTGCGGAAATCCTCGTTCAGCACATCGATCTGGCTTTGGATCACCTCATCGGATATGTTGTGCTCGGGGTTGTTGTACACCACATGCACCACCACGGGTATCACGTAAACCTCATCATTCCTATGGCCCTGCTTGGCATGGCTTTTTGCGGAGCGGAAAGCCTCGTCCACAGCAGCCCGGTAGCCAGGAAGGAGCTGTTCGCGCAGGTCAGTGGCCTGTGTGGTGTAGCAGCGGTGGGGTCCGGTCTGTGCCTTGACCTGCGGGGCCAAGGCACCGATCATCAGCAGTGGAAGGAGGAGAATGTGTCTCATACGGTCGCGATTTGAAGGCGGGCGAAAATAGACCTTACCTCCCGTAAAAGACAATTGATATTATTCTGAGCGCACAGTCACTCACCAAATGCTTCAATTTATACTTTGGCAACTTCTTAATGCACGGGTAACATGAAATTCACAATTATTTCAACTGCCGTCTTCCTCATTATAGGCTCAACATTGGCCTCAGCGCAAAGCACATTCAGGGTGCGCAACAGTACTTGGCAGGATTTCACACTCGAAGTGCAACAGGCGGGGACATCCCTTGTCCCTGAATCCGAATGGCAACTGCTCACGGACACTGTACTCGGCTGGTGGGACCAGCAGCCGGTAGAGGTGTTCTCATGCAACCGCACCAATGCAGCAGTGGCCGAGGGTGATACCGCTGTCATCCAGATACTGCTCAGAGGGGCACAGGACACGCTCCGCCTGCGGATGCGGCTGATCGGGTTTGAGGACAGCACCGCCATGCAGTTCACCATAGATGGGCCGGGTTTCTCCCAGCCATGGACCGACAGCCCGGATTTCCAGGAATTGGAGACCACGTTAATGGGGAAGAGCGTGGTCATCAAGTACCGGGCAGACAACTCCGATGCGGAGCAGCAGCGCAATGTCTTTTTCACCATACACGACCTCCCCATCTATGAGATAAGCGAGGAGGATTTCAATGACCCCAATGTGATGAACGCCATGTTCTACAACATCCAGATGTTGCCTTTCGGGGTGAGCGGTCTGCCCCAGGCCGGTGACCGCGCATCGCTGCTTCCTGAGCAGATATCGCCTTATCAGGACGTGGTGATGTACTGCGAGGTGTTTGATGACGGCCCGCGTCAGAATGCGCTGATCCCTGCAATGCAGGCCGCTGGCTTCGCTTACAGGACTGAGGTGCTGAATCCGACCAATTCCATCCTACCCATTCCCTGGAACGGTGGCGTGATGTTCTTCAGCCGTTGGCCCATTGAATTCGAGGACGACTTCGATTTCACGCTTTGCGGTCAGGCAGCGCAGGACTGCCTCGCCTCGAAGGGTATCAAGTACGCAAGGGTCAACAAGCTCGGAAAGCGCTACCATCTCTTCGGCACCCACATGGATGCAGGCGGACAGGAGGACGACATCCTTGCCAAGCGGACGCAGATGGGTGAGATCAGGGATTTCATTGATGCCCAGAACATCCCGGACGGTGAGCCGGTCATCTTCGGTGGCGATTTCAACGTATCGCCCATACACCCCGAGAATCTGTATCCCGCCATGCTCGATTCCATCGGGCCCTACATTCCCTATCACATTGGCTTTTACAACTCCACCTTCGATGGAGAGTTCGGAAAGATCATTGACAACGCCTGGGGCGACAGGTCACACCTGGTGGCGTTGGAGGCCACCAACGACATCATCACCATGCGGAGCCTCGAACCCGTACTCTGGGAACTGGGCGAGTTCAGCGACCACAGGTGTGCGCTGGGAAGGTTCGTCTATCCGGACATTGAGATGATCGGTGCGGGCGATACGGTGATATGCCCCGGAGAGAGCATCGTGCTCAGCATGCAGTCCGATACAGAGGTGTCCTACCAGTGGGAGAAGAACGGGGAGGAACTGCCCGGTGAGACCACGTCTCAACTGACCATCGCGAATGCCACTGAGTCCAACTCGGGTCAGTACAGATGCGTGGTGCGCTACGAGGTGATCTATGGCGATACCGATAACCCTGTGACCCAGGTGTTCTTCCCCAACGGGGCCGACACCGTGCGCTCGGCCTTCAACTTCGAGTTCGGGCAGATCACCGTGAGCCAGCCGCAATGTGCCCTCAGCAGCGTGCAGGAGTCCTCCTCGGGCATGTTCAGCGTGTTCCCCAATCCGAGCGAGGGCATGGTAACGGTGCGTTTTGCGGAGGATGTGGTGAATGGCACCCTGCTGCTGACCGACCTCACCGGCAGACTGCTGCAGAGCCGTCCGGTCTCCGGCCCGGTGATGGAGCTGGACCTGAGCGGCAACGCACCGGGCATGTATCTGCTGCTGATCGAGACGGGCGGCATGGTGTCGTCCACGCGCATCTGCATTCATTAGGCGGTTAATGTGTGCCGGAGGCATGCCGTGGAGCAAGGATGGATATTTTTGGCATTCCTCAATAAAAGCACATGAACAGACGCGACCACCTCAAACGGCTCGGACTTGCCACAGCCGGTATGGCACTGGCCCCTTACGCCAAGGGAATGAACCCCTTTGCGGTGCCGACACTCGATTTCACGGCTGCCGATTTCGGCAAGGACTTCCTCTGGGGCGTGGCCACGGCCGCCTATCAGATAGAAGGGGCATGGAATGCTGACGGCAAAGGCCCCTCGGTGTGGGACACCTTCTCGCACAAGCGCGGCAAGATCGACAACAACGAGAACGGGGACGTGAGCTGCGACTTCTACAACCGATACCCCACGGACATCGCCTTCGTGAAGGAGATGAACATGGACGTGTTCCGGTTCTCGACCGCGTGGTCGCGGCTGATACCGCAAGGCACGGGTCAGGTGAACCAGAAGGGCATCGACTTCTACCACCGCGTGATCGATACCTGCCTTGAGAACGGGGTGCAGCCTTGGATCACGCTCTACCACTGGGACCTGCCACAGGCACTGGAGGACAAGGGCGGCTGGCAGAACCGCGATGTGGTGGGCTGGTTCAGCGAGTATGCCGAGCTGGTGACCAAGACCTATGGCGACAAGGTGAAGAACTGGATGGTGCTGAACGAGCCGATGGCCTTCACGGCAGTGGGCTACCTGCTGGGCATCCACGCACCGGGCAAGAAATGGCCGAGGAACTTCATCCCCACCGTACACCACGCCACGCTGTGCCAGGCCGAGGGCGGGCGCATCATCCGCGCAAATGTGCCTGACGCCTTCATCGGCACCACTTTCTCGTGCTCATCGGCAGAGCCGGTGAACGGCAAGCGGGTGCATGATGAGGCGGTGAAAAGGTTGGACGTGCTCTTCAACCGCCTGTACATCGAACCACCGCAGGGCCTCGGCTACCCGATAGACGACCTGCCGATGCTGCGCAAGCTGGAGAACTGGATACAGCCGGGCGACATGGACAAGGTGAAGTTCGACTTCGACTTCTACGGCCTGCAGAACTACACCCGCTCGGTGGTGAAGGGCAACGGCATCATCCCCTTTGTGAAGGGTTCGCCCATGAAGCCCAAGAAGCTCAAGCCGCAGCCCGAGATCACAGACATGGACTGGGAGGTGCATCCGATGGGCATCTACAAGATGCTGAAGTACTTCGACAAGTATGAGGGCATCAAGAACATCATCGTGACGGAGAACGGTGCCGCCTTCCCCGACACGGTGGAAAACGGCCGGGTGCATGACGCGCAGCGCACGAAATTCTATCAGGACTACCTCCGCGAGGTGCTGCGGGCCAAGCGCGAGGGCGTGAACGTGAACGGCTACTTCTGCTGGACGCTGCTCGACAACTTCGAGTGGGCCGAGGGCTACCGCACCCGCTTCGGACTGGTGCATGTGGACTTCGAGACGCAGCAGCGGATCCTGAAGGACACAGGGCTGTGGTTCAAGGAGTTTTTGAAATGATGATTGTTGATTGTTGATGGGGACGAGGGACGGGGGACGGGGGACGAGGGATCCCGCAGACGCGGGATTTCACTGCGTTCAACGGACGGAGGACAGAGACCGGTATTGAGCAGTGACATGTTCCACCCTGACCGCGCACAGTATGGCTTTGTATTTTTGTATTGCTTATCCGATTCAAATGAATGCAACAAACAACCGACAGCTGGAACTTTCTCAGCGAGTCCTTGCGGTGAAAAGCGAACGTCTTCTCGACCAGATAGATGAGATGCTTATGAAGGCTGAGATGCAGGCCCGTTTTGAGGAATCACTCGATGACATTGCGAACGGTAGAACTGTAACGTTAGACGAGTTGCGAAAAGACTGTGACCGATGGATACGCAAGACAGGTACCGCGTCTTGATATCGGAGACTGCGAGAACAAGGCTCCGAGACACTATCATTCCATATCTGCTAAAGAATTTCTCAGAGAATCGGGCGGTCGAGATACTCGGGTCCATTTTGAACAACGTGGACTCTCTTGCCATCATGCCCAATAGGGGTGCAAAAGAATCATTCCTTGAGCATGATGAACTTGAACCCAGATACATACTGCATAGAGAGACTCGTCATTTCGAGGTGAAAATCTTGTACTTCTCCGATGACAGACTCATGACCGTTCAGGTGACTGATTTCTTTCCCACGAGAATGCGTCCCGATTCGATGTACTTCCGGGAAGAAGACTGATGCTCACGACCTTTGCGGGCATGGAGACTGTAGCACTGAACTATAAGGAATACGGCTCGGGGAGGCCATTGGTGATCCTGCACGGGCTGTTCGGGTCGTTGGACAACTGGGCGGGCATTGCCAGAACGCTGGGCGAGCATTACCACGTCTATGCCGTGGACCAGCGCAACCACGGGCACTCGCCCCATACGGACACGCACACCTACGCGGGCATGGTAGAGGACCTGCACCGCTTCTTCACAGACCACGACATCGCGGACGCGGTGGTGATAGGCCACAGCATGGGCGGCAAGACGGCCATGCGCTTCGCGGCAGCTTACCCCGAGCTGGTGAGCCGGCTCATCGTGGCCGACATGGGCGTGAAGGCGTATCCGATACACCACGACCTCATCATCCGCTCGATGCAGGCGATAGACCTGCCGAACGTGGCCTCGCGCAGTGAGGCCGAGGAGGAGTTGTCGCGGTTCATAGAGGAGCGCGATGTGGTGCTGTTCCTCACCAAGAACATCTACCGGGGGAAGAACGCGGACGGTGAGCCTTGCTACGCGTGGCGTTTCAACCTCGATGTGCTGGCGATGGACATCGGAGAGATGGGTCTGCCGGTGCCGCATGGCAGCGAGGTGCCGGCCCTCTTCATCCGTGGCACGCGGTCGCGGTACATCCTGCCGGAGGACGAGGCGGGGATCCGGGAGCTTTTCCCCAACGCACAGTTCCACGCCTTGGAGGCGGGCCACTGGCTGCACGCAGAGGATGCGGAGGGTTTTATGAGGGCGGTGAGGGGGTTTTTGGATTGAGGGGCGAGGGGCGAGGGATTGGCGAAGAACGATTAACGATTTGCGATTTGCGATTGGGTGTCCCGCTTGGGCGGGAGTTCGCTTCGCTCAACGAAGGGACGGGGGACGAGAGACGAGGGCCGCTGATGCCCCTGTGGAAATGAAAAAAGGCCGCGCCCCCATTCGGAAGCACGGCCCTCTGGGCACACAAGGGCGTTGTCTTCAGAGATAGAAATCCTCGCCCTCGTAGGTCTGACCGGGCGATACGTTCAGGTTCCTGCTCTGAGACGGATAGCCCGCGGCCGATACCTCGATCACCAGCATGATGGCCTCCGGAAGGTCATCCACCGCAAGAAGGTATGATCCGTCCGCACCGGAGAATACCTCCATGGTGCCTGCCCCTGGGCCCTGCATGGCGTTGTAGGCCCGCACCAGTGCGTTGGGAATGCCCATGTTGCCGTTCTGCGAGCGCACCGTCCCTGCTATGCGGATGCCGTTCTGTGGCAGGTCGTCATCATCGTTTCCCTGCCCCGTCCGCCTTATCAGGTCCAGCTGCCAGAAGTTCTCGATCATGTCGGGCGTGTCTCGGTACTTGTCCATCAGCACCCCGAGGTTGCCGTACATCATGGTGCAGAGTGCCTTGCGTGCCACTTCCAGCTGGTCGCTCGCCATGGCCGCGAGCTGCTCCTTCTGCTGCTGGTTGTCGCGGGCCGTGCGAAGCTGCGTGGCGAAGCTGTCCACATCAGCCTGTGTGGCCGCAAGGGCCGGATAGGCCAGCAGTGCCTCGGCCAAAGCCTCCACCGCACTCAGACGGTCGTCCTTCGTGCCTTCCTGAAAAGGCCCGCGCCTGTTGGGCAATATCATCATATAAGTAGGAGTGCCCTCCAGATGCTGCACCTGTACCTGAATGTCCCACTGCTTGATCTTCTGACTGCTCAGTTCAAGCAGCAGGTTGTCCACCAGCTGGGTGTGGCCCTTATAGGTGCCGTTTATCATGATGTAGTTGCTGTAGGCCGCACTGAAAGCCGCGCTCAGCGGGGCCGTTCGGGCTGACAGGGCCGCCATGTCAGGGTCGGCCGCCTCGCTGTTCAGCTTGCTCAGGTGGTCGTTGTTCAGGATGTTGGTCCGCTTGAAACTGCCCCGCGTGGCCGTTTCAAACTGGTTGCTCAGGTAATGCCAGGATGTGTCGCTCATTTTGTTTGTTTTTAAGGTTAGACATGGTCGCAAATTTCTGGCAAACAATAGATTGCATATTGAAATACATCAACACGAGATTTTTGCGGATCATTTATTTTAGTAACTTTTATTGCCTTTATCGCCCGTCTTTTGCACATACGTGTATCACGTATCTCCATCTGCGGGATGTCCTTACACGATTCCGACAAGCTCTTGCTCCTCCACCATCAGTTCACCTTCCCTGCGGGCGGCCTGCCGGCCCTCCCTCATCCGCACGCTACCATTCTCCCGAAAAAGATACCTGCTACCCATCCGCCCGTGCATATCATATCAAAGCAAAAGCTTTCCGATTATCAGCACGTGCAGATTGTTTAAAAGGAAACCCTTTGTGTCCTTCCGCACGTGCAGATTGTATAAAAGGAAACCCTTTGTGCCCTTCTGCAAGTACAGATTGTATAAAAGGAAACCCTTTGTGCCCTTCCGCACGTGCAGATTGTATAAAAGGGAACCCTTTGTGCCCTTCTGCACGTGCAGATGGCAGAAAAGAAGAAGCTTCGTGCCTATCCGCACGCGCTGACAGAACCAAGCGGCCCACACCCGGCCATGCAACAGACCCAGCCACAGCGCAGACCGTAAATAGGTTACGGTGTGGGGGTGTTGGTTTGCATCATGGACAGACACAGACTTGAACAGACCCTGCAAGAACTTGAAGAGCGAGCATTGGCTTATGAACGCACACTTAGCGTCAGGATGCTGGAACGGTGCAACCTGATCGTGCAGGTGGGGCCGATGACACTGACCACCAACGAACGCAACGAGGTAGTGCCTCAGTTGGCGAAGTTCCCCACGCAGTTCTCGGAGGAGGGCGTGCGCACCATCATGGGCATGACCTTTTATAATGGAAGAGACGAGGTGGTGAAGGCCGAGGTGTTCGGGGTACGTGAGTGGTATGAGAAGGAGTTGGGCAAGGTGAGAGAGTTGATTGAGGAGTTGGGGAAAGTGTGAGCAGTAGTAGATTGCACCCTCAAGCTAAGAGCAATGAAAGCAGGACAGAAACTTTGGACAAGAGAGGAGTTAATACTGGCAATCAACCTGTATTCTAAGCTGCCGTTTGGCAAGTTTCATAAGAACAACTCTGAAGTGATCGCACTTGCCAACCTGATCGGCAGGACGCCTTCGTCCGTTGGGTTGAAACTGGGGAATCTTGCAAGCTTCGACCCCATGCTTCAAGCACGGGGCGTAAAAGGTGCTACGAACGCAAGCAAGTTGGACAGGGAGATATGGGATGAGTTCTATGGTAATATTGAGAGCGTAGCCTTTGAGAGTGAACTGCTGCGGGCCCAAAAAGAGCTTCGCAACATTGAAGATGTGCTTGCAGATGAGCCTGACCTCGATGCTATCCTCAGTAAAGGAGGAGAGGAGCGTGAAAGGGTGGTGAAGATGCGGGTGAATCAGTCATTCTTCCGGAAAATGGTGCTCTCAGCCTATGATGGCACGTGCTGCATCACGGGTATCAGCAAACCTGAACTCTTGGTTGCGGGTCACATCAAGCGTTGGGCAGATGATGAGAAGAACAGGATGAACCCACACAACGGCATTGCGATCAACGCCCTGCATGACAAAGCCTATGAGCAAGGGCTGATCTCTATCACGCCTGACTACATCATTAAGGTCTCACCCAAGTTGAAAGGCTATGGTGAGCCAAGTAAACTGGAGGAATTATTCTTTCAGTATGAAGGAAAGCGTATTCAGGAGCCGAAGAAGTTTTGGCCTGATAAAGAGTTTCTGAAGGAGCATTACGATAACCGATTTCAACAATGACGAACAAATCTCGATTCATTCGTCCATCCCATAAAACTCTCGAATGCTTCACGCTGTTCGCGATCTTCAAGTACGGAAGACATATTGGCAACAGTAGAGGAAGGACGTCCTTGGAGGCCATTCAGGTCTACATATGTGATTCCTTGTTAGAAGAGTATGCCTCTGATGAAGAGACCCTTTCACGCTATGAAGCAGTTGTGGCAATTGAAGGGATACACTTCACGAAGAGTTCATACGGAATTGCAAGTTGAACCATAGGCTTAGCTATTCTCCACTGACATCCCATTATCCCATGACCCGAGACGACTTCATGTCCTTCTTCCGCGATGATGAAAGGCTGAACACCCTGAGCGTGGATGACCGCTTGGAGGTGTTCCGCACCATACTGGCCGGCAGCACTGACCTTACGGCTGACCTGCTAAACGAGGTGCTGCGCGACTACTGCGCGGAGGGGGTGATGGTTGCGGAGGAGGGTAACGGGGAGACTGCTTCGCTGCGCTCGCAGTGACGGGTTCGGGTGGCGGGAGGTGATTTGGTGGGGTTTGTCGGAATGGCGTGGTGCTGTGATGGAATTTTCCGCACTTTGCAACCGCAAACCAACCATGACAAGGATGAAAAGGACCCTTACCTCCCTCCTGCTGCTGCTGATGACGACCGGTGCTTGGGCACAGCGCACCTGCGGCACGATGACGGAACTGGCAGAGCAACTGCAGCAGAACCCGGACATGCAGCGGGTGCTGGACGACCTGGAGGAGTACACGGCACAGTATGACCTGTCGCAGCGGTCGGGCGAGGAGGATGTGGTGGTGATACCGGTGGTATTCCACATCGTACACAACGGACAGGCAGTGGGCACGGGCGAGAACCTGGACGAGGTGTACATCCACGCGCAACTGGCGCAGATGAACGCTGACTTCGCGCTGCTGAACTCGGATGTGGGGCTGATACCGGGGGCCTTCGCCCCAGCGGCCGCGAACACGAGGATACAGTTCGCTCTGGCGCAGCGCACGCCCGACTGCCAGCCCACGACCGGGATCGTGAGGGTGAACGGGGGCCGGGCGGATTGGACCCGCACGCAGATCAACAGCACACTGAAGCCCGCCACGATCTGGGACCGGGACAACTACCTGAACGTGTGGACGGTGCGCTTCAACGCCAGCGATGACCTGCTGGGCTATGCGCAGTTCCCGGGCGGCAACGCGCTGACAGACGGGGTGGTGAACGCGTACTACACCACAGGGTCGATAGAGACGCCCCACCCCGACAACCCTGTTTACAACAAGGGCCGGACGATGACGCACGAGGTGGGCCACTGGCTGAACCTGCGGCATATCTGGGGCGATGCCACCTGCGGCAACGACCTGGTGGACGACACGCCCCCTCAGTTGGAATCGAACGGAGGCTGCCCTGCGTTCCCGAGAAGACCGAACAACGCCTGCGGGAGCAATGCCAACGGTGAGATGTTCATGAACTACATGGACTACACGGTGGACGGCTGCATGCACATGTTCACGGAGGGCCAGTCGGTGCGGATGAACGCGGTGGTGGACGGAGGCCCTCGTAGCTCGCTGCGGCACTCGCTGGGCGCGGTGGCGATAGGCAGCGACCCGTGCGTGAGCTACTGCGCGGCCAGTGCGAACAGCAGCGAGTATGAGAAGATAGGCAGGGTGCAGTTCGCGGGAATAGACAACACGACATCGACCACCGGGGGGTATGAGAATCACACCGGGCTGGTAGGCACGGTGGCACGCGGTGCGAGCTATCCTGTGTCGGTGACGATATCCAACGGATACTCCAGCGACCAGACGCTGATATGGATAGACCTGAACGGAGACGGGGAGTTTGACGAGGTGAACGAGCTGCTGTTCGACCAGACGGGCTTGGGCACGCGCACGGGCACGATCGCGATACCTGCCAATGCGAGCACAGGCACCACCCGGATGCGCGTGCGGCTGCATGACACCAGCCCGACCTTCGGGCCGAACGATACCCCGTGCGGCAACTCCGGGTTCGGGCAGGTGGAGGATTACACAGTACGGATCTACGATGGCTGGGACGGCAGCGAGAGCAACCTCTGGAGCAATGCGGGGAACTGGTCATCGGGCGCGGTGCCGGGCGCGGATGATGATGTGCTGATCACAGCCGACCCCGCGAACCAGCCACACATCGACCTGACACCGGAGAACCCTGCCACATGCCGCAACCTGACGGTGGATGCGGGGGCCGAGGTGGTGGTAGAGCCGGGCAGGGCGCTGACGGTGAGCGGCAACGTAACGAACAACGGCAGCATGACCTTGGAGAGCGATGCCACGGGCAACGGCACCGTAATAACCCTCGGCACGGTGGGCGGCAGCGGCACCTTCATTGCGCAGCAGTACCTGACGGGCAGCGGTGGCGGCACGCCCGATGGCCGCCACTGGTACGTGGCACCCACGGTGAGCGGCACTGTCAGCGGGGCCTACGGTGCAGCGGGCGACAACCGCATCTGGGGGCACGATGAGGTGGCCGAGGCCAACGGGCCCAACGGCAGCGGCTGGGGCGAGATCACGGACGATGTGAGCGCCCTAAGCCCCATGCGCGGATACCTCGCCCGCCTCGGTGCAACCGAGACCGTGGAATACACAGGCGGCACCTTCAACACAGGCAACCTGAGCCTCACAGACCTGAGCCGCACCGGCACCACCAACAGCCAGCGCGGTTACCACCTCATTGGGAACCCCTACCCGAGCTTCCTCAACTGGGGAGACGCCTACAGCGCGGGAAGCATCAACCTGCTGCCCACCATCTGGTACCGCACGCAGCAGACCGGCAACATGGTCTTCTCGACCTACAATGCCGTGATCGGCATAGGGCTGCTGGGCGCAACGGAGTTCGTCCACCCCGGGCAGGCCTTCTGGGTGCGGGTGAACGAGGATGGCAACACGGGCATCCTTGCCATGAACAACGACATGCGCAGCCACCTCGCTGACGAGACCCTGCGCGATGGGATCGACCTTATCCGCCTCACGCTGACCAACGGGACGCAAACCGATGAGGCGATGCTCCACTTCAACGACCTGGCCAGCAATGGCATCGACCTCTACGACTCGCAGAAGCAGATGGCCCCTGCCGAGGTGCCGCAGCTCTGGAGCATTGTGGAGGGCACGCGCATGGCCATCAACGGGGTCAACAGCCCAGAGACGCAGCCCAGTGTGCCGCTCGGCATCCGGGTGCAGGCCGCAGGCGAGTACACCATCAACGCATCAGAGCTCGATCTGCCTGTGAGCGCATGGCTGGAAGACCTGGGCACGGGAGCGTTCCAAAGTCTTGACAACGAGCCCAGCTACACCTTTACGAGTGAGGGCGGAACGTTCGAGAACCGTTTTGTGCTGCATTTCTCGGCACAGGTGGTGGGTATGGACGGAGACGCGATGAATCGCGTCTCTACGGACATTTTCGCCTACGACCGCACCGTGAACATCATCCAGAGCGAGGAGCAGCGCGGCACGGTGACCATCATGGACATGACGGGCCGCGTGGTGCAGACCGCTGCATTGAACGGCACACGCACGGCCATCGCCACCAACGTGACCACGGGCATCTACGTGGTGCGCGTGGAGACGGAGCAGGGAGTGGAGAGCAAGAAGATTGTGATCAATTAAAAATCAGGAATTAAGAATTAAAAATAGGGGAGATAGACAACGGGTTGGTCAGTGTCATGAACCCCGAGCCTCGCACCTTACAACTTCGTACACCTTACACCATGAAAAACTACAACCGCCCGACTATCCGCAAAGTGACCATCGACAAAGAGATCAGCATGGTGATGATGTCGCCCCCTACCGAACCCGGTGTGCGCATCATGCCTAAAGGGCTGAATATGCTGCGGTGGATGCGGTGAGAGTATCCGCATCTTTGAACTCCCTGTAATGGGATGAGCCTCTGTGGCTCCTATACAACTTTTACAATCTGCCTCCGAGCACCGCGCTCAAGCGGTGGGTGTAGGATTTCCCGCTGGGGTCGAATGCCTCAAAGAGGATGACATAGATGCCGATGCGGGCCTTGGTGCCATCGTCACGGGTGCCGTCCCAAGTGAAGGTGCCCTCGGTGCTGAGGGTCTGATTGGCCGCGAGCAGGCGCATAGGCCGTCCGTTGGAGTCGAAGATGCGCACGGTGGCCACGGTATTGGGCGTCTCGAAGCGGTAGTTGATGAGCAGCACATCCTGAATGCCGTCACTGTCGGGAGAGAATATATCCGGCTCGGTGCTCACCTCCCCTACTGCACCTGATGAGATGTTGATCTGCGAGTTGGGCAGACCGGGCGTGCCGAAGCCTGCGGTCTGAGCGGCCGAGGTCCAGTTGCCACGGTCCTCGACCGGTCGGTTAGGGTCGAGGCGTTCGAGCGACACGCCCTTCACATCGCTGAGCAGCGGGAAGTGCATCTTCTCATCATAGTCGAAACGTTCTAAAAGCGTGGAATCAGGGCCGAGAAAGAGGACGTTGCCCTCGCCATTGTTGTAAGACGGCAGCGAGGTCATCTGAATGAAATTGCCAATGCCGTGGTTGATGTACTTACCGATGACATCGAGCGTATCCTGCGTGAGGCAGACGTATCCATCGGGCGGAATGGAGTAATTGTTCTCGGTGATGAGGCGCAGGGAGCTGACAGTGTCGTCAGCAAAATTGGCGAGGTGGCAGCCGCGCAGGTTGACGGGTCTTCCGCTGACGTTGCGCAGCTCCACATAGTCGCGCCCACCTGTGAAGGGGTTGAAGAGCACCTCGTTGATGATCAGATCGCCCGGACGGATATCGAAGGCCAGCTCCACCTCCACAGTGGCCGAACCCTCCTGCAGGTTGCCCTCGCAATCGGCCAGTGCGCTGATGGTGAGCAGATAGGTGACTGCCGTATCGAGCGGTGAGGTGAGGAAGATGTCGATGGAGGTGAGGCCCGGCTCGACCGCAGATGCGATGAGGACTCCCACATCCGGGGTGATGCTGATGTTGGCGGCATCGACTGAATTGAAGTCAACTGGTTCGTCCACGAGCAACTGCAAGTGGTCGTTGGCGATGATGACCACACCTGTAACCTGCGGGCCGAGGGTGTCGGGCGTGGTATCGAGGATGGAATTGGGGAATCCGGGCGTTCCGCCATTGGCATTCTCGGACGCCCGCCAGTTCTCCTGCACGGTGCAACTGCGGAACGGGTTGACCTGCTCGATGCTGAAGCCTCCATCCTGCTTATCCTCATCTGCATACCAGGCAGTGGTATAGGAGAGTTGGTCGATGGTGTTCTCCTCGGCATCTTGCAGCACGATGTCATCGCCTGTATTGTTGAGCGAAGCCCACGAGGTGACCGTGACCACATTGGGCGTGAACGGGAACAGCTCTCCCCCTGAGGTGGGCACAAGCACCGCGAACTGCCCCGGTCCGATGATGATGGACTGAACCGTGCCACAGCCACTGTTGTCGCAGAGCTTCCAGCCTGTGAGGTCGATGAACTTGTCGGAAGTGGTGTTGAAGACCTCCACGTACTCCGTTTCTGGGAGTCCCTGACTGGGGTTCTCATCGGCCATGAACTCGTTGATGACGATGTCGCGGAATTCCGCAGGCACGGGGATGGCAAAGGTGAATGGCAGCGTGGTAGAGACCATCGCATTGCCTGCAAGGTCCTCTAAGCCAGAGACGGTAAGCTGGTAGGTCTGTCCTTCAGTGAAGCCCGTGCCGAAGGTGAGCCGGACCTGGTCAGGAGCACCCGTTTCGCGGGCAGCGGTGGCGGGGCTGCCCAGACCGCCATCGGCCACATAATTGGCGGGGTTCTCTGCCGTGGGAGCACTCACCGGCTCTGAAAATGCGAGCAGCAGCTCCGTCTGTGAGGCGACTGTCACACTGTTCAGAACAGGGGTCACCTCATCCACGAAGCCCGTGCCTGTGACAGAGAAATCATCGAACCGGAACTTGTCGCTGCGCGTGCTGGTATAGCGGCACCAAACCCCGAAATGGAAGCTGAGAATATGGGATTCGTCAAAGGCGGTGCCGATGGAGGTGAAGTCCGTTCCACCCGTCACATCGGCCAGCAGCTCCCAATTGCCGATGGCATCGCGGGTGACGCGGATGCGTGCCTCCACGGGGTCGGTATTGAGGAGTCCGTCCGCAGAAGCGATGAGCTGCGAGGTGGATGCGCCCGACTGCCTGTAGAGCGAGATGCGGTCCTCGGTCTCTCCGCCCAGACGGACGAAGTAGCCGTTGAGGTCGCCTGTGAGGTCATCGGAGCTCGACACGAGATAAACGCGGGCGAAGTTGCTGCTGGAAGGGTTGAACTCCATCCGAGCAAGGAATTCCCACGAAGCATCGTTGATGGCCTGGCTGGCCGTGGCGAGGTAAGAGGTGGCGCCTTCGGCAGGGGCGTTGAGCCAGAGGCGGCTCTGGGCGTCTATCTCAAAGCGGTCGGTGTTGCCCGTCCAAGTGGGGTTCTGAGTGAAGTCACCGTCTGTGAAGCTGTCGGTGAACTGGGCGAAAGAGGTGTGGAAGGGGAAAATGGAAAATAGGAATAGGAAGATGGTGGAGGCGGGCAAAATGACCCTTCTACTCGGTTCCTCCACAAACGAGAGCGGAGCCTTTCTCCGCATAAAGGACATTAGTAAACTGACAAACCAGTGCTTCACGGTCATCTGGATAATTTTTCACTTCGATGATTGGGAACGCTTTGCTTGAATCGTTCAGATACGTAACTCCCAACCGCACAAGGCAGGGCGGTAAATGTAGTAGTTTCGCGGCCCCGCGAGGGATTAACCAACTGTTAAGCAACACATGAGAATAGCTGTTGTCGGGGCCACGGGCATGGTAGGTCGCATCATGCTGCAAGTGCTGGAGGAGCGCAACATTCCCTGCACTGAACTGATACCCGTAGCCAGTGAGCGCAGCGCGGGCAGCAAGGTCGTTTTCAAGGGAAAGGAGTACACGGTGATCGGGATGAAGCAGGCGGTGACGCTGCGGCCTGATGTGGCACTGTTCTCGGCAGGCGGAGGCACGAGTTTGGAATGGGCACCGAAGTTTGCGGAGGTGGGCACATACGTCATCGACAACTCATCGGCATGGCGCATGGACCCTGCTATTCCGCTTGTGGTGCCCGAGGTGAACCCTGATGCACTGACCAGCGAGAGCCGCATCATCGCCAATCCGAACTGCTCGACCATACAGCTCGTAGTCGCCATGTGGCCGCTGCACAAGGCATTCGGACTTGAGCGCATGGTGGTGAGCACCTACCAGTCAGTGACGGGTACGGGCAAACATGCCATGGACACCCTGAACCGTGAGCAGTCGGGCGAGACCGTGAGTGACAGCCCGTATGCACACACGATTCACCGCAATGTGATCCCGCAGTGCGATGTGTTCCTTGAGAACGGATACACCAAGGAGGAGATGAAGGTGGTGAACGAGAGCCGCAAGATCATGGGGCTGCCGAATCTTAAAGTGACGGCCACAGCGGTACGCGTCCCCGTCACGGGCGGTCACAGCGAGGCGGTGAATGCGCGGTTCTCGAAACCTGTGAGCTTGGACCAAGTGCGTCAGATACTTGCTGATTCGCCCGGTGTCATTGTGCAGGACGACCCTGCAAGGAGCATCTATCCCATGCCGCTGAACGCTGAGGGACGGGACGAGGTGTTCGTGGGCCGCATCCGCAAGGACGAGAGCGAGGAGAACAGTATCAACCTTTGGGTTGTTTCCGATAATCTTCGCAAGGGCGCAGCCACCAACTCGGTGCAGATCCTGGAGATGCTGATGGAGAAGGGACTTTTGTGAAGGGACGAGGGGCGAGGGGCGAGGGACGAGAGTGGTCGGTCAGTGATGGTTCATCTTTCGAGAAAGCCATTGAATGACACGTTGAGTCCGAAGGTGAAATTGTGGCTCTTGCCGTAATCATCGGGGGCTGGCGATCCCTCTGCATTGATGTCGCTGCCGATGGTGGTCCGCAGCCCCACCGACACGAACATGTTCCTGTGGAAATAGAACTCCTTGTCGATGGTAAGCACCCCGGCCACCTCCATCGGCCGCAGATAGGCGCGATAGTCTTCTACCGGGAAGAATTCTCCTTGAAACGATGCCTCGTTGCCCTCGAACTGCTCTGAGGCTGCGGTCAGGAATCCGAACTGCGCCCCGATGCCAATGACCCAAGGTGAGGGCATATTCTTAGAGAAGGTCTTGCCAAATGTGTAACGCAATACCAGCGGCACCTGCATATATGTCATGTCCACCTGCCGAGTGGCCACGGCATTGTTGATCCGCCCCTCATAGTGCTGGCCCTGCCTGCTATGGAAGACGAACCCCGTCTCCACTCCATAGCGATGGCGATAACGGTAGCCAATGCGCAAATAGCCCGCGTAGCCGAACGTGGGTTTGTATGGCAACTCACGGCCTCCAAAGGCATTGCGGTTATTCTGGTTGAAAATGGAGACCAGATTGGCCGTGCCACCGATTCCGAGAAAGAACTGATGCCGCCTCAGGGCCTTCGCGAAGGGATTCCGCTCCGCCATCATGTCATCCTCTACTATTTCTTCCAAAGGACTTTCCCCAGAAAAAATCGGGCTGAGGGGCCTCCACCCCATGAGTGAGGGAGCGGTCTTCTCAATCTGCACGGCAGCACTTGCTGCCGACATCTGCTTCGCAGAGGACATGGCCGCATCCGCTATCAGCGACCCCTCCGAATCGAGCTTTTCGGCCATGGCAGGGACATCGGCCACAATCTTCATCTGAGACTTGGAGGCCTCGAGTTGCGAATGGGAAGCTGTGTTGCCCTCCCTCGGTAATTCCGCTGTTCTGGCTGCTTCATTTCTACTTGAATAAGAGCTTTTCACCAGCCCGTCAGCGTACTCTGCTTTCAATGCGCCAGTTGTCTCCTTTTCACTTTTGGAGAAATCGGACTGGCGAATCGGGGCTTCGACTGCCTCACCGACCTCTGCTTCCACAGCAGACGCTGTCACTGGCCCATTCGCGTGCGACAGCCCGGAGGAACCGAGCATTCCCGTGTGGAAGCCCACTGTCATGGTAAGCCAGAGCACCATGGCACCGGCATCGGGCAGCCACATCAGCCCTATCTTCTTGCTCCCACCTGCGAGCCTGTCTTCGATGCCCGTCCAGACCCCCTGGGGCGGGGCCACGCTGTGCCCGCGAAGCTTCGCGGCCATCTGCTCCTCTGCTGTGCTGTTCTTGCTCTCCATGACGATCTCATCTTTTGGAATCACCTGCTGCTGGCGGTGACTCCCATTTTTTCCAGTTTTTCCTTCAGAATACTCCTCGCTCTGTTGAGCCGCACCTTCGAGTTAGACTCTGAGATGCCGAGCATCGTGGCTATCTCCGAATGCGGATGGCCCTCTATGGCGAAGAGGTTAAACACCTCGCGCAGCCCATCGGGTAGTTGACGGACGGTGGTAAAAAGTTCGTCTGCCGACATGGCCGACACCGCATCTGCGTCCATTGCCACTGGCTCATCTACACCAAGGTTGTCAAGCCCAAGGTCACGCCTACCGTCCTTGCGGAGTGCCATCAGGCAGGTGTTGACGGTAATGCGCCTCATCCAGCCCTCCAGGGCGACCGCCTCACGCAGCTCTCCCACCTTGCGGTAGATGGTGATGAACGTCTCCTGAAGACAGTCTTGAGCGCGGGCCTCGTCAGGCATGTACCTCAGACAGATGGCGTAGAGTGCGGACGCATGTGTGTCGTAAAGCCATCGCTGCGCCCGCGTGTCCGCCCTTTGCAATGCGTCTGTCAGTGTGCTGCTGTCCATGGCCTTCGGCTCAGACTGAAGATGCCAAGTTCGGGACAATGGTTACAAATGGTCGAAAAAAATGACTGAACACATGGGCAGACCATAACTTTGGTGCATCGAGCGGGAGGGGGTGCTGCCGTCAGAAAACCACAGCAATGAACGTCACCAAAGGCCATTGGATTTTCGCAGGGGTGTTCGCCATCGTGTTCGTGGCAGGCATGATTTACGCGTATCGAGAGGACATCAAGAAACGTCCGGATTTCTTCAAAGGCTCGTTCAGCTTCGTGCTGGGCGTGCTGCTGGTACTGATGACCATCACAGTGGCCAAGATGATCCACCGGCTGGGTAGCTGAGCGTCAAGGTTATCAATTCATTTCCGGCATACGGGAGTTTCCGAGGGTGACGCGGGCCGCTTATCTTCGCCATCATGCGAATGAACCTCCTCCCCCTCCTATTCTCCTTGCTGCTGACCACCCCGCTGATGGCGGGCGGAGGCGGAAAGGGAAATACCTCCAAGACCTTAGGCAAGGACTACTCCCCTACCCCATCCTACAAAGGATTCAGTTACAACTCCAGCTATGTGCCGATGTCGGACAGCGTGCGGCTGGCTGTGGACGTGTTCCTCCCGAAACAGCTTGAGGAAGGGAAACAGGTGCCGACCGTGGTCTATTTCGTACGCTATGTGCGCACCTTCCAGCTCAAGGCATTCTGGCGACCGTTGAAGAACCCGGCCTTTGGCAGCGTAGCGGAAGAGGAGGTCAAATTCCTCACCTCTCACGGCTACGCGGTTGCCATCGTTGACCTGCGAGGTACAGGTGCCTCGTTCGGTCACCGCGACATGGAGTTCAGCCCGCAGGAGGTGCAAGACATGGGCGAGATGCTCGACTGGATCGTGGGCCAGCCATGGAGTGACGGCAATACGGCCACTACGGGCATCTCCTATACCGGCACCACGGCCGAGCTGGCTCTGATCACCCGCCACCCGTCCCTTAAGGCGGCCATTCCGCGCAGCAACATCTTCGACCTGTACACAGACATCGTCTATCCGGGCGGTATCCGTCAGAGTCCTTTTGTGAAAGTTTGGAAACTGACCACCAACTCGCTCGATTTCAACACACTGGCTCCTTTGGGCAAGAAAGTCGAGACCTTTGTGAAATGGCCCAGCCCTGTGCATGGCGACAAGCGCGGTGTGCTGCTCCAACAGGCCATGGCCGAGCACAAGCGCAACTACGACATCTTCGAAGGGCTGTACCGCGTGAATTCGCGCAATGAACCCGACCGCGGCTACGGGGCCGAACTGACAGCCGATGATTGCAGCATCCATGCCCGCAAGGAGGACATCGAGGCCAGCGGGGTGCCTATCTTCCGCATAGGCGGCTGGTTCGATGGAGCATTGCCCAACTCGGTGTTCAAGGGACTGTGGAACACCACCAACACCAAGCGCGTGATGGTCGGCCCCTGGGATCATGGCCCGGGCCAGCATTTCTCCAATTTCTCAGGGATAAAAAAGGAGAAGGACATCCACGTAGAGCGCGAGATCCTACGGTTTCTCGACCACCATGTGAAGGGTATTGACACCGGTCTGGACACCGACCCGCCCGTGCATTTCTTCAGAATGGGGCCTGAGGAATGGGTGGCCTCAGACGTCTGGCCTCCGGCCAACGTGGAGGTGCGGGAATTTCCTTTCGGAAAGAATACCTTGTCCACTACGGCAACCGCCTTGGACACCCTGTTGCACAACTGCGATTACACCACCACCACGGGCTACGGCCCCAAGGGCGGTGGCACGCGCTGGAACTCGCTGACGGTACTCTACAAGTACGAGAACACCTTCTACGGCCCACGCAACGCACAGGATTCGCTGATGGTGGTGTTCGACAGCCCTGCTCTGGAGGAGGACACTGAGATAACGGGCCACCCGTTTGTCACGCTCAACGTGGCGACCGAGACCGGATACGGCCACCTGTTCGTGTATCTGGAGGAGGTGCTGCCCGATGGCACGAGCCGCTACATCACCGAGGGGATGCTCGATATCACGCATCTCAAGGTGTGCGAGAAAGGTGATTATGAATGCCGCTTCCCACAACATTCGTACAAGGAGGAGGACCGCCAACCGCTGCAACCTTGGGAATTCCGCGCTGCATTGGTCAATCTGATCCCTACAAGCTACGTGGTGGCGAAGGGCAACCGCATCCGCATCGCGGTGGGCAATGCCGATGCGGACCACTTCGACCTGCCCGAGGAATCGGTTAGGCCCAAGGAGATGCGGATCCTCGTGGGCGAGAGCAGCGGCACAGCGGCCTTCCTGCCGATCGGACAAGGCGTGCGTAGCCTCTGACTTTTTTTCCTTCAAAAATCCAAACCGTTAAAGCGGTTCTCCTGCAATCACTGAAACCACGCGGTTCCCACGGTTAAAACTCCCGAATAATCGGGACAGGCATTGGACTACTTTCCAACGAAACACTCCTGATGACAGCAATCAGGCGCATCGGTTACATTCTCGGCCCGATGGCATTCGGCCTCGTCCTGCTGCTCGACCCCGGACAGACGGTTCTCGCCACCCGTGTGCTTGCCGTGGCCGCGTGGATGCTCGTCTGGTGGGTCACCGAGGCACTGCCCATCTATACCACCGCCATGCTGCCGATGGTACTTTTCCCTGCGCTGGGCATCATGAGCCTCAAGGAGACCTTCGCACCCTACGGCAGTCCGATCGTATTCCTTTTCCTCGGAGGTTTTCTCATTGCGCTGGCAATGGAAGAGCGCAGGCTTCACGAACGCATCGCCTTCGGGCTGGTGCGGCTCACCGGCACGGGCCTCAACGGTGTGGTGCTCGGCTTCATGGTGGCTACCGCAGCGGTGGCAATGTGGATCAGCAACACCGCCACGGCCGTGATGATGCTGCCCATCGCGCTGTCGGTACTGGCAGTGGTGGAAGGTCGCGCGGATGAAAAGACGGTCAAGAGGTTCGGCCTCCTGCTGATGCTTGGAATCGCCTATGCGGCCAACATCGGGGGCATGGTGACGCTGATCGGCACCCCGCCCAACATCGTGTTCGCGGGCTACTGGCTCGATGCGTTCGGAGAGGATTTCGCCTTCGGTAGATGGCTGGTCATCGGAATCCCAGTGGGCGCGGGGATGCTCCTTTTCACCTACCTGCTTCTGACGAAAGTGGTCTTCCCTGTGAAGGATGTCCGTATTGATGGCCTCAAGGAGCTTTTTGACGGGAAATGGGAGGGCCTCGGCAGTTTGGGGCGTGCGGAGGGCTCGGTGCTGGCCGTGTTTGCCCTGACAGTGTTCTGCTGGGTCTTTGCACCGCAGATCAACGCGGTCATCGGGTCTTCAGTCCTCAACAACACGAACATTGCGATGGGCGGTGGACTGCTGATGTTCATGGTGCCCGTTTCATGGAAAAGAGGCGAGTTCATCCTCGACTGGCGCAGCACCATTCGGCTGCCTTGGGGTATCCTTATCCTGTTCGGGGGCGGACTGGCGATGGCAGGCGGATTGGAACAGGCGGGTATCATCCTGCTGGTGGGAGAGCACGTGGCATCCTCCTTCAGCGGGTCTGCACTGCTGCTCTGCCTTGGACTGACTGCCGTGGCCCTTTTTGCCACCGAGGTGATGAGCAATGTGGCGCTGGTCACTGTGCTGCTGCCGGTGGTGTTCGGCATTGCGCAGCAGACGGACATCGGTGCGGCCTACCTCGCCATACCCGTCACGTTGGCTGCAAGCTGTGCCTTCATGATGCCCATCTCCACACCGCCCAATGCAGTGGTCTTCGCCAGTGGACGGGTCACCGTGGGGCAGATGATGCGGGCAGGCATCCTCGTCAACCTGATGGCGATAGTCCTCATCGTAGGACTCATGCAGGTGCTGGAAGGTTGGTTCTGAATCTCGAGTCCGCTGTCACCTCACCGTCACCACCTCATAGCTGATGTCGTCCACGAAAATGTCATTGTTGCCGGTCGTGTAGGGATAAAGGATCCACGCGTCCTCAGGCGATCCGGGGGGCGCAACCTCCGCGATGTGCGTCACCTCCACCCACAGCCTTGCGTCCGTAAGTTGCGTGGAAAGATCGATGTAGTTATGACCGTAGTGGCGCTCACCAGCATTGAAAGAATAGGCTACCTGTAGGTTTGAGAACGCCTTGTCAGCCCAAGCCATCATGGTCAGTTTCAGGAACCGCTTTCCTTCTTCATTGCCTGCGCTTGCCCAAGGCACACCGATGGTCGGGCCATAAGGGTTGTCCTTTCCAATGAGGCTCGACCACTGGCCTGAGAATGATCTCGCGTCAGTCCTTCCCTGTGTGCCCCAATCATCGCCCAGATCTTCAAGATCGGTGGCAAGCACATGGACCCTTTCTACATCGGCCTCATTGAATAACGGTCCGCTCTCGGTCCGGTAAAAAATGCCCTCGAAATGCGGGGCTGTCCGCAAGAACACCTTCCAATACCGTTCGCGATCCATGCCATCCCAGTGAATAATGAACTTGTTGTACTGAAAGGTCTGGATGAAATTGAGCGGCACGGCCAACATTGACAGCGGGATGAGAAACATCCGCACGGAGGATGGAACGGCACGTAGCAGATACGTCATCATCACCATGAAGAATGGCAGATGGTCGATCATGGCCCTCATCCCGAAACTGGATCCGTAGTACCAGTTCCACCAAGAGGAAACCACATAAACGGATACCGACAGGAACACGGCCAACCACAATGCGCGTGCTGTATCAACGACCAGCATGGCCACAAGGCCAAATACAGCGAACAGTGTCCACGGGTAGTAGACGAAAAGTCCCTTCTGATAGCTGAAGAGCACGTTGAGAACCTGCGGGTCGGTGAAATCAAACCCCTCACCGCTGTACGACCAGACCAGCGGTCGGCCTACTTGCAGCAGGTAGAAAATGGGCTGAATGCCCACGATCAGAACCGCAACCGATAAAGCGGTCATAAAGAGTTTCTTTTTTTGAAAAAGCCCATTTAGGAACACCATGAATGGTGAAAACCCTCCTGCCACAAACGGCATGGCCAGCACGATGACCACGTTCGTGGGCCGCACCAATACGATAAGCGCCAACACCATACTGAGCAACGTGAGTGACCGCGTATCCACGCGCTGCATGGCCAGATCGGCAGCAGGGATGAACGCGCAGAACAGAAAGAAGCTGTAAGCATGGGACATGGCAGGCTCCATCACCGTGTAATAGAACAGGCCTGTCCCAAGGAAGACCCCTGCCGCAGCGGCAGAGATCATTCCGTAGCTGAATCCCCTGCCCCGCAACCAACTGCCAAGCAGAGCCAACCCCGCGATGACGTATGACAATGCCCCCAGCATCATGCCCACGTGGAATGGCACCGAGTAGCCGTCCACAGGAAAGCCGAGCAACCACGCTGCAAGGCACGACAGCGCGAAGAAGGGCAGCATGAGCACAGCCGTGCCTGCATAGTACTTATTCACCCGACCATGCTCGGTCATCACGGTAAAGTCCGCTCCGCCACCACCGAAATAGACATCTGCATAGCTGGATATCACCTGCTCCCAGTCGAACGAATGCTCGATGAAGGTGGCCACCAGATAGCCGTAGTAGCCCTGCGCATCGGCATGGATCATCCCGTACATCGCGAGGTTGTGCCACTCGCGCTTCTGTCCGAAGAACAGGGCCACGACAACGCACAGGGCTAGCGTGCCGTACCACAGCCATTTCCCCCTTCCGTCAGCGCGCATGGATGAATGTCACTTTGAGATCATCCACACAGGCCATGGAGCCGTCCTCCTTCATCATGTAGATCACGAAAACATCGTTCTCGCTTCTCGGTTCACCAGTGAAGAACACTGCATGACAGGGCGACCATTCCGCTCCGAAGAGGAACTGCGGGCGTAGCGGCCTTTTCTGCCAGAAATAAGCGTTGCCATCCTCACCCTGCAAGGAGCAGACAAACAAGGCACTTGAACGCCATCTTGCGCGCACCATGCCCTCCACTCGGACTGCGTTGGCCTTGAGCGGAAGGTCACCGGCACGTTGGCGGAGCGTGAGGCCGTACTGGCCTTTGTCAGAGATGCATGCCGACCAGCTGCCCGAGTGCGCAAGGGCATCCGTTCGGCCATCCTCACCGCCCCAGCCGCGCTCCTCCTCGAGATTGTGGAAGAAGGTAACGCTGTCAAGACCGGTGTAGCTGCCCTCGTTCGCGTAGCCGGGGTAGTACCAGGCCAGGTCGCTGCCCGTGCGCAGGAACAGTGAGCGGTATTTCGTGCGGTCGATGTTGTCGAAAGGAAGAATCTTTTCCACGTACTGATAGGTCTGCACGACCTGAACGGCCAGGCAGCCCAGACCGCACATAAAGAGTACCGTATTCGGAAAAATCCATAACCCACGATGAAGCACATGGGCCAGTCCGATGGCCATCAACGGGAAATACTCAATGAAGGCACGGTGACCGAACGCCCCACCGTACCACCACATCCACCACGAGGCGATGACCCACAGCGCGACACCGAGCGTGAGCAACGTCCAGCCCGCCCTTTCAGGTGCATTTTTTCTCCACGAAAAAAGACCGATGACCGCCACCAGCATAATCGGGGCGTAAACGAACAGGCCCCTGCGGTAACTGAATAGCACCTCCACAAGCGCGGGAGAGAGGAAATTGAACCCTTCCTCACCGTAGGAATAGACGATGAAACTGCCCGTCTGCCAGAGGTATGCCAGAGGCTGCAGCATCACCACCAGCATCATTCCCAAAAAAGAAAATAACAGGAGTTTCTTTTTTAAAAAAAGGTTTTCTAAAGCCTGCAAAAGCGGCATCATCCCGCCCGCAGCGGCAGGCAGTGCAAGCGCCATCACCGCGTTGGTAGGACGGATGAGTACAATGATTCCGAGAACCACACCGACCACAGGCCAAAGCCATGACCGCTGACCGCTGACCGCTCTTTCCGTCAGAAAAAGCAGTGCTGAGACCATCGCGAACGAATAGACGTGCGACATGCTCGGCTCGTACAGCGTGTAGTACAGCAGGTTGGTACCGAACACAGTCAGCAGTGCGGCCAGTGCCGAGGGCCAAGCAGGGAATCCGATGTTCCGCATGAATAGCTGCAGAAGCATCATCCCCAGTACGAGGTAGAAGATGGCCGCCACCCCGACCGCCAGTTGAAACGGGGGCGAGTAGCCGTCCACCGTATGGCCTGCGAGCCTGGCCACCACCGCGCCCGCGGCAAAGAAAGGCGACATGATCACAGCCGTTCCAACAAAATACTTGTTGACCCTGCCCTGCGGAGCATCGTTCACAAACCCCGTCTGCTCGGCATTGACGTAATGCAGTGCGTCCGTCTCCGCGAGGAAACCGTAGGACGCATCACCGTGGATGAAGAAGGCAGGCAGGTAGCTGTAATACCCGCGCCCATCGGTGAGGATGAGCGGTTCGTCCGCCACTCGCTGCCAGTGGGTCTGCGAGGCGAAGAGCAGCAGCCCCAGGCCCGTCAGGATTGCGGTGGCCCAGTTGCGCAGCAAGGGTTATCGGCTGAAAAGGTTGTACTTGAGGATGCAATAGATGGCCCTCACGCCATCGCGCCAGCCGATCTTCTTGCCATCCTCGTAAGTCCGACCGTAATAGCTGATGCCCACCTCGTAGATGCGCACCTTGGGAATGCGGGCGATCTTGGCGGTGACCTCAGGCTCGAAACCGAACCTCCGCTCCTGCAAATTGAGGGACTTCACCATGCGGGCATCGAAAAGCTTATAGCAGGTCTCCATGTCCGTCAGGTTCAGGTTGGAGAACATGTTGCTGAGGAAAGTGAGGAATTTGTTGCCGATGGTGTGCCAGAAGAAGAGGATGCGGTGCGGGTTGCCGCCCATGAAGCGCGAGCCATAGACCACATCGGCATTGCCTTCCACTACAGGTTTCAGCAGGTCGTTGTACTCGCGCGGGTCGTATTCGAGGTCGGCATCTTGAATAAGGATGTACTCACCCGAGGCCAGCTCGATGCCCTTATGCAGTGCCGCGCCCTTGCCCATGTTCACAGGCTGGGAGAAGAAGCGGATGTCCATGTCGGGATTGGCCTTCATGTAACGCTCCACGGCCTCTACGGTGTCGTCCTTGGAGCAGTCGTTGACGATAAGGATCTCCTTGGTGATACCATTGACCAGTTCCACGGCCTTCACGCGGTCGAGGATCATGTGGATCGTCCGGCCCTCGTTATAGGCGGGAATGACAATGGACAGCTTCGATATGCTCATTCTAATTCTTGGGGTAAGGGGTCAATTTCAGGCGGCAAAGGTGCAGATTCCGTGCTTGATAGGCCAACGGCATCTTTCACGGCCCTGTTGCCATTGACCAGCACCAGCACGGGCAGCAGCGCGATGAGCACCATCATTCCCCTTCGGAAAAGCTGCGACACCTGGTGGTAGCCGTTGAAAAGGCCCTCGCTCACAGCCATGACCACGAACGGCACGAGGAAAACCAGCTTGTGAGCCGCTGGCAGTGAGCCGCTCACGGCCACATAGCCGATGCTCACCAGCACCATGATGACCGCCTGCGCCATTAGACCCCCTCGCCAGTCGCGCTTGCGCATCGGGGCCACGATAGCCATCGGGATGAAAATGCCCACCACCAAAGGGTCGATATTGGCAAGCACGAGCTGTGTGTGGTCCCCGAGCGCCCTGACAGAGAGACCACCGAGGTTGATTCCGGGAGTCAACCAACTGAAACTTCTTCCTGAGAAGAACCATACCAGAATGATGCCAGCAACTGCGCCACTAAGGAGGCCCGAGGCGCGGAGCAGGAACCTCATGCCCTCCTGTCTGCGAAGCTGATAAAACGCCTCTCCCACAAAAATTCCGAGAAACGGTATCAAAAAGGTCGGGGACGAAAGGAACCCAAGAGCGCAGGAGATGCGCACCACCATGCGCCATGCCATGTCGCTGCGGTCGGTGTCGCGCATCTGCATCAAGGCGAAGAATGCTGTAAGCGCAAATAGCACGACAAGCGAGTGACCGGTGCCTACCACTCCCGCGACAATACCACCGAGCGATGCCACCCAGACCCCGGCTGAGAAGAAAGCGAAACGCGCACTGTGCTCACGCAAGACGATGCCGAACAGCACCAGTGCCGATGCCAGCGAGGCCCACAGCGCGACCGTGCGCACGGCCATCAGGTCTGACATGCCGATACCTGTCAGCAGCTTCGCGACAAATGAGATGAGCAGCTGATTGGGTGTCTGCCCGAGATCGGCAATAAGCTCCGCCTCGATGGCCGTGGCTGGGAGGTCTAGTATAAACCAAAGGCGATTGGCCGCTGCCACAAGCATCAGCAGCAGTATCCCGAAAATCAGTTTTTTCTTACCTCCCATCTTTCTCTGGCTTACACCCCGTTAACTTCCGACCTCTCAACTTTCACCTCCTTCACCAGATAAAGCGGCCGCTGCTTCACGTTGTTGCTGATGCGGCCGATGTACTCCCCGATGATGCCCACTGCGATGAGCTGGATGCCCCCGATGAACAGCACACTCAGCATCAGCGATGTCCAGCCCGGCTCGTAAACCTTCCAGACGAACCGCGACCAGAGCGCGTAAATCATCAGCACAAAGGAAATGAATGATACGGTGAAACCGGAGATGGTCGCCACTTTGAGTGGAAGGTCGGAGAAGGAGGTGATGCCATCCAGCGCGAAACCTATCATTTTCCGATAGGTGTAGCCCGTGTCGCCTGCCGTCCGGGCCGCACGGTCGTACTCCACGGAGGTCTGACTGAAACCCATCCAAGCAATCTGTCCGCGCAGGAACTTCTCGCGCTCGGGCATCTGCCTCAGCACCTCCACCACCCTACGGGAAATGACCCGGAAATCACCCGTATCGACAGGTATCTCCACCGAGGTGATGCGCCCCAGCAGACGGTAGAACACAGAGGCTGTCCAGCGTTTCATGGCGCTCTCGCCCTCGCGGTTCCTGCGCTGGGCATAGACCACATCGTGGCCTTCGTCCATCTTGCGCAGCATCTCGGTGATGAGCTCGGGCGGGTCCTGCAGGTCGCAGTCGATGATGATGACACGGTCACCCGTGGCGTGGTCCAATCCCGCGCACACCGCAACCTGGTGCCCGAAGTTGCGGCTCAGGTCGATGTAGCCCACGTGCGGGTCGGCTGCTGCCAGCCCCTTGATGATGGCCAGACTGCGGTCGCGGCTGCCATCATTCACGAAGATCAGTTCGTAGTCATCCCCAAATCCCGCCAAAACATCCGTCAGCCGCTGATGGATGACGGCAAGATTGCCCTCTTCATTATAAACAGGAATGATGGTGCTGATGCGCATGGCTGAGAGTCACGGCAAATTAACGGGGATTATCGGGATGGGGAAGATCCGCAGAAACTTCGCTGGCACAGGGGCCTCCACTTGCACCTCCTCACCCGAGAAAGGATGCACGAATCCGAGCGACAACGCATGGAGATACAGACCGTTCCCCTTCAGGATAAGGCCCTCCAAGCCATAGGTCGCATCTCCAAGAATAGGATTGCCGATGGCCGCCATGTGTTTACGGAGCTGGTGCCTGCGGCCTGTGGCGGGCTGCAAGGCCACCAGATTCAGAACCCCGAACCGCTGCGATGCCACAGACCGCAGCACGCTATATGCAGAGGAAGATGGCTTTCCGTCTACCTCTTGGCACACCTCGCCTCGGTCATCCATCTTGCCGATGGTGATGGCCAAGTATGTTTTTCGCACGGCCTTGGTCTCAAACAACCTATTCAAGGCGGCCACCGCGCCCGAGGTCTTGCCAACGAGCACCGCACCCGTGGTCGGGTAATCCAAGCGGTGAATGGGCTCCGCACGTTGAAGCGCATCCGGCTGCCCGCTCGGCCTCAAATTGAATGGAAGCGCGTTCTCCAGCGTCCATTTCCTATTTCCGCTCACCTCCAGCCCGGCCGGTTTCAGCACCACCGCCAGATGATCGTCCTCCCACAGCACCTGCAATTCCAGACCCAGCACAGGACGCACAGCGTTTGCATCGGAATAGCATGCAACCGTCTCCCCGCCATGCACATGGTCGCCAGAGTGACCCACACGCCCGTTGACACGCACCAGACCCTTGGCGATGGCTTTCTTCAGTCCCTTACGCGAGGCCACCGTGCGGAAAAGATCGGGCGGTAGGTCACTCAAACGCACCATTCCGGGCATTTCTGGCACTACAAAAGACTCTATTAACTCCATAATGGCTCTTTGGCTTGAAGGCACGCCTGCTCTGACGACATCAATCAACCCTGTGCAATGAAACTTCATGATACTGGTCTTGCACGAATCAACGCAAATTATCGACATGGGCGACAAAGCAGCATCACTATGCACGCTTCTGTGACCTAAGTAACCCAAGTCACAGACCGTGTGTCCGACCTTCGCATCCCAAAAAAATCGCGACCATGAACATTGAGCAGATCTACACCGGATGCCTCGCACAGGGCGCGTACTACATCACCAGCAACGGAGAGGCTGTGATTATAGACCCGCTGCGCGAGGTGCAGCCCTACCTTGACCGCTTGAAGCGTGACGGGGTCCAACTGAAGTACATCCTTGAAACGCACTTCCATGCCGACTTTGTCTCTGGTCACCTCGACCTGAGCAAGGCCACCGGAGCGCCCATTGTCTTTGGCCCCACTGCCAAGCCTGAATTCGAGTGTGTCGTGGCCGAGGACGGGCAGGAATTCAAAGTGGGCGACATCACCATCAAAGCATTGCACACGCCAGGACATACTATGGAAAGCACGACTTTCCTTCTGGTCGATGAACATGGGAAAGACCACGCCATCTTCAGTGGCGACACCCTCTTCATCGGTGATGTGGGCCGTCCGGACCTCGCGCAGAAGGCCGCCAGCATGACGCAAGAGCAGCTCGCGGCCACACTTTTTCATTCTCTGAGGAAAAAAATCATGACACTGGCCGATGATGTCATCGTCTATCCGGCCCATGGGGCGGGCAGTGCTTGCGGCAAGAACATGAGTAAGGAGACCGTGAGCACCATCGGTGAGCAGAAGCGCAGCAACTACGCCCTGCGTGCTGACATGACCGAACAGGAGTTCGTGAAGGAGGTAACGGACGGTTTGCTACCTCCTCCCGGCTATTTCGGGATGAATGTGGCGATGAACAAACAAGGCTACGAAAGCTTCGCAGAGGTGCTGAACCAAGGAATGACAGCCCTCACCGTGGCAGAGTTCGAGACCGTGGCAGAGGCATCTGGCGCATTGATATTGGATACCCGCTCGGCCGGGGACTTCGCCAAAGGATTCGTTCCGCAGTCCGTGAATATCGGGCTGAAGGGTGATTTTGCCCCTTGGGTAGGTGCCATGATCGTGGATGTGAGGCAGCCACTGCTGCTGGTCTGCGATGCGGGCGCTGAGGAAGAGGCCATCACCCGCCTGAGCCGTGTGGGCTTCGACAACGTGCTGGGCCGTCTCAAGGGCGGTTTCGGGGCATGGATAGCCGCTGGGAAAGAAACGGACACTGTGGACCGCATCACTGCCAAGGAATTCGCACAGCGTTTCAAACCCAACGAAAATAAGGTGATCGATGTGCGCAAGGAGAGCGAATACGCTGCCGAGCACGTGAAAGACGCCTACAGCTGGCCTTTGGCCTCCATCAACGACTGGGTACGCGATGTGAACCCCAATGAGCATTTCTTCCTGCACTGCGCGGGCGGCTACCGCAGCATGATCGCGGCCAGCATCCTCCAGAGCCGTGGCTACCGCAACTTCACCGAGGTGGATGGTGGTTTCGGAGCTATCTCAAAGGAAACGGAAGTGCCACGCACCGATTTCATCTGCCAGACCAAAGTGCGCAACTGATCCACTTTTACTTTCTCTTGTCCCTCGCCCCGCGTCCCTCGTCCCTTTCTTAAATGATAGAATTCATCTCCCAGCCTTGGCCGTGGTATGTGGCCGGCCCCATCATCGGACTCACCGTGCCGCTGCTGCTCATCCTCGGCAACAAGGCGTTCGGCATAAGTTCTTCCCTGCGTCATGTGTGCGCTGCATGTATTCCGGGCAAGGTTCCCTTCTTTCAGTATGATTGGAAGAAGGAGGCGTGGAACCTGTGGTTCGTGAGCGGGGTTCTCTTAGGTGGGGTCGTATCGGGAATATTGATCGCAGACCCCAATCCTGTGAAGGTCGCGGCATCGCTGACCGTGTATCTCGCTCAGTTCGGTGTCACCGATTACGCGGGCATCGTACCTGCGGACCTTTTCAACTGGGAAAGCCTGATGACCCTTCGCGGCCTTGTGCTGATGGTGGTGGGAGGTTTCCTTGTGGGCTTCGGCACCCGCTATGCAGGCGGTTGCACCAGCGGGCACTCCATCATGGGCATTGCGCAGTTGAGTTGGCCTTCGCTGGTAGCGACCATCTGCTTCATGGCAGGCGGTTTTCTGATGACTAACCTGATCCTACCGTTCATTCTCAGACTCTGAACGAGCATTTGCGATAGACGATTTTCAATTTTCCACACTCATGTCCGCTCCCGAACTCAACAGTGCTGATACCCGAACACAGGATGCGATGTGCCTGAACGAGAGCCAGTTGCAGAATAAATGGCATCATAACCTGAAATATCTGGTGGCGGGCACGTTGTTCGGTATCGCACTTGTGAAATCGGAGGTGGTGAGCTGGTTCCGCATTCAGGAGATGTTCCGCTTGGAATCGTTTCACATGTACGGGGTCATCGGCAGCGCTGTGGCGGTGGGTGCGTTATCCATTTTTCTCATCAAGAGGTTCAACGTCCGAACCATTTACGGTGAGACCATCGTGGTGCATCCGAAGCCTTTCAACAAGGGAATCGTGCTCGGTGGACTGACCTTTGGACTGGGTTGGGCCATGACGGGCGCTTGCCCGGGGCCGCTTTATGCGCAGTTGGGAACAGGTGTCACGGTCATCATTGTCCCAGTACTCTCGGCCATTATTGGCACTTATGTCTATGGGTTGTTGCGAGACAGGCTGCCGCATTGAGCTTTTGGCCTCAGGCTTGGCTGAATAAGTACTTTTGCCAGAGACAGCTTAACCACTCACATGCGACAACATCACCTCTTAGCAGCATCTCTCGCACTCATCACCGGACTCTTCTCGGCATGCTCCCCAGCAGACCAGTCGGGCACTGCTACCACAGCGGACACCGCCACTGAGAGCGAGCTTGACATCTCAGCCGCGGACAACATGATCCGTCAGATGCCCTCTCCTATCGAGATGGCGATACTGGTGAAACACTCAGGTGGCGAGTACAACGCCTCGTTGCTCAATCCCATCCAGAACATAGACCGCTACGCCACCACCGGCAAGAAAACGCTGAATATGGGCGTGTACAGTGCCGATGTAGGATATACGAGCCTCTACAAACAGACCCAGGAAACGGTATTTTACCTCAATAACATCCGCAAGTTATCGGATGCGATAGGGCTCTCGGATGCCTTCGACAAATCGGTGTTCGAGCGCGTGGAGGCCAACATCGAGAACCGCGATTCGCTTCTGCACATCCTCAGCGGGGCCTATGATGCGAGCAACGATTATCTCAAGAACAATGACCGAATGAACACTTCACTGCTGATGTTGGCGGGCGGTTGGGTGGAGACCATGTATCTCGCGGCCCACCTTGGCACATCTGGCGGCAGACCCACTGAGGAGATCGCTGTGCGCGTTGCCCAGCAAGATGTGGTGCTCAAGAAGATCATCACCACCATGAAGATGTTGGAAGGCGACCCGCTACTGGCTGAAATGGGTGAAAAATTGGAGGCCCTCTCAAAGATTCTCATAGCTGACAATCTGGTATCGGGCACTGAGGAAGAGCCGGCCGTTGACATGGAGGGCATGGAGCGGGTCTTTGAAGCCATAGACGAGATCCGGGCCTGGGTAGTGGCCTGACCGAGCTGAACCATGTCAAGATTCGTGATCGCAGCCCTGCTCTGGATGGCCGCGCCCGATGCTGGTGCGCAGGTGTTCGACTGGGCCTACGAGGCCGGTGGAGTGGGCCTTGACGTGGGCCGTGCGGTGGCTTCAGATGACGATGGGAATGTCATCATGGCAGGTTCATTCTCAGGAGTGGCGAGGTTCGGTGACACCACGCTGACCGGGCTGGGAGGCCCCGATGCATTCATCGCCAAATTGACATCAGATGGGGATCAACTGTGGGTTCGGTCCATCAGCGGGCCGGCCGAGAACCTGGCACGCAGTGTTGTCACCGACCCGCAGGGCAACATCTATGTCACAGGACATTTCACCAACTGGGCCTATTTCCGGCTAACGGATGAGGACACCGTGCGCATGGTATCTGCCGGAGGGCAAGACATTTTCATCGCCAAGTACACGCCTGATGGTGACCTCGACTGGGTGCGCAGGGCAGGCGGGCCGCAGGACGACACCGGCACTGGCATCATCTACCACAGTCATGGCAAGCTGGTCGTTTCTGGAGGTTTCCAGGGTCGCGCGACCTTCGCCAACGTATCCATGCTGTCATCTGGCCTTACGGACGCTTTCGTGCTTTTCATGGAACCGGATGGCAACGCCTATTGGGTGAAGCGCGGAGGAGGCCCGCAGCATGATGTGGCGGCCAGCGTGACCCACGACCCCACCACGGGCGACATCTACATAGCAGGCGATTTCTTCGCCACGGCCAATTTTGACGGCATAGTGCTGAATGCCGCTGGCAGCTCAGACATGTTCCTTGCCAAATACAGCATGGCGGGCCAGTTGCAGTGGGCGGTGGCCAATGGGGGCGTGAACCTCGATGTGGCCACGCAGGTGGGCTGCGACTACAACGGGTTCGTGTACGTGGCCGGTCAGTATCAAATGACCACTGTCTTTGGGCCATATGATGCTTCCTCACGGGGTTACAATGATGTTTTCGTGGCCAAGTTCAATGGGTTTGACGGAAGTCCTGTCTGGCTCCGCAGCATGGGCGGCACCGACCTGGAGACCTGTCAGGGCCTGATGGTAAACTGGGACGGCACGACCTACACCACGGGCATGTTCGACACACGGATGATATCGGACAGTGACACGCTGCAAGGCAACAGCTACGACATCTTCATCGCCTGCCTCGAGCCCTCCGGCCACACACGCTATCTCAAAAGCGCGGGTGCAGGAAGTGCCGACATACCGATGGGCATCTGTGCCGGACCGGGCGAGAGCCTGATGATCACTGGCTACTTCTTCTTCTTCGCACAATTCGATGATATTTCCATCGGCAACGCCATCAACGGAGATATCTTCCTCGCGCGGCTCACCGACATCGTAGGCGTGGAGGACATGCCTTTGCAGGAGCCTCTGCAATGCCTTCGCTACGACCCGTACACCCGCACCATACGCCTGATCTGCGGCACGGACGGCCCTTGGCAACTCTACGATCTTTCGGGCAGGCTGCTTGGACAGGGTGAGTTCCGTGGGGGGGAAACGTCCATCGACCGCGTGAGCAGCGGCCCCGCGCTGTTCGTCACCGTGGTGAATGGACAACGGGTGGGATTGGGGGTGATGGAGTGACGTTTGCACCTAATTAACAAATGACCTTCAACAAGAAAGATAATGGGTCGCGGGCTACCGGCCGTTTCTATGATGAGACGACCGATAAGTTCCTTGCGGTGTATGGTGAGGTCATTCAAGCTTTTCGGACTCGGGATGTGAGCAGTTATCTCGACTACACGATCACGAGTGCAGAGCTGGGTAGTGGGATGAGCGTGGTCGATGCCGGCTGTGGCGTGTGCGGCCCAGCCGCCTATTTCGCATCAAAACTGGAAGGGCTTACCGTGGACGCCTGCACCATCAGCCCTGTGCAGGTGGAAAAAGCTCAAGCCAACATCATCTCCAAAGGCCTGGAGGGGCGCGTGAATGTTCACCTTGCAGACTATCACAAACTGCCTGAAGTGCTTGGAGAGCAGGTATGCGACCGAGTGGTGTTTCTGGAATCGTTCGGACATTCAAAGGACAAGGAAGCCGCCATCCGCTCCGCATGGCACGTGCTGAGGCCGGGCGGCAGGCTTTACATCAAAGACCTGTTCAGACGCGAGAGCAACGATGAATGGGAGCAGCTTCACATCGACCACATCTGCGGACAGATCGATCGCGCGTATGAGTACCAGATAGGGGACCTTCATGCAGTATTGTCTGCCATCCGCAGGCAGGGATTCATCCTTGAGTTCGTGCGCATCCCGCAGGTCGCGCCCGAGGAGTTTGAACATTTGACCATCTCCAACGATTTTCAGAACATCTTCGGCATCGGGAAGATCGACTCGTGGGACAGCTACGTATTCCCCATCGATTTCTTCGAGATCAGGGCGCAAAAACCATCCTTCAGTCTTGGCAGGGATGCACACCTGTACCACTTGAACAGATGATGAGACGGCAAGAGGTGGATGCACGTGGTTCTCGGCAGGAGGAAAATGTCCCAGAAGTGGTGCATGTATTCACCAGTGAACCTGATTCTTTGAGAGACTACCTGCGAAAGGTAGACCGCTTCAAGGGCCTCATCTGGGCATTTGCAATCCGCGACCTGAAGGTGAAGTATGCACAGACCACACTGGGGGTGGCCTGGAGCATCATCCAGCCGCTGACTGCCTTACTCATCTTCACCTTCTTCTTCGGATATGTGCTCGAATGGAGGGCCGGTGACCTGCCCTATGCGCTTCACGTGTTGAGCGGCCTCTTGGGTTGGAACTTTTTCTCCTACATCGTGTACTCGGGAGCCAACAGCATTCAGGAATCGGCCGTGCTCATTCGGAAGATCTACTTCCCCAAGTCCATCCTACCTTTCTCTAAGGTATTGGTGGCAGGTGCCGAATTAGGATTGAGTTTGCTGCTGCTCGTGCCGCTGATGCTCTTTTACGGTCAGTCCCTCTCTTGGACGGTGATTTTCTTGCCTGTAGTCTTGCTGTTCAACGCCATCTGCGGGCTGAGTGTGGTATTCTGGGTATCGGCATTCGCCTATAAGCGAAGGGACCTGTTTCATCTGCTGCCATTTATCGTCTATTTTGGGATATGGGTCACCCCCGTGTTTTTCACAGACAATTTCCTGCCAGATAACCTTCGCTTCATCACCGACCTCAACCCCATGGCCAGCGTGGTGAATCTTTGGCGGTGGGTGCTGTTCGGGTCAACCGAATTCAATTGGATGTGGCCGCTGATGATGGCCTTGATGACCGTGGTCTGCCTTGGTGGCATGTACTTCTTCCACCGGAAGGAGGACGAGTTCAGTGATTATGCTTGAGATGCCGACCCTATTGCAGCCTGTAGGCTATAAGTCCGTGCGGATCCCCTGATTGGAGATCAACTATGCCATCCGCAGCGTTCAGCAGGTCTATCTCCAGTGAAAGTCCGTGTTGTCGGTTGAAGTAATCAGTGACCCGCGCTGCTCGAAATTTGGTGGAAATCAACATGCAGCGGTTCTCGCTAGAGGCCAGCTGCGCCATCATCTCACCTGTGTCATTTGTACCGAAAAGCCTCAGTGCCCGAGCCTTATAGCCGGGATAGAGGAACAGGATGCCGTTGTCGATGGAAAAATACTCTTTGCCATTGGGTAGGTTGAGCGCGCGGAAGGGGGCCTGATGCAATTGGGCCATCACCTTGGTATCGACCACGACCAACTCTGCCTTGTGTGCCGCAACATGTTCCATCAGCAGCCTGACATCGGTCTCATTCTGCTGTTTTTCCTCCATCGTGGTCTGTAAAGTCTGGGCCTCGCCACCCACCGAAGCAACGACCCCTATAGCCAGTAGGACTCTTATGGCTATTCCTGACACTGCGTTCCTGTCCGACAATACCAGCGCTACCAAAGCCCATGTAAGCAGCATCGGATTGAATACCCGGTCCTCGATCTTGATGTAGCCGGCTATCAGTAACGCAAGAAGCAGATAGGAAAGCAACAGGAACAAGAGCGCACGGGTGCCAACATCTATAGCAGGAAAGATCATTGCATACAGGAAGCAGCACAGAGCGAAGAGCAACAGGCCCCAGTGATTTGCCACATAACCTGGCGCATACTTCCCAACCCGTTGCTTGAACTGCTCCAGACCAGCAAAATGCCTTGCTACCGCGGCCGCTGATGTCATGGGCATTATCCCTGCACGCGCTATCAACCGATTGTTGATGTAGGCCGGGTCATTCATGAAATACATCAGCGTCACCTCATAGGCCAGCGCATCGGAAGCGTCACTTACGCCAAGCTGAGAAGCTTCGTAGCGCAGCCCGTCCGCGTTGTGCAGCAACCTATTGTACAGCCGGATATCATTGTCCAGTTCGGAAGGGAACAGCATCAGGGCAGACACGCCAGCAACAAGAAGAACTGGGGCAAGCAATACCCGGAATCCTGAGTCGACAATCCCCATCCCAGACGGACGTATGAAAGCCAGTAAAGGCACAGCCATAAATATCGCCAATGCAGCTGCCTCCATGCGGATGAGCGAGCCCGCCCCGAAACACGAAACCATACCCAATAGATGCAATGCCGGTACTCTACCCTCTGCCCGTAGGCGCACAAAGACAGAGAGTATGGACAGAATACACAGGAAATAAGCCACCCTAGTATACTGCATCAGAAACAGATTTTCTGTGAACAGGATCGCTGATGATATGACGAGCAGCGGAAATATGATTCCTGAAAACCCACGGGTAGCGGATCGATGCGGCCAAACCAGACTTACCAGCATGGCCGTCACGATACCCATCAAGAGTAGCATGACCGCACCATACCAATCCATCATGGGCCAAACGCCCTGTAGCCACAACAGCAGACGGTCGATCAAAAGCCACTTGCCAGTGGCCAAGGGCGCAACGACCGCCCCGTCCACAAGCAGGTCGGAGAGAAATGTCTGCGCAATGGAATCCATACCATCCTCATAGAACTGAAGCCCTGCTACAGAGAGCAGGCCACAGAAAACCATGACGCCCAATACAATGGCCGTGAGTCTCAATCCGCCTGAACGTAGAGGGAAAATCATGAGTTCCTGTATCTCTCGTGCAAAATCCCATGCAACCGCATCAACAAGCACACCGCCAAAAGTATTATCGGGTAAGTTTGTCCTCCTCTCAAAAGAGAGTTTTTCAACATGACCAACACGATACTGCAGGATGGGGATTTGAATTGCCTGCTGGTATGGCCTCCCTTCGACTTTCCTGACGGGTTCTATTCCAACCTGCGGTCCTACGACCCTCCACTGGGCCTGTTGGCATTGGCCGCCTATGTGCGTGAGTTCGATTACGGGGTCAGCATTCTCGACTGCAACCTTCGATTCAATAACACGGATGCGGAATTCGAGGACTACCTGCGGGATGAGATCGTGCCCATCGCATCTGCGCTCAAGGTCATCGGATTCACCACCACTACTCCATCAGTGAACGCGTGCTATCGCATGGCCGACATCTGCAAGCGGGTACTGCCCCACGTGAAAGTCATCTTTGGTGGCGCGCACGCATCCTTCGTACCCGATGAGGCATTGGACAAGGGCACCATTGACGCAGTGGTAATCGGAGAGGGCGAGGAGACGCTGAAAGAACTACTGGACGGCCTGCCATACGCTGAGATTAAGGGCCTTGCTTACCATAAGCATACGGATGAAGGCTTGACCTTCGAACGTACGGGTGCGCGGGGTCGCATCAAAACGCTCGATGAGCTGCCTATGCCGGCCTACGACCTCATCGAGGTGGAGAAATACCGTCCGATACTGGGCTCGTTCAAGCGGCTGCCCGCCATGATGATGGTCTCATCGCGGGGATGCCCATGGTCATGCAGTTTCTGCCGCAGGCCGGTGGGAAAGATGCTCACGGTGCGTTCGGCCGAGAAGATCTACGAGGAGATGAAGTTCCTCTCGGAAACGTATGGTATCAAGGACATTTCATTTCAGGATGACGTTTTTACCGTGAACCACGAGAACGTTATGCGACTGTGTGACATGCTGCTGGAAAAACCCTTGGACATCCGTTGGCACTGCTACGCACGGGTGGACATTGTGAATGCCGACCTCCTGAAACACATGGCCAAAGCGGGCTGCTGGCAGATCATGTTCGGGGTGGAGAACTTCAATCAAGGCGTGCTCAACACTATCGTCAAGGGCGTTGAGGTGGAACAGATCTTCAAGGCGATACAATGGACGAAAGATGCCGGTATCGAGGTGAGGATCTGCATGATGGTGGGCAATCCGGGTGACACTGAGGAGATCATCAATGAGAACATCCGCCTGCTCAAAGAGCTCGACCCCGACTACCTGAGCATGGGCATCCTCACCCCTTTCCCAGGGCACGACATGTACAACTGGGCCGTTAAGGAGGGGCGCATCATGACCTTCGACTGGGACATGTATTACGGCTCCACCCCCATTGTGCGAATCGACACTCTCTCACCAGAGGACATCGTGCGGCTGTATAGGAAAATGTCGTTCGAGGTTTACTTTCGACCCCGCTATATCTGGAAAAAATTCATCAGCATCCGCAACCCGACAGAGCTGCTGAACTACACCAAGGGCTTCTTCGGGCTGCTGCATTTTGCACTCGAAAAAGCCATTTACACACTGAAACCAAGAAGGTCTGTGGACAGAACCGTGCTCTCCGAACGGACCGGAATGACCCCCGAGCAGGAGGCACACATCATCGCCCTCACATCAACCGCCACCAAGCAGACGGCCATTTCATGACAAGCATCCCCGGAACAACGATGAAAGCCTCCGACCAGATGACCGATGCCACGGGAACAAAGAACCGTGAAGATGTGCTCCGCTATTATGACACCTGTTGGCTCAACCGCTTCCAGGAGGGCCACAACCCCAAGTCGTTCGCTATGCACTTCGGTATCTTTGACAGGGAGGATGCCGACAACGATGAGGCCAAGCTTGAGACCAACCGTTTCATCGCAAAACAACTCTGTTTTGACGAAAAAGAACATGGCACCGTGGTAGATCTGGGCTGTGGCATAGGCGGCACGTGCCTTTATATGGCCAAGAACTTCCCCGTGCTTGATGTGATCGGGGTGAACCTATCGGCCACACAATTGGTCTTCGCCCAACGGTTGATGGACGAGAATGGAATGAAGAACAGAGTATCCCTGCGCGAAGAGGATTACTGCCATACGGGTCTGCAGGACGGGGCAGCATCCCATGCCTATGCCGTGGAAAGCCTGTGGCATGCCACAGACAAGGGCGCACTGTTCTCCGAGGCGTATCGCATCCTAAGGCCCGGTGGGCACTTCTTGGTGATTGACTATTTCCAGCTGAGACCGACCTCTTCGCCTGAGGAGCAGGTTATGCTGCGCACCTTCAACATCGGCTGGGGTGCTTACGAACCCGGCACTGGACCGATAGCAGCCCATGCATACGACCACGAGCAGGACATGCGCTCCATCGGGTTCAGCGAAGTGCGCACCGCATCGCTGCTCGCATCGGTGATGCCCGGCATTGTGAATTCTTACCACAAGGCCGTCCGTAATCTGGAAGGGGAATTGACCGATGACCTTAAACGGCACTATGAGGCTTGCGTTGCGCTCAAGTTACTGACAGACAATGGGCTCGTAGGCTACGGCATGGTCAAGGCCGTCAAGTAAGCAGTGCCCACAACCGTTCTGCAAGCACGGTCAGCCCTGCTACAAGGAACAGGCCTCTTGAAATCCTCTGAAAAAGTTTGACATTGTTCTGGGGTATAGCCGCTGAGGCAACGGTAATGGCGATGCTGGCCAACACGAATGCAGCGAATGGCACAAACGACATTATCTGCCACTGAAAGAGCAATGCCGCCCAACAAACTGACAGGGCGCTGAAAAAGGTACGCAGCCACTTGCTGGCATTGATGCCCCAACGCACGGTAGTGGTGCGATATCCACTCGCAAGATCCGTGTCATGGTCCATCATTTCGTGGTTGAAATGTCCGGCAGCGAGAATGAAGGCGAAAAACGCAGATATCCACCAACCATCGGTATCGCTCATCCCGAAACCGATGTAGCCCATCTGGAAATGAAGAGTGCCACCTGCAAGATGTGCAAATGTCCCTCCTAGGAGTCTGGATTTCATCCGAATAGGTGGCAAATAGTAGAAGCACCATAGCAGCAGGGAAGCCAACATCAAGATCAGCAACCTATCGCTGTTCAGAGCAGAGAACAGCATGACTGCTGCTGCAGACGAAAGTAGGAGGATGAGATACGTACGTCTCGGCACACGTGCCACATGACTGAGCCGCTGCGAGGTGGCATCTGCCGCGTGGTCCGCAAATGAATTGAGGAAAAAAACCGCCATCACATAGAACAGGATGGCCAATGCCGCAGATGACACATTCCAAAGGGACCATCCATTCGGCTCCGTGAAGAGCGCCCCAACGAACGAGAAGCCTGTCATTAGAAGAATTTCCTGCAATCTAATGGCATGCCAGAAGAATGACCGCGGCATGGGAGCATCACTCATCATATCGTTGCGTAGCGAACGCGCCAAATGTATAGCTACGCGAAAGGCGACACCGATTCCAAGCGGAGGAAGTTTCCTTGGGTGCGAAGCAATGAGTTCCTTTGCGCAGCACCTGCAACGCTGAGGTACCTAAGCGGGCTAAAAATCATTGCACCATGAGCGGAAACAGAAAGATGAGCAGAAGGGAGTCGCTCATGCTTACGGGAGGTACCCTTGCTGGAATCCCAGTAGGTGCGCTGGGTGCTCAGCTCGCCAAGGACAAAGGGCTGGCAAAAGGCCAGATGAGCGGAAAGGTGGCACTGGTCACGGGAGGAGCCCGTGGCATAGGCCGCGCAGTCGCCATGCAGCTTGCAGCCAGTGGGGCGGCCGTGGTCATATGCGACATAGCTTCGCAGATCGACTCTGTGAAGTATCCATTGGCAAACACTGAGGAGCTAAACAGGACCGCAGAGGAGATCACTCAATCAGGTGGACGCTGCATAGCTGTTCAGGCAGATGTGCGCGACCGTGAGGCGATGGGGCTGCTGGCTGAACGGGTCAAAAGCGAGTTCGGTAAACTGGACACGCTGGTGGCCAATGCCGGCATCGCTTCCATGGAACGCTTTGACAGCGAGAGCGCAAATTCCTGGGAGAATGTGATCGGGGTGAACCTCATCGGAGCTGCCAACTCAATCCGCCCCATGCTTCCGCTGCTAAGGGCTTCGGGGGCTGCAAGAATCGTTTTCGTAGCATCCCAACTCGCGCGAAAGGGAGCTTCTAACAGTACGGCCTATGTGGCCTCCAAATGGGGAATGGTGGGTTTTGCGAAATCACTTGCCCTTGAAGAGGGCCGTAACGGCATCACCTGCAATGTGGTGTGTCCCACAGCTACCGACACTGGCATGCTTAACAACGAATATGTTCTCAACCGATTGAGTCCCGACAACCCCACCATAGAGGCCCTGAACGATCGCTGGGGCAAGGCTGCACAGATACCGGGTGCCATACTCAGCCCGGACCAAGTGGCTGATATGGTAGTGTTTCTCTGTGACGAACGTTCGGCACACATATCGGGGGCGGTTTTTGATGTGGCCTCCAACGAACCTGCGGGCAACCTCGGTTGACCCTTTCATTTCCTGAGTTGAGTTCAATATGAGTCAAATTGCGATAGCGGTACAGGAGGTCTCCAAGCGGTTTCTGCTGCGCAATGCCGCAATTCATGCGGACGGAGCTTCTGACCACGATCATTGGGCGCTCCATAACGTGAGTTTCCAGGTAGAAAAAGGGCTGAGTGTCGGCATCATCGGCCCTAACGGCAGCGGAAAGAGCACACTGCTCAAGATCCTATCAGGGGTTACGAAACCCTCGGGTGGACGGGTGGAGGTGCGAGGTCGCATAGGCAGCATACTCGACATCGGAGCAGGATTCCATCAGGAACTGAGCGGCCGTGACAATATCTACCTGCATGGTCAGACCCTGGGCTTCAGCAGATCGGAGATCGCCCCGCACGTGGATGCGATCATCGCCTTCAGCGAACTGCGCACGGCCATAGACGAGCCGGTGAAGAACTACTCCAACGGCATGTTCCTCAGGTTGGCCTTCAGCATCATCGCCCATCTGGACTTCGATGTCTATCTCTTCGATGAGGTGCTTAGTGTGGGAGATGCGCGTTTCATGGCCAAGTCGAAGCAGCGGATACAGGAACTTGGTGCCATGGGGCGCACCATTATTCATGTGAGCCACAGCCTTTCTGAGTTGAACGACAAGGACATGTACATCATGTTGGAGAAAGGCAGGTTGGTGGAGATTGACCGCAGCTCCAGACTACTGCTTCAGTATCAGGAATCGAGCTTTCTGAAGGGCGATAATCACATCGCCAGGTCACCTGTTACGCTCAAGTCGGATAATCTTGTCTCTTCTTCTAAGTTATGTATTCATTCATTCTCGCTCTATCACAGAACAGCATTGGAAAAGCAAAATTTGAGAACGGATCTTCCATTAACCATTGATCTGACATATGGCCTGAAAAACATTTCAGACCCGGTTGACATTATTCTCCTGTTCCGTGATGTGGCTGGAAACCCCGTATTTCAAACAGGGGCCTTTCTTAACAGCCAGTTCAATCACGGAGGTGCTGATCGGTTCAGCTGTTCCTGCACTGTTCCTTCCGGCACTTTTCATGGCCAGATTTATCGGTTGTCCATTCTTTTCCTAACCAATATCCAAACCATGCTCTCCGAGGCTCAGAAGAACTTTGGGGAAAAACGTGCTGAGGACGCGAACACCGCGAATTCTGTGGACACTTTGTTGCGATATGATGATATAGTAGTCTTCCGGCCAGAATTCCGAATAGCTGGCGTTGAGGTAGCTCTTGACAGATTCAATGTTGCCGGAAGCCTTTTTGTAAACTGTGAATGGCGCATCGACAATTCAGAAAGCGATGATGACTGAGCAAGACAACTCATTAAACAGGTTGCTTGCAGAACATCGGCTCATCGAGACGTTCCGCTCATATCAATCTGCCTGGGCGCAGGCCCCCGAATACCCGTTCCTCACATATGTAGGCATCAACTTCGACCCAACAGGTGTGCATTCCGTGAAATTCTACTTCCATCTGTTCCATCGATTGTTTCCAGAAACCGTGAATGCGTTTCTTCCTCATTCGGCAGACTTTTTCCGTTATTATGACTTTCATGAGCATTCTAAGGTCAACACTCCAGACCACTCGGGATGCGCATTCACGTTGAAGTATTACTCGGGGAGGAACAACGGGCCAGATGTCGGATTTCATTATCGCTTACAGAATACGCAAGAGGCTTATGAGGCAACGAGACAGGGCTCATTGCTCCCTTTCAACCCCTTCCCTGTTACACACTCTGTAGGAATCAGTCATGAGTATGGACCCAATGATGCTCAACGAGTGAAGAGATACCTATACTTCTCTGGCTCTGAGGAAAAGCGTTTTTTCGCCAGACATTTCGGTTTCGAATTCCTTAACCGTGCGGTCTTCATTGAATTTGCAGAGACGGCCTCTGACTGGAAAGTGAACACATGGTACGGGAAGGACTTTGACGCCTTAAAACAGGCCGACCAGTTGAACTCGAAACAACGGAAAACTGTGGAGCAGGTTAGCAGCGACTTTGGGCTGGCCGTGAAAGCTTACGGATTTTATGATGGCAGTCCCATCAAGTCAGTCTATCTGTTCAAACCCGACAATCTGGTTCCGGAGACCGGAGTACCGCGCATGACAAATCAATATGTGGATACATTGGGCCATATGCTTAGAACGGTTGGTGTGAATACAGCTTTACCACCTTCGCCCTTCGCAGCGAATCATCTCTAGAGTGGAACCCCTCAATGAGAATCTTCAATCCTATTCTTTTTAATGACAGCGACCTGCATCAGAAGCTGATGAAGGATGGATTCGTCATAACTGAACTTTTCACTGGAAAGGAAATCGAGCTTCTGAATGAAGGCTATCAGGATTTCCTATCCTATACTGACCGAAGCCGATTCTCGCACTTCGCAGCTTCTTGCGCTGTTCCGGAAATGAAAGCCAAATCCGTTGCAAGGGAACATCTTGACCGCGTGTGCCGTCAAGCTTTCAAACGCCTTTTCCGTGAAGAAGCGGCAGATCTGGTTGGGGGTACATACCTCATCAAAACATGTGGGGAAGGAACGAGGCCAAATGGGCTTCATCAAGATCTACCCATGGTGGACGAGACCAGTACTTTCGCCATGTATTCATGGACACCCATTACAAAGACCGGTCAGAATACAGGCAAATTGTTCGTAGTTCCTGGAAGTCACCTTCACGGAATTCGGCAGCGCACCGGGCCTGAATCGTTCGACCTATCGGAGAATGACTTGCTGCAATTAGGATTCTTGGTTGAGACGCTTGACATTCCCATGGGACACACAGTGTTCTTTGATACTGCTCTGATGCATGGCTCACTTCCAAACACCTCAGTCAAGGACCGCGTCACGGTCAATTACTACGTCAAGTCCAAACAGGCCGATTATCTCTATTTCGTCAGAAACGCAGAAAACCCGTTGGACGTGGATGTTTATGAAATAGACAGAGACCACTACTACTTCAATCAGTTAGACCCCATCGGCACAGACCCGAACTTCAGATTTCTTAGGTATCTAAGAACAGAGCGCCAACTTTCTGCGCCACTTGGACCGACAGGTGCACCAAGGCGATTCCCGCGCTGAGAGTGAACTTACCTGCTACATTTGGGCAATCTGAAGCTTCTAATTCATAGCAGTGAATGGAAATTGATAGACCATATTCCCATCAGATACTTCGGAGTGACTCGTCTCATCGTTCACTGACGACCGATGGCTACTTCATTGTGCAGGTGCTCACCGAGAAGGAACTGCGTGAGCTGCAAGCAGGCTACCGGCAATTCCTGTCGATGATAGAGGGCGAGAAGCTCAACTACTTCGCGGCATCGTGCAACGTGGCCAACCGCGATGCCGTGCGCTACTCCAAAGGCCTGATAGACGGCATCTTCACCAAGGCATTCAACCGGATATTCATCGAAGGAAGCTTCGAGCACACGGGCGGGGTGTTCATGATGAAGAAATCGGGAGAGGACACCTATCACCCGCTTCATAGGGACATTCCAGTGGTGGATGAGAGACGCACTTACGGCATTTACTCATGGACGCCCATCACGGAGACCGGGCTGGACTCGGGCCGTATGTTCGTGGTGCCTGGCAGCAACCACTCCGGGTCTCATCAGCGGTCGCATCTGCTCGAATACCCCAAAATGGACGAGGGCCTCTATCGCGAAAGTTACAAGGTGCTCGATGTGAAGATGGGAGAGACCCTGTTCTTCGATGCTCGGCTGCTGCACGGGTCGCAGGCCAATACCTCCGGCAAAACGCGGGCAGTGGTGAACTTCTACGTGAAACCGGCACATGAGCCCTGCATCTACTACGCACAGAATCCGGATGACAGCGGGCTGGTGGACGTCTACGAGATAGACCCTGCCTACTTCTTCGAGCAGGAACACCATAGCAAGACAGCCCAGGGAAAGCACATGAGGTTCCTTCACTCAGAACCGAAACTGGCATGAATATCTCCCTAAAAGACCCTGCTGCCGACCACCTCCTGAAGACGCGAGGCTACGTGATCCTGCCGCTTCTAAAACCGGATGAGCAGCAGGAACTGGTAGATTACTCTACAAGGGTCAACCCGCCATTCCCCATGGACAGGATGTTCTACAGCAACATGCAGCACCACGATAGGGACTATGTGGAGGACACGCGACACTTTCTCACGCAGTTCCTCTGGCCCAGGGTGAACGCCCTGTTGAACAATGCCGAGCCGATCGAGGGCGTGTTCATCAACAAACCGCCCGGCATGGGCGTGTTCTCCAACCATCAGGACTGGAGCATCGTGGACGAGAGTCGTGTGCGCACCTATTGCGCCTGGGTGCCGCTGCACGATGTGGACGAACGCAACGGGGGCTTTGGCGTGCTGGAGGGCAGCCACCAGTTCTTCAAAGGATTCCGCAGTGCCACCACCCCGTGGCAGTACTCCGGTGATGCTTTCGGAGATGTGATAGACCGGCACCGCACCCTGCTGAGGGTAAGGCGTGGCGAGGCACTTTTCTTCGACAACGCCCTCATCCATGCCACCATGGCCAACGACAGCGACCAACACCGCACTGTGACCATGATCGGGATGAAACCGAAAGGCGAGATGATGCTGCACCACTACCAAACAGAGGTGGAAGGTGAGGTGGAGGTGTTCGAGATAGATGTGGACTTCTTCACCACCTACGATTACAAGTCGCGGCCATCGGGCTACCGCAGCCTCGGCATCATGAAGAATGACGTAATCGACCTCAGCCCGGCACAGTTGGAGGAGGCGGTGATCCAATTCAAGCAGCAGTTCCAATGAGCTGGATTGAAAACAATGGCCCTACAGCGCAGTGCATTCTGCTTGACAGTGGCCTGCAGAAGCAGCTTGACACGGACGGCTATGTGCTGTTGGATCTTCTCAACGATGCTGATATTCAGGAGTTCCTGTCCGCTCTTCCCGAAAAACTGAGCGGTCTGCCCTTCGTCAGAGGAGTGCATATCACCACAGAGCATGCCCCTGCCCCACTGCGGTACGAGACATCGGCACAGCTCATGTCCATGCTGAGGCCCCGCCTCGCATCGCGATTCACAGACTTCAAGCTGCTGCACGGGAACTTCTTCATCAAAGAGCCATCATCGGAAAGCAACGCCATCGGGTTCCACCGTGACTGGAGCTTCGTGAACGAGCAAATGGGCGAGCGGTCTTACACGCTGTGGGTGGCATTGTGTGACATCACCAAGGAAACAGGCGGCATCGGTGTGGTTGCCGGCAGCCATCTCAAGGTGAGGCACCTGAAACATCCAGTTCCGAAGGAGACCTACCGTTTTGCTGACGAGATACGCGACATCGCTGAGGCAGGCTCGGTGCATTGGCTTTGGCCCAGCAAAGGACAGGCGATTCTTTGGGACCATCGCATTGTGCATTGCTCCGGTATCAACACGGGAGCGACCCCCCGCCTGTGCGCCACCTTTGCCATAACCCACGCGAAGAATAGGCTTCGCATCCTTTGGGAGGAAGAGAACGGTTTCCGCTGGTACCACGTGTCCGATGATTTCTACCATCTGCACAACACCACCGACCTTTACGCGGCACACCGTGCGGGAAAACTGCCAGATGGGGCCACTGCGGTCTCTGACAAAGGTCGGGTAGACGATTTGCCATTACTGAACTATCCGACCCATGCGCATTCTTAAGAACGAAAGGCTTCAAGAACACCTTGATGTTCAGGGCTATGCGGTCATTGATGTCATTAAGCCTGACAGGGTGGCCGAGGTTCTCGCGGTCTTCAACCGCTTTAAGCCTCAACTCCCCGCTGTGAATGGGCTGCACATCACGCTCGAACACGCTGATGAGCAGGTGCGAACAAAGGTTGCGGAAATACTCATGGGCATGCTGTCGGAGGATTTCTCCCGTGTTTTCCAAAGCTACAAGGTCTTTCAGGGAAGCTTCATTTACAAAGAATCTGGACGCGATGACAATCCGGTGCCGCTGCATCAGGACTGGACTTTTGTGGACGAACCCTCGGGACAGGAATCCTATACAATCTGGGTGGCGCTCTGCGACATCACCGATGAGACCGGGGCGGTGGGAGTGATTCCCGGAAGCCATCGTGAGCTTGACCAGATCAGATATACACCCAACGAGAAGTACACCGGCTACGAGAAGATTCCCGCATATGCTTCCGACAGGCCCGTGAGCTACATCTGGATGAAAGCGGGTCAGGCACTGCTGTGGAATCATAAATTGGTACACAACTCGCTGCCCAACATTTCGGACGTGGAAAGACGCAACGCCTCGTTCTGCATTACAGGTATCAGCGCAAAATTGAAGTCTTTCTGGTGTTCTCCCGAACATGGTCGTGTAGTTGATTTCGATGTGCCTGACGACTTCTACTTCACCATCAATTCCAAGGCTTTCCTCGATGCGTATGAACATGGAACAGACCCGGTAACTCATCATTCCAAACAAACTTGACATGTTCAGAAAGGTATTCAAGCGTGAGTCCCAGTTTCAGGACTACTTGGAGAAAGGTTATGTGCTTCATCCGTTGTTCAATGCCGAGGAGGTGACCCGACTCCTCGGAGAACTCAAAGTTGTGCCTCCTAATGACGGTTTCCGTCCTGAGAACAGGTTAAGCGATTATCACTGCACGTTTCTCGATTCTGCAACTCCATACAAGCGGAACGTGATCGATGTGGCCAGAAAATGGTTCACACCGATAGTCGATGACCTCTTTGATGATTACCGAATCTGGGTCGTCAACTTTTATGTGAAGCCCGCGGGTCTCGGTGAGCTTACAGTGCATCAGAACTGGACGCACATTGAGGACGAACGCCATTCGACCTTCACCATCTGGTGTCCACTTGTGGATTGTACCAAAGAGAATGGGACGATTGAACTGGTCGAGGGCAGTCACAAAATCGTCCCGGACATTGCCACTTTGGGAGTACCTTACTATTTCGAACCATTCGAGGAATTGCTGTTAAAAGAGCATTTCAAGGCGATTCCAAGAAAGGCGGGTGAGGGTGTCATCTTTGAAGACAATATGATCCATTACACGGCTGTGAATCGGTCTCCCGAACCCCGCTATGCGCTTCAGGTCATTGTCGGCCCGAAAGAAGTGAACCCTGTTTACTACTATTACCATGCAGAGACAGACGAATTTGAAGTGTATGAGATAGGCGATGACTTCCTCATCACTTCCAACTACGAGAATATGAGCCGAAGACCGGTAGAATTCCCATCGAAAGGAAGGATACCGAACACGAACCGCTGCCTTTCGCATGAGGAGTTCCTTCAAGCTATGAGGGATGGCAGGGGCCGGAGACTGCAGCTGTACACTTGACAGGACAAGATGCCCATGGAACAGAAAATGACAGGAACAGTGGTGATCACCGGGGTGAACTCCACACTCGGCAGGCACATTGCCTCCACTTTCATTGAAGAGGGATGGCGGGTTTATGGTTCGTCAAGGGATGGGCAACTTAATGATTCGGCCCTCGATATCCGGATTAGCCCGCTTGACCTCACCGATACGAACTCCATCAAAAATTTCGCTTCCAGGATTCTGAATTCAGGAGATGGTATCGATGTGCTCATCAACAATGCTGGGCATGTGCTGTCAGGACCTTTCGAGGGCTGCACAGACCAGCAGATAAGGAGGCAGTTCGAGGTCAACTTCTTTGGGACTGTAGAACTTATCAGACAGTTCCTCCCTCATTTCAAGCAAAGGAAAAGCGGCACAGTAATCAATGTGTCATCCTTGTGCGGACTGACAACATTCCCAATGCTATCGCTATACCATGCCTCCAAATGGGCATTGGAGGGATTCACCGAGTCTGTGATGTACGAGCTGGCACCGCTCGGCATCAGGATGAAGCTGATCGAGCCTGGCGGCATCAAGGAGAATGAGTACAGCTCCACGGTCGAATTCGCTGAAACTGTGCCTGCTGAATATGAGGGTCTGATGCATCAGATCCACAAGACCGACTGGTTCCCCGATTTCTCGCATCCAGCCATGGTGGCAAGGGTCATCTATGGCGCGGCCACCGACAACACCGCCCGGCTCAGGTACATTGTGGGCAGCGATTCCGAGCAACTTCTTGCCCAACGGAAGAAAGGTCTGGAGGACGAAAGTTGCTTCAGCTACATCAATGATATTGTCAATGGTGCCAACGGATGACATGGACATCTCGTCCCTCGCCTTCTCACAGCATCCGTACGTCCACTATGAGAGACTCAGGCCATTAGGCAGTGTCCATCATCTGGAGGCCTCGGATTGCTGGCTGGTCATAGGGTTCGATGAGATTGTGGAGGTGCTGGGCAACCCAAGGCTCTTCACCTCGGCAGGCGCGGCCCATTTCGACCCACTGCTGCTGGGCTGCGACCCCCCGGACCACACCCGCCACCGCAAAATGCTCGAAGGCACACAGGGACCCTTCGCCAAGAACAGCTTACAGGCACTGGAGGAAAGGATACGCCTCACATGCAGGAATCTGATCGCGGAACTGCCACAGAACGGATGCTTCGATGTGATCGCTGATTTCGCAGGGCCGCTGTCATCGCTGGTGATATTGGACATGCTGGGCATCATTCCAGATGATGTCGAAGCCTTGCGCCAATGGACACAGACCGCTGTATCAAGCCGCTCCATCCACAACACCACGTTCGCTCAGGAGCAGTGGGAGCTTCTGCGGCCCCACATCGAGCAATGGGTGAAGGCTGCGAAGACCAAGGGGCGCAGCGGAGTGCTAAGTCACGTGATCAACCATCCTGAGGCACAAGGGTATCTCTCGGAGGAACAGATTGTCCATCTGGCCAAGATCCTGCTTATCGGAGGCAACGAGACCACGCCCAACCTCATCGGCAACACCCTCTATGTGCTCTTGGGCGAAAAAGACCTGCGTGATGCGGCACTGAATGACCGCGGTCTCATCCCAAAGATTATTCACGAGAGCCTGCGCTGCGATGCCCCCACACAGCTCATCCACCGGCACACCACCGCAGATGTGCAGATCGGTGGTGTTCTGATTCCAAAAGGAGAGCTGGTGGCCTTGGCAATCGGTGCGGCCAACCGCGACCCGAAGCGGTTCAAAGACCCCGATGTGTTCGATCCGCATCGCGAGGAGGGCAAGATCCTGTCGTTCGGTTTCGGGCCGCACTACTGCATCGGTGCTCACCTCGCCAAACTGGAGGCCACGGTTGCCATCGAAGAGCTGTTGTTCCATTTCCCAGACCTGCTCATCCACCGCGAGTTCCGGCCGGTATATCACCACTCAAGCCATGTGCATGGACTCACGGCCCTTCAGCTCATCACCTCACCCGCACAATCCGAGTACGGGAGTGTGAAGATGAAAAGGGAGGCTGCCCTGCAACTGATCCGCGAGGAGGTTGGCACGTTCGGCCATGTGCCCACCTATCAGAATTTCCCGCACTTCGAACCGAAAAAAGACAAAGGCTGGCACTACACGTTCCCCTCTCCATTCGTCCATGCCAACGTGCTTTATTCGCTCTTGAATTGCGGAGATGACAAGGCCGCGGAATTGGCCCTCGACCTGTCCGATTTCCTGTTGGACGGTGTGGAGAAAGGCGGCATTTGGCGGTTCTGGCCGCTCGACAATTGCGAGAACCCCGTGCCTCCCGATGTGGACGACACGGCCGTCTGCTCTTTTGTGCTGCGAAAGCTCGGCTCACCAGTGGACAATAAGGGAGTTTTGCGCAGCAGAATAACCTCCGATGGGCGGTTGCTTACTTGGATCATGCCCGATGGGCATCTGCTCTGGAAAATTCCACTGTTGTTCTGGAAACTCTGGCGCGAACAACAACAAATACTGCCTACACTTGCTAGCGGGATGCTGCAACCCGATGATGCAGAAGTGGGCGTAACGGCCAACGTGTTGATGTATCTCGGAGTGGGCCGGGAAACCGAACCCGTGGTTCAGCGGTGCATCAGCGATTGGCGCAATGGCACCGATGCCTTCAATTTCTATGAGAACGGTATCGTGGTGGCCTATCATCTCGCACGCGCATTTCACGAGGGGGTGAGTGGGTTGCGAGTGCTGAAGGAAGATATTGTGAGGCTGATAGAGAAGGAGGCCCCTCAACAGCAGTTTCCGGAATTGCTGATGTCCTTGCTGACGCTGCGTTATCTCGGTGAAAAAGGGCCAGTAAAGGATTATGTGACGGCACGTGTCGTCAATCACAGCCTTTGCAACGAACAACTCTTCGTGAACCATCCCTATTTCACCTCCAAGGACCGCGTGTTCTTCGCGGGGTCACCCTGCCTCACTGCCGCCTGGTTTCTGGAGGCCACAGGCGAACGGGTCAATTCTGACTGAACGATGGCACTCACCCACAGCTTCGGACCGCAGACATGAGAGCCCGCACGCAGTTGTGCTTAGTAGCCGTGCTGCTGCTGGCGGGCATTGCGCCACTGGTGCTGCCAGATTGGTTCGTAGAGGCAGACCGCGTTGAGCTGGAATCGATGTATCCACGGTTCGGTGGGCTGGCCTTCATCTTTTTGAGAACTGTACCGGTATTCCGATTCGCACTTGCCATTGTGGTTGCTCTATGGGTCTTCCACAGACGATCCACTTTCAACCTTGCGTTGAATGGCATCGGGACGCAGCTTCGTTCGGCATCCGACTGGTTCCGTCAAGACCAGCTTGAAAATCGGGGCTCCGTGGCCCATCTCTTCCTCCGCGCCTTGGCACTGGTCTATCTCATTGCTTTCGCCTCGGTGCTATGGCAGAAAGAACTGTTCACGGCAACTGGTCTGCTGCCTGTGGCAGAGTTCGCAGATGTGACGCTCAGCTACCTTGGCGTCCGTTCCTTCTGGGTATTCCCCTCGCTTTTTTGGATAAGTCAGGCCGACTGGTTCATAATCCTGCTGCTGGGCCTGAATGCGCTTATTGCGGCCTTCTCCGTGCTCTCCAAACCACGACCTCTGCTTTTCGGGATGCTCTGGGCCGGATACCTCTCCATCGTGACCTTTGGCCGGGATGTATTCCAGTTCCCTTGGGACACCTTTCTGCTCGAACTGGGTTTCCTGGCCATACCGTTAGCTTATTCGCTGAGAAGAAGCTGGCTACCTCGCTTTCTGGTGCTCGCATTTCTGGTGCTTTTCTTCCGACAATGGCTTTCAATGGCCATGACCAAGCTGCTGTGGAGCGACCCGGTGTGGCACGACCTCACCTACATGAGTCATTTCTGGCTCAATCAGCCCAGCCCGACCGTCATCGGCTGCCGGCTCGCGTCCCTGCCCATGTGGGCGCACAAGACCTTCTCGTTGGTGACAATCATGGTCGAGATGCTCATCCCCATATCCATGCTCGTGGGAAGGCGTGGGTTGCAAACGGCATTTGTACTCTCGCTCGTGCTATCTGTGCTGATCCAGATTGGTGGGAACTTCGGCTTTTTCAACGTGCTTACCGTAGTGGCGGGTGTCTGGTGCCTGGACGACCGTGCTCTGGGCCGCAGGTTCCTTTCGGAGCGTATGGTCGAGGTGATGCGCCTGCCGCGCTATGCAATGACGGCATTGGTCGCCATCATTCTGTTCGGAAATGCGCATTACACCGTCAATCTATTCATCAGGCAATATGACCACGGAAGTTTTCTCAACTACTCGCTGGGCAGGGGACTACCGGAACCAATTCAAAAACCCCTGCAACTGCTGTCCCACTGGCGCATTGTCTCTCCACACGGGGTTTTCAAGGGCATTCCGAAGGAAAGGGTGCATCTGTCCATACAAGCGGTGACAGAGAGTGGTGACTGCGTACCAATGCGCTTCGCCAACGGCCGGGACATTCTGGAATTCTCGCATGTCGCCCCATTCATGAACAGGTTGCCATTCGTATTCTTCTATCAATCGTATGGCATCGAGTTCCGTTCATTCCTAACCGACCTGAACCCCAACTCACATCTGGTGGACTCGTGGATGCAGTCGCTACTGGCGAAGCTTCCTGAGGAGGGGAGTGATGTGCGAAAGCTGGCAACATTCGACACAGCGAAACCGATCTCGCACCTCATGGTCCAACAAAAGCGGTATGATGCGGAATGCCTGACTGCCGACTGCCTTGTTATGTGTGACCGCTTTACCTTGAGGAACAGTGTAACCGTGCTTCCGGGCCAGCGAATGGAGACCCCGCTTTTCGGTTACTACAAGTTCAGGTAACTTTTCGGGAAAATACTACCAACTTCACGGCTTCATCTTCAAGCAGCAAAGCCTGCCAATCCTTGTTAGTCCATAATGACAGCCCTCGCGGAAAGAACCTCGCCCTGGTGGCAGCCCAAACTCGGGCTGCTCATGGCGCTGTGCTATCTGGCACTGGCGATGACTGAGGCTTCTGTGGCCGATAGTCTCACGTTCTGTTCGCTGTTCCTTGCAAGTTCGCTGGGATTCGGATTCTTCGGACATCTGCTCAACGACCTTGGGGACGAGTGGCAGGACATGGCTTCGCAGAAACCGAATCTCGCGGCAGGCAAAGGGCCTTGGTTCAGGGTTGCGGCTTTGGTCGGGTCTCTCCTCGTGGCCCTCGCCCCGTGGGTGCTACTAGCCACCGATAAGCTCATTGGGGCACTACTATCGGCAGAGGTTCTGCTTTTCATCCTCTATGCGATCAGGCCGTTCAGGCTCAAGGAGCGGGGCGCGGCCGGACTGCTGGCAGATGCAGCCTATGCGTTCGTTATCCCCGCAGTTCTCGTTTTCCATGCCTCTTGGCTGCGATTCGGGGTCTCATTGCCTGACGGGCTGCTGTTGGTCACCTCCATCTGGGCATTTTCTGCAGGCATTTTCAACATCACGCTCCATCAGCTAATGGACCGTGAATCGGATGCCGAAAGCAGACAGCAGACCTTCGCTGTGACGCGGGGCAGGTCCACCACCATGCGCCTTGTCGCAAAAGTGCTGCTGCCGCTTCATCTACTGGGCTTCGGGGTGTTTACCGCCTTTCTGTCTGCACACCTCGGCCTGTGGTATGCCATCCTTCCTATTTTGTTGATAGCGGTAAAAATGAGCGACCTGAGGCGGTTACTGAGGATTTCAGTGCCACGCACGCCTCATGCACTCCAACGTCTCAATCTGCATTATCACCGCTTTCTTCCACACTGGAACATCATCGCGGCCGTTGTGGTCGCTCCTTCCAATCTTCTGCTGGCAGCGTTCCATATCGTGCTTTTTCATGGGAACGAGGTGCTCTTCTGGGGACGGAAGATGCAGAATGCCATCGCGGAATATGTGCTTCCCATTGCCACCGCGCCTTTGCGTTTCCTGGTGAATCATGGCATCTACTGGTTCAGGCGCATCGTGCTGCGCAAGGACGCGTTGGCCGCCCATGGCGACTATGCCGCACAGCATCTGGCAGAGATGGAAGAGGCCGACAGACATAAGCGCATGCCTCACGTGGCCCTGCTAAACCATAACCTGGACAAGTACACAGAGACTTTCGTGAGGAGACACCTGAAGGAGCTTCCCTTCAACATGCACCTGCTTTATGGCGGCTACCTGCCCACCAATACACAACGGGAAGGCGATCTAGTCTCAGGCAACCCCGCCTTCAAGGCTTTCCTGCTTTTCTGGGCCGCTTTCAGGGGGCTTCCGGCAGACCATCATCAGAAGAAAGGCATCGCCTCATATCTGCTGCGGAACAACATCTCCCTGGTGCTGGCCGAGTTCGGGCAGTCGGGCGCAGAGATGACCCCCATCTGCCGCGAACTGGGGATACCGCTGGTCTGCATCTTCCACGGTTATGATGCCTACAACGTTGATGTGCTCGAACAAAGACGGGCAGGTTATGCCGACCTCTTCTCGCACGCCTCCGCCCTCGTGGCGGTCTCGCTCGATATCCGAGAACGTCTGATCGCAATGGGAGCACCTTCGGAGAAGATCCAACACTTGCCCTGTGCGCCCGATCTTAACGCGTTCCCCTACTCAGACCACTCTGCCAACCCGCCTGTGGTCCTTACCGTGGGCCGATTCTGCACGAACAAGGCCCCGCATGTTACCATACTCGCGTTCAACGAGGTGCTGCGTGAGATGCCAGGGGCAAGGTTGGTCATGATCGGTGACGGTGAATTGAAGGAGGCGTGCGAAATACTCGCCACCTCGTTGGAGATTAGCCACGCCATTGAATTCACCGGGGTACTGAGTCCTGAACTTGTTCTGGAGCACATGCGAAACGCACGGGTCTTCGTGCAGCACTCCGTGACTGGTCCAATTAGCGGTGAGAAGGAAGGAACCCCTGTTGCGGTGATGGAAGCCATGGCCTGCGGACTGCCTGTCATAGCCACACGACACGGAGGCATGGCCGACATCATCTCGGACGGTGAGACAGGTTTTCTGGTCAAGGAAAATGACCATCAAGGAACAGTCTCAGCAATCCTGTCACTGCTACGGAGCGAAAGTGAGGTTAGCCGCATCGGTGACAATGCCTCGAAATCTCTGAGAGAGAGCAATATCATTTCAGAGCATATCCTAATACTTGATAAGATAGTCAGGGCAAGCCTGCTCCGATAAAGGAACAGTGTATCCGCAGTGCATTATTGATGAGTTGATTGAGCATTATCATTGCACTATGAAGAAAGCCGTGGTTTTCGGTGCAGGTGGTTTCATCGGTTCGCATCTGGTCAGGCGACTCAAGCGAGAAGGTTTCTGGGTGCGGGGAGTCGACCTCAAATACCCCGAATACTCGTCAACGGAGGCCGATGAGTTCGTCATCGGGGACCTGAGAGAACGGGTCGTGGTGGAGAATGCCATCCCTAGGGACACCGATGAACTCTATCAACTGGCCGCTGACATGGGCGGAGCCGGATACATCTTTACCGGTGAGCACGATGCCGATGTGATGCACAACTCGGCCCTCATCAACCTCAACACCGCCCGTGCGGCCATGGAGAAGGGCGTGAAGGCACTGTTCTATTCCTCATCGGCCTGTATCTATCCCGAGTTCAATCAGGAGGACCCAGAGAATCCCAACTGTGCAGAAGGATCGGCTTACCCAGCCCAGCCCGACAGTGAGTATGGCTGGGAGAAACTTTTCAGTGAACGGCTATACCTTTCCTATCAGAGGAACTATGGTCTGAACGTGAAGATTGCCCGCTATCACAATATCTACGGCCCCGAAGGTGCTTGGAACAATGGAAAAGAGAAAGCCCCTGCCGCTATCTGCCGCAAGGTGGCGGAAGCTGAGAATGGGGGCAGCATAGACATTTGGGGCGATGGCAGGCAGACCCGCTCCTTCCTTTACATCGATGACTGCCTGGAGGCCACCACGCGCCTCATTAGGTCTGAGCATAGTGGCCCGTTCAATATCGGTTCGGAGGAGATCATCAGCATCAACGACTTCGCACGGATGGTAATTGGCATATCCGGGAAGAAACTCTCCATTGTGAACATTCCGGGACCAGAGGGGGTAAGGGGACGGTGCTCAGACAATGCGCTTGTAAGACGCGACCTGAACTGGGACAGTGGTCTTCGTCTGGCAGAGGGAATAGCGTCTCTTTATCATTGGATCGGTGAGCAGCTGAAGCACCCAGTGGTATCATGATCATGCCCGGCCCAACAGCCAAAGGGAACATACTGCTGCTGCTCATTGCTGCATCATTGTCGGTTTTTGCGGCAGAGGCGTTTCTCCGATACAAGGGTTACGCTCCAGGAAAGCATACACCTGTTTCTTACTTCAATCCGGTTGATGAACTTGAATCCCAAATCGGATTTGAGGCAGATAGCAACGGCATCTTCAGCATTTCAAGGGAGGGCCGACAAGCCATCTGGTCGCTGAACAATCGAAAGGAACTTAGTCCCGAGCTGAGCCGCATCATCGAATTCAACACAGCATTGCGCAGCGGCAAAGCTGACGGAGAGCTGGCCGACACTTATGAGAACGCCATCGGCACGGTGCCCCTTTTTATATCTGCCTACCAGCAGGCGGTGATCAACTACGTGGACTCAGGTGTCAACGCTTTCGGTTTCAAAAGCATCGATTTCAGAAAAATCGATAACAGCAAGCCATCTGTACTGATGCTAGGCGATTCCTACACCTTCGGGCACTCGGCATCGGCATACCACAAAAGTTTCCCTGATATTCTGCTGGCCAGGGGTTACACAGTTTACAATTCAGGCATCACTGGCACTGACGTGGCACAGTATCTTGCCGTGGCGAAGCGTTGGATACCTGAACTACGGCCGGATGTGGTAGTGGTAAATTTTTACATGGGGAATGACATTGCCTACTATCGAAGAGAGGTCGGGCCAGACAGACCCGTTTTCTTCACCACTAATGCAGGTATAATGATGGCCTGTCCTGACGGGGTTCAACTATGGAATGCAGAAGAGGCGTACGACCTTTGCATGCACTGGGTGGGCATACCAAGCGACCGTGACCTTTTTGACCGCGTAATGGCAAGTACCACAATCACTTCCGCCATTTACGGGATTCTTTGGCGAAATGGTATCGTGAAACATCGCCCCGATTTTGTAGACCTGTATTACAGCAAAGTGAAGCAAGTGAAGACCGATTACCCTTATTCCCGCAACGAACTTCTGAAGATCGACAGCATTGCCACGGCAAACGGATCTCGGATCATCATCTCGGTCATTCCTGAACTACTGGAAAAGGGATTTCGGAGAGCAGAGGATGTGCCTGATGCATTCACTGGCATCAACTATGCACAGATAGATCTGGATGAAGGGGATTGTGAGCCGCGTGGCGGTCATTTCAACGACCGAGGCCACAGACGCTACGCAGACTTCCTACAAAAACTGATCGATGAGCAGTGAACGGCTGATGCTGTCGGTGGTGCTTGCCGGTAGGAACGACAACTACGGAGGCAATTTCGCGGAGCGGCTGCAAGATTGCGTCAGGGTGCTCGCTAAGGAACTCTCGCATCTCAATGGTCGCTCGGAGGTCATCTTCGTGAACTACAACCCGCTGCCAGCACCTTCGGTGAGCGACTTTATCCACTGGCCTGCGGGTAATGGAAGGGTCTCATTCCAAGTACTGAATGTGCCTGAACAGGTACACCGCCACCTGCTGGGCAATAACCCCGACCGGAACCTCCCCATGCTGGAATTCCCCGCCAAAAACATCGGCATCAGAAGGGCAAAAGGTGAGTTCATCCTTTCCACGAACGCGGATATCATACTTCCGGAGGGGTTTGCCGCGCACTTGAAAAATCTGCGAGCTGACTGCTACTACCGGGCAGACCGTTTTGATTTCTCGGCCCAGGTGCCTTTGGAGGAGATGACCAGGCACGTGATGGCCATACACCTGAAAGGCAGGGCATTCCATTTCAGTCCAAAGAGAATAACGACACCGTTCAATGCTTGGCTGCGCTTACGATGGGCCATGGGACACGCACTTTACCGTCTGCGCACGGCCATCATCCCGAGAAGATTCCCAGTGCATGAGGTGTGCTACGACCGCAGGGCCGAGATGCTGCACCACTGCCACGCCAGCGGTGATTTCATGCTGATGCACCGCGACTCGTGGGCAGCCATCAGGGGCTACAGCGAGCGTTCCCGAACAGCATTGCACGTAGATTCACTTGCCGTGATACAGGCCGCAACACTCCGACTGAAGGAGGTGGTGATTCCCATGCCAATCTATCACCGCGACCATGAGCGCAGATTCGCATCTGACGACTGGCCGGAGGAGTACAGGATATTTCAGGCCACAGCACAGCAGATGCTGACATCTGGAAAATTGCAGCTCTTCAACGATGAGAACTGGGGCGCAGCCCAATTCGACCTTGAGACACAAGCCATCGCATGAGACCGCAAACCACACTTGACGACATGTTCCTCTCGGTGGTAATGGTGGGGCGAAATGACGACTACGGAGGCGACTTCCGCGAACGGGCGCAGCACTGCATCAACGGACTGGTATCTATACTGCGCTCTGTGGAGCTGCCATCGGAAGTGATCTTTGTGAATTACAATCCGCTGCCTGAACCGGACATCATTGCTTTTCTGAACTGGCCCAGCAGCACCAGCCATGTCTCGCTGCGGGTGCTCACCGTGCCCGGACACGTTCACCGCAACGTTGTCGAGCAAGGGGTTTGCCGCGATGTTCCGGTTTTGGAGTATGTCGCAAAGAATGCAGGGATCCGCAGGGCACGGGGCCGCTTCATCCTATGTATGAATCCCGACATCACGCTCCCGGAATCATTCGGCCGCCTTGTGCCGCACTTGCGCGAGGACTGTTTCTACCGTGCCGACAGGTTGAACTACGACAGGTTGGAAAAGGGTAAGCCGCAAGGTTTCACAACTTTGATGATGAAGGGACATGCGCAACCAGTGAACGGAACGGGACGCATCAACATTGCTGCACTTCGGGTCGGAAATGAGCTGAGATGCCGCTGGAAAAGGCTCACCTGCCGGATTGAGGGGCTGCTCAACCACCTTGAGTGGACGGTTTTCTATGACACGGAGGAATTCCGCCTCCATTGCAACGCCAGCGGGGATTTCATGCTCATGCACAGGAACGCCTGGCACACCCTGCGAGGCTACCGCGAACAGGCCGAAATAGCGTTGCACGTGGACTCACTGATGGTGGTTCAGGCGGCCGCACTTGGCCTCAGGCAACGGGTGCTTTCAGACCCTATACTTCACAAGGAGCATGGCAGACGTTATGACGGCTCAGTAGAGACCCCAGAGAATGCAAGGGCTTATGACTTCCTGCTGAAAGAGGCCCGAAAGATGCGGGATTCACAACGGTCCGCCTGCTACAATGACAGGGATTGGGGATTGTCTAATTTCGACCTCCCATTATCGGAGCTGTGACCCGCCACTGATGACGCCTTATCTGAGCATCGTAGTAACCAGCAGGAACGACAACCACGGGGGCGACCTGCTGAGGCGCACCTCCGCGTTCATGAGCAACGTTTTCCATCAGGCGAAGAAGTGGTCGCTGCCGGTTGAACTGATCATGGTGGATTGGAATCCTGCAACCGACAGACCGCTGCTGCAAGAAGTTCTGCCGAAGCCTTGTGAGGATGTGCCCGTGGTGGTGAAATATGTGGTGGTTCCGCCAGAAGAGCACCGCAAATACCGCAACTCAGACGCCATCCCGCTCTACCAGATGATCGCCAAGAATGTGGGCATCCGCAGGGCATCTGCCGAGTTCATCCTCTGCACGAACATCGACATCCTGTTCTCTGATGCGTGCTTCGCATTCCTTTCAGAACGCAAGTTGAGGCCCGGTGGCTATTACCGCGCCAACCGCTGCGACATACCCAAGGAGGTGATGGACATAGAGGACAGGGATGAGCAGTTGCGCTACGCCTCCGAGCGTGTAATCACCCGTTTCGGCCGTTCGCCCGGGCATGAGGCACTTATTCATGCACCTGAATTCCTCTTCATATTCCCAAGCGTAGCAAGAATTGCCAACAAACTTGCTTTGCGATTCAGGAAATGGGCGTTGAAAGTGGACTTCCCATATTTTGTGATCGACTTTGACACCTGTGGGGACTTCACGCTCATGAGCCGCAAGGACTGGGAGGACATTGAAGGCTATGCCGAACTCGACATGTACTCCATCCACATCGACAGTATGGCCCTTTGGGCCGCCCTCGGTATGGGCAAGGAGCAGCGGCTCTTTCCTTACGAGGCGTGCATCTATCACATCTATCATGAGGACGGTTGGTCGAGCAATGATGCCATACGGACTATCAAATTCCTTCAGAACAAACCTTGTCTCGACTACACCATCGTGTTTCAAGGCGGGATGCAGCTGGTACGTGAGGGCAAGCATTGGGGACTGAATGAAAAGAACTGGGGCTTTGCCGACAAAGACCTTGAAATGACCACCATCAAACCAGAGACATGCGAGGTATCGGTGTGATCGGGGTTGGCCGTCTGGGACTTTGTTTCTCCCTTAACGCGGAGACAAAAGGTTTCGATGTTATCGGGGTGGACACCGATGCGGAACTGATCTCGCGCGTCAACGACCGCAGCCATGAATCGGATGAACCAGGTGTGAATGAAGCATTGCGCACATGCACACACCTGAAATGCACTGATGATGTAAGCGCAGTGCTGGACTCTCATCGGCATCTCATCTTCGTGCTTGTCGCTACTCCATCAACGTCCGATGGGGGCTACGACCACTCGCAGGTGGATGCGGTCGCATCTCAGCTTGAACGATTCGGAAAAAGGGCCGACACCGTTCATCTTATCATCGGATGCACCACGATGCCCGGGTATTGCAATCTTTTGGCCGAGCGACTCGGACCTCTGAACTACACCGTCAGCTACTGTCCCGAATTCATAGCGCAGGGCACGATCATGCGCGACCAGCTCAGCCCCGACCAAGTGCTTATAGGTGAGGGGAACACAGAGGCGGGAGATGCCATCGAAGCGTTCTTCCGCTCCTTCTGCGACAACGAACCCACTTTCTGTCGCATGGACCGCATCAGTGCGGAAGTAGCCAAGATCGCCACCAACTGTTTCCTCACCACCAAGATCTCGTTTGCCAACTCCATAGGCGACCTTGCACTGAAGGCCGGTGCCGACCCTGACGCCATCTTGAATGCCATTGGCGCGGACTCGCGCATCGGCAACAAGTATCTGCGCTATGGATTCGGTTTTGGTGGCCCTTGTTTTCCCAGAGACAATCGCGCCTTGGGAAAATTCGGGGACGACATCGGCTATGAGCTGCTTCTGAGCAAAGCCACCGATGAAGTAAACCGCAGGCATCTCGATTTTCAGTTCAAAGAGATGATGATGGCGAATGACCCTATCATCTTCGAACACGTTTCATACAAGAAAGGAACCTCCATTCTTGAAGAGTCGCAGCAGCTTGCGCTTGCCATCATGCTTGCGAAAGCAGGTCGCCAGGTCATTGTGCTCGAGGAAGAAATGGTGACAAGGAAGTTGGAGCAGTCGTATCCTGGGCTTTTCAGCTTCGAAAAACCGTCTCAGGACACCTGAGAGCACCCGGCATGACCCATTCCATCATCCACAGATTGCTGCATGAGCCCCGATGGACAAAAGGGTTCCTTTTTATACTAACGGTGGTGCTCTACGTCAACAGCTTCAACCATTTCTTCAATCTGGATGACCAACTGGTAACGGACGGCCATCGGCTGACGAGCAAAGGGTTGTCCGCGATCGCAGAAATCATCCGGTCGCCCTACTATCAGGATGACCTTGGGTACAGCTATGATTACCGTCCGGTCACGCACATCTCATTCGCGTTACAGCACCAGCTATGCGGGCCAAGCGCGCGGGCGGGGCACATGATCAATGTCCTGCTCTACGCATTGTCTGTGCTGCTGGTTTTCTCCCTCTCACGAAAGCTTTTGAATGGTCTATCGCCTTGGGGGCCATTGGCTGTTGCCACGTTGTTTGCAGTTCATCCGATGCACACGGAGGTGGTCTGCAGTCTCAAGAACCGGGATGAGATGCTGTCCCTGCTTTTCTCGCTGCTGGCTTTGACCAGACTGGTTGCCCAGCCTTCAGGGCTCGCTTCTGTACTGTCGTCCGCACCTCTGATGTTACTGGCCCTGCTGTCGAAGCTTTCGGTGGCCCCGCTGCTCCTGCTTGCCCCCATGCTGGGAGGAATGATCGGTCTCGACCGCAGACTTATCCTATTTATTGGTACACTGGTCGCATTGGTGTTCGTTCCGGTACTGATGATACGAGACTGGCCGCTGTGGTGGCTGGCCGCGATCATTGCTGTGATGGCAATGATGCAAGGCCTGTCTCATGTGGCAAGACATCCGGAAGCTATGATTTCTTTCTGGAGAAAATGGCTTTCCCTCTCAGTACCGAGGGCACCGCTCACCTGGAACCCGTTTGCTGATGCGAAGACAGCTATTGCGCACTTGCTTGCGGCCATGCCATTGGTGGCCTTCGCGGTCACGGACGACACTGCCTACTTGCTATTTAGCGCAGCGCTGGCGGCCATTTTGCCCTTTTGGACCGGAAAGCCGTCTGGGATGCTACTGGTAAACGCTTTGGTCGCCATCGCTGTTTATCAGGGGCGTAGCATTCACCATAGTCTCTTTGTTTGGATGGCCGTCTATACCCTGTTCAGCCTGCGGGCTGCCGGGGCGGATAGACGAAAGCAGCTCATAGCTGTGAGCATGGTAGCATCGACCCATTTTCTGTCAACGCTATATAATCTCGGAAATATCGGGACCGGGCTGCTTACCGTGGTCTCTTACATGCCTCTACAACTTTATCTCTCCACAAAGAGAAAACGAGAGAGCGTGGTCTTCCTGATCGTGCTTGCCGCAGCGACCGTTATAGCGATGGTCATCGATAGAGATGTCGATTCAGCGGTGATAGTATTCGGACTGATGGCCATGCTTATGTTCATGCAGCCAAACACGGGTTTTAAGTTTTCTGACAGAGTCGAGTCGGTCGCTCCGTTGATTTTATTGACACTGGCGGTCGTGTCGGCCCTCGTGCTTCACGGTCATACTGCTAACTGGCTTGCGCCCCGTGCCGTGTCCACTGAGGCTGTGACCATACCTGCACAAGCGAGGGAGGTCGCCACCACGATCGAGGACCGTCCACTCACCCTCGTGGAGTTTCCTCTTGATGCTTACGCAGAGCGGGACGTGCACCTCGGCACGGCATCTGCCATCCTCGGGCATTATCTGAAAATGATGTTCATTCCTTGGCCTCAGGCATTCTACTACGGATTTGACGAGGTTCCCTTGGTACGCATGTCCGACCCTCGCGCTATCGCCTCAGTGGTCATTCACTCCTTCTTGCTGCTCGTTGCGCTGTTTCTGATGCGGACGCATCCGGTGGTCTCATTCGGCATCATTGCCTATGTGGCGTCCATCGCGCTTTTCTCTAATCTCGTGAGCCCGGTGGCAGGAATGATCGGTGACCGATTGACCTACGTGGCCTCATTCGGGTTCTCACTCTCGGTAGGGGCCGGTCTGGGTCTATTGTTAGACCGACTGCCATCGGCAGGGAGCAGGCGCGTACTTATCGGGGTCATTGGTGCGGTGCTTCTGATGTTCGGTGGCATGACCATCGCTCGCAGCGCACTTTGGAAAGACCCGTTGACGCTGATGTCTCATGACATCAAGCACGTGCCCAGTTCCTCACAGGCCAATTATCTGCTGGGATACAACCTCATGCAGGCATCATTCAAGGAAAAAAGTGAACGGAGGAGCCGGAAGATGCGCCTCGATGCCATCACGTACCTGAAGAAGGCCGCTTCCATCTTTCCCGACTACTTGAACTATTGGCACGACCTCGGTAAGGCATATCGCGACATAGGTGACCTGAGAAGCGCGCTGCCCTGCTTCAAGGAGGTTCACCGGCTGGACAGCACTTTCTTCGAGGCCACCTTCCACGTGGGAATGATAGCGGAGGAACTTGGAATGGAAGACATGGCCATAGACTATTACCAGCGATGCATCAGGATAAACCCCGGAACGTTGACCGCTTACAACAACCTCGCTTTCCTTCATTTCAAGAAAGGAAGAATGCAAGAGTCCATCGCAGTGAACCGCATGGCCATCGCGCAGAATGCGAAATGGGGAGACCCGTACGAGAACATCGCACGGGCTTACCACCAGCTACAGATGCCCGATAGCGTTCAATACTACATGCAGCGGAAGGCGCAACTCAACTGACGCCCGCTGTGACCGTTTCTGCAGCCACCCTCGGCCTGTACCTCGCGGCCACCTCTGCGATGGCGCGGATGTGGTCGGGCGTGGTGCCGCAGCACCCACCGATGATATTGACAAGGTTCTCTTTGAGGAATTCCTCGATCTGTGTGGCCATCATCTGCGCGGTCTCATCGTACTCCCCGAACTCGTTAGGAAGGCCCGCGTTGGGATGGGCGCTCACCGCAAATGGTGCATTCTTGGCCAGCACTTGCAGATAGGGTCTCAGGGCCGATGCACCAAGGGCGCAATTAAGACCGATGCTCAACAACGGAATGTGCGACACCGAGATGAGGAATGCCTCGGTGGTCTGTCCGCTCAGGGTGCGGCCGCTTGCATCGGTAATGGTGCCCGACACCATGATGGGGATGCGTCTCCCGATCTGCTCGAAGTACTCTTCTATGCCAAAAAGTGCAGCCTTGGCGTTGAGCGTATCGAACACGGTCTCCACCAATAGGATGTCTGCACCACCATCCATCAGTCCTTTCACCTGAAAGACGTAGGCATCTTTCAGCTCGTTGAACGTGACGGCACGGAAGCCGGGATCGTTCACATCAGGCGAAAGGCTGGCCGTGCGGTTGGTGGGGCCGATGCTCCCAGCCACGAAACGCGGCTTGTGCGGCTCACGGGCGGTGAACTCATCTGCCACTTCGCGGGCAATTTTCGCAGACTGATAATTGATGTCATACACCGCATCCTCCAATGCATAATCGGCCTGTGCAATGGTGGTGCCGCTGAAGGTGTTGGTCTCCGCTATGTCGGCCCCAGCCTCGAAATAGGCCGCATGAATGCCCTTGATGATGTCAGGACGGGTGATACTCAACAGGTCGTTGTTGCCCTTGAGCGGCTTGGGGTGGTCGCGGAAGCGTTCGCCACGGAAATCCGCCTCTTCGAGGGTGTGCCGTTGGATCATAGTGCCCATCGCCCCGTCAAGGACAAGGATTCGCTCGCGCAGCGCGGCTTCGAGAAGTTCAGTACGGTTCAATGTAGATTTCTTTGGCAGCAAAAGTACCCTGCACAACAATGTGACCCCTGTCGCAAGAGGGTCATTCAACGAGACTCGGCTCGCCTGAGTGTGAGCCATGCCAGATGCCTCGCATACTCGAACAGGTCCTTGAGGCCGAACCTTGTCTCACTGGAAACATCGTAACCAGGATTCACTTCCTTCAATTCCTCAACATATTCACTCATAAGTAACTCAAGGGCGGGATCCCAACCGCGCTGTATCGCTCTTAGCGTGTAAGGGTTGAAATGCACAAAGCGCAGCGGCCATTTGTCGCAGATGAGGATGTTGTCATCACTGTCCGCGGTTCTGACAGAAGTGTGGATGTTCCATCCGGCCACGTTGCAGCCCCGGTCGCGGACGATGTGAGTCCCCTCAAAGAGCACAGGCATCAGGTCGAGGTATTTCTGATCGTCAAAAAGCCCGCGCCAGGCAGATTTCTGCACGGTGTAGGCGCAGCATCGGGCCCACCAGCGCAAAGCAGCCAACCCGTCCTGACGCACCCCAATGAAACCAGCATTGAAAAGCCCGACACGGTAATTGGCCTCCAACCAGAACTGATCCTTCTGCGGGTCTGCCGCGTAATGATGCGGGGTCAGCAGCAACGAATGATCATTTAGGAGATCGAAAAGCGGCTGCGGTGTGGCGGTGAAGCAGATGTCGTTGTCAACGTATATCGCCTTCTCCACTCCACTCTCCAGCAGATGAACAAGAAAAAGCGACTTGCACGACCACCTCAACCTATCGCCCTTGTACTTCCTGAAAATTTCCTGTGCGACATCCCCCTTCAGCTCACTGAGCCGATAAAAAGTGACCCCGTCAATAGCAGCGGGCGGCTCCCCGTCCGTCACGAGGCAATGGACAGCGTGGTGGCAGAAGCGGTTCAACCGCCTTGCCATGGCCCGCACCTTGAACAGGTGGCTCAGGGAACTTACGGTGCATAGGATATCGCTGCTCACACCGCAAAGAAAGCCATCTGAGTGCAGAGTTCGCCTTCATCAGCGGGCCGACCGATCGCCTACCTTCGCGGCCCTTAAAAAAGACCTGTGCCATGCACCGTACACACACTTGCGGAGAGCTTCGGATTGAGAATGTCGGACAAGAGGTAGTGCTTGCAGGCTGGCTCCAGCGCAGCCGCGACCTCGGTGGCATGACCTTTATCGACCTGCGCGACCGCTATGGTATCACCCAGTTGGCATTCAACATGGACACCGATGCCACCCTTTGTTCGCAAGCGCGGAAACTTGGCCGCGAGTTCGTGCTCAAGGTGACCGGCATGGTGAAGGAGCGCGAGAGCAAGAACAAGGTCATTCCCACAGGGGAAATCGAGATCATCGTATCGAAGTTGGAAATCCTTAACGTAGCGAAGATCCCTCCGTTCACCATCGAGGACGAGACGGACGGGGGCGAGGAGATCAGGATGCGCTACCGCTATCTGGATTTGCGCAGGCGCGTGATGCGCGAGCGCATGGAACTGCGCCACCGCATTGCCATCGAGACCCGCAACTATCTGGATGCACAGAGCTTCCTTGAGGTCGAGACACCTTACTTGATCAAAAGCACCCCCGAGGGGGCGCGCGACTTCGTAGTGCCTTCGCGCATGAATGCAGGCGAGTTTTACGCCCTTCCCCAGAGCCCGCAGACCTTCAAGCAACTGCTGATGGTGGCTGGATTTGACAAATACTATCAGATTGTGCGCTGCTTCCGCGATGAGGACCTGCGTGCCGACCGTCAGCCCGAGTTCACACAGCTTGACTGCGAGATGAGCTTCGTGGAGCAGGAGGACATCCTCAACACCTTCGAGGGGCTGACAAGGCATCTGTTTCAAAAGATAAAGGGACTGACCCTCGACCGTTTTCCAAGGATGCCCTACTCCGAGGCCATGCGGCTATACGGCAGCGACAAGCCCGATATCCGTTTCGGGATGCAGTTCGTGGAACTGAATGAACTGGTGAAGGACAGTGGCTTCAAGGTGTTCGATGATGCCGATCTGGTGGTGGGCATCTGCGTGAAAGGCGGTGCGGGCTATACACGCAAGCAGCTCGATGAGCTGACCGACTTCGTGAAACGCCCACAGATCGGTGCCACTGGCCTTATCTACTGCCGGATCAATGAGGACGGCACCCTGAAAAGTTCTGTCGACAAGTTCTTCTCTGAGGAAAAACTGAAAGGCTGGGCCGAAGGGATGGATGCTGAGGCCAACGACCTGCTTTTGGTGATGGCTGGCCAGACCGACAAGGTGCGCAAGCAGCTCAGCGCGCTGCGCCTCCATGTGGCCGCTCAACAAGGGCTGATGGATGCAAACGTCTATGCACCTCTCTGGGTGGTTGATTTCCCGCTGCTGGAATGGGACGAGGAAAGCGGCCGCTTCCATGCCATGCATCATCCCTTCACCTCCTCCAAACCAGAGGATATAGCACTGCTGAACACAGACCCCGGCAAGGTGCGGGCCAATGCGTATGACCTGGTTATCAATGGAGTGGAGATCGGTGGCGGAAGTATCCGAATCCACGACCGCACACAGCAGGCCCGTATGTTCGAGCTGCTTGGCTTCACCGATGAGGAGGCCCGCAACCAGTTCGGATTTCTGATGAACGCCTTCGAGTTCGGAGCGCCCCCGCACGGTGGCATCGCCTTTGGTTTCGACCGCTTCACCTCGCTGATGGGTGGTCAGAACGACATCCGCGACTTCATCGCATTCCCGAAGAACAATGCTGGGCGCGATGTGATGATAGACTCACCTTCTATCATCGCGGCAGAGCAGTTACAAGAGCTTCATATAGCCTTGGATGTGAAGGACAAGTAATCGTTCAACCCGCATTATCAAAGACATATATTTGTCGGCATGAAATCACGTTATGCAGCTCTCGCGCTGCTGCTAAGTATGATGGTGCTTATGTCGCCATCCTGCATCACAAGAAAGGACATCTCTTACTTTCAGGATCTGAGTGACACGCTCACATCTCAGAATGTGACGCACACTTATGAAGCTGTCCTGAAGCCGGGCGATGTCGTCAGTGTGCACGTCTCCAGTCTCAGCCAGGAGGCCAACGCATTCTTCAACTCGCTTGATGAGGAAAGTGGTAGGGTAATGCCCAACACCTACCTGATAGACCCGGACGGAGAGATAGAGATGCCGCTTATCGGTCGGGTGAAGATATCTGAGCAGACCACTCCTGTCGCAAGGACTGCGATCAAGGGAAAATTGGAGCGCTATCTGGTGGAACCCACCGTGCGCATTCGCATCCGAAATTTCAAGGTTACTGTGCTCGGTGAGGTATTGAATCCCGGAGTGTATGAGATCCCTGATGAAAAGATCACCCTCGTGGAAGCACTTGGTCTTGCTGGTGACCTGACCATTTTCGCCAAGCGGAGTAATGTGCTTTTGATAAGGGAACAGGAAGGTACGCGCACGTTCACCAAAATAGACCTGCGATCGAAAGAGTTCTTCGAGTCTGAATTCTACTATCTGCGCAGTAACGACATCATCTATGTAGAGCCGGGCAAAGGCAAGATCGCCTCGGCAGATGCCTGGTACAGGATACTCCCTATCGTATTCAGTGGCCTGACCGCTCTCGGGCTGTTCCTATGGAGGGTGTCGTAAATCGATATTCGTATGAAACCGCAATATGATCCTAACAGCCAGCAGGACTCCGAAGAGCTCGATCTCGGAAAACTGCTAAGACGTGCATTGGAAAACTGGCCACTTTTTGTGGTTTTTCTCGCAATCGGGCTCTTCGTGGCCTACATGTTCAACTGGTACAAACACCCTGTCTATGAAATGCAGGCCACTGTTCTGGTGGACGATGAGACCAGCGACATCTCTAAATCCATTCTGGAGGAGGTGGGCGTAAGCAGCAAAAGCAGAAACATAGAGAACGAGATTGCCATTCTCCAGTCGCGAAGCATGATGACCAAGGCTATCCGTAGCCTGAACCTCAACGTCTCCTACTTCGCCAAGATCGGTATCCGCACCCGCGAACTATACCGTAGAACTCCTGTGAAGCTGGAATTTATTCCTTCCGAGGCATCTCCTACCGCGCTTCATATCAGCGCTACTCTTACGGATGACAATACCTTGAACCTCGAGATCGAGGCAAATTTCGAGGGAGCCATCGAACCTACTTCTCACAAGTACGAGAGCGTGCGCCTTGATGAACCTCTCGTAAGTGATTTTGGCCATCTCCGATTCAGTGCCACCTCCTTCCTTAATGAAGACACCGACTTTCCGTTAGAGCTGGTGATGACCTACTCCTCTGACGAGAAGATGGTGTCCGGCTATAAGGAAAAGTTGCGTGTGGATGTGGCACGGGCAAAGGCCTCCATCCTGCAGCTGAAGATACAGGACCGTGTACCGCAGAAAGGCGTGGACATCCTCAATGCCCTGCTTGATGTGTATGTTCAGGCAAGTATCGAGAAGAAGAATCAGCTCGCTTCCAACTCTCTGAAATTCATTGACACCCAACTTGGTACTATCATAACGGAACTTTCCTCCATCGAGAAAGACATTCAGGACTTCAAGACGCAGAACGGCATCACGGATGTAAGTGCGGAAGCCTCGTTTTTCCTCGGACAGGTAGGAGGGCTTGACAAGAGTGTGTCCGAGATTGATGTGAAACTCAGTTTCATCGAATATCTGGAGGAGTATGTCAAGAGCGGTAAAGACCTGAACAATGCATCCCCTTCCAGCCTCGGTATTGACGACCCGCTGCTGAATCGCCTCATAGGTAGTTTGAGCGAGCTGAACACCGAGCGCGAGAGCATGCTCAAGTTCACCAAACCGGACAATCCGCTGGTCACATCGGTAGATATCAAGCTCGAAGAGACCAAGCGCGCACTTCTTGAGAACATCGCCAGCATCAAAAGCGGTCTGATGGCCTCCCGTGCAGAGGTCAGCAAGCAACTTGGCAAGGTGGAGGGCAAAGTGAAGAACCTCCCCAAAGCAGAGTATGAACTCCTCGCGCTGCAACGCAAGTACAGCATCAAGGAGAGCCTTTACCTGCTGCTGCTGGAGAAGAAATCGGAGAACGCCATCTTGCTTGCGTCAACCGTTTCTGACAACGTGGTATTGGATGATGCCCGGAGTTCAGACCTGCCCGTTTCTCCCAAGAAATCGATGGTGTATCTGCTGGGTCTGCTTGGCGGACTTGGCCTTCCTCTGGTGTATGCGGCTTATCTGGTGCTCTTCAACGACCACATAAGAGACCGCAAGGATGTGCAGAACTCCACCCCTATACCTCTGATCGGAATGATTCCGCACAATGTGGATAAACAGTCGCTTGTAGTGGCAGACAAAGCCAACACACCGATAGCGGAGGCGTTCAGAAACGTGAGGGCCAATCTTGCCTTCATGGTGAAAGACCCGAAGGAGAAAGAGGCTGCTGGCCGCAGTGCCAAGGTCATTCAGGTGACCTCTACAGTGGGAGGTGAGGGAAAATCCTTCTGTTCGATCAACTTGGCAGCCTCCATGGCCATTGCAGGCAGCAAAACAGTGCTCATAGGTCTTGACCTAAGGAAACCCAAACTGGCTCAGTATTTCGGTATCTCAAATGATATAGGCATGAGTCTGGTGCTTTCCGGCAACAGTGAGCTCAATGAAGCCATCCTGCCCTCCGGTGTCGCGAATCTCGACCTCATCGTAGGCGGCCCGATTCCGCCCAATCCATCAGAGCTGCTGATCGGTGACGCGCTGAAGGACGTGCTTGATGAATTGGGAAAGACCTATGACAACATCGTGCTCGACACGCCTCCGTTGGCACTGGTAGCAGACAGCCTCATCATCTCCGAACATATCGACACCATGGTTTACATGGTGCGCCAAGGGGTTAGTCGGGCGGCAGGTCTGGAGTACATCAACGACCTGTACAGTTCCGGAAAGATCAAGAGTGCCTCCGTCCTTCTGAATGACGTGAAACGCTCCAAGCTGGGCTATGGCTACGGCTATGGTTACGGCTATGGTTACGGCTACGGCTATGGTTACGGGTATTATGCCGGTGACGAGAAGAAGTCGAAGTGGTTCCCTTGGCTGAATAAAGGTTGATCAAGGAGAACTCTCAGTAAGAAAGCCCCTCCGGGCTGAGTCCCACCTCCTGCCACTCACCGTTGGCAAGCACCATGGTAGAATCATAACCTATGCCGTTGAGCAACTCGGCTGCGGCTGCGAACTCCGCAATGATCTCGGATGGATGGTGGGCATCACTGTTGAGCATGATGGGGATATCCAGCTCCAGCGCCTGCTCCAGTGCCCAGGTGCCTGGATAGAGCTCATCGGACTTCTTCTTATAAAGGCCACGCGTGTTCACCTCCATGATGGCCCCGCTGTCGGCAATGGCCTCCAACGTGGACATCAGTTCATCCCGGTACCACTGCTCAGTCTCGCTGAAGAAATGCTCGCGAGAGTTCTGCATCTTAATCTTGTCCAGATGGCCCACGATATCCGGGCAGTCCTCATCCAACATCATGCGTGTGAGTTCGAAATATCGGGAAACGGCTTTCTTCACATCACCATCGAAAAGCTCGAAAAGCCCCTTCTTGAACACATCAAGCGGCCCATCTATCTCCCAGCCTTTATCATTTCCCAAACCATCAACGAAGTGCACAGAGCCGATGGAATAGTCCAGTCCGGCTGTCTGTAGGAAATGCGCGGTGGGGCCCATGCGGTCAGGGATGTAATCCACCTCCAAGCCAAGAAGCACCTCTATGCGCCCATCATACTTGTGTTTGAGCCTTGCTATCTCAAGGGTGTATTCTTCTAAAGCCTCGATATTCATGGCCCATTTGCACTCATAAAAAGGAATGGGTGCATGAGACGAGAATCCATAGACCCCCATGCCAAGGGTCAAGGCTTGTTTAATATAGACCTCGGGCAGGTCTGTTCCGTCACAGAAGTTGGTGTGGCTGTGGTAATTGTTCCAGGTCATTCGATCGATTGAAGTTACACGGAGCGAATATGCAAAATGATGGGATTCAATTACCAAGGGTGATCAGGCGAAGGGCCATGTCCCGATAGCGGTCAAGATCCGGCAGGGGAACACCGACCTCCTTGGCCTGCTCATCCCAATGGCGCATCCTGATGATGATAGGGAACAATGGGTCGCGCCTGAACGCTGCGGCCTCCTCTTCCGTCATAGGGCCGCCCTGATAACCGAGCGTCTTCAATGATGCATCCGACAACTGCGAGAAATAATCGGGGTCGGACTGGCACAGGTACCGCTTGGCTGCAACATGGCTCTGCACGAGTTTTGCCATTCGTTCTGGGAATCCGATCTGCCTGAGCATGTCGGCACCTATTCTTTCGTGTTCCAATACACCGTAGGCACCCATGCGCTGCTGTTCTTCACTCAGGACAAACAGGTGACCGATGTCGTGGAACAGGGCCGCGAGGACAACCTCATCCTCATAGCCTTCCTGTTCTGCAAGCTGCGCGGCCTGACAGGCATGCTCAACCTGCGAGATGGGCTCACCGATGTAATCTGCTCCACCACGATCTTGGAACATTGCGAAAAGCGCGTCAACGCGCTGTTCAGGCTTTTGCAAACTCGAATTGTTCAATAAGGAAAGGCTTGAGATGACCCAACGTGGACAGCAGACCATCGTTGTCAAGCGGGCTGAGTTCTGCCTCAGTGTGCGAGCCATTGGTGACCGCGAGGCTTAACAGACACTCTGCCTGTCGGCCTTCCTCCAGGTCCACGGGCGTGTCGCCCACCTTCACCACCCGCTTGGGGTCGGTAATGCCGAACTGCTGCATCGCCTTGCGTATCATGAATGGGTGCGGACGGCCCTTCTCCACATCATCTGATGCGATGCTCATGTCGATGAAGGCATCGCCTACTGCCACGCGATCGGCATTCAAACCTTTGTCCCAGCCGAGTTTTGCGAGAATGATGTCTGTGACCACACGGTAGAAGCCGGTGTTGAGCACCACCTTCACCCCGTTGGCCCTTAGCCAGTTGATTACCTCGACAGCACCCTCGGTCGGCCGGAGTGCGTTTTCGCGGTAGTAATTCTCCAGTACGCCCCTGAACACATCATACGACTCCTGCACCTTGGTATCCAAGTCGGGATGGTCATTTCCCAGTTTCTCTTTCCAGAATGTTTGGAACACCACGATCTTGCTCCAGCCCATCATGGCGTTGATGCGCTCGCGGCTCACCTCCAGACCAGTGCGTTCACAGGCCTCCATGAAGCAGTCCTCCACTTCACCTTTGTCAAAAAGGGTGGTGCCTGCCATGTCGAAAACAACGAGTGAGATGTGTTCGGAGATGTTCATTTTCAATGTTTTCAGATGAGGCCACAAAAGTAGAAGGTGACGATGGGCAGGGTTTAAGCCATCGTTAAATCATCCTTTTTTATCCACAGGAATGACCTCGGCAATAGGGCTGATGAGATAGGCACGGCCAGAGGAGCACTCCACGCAGCGGTAGCGTTTTCTGAGTTGCGGCCCCTTGATGAAATCCCGGGATTGAAGCTTGAACGGGGCGTCTTCGGGCAGGTCTTCCAACAGGACGGTTGCTGTGGGGGCATCGAAGGCCCGGAGCTCGCGCATCAGGGCCGAGTCGCGCACAGTGCCGCTCTTCGGATTGCGCATGTGATGGGCAAGCACAGTGAGCAGCGGCTGCGGAAACACCTCATCTCGAAGGAACGGGGCCATCAGTGCCATGAACTCCGATTTCCACTCCTGGCCGTGTGGATCCACCTTGTTGCCAAACCGTTCAAAGGTGGTCAAGTGCGCCATCTCATGGATGAAGGTGATGAGAAAAGCATACCTGTTGAGGCTGCCATTGACCGACACACGATGTCCGCGATTGCCGATCGGAGCGCGGTAGTCGCCCAACTTGGAACTGCGGTCGCGGGTAATGGTGACGCGGCAACGGTAGCGCACCACCATCTCGGCCAAGCTCGGTGAGACACCTCTTGGCACGAATGGCCTCAGCGCCTCCTCTATCTGCTGTGTGCGGTCGGGTCTCATCCCAGATTCATCGGGAATGAACACCCGATGGAATCCAAAAATAGGGTCAGGGGTCTCAGGCCACCGCCTCTGCGCTCAGGATGTTGTCAACAGGCAGGTATTCAAGGCCGAACGCCTCAGCTACCTCCCGATAGACCACTTGTCCGTGCGCCACATTGAGTCCTTTGCGGAGCGGCAGACTCTCTCTGCATGCCTGCTGCCAGCCCTTCTCGGCCAACTGAATGGCGTACGGTAGGGTAGAATTGGTGAGCGCGATGGTGGAGGTGCATGGCACTGCACCGGGCATGTTGGCCACACAGTAATGCACCACATCGTCAATGATAAACGCGGGATCCTCGTGCGTGGTGGGCCGACAGGTCTCAACGCAGCCACCTTGATCCACGGCCACGTCCACGATGACCGTACCGGGACGCATAAGCTTGAGCATGTCGCGGGTGATGAGGTTCGGGGCCTTCGCACCCGGAATGAGCACAGCTCCCACGATGAGGTCGTGGTTCGGAATCAGCCTGCGGATGTTGTACTCGCTGGAGAACTCGGTCACCACATGATGGGGCATGATGTCGTTGATATGCCGCAGCCTCTGGAGGTTCACATCGAGTATGGTGACGTGCGCTCCGAGCCCTGCCGCCATCTTGGCCGCCTGAATGCCCACGATCCCTCCACCGAGTATCAGCACCTTGCCGGGGGCCACACCCGGCACACCGCCCAGCAGCACGCCACGGCCCTTCACGGGTTTCTGGAGATAGCGTGCGCCTTCCTGAATGGCCATCCTGCCAGCCACCTCCGACATCGGGATGAGCAGTGGCAGCGACCCGTCAGGCAGCTCCACCGTCTCGTATGCGAGGCACACCGCACCACTCGACACCATGGCCCTTGTCAACACCTCACTCGATGCGAAATGGAAGTAGGTGAAGATCAACTGGCCCGAACGGCAGCGGCCGTACTCCTCTGCTATCGGCTCCTTCACCTTCATGATCATGTCGGCTGTGGCCCATACGGAATCTGCATCCGCCAGCACTTTGGCCCCAACTGATGCGTATTCCTCATCGGAGAATCCACTGCCCTCACCTGCCCTGCTCTGCACCTGAACGGCATGACCACGTCTGATGAGCTCATGTGCCCCTGCCGGTGTGAGTGCCACACGGCTCTCATTGTTCTTGATTTCCTTGGGAACCCCTATGATCATGGCTTGTGCTTTAAAATTTTTGACAAGATTACGGATACACCCTCGTTGTAAAGCCACATGACTCCAATAAAATTGATTTTTTAATCATCACACCCCTGTTCGCACAGCCCGTCTCTATAAAAAAATGAAAAAAACTCGCCCCACCTTTTGAACGAGCGGTTCCCGGAAAAACTTTAGAACCGGTTCATTCACCTTTTGCCAGGGCGACCTTCATCCCCTCATGCGCCTCAGGGAACGGGTTATCGAGCACAAGCGTGCCGTCCGCCAGCCCGGTGCAGACCACCCGGTCGCCATCGCGCAGAATGATGTTAACCGGAAGCATGGAAAGCACGGTGTCGGTCCCGATGGCCAGCACATGATCGCCATGCACAAGGTGGCGTCCGTGCAGCAGCACAGCATCACTCACAGGGGGCATCCGCAACTCTCCGGAGATATACTCCCCGTCACGCAGCCCACTGCCCACTAGCGATGCGAACAGCACCACGCTCTGTGTCCGCTCATCCACACGGTCGCTGATGCGCACCACGCGGGCCGTCAAGGTGTCACCGACATGGAAAACGCTGATAGGTGTGCCGACCCTTACCCGAGCAGCCAAGGAGGCGGATACCGTGGTCTCAAACTCAAAGGCCGAAGCATCTATCAGCTCCCCGAGCTGCTGACCCGCCATCACATGCGTGCCTGGCACGAGATTGCCCTTGCTGACCGTAGCCGCGAACGGTGCGCGGAAACCGAACTTGGTCAACCGCGCCTCCACGCTTCGGATGTTATAGAACTGCATGAAAATACCACGTGAGGTGAGGAACCTGCGCTCCTTTTCATCGGCCACCTCAGGAAGTTCTGGCAGTGCCTTGCGCTCCTCGGCCTTCGACAGGTAAGCCGTCCAGACCGGGGCCGATGAGGGAAAATCCAGACCGAGGTCGGGCAGCATCTGCGTGATGGCAGTGAGCAGCTGACTGCGCTGTGCCACCAGAGCCATCTGCACCTCGCTGTCATCAATACGGAAAACCCACTCGTCCTCTGCGAAACGGTCGCCCTCCTTGATCTCCCTACCAGTGGGAAAAACCTGTCCGGGCACCTCGGCCACGAGCATCACCCGCCTTGCAGCACTCACCTTGCCCGTTAGCCTTTCGCGCACAGCCTGCTCTCCCGATTGAACCGTAAATGACTTCACCTGCTTCACATGATCCACGGTGTTGGCATACTCTGGCGCGGACTTGCTGCCCAGCTTCTTCATACCGACCACTCCCCCCACCAAAATGGCAGCGGCACCAACGATGGACATCTTTCTGACGAGGGCGTTCATGGGCATGGGTAAGGGCGTGCAAAGAAACGAACATTGGCAGCTGCTTACTTTTGACGCTCCCACAATCATTTGCCATGCTCGAACGCCCCCGTAGGAACCGCAACTCAGCCGCCATCCGCGGTCTGGTGCGCGAGACCCGCCTCCACCTCGACAACCTCATCTTCCCACTTTTTCTTTTGGATGGGAAAGGAAAGAGCGAACCCATCAAGTCCCTGCCCGGCATTGCCAGGCTTTCCGAGGACAATGCACTTAGCGAAATGGAGGAGTGTATGAAGCTGGGGCTGCGCTCATTCGTCCTGTTCCCTGCGGTGGATGACAAACTGAAGGACAAAGAGGCCTCCTACTCCTATTCCAAGAAGAACTTCTACCTGCGCATCATCAAGAGGATGAAACAGGAATTCCCGGAAAGCTGCCTCATCAGCGATGTGGCGATGGACCCGTACAGCAGCGATGGGCACGATGGACTGGTGGAGAACGGCCGCATCCTGAACGATGAAACGCTCGGCATTCTCGGCTGCATGGCCGTGGCACAGGCCGAAGCAGGCATCGATATCATCGGCCCCAGCGACATGATGGACGGCCGCGTGGCGCACATCCGAGAGGAGCTGGATGATGCCGACTTCGAGACCGTGGGCATCATGGCCTACACCGCCAAATATGCCAGCGCGTTCTACGGCCCCTTCCGCGATGCGCTCGAAAGTGCCCCGAAGTCGGGCGACAAGAAGACCTACCAGATGGATCCCGCCAATGGCCGCGAGGCGTTGCGTGAGGCTGCATTGGACGCATCCGAGGGTGCCGACTTCCTGATGGTGAAACCCGCGCTGCTCTACCTCGACATCATCCATTCATTGAGTCAGAACCACGACCTGCCCATCGCGGCCTACAACGTGAGCGGTGAATACGCCATGCTCAAGGCCGCTGCCGCCAACGGCTGGCTCGACCATGACGCTGCCATGACCGAGATGCTCCTCAGCATCCGCAGGGCCGGGGCGACTTCGATACTGACGTATTTCGCGAAGGAGTATGCGGTGTTGAAGAAGAAAATGGAAAATTGAAAATGGTGTTGGAGCACGCCAGCCTTTTCAGGATGACCAGCCATTTTCGATATTCCATTTTCTGACAACAGACCAAGAGATGCTGAAAATCGACATGCACACCCACATGATGCCACGGCAGATGCCCGACTTCGCCAAGAAGTTCGGCTATGGCGATTTCATCATGATGGAACACGTGAACGAGGGCGAGGCCAACATGATGCAGGGCTCGCGGTTCTTTCGCAAGGTGCAGCGTAATGTGTGGGACGCGGAGGTGCGCATTCCCGAATACGCGCAGTTCGATACGCAGGTGCAGGTGGTTTGCACCATTCCGGTGCTGTTCAGCTATTGGGCCAAGCCGAAGGACGGGGCTGAGGTGGCCCGTTTCCTCAATGACGACCTCGCGGAGAGCATCGCGCCTTTCCCCAAGAACTACATCGGTCTGGGCACGCTGCCGATGCAGGACACCTGGTTGGCCATTAAGGAACTGGAGCGATGCAAAGAACTGGGCTTCCCGGGGGTACAGATCGGGTCGAACATCAACGACCGGAATCTGAGCGAACCTGAGTTCTTCCCCATCTTCCAAGCGTGTGAGGAACTGGGCATGGCCGTTTTCGTGCATCCGTGGAACATGATGGGAATGGAACACATGCGCAAGTACTGGCTGCCATGGCTGGTAGGCATGCCTGCTGAGACCAGCCGCGCCATCTGCTCGATGATCTTCGCAGGTATATTCGAGCAACTGCCGAAACTGCGGGTGTGCTTCGCCCATTCGGGCGGTTCGTTCATACCGACAATCGGACGAATCGAGCACGGTTTCAACTGCCGCCCCGACCTCGTAGCTATCGACAACGAGCGGAATCCACGCGAATACTTGGGGAAATTCTGGGTGGATTGCATCACCCACGATGCGGCTGCGCTTCAGTTCATTCTCGACTCCGTGGGTTCGGAAAAGGTCTGCCTCGGCAGCGATTACCCCTTCCCGCTGGGCGATCTGGAGATCGGGAAGTTCATCGGGGATATGAGCCTTCCACAGAAAGATGTGGAGAACATCTTCTGCAACAGCAGCCTTGCGTGGCTTGGGTTGCACAAGGAGAGATTCCTTTAGTAGGCCAGTTACTTCAGCGCCTCGGCCAGCCCCTTCACCTCCTCATCGAGCGGGAAGATGATGCGTCCCGAAAAGGAAGCCTCGCGCGCCTGCTGCCTCTGGCCGCTATCCTTCAAGTGGCCTATGTAGAAGACCAATGCCTCTCGCAGCAGCGGTGAGCTGACAGGGTCCGGTTTGTACGCCAGGTCGCGGTAGCTTGCGTCAAGACTTGGCATGGCCTCAGCCATCAGCCGTTCTCCCTCGGCAGTATTGCCAAGGCGCAGGTCGGTGTATCCTTTGGCCATGCGGATGTAGTCGTCAACCGGGACGAACACGAGCACCTGCTTCAGAATGGCGTTGGCCTTGCGGTAATCCTTTGCGGCAAGGTGTTCTGCCACCGCAGTCACGGCCTCCTGCTTCAGGTCTTCCAAGAAATCTTTCTGCTCGGACATGAACGTGCCGTCCTTGTCCTTGGACGCGGCCTTGGCCGTAAGCTTGAGTGCCTCAGAAAGACCCTTGGGATACTTGGCATTGAGTTTCTCATCGTCCATACGGTGAAACTGCAACTGGCACATGGCCGCCCACAGGAAGGGCTCCGGGTCTTTCTTGAACTTGTCATTGTCCATGAGGCCCTCGGCCTTCTTGAACACCCATTCATAATCGCCCACGGCATACTTCACATCGAGCTTGTCCTGAGTGCCATTGACCACCTGTGCGCAGATCGCGGTGGAGATGAACAGAGCCGGTATTGTCAACAGATTTCTCATCGTGCGATCATGAATCGTTTTGACATCGCACCTCTTGCGGTCTCTACCGAGAGTGCATACAATCCGGCTGGCAAGGTCGAAACATCAACGGTCAGCAATTCACCAGAACCGCCTGAGAGTGAAAGCACCTGACGGCCCAAAGCATCCACCACGGTCAACTTGGCTTCGGACAAGGATCGGTCGAGAGTCAAATGAAGCACGTCTGCGGCCGGATTGGGATAAAGACGCACATCCGCGGGGTTCAGTGCAGCAACCCCTACCGGGTCAAAATCCGGGTTCCGAAGCTCCACGATCTTATGCGTGTTGGGTTGGGTATTGGACCAGAAAGGCCCGTTGGTGGCGAGGAACACACGACCATCAGGTGCGATGCAGATGTCGCGAAGCCGCCCGAACTCATCGTTCAGGTACTCCACATCCTCCAACACCTCGGTGCCATCCGTTTCATCCACACGGATGGCACGCACGTGCTTGTTCTTGAGCACCGTCATCAGAAAGCGGCCCTGCCACTCGGGTATGGATGGATGATCGTACCAAATGAGGTCGCTGGGCGCTATGGTCGAACCGGTGAACCACACAGCAAGCGGATCCGAGTAATTGTCCCAGTCTTCGCAGTAGGGTTGCTCAGCAGGTAGCGTGCAGAATCCATTGATGAGCGGCCATCCGTAATTCTTGCCCGGCTCGATGACATTGAACTCGTCATTCGTATTCGGCCCATGCTCGGACCCATAGAGCTTGCCATCTGGCCCAAATGCAAGACCCTGTGTATTCCTGAACCCATAGGCATACACGTAGCTGTCGGGGCCAAATGGATTGTCTGCCGGGCTGGTGCCGTCAAGGTTCATCCTGAGCAATTTACCCGCAAGCGAGCTTAGGTTCTGAGAAAAATTCTCCGGCTGCTGCGCGTCACCCGTAGTAGCCACAAGAGTGTTGTCCGGCAAAATGAGCAGGCGGCAACCGTTGTGGGTAGATGCACCGGGAATGTTCTCCAGCAGAGTGAGAGGATTCACCAGTGCATCTCCATCATAGGTATAACGGACGATACGCTCGCGGATATTATTGAACCCGGCCAAGTAGGTGTAGGCCACAAAAAGGTGTGGTGTTTCCGGAAAATCGGGATGCAGCACCATTCCCAGCAGGCCCGACTCCGAAACCTGATGCACCGTGGAGGTGATATTCAACAATACGGTTCGCTCTCCCGTCTCAGGGTTGAGACGGCTGATGCGGCCAACGCGCTCAGTGAACCAGATATGGTCGTCTGGCCCCCAGATGATCTCCCATGGGATGTCGATGCCAGTGAGCACATCGCGCACCGCGAGGGTCGTCTCGCCCACGGTAACCGTGTTCTGAGCGCTTGAAATGAAAGGAAACGCCAGTGCCAGCGAACAACTCAGTAATCTCAGGTAGCGATTTATCATGCGCTTTCTCAAAATTTGATTTGATCAAAAGTACGTGAAATGCGTAACGCGGCCTTAACAAAAGCGTAAATCAATCACTCTGGACATCCTGAGTTTTTTAAGTCTCAGCGTCCATCACCGGGGTCTCAATCCCACGGATTGGTAGCCCACACGGTGACCTCGGGAATGAAGCCTCGGTCGTCCATCTCCAACACGGCACATATCTGGTGCGCGATCTCCAAGCCGCGCAGCTTGTTCACCTCCTCGGCACGCGGTGTGCCATCAGATGTGCCAAAGGCCGTTGCCACGTACGATGGGTTCATTTGCGTGACGCGCACATTGAATGGCCGAAGCTCGTCCTGCCAGCATTGCGTCATGCCGCGCAGAGCGAACTTGCTGCCGACATACACCGTGCCTTTGGCGTAGCCTTTCATGGAAGCGGTGGAGCCGATGTTAATGATGTTGCCCGACCGCTGCTCCTTGAAAATGCGCGCTGCGGCCTGCCCCACCATCATCGCCCCAAAGACATTCACTGCATACACCTTCTGCATCGACTCCGGATCCACCTCGGTGAGTTCGGCCCAGCCCATTGCCATGCCAGCGTTGTTGATGAGAATGTCGAGACGCCCGAACTGCGTTTTGATGGCCGTGAAGACCCGTTCCACATCGCCTGCCGAAGCCACATCGCCCACCATGGCCAAAGCCCCGACCTCGAGGGCTGCAGCGTTCAATTTCTCGGCATTGCGAGACATCACGATGACCCGCGCCCCATGCTGTGCCAACATGCGGGCCGTCTCCTTGCCTATGCCACTGCTTCCCCCTGTCACCAGGGCCACTGCTCCTTTAAGATTCATCTCGATACTTCTTTTTCAGGTTAAAAATTCATTCGTCATAGACCGTTGCATCTCCTTTGAGCCTCCGCCACATGCGGCCAAGTTCCAGACCGATGTCAGTGTCCTCCACAGCGCGATGTACGGTGTACACCAGCGAACCGTCATCTTGCGGTGAGATGCGGTAATGAAAGGCAAAAGACCCCGCAGCGGTGGTGTCACGGTACTTGGTCCGACCATACTTAAGCATGTAGAAATCGAGGTCGCGACCATTGGGCCGAACCACATAGAGCGAATCGCTGAACCAACGCAAGCGGTCCACCCCATACTCGTGGAGATAGGGCACCAGCAGGTCGTGCTGCCGTCCGTATACATCCCAACGTATCGGACCAGGAGGGTCGAACACCGACCAGTAGCCGATACGGAAGCCTTCATCGGTCTCGTAAACCCCATACCAGAGCATGATGTTCAGTGGCGTGGGGCCGGAGAACGAGCGGCTGTGCTCCACAGATCTTCGCTCCAGATCGGCCTCGAAATGTGTCTCTGCCACCGTCTTGTTCACAAAACCCACGATCAGATAAAGCGAACTCAGTGCGATGCCGATACGGTTGAGGTTCTTCCTGAAAAGAGATTCCCGCTTGAAAAATGCACCAGCGAAGGTCAGCACCAGAAAAGGGACAGTATAGAGCGGGTCCACCACAAACACGCTTGAGATGCTGACACGGTACTCTGAGAACGGATAGAAAAGCTGTGTGCCATAGGTGGTAAGGCAATCGAGCAGCGGGTGTGTGAACACCGCCCAGAAGAAGAACCATGACCACTCGCGCCAAGTAGCCTCCTCGCGCTTGGCATAAAGTCTGTGAACGAGCCAGCCCAGCACGGGCGCAGCCATCACCGCGAAAAGTATGGAGTGGGAGAACCCTCTATGAATGACGATCTCACGGATAGGGTCGCCCATTGAGAAGAACACGTCAAGGTCGGGGATGGTACCGGCAATGCCTCCCCACAGCAGGGCTTTGTTGCCCACCTTTCGGCCCAGACAAGCCTCGCCCACGGCTGCTCCGAGCACTATCTGCGTTAGGCTGTCCATTGGGCGGTGAAATTAGCGGGCAATGCGCGGAGGTAAGGAATGAAAAAAGCCCCGGGCATTACTGCCCGGGGCTTGGTGACTGCCCAAGATCAACCCCTCAATCATGGAGGGCAGTTTCACCATGAGAATTTACAAAGTAGGAAGAATCACTTTGTCAATGGCATGTACCACACCATTGGAAGCCTCCACATCGGTGAGGATGATGTTCGCCATTCTGTCGTTGGCATCAGTGATCTTCGCCCCACCGGCAAGGCCAATGGTGAAAGTTTCGCCAGCAAGAGCAGTGGATACCACTTGACCTTCTGTCAGGTCGCCTGCCTTCACAGCTGCACCAGCAACTACGTGGTATTGAAGCACTGCCTCAAGCGTAGCAACCGGGATGTCACCAAGTCCAATGGTAGGCTGTCCTTCTGGGGTAAGTTCCACTAACAATGCTGCAAAAGCTGCATTTGTTGGTGCGAATACGGTGAACGGGCCTTCGCTTGTGAGAAGTTCAACAAAATTGATCGTCAGATCTTCACGTGTCAGGGCCTGAACCAAAATGCTGAAATCTTCATTGCCTTGGGCAATTTCAACAATGTTGGGGAGAGCTGGCACTTCCTCTTCTTCTTCCTCGCTGCAAGAAGAGAAGGTTACCACAGACCCGATGACCAGGGCAGAAAGGAAAAAGCGTACTTTGTTCATTGTGTTTGATTTGGTTGATGAATGATTGGTTAGTGGGCAAGAAACATGGTTGTTAACAGTTTGTTCATTCTACCCTCAGAATTTTCCATTCGAAAGAGATGATGAGCACTGGTGAGCTTCCACACCATTAAGGCCGAATGACCTTTCTCATGGACAGCGGATCGGCTATGCACCTACCTTTGCGCACTTAAACAGTACCCTCAATCCCCGCTGGGATGCGCATCATCATAGCAGGTGCAGGTGACGTTGGCTTTCACCTTGCCAAGCTCCTTCACCAAGAGGATCAGGACATTGTGCTGATCGACAAGAATGCCGACCGTCTGCAATATGCTGCCGACCACTTCGACATTGCCACCATTGCCGGTAATTCTATTTCGTACGCTGTGCTGGAAGAGGCCAAGGTGGCCAAGGCCGACCTGGTGATCGCTGTGACCAACAGCGAGGAGGCCAACATCAGCACCTGCATCATTGCCAAACACCTCGGAGCGAAAAGGACCATAGGCCGGGTGCGCAATTCGGAGTTCCTTCTGAAACGAGAGAAACTGGACCTTGCGAAACTGGGAATCGATGAGATCATCAGCCCGGAGACATTGGCCGCGCGCGAGATCAAGCGGCTGGTGAAGGACGTTGCCTTCACCGACTGGTTTGAGTTTGACCGCGGACTGCTCAGCCTGGCCGGCATTGCCTTGGATGAGAACAGCCCATTGGTGGGCAAGACCATTGCCGAATCGGCCTACCTGAATCCCGACAGCAACTTTCTGACCGTGGCCGTGCTTCGCGGCAACCAGACCATCATTCCACGTAGCAATGAGGTGTTGCACATAGGCGATCACGTGTACTTCATCACCCAGCCCGAAGCGCTGGAGCGCATCATGGAGCTGACGGGCAAGGTGCGAAGGCGTATCCGCAACGTGATGATTCTCGGTGGCGGCCGAGTGGGCTTTCATACTGCACGCAAACTGGGGCTTAGATTCAACGTGAAGCTGATCGAGAGCAACAAGAACCGGTGTTTTGAACTTGCCGATCAGCTGCAAGGTGTACTCGTGATCAATGGAGATGGCAGCGATGTGGAGCTGCTGGAGGAGGAAGGTATTGAGCAGATGGATGCATTCATTGCCGTGACGGAGAACTCGGAGACCAACATCATCTCCTGTCTGGTGGCCAAGAACCATGGAGTGCAGAAGACCATCGCGATGGTGGAAAACATGGACTACATCCACCTTTCGCAGGGCATAGGTGTGGACACGATGATCAACAAGAAACTGATCGCGGCCAACTTCATATTCCGCTACATCCGCGAGGGTGAGGTCATATCACTCACCAGTCTGCACGGAGTGGATGCTGAAGTAGTGGAGTTTGAGGTGGGCGAGCACAGCAAGGTCACAGGTAAGGCCCTGCGTGACATCGGATTCCCGAAATCAGCCATCGTGGGCGGCATCATCCGCCATGGCAAGAGCCATACGCCTGATGGCAACTTCGTTTGCCAGCCTCAGGACCACGTGGTGGTCCTTGCCAAACCAGAGTGCATTCATAAAGTGGAGGGCTTCTTCAAATGATATGACCGCTGATATGCCGTCATCATTCCACAGAAAAACACAGGGTCTATGAGCGTCAACCTGCGTGTGGTGGCCAATATCATCGGACTGCTGCTGGTCTTCAACGGGCTGTTCATGCTGCTATGTCTGCCGGCATCGCTCTATTACAACCCCAGCGACCTCATCCCTATCTCATTCTCCGGTAGTCTCACCATAGGTGCCGGGCTGATGCTTTGGGTTTTCACCCGCTCACAGGGCAAACCTAATGTGCGTAAGCGCGAGGGATTCCTCATCGTCACCTCGGGTTGGCTTGCGATGGTGCTCTCGGGTACACTGCCTTACATCATGAGCGGCAGTGTGGTCAACCTTACCGATGCGTTCTTCGAATCGATGAGCGGCTACACCACTACAGGTGCCACCGTCATCGCTGATCTCGATGTGATACCCCGCGATATCATCCTTTGGCGCAGCATCACCCAGTGGCTGGGCGGCATGGGCTTTATCGTTCTGGCAGTGGCCATCCTCCCTGTGCTGGGCATCGGTGGCATGCAGCTCTTCATGGCCGAGTCTTCAGGCATCCGCTATGACAAGGTGCAACCTCGCATCCGCGAGACCGCCAAGCGGCTTTGGCTCATCTACGTGGGGCTGACATTCCTGCAAATGATACTGCTATCCGTGGCAGGCATGAGCTGGTTCGATTCGGTAAATCATGCACTGACCACAATGGCCACTGGTGGATTCTCGCCTTATAACGACAGCGCGGCAGGATTCACACCTGTGGTGCAGTACATCATCATCGCATTCATGTTCTTGGCCGGAACGAGCTTCACGCTACTCTACTTTGTATTCAATGGCCGTCCACAGAGACTTTGGGAGAGCGAGGAATGGCGGTTCTATGCAGGTTTCGTGGCACTGCTCACCATTGTCATGGCGTTCATGATTGCGCAAGTGGACGGTAATGGAGGGGAAAAAGCCTTTCGAGATGCGCTCTTTCAAGTGGTGAGCCTCATCACCACCACGGGCTTCGTAAGTGCTGATTACACCTCTTGGACTCCTTTTCTCACCATGCTGTTCTTTCTTCTGCTCTTCTTCGGAGCATGCGCTGGAAGCACTTCCGGAGGGGTCAAGCTGGTGAGGCACATCATCCTTGCCAAGAATTCTATTCTGGAGCTCAAGCGGCAGCTGCACCCCTCGGCCGTAATACCCGTGCGGCTCAATAGCCGTGCGATCAATCCAACGGTGACATACAGCATCAAGGCATTCATCATGCTCTACTTGATCATCTTCGCACTGGGATGTGTGGTGATGGCCATGCTGGGCCTTGACTTCGAGACATCCCTCGGAGCAGTGGCGACCTCGCTGGGCAACGTGGGGCCGGGCATTGGCAACGTAGGACCTACGGACAACTTCGCCCAAATGCCAGTGGCCGCCAAGTGGTGTCTCTCAGCACTGATGCTCATTGGGCGGTTGGAACTTTTCACGGTGATCGTGCTTTTCACCCCCTATTTCTGGAAGAGGTTCTGAAAAGGAAATCCGCAATCGGTCGGCTGAATAGTCACCCCCTAACTTTACGCCCCTAAGTGAGACGATGCTCGAGCTACAAGGAGGACTGAAAGACGGGGTGAACTTCATGCGCAAGGTGACCCTGCGCAGGGCAGCGAACGCTCTCAAAGTCTTGAGCAGTTACTACTGGAGCAAGTGGACGGGAAGGCCGCAGCAGTGGGGCGTTCCCATTAGCATCAGTTTTGAACCGACCACCTCGTGCAACCTGCGCTGTCCGGAGTGCCCCAGCGGACTTCGACAGTTCTCGCGGCCCACAGGCATGTTGGACGACCGCTTCTTCCGCCAGACGGTGGAGCAGCTCAAGGACGACCTCCTTTATCTCATCTTCTACTTCCAAGGCGAGCCATACCTCAATCCCTCGTTCCTCGACATGGTGAAGCACGCCAGCGAGCGCGGCATCTACACCGCCACCAGTACCAACGCTCACTACCTCAAGGATGAGAACGCGAGGCGCACTGTGGAGAGCGGCCTCGATCGCCTCATCGTTTCCATTGATGGCACCACACAGGAGACCTACGAGAGCTACCGCATTGGCGGGCGCCTCGACAAGGTGCTGGAGGGGACCCGCAATGTGGTGAAATGGAAGCGCGAGCTTGGGTCACAGACTCCGCACATCATCTTCCAATTCCTTGTGGTGCGCCACAACGAACATCAGTTGGAGGAGGTGGAACGCCTCGGCCGCGAGGTGGGCGTGGACGAGGTTCGCTTCAAGACCGCTCAGGTCTATGACTACGAGAACGACCCGAACCAGCTCATCCCCACCAATCAGAAATACAGCCGTTACAAGCGCGGCAAGGACGGGAAGATGGAGTTCAAGAACAAGCTGCTGAACCACTGCTGGAAGCTTTGGCACGCCTGCGTCATCACCTGGGACGGGCTGGTCGTCCCGTGCTGCTTCGACAAGGACGGCACCCACCAGCTGGGCGACCTCAAGCAGCAAGACTTCGCCACCATCTGGCAGGGTGAGAAATACGCGCAGTTCCGCACCTCGCTGTTCAAATCACGGTCGGAAATCGACATCTGCAAGAACTGCACTGAAGGGACGAAGGTGTGGGGGTAATGCGGGCCTGCGCGGTCGATTCAGGCGGACGATCTCTTCTTGAATCTGTAACCAAGGGAGAACCCCCCGAACATGAACAGGTCGCCCCTGCCGTAGGCGCGGTGAGGGTCGTACATGAGCTGATAGCCGGCACCGAAGGTCAGGCCGTGGGCGAGGTGAAAATGCGCATCAATGCCCACAAAGCCGAGCATGGTGGGATTTCCATGCCGCCTGAACACGGGCACTGCGCCCAGCCCGATGCCCCCGCCACGATAGTTCTTAAAAAGCTGGATGCCTCCCGCAAAGGGAATGGCCAGAGCGACATTGCTGTTGAGCGCGCCCCCGGAGATACCGCCCACGCCTCCCCTTCCGAATGCATGGACGATGGAATTCTCCTTCAATGGCCTTGAGTGTTGGTAGTTGACGGACCACGTATGGCCGGGGCCGAGTACCTCCACGAAGACATTGTGAGGGCCGTTGTCGCGCAGTGCTATGCGCTCCATGCGTGCAACCTCCTTTTCCCTCCTCTCATTCAAGCGTGAAATGGCCTTCAGTTCCCTTTCCTGCGCCAGAGAATCCTTCTCAAGCATTTTGCTGACACGTATCTCTTGCTTCAGTGTCTTCTCATCAAGCGACCTCAGTACTCTACCTGACTTATGCTCTCTCCACATCAGCAACTGCAGCTGGCTTGGAATACGGTAGCCGAAAGTCATACCCGCCCATGGAAACACGTCTTCCTTGTACATGGGAGCATTGTATCTCTCCTCACGAGGTATGAGATGTACGAACCCGTAGGCGTGCACACCGAAAAAGAATCCGCTGGACTGCTGAAACACATAGCCCGCTGAGAACAGCCCCCTGTGCTGCGTAGGTGTGGGACAGATTCCTGCGCATTGTGGCCAAGGACTGTCTGCGAATCCGGGAGTCCACGAGACGAAATATCCGAGTTTCAAATTAAAGCGACTTTTTCTTCTTCCCAATTGAAAGCTGAACGCGGCAGGAATGGAATAGCCCTCCAAATTGAATTGCATTCCCGGCATCCGATGCAGAGTCAGCCCACACGTGACGTCCAGAAGCACTGACTCACTTTTCAGGACCGAATACCCCAGATTCAGCGATCCAGGCGCCATGGCCGCTCCCATGATTTCTGTGAAAACTGAGAATCGTCCAAGAAAAGGGGTAAAAGCGACCTTTCGCCCGTTGGCAAGGGTGTCATTGACTGACGGCAACTGCGCCAGCACGGCCGAGGCGGTGCCAATGGTCAACAGTGCTGTCAGTAGTCCCTGGAGCATTACCAAATGTACGAAACATGATGTACAACCTCAGCTTTCGCGTTCTGAGATCGACATCTGCAAGAACTGCACAGAAGGGACGAAAGTCTGGGGTTGATGCCTGTCAACGAAGCACGGTGACGGTTCCCACGCTCTGCCAGCTCTTGTCATTGTAAAAGGTGGCATCCACCCGGTATGCGTAGGCACCCTGTGGCACTGGGCTGCCATTGAATGTGCCGTCCCAGCCGAAATCCAAGCATTCCTCCACGCCAACGCAAGACCACAACTCTTCCCCAGAACGTGCGAAAACGTGTATTTCCACCTCATACACGCCCAGACCCTTACCGTGCCAGTTATGATTGACCCCCTCTGGTACAAATGCGGACGGTAGTACAAGAATCGGTTCGGCAAGCAGGTCGAGCAATAGAGCAGTGGTATCAACGCAACCATTGATATCGGTGACGGTCAAAGTCACCGTGTACTCGCCTTCAAGCCCGAAGACCAGAGAAGGATCCTGGTCGTTGCTGGTCTGACCATTTCCGAAATCCCAGAGCCAATCCTGCGCTGGGGAGCCCGTGTAGACAAAATCGACCGGTGTGCGCGAGGTCGGTATCTCGGGTCCGTATTCAAAGGCCGCTGTGGGCAGAGGCCAAACCTCCACGGTGATCTGCACAGTATCATCCATGCAACCGCCTTCCAAGATCAACAAGACCTCCTGCGCGCCTGAGGAGGAAAAGACATGCGCGACACTGTCACCACTAAGGACGGTGCCATCTGCCAAGTACCAATTGAAATCTGTGGCTCCAGCATTGGTCACTGCAGATAACTGCACCTCATCGCGTGCACATGCATTGTTGAAAACGATGGAGCTTTCTGGAGGAAGCATCTCCACATTGAACTCTTGGTCTGAGACACACCCAATGGCATCAGTCACTGTGAGAGCATAGAGCCCTGGTGCCAGACCTTCCATACTGTTGCCTTCCTGCATGGGAAAATCAGCCCAACTGAAAGCATAGGGAGCAAGGCCCTCCGACACTGTGACCAGTGCCTGACCGTCATCAAGTCCGCAGCCCGAAGGGGTGATATCTACCTGTATCTGAGGCGGAGAGATGCTGTCGATCTTGACATTCACTATCTGGATGCAGCCGGTCTGATCTGTTACGATTACGAAATAGTCACCCTGTGAGAGCCCCGAAGCGGTCTGGCTGTTCTGTGGGGGCTGAGTGCTCCACTGATATTCAAAAGGCGGTTGACCCGAGGAGGTCTCTACTGTTGCAGAGCCGGTCAGCTGACCACCGCAGTCGGGCGTGCTTGAGGTGATGCCCGCATCAGGCGCAAAACTGTTGATGAGGTTGACCTGCTGGGCATTGACACATCCGTTCTGGTCTGTGACCGTCAGCTGATAGATGCCCGCAAAGAGGTCAGTGATGCCGGGAGTCAACTGAGCGGGTTGGGTGGCCCATTCAAACGAAAATCCACCCGTACCACCGGTGGCGGACGCTGTCAATGCTCCGTTGCTCACGCCACAGTCGGGGAGCTGCGGCTCTACAGAGACATTGATTGGAGCCGGTTGCGTCACATTGCGTGTGGCCGTGGCGACACAGCCGGTGTTGTCTGTTACGGTCACGATGCGGTTACCTGAAGGAAGTCCAGTGGCGGTTTGCGTGGTCTGCTCTGGATTGCTGTTCCAGCTATAGGTATAGGGCGGTTCACCCCCACTGACATTGACCGTTGCAGAACCATTTGACCCACCATTGCAACTCACTGCACTGACCAGTGAGGTGGTTAACGTGAGCGGAGAGTTATTGGGCATTGTGAAAGTCACTATCTCTCGGCAACCGTTGGCATCCGTGACCCTGACATGATAATTGCCAGGAGGCAGTCCAGTAGCGGTCTGTGTGGCCTGCGATGGGTTGCTGTTCCAGAAAAAAACGTACGGCTCCGTACCACCCGTAACGACTGCCGCAGCACTGCCGTTGTCCTGCCCACAATAACTCGCAACAATGTTCTGGACACTGACCTGAGGCCCACTCTCACTGACTGTGAATGATAAGGATGTGCCCACCGCCAGAGCATTACCACAACCATCCACCCAAGTATCACCATCCGAACCATTGCCGATGCTGATGGTGTAGGTTCCAAACACAGTCACCGGACCGTCCAACATCACTCTTAACCGAGTGGTGTAGCCCTGTCCCTGCGCGCAGTTGAGCGCAGATGTTACCAGGTTTACAGAGACAGCAGACGGTCCTGTAATGGTTATTTCCGACCCGTCAGCAGCAATGCTGCTGCATAGAACGGGGTCATCCAACCAAAGGTCTATGCGCTGAGGGTTGCACGACCTGCGGAGGTCAACGGAATCCACACTGGCAGCAACTTGGTCGCCCATCACCGCACTGCCAGAGAAATCAAGGCTGTAGCCACCTTGCGATGCTGTGAAATTGCTTACCAACATTGCAAGGGTCTGACCCTGTTCCACTTCGAGGGGCGTACACTGATTTGGCCCAGAAGACCCCTCAGATACCCCTACGAAACCATCTGAAAGCCCGGTATTCCCGACTGTGGAGGAGTAATTGCATCTGAGCGGGACCGCTGTTCCGTCTGCAATCGAAGCACAGCCGTCCTCACCAAGTGCGTAGAGTGCAAAATCATAATCATCCTGAGCGTTGACTGGCGAAAGCTGAAAGGTTAGTGTCCCTGACTGTGCAACAGTGAACGTGTACCAAACAGAATTGGTCTCCCCTCCTTGAAGACATGACGACCCGGGGGGCACATCCACCACCTGCCCGATGCCAGCGTACGCATTGCCCTGAGAATAGGTCGGACTGCAAAGATTTATGGCGTTGATGCAATCCTGCTCCGGTGCCTGAGCCTCAACTGACGCGACCGCAACCAGCAGTACGCATCCAATTGCAATAAGAAATCTCAAAAAACACATGTACACTCTGACGCTGCAAAGGTTGGGGGGTTGCGGCTAACTGACGGGTGAAGTGTTTGTAAAGATTCTCTATTGCCCGAGCACCAAATGCTCATCACCCTCCCTGTAACTTAGATAGCTGATGATGAACTGGAACATCTCGTCCGTGGTGCGCATGTTCTCGTTCAGCGGTTCGAACACCGCTCGGGGCGGGTCGAATGGGTTGTTGGGGTTGTCGCGGGTGTTGTCATACACACCTTCGGCATGGATGATGGTTCCCTTGGGCAGTTTCACCATGTTCTTAAATGTGTAGAAATACTGCCAGCGGAAATCCCACTTGGGGATGCGGATAAGCGGCACGGTATCGCCCTGCGGCAGCAGCGCGTACGCAAGGAACGAACGGCCTATGAGGTGCATGTGTGGGTTGATGGTGAGCAGTGAGATGTCCTCAGTGAGGGTTAGGCGCGTGTGGACGGTCATCACGCTGTCGGGCGGCACGATGAGCCGCGGCACCACGGGTGAGACCCCGAGTGTGCCCAGCATCAGTTCGCGCAGCGGCCGTTCGGGCGGGCCATCGGCATAGAACACGTTGATGTGCGAGCGGTCGTAGGCATCATCAGGGCTGGGGCCGTAGTGCATGTTCTTGATGAGGAACGCCCCTTTTCTCGGCAGACGGTACACCCCGATGCCGTCAGGGTACTGCGCGGGGCTGACCCCTGGCAGGTAGTTGACCACCGAGGGCGTGAGGGTGGGAAAAGTGCCATCATCATGCACGATACCGAGCATTTCGTAGGTGCTGCGGTTGGTCTTGTCCGCATCCGGCACCACGCGCTGCCCAGCAAACACGTCTTTACGCTTAGAGGGGTCGTAAGAAACAAGATGGCCATTCATGTGATGCACCAGTTGGCGGTTGCCGGGCACGAACTCGATGGCCCGGACGAAGGTGTCGCGCTCCAGTTCGAACGGGATTTTGATGACCATGAAGCGGTCGAGGTTGTCCCCAGGAATGAGGATGCTGTCGCGGAAGGGGAAGGTAAGGTCGGGCGTGCCCAACATGGAGCCTACAGGATAATCGGGCGGAGCCGGGGCATCGCCCTCGCCACGCGGTGCGCCCGCCTCTGCCCAAGCCGCGATGAGGGCGATCTCTTCCTCGGAAAGGAATCTTTCTCCTACAAACGAGGAATAAGTGGGATCTGCAGGCCACGGTGGCATGAAGCGGTCGGTGGTCACCTGTCGCACCATCTTGGCGCGTTTGGCCACATCGCGGTAGTCGATCAGCTCGAACGGCCCGCCACCGTCCTTCCTGTGGCAGGGCGTGCAATTGGCGTGGATGATTGGCGCGATGTCGCGGTTGAAGTTGACATCATCGGGAATGGTGAATGGAGAAGGGGATTCGGGAGAACCACAGGCACTCAGCAGCAAAGCCACCGCTGCCAGTGCATTCCCCATTTTCCTATTCCTGTTTTCCATTTTCTCCCCCAAAAAAAATCACTCGATGAGACACCCCACCGCCCTCGTCTTTCTGACATTCACCTTTTCCCCCTCCAAAGCAGCACTGATAGCATCGCGGAGGTAATGCTCCGTCACTTCAAGCTTCTTCTTGCCGAGGTCGTTCACCCAATTGTCGATAGCACCGCTGTAAAGGACGCGGCCCGTGGTGTCGAGCAGGAAAACCTCAGGGGTAACGGTGGCATCCAGCAGTTTCGCAAGCGCAAGATGATCATCGAACAGCATCGGGAAGGCGAGTGTGTAACGTGTACGGAACTCCCTTACCTCCTCGGCTGAGAACCATTTCCCGGAGAACACCCCGACAAGTCGCACTTTTTCCGAAGGGAAATCCTCCTGCAATTCCTTTAGATTCAGCGTGTAATTCAGGCAGAGTGGGCATTCGGGAGAGAGAAAGAGAATGACCGTGAAAGGACTTTTGGACGGGTCGATACGGGCCGCCTGTTCGTCAAGGTCGCGGAGGGGGATGCTGCTGATGGGTTCCTTTCCGCAGGAGAAAAAACCGATTGTCAGGGATAAAAGTGCCGCCCACCTGCGCATGAGGGCAAATTTATGGGCTGTGTAATAAGAAGCTATCTTTGCATGAAACGGACGTATCATGGGCCACGCACTTCCGAAAGACTACAGCCCCGGCCATACCTACGAGGAGTACTGTGAGTGGGAGGGCCGCTGGGAGCTCATCGAGGGAATTCCCCACGCCATGTCGCCCTTGCCTACAGTGAAGCACCAGCGAATCTCGATGAAGTTGGCATCGCTACTTGACAGGGAGTTAGATAATTGCGCTCACTGCGATGTCTCACTGCCCGTTGACTGGAAGATCGGCAGCTTCACGGTACTGCAGCCAGATGTGTTCGTGGCCTGCTTCCCTTTCAAGGACAAGAAATTCATCGAGCAGCCGCCCTCCCTGGTGGTAGAGGTGCTCTCGCCCGCCACACGCGGCAAGGATCTCAACCTCAAGCGTGGAATCTACGAGGATCAGGGGGTGCGTTACTACGTCATCATCGACCCGACAACAGACGAGTATATCGTCCTTGAACTCGTTGACGGGAAATATGCCGAGGTGGCGAACGGTCATGGCGGCAAATTCACCTTCACGTTCGGCCACGATTGCATCGCAGCGGTCGATTTCTCAAAGATCTGGGGTTGAGTGAGGTCGGTCCTCCTCTGCAGTCTCCTGCTCCTCGCGCAGCTTCCACTGCTTGACCTTCACTTGGTCCTTGATGATCTCAATGCTCTGATGGGCCATTTCCATGGCAAGGGCGTTCAGCTGTGAATCCTTCTCTTCCACCATCATCACTTCCATGGTTACATCTGCCAACTCGCTGATAAGGGCGACACTTTCCTCACTCTTGAGGTCGAGCAGCATGGCATGAACGACCGCGTAGGTGATCTCACCCACGGCCTTCTCCAGCTTGCCGGTAATGGTGCCGCCCACCAGCGGTATGGCGGCTATGTCGCGCACCTCGCGGTTGTTGCGCACGGCCTCGGCCACCTTGCGGTTCACGTATTCGCGCAGCCGCTCACTATGCTGCTCATAATTGTGCTCGCCCACCGCACGGATACGGTGCGACAACCACTCGGCCAAGATCTGCTTCTGCGGTCGCAGCACCTCGGTCAGGATGCGGCTGGCCACGGGGTTGCCATGATGCAGCTCATCCTGCACGCCCTCCAGCACATTGACCACAACACGGTCGCTGATCTCCTCCACCAGCACTGCACGGTACTTGTCAAACACCTTGAAAAAATAAGACTGCCGTAGGTCGATTACCCCGCGCTTGTGCAGACGCAACACCATACTTACAAGACGGAATATCCTCAGGAAACGAAACGACCCCAAGGGGACGCAGCCAAGTACATCGTACCAGTGCAAGAAGGGATAGAAGAACCACTTGTGGTAACGATTGTGCCAAACCGCGAAGAACCAACGCACCAGGAACTCTGCAACAAAGACCGCTACGAACCAGATATCGTAGCGCAGGAAGTTCTCGTGCAACGTGGTATTGTACCAATCGTGGAACTGTGGCACGGTGGCTTTCAGGAAATCACGGATGAACGCGAACTCGAAGTGCCACTCAAATATGATGTACACGAGGTTGACAATGACCAGCAGGATCATGAACAGATCCACAACAAGCAGCACCCCGCCTCTTTCGTCACGCAGTTTAGACCAGTTGAAAGTTATCATGGTCACAAAGTTGGTGACACAAAGGCAGATGTCGGCAACAAAAGGTTCCGCTGCGGTGTTTGCGTGGCATGGGAACAGATCTCTACCGACTGAGGCTGGCTGGAAAAGTAGTGGGCTACCGCAAGCAGGTGGGCCGCTATGAGTTCTATTCCCGCGATGATTTCTGGTACAACGGAACGCTGCTTGACTTCGATGCGGAGGAGGCCTTCACGGGTTTGAAGGACAGGCGAGGCAAGAAACTTTTTGTCGGGGATGTCGTTCGCAGCAAAATAGATGGCTCAGAGCGTGTGCTACGAATCACATCAGTTGAGGAAGGTCTTCCTACACTATGCTGCCACAGTTCCGAGTCCCCTGTGTGCCATGCTGACCTACCGTCACTTCTGGCAGAATCGTACCACGTGAGTCTCGTGTAGCGATAAACAGCGTAATATGCTAATTTGCGCCCTCTTTGCCCCGTCACAAAGGCAAGAGGGGTTTCCCTCTGGTCTCTCAAAAAAACGGACATCAGGTGAAACACAAGGAAGCGATAGCGCACATCACAGCACGGTTGGACATTGGCCTTTCAGACCATCTGCACTATCATTGCCTCGACCACACGCTGGATGTGATCGAGTCTTGCGAACGCATAGGCAAGGCCATGGGTGTCACCGAAGAAGAGCTTACCGTACTGAAGGTAGCCGCTGCCTACCACGATTCGGGTTTTCTGACCCGTTATTCCGGTCACGAAGAGGCCGGATGTGACATTGCGAGAGAAGCCCTCCCCAGTTTCGATTTCAGCGCAAGCACGATTGAGACCATCTGCGCCATGATCATGGCCACCAAGGTTCCACAGCAACCGTCCTTCCCACTGGCAGAGATGCTATGTGATGCAGATCTCGACTACTTAGGACGGGATGACTTCGAGAGTATTGGAAAGCTGCTCTTTAGGGAATGGATGCACATCGGCATCGTGATGGATCTGAAGAATTTCAACCGTATTCAAGTGAAATTCCTCAACGTGCATCATTATCACACCGACTACTCCCGAAAAGTCCGCACTCCTGTGAAGCTCGCACACCTCGCCATTCTGGAGAAGATCGTGGCGTCCTACGATGAATAGCTCTGGATCCTTTGATAGCACAACCCTATTTTTGACGACATCAACCAAAACCTTCCGCGCCATGGCCAATGAGAAGAACCCCATCATCCTCGTTCCTACCGATTTCACCGAACAGGCCGCCACTGCAGTGCAGCACGCTGCCACCATTGCCAAGCAAAGGGGCGATGAGGTGCGACTGATTCACATCATCAATAGCGATACGAAGACCAAACTGAAGAAGGCAGGCCAGTCTATGGACGACCTCAATGCCAAGATGGCTGCCGAGGTGGCCGCTATTGAGAATAACTATGGGGTGAAGGCAGGTTCGCACCTGCGAGAAGGCTCCATTTTCACCACCATAGGTGAGGTCGCAGAGGAGATCGGTGCGCGCCTCATGGTGATGGGCACACATGGTGTGGTCGGCATGCAGCACATCACCGGGGCATGGGCTGTGAAGGTGATCACCAGCGCACCGGTGCCTACCATCATCGTGCAGAAGAAGAAGGCCGCTGCACATGGCTACAAGACTATTGTCACCCCCATAGACGGCAGCAAAGAGACCAAGCAGAAGATTATACACATCGTGGACATTGCCAAGACATTCGGGGCTGAGGTGAAACTGTTCGGTAGTTACGACACCGATGAGTTCATCCACAATGCCAAGAACAACAACATTGCCTGGGCCGAGAATCTGCTCAAAAAGAACGGTGTGGACTTTTCCACAGCCCTTGCCACCAAGAGCGGTGGAGATCACGCCAAGCAGACGGTCAAGTTCGCCAGCGAACAGAATGCCGACCTCATCGTGATCCTGACCGATGACAGCGAGGTGAGTGTCAAAGGCTTCGTGCTGGGTGCCGACCACGAGCGGGTCATCAACAACGATGCGCAGATTCCCGTGATGTGCGTCAACGCAGTGGCCAATCTGTACCACATCCCGCAGGTGATGTTCCTCTGATGCGCTGAATGGACCGCATCAAGAACCTTGTCCGCACCTTACTCCGCCTGCTTCATCTCGACCTGACGAGGAATCTGGAGTATGATCGGCTGACGCTGCAAATCCTCCATCAGCATGTCAGCGATGGCATCAATTGCATTGATGTCGGCTGTCACAAGGGCGAGATATTGGAAGAGATGCTGCGCCTCTCGCCATCCGGCAGGCATTTCGCCTTCGAGCCGATTCCGCCCATGTTCGATGAGCTGAAGCGGAAGTTCGGGCAGCGCTGCACCATTCTTCCTTATGCACTGTCCGACACCGAGGGCACCACCACCTTCAACTTTGTGCGCAATGCACCTGCATACAGCGGCATCAACAGACGGAAGTATGCCGTGGCCGAACCGGACATCAAAGAGATACAGGTGGAATTGAAGCGGTTGGATGATACGATTCCCGCAGACACGCGCATCGGACTCATCAAAATTGATGTGGAAGGTGCAGAGCTTGGCGTGCTTCGCGGAGCAAAAGCCCTGCTGAACCGCGACCGACCGTTGGTCATTTTTGAGTGCGGCCTCGGGGCCAGCGAGTTCTATGGGACTAAACCCGAGGACGTGTTCGATTTTCTTGCTTCGGATGTGAAAATGGGCATCCACACCCTGCGCGATCTCATTGCCAAGCGCAGCCCCATGACCCGCGAGCGATTCGTGGAGGCTTTCAACACCAACAGCGACTACTACTTTGTGGCTACGCCTTTGACGTGAGGAACATGGTTGTTCCGACCGGAAGTGATTTTCCGTTCACTGTATTTTTATTGGACAATGACCATGATTCACTTCGCTACCAAAGAGAAGAACAACCGCAGAAGCCCGGAGGAATTCCTTGCCCTATCACCGGGCGAACGCTTCGAGCTTTTCCTGAAACTCTGCGCGGCCATGTCCCATTTCCCGCAGGACAGGCCCGTGGAGGACAAGGGCAATTTCATCGTGGATAAGCTGCGTAAGAATCATCAACCCTGACAGGGTTCAGAACCCTGTCAGGGTTACAAGCCCATTCTCACCGCGTCTTCACCAGCCTCCTCACCGCCACCCCGTCACGGCCGGTGAGGCACAGCAGGTAGAGACTATCGGGCTGTTCGCTGAGGTCGATGGACAGGGCATCGGGGCCGCTGATTGTCCTGCGGGAAATGGTGCGGCCCGTGGCATCCATCACTTCCACCATTTCAGCACCGTGCAGCCCCTCGATGCGGAAGATGCCGCTGCCGGGGTTGGGCCACACACGCAGCGATGAACCGAACGCCTCACCGATGCCCACGTGGTCGGGGTCGATGATGACCGTGTCGGGCACGGAGGCCAGCTCCACGGGGAACTCGTTGGCGGTGATGGCCGTGATGCCGCTCACCCCGATGCGCAGCTCGTGGATGCCGCTCAGGTTGTCGGTGGTCACGATGTGGAATGTGGCGAGCGGGCCGTATCCGCCCCAGTTCTGGCGCGTAGTGCGGGTCACGGCCACATCCACCTCGCCATCGGGCAGGAACAGTTTCTGCAAGGTCATCACATCGCTGCCCACCGCGCCCAGCACGTTGTCCGTGAAGTCGATGTGCAGCCCATTGGCCGTCACCAGCGATTCGTCCCACGTGAGAGTGAACGCGATGCCGTGGAGGCTGTCCACCGGCTGCGATGCCGTGCCGAGGTGTACGGTGATGTTCACCGCCTGAGTTTCGCCCACGGTGTCCGGCACGGCCTCCACCCACAATGCAGGGCTGTCGTCTGCCACTTCGCTATCCGTTTTACCGTGCGTCTGGCCGTAATTCTGGTTGATGGCGATGGTGTCCGCGAAGTTGACCGTGCCGTTACCATCGCAGTCGGCATGTTTCAGGTTGACGTTGTTCTGGGTGAAGTTGAAGTTCCAATCGGGTGCGGGCTGGCCTTCCCAGGCAAGGGACGCATCAGGGCGCACGGGGCCGGTCTGGTCAAATGCGAGGCCGAGCCAGAGGGCATCGGTATTGGTCACTTCGCCATCGCTGTTGGCATCACCGGGCCAGACCTCACTATCACAACTCAGCATTTCAAATTGCACTGAGGCATGACTCTCGCAGCCGTATATGTCAGTGCCCCAAAAGTCCACGGTGTAGATGCCGGGCACGAAAAAGTACTCATGACAAACACTCGATCCTACGTCAGAATAAGTAACACCATCACCCATGTTCCATACATGATTAGAATCAAGTTCAATCTCAGAAGCACCCACAAGATTGAAACAGTAAGCGTAGCATGGCTGTGATTCCTGCGAGTATGAGATTTCCACCTGCGGTGCGGGATGTTCGAGCACCACAAAATCTTGTGACACCATGCATCCATTAGCGTCAAGAACCAAGAAGCCGTCAAAATCCTGAATTCCGCATAGCTCGAACGATTGACCCATTGCACCGTTACTCCACAAATACTGGTAGGACGGAGTTCCTCCGACAACTCCTCCTGACAACTCCACGCAAGTACCTGCGCATCTGAAGAAGGTATCGGGCATGATTATCTGCATGCCCACAAGCACCTCAAACTCATGCACCACCTGACTGCATCCTGAGTAATACGTCATCACCTCGTACGTGCCAAGCTCCATGGCGATGAAGCTGTTGCCCGTCACCCCGCTCATATCGATGGGGTTGCCGTCAGGGTCTTCGGCAGTCCAGTTATAGACCATCGAGCCGGGGTCGAGGGTCAGCTCGGCCGTGCCGCTGCACAGCTCCACTGTGGCGTTTGTCTGAATGTTGGGGTAGAAATAGAGCGAGTCGCTGGCGGTACAGCCCGTTTCGTTGTCGGTCACGCTCACCGTTATCCACTGCGGGAAACTGGCAGTGATGAGTGGGCTTTGCACGGTGGGGTCGCTCACAGAAGCGGCCGGTTCCCACTGGAAACTGTATTCCCCGCTCCCGCCTGAGACCTGTGGCCCGATGCCGCCCAAGTTGCCGTTGCAGGCGATGGTGTCGTTGAAGAGTGCTGCAGTGAAGGGTGGAAGAATGGTGACCTCCTCCTCCATCAGGCTTGTACACATATCTGTGCCAACGGTCAGTGCCTCGAATACATAGGTTCCCGGATTGAAGAAGACAGTCCCGGCCTGCTGCGAAGAGAATGGCTCCCCGTCCACTGTCCATTGCACCGACTGGAAGCCGATGTCGTTTGTCACCGCGAAGCTCACATCGGCCCCGCAACCCGCAGCTTCCTGCGTTACGGCCATCGCGGTGTTCGGGCACTGCGCTCGTGCGTTTATCCCCATTATCAGCAGCAATCCCACCGCTGCGATTCCTTTCCATATATCAGTTCTCATGTTCATGGCTTTCGACTTTAGAAGATTTCACGGTACAAAGGTGGTGTGGGCCGTTCGGGGAAAAAAGGACAGAAATATTGGATTGTCGGAGGAGGAAAATGGGTTAAGGTTTTAGGTTTCATGTTTAAGGTTGGCATCGAAAGCACGGCCACATTTTGACACAAAGTGCTTATGAACAGAAACAATTCAAATCTCGTGGTAAAAATTCAGTGAAAGAAAATCCCCTGCACCATCAACCTTAAACTTCAAACATTAAACCTTAAAGTGATACATTTGTCGGACTATTCACTCCGTCTTGCCCCTCACCCACGAGGTCATATCCACCCTCAGCCCTGCCGAAAGGGAGGAGTTCCAGCGGTTCATCTTATTCCGCGCACCGGGGCTGCGCAGCGATGTGCCCAAGGCCGCGAGGCTGCTGTGCGAGGATGACGGACTGGGGAAGAAGGGGCTTTTCCAAGCGCTTTTCGGAAAAAGGAAGAAGTACGCGGACAGCACGGTGCGCTACATCCTGACGGACATCAACCGCCTGCTGTACGAGTACCTCGCCTTCAAGCGGATGACGGAGAGCGGCCACCAGCGGCAGACGCTGCTGCTGGAGGAACTGGAGGCGCGGAGCTGCACACGGGCGTTCAGCCGTCAGCTCAACGCCACGCTGCGGAAGTTGGACGAGGAGGGCGGCATAGGCCCCGATGCGATGCGGTTGCGGTCGGACGCACTGGCACTGCGGGCGCAGCACGAGCTGAGGCTGGGACAGCGGAGCACCGCGCATTTCGGGGAGGGCAGCGCGGCCCTCGACCGCTATTTCGTGGCGCGCAAGCTGCAGATGAGCGCAGAGATGCTCAACCTGCACCACATCCTGAGCACCGATGCCGATGACCCGTTCCTCGACACGCTGCTGGCCGAGGCGGACGCGGGCCGTTTCAGCGACACGCCCTACATCACCCTCTATCGCGAGGTGATACGCACCCTCCGCGACCCGGACGACAGCGGGGCGTTCCAGCGGCTGCGCACCATGGCAATGGAACATTCGCACCGCCTGCCGCAGACCGAGCGGCACGACCTCTACCAGCACATCCTCAACTACTGCATCCGCAGGATCAACGCGGGACAGCTCGCCTTCCAGCGGGAGCTGTTCGATACCTACCGCGAGGCACTGGACTGCGAGGCGCTGCTGACGGACGGGGTGCTGTCGCAGTGGGATTTCAAGAACATCGTCACCATCGGGCTGCGCGAGGCGGCTTTCGTGGAGGGGTTCATCGGGGAGTATGCCGACCGTCTGCCCGCCACGCACCGCGCCAATGCCGTGGCCTACAACACTGCCAACCTGTGCTTCCACCGCAGGGAGTACCGCCAGGCGCTGGCACAGCTGCGTCATGTGGACCTCGATGACGTGTTCTACCGCCTCGATGCACGCTCCATCCTGCTCAAGACCTACTTCGAGATGGACGACCACGATGTGCTGTTCTACCACGCATCGGCCTTCCGCACGTTCCTTGCGCGCAATCGCACCATTTCGGACCGCCAGCGCAAGGTGTATCAGAACCTCATCCGTTTCACGCTCTCACTGGCACGCTGCGGCACGGAGCGACACCGTATCCGTGCATTGCAGAAACGTGTAGCTGACACGCCCAATGTGGCGGATCTGGCGTGGTTGGAGGGGAGGATCGGGGAGGCTTTGGCCTGATTGCCACCTTATTCCCTGACGAGCCTGGTAGCCCTTCGCCCAAACTTTCCGCTCAGAATCTCGCAGAGATAAACCCCACCCGGAAGTCCGGTGAGGTCCATTCTCACGAGGCCGTCATCACACATTTTCTTCTGCTGGGAAAAGACCTCCTGTCCCAGCACATTTAGCAGCCTGATGGTCAATTGGTGTTCCACTTGTTGGTCAACATAGTTCGTCCCTCACGCGAAATGATGGGCAGAAGTCTCCCTATAGGGTTTAGGTAGGGTTACTCCGCGAAAAGCACCCCTGTAGCTTTGACCAACGGATTGTCAAACCCTTAAACCCAACATGCCATGAACAGACATTATCATTCTTTCAAAAAGCAACGGGCTGCAACAACGCTCGCTCTCATACTATGCTTTGCCACACTGTCCCAAGTCAAGGCGGGGTCGTCCTTTGGAGTCATTTATCCGACTATCGGAGTCATAGATGGTGATACGAGACAAACGACCGATGGTCTGGAGCGTCCATGGGGGCTGGAGAACGATGCCATTCTTAATCTGAGCACCGCCAATGTGAACTTTGCTTTCACCATCGGCACCACCGCAGTGACGCAGATAGGAGGAACGGCCAAAGACAGCGATGGCAACTACATCATCACTGGCGGATTCACAGGCAGCATCGAGTTCGATGGCGAAACCATCACCTCCAGCAAGGATTATGATTTCTTCATTGCCAAATATGACAATGCTGGAAATCCGATATGGATACGTACCGCCACAGGGCTTGCCAACTTGCCTGATCATCTTTCTGTCGATGGTGGCATTGCGCTGACTGTTAATCCGACCTCAGGCGAAATATATGTAGGCGGCACCTTCGTTAAATCGATGCAATTTTTGGATGGAAATCAAGCTGTTGTTGCTTCGCTAAGTGACGGTCGGAACGATAACCTCATCAATTACGAGCTTTTTGTGGCGAAATATGATGCCACCGGCAACCTCGAATGGGCTTTGGGTGGCGAGAGCGGAAGCGGTGCTGCTGAGTATAACCTCAACGTAGGCCGCAACATGGTCAACAGCATCATTCTCGATGCCGATGGATATCCGTATGTGGGAGGACGTTTTTCTGGAACAAACCTTTTCGGAGAAACGGTAACTGTGAACGGGATGGGCGACTTCTTCTTGGCCTCGCTCGACTCGGACGAAAGTTCGCCATTCTGGGTTTCCATTGCTGGCACTCCTGGTGATGATGTTATTACCTCACTTTCCATAGATGGCCTGGGTTACATCAACGTGCTTGGAATACTTGGTGAAGGGCTTGTGGAATTCCCTAATTCGTCTGTCACCTACGAGAACGGAACGGGCGACTACGACACCTTTGTGATGAGCTACGACATCAATGGCGAATGGTATTACGTGAGTTTCCTGGGTGCGGGCGAGATTGTAGTTGGCAACGATGTGGCCAGTGATCCTGCCGGCAACGTCTACGTTACAGGGCCGTTTGCTGGGGAGGCTAGTTTTGCAGGCTCTAGCATCGTGCTCACAACAGCCGTTCAGGAAGGGTTCCTTGCCAAGTATGACATTAATGGGGATGCCCTTTGGGCCATACAGTTCGGTTCGGATGCTGACGCAGCATCTGGCAGAAGAGTAGTAACCGATGCGGATGGCAACTCCTACGTGTACGGTATTTTTAGCAACATGGGCGTTTTCGGAAAAGAAACTGCGATGCCCGACACGCTCTATTCCAATGGCGTCACAGACATGTTTCTGATGAAGTATGACACGGATGGCAACTACCAGTGGGTGCGCAGGCTGGATGGCAGCGACACCGAGAGCCTTGACCTCATTTCCAGCGAAGAGAACAGGGTGCGCAGCAACCCCACACAGATGGTCTATAGCGATGTGAATGGTCCGGAGGTCATCCTCAGCGGAGATTTCAATGGCACGCTGTTCGACCTCACCGCGCCTGAGGATGTGCGTCTCGGCTTTGTGGCCGCAATTGATGTGACAAATCTGATTACCAGCGCAGAGACCATCACAGCGCGGCCTCAGGGCCTCATTGCGGTATCAGTCTACCCGAACCCTGTGAACGACATGGCCCGCATCGGCTTCACCCTCGGCCAGCAGGAACGCGTTTCCATCGAACTGACCAACACCCTCGGCCAGCGGGTGATGGACATCAGCGGGCAGACCTACGGGGCGGGCACGCACACCGTGATGCTTGATGCCGCAGGTCTCAATGCAGGGCTGTACTTCTGCACGGTCACCGCTGGAACGAATCGCCAGACGGTGAGGCTGGTGGCCGTTGACTGAGGATTCTTAAGGATAGTTTGGGTGGAAGGCCCGGGGCGCAAAATGTGCTTCGGGCTTTTCTGTTTCCAAGGAAAAGGGAATCGGACGTTCAGTACCTCACCACCCGCACCGTGTCCAGTTCCAGTCGTGCCTTGAGCCATTCCTTCATCACCTGCTCACGACTGCTTTTGATATCTGGATTGACCGTTCCATCCCAACGGACCAGAAAGGTCGGGATGCTGTCTACTTCACCATCACGACCCATCTCGATGGTCCGCGCGTAGGCCATGCGTTTCACCTCGGGATACTGAATGCGTATTTCCTTATGCAGGCTTTGAAACGGGATGCTGTCCCTGTCCACGATGGCCGAAAGGCGGTTGATCACCGCATCCTTCTGCTCCAACATTCGGGCATTGCGTTCGTAGATGTCCTCAAGGACCCCAACGCGCACCTCCTGACTGAGCTTTCCTGCAAGATCCCCTGAATAGTCTTTAGGCTGATGGATTTTCAGCCGGGTGCTCTCCAAACCTGCGCTGATAAGTTTACGCTGCAGATTCTCCTGTTCGGTGATGGAGATCGGCTCTCCCATTATGAAGATGTCGATACGGGAGAGGGTGTCATTATAGACCAACCTTCGGCTGAGAATCTCCGTGTTCTGCATAGCCAGATTGTCCGCTATGAACTTCTCTGCACGACCCATGAAGATGGTCTCCTTGACCACCCCGTAGAAAATCCAGGCGCTGGGCAGCAGCACCACGATGATGGAGATTATCATGTATTTCCTGACACGCTGCTCCGTCCGCTCATTCACGAAACTTACCAGTGGGAACTTCAAGTAGCGGACAATGACCAATGTGGCGCCAGAGATGAAGATCGAGTTGAGCATGAATAGGTAGAATGCCCCGAGGAAAAACTCCCATTGGGCCGTGGCAAGACCATACCCTGCCGTGCAAAGCGGTGGCATCAGTGCGGTGGCGATGGCCACACCCGGCACCACGTTGCTGTAAGTGGCCTTGCGCGAAACACCGATGATGCCCGCCAAACCACCGAACACAGCAATCAATGCGTCAAGAAAAGTGGGTCTTGTGCGTGCCAGCAGCTCCGAGTGCGCCTCGCCCAACGGAGAGATGAAGAAGTAAAGCGTGGAGGTGATGAGGCTGATGACTACCATTATCAGGAAGTTCTTCCAGCCTCGCTTCAGCAGTTCCCAATCGTTGGTGCCCACCGCCAGACCCACTGCCAGAATAGGCCCCATCAGCGGTGAGATGAGCATTGCCCCGATTACCACGGCCGTGCTGTTGAGGTTCAGCCCGATGCTCGCCACAAGGATGGAGCAGACGAGGATCCAGACATTATGGCCCTTGAAGATCATGTCCTTCTTGATGGCCTCGATGGTGCCCTCGATGTTGGCATCTTCCGCCAAATTGAGCGTTATGCTCAAAAACTCCTTCGCGCTGACGATGAAACGGAGCAGGTTGCTTTTCAGCGATTTGCTCGCCTGCTGTTCCTGCTGTTCTGAAGCCCCAGTTCCTGCCTTGGCCTCAATACCTTGACCGTTGTCCTGTTCTCCCTGACCCTCTGCCATTTCGTTAGCTTTGCCGCCCCTAAAAGAAACGGGTATTTGAACACGCAATTTGCAACAAAAAATGAGCAACGAAGACCTCTTCAAGAACATCATCGGCCACAGCAAGGAGTATGGCTTCATATTCCAGAGCAGCGAGATCTATGACGGCCTCAGCGCCACCTACGATTATGGCCAGATGGGCGTGGAGCTGAAGAAGAACATCCGCGACTTCTGGTGGAAGGCCATGGTGCAGCTCAACGAGAACATCGTGGGCCTCGATGCCGCCATCTTCATGCACCCCACCACATGGAAGGCCAGTGGCCACGTGGATGCCTTCAACGACCCGCTCATCGACAACAAGGACAGCAAGAAGCGCTACCGTGCCGATGTGCTCATCGAAGACCACATGGCCAAGCTCGATGCCAAGGCCGACAAGGAGGTGGAGAAGGCCGCCAAGCGTTTCGAGAACTTTGACGAGGCCATATACCGCGCCACCAACGAGCGGGTCAAGGGCTACATGGACCAGAAGGAGGCCATCCGCACCCGTTTTGTGAAGGCATTGGAGGCCAACGACCTCACGGAAGTGCGCCAGATCATCATCGACCTTGAAATAGTTTGCCCACTTTCAGGTTCCAAGAACTGGACAGAGGTGCGGCAGTTCAACCTCATGTTCGCCACCGAGATGGGCGCGATGGCCGAAGGTGCCAGCACCATCTACCTCCGTCCCGAGACGGCCCAGGGCATCTTCGTCAATTACCTCAATGTGCAGAAATCGGGCAGGATGAAAATCCCGTTCGGTATCGCGCAGACGGGCAAGGCGTTCCGCAACGAGATCGTGGCGCGGCAGTTCATCTTCCGCATGCGCGAATTCGAGCAGATGGAGATGCAGTTCTTCGTCAAGCCCGGCACCGAGCTGGACTGGTTCGAGAAATGGAAGGAGAAACGCCTTGCATGGCACCACGCCATGGGTCTTGGCGAGTATAACTACCGCTTCCACGCCCACGACAAGCTGGCGCACTACGCCAACGCGGCCTTCGATATCGAGTTCAACTTCCCGTTCGGTTTCAAGGAATTGGAGGGCATCCACTCGCGCACCGATTTCGACCTCGCGCAACACGAGAAGTTCAGCGGCAAGAAGCTGCAATACTTCGACCCCGAGATGAACGAGAGTTATGTTCCTTATGTGGTGGAGACCTCCATTGGCCTCGACCGCACCTTCCTCGCTGTGCTTTCATCTTCCTACAAGGATGAAAAGCTGGAAGACGGCTCCGAGCGTACTGTGCTGGCCCTGCCGCCCTTCCTCGCCCCTGTAAAACTGGCCATTCTGCCCCTCGTCAAAAAGGACGGACTGCCCGAAAAGGCGATGGAGATCTTCAACCAGCTGCGTTTCGACCACAATATCATCTACGAGGAGAAGGACAGCATCGGCAAGCGCTACCGCAGACAGGACGCCATCGGCACGCCCTACTGCATCACCATTGACCACGATACCTTGGTGGACAATGCCGTGACGCTGCGAGACCGCGACACGATGAAACAGGAGCGTGTGCCGATCGAAAAACTCTCAGCGATCGTTGAGGAGAAGGTGGGGGTTAGGAAGGTGCTGGAGAGGTTGGGGTAAAACGTTTACCTTTGCACACCCAAATTTTTTAGGGCCAAGAATCAAAATTTTTCATCTCTTTGGCCGTGGCCTCGACCGTGCCACTAAGATACAACTGACATGAAAGGCATTACCATCACGTTTGATGACTCCGCGAAGCTGGATATTCTCGACCTGCTTGACAAGACTGTGGATGCGGAAGGCTTCGTTGTGGAAAAAGGCGACCTCTCCCAGCGCGTCATTGCGTCAGACGGGGAGGAGATGACCGTTGAGGAGTTCGGGGGGATGAAGCGCGGCTCTCAAATTTTCATCAAGAAGGACTTCTACTCTGTGTTCGCCCTCAGCAAGCAACACTGATTCTGCTGGGCGATGGGTTGGTTGGACAAGCTAAAGTCGCTCATCAACATTGAGTTCCATCAGCCGCTCATATCGGTCAACATTGTCAAGGACTCCCACAACGAGGGAGGTAGCCGCAACCACGAGGTCAGCAGCGAGGGTGTCCTGTCATTGAACATCGACAGGCTGACACCTGAACAACGGGCGGGGCTGAGAAGCGTTCTTGGCAGCTATGCCGATGAGGGGAATCTGCTGCTCGGGGAAAAGCCCGCAGAGGTCTTCACAGACATCAAGCAGATAGAGGAGCTTGAGGCGGTGAAGAATGGCAGGAAACTGCTCCTGTTCTTCGAGGGCATCATCCCGAAGAGAGACCTTGAGGTGTTGGAGGCAGCAGTGATTCTGCGGGCACAATACCTTGCTGGCAAAGACATCAAGCAGCACAAGTACGACCTGCGCAACCGTTTCGGAGCCCGCGGGTCGAACATCGTCAACCTTTTCACTGCAGGCTATTTCGAGGAGTACCTCCAGCCACTCTACAACTCAAGCCCCGAGAGGTTTGAGGAACTCTACGGCCTGATGGTGGACAAGGCGGCAGTGGTGCTCTTCGTGCATGGTCAGATGACTGTCCCGCAGATTCGCGAGGAGATTGAGGGACGGATAAGGCTGGCCCGCAGGTACGGGCATTCGTTCATACATGTGCATGGCAGGGGGCAGCGCAACATCAAGGCCATTCAGAAGACCCTTTCCGACCTCAAGGATCTGAACATCACGGAGAAGAACATCCACCGTGACGATGCCTACGGGGGCATCATCTGGGTGGAGATATTGCTTTGACCGCAACACCATGAAACAGGAGCGGGTTCCCATTGACAGGCTCTCTGCGATTGTGGAGGAAAAGGTGGGCGTGAGGAAGGCGATGGAGATCTTCAACCAGCTGCGTTTCGACCACAATATCATCTACGAGGAGAAGGACAGCATCGGCAAGCGCTACCGCAGGCAGGACGCCATCGGTACGCCCTATTGCATCACCATCGACCACGACACCTTGGTGGACAATTGCGTCACCCTCCGCGACCGTGATACGATGAAACAGGAGCGTGTGCCGATTGAGAAACTTTCCAGTTTAGTGGAGGAGAAGGTGGGCGCGAGGAAGGTGCTGGAGAGGTTGGGGTGAAAGCCACAAGCTTTGTCAAACTTTGAAAGTTTAACAAAGCTCAAGCACACACCTTCATATCATACAGCCCAAGCCATGAAGACCCTGACCGTCAAACTGGATGAAGACATCCTCGCAGAGACCTGGAAGCTGGCCGCAGACCTGAACATCGATCGCGACCGGTACATCAACGAAGCCCTTCGGAAATTCAACACATTCAACCGCAGGCGTCTGTTGCAACAAGCATCCAAGGCCACGTCAGCCGAGTCGATGAGCGTGCCTGCCGAGTTCGAGGCGTTGGAGGATGATTACGAGGACTACGCGACCTGACGCAGGTTTTCGAAGATTGCAACTCACGCCAATGCAGGCCAGGCAATTGAAGGAGAACCTGCGCCTTATGATGGATCTATGAGCCATGCCTTTACGTTTAGGAGGAAACCCAGTGGGGGACAGTGGCGATAGGAATAACGTTTTGCAGCCGATGTGCTATTGCGACATCCTATGAACCAATCCGGTAGCAGTCTGTTACCGACCTTTACCCCAGAAAGAAATAGACATGGAGACCAAGACCATTTATACCGTTTACGCAGAGAGCACGCCCAACCCCGCCACCATGAAGTTTGTGGCCAACAGGGTGCTGCTGGAGCACGGCCTCGCGGAGTACACCTCTGTTGAGGATGCCAAGGGCAGTCCGCTGGCACTGGCGCTGTTCAAATTCCCGTTTGTCATGGGGGTGTTCATTCAAGGCAATTTCATCACTGTGCTCAAGAACGACATGGTGAGCTGGCAGGATGTGGTGCTCGAGCTGCGGGAGTTCGTGCGCGACTACCTCAACAGTGGCGGTGCTATTGTGACCGAACTGCCCGACATGGCCACTGCCACCGTGCAACAGGCCACCGCTATGGCCGGTCATGCGGAGCCTTCGAGCGAGATCGAGGAGCAGATCATCGCAGTGCTGGAGGAGGAGATACGGCCCGCAGTGGCGCAGGACGGAGGCAACATCACCTTCAAGGGCCTTCAGGACGGGGTGGTGAGCGTGGTGCTGCGCGGTGCGTGCAGCGGTTGCCCATCCAGTACCGTGACGCTCAAGAACGGCATCGAGACCCTGCTCAGAAACCGTTTTCCCGGCTCAGTGAGCGAGGTGGTGGCAATCAACGGGTGATTTGAAAGTTAATTCAGCTGTTTCTACGCCTGTGGTGTAGTCAGGAAGCATGTAGATTTGTCACGTTCAGATAAAATTCTGGTTATGAAGGTATTTGTAATTCTCTTATCGGTAGTGCTTTGCTCAACTGAGGCAAGTGCCCAAAATCAAACTGCTGACGGTGACGCACCGAAAAGTGCCTGTGGTATAGCTGGGCACGATCATGCGGAGGGTGAGTCTCATGCTCCGCTTGATGATGCGGCTATTGAGGATATGAGACAGAAGGCATTGGCAGAAATGGAGCGCTACTACCGGGAGAACAAGGATCTCAATGGTTTTGATGAGGAGGCTTATCAGCAGCGATTACAGGCCATTTTGAATCCTCCGAGCAAGTATCCGCAAGTGGAGGAATGACGCCTATCGATTGTCCGGTGTCCGTTTGGGCAGGTTGCTACCTTTGCACCTTAGTGACACCCCATGAGTGATGCCATCAAACACGAGTGCGGAATCGCGCTCGTAAGGCTTTTGAAGCCCCTCGAATACTACAAGCAGAAGTACGGAACGTGCTTTTATGGCCTCAACAAGATGTACTTGTTGATGGAGAAACAGCACAACCGCGGACAGGACGGTGCGGGGCTGGTCAACATCAAACTGGGGGTAGACCCAGGCAAGCGATACATCAGCAGGAAGCGGTCCAATACTTCCACGCCCATCAAAGATATCTTCGCTTACATCAACGAAAGGTTCGAGGCGGAGTTTGACAAGAATAAGGATGCCATACACGACCCGGAATGGCTCAAGGCCAACCTTCCTTTCACTGGGGAGCTCTTCCTTGGACATTTGCGATATGGCACTTTTGGAGGCAACAGCATCGAGAACTGCCATCCTTTCCTGCGTCTGAGCAATTGGAAGAGCCGCAATCTTGCCCTTGCCGGTAACTTCAATATGACCAACGTGGACGAGCTCTTCCAACAGCTCGTGGACCTTGGCCAGCACCCCAAGGAGAAGGCCGACACGGTCACTGTGCTTGAGAAGATCGGTCATTTCCTCGATGAGGAGAACGACCGTATCTATTATGCCTACAAGGATGAAGTAGGCGGAAAGAAGGCCATGACTCCCATTATTGAAGAGAAGCTTGACATTGGGCGCATACTGCGCGAGTCGGCCAAGAAATGGGACGGTGGCTACGTGATGGCGGGCCTCATCGGTCATGGTGATGCCTTCGTGATGCGCGACCCTGCGGGCATCCGCCCCGGATTCTGGTATCAGGATGATGAGGTGTTCGTGGTTGCAAGTGAACGACCGGCCATTCAGACAGCCTTCAACGTCCCGCTGGAAGCAGTCAAGGAACTGCACCCGGCCCATGCGCTCATCGTTAAGAAGGATGGCACCGTGAGAGAGGAGCGGTTCATAGACGACCTTCCGCGCAAGTCCTGTTCCTTTGAGCGCATCTACTTCTCACGTGGCAGCGACAGCGACATTTACCGTGAGCGCAAAGAGCTTGGAAGGCTCCTGGTTCCGCGCGTGCTTGAGTCTGTGGATAACGATATCGAGAACACCGTTTTCTCCTACATACCTAATACTGCCGAGACTGCCTTCTACGGAATGGTAAAGGGACTGGAAGATTTTGTCAATGAGCGCAAGACAGAGATAATACTCAACGGCAAGAGGTCTCTGAATGCCGAGGAGGTAAGGAAAATACTCGCGGTGCGTGCGCGGGTGGAGAAACTGGCCATCAAGGATGCCAAGCTGCGCACGTTCATCACCGATGACATTCACAGGGATGACCTGGTCTCGCACGTTTACGATGTGACCTACGGCACTGTGCGTGCAGGTCAGGACAGCATCGTGCTGATAGATGACAGCATTGTGCGTGGCACAACCCTGCGGCAGAGCATCATCCGGATAATGGACCGTCTCGGCCCTAAGAAGATCGTTATCGTTTCAAGCGCACCGCAGATCCGCTACCCTGACTGCTATGGCATTGATATGGCCAAATTGGGCGACTTCATGGTGTTCCGTGCGGCTGTGGGATTGATCAAGGAGCGGTTCATGGACGGCCTGCTCGATGATGTGTTGGAAAAAGCCAAGGCCCAGATGGAACTACCATTAGAGCAGTCGGTCAATGTTGTCAAGGAGATCTACGCTCCATTCAGTGAGGAAGAGCTTTCTGCCAAGAGTGCTGAGATGATCCGTCCTGAGGGGGTTAATGCTCATGTCGAGATCATCTTCCAACGTGTGGCCGATCTGCATTCCGCATGTCCAGACCACCTTGGCGACTGGTATTTCACAGGCGACTACCCCACACCAGGAGGCAACCGTGTGGTGAACCGTGCTTTCATCAATTATATGGAAGGCAAGAACGTCCGCGCATATTGAAGTAGGATGCGATGAAATTCGGGAAGACGGACGACCCCGGTAGCATTGACCTTTCCTTGCCTCCAGACCACTCTGGAACAGGCACACTGTTGGAGCGACAGCCGGAGCGTCAAGGAGCCATGCAACTCTATGTGGGCTGCGCCAAATGGAACCGTACCGACCTCAAGAACTTCTACCCTCGCAGTACGAAAGATGAGCTGGCTTACTATTCATCGCAGTTCAACTGCATTGAGCTGAACGCCACGTTCTATCGCATCTTCCCGAAGGAACAGTTCGCTAAATGGAGGGAGAAGACCCCTGAAGGGTTCAGGTTTTTCCCCAAGGTGGCGCAGAATGTGAGCCATTGGGGTCGTTTGAAAGATACCGACAAGTTGGTGGATGAGGTCATCCATGCTTTTGGAGGATTGGAGGAGAAGCTGGGCCGCGCCTTCCTTCAGATGACAGACAATTTCAGCCCGAAGGATTTCGACCGGGTGGCGAGATTCGTTGATCACTGGCCCAAACACGTCCCGTTGGCAATGGAGTTCCGCCATACGGACTGGTACAACGACCCCACTGTTTCAGAAGAACTATACGCGATGCTCGAAGCGCACGGCATCTCCAATGTCATCACCGACACGGCAGGCAGGCGCGACCTTGTCCACATGCGGCTCACCACGCCATCGGCCTTCATCCGTTTCACAGGTGCCAATCATGCCAGTGACCGCACACGGCTCGATGATTGGGTGGAACGGTTGGTGCATTGGAGCCGTCTCGGCATCCGCGAGGTAGATTTCTTCGTGCATCAGAATATGGAACTGGAATCGCCTCTGCTGGCTGCCTATTTCATCAAAAAGATGAACGAAAGGCTGGGTTTGGGACTGAGGATTCCGACCACGCTGAATGGCTGATCGATCGGAGCCTCAGTGGCTGAATCTCATCGTGAATTCCAGCCCGTTTCCAAGCTTGGTCTCCATGGTTGCTTTCAATTTTTTGGCGAAGATCTCTATGAGGTGACTGCCAAAACCCTTGGTCATCTGATTGGTTAAACCGCCTGTCTCTTGTTCATCAGATTCGTCTGACTTGTCTGAATAGTGGAATTCCAGCTTGTCATCGATCTCCTTTATGAGCAATCGGATGCGGCCTTCACCTTTTTTCAACACGTTGTGTTTGATGGTGTTGGTCACCAGTTCATTCAGAATCAACCCAATGGGTATAGCCTTCTCGGTTTCGAGCATGATACTGTCGCTTATTTCCATACTCACGTCCAGTTTCAGGTCTTTATCGAAGAACACCCTGATCTGCTGAAAGAGTTCCTCAATGTATTCGTGAAGGTTCACTTTGGTGATGTCCTCCCCGCTGTAGAGTTCCTTGTGCAGGATGGACATTGAGTTGATGCGCATCAGCGCTTTTTTGAGTTCTCCCTCGGCCTCGGGACCGTCTTTGCTGAACGAGCTCTGAAGACTGAGGAGGCTGGACACGATCTGGAGGTTGTTCTTCACTCGGTGATGTATCTCCTTCATCAACACATCTTTCTCGGCAAGTAAAGCCTCCAGCTCTGACTTTTGCTTCACCACGGTTCTGTTCGACAAGGTGAGCCTCCGCAATACGAACACAAGGGCCGCTATCATCGTCAGGAATATCGCCAATCCCAATTGCAGTGTCTCGATGCTGCTCCTTTGCTGACGGAGTTCCAGGTCTTTCATTTCCTGGACGGATTCGAATCGGATGCTGTCAGCCATGGCTTTCATGTCATAGTTGAACTGAAGTTCAAGGCGTGTTATCTCCCTCGACTTGTCGTCATTCATAAGGCTATCGCGCAGCACCACATATCTGTGATAATGGCCATAAGCTTGCTTGAAATCTCCTTTGGCCTCGAACATGTCGGCCAATTTTCCATGCGCCTCACGCTCATAAAGGATGTACTTGCCCTCTCGCGCTATGGAAAGGGCTTCGAGAAGTGGTTTCTCGGCCGAACTCCAGTTCTTAAGCGCTATGTGTACAGAGGCAATGGTGATCAGGTCGGCAGCTATGTACGCGCGGTTCTTCAGTTCCACGCTCATCTGGTAGGCGCGCTCATAGTGGTCGAGTGCTTTGAGAAGCAGTGCCTTTCTTTCGTCAGCTTCAGTAGCTCTGTCAGCCTGTTTCTTGAACACGTTGCCGATGTTTCCGGTATGGCGGGCAATGCCGTCTTTCACTCCGAGTTCGGTATCGATCTCCAATGCACGGTTATAGTAGTCCAATGCCTTGTCGAACTCGTTGAGCTCAGAGTGCACAATGCCGATGTTGCCCAGCTTGAGTGCCATGTCCTTGCGCATACCTGTTTCCTGATCGATGGCCAGCGCACGGTGCAGGTACTCCAGAGCACGTTTGCGGTCGCCCTGTTCCTTGCAAATGATGCCGATGTTGCTGAGGCGGGCTGAGATATTTTCCTTCATGCCTTGCTCCTCCGCCATCTTCAATGCACGGAAGTAATATTCCAACGCCTTGGTCAGATTGCCCTTGGCGCGGTAGATCACGCCCATGTTCCCCAATTGGCGGTTCATACCTTTCCAGTCCTTCACCTCCTCGTAGAGAGCAGCAGACCTTTCGAGGTGCTTCAGTGCCGAGAAGTAGTCTCCGAACTCTTTTTGCAGCATTCCCAGACTCCCCTCTATCGAGGCCATGCCTGCCTTGTTCCCCGACCTGCGGTGCATTTCCAGACCACGACCGTAATATTCGAGAGCCAGAGTGTGTTCTCCCAAGGTTTTGTGTGCCGATCCGATGTTACCGAGTGTTTTGGCCACTTCACTGGAGTCACCGATACTGACAAAACCTGCAAGTGATTCCTCATAGTGGGTAAGCGCAGTTTTGGCATCCCCTTTCGAATAATGAAAGGCCCCCAGTCTGCCTTTGACAAGAGGTAGCCCCCTCGGCCACGCGGTTGCTTCGGCAAGTTGGAGTGCGCGGGTTCCGATAGAAATCGCACTGTCGGGGTTTTCATACATGTAGGCCCATCCGAGCTCCGTCAATGCATGTATCCTAATAGTGTCGTGAATGGATGAACTTAACACCGATCTGAGCGAGTCCTTCACTGTGCTCTCTTGACCGTTCACATGAAATGAAACAATCAATGCCAATGCTTTAAGGATGATTCGAGGACTTCTCATATGGACGGAGGTTTGAACAGGTTTCAAAGTAAGTGGTCTCAGTGCAGTAAAATAAAGAGGGCGACACATTGCTATGCCGCCCTCTACCCAAACTACATAGGCACTGTTGTCGGTCACATAAGGACCATCCGCTTGCTGTCTATGCGCTTTCCGTCCACGGTCAGTGTGTAGATGTAAGTTCCGGCCGCGAATGCCCCGCCACTTATCATGATCTGACCGGCTCCTTTGCTACCGTTGAGGTCAAAAGACTTGAGCTGGATTCCGTTAAGGTCACTCACCACGATATTGGCTGTGCGCGTTCCATGAGGCAGATAATACTTGATCACAGTGTTCTCGTTGAATGGATTAGGGAAATTCTGCTCCAAGGCAGGAGTGTCATTCATCTCGGGCTTTTGACCAGATGTTCCATTCTCGAATGAGAAGCAGCACTGCTGCAGGTCCGTATCAAATGCTGACAAGCGTGAAAGAATATCGTCCATCTGTGCCTTCATGGCCGCATTCTCAGCCTTCACATCGGCCAACTCCTGCTTCAACGCTGATACCTCCGCAGGTTTGAGTGCCTCTATCTGTTCCTGCTGTTCCTGAATGGCTTTCACGATAGGCACAACGAACTGACTGTAGCTCACGCTGTAGTTGTCGTTGGCATCGACCGGAATGTGTACACCATCGAAATCATATCCTACTTCCGCTGCTGCGGCTGCCACCTCTTGTGCAAGGAATCCGGTGTGAATGACATTCTTGCTTGCCTCGTAATCCATTTCGGCCATGCGCTCTCTACGCACATCCTCTGGCATGTTCTGCATGAGGAAGGCATCGAACTTCTCGGTGTCAAACTTGTAGTTCACAGGGCGAAGTTTGGTTATGAATTCCAAACCTTTCACAGCATCCTCGTCCACATCTGATTTGAAACGCTGGTCTGAAGGGAAGGAGAAAGCTACCTGTCCTTCAATTACAGTTGTAGTGGTGTTTGCAATCCGCACCTTATTGCTGGCATTGACGGTTGCAGCTCGGCCCAATGCAGAGGCGTTGCTCAGGTCACCGGTTGAAACATCAGCATTGCGACCTATTGCGGTGTTGAAGTTGCCTGTGGTGTTGGATGCAAGCGATAGTGCCCCAACTGCGGTACTGTTTGTGCCGGTCGTGTTGCTATTGAGACTCTGATACCCTATTGCGGTCATGTGGTGACCTGTGGTATTCAGAGGCAGCGTCTCTCGTCCCATAGCGGTGTTGCGATAGCCTGTGGTGTTGGAATACATGCTCACAAAGCCGCTTGCCGTGTTACCATATCCAGTGGTGTTGTTGAGAAGACTCTTGCTGCCCAGGGCCACATTGGCCTGAGCATGGAAACTCACTGAGGCCCCTACACCGTTAAAGTGCAATGCGCTGTCACCCAACGCCACCAGATTACTGCGGTCAGTGTTGTTGTAAAGTGACCAGGCCCCGATTGCTGTGTTCTCAGACCCAGTTGTATTGGACAGAAGGGCCAACGCACCGCTTGACGTGTTGTAATTACCGGTGGTATTGTCTCCGAGTGCGCCTATACCAGAGGCGGTGTTCCAGCTGCCGGTGGTATTATCCTGCAATGCAGCGTATCCGATGGCACTGTTACGTTCTCCGGTGGTATTGCTTGTGAGCGATGATTTGCCCAAAGCAGAATTGAAGAACCCAGTGGTGTTGGCCTCCAGGCTCTGGTGCCCTACGGCAGTGTTCTGGTACCCGGTGGTGTTCATTTGCAAAGCCTGCGAACCGACTGCCGTGTTGTAAATACTGTGATTTAGCAGCGTAGCCCCAGTACCGTTGGTGTTCAATGCAAGGAAACCCACTGCAGTGTTCTCAAATCCCACATCATTACTGGTAAGGGCCAGTCGTCCTACCGCAACGTTGTTGCTTCCTGTTGTATTGGCAGTCAGTGCATCAGCTCCTACCGCTACATTGCCGATGGCCTCTGGGTCAACAGACTGAAGTGTACGTGGACCGTAGGGAACATTTGAACCTTTGGCACCGATAATCATCTCATTGCCGATCTGGTTGATGTTGCCCATCATGGTGAGTTGAGCACCTGCAATTGGAAGGATTGAACCAAGGCTTGCGTTGCCATCTGCGTCCAACCAAAGACCGTTATTCGCTCCATCACGGCTTATGTAGAAACCTTTGGTCTGGAGATTCTGCGTCATCTGATGATTGCCCATATTATCTGCAGGTGCGGGGTCGCCAGCGGGGCCAGTTGGACCTGTTACCCCATCTGTGCCATTCGCTCCATTCGCACCGGTCGGCCCGGCAGCACCTGTAGCTCCAGTGGCACCGGCAGGCCCCACGAGACTCACTGGGCTGGATGATGTCCAACCAAACTCTGTCTTCGGCCCAAACAGCAGATTGGTCCCGCGGTGTATGTAAAAGTCTCCTATTTCGCCTATGAAAGGTGAGGGTGTTGAGAATCCGTTGAGAATGGTTCTTCCGTCCATACCATCAGCACCGGCTATACCCTCGGGACCCTCTGGGCCGGTTGGGCCTGTCTCCCCCGGAAGTCCCTGAGGTCCAGCGTCACCCGTAGGACCGGTTGGCCCTGTCTCCCCCATTGGTCCGGCAGGTCCATCGCTCCATGATGCGTTCCCATTCTCATCGGAAATGAGCACTTTGCCCTCGGCCTGATTGCCGTCCACAAGACGCATTCCACCGACCACGTGCAGCGAATTAGTTGGTGCAGAGGTTCCAATACCCACGTTGGCGTTGTTGCCCAGTACTACGCTGTTACTCTGGGTCACGCTGGCGTTGGCACCGATGGCCGTGGCGTTGGTGAGGTCAGCAGTTCCGCCTGTGTTTCGGCCTATGTAGGTGTTGTCAGAGCCTGCACCATTGTTGAAGCCCGCCTGATCGCCCGCTATCACGTTGCCCGAACCCGTGCTGTTGTTGAAACCCGCACGGTAGCCCAATATGATGTTGCGGTTGCCCGAAC